>NZ_JBIAJE010000020.1:1508-3267 GCF_042871785.1 Streptomyces sp. NPDC005551 | reverse complement strand
GGGTGATGGGTGGTTGGTCGTTGTTTGAGAACTGCACAGTGGACGCGAGCATCTGTGGCCAAGTTTTTAAGGGCGCACGGTGGATGCCTTGGCACCAGGAACCGATGAAGGACGTGGGAGGCCACGATAGTCCCCGGGGAGCCGTCAACCAGGCTTTGATCCGGGGGTTTCCGAATGGGGAAACCCGGCAGTCGTCATGGGCTGTCACCCATACCTGAACACATAGGGTATGTGGAGGGAACGCGGGGAAGTGAAACATCTCAGTACCCGCAGGAAGAGAAAACAACCGTGATTCCGGGAGTAGTGGCGAGCGAAACTGGATGAGGCTAAACCTACGACGTGTGAGACCCGGCAGGGGTTGCGTCGTGGGGGTTGTGGGATTTCTCTTTTACGGTCTGCCGGCCGTGAGACGAGTCAGAAACCGTTGATGTAGGCGAAGGACATGCGAAAGGTCCGGCGTAGAGGGTAAGACCCCCGTAGTCGAAACGTCAACGGCTCGTTTGAGAAACACCCAAGTAGCACGGGGCCCGAGAAATCCCGTGTGAATCTGGCGGGACCACCCGCTAAGCCTAAATATTCCCTGGTGACCGATAGCGGATAGTACCGTGAGGGAATGGTGAAAAGTACCGCGGGAGCGGAGTGAAATAGTACCTGAAACCGTGTGCCTACAAGCCGTGGGAGCGTCGCTGTATGTGCTTGCACATGCAGTCGTGACTGCGTGCCTTTTGAAGAATGAGCCTGCGAGTTTGCGGTGTGTTGCGAGGTTAACCCGTGTGGGGAAGCCGTAGCGAAAGCGAGTCCGAATAGGGCGATTCAGTAGCGCGCTCAAGACCCGAAGCGGAGTGATCTAGCCATGGGCAGGTTGAAGCGGAGGTAAGACTTCGTGGAGGACCGAACCCACCAGGGTTGAAAACCTGGGGGATGACCTGTGGTTAGGGGTGAAAGGCCAATCAAACTCCGTGATAGCTGGTTCTCCCCGAAATGCATTTAGGTGCAGCGTCGTGTGTTTCTTGCCGGAGGTAGAGCACTGGATAGGCGATGGGCCCTACCGGGTTACTGACCTTAGCCAAACTCCGAATGCCGGTAAGTGAGAGCACGGCAGTGAGACTGTGGGGGATAAGCTCCATGGTCGAGAGGGAAACAGCCCAGAGCATCGACTAAGGCCCCTAAGCGTACGCTAAGTGGGAAAGGATGTGGAGTCGCACAGACAACCAGGAGGTTGGCTTAGAAGCAGCCACCCTTGAAAGAGTGCGTAATAGCTCACTGGTCTAGTGATTCCGCGCCGACAATGTAGCGGGGCTCAAGCGTACCGCCGAAGTCGTGTCATTCCAGCAATAGGGCCAACGCCCGTTGGGATGGGTAGGGGAGCGTCGTGTGCCGGGTGAAGCCGCAGCGGAAGCTAGTGGTGGACGGTTCACGAGTGAGAATGCAGGCATGAGTAGCGATACACACGTGAGAAACGTGTGCGCCGATTGACTAAGGGTTCCTGGGTCAAGCTGATCTGCCCAGGGTAAGTCGGGACCTAAGGCGAGGCCGACAGGCGTAGTCGATGGATAACCGGTTGATATTCCGGTACCCGCTGTGAAGCGTCAAACATCGAACCAGGCGATGCTAAGTCCGTGAAGCCGTTCCGGACCCTTCGGGGAAAGGAAAGTGGTGGAGCCGACGGTCCAGACCTGTAGTAGGTGAGTGATGGGGTGACGCAGGAAGGTAGTCCATCCCGGGCGGTGGTTGTCCCGGGGTAAGGGTGTAGGAACGT
>NZ_JBIAJE010000020.1:0-1415 GCF_042871785.1 Streptomyces sp. NPDC005551 | reverse complement strand
GCTGAGACCTGATGCCGAGCCGATTGTGGTGAAGTGGATGATCCTATGCTGTCGAGAAAAGCCTCTAGCGAGTTTCATGGCGGCCCGTACCCTAAACCGACTCAGGTGGTCAGGTAGAGAATACCGAGGCGTTCGGGTGAACTATGGTTAAGGAACTCGGCAAAATGCCCCCGTAACTTCGGGAGAAGGGGGGCCATCACTGGTGAGAGCACTTGCTGCTCGAGCTGGGGGTGGCCGCAGAGACCAGCGAGAAGCGACTGTTTACTAAAAACACAGGTCCGTGCGAAGCCGTAAGGCGATGTATACGGACTGACGCCTGCCCGGTGCTGGAACGTTAAGGGGACCGGTTAGTGCGCTTTCGGGCGTGCGAAGCTGAGAACTTAAGCGCCAGTAAACGGCGGTGGTAACTATAACCATCCTAAGGTAGCGAAATTCCTTGTCGGGTAAGTTCCGACCTGCACGAATGGCGTAACGACTTCTCGACTGTCTCAACCATAGGCCCGGTGAAATTGCACTACGAGTAAAGATGCTCGTTTCGCGCAGCAGGACGGAAAGACCCCGGGACCTTTACTACAGTTTGATATTGGTGTTCGGTTCGGCTTGTGTAGGATAGGTGGGAGACTGTGAACTCTGAGCGCCAGCTCAGGGGGAGTCATCGTTGAAATACCACTCTGGTCGTGCTGGATGTCTAACCTGGGTCCGTGATCCGGATCAGGGACAGTGTCTGATGGGTAGTTTAACTGGGGCGGTTGCCTCCCAAAGAGTAACGGAGGCGCCCAAAGGTTCCCTCAGCCTGGTTGGTAATCAGGTGTTGAGTGTAAGTGCACAAGGGAGCTTGACTGTGAGACCGACGGGTCGAGCAGGGACGAAAGTCGGGACTAGTGATCCGGCGGTGGCTTGTGGAAGCGCCGTCGCTCAACGGATAAAAGGTACCCCGGGGATAACAGGCTGATCTTCCCCAAGAGTCCATATCGACGGGATGGTTTGGCACCTCGATGTCGGCTCGTCGCATCCTGGGGCTGGAGTCGGTCCCAAGGGTTGGGCTGTTCGCCCATTAAAGCGGTACGCGAGCTGGGTTTAGAACGTCGTGAGACAGTTCGGTCCCTATCCGCTGTGCGCGTAGGAATATTGAGAAGGGCTGTCCCTAGTACGAGAGGACCGGGACGGACGAACCTCTGGTGTGCCAGTTGTCCTGCCAAGGGCATGGCTGGTTGGCTACGTTCGGGAGGGATAACCGCTGAAAGCATCTAAGCGGGAAGCCTGCTTCGAGATGAGTATTCCCACCCCCTTTGAGGGGTTAAGGCTCCCAGTAGACGACTGGGTTGATAGGCCAGATCTGGAAGCACCGCAAGGTGTGGAGGTGACTGGTACTAATAGGCCGAGGGCTTGTCCTCAGTTGCTCGCGTCCACTGTGT
>NZ_JBIAJE010000019.1:0-24060 GCF_042871785.1 Streptomyces sp. NPDC005551 | reverse complement strand
AACACCCTTTCCTAAAAACCAACTCGTTGAACCCCCCGTAATTTGTCCTCCAATTTTTTTTGGGGGTTAACCCGGGGGGGGGGGGGGCCCGGGGGGGGGGGGGGGGGGGGGGCCCCCCCCCCCCCCCCCCGCCGAACCCCCGGTAACGCTGTTGTCCACCGAGGCCGGCCACGTCCGGGTGATCCTTACGCGGAGGCGCAAGTCGGCCCCCGCGGCAGCACTAGACTGCTGCACAACAAACGCGTCAGGCCCACAGCGTCGTGCGTCTTCCACGCGGCTCAAGCGACACCGAGGAAGTGAAGGCCCGCCCCCACGCCACTCGGCACGGGACCGCACCTGCACCTCCCCGGGCCGCCGACAACCCTCCACCGCATGCGGCCGTCGGGACGGCCGTCCGCATTGGACTTGTGAGGACTCACGTGAGCTCGAAACCTGTCGTACTCATCGCTGAAGAGCTGTCGCCCGCGACCGTCGACGCCCTGGGCCCGGACTTCGAGATCCGGCAGTGCAACGGCGCGGACCGCGCCGAGCTGCTGCCCGCGATCGCCGACGTGGACGCGATCCTGATCCGCTCGGCCACCAAGGTCGACGCCGAGGCCGTCGCCGCCGCGAAGAAGCTGAAGGTCGTCGCACGGGCCGGCGTCGGCCTGGACAACGTCGACGTCTCCGCCGCCACCAAGGCCGGCGTCATGGTCGTCAACGCCCCCACGTCGAACATCGTGACCGCGGCCGAGCTTGCCTGCGGCCTCCTGCTGGCCACCGCGCGGCACATCCCGCAGGCCAACACCGCTCTGAAGAACGGCGAGTGGAAGCGCTCCAAGTACACGGGCGTCGAACTGGCCGAGAAGACCCTCGGCGTCGTCGGCCTCGGCCGCATCGGCGCGCTGGTCGCCCAGCGCATGTCCGCGTTCGGCATGAAGGTCGTCGCCTACGACCCGTACGTGCAGCCCGCGCGCGCCGCCCAGATGGGCGTGAAGGTCCTGTCGCTGGACGAGCTGCTCGAGGTCGCCGACTTCATCACCGTGCACCTGCCCAAGACCCCCGAGACGCTCGGCCTGATCGGCGACGAGGCGCTGCACAAGGTCAAGCCGTCGGTGCGCATCGTGAACGCCGCGCGCGGCGGCATCGTCGACGAGGAGGCGCTGTACTCGGCGCTCAAGGAGGGCCGCGTCGCCGGCGCCGGCCTCGACGTGTACGCGAAGGAGCCCTGCACGGACTCCCCGCTCTTCGAGCTCGACCAGGTCGTCTGCACCCCGCACCTCGGCGCCTCCACCGACGAGGCGCAGGAGAAGGCCGGTATCGCCGTCGCCCGCTCCGTGCGTCTCGCCCTCGCCGGTGAGCTCGTGCCGGACGCGGTGAACGTCCAGGGCGGCGTCATCGCCGAGGACGTCAAGCCGGGTCTGCCGCTCGCCGAGAAGCTCGGCCGCATCTTCACCGCCCTCGCGAGCGAGGTCGCGGTCCGCCTCGACGTCGAGGTGTACGGCGAGATCACCCAGCACGACGTCAAGGTGCTCGAACTGTCCGCGCTCAAGGGCGTGTTCGAGGACGTCGTCGACGAGACCGTGTCGTACGTGAACGCGCCGCTGTTCGCGCAGGAGCGCGGTGTCGAGGTCCGTCTGACGACCAGCTCCGAGTCCCCGGACCACCGGAACGTGGTCACCGTCCGCGGCACGCTCGGCGACGGCCAGGAGGTCTCCGTCTCCGGCACGCTGGCCGGCCCCAAGCACCTCCAGAAGATCGTCGCCGTCGGTGACTACGACGTCGACCTCGCGCTCGCCGACCACATGGTCGTCCTGCGCTACGAGGACCGTCCCGGTGTCGTCGGCACCGTCGGCCGTGTCTTCGGCGAGGCCGGCATCAACATCGGGGGCATGCAGGTCGCCCGCGCGGCCGTCGGCGGCGAGGCCCTCGCGGTCCTCACGGTCGACGACACGGTCCCGCAGTCCGTCCTCACCGAGGTCGCCGACGAGATCGGCGCCACGTCGGCGCGCTCGGTCAACCTCGTCTGAGTAGCGCACAACCGCTGCGCGCCGTACGGAAGTACGGGTGTGGCGAGCTGAGGGCCGGGTCACCTTCGGGTGGTCCGGCCCTCCGTCGTGCGGCGGGACGCCGGGCGTCAGCCGGACGCCGTGCGCTCCGGCTCGATCAGGCCCTGCCGGTAGGCGATGGCCACGGCCTCCGTGCGCCCGGCCGCGCCCAGCTTGGCGAGGATGTTCGACACGTGGACGCTCGCCGTCTTGCCGCTGATGAACAGCTCCTCGCCGATCCGGCGGTTGGTGTGGCCGAGCGCGAGGAGCCGCAGCACCTCGTACTCCCGGGCCGTCAGGACCGCGCCGTCCCGCTCGGGGGGCTCCGTCCGGGCGAGCCGGCCGCGCCTGACGAGGGCGTCCAGGGCCTCGCACAGCGGTACGGCCCCGAGCCGCACGGCCGTCTCGCGTGCCGCGCGCGCCTGCTCGGCGGCCTCCTCGCGGCGGTCCGCGGCCAGCAGCGCCTCCGCCAGCCTCCGCCGGCAGCGGGCCGGCTCGTACGGGTCGCCGTAGTCGAAGGCGGCGACGGCCCTCTCCCAGGCCGCGACATCGGGGCCGGTGCGGGCGCGGGTCCACTCGGCCTCGGCGCGGGCCAGCCAGGCGAGGCCCTCGGGACCCTGCCGCGAGCCGTCCTCGCCCTTCGCGGCCGTGACGCGGGCCAGCTCCACCAGCTCGTCCGCGGTGTCCGTCCAGCGGCGGACGCCCGCCAGGTCGCCGGCCCGGCGCAGCTGTTCGGCCCGGTCGGCGACCGCGGCCAGGGCGAGCGCGGCCAGGTGCACCGCGACGTCCGGCCGCTCGGCGCCCGCCTCACCGGCGAGGGTCGTGATCGTCGTACGGACCCGGGCGACGGCCGCCTCCGGGTCACCGCGCAACGCCGCGGCGTCGGTCAGCACGATGCCCGCGACGAGGGTGGCCATCCAGTCGAACGGTCCGTCGAGGAGGGCGTGGGCCCGGTCGGCGGCCCGCTGGTCGCCCCGCGCCAGTGCCACGTACAGGGCGGGGCCGGTGGCGAACCCGGCCGCCGCGGGCAGCCGCTCGGCGTCGTCGGCGGCGGCCCGGGCGCAGTCGTCCCAGCGGCCCAGGGTGTAGAAGACCAGGGACTGGAGATAGCGCAGCTCCAGCGCGTACGACGAGGACAGCAGGCCGGAGCGGCCCGCGCGCCCGAGTCCGTCGGAGAGCCAGGTCAGGCACTCGTCCAGGTCGCCGGACTCGTAGCAGCCGACCGCGAGGTTGAACAGTGCCCGCATCTCGACGGAGACGTTGCCGGCGTGACGGGCCAGTCCGCGTGCCCGCGCCAGCCGGAGGCGGCCTTGCGGGGTGCGGCGGTTGTGGCCCTCGAGCCCGACCAGGGAGATCGTCAGGTCCGCCTGCGCGTCGGCGATCCCGAGGTCCTCGGCGACGCGCAGGGCCTGCCGGGCGATCCGCTGGGCGTCCTCGTCGTGGCCCATGTAGCGGGCCGCCATGGCGTGGGTGGCCGCGGCCCACACCCATGTGCGCGACGGGGGGTCGGCCGGGATCATGGCGAGGGCCTCACTGCTGTACGTGAACGCCGCCTTCAGCCGGTCGACGCGGATGAGGTTGCCCGCGAGGGTGTAGCGGACGCGGACGGCCAGTTCGGAGTCGGCGTCCGAGCCCGCCCGGGCGAGCGCGGCCCGGGTCAGTGTGACCGCCCGGTGGCTCTCGCCCGCGTGGGCGGCGGCCGCGGAGGCGCGCAGCGTGAGGGTGACGGTGTCGAGGACGTCCTCGGGGCGGGCCGTGGGTGCCACGGCGGGCCACAGGTCGAGGGCGGACTCCAGGTGGCGCAGCTCCTCGGCGGGCGCGCCGACACAGGCCGCGTGGTCGGCGGCCTCCAGGGACGCCCGCAGCGCGTCGGCCAGGTCGTGGCTCTCCCGCGAGTGGTGGGCGCGCTCCGCGGCGCTCTTCGCCGGGTCGCCGCGTCCGGCGAGGAGCCCGGCGAACGCGCGGTGCAGCCTGACCCGTTCGCCCGGCAGCAGGTCGGCGTAGACGGCCTCACGGATGAGGGCGTGCCGGAAGGTGTACGTGTCGCCCTCGGCGGGGACGAGGAGTTGCCTGCCGACGGCCTCGCGGAGCGCCGACTCCAGTTCTTCCTCCGGCAGTTGGACGGCATCGCGCAGCAGGCCGTGCTCGACGCGGCGGCCGGCCACGGCGGCGGTGCGCAGCACCTGCTGGGCGGTGGCGGGCAGTTGCTCGAAGCGGATGAGGAGGACGTCGGCGAGAGCGCTGGGCATCACTCCGGCTTCGGGCTCGGCGGCACCGGGTACGGCGTCCGCGGTGGCGGCGAGCAGCTCCTCCGCGTAGAACGCGTTGCCCTCGGCGCGCTCGACGATGCGGCGGACCGTCGTGTCCGGCACCGGCTCGGTGCCGAGGGCGCGCACCAGGCTGGCCACCTCCGCGTCGCGCATCGGCCGCAGCTCCAGGCGGTCGACCGCGGGCAGCCGGATCAACTCGGCGAGCAGCGGGCGCAGCGGGTGGCGGCGGTGCAGGTCGTCGGCGCGGTACGAGGCGAAGACGGCGAGGCGGTGGGTGGGGGCGCCGCCCGCCGCCGCGCCCGGGCCGCGGGTCTGCGGGAGCTGGAGCAGGCCGCGGCTGAGCAGGAAGCGCAGCAGGTCGCGGGAGGACTGGTCCGCCCAGTGCAGGTCCTCCAGGACGAGCAGGAGGGGCGTGATCGCGCCGACGTCGCGCAGGAGTCCTGCCACGCCCTCGAACAGGCGCAGCCGGCCGCCCGCGTCGTAGGCGCCGTCGGCTCCGCTGCCCAGCAGCCGGTCGACGGCGGGGTGGGCCGCGAGGGCGGGGGCGAACCGTTCGTCCGCCGCGAGCGCGCCGAGGATCTCGGTGAACGGCAGATACGGCAGGCCCACGTCGCCGAGGTCGACGCAGTGGCCGGTGAGGACCGTCATGCCGGTGGTGGCGGCGTGCGCGGCGGCTTCGGTGAGGACGCGGGTCTTGCCGACGCCGGCGTCTCCCGCGACCAGGACGGCGCGGGGGTCTCCCGCGCGGGCGCGGGTCAGCACGCCGGTGAGGCGGGCCAGTTCTTCTGACCGGCCGATGAACGGCGTACCGAATGTCTGTGCCACGGCTCCATCCTGGCATGCGGAACGGGCCCGGCACCCGGCATTGAGGCCGCCCTCCAGGGGTTCCGCCCCCGGGTGCCCGTGTCGGCCCGCGGCCTCGTCCTCATGCGCCGGACCGGCTGAGACTCTCCTGGGCGGGGTGCGAGGTCTGCTCGGCCGGAGTGGGGTGCACCTGCACCCGGCGCAGCGTGGCCGTGGCGAGGGCCGCCGCGCCCAGGAGGAGGAGCGCTCCGGCGACGGCCGCGGCGTTCATGCCGCTGGTGAAGGCTTCCCGGGCGGCCGTCGTCAGGGTGGCGCCGGCACCGTCCGGCAGGTGCCGGGCGGCGGCCAGTGCGCCGCCGAGGGTCTCCCGGGCCGCGGCCGGAGCGGAGTCCGGCATCTCGTGGCGGTAGACGGCGGTGCCGATGGAACCGAGGACCGCCATCCCCAGCGCGCCGCCGAACTCCGCGCCGGTCTCCAGGAGGGAGGAGGCCGTGCCCGCGTTGCCGACGGGGACCGTGCCGAGGGCCAGGTCCATCATCTGGGACATCACGGTGACGATTCCGGAGGCGAGGACGCCCGCGCCCGCCAGCACCAGCCACAGGGAGTCCGTACCGGCGAGGACGAGCAGTCCGTAGCCGCAGGCGGCGACGACGAAGCCGCCGGCGACGACGTGGCCGCGGTGCACGCCCTTGTGCACCAACTGCGCGGCGACCGGGGCGGCGACGCCGACCAGGACGGTCGGCAGCAGGGCCCAGAGCGCGGCTTCCATGGAGCTCTTGCCGAGCACCGACTGAAGGTACTGGGTGGTGAAGTACGCCGAGCCCATCATGGCGAACGAGGAGACGAGGTTGAGGACGACGGCGGGGGCGAAGCCGCGTCCGCGGAACAACTCGGGGGAGATCAGCGGGGATTCGGCGGTGCGCTGGCGGCGGACGAAGAGCGCGGCGAAGAGCAGGCCGACGGCGACGGAGATCACGTACTCCGGCCGCCAGCCCTCGGAGGGGATCTCCTTGACGCCGTAGATCAGGGGCAGCACGGCCGCCATGGACAGCGGCACGCCGAGCAGGTCGAAGCGGCCGGGATCGGGGTTCCTGGACTCGGGCAGCAGGACCGGGCCGAGCACCAGCAGCAGCACCATCGCGGGCAGGTTGACGAGGAAGACGGAGCCCCACCAGAAGTACTCGACGAGGACACCGCTCATCACCGAGCCGAGGGCGATGCCGCCGGTCATCACGCCGGACCACAGGCCGATCGCCTTCGCCCGCTGGCCGGGGTCCGTGAACATCGTGCGGATGATCGCCATCGTCGACGGCATCAGGGTCGCGCCGCCGATGCCGAGGAGGGCGCGGGCCGCGATCAGGGTCTCGGCGCTGTCGGCGTACGCGGCGACGACGGAGGCGGTCCCGAAGGCGGCGGCGCCGAACATCAGCAGCTTGCGGCGTCCGATGCGGTCGCCCAGGGAGCCCATCGTCATGAGCAGGCCGGCGAGCACGAACGCGTAGATGTCGAAGATCCACAGCTGTTGGGTGCCGCTCGGCTCCAGGTCCGCGCTGATCGCGGGGATGGCGAAGTAGAGGACGGAGACATCCATGGAGACGAGAAGCAGCGGCAGCATCAGGACGCCGAGGGCGGTCCATTCGCGGCGGCCGGCGCGGGGGCCGGATGCGGGGGTGGGGCTCGGGGCCGAGTGCATCATGGCAGGGACTGTACGGATGTCTTATACGTCTGTCTAGTACGCCCGTTTAGGACGGCTGTCTGGATCGGCGGTACGCTGCTCGTATGGGACACCGTGAGGATCTGCTCGAGGGCGCCAAGCGCTGCCTGCTGGAGAAGGGGTTCGTGCGCACCACCGCGCGCGACGTCGTCAAGGAGTCGGGGACGAACCTGGCGTCCATCGGCTACCACTACGGCTCGAAGGACGCGCTGCTCGCGGAGGCCTACGTCGACCTGATCGCGAACCTGGGTGAGGGGTTCGACGGCTTCGGCGGGGACGGCACGGTGGGGGAGCCCGGCTCCCTGGAGCGTTTCCAGGAGGTCTGGGCGAACGTCACCCGGTCCTTCACCGAGGCCCGATCGATCTGGATGCTCACCTTCGAGGTGATCACCAACGACGACCGGCTGCCCGGGGTGCGCGAGCAGCTGGTGAAGGCCCAGGACGAGGGGCGCCGGGGCCTGATTCCCCTGCTCCTGGGCGGCCGGGAGTCCGACGTCGACGACGAGACGCTGCGTACGGTCGGCGGTTTCTACCAGACCCTGCTCAACGGCCTGTGCGTGCAGTGGCTCTTCGACCCGGCGTCGGCGACGCAGGCCTCGCACCTCACGGAGGGGCTGCGGCGGGTGATCGAGGCGACGGCGAAGACGGGCGGCTGAGACCGGCCGGGGCCCCCGCGGCCAGCGCCGGGCCTGCAGGGTCCGCGACTTCGTGCGCACCGCGTCCTGCGGAAACGCCGGAACCCGCCCGGCTGTCGGTGGAGGCCGTGGCGACTCGGTGCCGGGCTCTCAGCCGACGACCACCTCCTCTTCGCAGATGATGCTTCCAAAGCTGTTCAGGTCGTCGAAGTTCTTGTGGTCCGGGTCGACGGTCTTCAGGAAGTTCTCGCAGAAGAAGAGCGCGTTGAGGTCGTCCATCGAGTCGAACCATGTCTCGACCACCGAGTCGTAGTCCGGTTCGGGACAGTTCGGCGCGGGGACGGGATACGACACCACGAAGCGGCGGATGTACTGCTTCGCCTCGACCCGTTCGACGCGGAGGCGTTCGCCCGCGCCGCGGCACGGCGCCTGCGCGCCGCCGCCGCCCGCCACCCCGACGACCGCGAGGTGGCCACGCTGGTGGGCGACCTCCTCGCCGGCAGCGCGGAGTTCGCCCGGCTGTGGGCCGCGCACGACGTGCGCCCCGAGCCCACCCTGCTCAAGACCGTCGATCACCCGCTGATCGGTCCCATCACCCTCAACTGCACCTTCCTCGACATCGCCGGCCGGGACCAGCAGATCGTGCTCTTCACGGTCGAGCCCGGCTCTCCCGAACAGGAGGCGCTGCGGCTGCTGTCGGTCATCGGCACACAGCGCATGGATGTGTCCGGCTGAGGAGTCCTCGCGGAATGATCTTCGTGTGCCATGGTGGAGGGGCAGGTGACCTCGTTCTTCAGCGCCTGACATGCAGTGAAGGAGACGCGCCACCCACACCGGAAGATCCTGGACAGCCCTACAGCCGCGCCCCCTTCAGCGCCATGTGCAGCAGCAGCCGGTCCTCGCCGTCGTCCAGGTCCAGGCCCGTGAGCTGCTCGACCCGGGACAGGCGGTAGTACAGGGTCTGGCGGTGGACGCCCAGCTCCGCCGCGGTGCGGCCCGCCTGGCCCGCGCAGTCGAGGAACACCTCGGCGGTGCGGGCCAGTTCGCGATGGGCGGGGGCCAGCAGGGTGCGTACGACGGGGTCGTGGGCGGCGTCCGGCGGGAGCGCCGTCAGGAGCCGGAAGGGACCGATGGACGCCCACTCGGCGACCGGCCCGAGGCGCGGCTCGGCCAGGACGGCACGGGCGGCGGCCGAGGCCTCCTGCCAGGCGGCCCCCAGTTCGGCGAGTCCCGCGCGCGCCCCGGCGACGCCGGCCGCCGCGGCACCCGGAAGACCTCCGGGCGTCGCGCCGCCCGTAGCGCTCCCGGACGCCGCCCCGCCCGAGGGGTTCCCGGACGCCGCGCGGCCCGAGGGGTTCCCGGCGGCCGCGTTTCCCGAGGTGCTCCCGGCGGCTCCGCGGCCCGAGGTGCTCTTGGCGGCTCCGCGGCCCGAGGTGCTCCCGGCGGCCGCGCCCGCCGCCTCCCGCACGAACCGCGACGCCGCCGTGAGCGCGGGGGTCAGCACCTCGGGCGAGCGCAGCCGCACCAGCAGGGCCAGGCTCTGCCCCGTCGCGCCCCACGGCACCGTGCACAGGGCGGTCGCCCCCGGCACCGTACGGACGGACGGGGCGTCGTCCGGGTCGGCGGAGGGCCACGGGGCCACGCACACGACCGTGTGCAGGCCGTCCCCCCGGGGGCCGAGTGCGGTGCGCAGCTCGGCGACCGCCATGTCCCGCTGCCAGCCGCGCTCGGCCGTCAGGACCGCCCGCAGCTCGCGCGTGAGGTCGGCGCCCGCCTGTGCCTCGTCGGCGAGCAGGGCGCCGAGCCGGGCGGCGACCTCCATGGCGGCGGCCAGCTGCCCGGCGGCCGGCCCCGGATCGTCGTCCAGGAGCCACACGTACCCCAGCACGACACCCCGATGGCGTACCGGCAGGCAGACGCGTCCGCGGTGGACGCCCGCCTCCGGCGTCGGCGGGATGCGGACCGGGCCGGTGGCCCTGGCGATGCCGAAACCCTCGAACCAGGCGCGGACCGCCGGGGTCGAGCGGCGGGTGAGGATCGAGCGGGTGCGCACCGGGTCGAGGGCGGCCTCGTCGAAGTCGCCCTCGCTGTCGTAGGCGCCGAAGGCGATCAGCTCGAAGTCCCGGTTCTCCAGCGTCGCGGGGGCGCCGAGGAGGGCCGAGATCTCGTCGACCAGCTCCTGGTACTCACCGCGTCCGGCCGGTCTGCCCGCCTTGAAATCGCCCGTCACGCGGGCATTCTCTCTCATTTCTCCACCGGCCTCATACAGATGTCTGAGATCCAGGGCACGGATGCGTGACAGCTGTCGATGGCCGACGATCGGGAGGATCCTTAGGTTTCACGGTGGTTCTCCGTGCCGTACCCGGGCGTCGTTTCCGGGTCCGCGGCCGTCCGTACTTCCCGTGGAGGTGCCCCGTGCTGGGTCCCGTGATTCTCGCCGCGTCGCGCAGCGACCGGATGCGCCGTTTCGTGTCGGCGGCCCCCGGCACCAAGCAGGTGGTCGCCCGCTTCATCGCCGGTGAGACGGTCGGCCAGGTCGTACCGATCGTGCAGGAAGCCGTCGCCCGGGGTCTTGAGGTCACCCTCGACGTCGTCGGCGAGGACATCACCACCCGCGAGCAGGCCGCCGCCGCCCGGGACGCCTACCTGGAGCTCATCGAGCACCTCGCGCGGCTGGACCTCGGCACCCGGGCCGAGATGTCCGTCAAGCTGTCGATGTTCGGCCAGGCGCTGGAGGGCGGGCACGAGCTGGCGCTCGCCAACGTCCGGCCCGTCGTCGAGGCCGCCGCCGCCATCGGCACCACGGTCACCCTGGACGCCGAGGACCACACCACCCTCGACTCGATGTTCGCGATCCACGAGGAGCTGCGGAAGGACTTCCCGCAGACCGGCTGCGTCATCCAGGCCTACCTCTTCCGCACCGAGGCCGACGCCCGCCGTCTCGCCGCGAACGGCAGCCGCGTGCGTCTGGTGAAGGGCGCCTACAAGGAGCCCGCCGAGGTCGCGTACCAGGACAGGACCGAGATCGACAAGGCGTACGTCCGGGTCCTGCGCATCCTGATGGAGGGCGACGGATACCCGATGATCGGGTCCCACGACCCCCGGCTGATCTCCATCGCCCAGGAACTCGCGCGGCGTGCCGGGCGCAAGCTCGACGAGTACGAGTTCCAGATGCTGTACGGCATCCGCGGCGAGGAGCACCTGCGGCTCGCCGCCGAGGGCCACCGCATGCGGGTGTACACCGCGTACGGCACCGACTGGTACGGCTACTTCATGCGCCGCCTCGCGGAGAAGCCGGCCAACCTCCTGTTCTTCGCCCGCTCCATCCTCACCAAGGGCTGAGTTCGAACCACCTGCTCACTAAGGAGTTACGGAACCCATGGACGCTGTGACCCAGGTCCCCACCCCCGTCAACGAGCCGGTGCAGGGCTACGCCCCCGGCTCCCCGGAGCGCGCCCGCCTGGAGGCCAGGCTCAAGGAGCTGGCCGAGAACCCGATCGAGCTCCCGATGACCATCGGCGGCGTGAAGCGGCTCGGCGGCGGCGAGCGCTTCGAGGTCGTGCAGCCGCACAACCACAAGGCCGTCATCGGCACCGGCGCGCACGCCACCCGGCAGGACGCGCAGGACGCGATCGATGCCGCCCTCGCCGCCGCCCCCGCCTGGCGCGCGATGTCCTTCGACGACCGTGCCGCGATCATCCTGCGCGCCGCCGAGCTGCTGTCCGGCCCGTGGCGCGAGACCCTCGCCGCCTCCACGATGCTCGGGCAGTCGAAGACCGCCCAGCAGGCCGAGATCGACTGCCCGTGCGAGCTCGTCGACTTCTGGCGCTTCAACGTCAAGTACGCCCGGGACCTGCTCGCGGAGCAGCCCCCGGCCAACTCGCCGGGCGTCTGGAACCGCCTCGACCACCGCCCGCTCGAGGGCTTCGTCTACGCGATCACGCCGTTCAACTTCTCGGCGATCGCGGGCAACCTGCCGACCGCGCCCGCGCTGATGGGCAACGTCGTCGTGTGGAAGCCGTCCCCGACGCAGACCCACGCCGCCGTGCTGCTGATGCAGCTCCTGGAGGAGGCCGGCCTGCCCAAGGGCGTCATCAACCTCGTCACCGGTGACGGCGTCGAGGTCTCCAAGGTCGCCCTGGAGCACCGCGACCTCGCCGGCATCCACTTCACCGGCTCCACCAAGACCTTCCAGTACCTGTGGAAGACGGTCGGCAACAACATCGAGAAGTACCGCTCGTACCCGCGTCTGGTCGGCGAGACCGGCGGCAAGGACTTCCTGGTCGCGCACCCGAGCGCCGACCGCGCCGTCCTCAAGACCGCCCTGACCCGCGGTGCCTTCGAGTACCAGGGCCAGAAGTGCTCGGCGACCTCCCGCGCGTACCTCCCCGCCTCCATCTGGAACTCCGGCTTCAAAGAGGAGTTCGCGGCCGAGGTCGACTACCTGACCATGGGTGACGTCACCGACCTCGCCAACTTCGTGGGCGCCGTCATCGACGAGCGGTCCTTCGCCAAGAACAAGGCCGCCATCGACCGCGCCAAGGCGGACCCGGCCTGCACGATCGTCGCGGGCGGCTCGTACGACGACTCGGTCGGCTACTTCGTGCGCCCGACCGTCGTCGAGTGCACCGACCCGGAGAACGAGGTCTTCCGGACCGAGTACTTCGGCCCGTTCCTCGCCGTGTACGTCTACGAGGACGACCGGTACGACGAGATGCTGGCCCAGATGGAGTCGGTCTCGGACTACGCGCTCACCGGTGCGGTCATCTCCAACGACCGCGCGGCGGCCGCGTACACGATGGACAGGCTCCGCTACGCGGCCGGCAACTTCTACATCAACGACAAGTCGACCGGCGCCGTCGTCGGCCAGCAGCCCTTCGGCGGCGGCCGCGCGTCCGGCACCAACGACAAGGCCGGCGCCCCGCAGAACCTGATGCGCTGGACCCTGACCCGCGCCATCAAGGAGACGCTGGTCCCGCCGACCGACTACACCTACCCGCACATGGGCTGACCTCGGCCCCCCGAGGTTCCGGGCCGGGAGGCCGCCGATCGGGGCGGCTTCCCGGCCCGTGCGCGTCCTTCGGCCCGTGCGCGTCCCTCGGCGGCCGGTGCGGCGGGACCGCCGGGAATACTGGGGCGATGGCCACTCGACTGCGTACCGCTCACACGGCGGAACTCGTCCCCGCCGAACTCCGCGCCGTCCGCGCCCTCCTGGAGGACGCCTTTGACGGCGACTTCGGCGACGAGGACTGGGACCACGGCCTCGGCGGCATCCACGCCCTCGTCCACGACGAACGGGGCCTCGCCGCCCACGGGTCCGTGGTCCAGCGGCGCGTCCTGCACCAGGGGCGCTCCCTGCGCGTCGGCTACGTCGAGGCGGTCGGCGTGCGCCCCGACGTCCGCCGGACGGGCCTGGGCGGGCAGGTGATGGCGGCTCTCGAACGGGTCATCGACGGCGCGTACGCTCTCGGCGCGCTCTCCGCCAGCGACGACGGCGCCGCCCTCTACACGGCCCGGGGCTGGCAGGTCTGGCCCGGGCGCATCTGCGCGCTCGGCCCCGCGGGTGTCGTGCGCCTGGCCGAGGAAGAGGGCACCACCTTCGTGCGTCCCGCCGCCGCGGGCCCGCTGGACGCCGCGCACGAGCTGGTCTTCGACTGGCGGGACGGCGACGTGCTGTGACGCGGCGACGTGCTGTGACGGCGGGCGCGCCGCGGCCGGTTCGCGTCGCCGCAGGTCACAGCCGTGGGCCGGTCCCCCCGTCTCAGATAGTAGGAAGTCCGAGTAATCGTGCAGACAGAAGCGCGGTCCTCGCCTAGCTTGGTAGGAGCCGAACGTCTCGCTCGATCAAGCGAATGGCGGTCGTGAGCCGCGCCCCGTGCAGGCAACCCCTGCGGCACCGCTCCCCGCCCCTCCGGCGTCTCGTATCCCTCACCCCCCTTCCGGTTGTCATTTTCCGGAGGCAAGGAGCCGACCATCATGGCCGAGACGACCGTCCGCCGAGTCCGTCACGTTTCCCGTACCAGCGACTCCGACCGCAAGAACGCCGCCGCGGCACTCCAGCGCGCCCTCGACCGCCGGGACAACGGCGGCGCGACGGGCCACTGACGCCCACTGATCCGCCCATCTGCCGGGAGCCGCGCCCGCTCGGGATGCGGCGCGGCGCTCAGGCGCCGCGCCGCACCTCGAAGTGGTCGATCCGCTCGCCGTTCTGCGCCAGCGCCGAGACGGTGAGCCGGGGAGCGGGGCCGGTCTCGGCCTCCACCGAGAGGAACGAGTAGCCGGTGTACCGCACCCGTGACCACTCGACGCTGTCCGGCTTCCGCCGCTTCGCCTCGGTCCAGTGGAAGGTCTCGACGGACTCGCGGTCCCTCACCCTTCCCTCGTAGCTGTCCTTCACCCCCGCCGGGAAGCGGTAGAGGCTCTTGCCCGCCCCTCCCGCCGTGACGTAGACGATGCCGTCGCGGGTGGGGTCGGTCGTGGCGCCCACGGGAACCCGCCGGCCGACCGCGCCGTTCTTGACGGCGTCGGTCCGCTCGTAGACGTGGTTGTGCCCGTTGATCACCAGGTCCACCTGGTGTCTGGCGAACAGCGGCACCCAAACGTCCCGCACCCCGCCGTCGGAGGCGTGCGTCGACGTGGAGTAGGCACAGTGGTGGAAGAAGACCACGATGAAGTCGACCTGGCTGCGCAGCTCCCCGAGCCGCCGGTCGAGCCAGGCGGTCTGCCTGCCGTCCGAGTAGCCCAGGTTGGCGGGGATCTCGTACGACACGTCGTTGGCGTCCAGCGCCACGACGCCGACATTGCCGTAGACGAACGAGTAGACGCCCGGCGCCCGCTCCGCGTCGAAGCCGTTGCCGGGAAGCGACCAGCGCGCGGACTGGCCGCCGTAGCCGTTCGGCGAGTACCAGGCCTCCATGTCGTGGTTGCCGGTCGTCACCATCCACGGCACCGACCGGGCCACCGTCTCGGTCTGCTTCAGGAAGAGGTCCCAGGCGGCCGGGTCGTAGATGTCCGACTCCTCGCCGTGGCCGGTCCCGTCCGCGTAGCAGATGTCGCCCGCGTGCAGGTGGAACGCCGGACCGCGGCCGAGGAGCACCTTGTCGTTGGCCAGGGCGTCGGGCGTGACGCCCTGGTCGCCGAAGGCCGTGAACACGAACTTCTCCGGGTGCGCGGGCGCCGTGCGGAAGCGGCCGACCGTCCCGTGGTGCTCCGTGCCGGCGGGGTCGAACCCCTCGTGGCCGACGCCGTAGTAGTACGTCGTCCCCGGGCGCAGCCGGTCGAGCGCCGCGTGCAGGTAGTACTGGTCCAGCGCGAGCCGCTGCCCGGCGACGCCCGGGGTGTGCAGGTCGCGCACCTCGGCCTCGATCCGCCGGCTCAGCGACCATGGCGTCAGTCCCACCCGGACGTACGGCTTCCGGACCGCGAACGGCACCTGCCAGGAAATCCGCATCTGCGTCTTCGGGTCCGCGCCGAAGGCGAGGTGGCGCCCGAACGGCGTCACTGCGGAGCCCGGAACCCGGCCGGTGGCCGGACGCGACGACGTGCCGGCCGTCCGCGGGCGGCTCCCGTTGTCCGGCGTGCATCCGGCGAGCAGCCCGCCGCCCGCGAACGCGCCCGCGGTCACCAGCGCGCGGCGCCGCGTGAGCCGCGCGCGCAGGTACTCGTGCTGCTCGGCCATGCTCATACGGCGGGCGAGCTGCTCCGGGATGCCGACGTCAGGGGTGTCCATGCCGGTGAACTTCCCAGCACGGACCGACGACCGGCAGACGCACGGGTGAACGCAGTCTGACGAATACCCCCGTGGCTCCTCCGCGCCCGGCTCCGCCACCACCCGCCACGTCCGGATGGTGGACATCGCGTGTCATCCCATGGGACAAGGAGTACGGTGCCGTCATGTCTCGCAGCCTCAATCTCGCAGTGATTCCCGGTGACGGCATCGGCCAGGAGGTCGTGGCCCAGGGACTGAAGGTGCTCTCCGCCGTCCTTCCGCAGGATGTGAAGCTGGAGACCAAGGAGTTCGACTTCGGCGCCAGGCGCTACCACGCCACCGGTGAGACCCTCACCGACGCCGACCTCGAGGCCCTGCAGAAGCACGACGCGATCCTGCTCGGCGCGATCGGCGACCCCTCGGTCCCGTCCGGCGTCCTGGAGCGGGGCTTCCTGCTCAAGCTCCGCTTCGCCTTCGACCACCATGTGAACCTGCGCCCCTCGAAGCTCCTCCCGGGTGTCGCCACCCCGCTGGCGGGACAGCCCGAGATCGACTTCGTCGTCGTCCGCGAGGGCACCGAGGGCCCCTACACGGGCAACGGCGGCACCATCCGCAAGGGCACCCCGCACGAGGTCGCCACCGAGGTCTCCGTCAACACGGCCTTCGGTGTCGAGCGCGTCGTCCGGGACGCCTTCGCCCGCGCCCAGGCCCGCCCGCGCAAGAAGCTCGCCCTCATCCACAAGAACAACGTGCTGACCTTCGCCGGTCACCTGTGGACGGACGTCTTCAACCGGGTGGCCGAGGAGTTCCCCGAGGTCACCACCGAGTACATGCACGTGGACGCGGCGACGATCTACCTCGTCACGCAGCCCGAGCGCTTCGACGTGATCGTCACCGACAACCTCTTCGGCGACATCGTCACCGACCTCGCCGCGGCCGTCTCCGGCGGCATCGGCGTCGCCGCCTCGGGCAACATCAACCCGAGCGGCGCGTACCCCTCGATGTTCGAGCCCGTGCACGGCTCGGCGCCCGACATCGCGGGCCAGGGCAAGGCCGACCCCACCGCCACGGTCCTCTCCGTCGCCCTGCTGCTGCGCCACCTCGGCCACGAGGCCGAGGCCGCGAGGATCGAGGACGCGGTCGCCGGCGACCTCGCGGAGCGCGTCGGCGGACCCGAGCGCACGACCGAGGAAATCGGCGACGCCCTCGCCGTACGAGTAGCCGGCTGACCCCGCGCGCCACTCACTTCTGGAAGAGCCGCCGGGTCGCATCCGCACCCGGCGGCTTTTCTTATGCCCTCGCCGGGTGCCACCATCGAACCCTGGGCCGCATTCACACCTTTTTCGTCCACGGCTCCGCACACGCGATAATCGAACGCGGAGCCGCGGAATGAGGGAATGCTCGGACGTCCTAGCACTGGCCACAGGCAGTACAGGCGTGAGCGCGGCCCGTCACACACAACCGGTGAAGGACAACCACTCATGACGACGCCCACCATCGAGCTCAAGCCCTCGGCCGCCCCGCTCTCCGAGGCGGAGCGCGAGGCCATCCTGGCCAACCCCGGGTTCGGCCGGCACTTCACCGACCACATGGTGACGATCCGGTGGACCGAGGGCCGCGGCTGGCACGACGGCCAGCTCGTGCCGTACGGCCCGCTCTCCCTCGACCCGGCGAACATGACCCTGCACTACGCGCAGGAGATCTTCGAGGGCCTGAAGGCGTACCGCCAGCCCGACGGTTCCGTCGCCACCTTCCGTCCCGAGATGAACGCCCGACGCTTCCAGTCCTCCGCGCGCCGGCTCGGCATGCCCGAGCTGCCGGTCGAGACGTTCATCGAGGCCTGTGACGTCCTCGTCCAGCACGACCGTGCCTGGGTCCCGGCGCACGGCGGCGAGCAGTCCCTCTACCTGCGGCCGTTCATGATCGCGACCGAGGTCGGCCTCGGGGTGAAGCCCGCCAACGAGTACCTCTTCCTCGTCATCGCCTCGCCCGCCGGCGCGTACTTCGCCGGGGGCGTCAGGCCCGTCTCGATCTGGCTCTCCGAGGACCGCGTCCGCGCCGTCCCCGGCGGCATGGGCGACGCCAAGACCGGCGGCAACTACGCCGCGTCGCTGCTCGCGCAGGCCGAGGCCGCCGCGAAGGGCTGCGACCAGGTCGCCTACCTCGACGCCGTGGAGCACAAGTGGGTCGAGGAACTCGGCGGCATGAACCTGTACTTCGTGTACGGCGACAGGATCGTCACCCCCGAGCTGACCGGCTCCCTGCTCGCCGGTGTCACCCGCGACTCGCTGCTCAGCGTCGCCCGTGACCTCGGCTACCGGGCGGAGGAGGGCCGCGTCTCCATCGACCAGTGGCAGCGCGACACGGAGAACGGCACCCTCACCGAGGTCTTCGCCTGCGGCACCGCCGCCGTGATCACCCCGGTCGGCACCGTCAAGCGCACCGGCACCGAGTGGCAGCAGTCGGGCGGCGAGCCGGGCGAGGTCACCCTGCGGCTGCGCGAGGCCCTTCTCGACATCCAGCGCGGCATCGCCGAGGACAGGCACGGCTGGATGCACCCGCTGGGCTGAGCCCCCTCCTGCACCGCGCGGGAGCCCGCCCCGGCCGGGGCGGGCTCCCGCGTCCGACGGCGCGGACTCGGCACCCGTCACGGCGAGAGCGGGGCCGCCTCGCGCTCCGCGTCCGAGGGGACGGGCACGGCGGACGCGCCCCGGGTCAGGGCGAGGTAGAGGGCGCCGCCGACCGCCCCCGACAGCAGGAAGCTGCAGTCCACGCCGCCCGTCAGGGACAGCAGCGGACCCTCGTACGACGGGAGCGAGACCGCCAGCACGCCGACGCAGGCGCCGAGCGCCCAGGCCGTGGTGGCCGGGATGTTCCAGCCGCCGCGGTACCAGTAGACGCCGCCCCGGGAGCGGCGGTTGAAGACCTGGAGGGCGTCCGGGTCGTAGACGCCGCGGCAGCGGACGAAACCGATCAGGGTGATGACGGCCCAGGGCGTGCCGATCGCGGTGAGCAGCAGCACGAAGGACGTCATCGCGTCCTGGGTGCTGGACGCGTAGTGGCCGGCGAAGACGCACGCGGTGGCTACCACGGCGACCGTGCAGGTGGCCCGGGCGCGTGAGGCGCGCGGCAGGATCGCGTCGAGGTCCAGGCCCATCGAGTAGAGCATCAGTCCCGCGTTGCCGACCGATCCCGCCGAGGCGGCGAGCAGCAGCGGCACCAGGTACCAGCCGGGGGAGGCCGCCACCAGCGGGCCGGCGTAGTCGAGGGCGGCGCGTGCGGCGTACGCAGTGAAGGTGCCGAAGAGCTGCGGGACCAGGAGGCCGGCGAGCAGGCCCAGCCAGGTGGCGTGCAGGACCGTGCGCGGACTGTGGCGGGCGGGGGAGATGTAGCGGGTGTAGTCACCGAGCAGGGTGATGAAGGCGATGGGCCCGGACAGGCCCGCCGCGACCGCCGCCAGCAGCCACGTCGGCCAGAACGAGCCGAGCAGGTAGCCGCCGGTCTCCGGGAGCGCGGAGGTGGTGAAGTGCGGTGCGTACGCGATCATCCCGAGGGCCAGCAGCGCGGTCATGGCGACGGCCAGTACGCGCGACATCGCGAGGAGCACGCGGTAGCCGTACACCGCGCCCGCCACCGTCGCCGCGGCCAGCAGCGCGTAGACCACGGCGTACGAGGCCTCCGTCGCAGGCAGCCCGAACAGCCGGTGCAGGACGCTCACCATCACGTCGCCGCCGATCCAGACGGTCAGCGCGGTGTAGCCGAGGGCCAGCAGCAGGCCCACGACCGAGCCGACCAGCCGGCCGCGGACGCCGAACTGGGCGCCCGAGGACGTCGAGAGGTTCGTCGCGGTGCGCAGGGACACCAGGGCGAGCGGGGCCGTGACCGCCGTGCCGACGACGGTGCCCGCCACTACCGAGCTGACCGACGCCCACCAGTCGAGGCCGAAGGACGGCGGCAGCCAGCCGAAGACGATCACGCCGAGGCACAGGTTGGACCCGAGCAGGATCGAGACGAGGTCGCGGGGTCCGCTGGTGCGTTCCTCGTCGGGGATGGTGTCGACTCCGTGCCGTTCGATGGGCATGGCTGGTCTCCTTCGATCGGCCGCCTGTGTGCACACCCAATAATTTGAGCGGCGTTCAATGTGACGCGTTCCAGGCCAGCCCGTCAATGCTTTCGCTTCCTGTGGTGCAGGGCTAGGCTGTGGTTAGAGTGATGCTCTAAATGGTGGAAGGCAAGGAGGTGTCGCGTCGTGAGACTGACCCCCACCGAACGTGACCGGCTGCTGCTCTTCGGGGCCGCCGAACTGGCACGGGCCCGCCGGGCCCGGGGCCTCAGGCTCAACGTCCCGGAGGCGACCGCCCTCATCGCCGACACCGTCTGCGAGGCGGCCCGCGACGGACGCCGGCTCGCCGAGGCGATCGCGGCGGCGCGTGCGGTGCTCGGGCCCGCCGACGTCCTGCCGGGCGTGGCCGACGTCGTCACCGAGGTGCACGTCGAGGCCGTCTTCGACGACGGCTCGCGGCTCGCCGTGGTGAGCGACCCCATCGGCGGGGGGCTGGGCGAGCACGCGCCGGGCGCGCTGCTGCCGGGCCCCGGGCACGCCGAGCCCGCGGCCGCCGTCCGGCTCACGGTCACGAACACCGCGACGGTCCCGGTCTCCGTCACCTCGCACTTCCACTTCTTCGAGGCCAACCCGCGGCTCGACTTCGACCGGTCCGCGGCGTACGGGATGCGGCTCGCGGTGCCCGCGGGCTCGTCGGTGCGGTTCGGACCCGGCGAGAGCACCCGGGTCGGCCTGCTGCCGATCGGCGGCGAGCGCGTCGCGATCGGGTTCGCGGGCCTGGTGGACGGACCGCTGGACGCGCCGGGAGCCAGGCAGGAGGCCCTCCGCCGGGCCGCCGCCTGCGGCTACCTGGGCGCCGGACCGGCCGGCGCGCCCGCGCCGGCCGGCGAGGGGAGCGGGCCGGGCGCGCCCGCCCGGCCCGCCGAATCAGCCCGCCCCGACGCACCGCGCGCGACCGAAGGAGACGGACGATGAGCACCGGCATCGACCCCTACGCGTACGCCGCGACCCACGGCCCGAGGGCCGGGGACCGCGTCCGGCTCGGCGACTCGGGACTGACGGTCCGGATCGAGTCGGACGCCCAGAAGTACGGGGACGAGTTCCTGGCCGGCTTCGGGAAGACCGCCCGCGACGGACTGCACCTGAAGGCGGCCGCCGTCCGCGACACCTGCGACGTCGTGATCAGCAACGTCGTCGTGATCGACGCGGCCCAGGGCATCCGGAAGGTCTCCATCGGCATCCGCGGGGGCCGGATCTGCTCGATCGGGCGGGCGGGGAACCCGGACACCCTCGACGGCGTGGACGTCGTGGTCGGCACGGGCACGTCGATCGTGTCGGGCGAGGGGCTCATCGCTACCGCGGGCGCCGTCGACACGCACGTGCACCTGCTGTCGCCGCGCATCATGGAGGCCTCCCTCGCCTCCGGTGTCACCACGGTCATCGGCCAGGAGTTCGGGCCCGTGTGGGGCGTGGGTGTCAACTCGCCCTGGGCGCTGCGGCACGCCTTCGGCGCCTTCGACGCCTGGCCGGTCAACATCGGCTTCCTCGGCCGGGGTTCGTCCTCGGACGCGGCACCCCTCGTCGAGGCGCTGGCCGAGGGCGGCGCGTCCGGCTTCAAGGTCCACGAGGACATGGGCGCCCACACCCGGGCACTGGACACGGCGCTGCGGGTCGCCGAGGAGCACGACGTCCAGGTGGCCCTGCACAGCGACGGGCTGAACGAGTGCCTGTCCGTCGAGGACACCCTGCGGGTCCTGGACGGACGCACGATCCACGCCTTCCACATCGAGGGCTGCGGCGGCGGTCACGTGCCGAACGTCCTGAAGATGGCGGGCGTCCCGAACGTCATCGGTTCCTCCACCAACCCCACCCTGCCGTTCGGCCGGGACGCGGTCGCCGAGCACTACGGGATGATCGTCTCCGTCCACGACCTGAAGACCGACCTGCCCGGCGACGCGGCGATGGCCCGGGACCGGATCAGGGCCGGCACCATGGGCGCCGAGGACGTGCTGCACGACCTGGGCGCGATCGGCATCACCTCGTCGGACGCGCAGGGCATGGGCCGGGCCGGCGAGACGGTACGCCGCACCTTCGCGATGGCCGGGAAGATGAAGGCCGAGCTGGGCCCCCTCGACGGCGGCGCGGACACCGGCGACGACAACGCGCGCGTCCTGCGCTACCTGGCCAAGCTGACGATCAACCCGGCCGTCGCGCACGGGCTCGCCCACGAGGTCGGCTCCATCGAGGTCGGCAAGCTCGCCGACATCGTCCTGTGGCGCCCCGAGTACTTCGGCGCCAAACCGCAGCTCGTGCTCAAGTCCGGCTTCCCCGCGTACGGCGTCGTGGGCGACCCGAACGCGGCGACTGACACCTGCGAACCCCTCGTCCTCGGGCCGCAGTTCGGGGCGTACGGCGCGACGCCCGCCGACATCTCCGTCGCCTTCGTCGCGCAGGCCGCGGTGGACCTGGGCAAGGACCTGATGCCCACCCGGCGGCGCCGGGTCGCCGTGCGGGGCACCCGCGGCATCGGCCCCGCCGACCTGCACCTCAACTCCCGTACCGGAGCCGTCGACGTCGACCAGCGCACCGGTCTCGTCACCCTCGACGGAGACCCGCTGAGCTCCGAGCCGGCCGACTCCGTCTCCCTCAACCGCCTGTACTTCCTCTAAGGACCCCCCATGTCTGCTGCCGCCGACGGTTTCCGCATGCCCGCCGAGTGGGCCCCGCACGAACGCACCTGGATGGCGTGGCCGGGCCCCAACCCCACCTTCGACGACCCGGACGGCCTCGCCGGGGCCCGCCGCGCGTGGGCCGACGTGGCCCGCGCCGTCCGCCGCTTCGAGCCGGTGACGGTGGTGTGCGGGCCGGGCCTGTCGGCCGGGGCGCGCGACCTCCTGGGCCCCGGCGTCGAGGTGGTCGAGCGGGAGCTCGACGACGCGTGGATGCGTGACATCGGCCCCACCTTCCTCACCGACGGGAAGGGCGGACTGGCGGCGGTGGACTGGACGTTCAACGGCTGGGGCGCCCAGGACTGGGCCCGCTGGGAGCACGACGGCAAGGTTGCCGCGTACGTCTCCGATCTGGCCGGGGCCCGTACGTACGCCTCGAAGCTGGTCAACGAGGGCGGCGCGATCCACGTCGACGGCGAGGGGACCGTCCTGCTGACCGAGACCGTGCAGCTCGGCCCCGAGCGCAACCCGCACTGGACGCGCGAGGAGGTCGAGGCGGAGATCCACGCCCAGCTCGGCACCCGCAAGGCGATCTGGCTGCCCCGCGGGCTGACCGGCGACTATCCCCCCTACGGCTTCGGCACGCTCGGGCACGTCGACATCGTGGCCGCCTTCGCACGTCCCGGTGTCGTCGTGGCGCACTCCCAGCCGGACCCGGCGCACCCCGACCACGAGGTCGGCAAGGAGATCGCCGGGCTGCTCAGGGGGCAGACCGACGCGCGGGGCCGCCGGCTGGAGGTCGTCGAGATCCCCGCCCCGACGGTGCTGGAGGCCGACGGGCACTGGGCCGACTACTCGTACATCAACCACTACCTCTGCAACGGCGGTGTGGTGCTGTGCGGCTTCGACGACCCCCGGGACGAGATCGCCGCCGGGATCTTCCGGCGGCTGTTCCCGGAGCGGACGGTGACGCTGGTGGACGCCCGTACGATCTTCTCCGGGGGCGGTGGCATCCACTGCATCACCCAGCAGCAGCCGAGGGTCTGAACCGGGAGTCGCACGTGGCCGGGAGCCGCACACCGCGCAGGAGAAACGCGCCTGCGCGCGAGGACGTGCTGGCCACCGCCATGGACATGATCGCCGAGCGGGGTCTGGAGCAGCTCACCATGGCGGCGCTCGGCCGCGAGGTCGGGATGAGCAGTGGCCATCTCCTCTACTACTTCCGCTCCAAGGACGAGCTGCTGCTGCGGACCCTGGAATGGAGCGAGGGGCGTCTCGGCACCGAGCGCGGCCGGCTGCTCGCCGCGCGCGGCACGGCCCGGGAACGTCTCGACGCGTACGTCGACCTGTACGTGCCCGACGGACACCGCGACCCGCACTGGACGCTGTGGCTGGAGGTCTGGAACCGCTCGCAGAACGCCGACGAGGAGGCCCGCGACCGGCAGGCCGCCATCGAGGGCGCCTGGCACCGCGACCTGGTGGCGCTGCTCGCCGAGGGCGTCTCGCGGGGCGAGTTCCGCCGGGTCGACCCGGACCGCTTCGCCGCGCGGCTGCGGTCCCTGCTCGACGGGTTCTCCATCCACGTGGCGATCGGGCTGCGCGGCACGGACCGCGGGCAGGTCCTGGACCACGTCCGGGAGTTCCTCGACGAGTCGCTCGGCGAGGCCGCGCCCGAGCGGGAGTCCTGAGGGCGGGCGGCGGTCCCGAGCGCGGGCGGTGGCCGGAAGCGGGCGCCGGGACGGAACGTCCGGCCCGCATCCTGAGACACCCCTGAGCGCGGGGGCCCCGCTGTGCCAGACTGCCTCCGTGCTCTCGTTCGCCATGATTATTGGCAGCAGGCGCGCCGGTCCGCAGTGACCGCCACGTACCACCACGTACGGGCGGGCACCGTCGTCTCGACCCGCGCGCAGACCTCTCGCACCCGCGAGAGGTTTTTCGTTTTCCCGGCGCCCACCACCAGCCGGGAAGAGAGCGCGAGGGATCATTGGGGGACGGTGGAGCCGGTTATTCCGGTAGACCGAGATCCGATACAGGAGCCAGAGACCATGACGGAAACCAGCGAGCTCGACGATTCGTTCCACGTCTTCGACACGACGCTGCGCGACGGCGCGCAGCGTGAGGGCATCAACCTCACGGTCGCGGACAAGCTGGCCATCGCACGGCACCTGGA
>NZ_JBIAJE010000018.1:0-40327 GCF_042871785.1 Streptomyces sp. NPDC005551 | reverse complement strand
CTCGGCGGCGACCGCGAACTCGTCGCCCGCGTCGTCGAGCGCGTCAAGGAACGCGAACTCCAGGGCTACACCTACGAGGCCGCCGACGCCTCCTTCGAGCTGTTGCTGCGCGAGGAGGCCGAGGGCAGGCCCCGTGAGTACTTCCAGGTCGAGTCCTGGCGGGCGATCGTAGAGGACCGCCCCGACGGCACCCACGCCAACGAGGCGACCGTGAAGCTCTTCGCCAAGGGTGAGCGGATCGTCGCCACCGCCGAGGGCAACGGCCCCGTCCACGCCCTGGACCGGGCCCTGCGCGTCGCCCTGGAGAAGATCTACCCCCAGCTCGCCAAGCTGGAGCTCGTCGACTACAAGGTCCGCATCCTGGAGGGCAAGCACGGCACGTCCTCGACGACCCGCGTCCTCATCTCCACGTCCGACGGCACCGGCGAATGGTCCACGGTCGGCGTCGCCGAGAACGTGATCGCCGCGTCCTGGCAGGCCCTGGAGGACGCGTACACCTACGGGCTGCTGCGCGCCGGGGTGGAACCGGCGGCCTAGGCCGGGTGCCGGACGGGCCCAGGTGGGCGGCCCGTCCGGCCCGGGGTGCTCAGCGGCGCCCGTTACTGCAGGCGCCACTTCTGGTTCGTCGCGCCCGTGCAGGTCCAGATCTGGATCCTCGTGCCATTGGCCGACGCGTTGTCCGTCACGTCAAGGCACTTGTCCGCCGCCGTGTTCACCACGTCGCCGGTGGACGCGTTGTACGACCAGCGCTGGGCCGCCGTGCCGTTGCAGTCGTACAACTGCACCTTCGCGCCGTCGGCGGTCGACGCCGAGGTGACGTCCAGGCACTTGCCGAGCGCCTGGACCGCGCCGTCGGCCCGCACGGTCCAGCGCTGGGCGGCGGAGCCGTTGCAGTCGTGCAGCTGGACGGCGGTGCCGTTCGCGGACGAACCGCCCGCCACGTCCAGGCACTTGCCCGCGAGCCCCACGAGCGCCCCGGCCCGGTCCCCGCCCCCGGCCTGAGTGCCGGACCAGGTGAACGTCGCCGAGGTCTTGCCGGGCAGCGAGTACGTGGCGTGCTGTGAGCCCCAGTTGAGCGTCACCGTCCTCGCGGACGATGCGTCGTTGTACGCGATCAGCGCCTTCGAGCCGTCGGGGTTGCGCCAGGCCACGTTCGGCACGGACGAGCTCGCCGTCGACGCGATCCGCTGCGCGCCCGGCCGGACGAACTTCGTGAGGTGGCCCATCGTGTAGTACTCGACGGTGTAGTCGACCTGCCCGCTCCGCCCGTCGCCGTTGTGGACGGTGATCAGCCCGGAGCAGGTGCCGCAGCCGCCGTTGTGCGGACCCCGGTTCTGGTCCACCGCCAGCGACCACTTGGTCACCGACTTCGCCCAGTTCCGCGTGTAGTTGATGATGTCGAGCATGTCCTCGCGCTGCTGGTTGGCGATCCAGGTGCCGCCCGAGTGCTCGGTGCCGAAGGCGTCCAGGGAGGGGTACTGGCTGTGCACGCTCGTCTGTTTGGCGACGTCACCGCCGTAACCGTGCCAGGCGATCCCGCCGAAGTTCGGGTGGGCGCGCACCGCCGCGTCGTCGACGGTCTGGGCGGCGTAGGCGTCGTACACGTCCCAGTTCCAGTCGTGCGCCAGCACCTTCGTCGACAGCCCCGCCGCCTGGAGTTCGGGCAGCAGCTCGCTCTTGGTGAAGTAGGCGAGTCCGGAGGCGTTCCAGCTCATCGACGGGTAACCGGCGCAGCAGGTCGGCTCGTTCTGCGCGGTGACGTAGGAGACGGGGATCCCCTGGTCGCGGTAGGCCTGGAGGTACTTCACGAAGTACGAGGCGTAGGCGCCGTAGTTCTCCGCCTTCAGCCAGCCGCCGTTGAGCTGCCCGCTGTCCTTCATCCAGGCCGGGGCGGTCCACGGCGAGGCCATCACGGTCAGCGCCGGATTGAGCCGGAGCGCCTCCTTCGTCAGCGGCACCACGTCGGCCAGGTCGTGTGCGATCGAGAACTCGGAGAGGTCCGCGTCGGTCTGCCCGGACGGCATGTCGTCGTAGGTGTAGCCGTAGCGGGCGAGGTCCGAGCCGCCCATCGGGTTGCGCAGGAAGGACAGCCCGATGCCGTCCGCGGGGGAGAACAGCTTGCGCATCGTCGCGTCCCGGGTGGACTGCGTCAGCGCCCCGCTGCTGTTCATCAGCCAGGCCGCCGTGTCCGTGAAGGAGGCGCCCCCGCCGGTGAACGTCTGATAGCGGGTGTTCTCGTCCACGGTGATGTTCTCGCCGCTCCCGCCGCTGCCGGATTGGAAGGCGAACGGTGTTTGCGCCTGCAAGCCGCGGACGACATGGCGGCCACCGTCGTCGTCCGTGGTGGTGAGGTGGGCCGTGATCTGTTCGCCGGCCGCGTGCGCGGGCGCGGCGGCGACGGCGGTCAGGCCGGCCGTGGTGAGCAGTCCGGCGACGAACAGCCGGGCCGCCCGGCCGCCTCTCCTCGTGACATGTGCGCGCTTCATGGTTGCGCCGCCCTTCTGGGGTGGGGGAGTGGGGCGTGCGACCGGTGAGTAAATGACGGCTTCCGGTACCCGTCAAGGGGTTGCGTGTTCACAAGCCGAACCGACAACCGCCGTGATCTCGCCGGGAATTGACTGTGTACCGGTTCTGGCGTGAAGTCTTGACGGCTCGACGGGACGCCAGTTAACTCACGCCGTGATCTAAGCCGTAAGAGGAACCTGATCGTCTCCGAGGAACGCGAGAGCCGAGAGGAAGCCCATGGGAAGGCTCGACCGGATGTCCGTGCGAAGAACCGCCCTGCTCGCCTGCGCCGCTCTGCTCACCGGTCTGCTCCCGCTCACCGCGGCGGGCGCGGCCGCGGGCGCCGACGAACCGGCCCCCGTGCCCGTCGACACCTTCGAGGGCGAGGTCCCGTTCGCGAATCCGCCCGCCGAGGGCATCTTCCCCTGGGGCGGCGACGCCGACGACCCGCCCCGGCTGGCCCTGACCGCCCGCGACGACGCCCCCCAGGGCGACAAGGTCCTCACCGGCGGCTACGACATCAGCGGATACGGCGGCTTCACCCACGACTTCGCCTTCGACCGCCCCGCCCACGACTGGTCGGCCCACAAGGGCATCCGGTTCTGGTGGGAGGGCCGGAACAACGCCAAGAAGATCAGCTTCGAGATCAAGGACGGCGGCGCCAACGGCGAGGCCTCCGAGCTGTGGACGACGTCCTTCACGGACGACTTCACCGGCTGGAAGCAGATCGAGATCCCCTTCACCGACTTCACCTATCGCACGGACTACCAGCCCGTCGGCGGCATCGACCAGGTTCTCGGCCTGACCGGCATGTGGGGGTACGCGCTCACCCTGCCGACCGGCGTCAAGGGCGACTTCGCCCTGGACGGCGTCGAGCTGTACGGCAAGGGCTCCCAGTCCGTGCGGGCGAGCGTCGTCACCGACGCCGCCGTCCATCCGGTGAAGGAGGGCGGCAAGGCGGCCGTGAGGATCTCCGTCGCCACCACCGGCTCCGTCCCCGTCGACGAGCCGGTCACCGTCGCCTACGAGACGGCCGGCGGCACCGCCGAGGCCGGCCGGGACTACACCCGGGTCGCGGGCGAACTCACCTTCCCCGCGGGCACCGCCTCCGGCACCTCGCGCACGGTGCGCGTCCCCACGCTCAGGGACAGGTCCGCCGAATCCGCCGAGACCGTCCCGCTGAAGCTCACCGTCACCGGCGCCAAGGCCCCCGCGGAAAACCCGCAGGTCGTCATCGACGCCCACGGCCTGCCGTACCTGGACGCGAAGCTCCCGGTGAGGAAGCGGGTCGCCGACCTCGTGTCGCGGCTGTCCCTGGCGGAGAAGGCCGGCCAGATGACCCAGGCCGAGCGCGGCGCGCTCACCGCGCCGGGCGACATCGCCGCGTACGACCTCGGCTAACTGCTCTCAGGCGGCGGCTCGACCCCGACCCCGAACGTGCCCGAGGCGTGGTCGCGGATGATCGACTCCTTCCAGCTCCGGGCGCAGGCGACGCGGTTCCAGATCCCGCTGATCTACGGGGTGGACGCGGTGCACGGCCACAACAACCTCATCGGTTCGACCGTCATGCCGCACAACATCGGCATCGGCGCCACGCGCGATCCCCGTCTCGCGCAGAAGACCGGCGAGGTGACCGCGGCCGAGGTGCGGGCCACCGGCATCCCGTGGGACTTCGCCCCCTGCCTGTGCGTGACGCGCGACGAGCGGTGGGGGCGGTCCTACGAGTCCTTCGGCGAGGACCCGGCGCTCGTCCAGTCCATGGAGACGGTCATCCAGGGTCTCCAGGGTGCCCGTGACGGCAGGGACCTGAAGGACGACGACCGCGTGCTGGCCACGGCCAAGCACTACGTCGGCGACGGCGGCACCGAGTACGGCTCGTCCACCACCGGCTCGTACACCATCGACCAGGGCGTCACGAAGGTCAGCCGCCAGGAGCTGGAGGCGGTGCACCTCGCGCCGTTCCGGACCGCCGTGGAGCGCGGCGTCGGCACGGTCATGCCGTCCTACTCCTCGCTCGACATCCTCGGCGACGACGCGGGCCCGGTGAAGATGCACGCCGACGCGGAAATGATCAACGGGGTGCTGAAGGACCGCATGGGCTTCGACGGGTTCGTCATCAGCGACTGGGCGGCCATCGACCAGATCCCCGGCGACTACGCCTCCGACGTCCGCACCTCCGTCAACGCGGGCCTCGACATGATCATGGTCCCGTACGAGTACAAGAACTTCCGTACGACCCTGGTCGACGAGGTGAGGGCCGGCCGGATCAGTGAGCGGCGGGTCGACGACGCCGTCACCCGCATCCTGACGCAGAAGTTCAAGCTCGGCCTCTTCGAGAAGCCGTACGCGGACACCAGCGGGGCGTCGCGGATCGGTTCGGCCGCACACCGCGCCGTGGCCCGCCAGGCGGCGGCCGAGTCCCAGGTGCTGCTGAAGAACGCGGGCGGAGTGCTGCCCCTGAAGAAGTCCCAGAAGGTCTACGTCGCCGGTTCCAACGCCGACGACATCGGCAACCAGACCGGCGGCTGGACCATCACCTGGCAGGGCGCCTCCGGGAAGATCACGGACGGCACCACCGTCCTCCAGGGCCTGCGGAAGGCCGCTCCCGGGGCGGCCGTCGACTACTCCGAGGACGCCTCGGCCCCGACCGGCGGGTACGACGTGGGTGTGGTCGTCGTCGGCGAGACCCCGTACGCCGAAGGGGTCGGTGACGTCGGCAACGGCAACGACCTGGAGCTGACCGCCGCCGACAAGGCGGCCGTCGACACGGTGTGCGGCGCCATGAAGTGCGTGGTGCTGATCGTCTCCGGCCGGCCCCAGCTGATCGGCGACCGCCTCGGTGACATCGACGCCCTGGTGGCGTCCTGGCTGCCGGGCACGGAGGGCGACGGCGTGGCCGACGTCCTGTACGGGAAGCGGGCGTTCACCGGGCAGCTCCCCGTCACCTGGCCGAAGTCCGAGGCCCAGCTGCCGATCAACGTCGGCGACTCGGCGTACGACCCGCAGTTCCCGTACGGCTGGGGTCTGACGACGCTGACCAAGGTCCCGCGGAGTGGAGCGGCAGCCCTGAAGGTCCTGGCCCTGAAGGCCGCGGCGGCGGAGCGGACCGGCGCCGACGCGGTCGGACGCGCCGCGGTGACCCAGGCGCGGCTGCTGGTCCAGCAGGAGATCGGCACGGACGTCACGGCGGCGTCGGCGAAGCCCTTCGCCGACGCCGACCACCTCCTGCTGACCGGCCGTTACAAGGAAGCGGTCGCCAGGCTGACGGCGGCGTACAGGTCCGCCTGACCTCGACCGCACAGCCGGAGGGGCCGCCGCCGTGCGGCCCCTTCGGCAGGTGCGCGGCGGGATCCACGGCGGAGCCCGCGAACGTGTGCGGGCCCGGGCACCGGTGCCCGCTTTCGGGACCCGTCAGGTAGCTTCGAAGATATGAAGGCCGCACTGACCCGGGGCTTCCCCGGTCTGCTGATCGCGCTCGTCCTCGCCGCGCTGGCCGTCCTTGCGGCCGGAGCGCCCCCGGCCCGCGCGGCCACCGACGTCTCGACGATCGCGGCGGCACTGCGCGAGAGCCCGGTGTACGTGGACCCGGCCGCCTCCGACCAGCTGTCCGACGCGGACGCCGACGCCCTCGCCGCGAAGATCGAGAAGGCCGACAAGCCCGTCTTCGTGGCCGTGCTGCCCGCGGACTTCCCTACCCAGGACCTCTTCCAGAACCTGCGCACCGCCACCGGCGTCACGGGTCTCTACGCGATCCGTCTCGGCGACCGGTTCGACGCGCGGGCCGACTCCTCGGTGCTGTCCCGCACGGCCGTGCGGAACCTCGTCACCAGCGTCCGGGACGAAGGCACCACCACCCAGCTGAACGACTTCACGGACCGTGCCGTGGCCGCCATCGGCGGGTCGGCGCCCGGGAGCTGGGACTCCGGTGGCGGGGGCGGTGTCCCGGCCGGCGGGCTGATCACGGTCGGCGCCGTGGCCGTCGTCGGAGCGGCGGGCGCCTACACGGTGGTCCGGCGCAACCGGCGCCGCAAGGACGAGGAGCAGCGGGCCGCGCTCGACCGGCTGCGGGTGGTCGTCGACGAGGACATCACCGCCTTCGGCGAGGAGCTGGACCGGCTCGACTTCCACCCGGCCGAGCCGGGCGCGGACGACGCGATGCGCGCGGACTACGAGCACGCCCTGGACGCCTACGAGCGGGCGAAGTCGGCGATGGCCGCGGCGCGGCGGCCGGAGGACGTGCGGCCGGTCACCGAGTCCCTCCAGGACGGCCGCTTCTCGCTCGCGGTGCTGGCCGCGCGCCGCGAGGGACGGCCGCTCCCGGAGCGCCGGGCGCCCTGCTTCTTCGATCCGCGCCACGGTCCTTCGGTCGCCGACGCGCCCTGGACCCCGTCGGGCGGCGCGCCCCGCGAGGTGCCGGTCTGTGCGGCGGACCGGGCCCGCCTGGCAGACGGCGTCGACCCGGCGGTCCGCGAGGTCGAGACCGCGTACGGCCGCCGTCCGTACTGGGACGCCGGACCGGCCTACGGCCCCTGGGCCGGCGGCTACTTCGGCGGCGGCATCCTCCCGGGCCTGCTGATCGGCACGATGCTGGGCGGCGCGATGGCCACCCCGTCGTACGCGTCCGACTACGGCTCCGGCTACGGCGACTTCGGCGCCGGCGGTTACGACGGCGGCGACGTCTCGGGCTCCAACTTCGACCCCGGTGACTTCGGCGGCGGCTTCGGGGACGGCGGGGGCGGCGGCGACTTCGGCGGCGGTGGGGGAGGGGACTTCGGCGGCGGCGGCTTCTGAGGCCCCGGGACGGGTGTGCGGCCGGCCGGGCGGACCGGGGGGCCGGGCCGCCCCGCCCGCGACGACGGCCGGGCGCGTGCTGAGCCGGGCCTCGGGGCTCAGCCGGTCTTCCTGATCGCGGAGATGTCGAAGTTCAGCTTGATCCTGTCCGAGACCAGCACACCGCCCGTCTCCAGGGCCGCGTTCCAGGTGAGCCCGAACTCGGAGCGCAGGATCTCCGACGTGCCCTCGAAGCCCACGCGCTCGTTGCCGAACGGGTCCTTCGCGGCGCCGTTGAACTCCAGGTCGATGCCGACCGGCCGGGTGGTGCCGAGGATCGACAGGTCACCGGTGATCCGGTAGCCGTGGCCGCCCAGGGACTCCACCGTCGTGGACCGGAACGTCATCGCCGGGAACTCGTCGGTCCTGAAGAAGTCGGCGCTCCTCAGGTGTCCGTCGCGGTCGGCGGAGCCGGTGTTGACGCTGTCCATCCGGACGTCGAGCGACGCGGTGGACCGCGCCGGGTCGGACCCGTCCAGGTGCAGGGTCCCCTCGAAGTCCGTGAAGCTGCCCTTGACGTTCGTGACCATCGCGTGCCGGGCGACGAAACCGATCGTCGAATGTCCGGGGTCGATCGTGTAATCGCCGGTCAGCGCGGCCAGGTCGGCGGCGGGCGGGGTGATCGTGGTGGTCCCGGCGGCCGGGGTCCCGGTGTTCGTGCGGCCGAAGATTCCCATGACGTGCTCCTTGCAGAACGGGTCGCGGTTTCGTCCGGAAGCCGCAACGACGAGGTCTGTTGAACTTTCAACTAGGCCAACACGGGAGACCGTAGACCTATTCCGTTGGCTTTTCAACTTCATCCGCAGTGTGTTCATGGCGTTACGGTGCGTTTTGCCTCCGGGCCGCCGGACGACGTCCGCAGCTGTGACGGTCCGCCCTCTGGTGGACACGCGTAGACCTCGGGCACCATCTCCTTGCCCCACCTGCACAGCCGCCCCACAGCACCGGTCATCCGCAGGAAGGACACCCCATGAAGCTCCGCTCCGCCCTGACCGCACTCGCTCTCGTCGTCGCCCCCGGCGCCGCCGTCGTCGGCACCGCCTCCGCCGCCTTCGCCGTGACGAAGATCAGCCACGCCACGGCGACCTCCATGTTCCGCCAGGCCGGCATCACCTGGTCCTCGTCGGGCGGCTGCTCCGACCGGAACAACCCCACCTGTACGTCCTTCGAGCAGCTCAACCTCGCCACCGCCCAGGGAGCCCAGACCCTCAAGGGGGCCAGCGGCTGCGCACTGAACATCACGGGCGGCACCGAGACGGGCCACGCGAGCGGCACGTACTCGCACTGGAACGGCTACAAGCTCGACTTCGCGAAGGCCACCTGCGTCACCAACTACGTCAAGAACAACTTCACCTACATCGGCCTGCGCGGCGACGGCGCCCCGCAGTACAGGTCCGGTTCCGGCAACGTCTACGCCGACGAGGGCAATCACTGGGACGTCCTGTACTACAACTGCGGCGGCTGTTAGCCCCGGGGCACGGTTCCCGCCCGACGCGCACCCCGGTACCGCACCGCCTGGTTCCCCCGCGGGGGGTGAGGTGGTAGACGGCATCAGCATGACTCCGACGCGACGCTCGTTCCTGCTCGCGGCCGCGCTCATGGCCACCGTCACCACCGCATCCCCCGCAGCCGCAGCCGCGGCCGAAGACCCGTACGACACCCTCCGCCTGCGCTGGCTGTCCCTCGCCCTCGGCACCGGCTACGACCCGCGCGCCGAGCCGTACGCCTCCCGCCTCCGCGAGACGGGCGACCTCGCCCGCGCCCTGCGTACGACCATGGACCCGGCCCCGTCCTCCCTGTGGCCGGGCCACCCCTTCGACCCGCCCACCGGTATCACCCAGAGCCTCGGCAGGCTGTGGACGATGACCCAGGCCTACGTCCAGGAAGGCACCGGATCGACCGGCGACGACGCCCTGCTCGCGGACGTCCTGCGCGGCCTCGACCACGTCATGGCCACCGTCTACAACCCCTCGACCACCCGGTACGGCAACTGGTGGGAGTGGCAGATCGGCAGCCCCCGGCTCCTCATGGACATCGTCGCCGCCCTCCACGACCGGCTCACCGGAGCCCGGCGGGCCGCCGTCTGCGCGGCCGTCGACCACTTCGTCCCGGACGCGATGCTCCGCGACTACGCGGGAACCTCGACCGGCGCCAACCGCGTCGACCTGTGCCGCTGTGTCGCCCTCCGGGGCATCCTCGGCCGGTCCCCGGAGAAGATCGCGCTCGCCCGGGACGCCCTGTCGCCCGTCTTCCCGTACGTGTCCCGCGGGGACGGGCTGTACGCCGACGGGTCGTTCGTCCAGCACACCTGGGTGGCCTACTCGGGGACCTACGGGCAGGTCGTGCTCGACGGACTGGGCCGGCTCTTCGCGCTGCTCGCCGGATCCGCCTGGGAGGTGACCGACCCGGCCAGGCGGATCGTGCTGGACAGCGTCGAGCACGCGTACGCGCCGCTCATCCATGACGGGCTGGTGATGGACAGCGTCAACGGGCGGGCCATCAGCCGTGGTTACCTCAGGAGCGACGACCGCCACGTCATGCGGAGCGACCACTTCCACGGCCAGGGCCTGATCGCCGCGATCGCCCTGCTCGCGGTCGGCGCGGGCGAGGAGCAAAGGGAGCGCTGGCACGGACGGATCAAGGGCTGGATCGAACGGGACACCGTGTCGCCGGTCCTCACGGCTCCCCAGTTCGGCGTGGCCGACCTGGCGCGGCTGCACGCCGTCGCGGACTCCCCGGTGGCCGCCGCCCCCGAAGCCGCGGGCCACCGGCTCTTCGCCGCCATGGACCGCGCCGTGCACCGCGGCCCCGGCTTCACCGCCAACCTCTCCATGGCCTCGGACCGCATCGCACACTACGAGTGCGGCAACGGCGAGAACCCGCGCGGCTGGCACACCGGCGCCGGAATGCTGCTGTGGTGGGCGGGCGACTCGGGCCAGTACACGGACTGGTACTGGCCGACCGTGGACTGGTACCGCCTCCCCGGCACCACCGTCTCCACCACCCCGCTCGCCGACCGGGAGGGCGGCGAGTGGGGCGCGGCACGGCCCGCCGCCACCTGGGTCGGCGGCACGACGGACGGGGAGTGCGCCGCCGTGGGACAGCACCTCAGGGGGCTTAGCTCCACGCTGGAGGCCCGCAAGTCCTGGTTCTGCGTGCCGGACGCGCTGATCTGTCTGGGCGCCGGTATCACCGCCGCCGACGGAGTCCCGGTCGAGACGGTGGTGGACAACCGGAACCTGGGGGAGAACGGAACGCAGAGATTCACCGTCCGCGGCGGCTGGGCGCACCTGGAGGGCCACGGTGGATGGGTCTTCCCCGGCCCCGGCGGCACGGCACCGCTGCGCACCCTGCGCGAGGACCGCACGGGCGCCTGGTCCGACATCAACAGCACGAGTACGACCGAACGGCGCACCCGGCGCTGGCAGACGCTCTGGCTCGACCACGGCATCGACCCCGTCGACGCGGCGTACGCGTACCTGCTGATGCCCGGCGCCTCCCGCCACGCCGTCGCGGCCCGCGCCGCCGACCGCCGGTGGCTGTCCGTCCTCGCCAACGACGCCCGCCGCCAGGCCGTGCACGTGGGCTCCCTGGGGCTGACGGCCGCGAACTTCTGGGCGGCCGGTACGGCGGGCCCGCTGACCTCCTCGGCGGGCGCGAGTGTGCTGGTCCGCCGCCGGGGGCGCACCGCCACCCTCTGCGTGAGCGAGCCGCCGCGTACCGGCGAAGCCCTGGAGATCGTCTGGAACCGGCCGGTCCGCGGGGTCGTCACGGCGGATCCCGCGGTCGAGATCCTCGCGACAGGCCCCCGTCTGAGGCTGCGCGTCACTCCGGGGGAGGTATGCGCCACCCACGAATGTGAGGTGACTCTCAGCTGACGACTTTGTGCGACCTCTACAAGCCGTGGGCCCTCTGAGCAGTCGGATTGCCTGCATCGGCCCGGGGTTCTGTTCAGTGGTACCAGGAAAACAGCCCGGAGACTGTACGGAGTCGACGGCTCGCTTTCCTTGCCGGACTTCGTAAGGTCGCTACATGACCGTTTTGGACGAGGCTGGACCTGCCGGGAGCGAACCCGCCGACGCGCGCGGGCGCGTGGCCGAACTGCACGCGATCCGTGCGGAGGCGCTGCGGGGCCCCAGCGACAAGGCGACGGAGGCGCAGCACGCCAAGGGCAAGCTGACCGCGCGGGAGCGCATCGCGCTGCTGCTCGACCCCGGGTCGTTCCAGGAGGTCGAACAGCTGCGCAGGCACCGGGCGACGGGCTTCGGCCTGGAGAACCGGAAGCCCTTCACGGACGGTGTCATCACCGGCTGGGGCACGGTGGAGGGCCGCACGGTCTTCGTCTACGCCCATGACTTCCGCATCTTCGGCGGCGCGCTGGGCGAGGCCCACGCCACCAAGATTCACAAGATCATGGACATGGCCATCGCGGCCGGGGCGCCGCTGGTGTCCCTGAACGACGGCGCGGGCGCCCGTATCCAGGAGGGCGTCTCCGCCCTCGCCGGCTACGGCGGCATCTTCCAGCGCAACACCAAGGCCTCCGGGGTCATCCCGCAGATCTCCGTCATGCTCGGCCCCTGCGCGGGCGGCGCGGCCTACAGCCCCGCGCTCACGGACTTCGTGTTCATGGTCCGCGAGACCTCGCAGATGTTCATCACCGGCCCGGACGTCGTCAAGGCGGTCACCGGCGAGGAGATCACGCAGAACGGCCTGGGCGGCGCGGACGTGCACGCCGAGACCTCCGGCGTGTGCCACTTCGCCTACGACGACGAGGAGACGTGCCTCGCCGAGGTGCGCTACCTGCTGTCGATGCTCCCGCAGAACAACCGGGAGAACCCCCCGACGACCGCCTCCGAGGACCCGGCCGAGCGCCGCTCCGAGGTCCTCCTCGACCTGGTCCCGGCGGACGGCAACCGCCCGTACGACATGACCAAGGTCATCGAGGAACTCGTCGACGACGGCGACTACCTGGAGATCCACGAGCGCTGGGCCCGCAACATCATCTGTGCGCTGGCCCGGCTCGACGGCCGCGTCGTCGGCATCGTCGCCAACCAGCCGCAGAGCCTCGCCGGTGTCCTGGACATCGAGGCCTCGGAGAAGGCCGCGCGCTTCGTCCAGATGTGCGACGCCTTCAACATCCCGATCATCACGCTGCTGGACGTCCCCGGCTTCCTCCCGGGCGTCGACCAGGAGCACGGCGGGATCATCCGGCACGGAGCGAAGCTGCTGTACGCCTACTGCAACGCCACCGTGCCGCGGATCTCGCTGATCCTGCGCAAGGCCTACGGAGGCGCGTACATCGTCATGGACTCCCAGTCCATCGGCGCCGACCTCACCTACGCCTGGCCGACGAACGAGATCGCCGTGATGGGCGCCGAAGGTGCCGCCAACGTCATCTTCCGGCGGCAGATCGCCGAGGCCGAGGACCCCGAGGCCATGCGGGCCCGCATGGTCAAGGAGTACAAGTCCGAGCTCATGCACCCGTACTACGCGGCCGAGCGCGGCCTGGTCGACGACGTCATCGACCCGGCCGAGACCCGCGAGGTGCTCATCCGCTCGCTGGCGATGCTCCACAGCAAGCACGCCGACCTGCCCTCCCGCAAGCACGGCAACCCGCCGCAGTAACCCTGCGGACCCTTCGCGGTACCCCCGCGGAAACCTCTCTCACGGAGACTGAGACCTATGACCACCCCTGACATCCGCGTCGAGAAGGGCCACGCCGAGCCCGAGGAGGTCGCCGCCCTGACGGCGATCCTCCTGGCCCGTGCCGCCACCGCCCCCACGGCCGCTCCGCTCCACCGCGGCCGCGGACGGGCCGGCTGGCGCCGTCTGGAGCGCGAGCCCGGCTTCCGCGCCCCGCACAGCTGGCGCTAGCCGCCGCTCCGAGCACACCGAAGGGGCCCGTTCCGCCATGGAACGGGCCCCTTCGGTGTGCTCGGAGCCGATCCGGCACGACGAAGGGGCGCCCTCTCCGACGGAGAGGGCGCCCCTTCGTTCGCGGTGTGGGCGCGCCTAGCGCAGGCGGGCCATCAGCGCGTGTTCCACGAGCGTGATGAGCGTCGACTTGGCGTCGGCGCGGTGCCGGGCGTCCGTCGTGATGATCGGGGTGTCGGGGCCGATCTGGAGCGCTTCCCGGACCTCGTCGGGGCCGTACGGCTGGTTGCCGTCGAAGCCGTTGAGGGCGATGACGAACGGCAGGCCGCTGTTCTCGAAGTAGTCCACGGCCGGGAAGCAGTCGGCGAGCCTCCGGGTGTCCACGAGAACCACGGCACCGATGGCGCCGCGGACCAGGTCGTCCCACATGAACCAGAACCGGTCCTGCCCGGGGGTGCCGAACAGGTACAGGATCAGGTCCTGGTCCAGGGTGATACGGCCGAAGTCCATGGCGACGGTCGTCGTCGTCTTGTCTCCGGTGTGGGTGAGGTCGTCGATGCCCGCGGAAGCGGACGTCATGACGGCCTCGGTGCGCAGCGGGTTGATCTCCGAGACGGCGCCGACGAACGTGGTCTTGCCCACGCCGAAGCCGCCCGCCACCACGATCTTCGCGGACGTGGTGGAGCGGGAAGGCCCTCCGCTAGAGCTTGCGAAGTCCACTGAGCACCCTTTCGAGCAAAGTCACGTCTGGCTGTCCGCCGGCGTTCTCGTCGCCGCCGGGCTGATGGATGGCGACCAGGCCCGCCTCCGCCAAGTCGGCGACGAGAATCCTGGCCACGCCGAGGGGGATCGTCAGCAGCGCCGAGACTTCGGCCACCGACTTGATTTCCCGGCAGAGATTGCAGATCCGCTGATGTTCGGGCAACTGGCCCTGCATCTGGTGCGGCTGAGCGGTGGTGTGCACCAGCGCCTCGATGGCGAGCTGGTAGCGGGGCCTGGTACGGCCGCCCGTCATCGCGTAAGGACGTACCAGCGGGTTCGACGCCGCGGGCGCCGGTTCGGGGGCGCGCCGCTGCGGCTGCACGGGCTGGATGCGCGGTGCCGGCGGCTGGTCGTACGGCGAGGGACCGGGGCCCTGGGGGCCCTGGGGCGCGTACGGCTGACGCCGGTGGCTCGGCGCGGAGGGGAAGTTGTACCGGTTCGGGTTCTGAGAACCGTCACCCTGACCCTGCCCCTGGCCGGGGCCGTAGGACCAGTTGCCCGAAGACGAACCGCCTGGGGGTGTTGCCACTTTCTCCTCCTCCGACTGTGCCGGGCACCCATCAATGTGGAGCCGCGTCCCGAAACCTTATGGCCTCGGGACGGCAAAACGCACGGTCTGTCTGCTAGTTGAGAAGGCTCCCCTGGAGCTCCGCACGAAGATCAGGGGTCAGAACCGTACCCGCACGGTCCACCAAAAGCGCCATCTCGTACCCGATGAGACCGATGTCCGCTTCGGGATGTGCGAGGACCGCGAGCGACGAACCGTCGGAAATGGACATCAGGAAGAGGAATCCCCGCTCCATCTCCACAACTGTCTGGTTCACACTGCCGCCCTCGAAGATGCGGGACGCGCCCGCGGTCAACGAGGTCAGTCCGGACGCGACGGCGGCCAGCTGGTCGGCGCGGTCACGCGGAAAGCCTTCGGACATCGCCAGAAGGAGTCCGTCGGCGGAGACCACCACCGTGTGCGACACCCCGGGGGTGTTGTCCACGAAGTTGGTGATCAACCAGTTCAGGTTCTGTGCCGCCTGGCTCATCGGGCTCACACTAACGCTCCTGGTTGTAGGTGCTGTCAGGCCCACTGCGGTGATCCCCAGTGGCCTGGCCGTTCGTGTCACTGCCTGCATTGCGTCCCCGCTCGACGCCCCGGCGCAGGTTGCTCAGCCTGCCCCGGACGTCCTCGGGGGCGCGGGAGACCTGAGGGCCGCCCTGCGGGGTCGATTCCGCGGTCCCCTCGACCAGGTTGGCCTTGGGTACCCGCCGGGGCAGACCGGAGGACGTGACCCCGCCCGCCTTGGGCTTGCGGAGCTGTTCGGCGCGCTGCCACCGGTCGTCGTTCGACGAGCGCCAGTCGCCCTTGCCCTGCGCGGCCGCGGGCGGGTCCTGGTTCTCGTGCTGCCGGCCCTCGTCTCCGCTCGCGGTGGATCCGCGGCGGGGAAGTCCGGCGTCGGTCAGCGCGTGGACGGCGGAGGGGGTCGGTCCTGGACGCTCGAAGCCTACGCGGTCCCGCTCCGCATCAGCGGCCTGCGGCGATTCCGTTTCCGGAGCGTACTCAGACCGATACCCACCCTGGTAGGCGTCCTGCTGCGGCCAGTCGTCCTGGTGGGACTGCTCCTGGAAGGCGGAGAAGGTCGGCGACGCGGCCCTGCGGGCCGGGGGTCGCTCCTCCTCCGCGGGCTCCTGGTACGCAGGTTCCGGATAGCCGCCGTTCGACGGGAAGTACGTCTCGTCGTACGCGGACTGCTGCGGTCCTTCGTACGCCGTCTGCTGCTCGTACGTCGTCTGCTGGTCCTCGTACGTGCCCTGCCCGTTGTCGTAACCGGGCCGGTTGTCGTACGAAGGCTGTCCGGTGTCGTACGGGTGCTGCTGGGCGTCGAAGCCGTCCTGGTACCGGGGAGCCTCGATGGCCTCCTGGCCCTGTGCCTGGGCCTCCAGGGCCGCACGGCGCTCCTCGCGCATCAGCGAGCGGCCGACGGGGTCCAGCTCCCGGATGTCGTCCGGGACCTCGGTGTAGCGGCTGTCGTCGAAGCCGAGCTCGGCGGCCGTCCGCATCGGCTGGCCCTGGAAGGCCTCGCCCTGGAACGTCGGCTGCTGCTGCTCCGGGATGATCTGGGAGACGGTGAACTCGTCGCGCTGGAGCTGCTGGTCGCCACCGCCACCGTGGGTGATCGCGTCCGGGAGCATGACGAGTGAGGTGGTGCCGGCCTGCTCGCCCGAGGGGCGCAGCTGGACCCGGATGCCGTGCCGGTCCGACAGCCGGCCGACCACGAACAGGCCCATGCGCTGGGAGATCGCCACGTCCACGGTCGGCGGGTTGGCCAGCTTGTGGTTGATGTCGGCGAAGTCCTCGGCGGTGAGGCCGATGCCCTTGTCGTGGATCTCGACCATGATGCGGCCGTCGGGCAGCCGGGTCGCGGTGACGCGGACCTTGGTCTGCGGCGAGGAGAACGTCGTGGCGTTCTCCAGCAGCTCGGCCAGCAGGTGCACGAGGTCGGTCACGGCGCGGCCGTGGATCTCGGCCTCCGGGACACCGGAGAGCTCGACGCGCTCGTACTGCTCCACCTCGGAGGAGGCGGCGCGCAGCACGTCGACGAGCGGGACCGGCTGGTCCCAGCGGCGGCCCGGCTCCTCGCCGGCGAGGACCAGGAGGTTCTCGCCGTTGCGGCGCATACGGGTCGCGAGGTGGTCCAGGCGGAAGAGGTTCTCCAGCTGGTCCGGGTCGGCCTCGTTGTTCTCCAGGTCGGTGATCAGGGTCAGCTGGCCCTCGATCAGGGACTGGTTGCGGCGCGACAGGTTGGTGAAGATCGCGTTGATGTTGCCCCGCAGGAGGGCCTGCTCGGCGGCGAGCCGGACGGCCTCGCGGTGGACCTGGTCGAAGGCGCGGGCGACTTCGCCGATCTCGTCCGTGGTGGTGATCGGAATGGGCGTGACGCGGGTGTCGACGCGGCCGGGATCGGTACGGGACAGCTGGTCGACCAGCATGGGCAGGCGCTGCTCGGCGACGGTGAAGGCGGCGTTGCGCAGCTGGCGCATGGCGCGGCTCATCTGGCGGGCCACCATGCCGGCCAGGACGAACGCGGCGAGCAGGGCGAGGACGACGGCCGCACCGGTGATGAAGGTGGACCGCTTGGCGTCGTCGGCGATCCCGGCGGCCTCGGTCACGGCCTTGTCGGCGAGGTCGGACTCGATGGTGCGGTAGGCGTCGAACTTGGCGGTGTTGACCGCCCACCAGTTCTGCGTGCTGGTGCCCTTGGCGGCGAGCGCCGCGCGCTCGCTGGGGTCCGTGGACTCGAGGCCCGCGAGCGCGGAGACCATGGCGTTGGGCTCGGACGGCGGCGGTACGTAGGTCTCGCCCTTGGCCTGGGCGGCCGCGGCGGCCTCCTCGGCCTGGGTCTTGCCGTCGGCCTGGAGCTTCTTCCTGGCCGTTTCGAGCTTGGCGGCGTCGGCCGCGGTGCCACCGCCGATGTACTCCTCGACGGCGATGCCCTCGAGGTAGGCGTACGAGGAGAGGGCGACGCGCTGGCTGGTCAGGCTGCCGGTGCCGGGGCCCGGCTTGACCAGCAGGTGCGTACCGATGGACCGCTGCAGGGAGAGGGCCGCCTTGGTGAGCGAGATCGCGTAGACGGTCCGGCCGTAGCTGGTGATGTTTCCGGTGCCGAGGCCGAGCTCGTTGGCGAACTCCATGAGCGGGTGCTGGATCGCGACGTAGCCCTCTTCGGTCTTCACGCCGGAGAGCTTGTTCGTGTACGCGTCCTTGCGCAGCGTGATCAGGGCGGGCTCGACCTTGCGGAACAGGGTGAGACGGCGTTCGAGACCCGGCTTGGCCGGCATGTTGCGGGCGGCCTCGTCGAAGGCGTCGGCGGCCTTGTCGGTGGCGGCACGGGCCCTGCGGACGGTCGCGTTCTTCTCTCCGTCGCCGCTCAGCAGCGGGGCCGCGGTGATGTCGCGTTCCTCGATGAGCTGGTTGGCGTAGGCCAGGGAGGCCCGCACGAGGCGTGCGGTCTTCTCCGCGTCCTCGGCCTCCTGCCAGGTGTCGATCGAACCCTTCACCTGGAAGCCGCCCATGACCAGGCCGACCAGCACGGGTATGAGCAGGATCGCGTTCAGCCGGGCCGGTACACGCCAGTTGCGCGGGGAGAAACGTCCGCCGCTCGGGGTGGGCGCCGCCATCGGCTCCGGGTCGGACACTTGTGCGGGCGCCGCTCCGCGCGGCGGCGGGGTGAAGTTGCCCCGTGCCGACGGCTCGGGACCGTTCGTGCTTCGCCTCACTCGACCAACAACCTCTCGGCGTCGGCACCTACGTTGTGCCGCGGTGTCTCCAGCGCCCTTGTCTACTGGGCAGTTCAGGCATTCCAGCACGTCAGGCGGCGCTCTTCCAAACACTTGGAACCTGGGATTCCGAGTGATGTATGTCCTAGATAAAACGGTCATAAAGAGCGAGCCCCGCCAAAAGGCGGGGCACTCATCAGCACAGCGACACCAAGCGACCGCGACGCGTGGCGGTCTGACCGGATATCTCTGTCGAAACGTTATGAACACTGAGGCCGGCCGTGTCGAAGGACACAGCCGGCTACAGCCAATCTACGACAACTGCCGTATGGCGCTCCCGAATTCGGCGAGGGGTTCCCGGGTGCCTACCGGAGGCGGGCCATGAGCGCGTGCTCGACCAGGGTGATCAGCGCACTCTTCGCGTCGGCGCGGTGCCGGGCGTCCGTCGTGATGATCGGCGCGTCCGGACCGATCTGGAGCGCCTCGCGCACCTCTTCGGGCGAGTACGGCTGGTGCCCGTCGAAGCCGTTGAGGGCGATAACGAACGGCAGACCCGAGTTCTCGAAGTAGTCGACCGCCGGGAAGCAGTCGGCGAGCCTGCGGGTGTCCACGAGAACCACGGCACCGATGGCGCCGCGGACCAGGTCGTCCCACATGAACCAGAACCGGTCCTGGCCGGGGGTGCCGAACAGGTACAGGATCAGGTCCTGGTCCAGGGTGATACGGCCGAAGTCCATGGCCACCGTGGTGGTGGTCTTGTCCCCGGTGTGGGTGAGGTCGTCGATGCCCGCCGAGGCGGACGTCATGACGGCCTCGGTGCGCAGCGGGTTGATCTCCGAGACGGCGCCGACGAACGTGGTCTTGCCCACGCCGAAGCCGCCCGCCACCACGATCTTCGCGGAGGTGGTCGTCCGGCCTCCGTCAGAGCTTGCGAAGTCCACTGAGCACCCTTTCGAGCAGTGTCACGTCCGGTGCACCGCCGTTGTTCTCGTCGCCGCCCGGCTGGTGGATGGCGACGAGTCCGGCCTCGGCGAGGTCCGCGACAAGAATTCTGGCCACACCCAGAGGCATGGACAGCAGGGCCGATACTTCGGCCACCGACTTCACCTCTCGGCAGAGGTGGCATATTCGCTGGTGCTCGGGGAGCAGCCCCATCAGCTGCGCCGGGTCCGCCGTGGTGCTGATCAGCGCCTCGATGGCGAGCTGGTAGCGCGGCCGGGTCCGGCCGCCGGTCATCGCATAGGGACGTACCAGCGGCTGGTCGCCCTCGTCCCCGTACGGCTCTGCGTACGGATCATGAGAGGCGGTGGGCGGGGTCATGAATCCTCCGGGCGGGACAGCAAGTCGGTCAGTCGTGCCGTCTGGAAGGGCCGGTGGGGGGATTGTGTCGGCCGGACGGTGATTGCGTGAGTTCGCTGGAACCAGGGCCGTCAGTGGAGCAGACTTCCCTGTAGTTCGGCACGCAGGTCGGGCGTGAGCACAGCGCCCGCGCGGTCGACGAGCAGCGCCATCTCGTAGCCGACGAGGCCGATGTCGCACTCGGGGTGGGAGAGGACCGCCAGCGACGATCCGTCCGAGACGGACATCAGGAAGAGGAAGCCGCGCTCCATCTCCACGACGGTCTGGGCCACCGTGCCGCCCTCGAAGATCCGGGAGGCCCCGGCCGTCAGCGAGGTGAGCCCGGACGCGACCGCCGCGAGCTGGTCGGCGCGATCGCGCGGGAAGCCTTCGGACATGGCCAGAAGGAGTCCGTCGGCGGACACGACGACGGTGTGGGACACCCCTGGGGTGTTGTCCACGAAGTTGGTGATCAACCAGTTCAGATTCTGTGCCGCCTGGCTCATCGGGCTCAACTAGTGCTCCTGCTGGTGAGTGGGGCTGGGGAAGCTGCCGGTCTGGCCACTACCGGCCTGGCGACCCTGCTGGATGCCCCGTCGGAGATTGGTCAGCCGGCCGCGTACGTCATCGGGCGCACGCGATACCTGCGGACCGGGCTGGTGCTGTTGCTGCTGAGCCGTGCCCGCGACGAGGTTCGCACGCGGGACGCGACGCGGCAGGCCTGAGGTGGTGACCCCGCCTGCCGACGGCTGACGGACGCGCTCTGCCTGCCGGACGAGATCGTCGTTCGGAGAGCTGCGCCACGAGGAGGAAGCCGACGGGCCGCCCGGCCGCGAGGGTGCGGCCGGTGCCTGCGACTGCTGCTGGAAAGCGTCCTGGGGACCATGGGAGCCGTTGTGCAGGCCGCCCGGGGTCTGACCGCTGGGCACCGGACCGCCCTGGGGCTGTGCCTGGCCGGGCTGCGCCTGGCCGCCCTGTGCCTGGCCGGGCTGTGCCTGGCCGCCCTGAGCCTGACCGTGGAACCAGTTGGTCTCCAGCGTGTCGTACAGCGGCGTACGGCCGTCGCCCGGACCCGCCGGCGGCAGGGCCTCGGGCTGCTGCGGACGCTGCTGCGGCTGCTGACGCTGCGAGGCGGGCGGACGGGGCACGCCGAAGTCGGCCGGGCCCCCGGCCCCGTTGACCTGCGGCTGCTGGAACTGGCCGGTGGCCGACGGGTCCTGAGCGCCGTAACCGGGCGCCGGGAACTGTCCCGTGGCCGACGCGGACGCCGGGTTCGTGGAGCCGTAGAGGTCGGGGCGGGCGTACGACCCGGTGTTCTGCGCGGCCGCCGCGCCGGGGCGCGGGGCGTCGTAGTCGGGGCGGGCGAACTCCGAGGTGGCGCCGGGTCCCTGGCGGTCGTCGATCCGGGGGATCTCCGACGTCGAGCCCGGGCCCTGACGGTCGTCGACGCGCGGCAGCCGCGAGGTCGAGGACAGCGGGTCCGGCTCCTCGTGTCCGCGCGGGGCGTCGAGCGAGGCACGCGGCACCGGCGGCTGGGCGTTCTCGTCGCTCCAGCTCGGCCGCTGCTGGGCGTTGCCGCCGGGCAGCTCGGCGCGCGCGCCGCCGCCGCGTCCGGGCAGCTGCGGCCTGCGGCGGCCGCGGGACTCCTTGGGCTGCTGCGGGGGCGCGGCCGCGGGGCCGGCCTGCTGCGCGCCGGGCACCGCGTCGCCGAAGCCGCCCTGGTGCGTGCCGGTTCCGGTGTCCCCGAAGCCGCCCCGGCGGGTGCCGGTGCCCTCGTTGAAGTTCTGCGGTACGCCTGCCCCGGCGGCCTGGAGGCCCTGCGGGGCGCCCGGCGCGCTCTGGCCGTAGCCGCCCGCGCCGGCACCGGCCGGAGCCGGCCTGCCCTGCGACGGGTTGCCCGGGTTGTGCTGCGCGGGCAGGGCGGGACCCTGCGGCCCGCGCGCTCCGCCCGGTGCTCCGGGGCGACCGCCCTGGCCGCTGCCGGGCAGCGCGGCGCGCGACCCCTGGCCGGCGCCCACCTGGCCGCGCTGCGGCGCGGCACCGAGGAGCCCGCCGCCGGCGGCGGGAGCGCCTCCGCCGAGAGCCGGTCCGCCCTGGCCGTTGCCGCGGCGGGCCGCGGCGACGCCTGCGGCGGCCTGCGCGGCGGCCGGACCACCGGTGACCGGAGCGCCCTGGCCCGGCTTGCCGGGAACCTTCTTGCCACCCTGGGCGACGTCGACGGGCAGCATGACGAGGGCCGTCGTGCCGCCGGAGTCGGACGGGCGCAGCTGGATGCGGATGCCGTGACGCTGCGACAGGCGGCCGACCACGAACAGACCCATGCGGCGGGAGACCGACACGTCCACGGTGGGCGGCGAGGCGAGCCGCTCGTTGATCGCGGCGAGGTCCTCGGGCGAGAGGCCGATGCCGGTGTCGTGGATCTCGATCAGCACGCGGCCGTCGGGCAGGGCGTGACCGGTGACCTTGACCTTGGTCTGCGGGGAGGAGAACGAGGTCGCGTTCTCCAGCAGCTCGGCGAGCAGGTGCACGAGGTCGTTGACGACCCGGCCGGCGACCTCGGTCGTCGGGACCGAGGAGAGTTCGATGCGCTCGTACTGCTCCACCTCGGACGCCGCGGCGCGGAGCACGTCGACCAGCGGGACCGGACGCGTCCACCGGCGGCCCGGCTCCTCACCGGCGAGCACGAGGAGGTTCTCGCCGTTACGGCGCATGCGGGTGGCGAGGTGGTCGAGCTTGAACAGCGAGGACAGCTGGTCCGGGTCGGCCTCGCGGGACTCCAGCTCGGAGATGAGCGAGAGCTGACGCTGGATGAGGCCCTGCGAACGGCGCGAGAGGTTGGTGAACATCGCGTTGACGTTGCCCCGGAGGAGCGCCTGCTCGGCGGCCAGTCGGACGGCCTCGCGGTGCACGTCGTCGAAGGCCGCGGCCACCTGGCCGATCTCGTCCCGGGAGTGCACACCGACCGACTCGACCGAGGTGTCGACGTCCTGCGGGTCGGACTCGGACAGCTGCTTGACCAGCTCGGGCAGCCGGTCCTGGGCGACCCGGGTCGCGGTGTCCTGCAGCCGGCGCAGCGAGCGGATCATGGAGCGGGCCACGACGAAGGCGCCGACCAGGGAGACACCGAGGACGAGCAGGATCAGCGCACCGGAGATGATCGCTTCGCGCTCGGACTCGCTGCGCAGCTCACGAGCCTTCTGCTCCATCTGGTTGAGCAGGGTCAGCTCGATCTTCGACATCAGCTCGATCTTGCTCGAGTCGGCGTCGACCCAGTCCTTGTACGAGCGCTTGTCCTGCGAGCGCATGCCGGCTTCGCTGCTCAGCACGCGGCCCGCGTACCGGTCGGCCGACTTGATCGTGGGGTTGTTCGCGTCGATGGTCTTCGTCAGGTCCTCGGCGCCGTCGCCGTAGATGTTCTCGAAGCTCTCCAGCTCGGACTTCTGGCTGGTCTGGGCCGAGAGCGCGTACAGCCGGTCGTTCGCGGACAGCGAGCCGAAGGTCTTGTCGCTCGCGGGCAGCGCCGCGGCGATGACGGCCCGCTGGACCGACGCGTACTCCTTGGCGGAGGAGAAGGCCGACAGCGCGCGGGTGCGCTGGATCATCTCCGGGTTGCTGGTCGCCTCGGCCATGTCCTGGGAGAGGTCGAGCAGCTGGGAGATGAGGCGGTGGTACGCCTCGACGGTCTGCGTGGAGTTCTTCGCGTCCTTGTAGGCGTTGTTGCGAATGGTGTTGAGGCCGCCCAGTTCGCTCGCGATGCCGACGATGCTGTCGCGGACGCCCGTGAGCTGGCCCTCGCCGCTCGCGTCGTCGATCTGCTGGGTGCCCTGCAGGAACGCCTTGCTCGCGTCGTCCGTCTTGTCGCGTACGCCCTTGACGGTGAAGTCGGCCGCGGTGCCGCCGTGGGCGAGCGGTCCGGCCGACTGGTCGCGCTCGTCCTGGAGCGCGACGGCGAGCTCGGTCGCCTGCTTGGTCATCTCCGTCAGCAGCCGCATGTTGTCGAGCTGCTGGATGTCGTCCATGGACTGGTTGATGCGCAGCGCGCCGAGCGAGGTCGCGGCGACCACGGGGAGGGCGAGCAGCGAGACCAGACGGGTCGAGATGCGCCAGTTGCGCAGTGCTATTCGGGAGCCGGGGCCGGTCGGGGCCGCCACCGTCGGGGCGGCGGGTGTGCCGGCGCCCTTCGCGCCGGGGCGCGCGGAACGGTCACCGCTGCCGCCGCCGACCTCTGCCGGTCCCGGGTTCTGGGCGTGCTGGGGCGAGGAACCGCGGTCGGTCCCGCCGTGCGGCTCCGGCTCCGCCGAAGCGCTGCCATCCCTCTTGAAACGTCCCTGCACTAGCGTCGCAACCTCTGGACCAGGCGTCCCTCCGCACAGGCGGTGGGACGGTGTCGGCGTCGTTCAAGGGCGCAGTGCGCCCCTCTGGTGGTCGTGAGTGACCGGCGCTGGCTCCCCTTTCCCGCCGCCACTCGGCGCTGCGTTGCGCCCCTGCGCGCCGGTTCCATCCCGCGGCGGTCCGTGGAATTCCAGCACAGTGCCGGATCTCCAACAAGGCCCGAGTGTCAGGCTGTGACCACTGTGACACCTTGTGAGGGGCGCGTCACGAGACGTGCAAAGCGATCCCCTTCATAAGGGGCATATGCGTACGAGTCTTTGGGGTGGACCCGGTGTCCCAGTCGCCATGATCGGGAGCGGAATGCGGGCTTCAGTGGAGCAATGTCCGTTTCGCCGGGTAGGGGCGGCTGTCCACTTCGCGCCTTATGCCCACTACTCAGTGAGCAAACTCACACGGCAATCATGGCGTCTTCACGCCATCGCCGGGGAATCGCATGTTTAGCCTGACGCTTTACAGGGATGGCGAATCCGACAACCCGCGCCCGCGCGACGCCCCCCGGGGCCCGCGGGGCGCCCGCACCCGCGAGGTCGAGAACACCAGTGAAGACCACGATGATGTTCCACAACATTGCCAACCCGCGACGCACGACGCTGGCGCACCTCACCGACGCTGAAGAACTGCGGACGCCGGAGCGGCAGGAGCACTCCGTGGAGCTTCCCACGCAGACCGCCAACCCCCGCCGCACGATCCTGATGGAAGCCCCGGTCGCGGCGGCCGTCGCGGAGTAGGGCGCTCCCCGGCCGCCGTCCGCGCCGGCGGCGGCCCGGACGCACCGCGCGACATGCGCGAGATGCCCGCCTCCTGCCGCGTTAGCCTGGAGCGTCAGACTCCAGCCGGCTCAGCAGAGGGGCGCCAGGAACCCGTGCGCATCGCCAGATTCTCCATCGACGGCAACGTCGCTTTCGGCGCGGTCGAGGGCGACAGGCCGGACGAGCTCGTCCTCGACATCATCAAGGGCATCCCCTTCGCGGACTTCGAGCTCTCCGGCACGAAAGTCCCGCTGAACAAGGTCAGGCTGCTGCCTCCCGTGCTCCCGAACAAGGTCGTCGCCTTCGGCCGCAACTACGCGGACCACGCGCGGGAACTCGGCAACGAGGTGCCCGAGGCCCCGTTCGCCTTCTTCAAGCCGTCGACCTCCGTCACCGGCCCCGGCGACGAGATCGCCTACCCCTCCTTCTCGAACGAGCTGCACCACGAGGCGGAACTCGCGGTGGTCATCGGCCGCATGTGCCGCGAGGTCCCGCGCGAGCGCGTCAAGGACGTCATCCTCGGCTTCACCTGCGCCAACGACGTCACCGCGCGCGACGTGCAGAAGCGCGAGAAGCAGTGGGCGCGGGCCAAGGGCTTCGACTCCTCCTGCCCGCTGGGCCCCTGGGTGGAGACGGACCTCGAGCTGTCGGCGATCGCCGAGGGCATCACCATCCAGTGCACGGTCAACGGGCAGCAGCGCCAGCTCGGCCGGACCAGCGAGATGATCCACTCCGTCGAGGACCTGATCGTCAACATCACCGAGGCCATGACGCTGCTCCCCGGCGACGTGATCCTCACGGGCACCCCCGCGGGGGTCGGCCCCCTCAACGTCGGCGACGAGGTCGCCGTCACCATCGAAGGCATCGGCACTCTCACCAACAAGGTGATCAAGCGTGGCTAACGCGAACTCCCCCAGTCCCTCGACCCCGGCCGGACAGGGGGTGCCCCCACGCGTACGTTTCTGCCCGTCCCCGACCGGCAACCCCCACGTGGGCCTGGTCCGCACCGCCCTGTTCAACTGGGCGTTCGCCCGGCACCACGAAGGCGCGCTCGTCTTCCGCATCGAGGACACCGACGCGGCCCGCGACTCCGAGGAGTCCTACCGGCAGCTGCTCGACTCGATGCGCTGGCTGGGCTTCGACTGGGACGAGGGCCCCGAGGTCGGCGGCCCGCACGCGCCGTACCGCCAGTCGCAGCGCATGGACCTCTACCAGGACGTCGCGCGGAAGCTGCTGGACGCCGGTCACGCGTACCACTGCTACTGCTCCACGGAGGAACTGGACACCCGCCGCGACGCCGCCCGCGCCGCCGGCAGGCCGTCCGGCTACGACGGCCACTGCCGCGAGCTGACCGCCGAGCAGAAGGCCGCCTACGAGACCGAGGGCCGTACGCCCATCGTCCGCTTCCGGATGCCCGACGAGCCGGTCACCTTCACCGACCTGGTCCGCGGCGAGATCACCTACCTCCCGGAGAACGTGCCGGACTACGGCATCGTCCGCGCGAACGGCGCCCCGCTCTACACCCTGGTCAACCCCGTCGACGACGCGCTGATGGAGATCACCCACGTCCTGCGCGGCGAGGACCTGCTCTCCTCCACCCCGCGGCAGATCGCCCTCTACAAGGCGCTGCGGGAGCTGGGCATCGCCAAGGAGACCCCGGCGTTCGGCCACCTGCCGTACGTCATGGGCGAGGGCAACAAGAAGCTCTCCAAGCGCGACCCGCAGTCCTCGCTGAACCTGTACCGCGAGCGCGGCTTCCTCCCGGAGGGCCTGCTCAACTACCTCTCCCTGCTGGGCTGGTCGCTCTCCGCGGACCGCGACATCTTCTCCGTCGACGAGATGGTCGCCGCCTTCGACATCGCGGACGTGAACCCCAACCCGGCCCGCTTCGACCTCAAGAAGGCCGAGGCGATCAACGCCGACCACATCCGCCTGCTCGACGTGAAGGACTTCACCGAGCGCTGCGCGCCCTGGCTGAAGGCCCCCTTCGCCCCCTGGGCGCCGGAGGACTTCGACGAGGCGAAGTGGCTGGCCATCGCGCCGCACGCGCAGACCCGTCTCAAGGTCCTCTCCGAGATCACGGACAACGTCGACTTCCTGTTCCTGGCGGAGCCGGTCTTCGACGAGGCGCACTGGACCAAGGCCATGAAGGAGGGGTCGGACGCGCTGCTGCGCACGGCGCGCGCCAGGCTGGAGGCGGCCGACTGGTCGAGCCCCGAGTCCCTCAAGGAGGCCGTCCTGGCCGCCGGCGAGGAGCACGGCCTCAAGCTCGGCAAGGCCCAGGCCCCCGTCCGGGTCGCCGTCACCGGCCGCACGATCGGCCTGCCGCTCTTCGAGTCCCTGGAGATCCTGGGCAAGGAGAAGACCCTGGCCCGCGTCGACGCCGCCCTGGCCCGGCTGGCGGCGTAACCGCACGGCACACCGAGGGGGCGGCGTCCGGACCGGACGCCGCCCCCTCGGCGCACCCCGTTCCCGTCCGACCGGCGGACAGGCACCCCCGCCCGGAGCTACCGTCGGACCATGGGCATCAAGGCCGTGATCTGGGACATCGACGACACGATCTTCGACTACACCAGCGCCGACCGGTCCGGTATGCGCGGGCACCTGGCCGCCGAGGGTCTGCTCGACGCGTACGGGACCGTCGAACAGGCCCTCGCCCACTGGCGGGAGCACACCGACCGGCAGTGGGCGCGGTTCGCGGCGGGGGAGGCCACCTTCGAGGAGCAGCGCCGGGACCGGGTACGGGCCTTCCTCGCGCGGGAACTGACCGACGCGGAGGCCGACGCCTGGTTCCGGCGCTACCTCGGGCACTACGAGGCCGTCTGGGCCCTCTTCCCGGACGTGCTGCCGGTCCTGGACGCGCTCGCCATCAGTCACCGCCACGCGGTCCTGTCCAACTCCAGCCTCCACGTGCAGGATCGAAAGCTGCGCGTACTCGGGGTGCGGGACCGCTTCGAGGCCGTGCTGTGCGCCGCCGAGCTGGGCGTCTCCAAGCCCGCTCCGGAGGCCTTCCACGCGGCCTGCGACGCCCTCGGGCTGCCCCCGCACGAGGTCGCGTACGTCGGCGACCACCCGGAGATCGACGGCCGGGGCGCTCTCGACGCGGGACTGCTCTCCGTGTGGATCGACCGTGACGGTGCCCACACCGTCACGGCCGTGCCGGCCGCGGGCCCGCGCCGGATCGCCTCGCTGGCCGAACTCCCCGCGCTCCTCGGCGCCGATACCCGTTTTGGAGCGCCGTCCACCTTCGGGTAATGTTCTTCCTGCGCCGCCGGACAGCGGGCCGAAAGGCCGGAACCCCGAGGCGCACGCTAAAACAGAATCCCCACGGGGATGGTGTTTCAGTGGCCTATGGTGTAATTGGCAGCACGACGGTTTCTGGTTCCGTTAGTCTAGGTTCGAGTCCTGGTAGGCCAGCTCGCAGAGCTTATCTGCATCGCAGAGTCCAGTCTCTGCAAGGCCCCCGTTGTGTAGCGGCCTAGCACGCCGCCCTCTCAAGGCGGTAGCGCCGGTTCGAATCCGGTCGGGGGTACAGATCCTTCCCAGGGGGACAGTCCGGGTCGCACCCGCTGACTCTCATGCAGGATCGCTAGGGCCCCCGTTGTGTAGCGGCCTAGCACGCCGCCCTCTCAAGGCGGTAGCGCCGGTTCGAATCCGGTCGGGGGTACGCGGTGGTCTAGACCACCATTGGGCTATGGTGTAATTGGCAACACGACGGTTTCTGGTTCCGTTGTTCTAGGTTCGAGTCCTGGTAGCCCAGCTGGATCATCCGTGATCCTCGCCCCCGTTGTGTAGCGGCCTAGCACGCCGCCCTCTCAAGGCGGTAGCGCCGGTTCGAATCCGGTCGGGGGTACGCGGTTCGAAGGGCCTCCACTCCGGTGGGGGCCCTTCGGCGTACGCCCCTCTCGCCGCCCGTACGGCCACGGGCGCCGTCCCGTGTGAGCCGTACCACCCCGCTCGATGCCGGACCGCCGTGCCGACTCCTCCTCGCGTGCCGGCCGGTGCCGCGCCTTGCGGACCGGCCCGAAGAGAGCCGCCGCGGCCGCCGTCTCCTTTCCGGCCCGGACGGATGCGTCTCCGCGAGGCCCAGGTCGCGCACGGTCGTCCGGTGCGGCAACTCCGCTCAAGGCGCCATGAGTTCGGCCGACTTGCGTCCCTCCACGGATAACGGCACTATCCAAGCATCGGGTACATGGATAGTGCCGTTATCCAACTCAAGGGGTCGCCATGTCCGCCAAGCCGATCAAGGGCCGGATCACCGCAGCCGCCGAGGGGGACGTGGTCGTCCTGCTGATCGGCGTGCGCATCAATCACTTCTGGGCGGTGCACCACTGGCTGCCGGTCTTCCTCGCGATGCCCCGCATGCTGCGCGAACTGGCCGCCGACAAGAGCCGGGGGCTGCTCGGCCACGTCCTGCTGACCGCCTCCCCTCGGACGTACTACCTGGTCCAGTACTGGGAGTCCAAGGAGAAGCTCTACGCGTACGCGGCGGCGCCCGACATGCTCCATCACCGGGCGTGGACGATCATCAACCGCAAGGAGCGGGCGGGCAAGGTGCGTCAGCACGTCGGGATCTGGCACGAGTCCTACGTCGTACCGGAGGGGTCGTACGAGTCGATCTACTTCGACATGCCGCCCTTCGGCCTCGCGGCGGCGCACGGGGTCCTGCCAGTGGAGAAGCGGGGACGGCGCGCGGCAGACCGGTTCGCGCACCGGTCGGCCCGGCCGGGGGAGTCGGCGAAGCCGGACGGGCCCGTGGCGGCGGAGGGTGCTGTGGCGGGCGAGCCCGGCGCCGGGGAGTCCGGGCCGCGCTGAGCCCGGGGCGGGAAGGCCGGGCGGGGGAGCGGCGGGCGCACGGGGCGCGGGCCTGCGCGGCGTGAGAGTGGGAAGCCCGGCTGGGTGCGGGGACCCCCGGGGGTTCGTGACCCGGGCGCAGGGGGTGCCTGGGAAGGGGAAGGGCCTGCCGCGGCGTTGAGGCCGGCCCCGCCCCCGGTCCGGGTCAGCCCGTGCGGCGCAGGGCCTCGGAGAGGCGTCCGGCGGCGTCGATGACCGCCTGGGCGTGCATGCGCCCCGGGTGACGGGTCAGCCGCTCGATCGGTCCGGAGACCGAGACGGCGGCGACCACGCGGTTCGACGGTCCGCGGACCGGCGCGGAGACGGACGCCACGCCCGGCTCGCGCTCACCGATCGACTGGGCCCAGCCCCGGCGCCGTACGCCCGACAGGGCCGTCGCCGTGAAGCGGGCGCCCTGGAGGCCGCGGTGCAGACGCTCGGGCTCCTCCCACGCCATCAGGATCTGGGCCGAGGAGCCCGCCTTCATCGTGAGCGTGGAACCCACCGGGACCGTGTCCCTGAGGCCCGAGAGGCGCTCGGCGGCGGCCACGCAGATGCGCATGTCGCCCTGCCGGCGGTAGAGCTGCGCGCTCTCGCCCGTGATGTCGCGCAGATGCGTGAGCACCGGGCCCGCCGTCGCGAGCAGGCGGTCCTCGCCCGCGGCCGCGGCCAGCTCGGCGAGCCGCGGGCCGAGAATGAAACGGCCCTGCATGTCGCGCGCCACCATGCGGTGGTGTTCGAGTGCCACGGCGAGCCGATGTGCCGTGGGTCGTGCCAGCCCGGTCGCCGCGACCAGCCCTGCGAGGGTGGCCGGTCCGGACTCCAGGGCGCTCAGGACAAGGGCTGCCTTGTCCAGAACTCCTACGCCGCTACTGTTGTCCATGAAACGATACTCGCGTCTCACTCTGTGAAACGCAAGTTCAATTTTCCGTGGAAGGCGCCACCCTGGTAAGCACAGCGGCCCGCGGACCAACGGGCCCGGTGGCAGACGTCAGGTACGAGGGGTACGAGCGTCGCCGCCCCGGATATCTCAATTTGGGCCGGCGCCACACAGGCCGGCCGGAGGGAAAGCGATGGGTAGGACACTCGCGGAGAAGGTCTGGGACGACCACGTCGTCCGGCGCGCCGAGGGCGAGCCCGACCTCCTCTTCATCGATCTGCACCTGCTGCACGAGGTGACCAGCCCGCAGGCCTTCGACGGCCTCCGCCAGGCCGGCCGTCCCGTGCGCCGCCTCGACCTCACCATCGCCACCGAGGATCACAACACCCCGACCCTCGACATCGACAAGCCCATCGCGGACCCGGTCTCCCGGGCCCAGCTGGAGACGCTGCGCAAGAACTGCGCCGAGTTCGGTGTCCGGCTGCACTCCCTGGGCGACGTGGAGCAGGGCGTCGTCCACGTGGTGGGACCGCAGCTGGGCCTGACCCAGCCGGGCACCACCGTGGTCTGCGGCGACTCGCACACCTCCACGCACGGCGCCTTCGGCGCGCTGGCGTTCGGCATCGGCACCTCGCAGGTCGAGCACGTGCTGGCCACCCAGACGCTGCCGCTGGCCCGCCCGAAGACGATGGCCATCACGGTCGAGGGCGAACTGCCCGAGGACGTCACCGCCAAGGACCTGATCCTGGCGATCATCGCCAGGATCGGCACCGGCGGCGGTCAGGGCTACATCCTGGAATACCGCGGCCCGGCCATCGAGAAGCTCTCGATGGAAGCGCGGATGACCATCTGCAACATGTCGATCGAGGCCGGCGCCCGCGCGGGCATGATCGCCCCCGACGAGACCACCTTCGAGTACATCAAGGGCCGCGACCACGCCCCCGAGGGCGAGGACTGGGACGCCGCCGTCGCGTACTGGAAGACCCTGAAGTCGGACGCGGACGCGGAATTCGACGCCGAGGTCGTCATCGACGCCACCTCGCTGGCGCCGTTCGTCACCTGGGGCACGAACCCGGGCCAGGGCGCACCCCTTTCGGCGGACGTCCCCGACCCGGCTTCGTACGAGGACGCTTCGGAGCGCCTGGCCGCCGAAAAGGCCCTGGAGTACATGGGGTTGACCGCGGGCCGGCCGCTGCGCGAGATCAAGGTGGACACGGTCTTCGTGGGCTCGTGCACCAACGGCCGCATCGAGGACCTGCGCGCGGCCGCCGCGATCGTCGAGGGCCGCAAAGTCGCCGACGGCGTACGGATGCTGGTCGTCCCGGGCTCCGCGCGGGTCGGTCTGCAGGCCGTCTCCGAGGGCCTGGACGTGGTCTTCAAGCAGGCCGGCGCCGAATGGCGCCACGCGGGCTGCTCGATGTGCCTGGGCATGAACCCCGACCAGCTGGCCCCCGGCGAGCGCTCCGCGTCCACCTCCAACCGCAACTTCGAGGGCAGGCAGGGCAAGGGCGGCCGGACACATCTGGTCTCGCCGCAGGTCGCCGCCGCCACCGCCGTACTGGGCCATCTGGCCTCCCCGGCCGACCTGTCCGACGCGCCTGCCGCCCGTACGCCCGCTGGAGTCTGAGAAGCCATGGAAGCATTCACCACGCACACCGGCCGGGCCGTCCCGCTGCGCCGCAGCAACGTCGACACCGACCAGATCATCCCGGCCCACTGGCTCAAGAAGGTGACCAGGGACGGCTTCGAGGACGGGCTGTTCGAGGCCTGGCGCAAGGACCCGTCGTTCATCCTCAACCAGCCCGAGCGCGACGGCGCCACGGTCCTGGTCGCCGGCCCCGACTTCGGCACCGGCTCCTCACGCGAGCACGCCGTGTGGGCGCTGCAGAACTACGGCTTCAAGGCCGTGATCTCGTCCCGCTTCGCCGACATCTTCCGCGGCAACTCGCTGAAGAACGGCCTGCTCACCGTGGTTCTCGAGCAGCGCATCGTGGACGCGCTCCAGGAACTCACCGAGAGCGACCCGCAGACCGAGATCACCGTGGACCTGGAGGCCCGCGAGGTGCGCGCCGAAGGCATCACCGCCGCCTTCGAGCTCGACGAGAACGCCCGCTGGCGGCTGCTGAACGGCCTGGACGACATCTCCATCACCCTGCAGAACGAGGGCGACATCTCCGCGTACGAGGCGAAGCGCCCTTCGTACAAGCCGAAGACGCTCCGGGTCTGACACATGGACCGGACTAGCGGCTGACACAAGGCTGGTTTCAGCCACGCGCAACACCCCTCTGTACCCCCAATCGTGGACGGTTGGGGGTACAGCCGTGTCTGTCTCCCGGCCCCTTCGACCGCACCCGGCCGACCTGCCAACTCCCCACGTTACGCCGGTGGTTGGCGGGGTAGGTGAACCGGAAAGCCGTGCTGCGCCGGGGTGTTCGGAAGGCCGCCACGGGCCGCAGTTGCCCCCTGCGCAGGCGACAACTCGCCCCAGATGGCACAATCTGTGCATGGAACGCGACGGCCAACTCGAGCTCTATGCGGCGGTCGCGGCCCGACTCAAGGAAGCGCACACACAAGTGCGCACACTGCAAGTCCCGGAGGGCGTACGGATGGCGCTGACCCGGAAGCTGCTGGTCATTACGGCCGTGGCCAAGCACGATCTCGCCGATGCGGCAGGGCGTCTGGAGCGGTTCATGGCTGACCTCGACGCGGGCCGAATCCCGGAAGAGGAACGCTGAGAACTCCGCGACAGCCCGAGTTCGTTGCGGCACAAGGGTGATTAGCCCGTTTCGTGTTTGATTTGCGGTATATATCTGCCTAACGTGCGAAAACGCTTGAACACTTTCGTTCTGGCAATGTCTCCGAAGGGGAAGACGTGAACAAGGCGCAGCTCGTAGAAGCGATTGCGGACAAGGTCGGCGGGCGTCAGCAGGCCGCCGACGCGGTCGACGCCGTACTGGACGCGGTCGTCCGCGCGGTCGTCGCCGGGGAAAGGGTCTCGGTCACCGGCTTCGGTTCGTTCGAGAAGGTCGACCGCCCGGCCCGCTACGCCCGCAACCCGCAGACGGGAGAGCGCGTTCGGGTCAAGAAGACCTCGGTGCCGCGCTTCCGCGCCGGTCAGGGCTTCAAGGACCTGGTGAGCGGCTCGAAGAAGCTGCCGCGCGGTGGCGAGGTCTCCGTGAAGAAGGCGCCGAAGGGCAGCCTTTCCGGTGGCGCTTCCGCGACGGTCAAGAAGGCCGCGGCCAAGAAGACCACCGCCAAGAAGGCGACGGGCACCGCGAAGAAGACGACCGCCAAGAAGACGACGGCGACGCCGGCGAAGAAGACCACCGCCACGGCGAAGAAGACCACGGCGAAGAAGACCACCGCCAAGAAGGCCGCCACGGGCACCAAGAAGACCGCGGCAAGCAAGACCACCGCCAAGAAGGCGACGGGCGCCGCGAAGAAGGCCCCGGCCAAGAAGGCGACGGCCACCAAGGCCCCCGCCAAGAAGTCGACGGCTCGCAAGACCACCGCCAAGAAGGCCACCGCCCGCAGGTAGCAGGGGCGCAGGGCCACTCACGCGCCGGGCCGGGCTCCCCTCGGGAGCCCGGCCCGCGGCGTGTCCGGGAGCAGCAGGACCGCGGTCAGAACGTGTGCAGGGTGACGAGCGTGATCCGGCGGGACGCGCCCTCGCCCTCCACCTCGATGCGCACCCGCTGGCCCGGGCGAAGCAGCCGCAGGGCGCCCGCGTCGAACGCCGGTGCGTCGAAGGGCACCGGGGTGCCGTCGTCCAGCAGCACCTGGCCGCTGCGGGTCTCGGGGTCGTACGTGTACGCGGTCGCCTGCATGGGGGGAAGCCTAGGGCCTGAGCAGCCGGCGCACGTCCCGAGGTCCGGGACGCGGACGGGATCCGCGGACGTAATCCGCGGACGGGTTCCGAAGGGGCGGGTCAGGGCGCCGGGGGGCCCGGCGGCCCGACGGGCCGGCCCGGGATCAGCAACCGTGCGGCCGCCGCTGCCGTGCGGGTGCCCACGCCCAGCGCCAGCGCCGCCCGCAGGTCGTCGCCGGTGTCCACGTCCTGGCGTACCGACTCCACCGCGTCGGGCGCCAGTTCCACGGCACCCGACGCACGGTGGCGCGCGCGGGAGGCGGTGCCGAAGGACGGCAGCAATTCCCGGCCCGGGGCGGCGGCCAGCAGCGTGGTGCCGATTGCCGCGGCATCGGCGAGAAAAGCGCGGGGGAATTCCGCGGCGGCATCGAGTACCCGCTCCAATTCGGCGGGACGCAGTGCGGGGAGATCGGCGTTCAGCGCGGCCACCGCGCTTTCGGGCCGCCGGGAACGGACGATCGCGGCCGCGTGCGCGAGAGCCGCGTTCAGTCCGCCCGCGGGTTCGTCGGGGACAATCCGGGCTCCCAGGGACGCCAGCTCGCGTCCGGCCACGGAATCACCCGTGACGACCGCCACATCCCGGACCGCGGCACAGGCCAGCGCCGCCGCGACGGTGTCCTGGGCGAAAGCGAGGGCGAGACCCGGGCGCAGCACGTCCCCGGCGGTGTCCGAGAGCCTGCTCTTGGCTCGCGCCAGGGATTTGAGCGGTATCACCAAGGTCCACTGCACGAGCGTTCCGTCCCCTCTTGTCGCGCCCATTGTGACCCGCGCCCCGGAGCGGGCCCGCGGCCGGGGCGTACGGTGTTCTCGACAGACCGGCGGCCCCGGGTGACACTTGTGCGGGCCCCCAGGCCCAAGAGGAAGGTGTCCGCGTGCCCCGCCGCAGAATCGGCTTCTGGTACCGCTTCGCAGCGGTCCTGTGCAAACCGCCGCTGGTGGTTCTGCTCAAGCGGGACTGGCGCGGAATGGAGAACATTCCGGCTGAGGGCGGCTTTATCACCGCGGTGAACCACAATTCGCATGTGGATCCCTTCGCCTACGCGCACTTTCAGTACAACACCGGGCGGGTTCCTCGATTCCTGGCGAAGGCGGCGCTTTTCCGCAAGGGCTTCGTGGGTGCCGCGATGCGCGGCACCGGACAGATCCCCGTCTATCGCGAGAGCACCGACGCACTCAGCGCGTTCCGGGCCGCGATCGAGGCCGTGGAACGCGGCGAATGCGTCGCCTTCTACCCCGAGGGCACCCTCACCCGTGACCCCGACGGCTGGCCGATGACGGGCAAGACGGGCGCCGCCCGGGTCGCGCTGGAGACCAAGTGCCCGGTGATTCCGGTCGCCCAGTGGGGCGCCAACGAACTCCTGGCGCCGTACGCCAGGAAGCCCAGCGTCCTTCCGCGCAAGACCCACCGGGTGCTGGCGGGCCCGCCGGTGGACCTCTCGCGTTTCTACGGCAGGGACATGACCCCCGACCTCCTCAAGGAGGCCACCGAGGTCATCATGGCCGCCGTCACCACGCAGCTGGAGGAGATCCGCGGCGAGAAGGCGCCCGAGAAGCCCTTCGACCCGCGCGAGGTACGCATCGAGCAGCGCCGCAGGGCCGCGGCGAACGCCACAGCACAGCAGGAAGAGGAGCAGGGCGCGTGAGCAAGCCGGTCAAGGCGGCCGTCTTCGGGACCGGATCGTGGGGCACGGCCTTCGGCATGGTGCTCGCCGACGCGGGGTGCGAGGTCACCCTGTGGGGGCGCCGCGCCGAACTCGCCGAAGCGGTCAACTCCACCCGTACGAACCCGGACTACCTGCCGGGCATCGAACTCCCGGCGAACCTGCGGGCCACCGCGGACCCCGCAGAGGCCGCACGCGACGCCGACTTCACCGTGCTCGCCGTGCCCTCCCAGACCCTGCGCGGCAACCTCGCCGAGTGGGTGCCGCTGCTCGCCCCCGACACCGTCCTCGTCTCCCTCATGAAGGGCGTCGAACTCGGCTCCGCGATGCGGATGAGCGAGGTCATCGAGGACGTGGCCAAGGTCGGCGAGGACCGGATCGCCGTGGTCACCGGGCCCAACCTGGCACGCGAGATCGCCGCCCGCATGCCGGCCGCCTCCGTGGTCGCCTGCCGCAGCGAAGCCGTCGCCCGGCGACTGCAGACCGCCTGCCACACACCGTACTTCCGCCCGTACACCATCACCGACGTCGTCGGCAGCGAGCTCGGCGGCGCCGTGAAGAACGTGATCGGTCTCGCCGTCGGCATCGCCGACGGCATGGGACTCGGCGACAACGCCAAGGGTTCGCTGATCACCCGGGGTCTGGCGGAGACCACGCGGCTCGGCCTCGCGATGGGCGCCGACCCGTTCACCTTCTCCGGACTCGCGGGCCTGGGCGACCTGGTGGCCACCTGCTCCTCGCCGCTGTCGCGCAACCACACCTTCGGCACCAACCTGGGCAAGGGCATGACCCTCCAGGAGACCATCGCGGTCACCCGGCAGACCGCCGAGGGCGTCAAGTCCTGCCAGTCCGTGCTGGATCTGGCACGCCGGCACGGCGTCGACATGCCCATCACGGAGACGGTCGTCGACATCGTCCACGAGGGCAAGCCGCCGGTGGTCGCGCTCAAGGAACTGATGTCGCGCAGCGCCAAGCCGGAACGCCGCTGACGCTGCCGGCACCGCCCGCGGGGCGACGCTCCGCTGTCACCGGTACGACGCTGAGCGACGGCACCCGGACGGCCGCGGGCAACGCCGCCGTGGAGCGCTGACTGACCGCCTACCACCGGGTACTCTCAACCCGATATGAGCACCGAGAACCTCCCCCAGAGCCCCGAGCAGCCGCCTCGCAAGCCGCGCGTGGCCGTCGTCTTCGGCGGTCGCAGCTCCGAACACGGGATCTCCGTGGTCACGGCCGGCGCCGTCCTGCGCGCCATCGACCGGACGAAGTACGACGTCCTGCCGATCGGCATCACCCAGGACGGACGCTGGGCGCTCACCGCGGACGAGCCGGACCGCATGGCGATCGTCGACCGGCGGCAGCCCAGCGTCGACCTGCTGGCCGAGGGGAGCGAGGGCGGCGTGGTGCTCTCCGTCGACCCGGCCAACCGTGAGGTCGTCTACAGCGAGCCGGGTGCCGTCCCCAAGGCGCTCGGTGAGGTCGACGTCGTCTTCCCCGTGCTGCACGGTCCCTACGGCGAGGACGGCACCCTCCAGGGCCTCCTGGAGCTCTCGGGCGTCCCGTACGTGGGTGCCGGTGTGCTCGCCTCGGCCGTCGGCCAGGACAAGGAGTACATGAAGCGGGTGTTCACCTCCTTCGGGCTGAAGGTGGGCCCGTACGTGGTGGTCCGGCCGCGGGAGTGGGACAACGACCGCGCGGGCGCCCGCGCGAGGATCGTGGACTTCGCCGGCGAGCACGGCTGGCCGCTGTTCGTGAAGCCCGCGCGCGCGGGTTCCTCGATCGGCATCACCAAGGTCGACGACCTCGGCGGTCTCGACGAGGCGATCGAGGAGGCCCGGCGCCACGACCCGAAGATCATCGTGGAGGCGCTGCTGCGCGGCCGCGAGATCGAGTGCGGGGTCCTGGAGTTCGAGGACGGACCGCGGGCCAGCCTGCCCGCCGAGATCCCGCCGGCCCAGTCGCACGCGTACTACGACTTCGAGGCCAAGTACATCGACTCGACACCCGGCATCGTGCCCGCCCCGCTGACACCCGAGCAGACCGCCGACGTCCAGCGGCTCGCGGTCGACGCCTTCGAGGCGGTGTCGTGCGAGGGCCTGGTACGCGCGGACTTCTTCCTCACCGAGGACGGGGAGTTCGTGATCAACGAGGTCAACACCATGCCCGGCTTCACGCCGATCTCGATGTACCCGAAGATGTGGGAGGCGAGCGGCATCGGCTACCCGGAGCTCGTGGACCTGCTGGTCCGGGCGGCGCTGCGGCGGTCGACCGGACTGCGCTGACCGTCCATCGGCACGATCAGTCGGCGATCCCCTCGGGGATCGCCTTCTTGACGGACGCGGCCAGATCGACGAGCACGGCGGAGTCGTCCCGGTCCTTCGGCACGGTGACCTCGACGTACGCGTCGCGCCCGCTGGTGGTGAAGCGGGTCTTCCCGCCGCCCAGCTCCTCCATCAGCCAGCCGACGCCGTTCACGCCGCCCCCGACGGCGTTCGGGTCGTTGCCCGTGGCCACCTTCGGATCCACCATCTTGGCGGGCCGCTCCACACCGCAGCGCAGTATGATCGCCGGGCCTCCCCAGCCCGCGGTCAACGCGGACCGGGGGCCGGGATCCTCACGCTCCAGACCGTCCACCTTCCGCGGCAGCACCTTGTCCAGGTTCCGGCACAGCCCGGTGACCTTCGCGTCCGGGCTGGGAACCACCGCGGTGGCGCTGTCGTCTGCTGAGGAGCAGGCGGTGACGGCGATCAACAGGGCGAGCACGGACAGCCCGGAGGCGTGGGGCCGGTGGCGGAAGATGTTCACCGGCCAAGGGTAGACGGGGGCTACAGGTGCACGACCGGGCAGGTCAGGGTGCGGGTGATGCCGTCCACTTGCTGGACCTTGGCGACCACCATGCGGCCGAGCTCGTCGACGGTGTCGGCCTGGGCGCGCACGATCACGTCGTACGGTCCCGTCACGTCCTCGGCCTGGATCACCCCCGAGATCTTGTTGATCGATTCGGCGACGGTCGACGCCTTGCCGACCTCCGTCTGGATCAGGATGTACGCCTGTACCACGGAACCTCCAGGGCGGCCACGAGGATCATGTGGGGGAAAGGAACGCCACGGTACCGTGTCGCCGCTCGCCAGGGGGAGACCCGCGGGGCCCGGGGCTTGCGTGCCGGGGTGCACGGACCGCACAAGTTGACGGTCGACATGACCGTACCGAGTACAGAGACGGCTCGCGACCGGGCACCGGTCGTGGCAGAGGGAGCAGTACGACGATGAAGGGCACCGTGGGCGAGTTGGGGGAGTTCGGGCTCATCAGAGAGCTCACGTCGCGTCTTACCACCACCCCGGCGGTCCGGGTCGGTCCCGGCGACGACGCGGCGGTCGTCGCCGCGCCCGACCGCAGGGTCGTGGCGAGCACCGACATCCTCCTGGAGGGTCGGCACTTCCGCCGCGACTGGTCCACGGCGTACGACGTGGGACGCAAGGCGGCCGCGCAGAACCTCGCGGACATCGCCGCGATGGGCGCCGTGCCGACGGCACTGCTGCTCGGTCTGGTCGTCCCGGCCGAACTGCCCGCCACCTGGCCGTCCGAGCTGATGGACGGGCTGCGCGACGAGTGCCAGGTCGCGGGTGCGGCGGTGGTCGGCGGCGACGTCGTACGGGGCGACACGATCACCGTGGCGATCACCGCGCTCGGCGATCTGCGCAACCACGAGCCGGTGACCCGGGCCGGCGCCCAGCCCGGCGACGTGGTCGCGGTGACGGGCTGGCTGGGCTGGTCGGCGGCCGGCTTCGCCGTCCTGTCCCGCGGATTCCGTTCGCCACGCGCGTTCGTGGAGGCGCACCGGCGCCCGGAACCGCCGTATCACGCGGGTCCCGCGGCCGCCGGACTCGGCGCGACGTCCATGACGGACGTCAGCGACGGGCTGATCGCCGACCTCGGGCACATCGCCGAGGCCAGCAAGGTGCGCATCGACGTCCGCTCCGGGGACATCGACATCCCCTCGCAGATGAACGACATCGGTCAGGCCGTCGGTGTCGACCCGATCCAGTGGGTGCTCACCGGGGGCGAGGACCACGCCATCGTGGCGACCTTCCCGCCGGACGTGAAGCTCCCCGCCCGCTGGAAGGTGATCGGCGAGGTGCTCAACCCGTCGGCGCTGCCGCAGGTGACGGTCGACGGGGCGCCCTGGACGAACAAGGGCGGCTGGGACCACTTCGGGGACATCGAGTCGTGACGGCGCGGTGGGGACCCCCGGGGGGGGGGGGCCCCCCCCCCCCCGGGGGGGCGGCGCCCCCCCCCCGCCCCCCCCAAACCCCGGGGGCCCCCCAAAAAACCGGCCACCGGGGCGTGGACCCGCGCAGAGCACCCA
>NZ_JBIAJE010000017.1:0-99935 GCF_042871785.1 Streptomyces sp. NPDC005551 | reverse complement strand
CGCCCCGCGGGCCCCCACCCCCGGGGGGGGGGGGGCGCCCCCCCCGGGGGGGGGGGGCCGGCCCGCCCCCCCCCCCCCCCCGGGGGGGGCCCCCCCGGCGGGGGGGGGGGCCCGGGGCCCCGCGCCCGCCACAACGCTCGGGTGACACACAGGAACCCTTTAGGGGGCTCTTATGGCGGCCCGTGGGACACTCTCCAGCGCTATGGACATATCCGGGACCCGGCTCAGAGCCCTTCGCGCGGCTCTGTTCACGGCCGTCGTCGTGACGCTCTCGACGGCGTCGCACGTGCTGCTGTCCCGGCTTCCGCTGCCGCTGAGCACGGTGGCCGCGATCGCCGCCGCGGTCTTCACCGTCTCGTACGCGCTCGCGGGCCGCGAGCGCGGCTTCGGCCGGATCGCCGCCCTGCTGATCCCGCTGGAGCTGGCCGCCGACACGGTTTTCACCACGGGCCAGCACGTCTGTTACGGCCGGGCGGGCGGCCCGGTCGCCGGTCCGCTGCGCTCGGTCGGCCTCGACGTGCTGTGCGGCGGCACCGACGTCGGCGCCCCGCTCGCCCGCGTGACCGCGGGCCACGGCGGCTCCGCGGCGGCCCTGCTCGCGCACGCCGACCCGGGGGCCGCCTGGCTGCTGCTCGGTGCGCACGTGGGCGTCGGGCTGCTGGCCGCGGCCTGGCTGCGGCGCGGCGAGCGGGCCCTGGCTCAGCTGCTGCGCGCGGTAGGCGCCGCCACCTTCCGGCCCCTGCTGCTCGGCGTCGCCGCCGTGCGGGTACGGCTCGCTCCGGTGCGCAGGCCGCCGCGTCCGGTCCGCCGGGCCGCCGCCGCCCGGACCTCCCTGTTCGTGCACTCCCTGGGACGCCGGGGACCGCCCCGCTCCGCCGTTCCCGCCTGAGCAGGAGCCCGGCAGGAGCCCGGCGGAACCCGGGGCACCGGCCTGAGCACCAGCAGTCCCCCCGACGTATTCCGCGCACGACGTGTGCGCGTCCCCCAGGGAGATCACCACTATGAGCAAGCGGAACAGCCAGGCGTCGAAGATGGCGGCCCGTGAGCGGCTGCGCCAGGAGCGCGAGCGCGAGGCCAGGCGCGCCAAGGTCAAGCGGCAGGTCGTCGTGGCCTGCTCGGTCGTCGGTGTCCTCGCGATAGCCGGCGGCATCGGGTACACCGTGGTGCAGAACAACAAGCCCGGCTACTGGGAGGCCGCCAAGGACGACAGGCTCGTCAAGCCGGCCCACACGACCGGCGCGAAGGGCACGACCGTCGTCATCGGCAAGAGCGGTGCCGAGAAGACCCTGGAGATGTACGAGGACCCGCGCTGCCCGGTCTGCGCGAGCTTCGAGCAGGCCGTCGGCGCGACCGTCGACAAGGACGTCGAGGACGGCAAGTACAAGATCCGGTACATCGGCGCCACGTTCATCGACAACGGCTCCCCGGGCGAGGGCTCCAGGAACGCGCTCAGTGCCATGGGCGCCGCCCTGAACGTGAGCAGCGACGCCTTCCTGGAGTACAAGACCGCCCTCTACTCGGCGAAGTACCACCCCGAGGAGACGGACGACAAGTTCAAGGACGACGCGTACCTGATCAAGGTCGCCGACACCGTGGACGCCCTCAAGGACAACAAGGCGTTCCAGAAGGCGGTGAAGGACGGCACCTACGACAAGTGGGCGCTGGAGATGTCGGCCACGTTCGACAAGAGCGGTGTCTCCGCGACGCCGACGCTGAAGATGGACGGCAAGGAGGTGGTCGGCTCGGACGGCAAGACCGCGCCGATGACCGTCGCCGAGTACCGGACGGCGATCGACAAGGCGCTCAAGGCCTGACGTACCGGCAGCCAAGAGCGGGCGAACTTTCGACAGTTCGTCCGCTCTTTCGCGTACCGGTCAGTAATCTGATCGTCCGTGACCAGTCGATACAGATCCATCGAGTCGCAAGACACCACGGGCGTCGCCGAGTTGCGCGCCCCCCGCCGCCGTACGGTCGTCAAGGCCGCGGCGGCCACCGCCGTCCTCGCGGCTCCGCTCGCCGCCACGCTCCCGGCCCGGGCCGCCGCGGGGACCCCGGCATTCCTGCACGGCGTCGCCTCCGGCGACCCGCTGCCCGACGGGATCCTGCTGTGGACCCGGGTGACCCCCACGTCCGAGGCGATACCCGGTTCGGGGCTCGGCCCCGACGTCGAGGTCTCCTGGACCGTCGCCGAGGACAAGGCGTTCGGCACGGTCGTCGCCAAGGGGTCCACCACCGCCTCGGCCGCCTCCGACCACACCGTCAAGGCGGACATCCGCGGCCTGCGCCCGGCCACCGACTACTGGTTCCGCTTCTCCTGCGGCGGCACCGACTCCCCCGCCGCCCGCACCCGTACCGCCCCGGCCGCCGACGCGGGGGTGGCCGGTCTGCGCTTCGGCGTGGTCTCCTGCGCCAACTGGGAGGCGGGCTACTTCTCGCCGTACCGGCACCTGGCCGCGCGCGGCGACCTGGACGCCTGGCTGCACCTGGGCGACTACATCTACGAGTACAAGTCCGGCGAGTACGCGGCGCGCGGCACGGTCGTGCGGCCGCACGCCCCGGCGAACGAGATCCTCACCCTCGCCGACTACCGCACCCGGCACGGGCGTTACAAGACCGACCCCGATCTGCAGGCCCTGCACCACGCGGCGCCGGTCGTGGCGATCTGGGACGACCACGAGTTCGCCGACAACGCCTGGCCGGGCGGGGCGGTGAACCACACCGAGGGCGCCGAGGGCGCCTGGTCCGCCCGCCAGCAGGCCGCGAAGCAGGCGTACTTCGAGTGGATGCCGGTCCGTCCGGCGATCGAGGGCACCACCTACCGCCGGCTGCGCTTCGGCAAGCTGGCCGACCTCTCGCTGCTCGACCTGCGCAGCTTCCGCTCGCAGCAGGCGTCCTCGGGCAGCGGCGCGGTGGACGACCCGGACCGTACGCTGACCGGCCGGGCGCAACTGGACTGGCTCAAGGCGGGCCTGCGGGCCTCGGACGCCACCTGGCGGCTGGTCGGCAACTCCGTGATGATCTCGCCGTTCGCGGTGGGCTCCCTCCCGGCCGACCTGCTCAAGCCGCTCGCCAAGCTGCTCGGGCTGCCGCAGGAGGGGATCGCCCTCAACACCGACCAGTGGGACGGCTACACGGACGACCGCCGGGAACTGCTCGCCCACCTGCGCGCCAACGCGATCCGCAACACCGTCTTCCTGACCGGCGACATCCACATGGCGTGGGCCAACGACGTGCCGGTCGACGCCGGCACGTATCCGCTGTCGCCCTCGGCCGCCACGGAGTTCGTCGTCACCTCGGTCACGTCCGACAACCTCGACGACATCGTCAAGGTGCCCGAGGGCACCGTGTCGACGGTGGCCTCGCCGCTGATCCGCGCCGCCAACCGGCATGTCCACTGGGTCGACACGGACCGCCACGGCTACGGCGTCCTGGACATCACCGCGGACCGCGCGCAGATGGACTACTACGTGCTCTCCGACCGCAGGGACCCGGACGCGACCTCGTCCTGGGCCCGTTCGTACCGCACCCGCAGCGGTACGCAGAAGGTCGAGCGGGTGTACGCGCCCGTGCGTTAGCCCGGCAGCACCTGCGGACCGGGGGCGATTTTCGGCCACCGACACTTCACCCCCGGTCTGTTAACGGAAGATCACGCCACTACGGCGGGTGGCGCCACGCCCGGTCCGAATCCGGACACACCACCCGCCGTGGTCACCGCGCTCGTTACGCCGTGGTCTCAAACTCGGCGCCCGGGACCGAATTTCTTCTCCCAATTGCCCGTGTTCGCCTGACGTTTGATTGGGCCGGAACGTTTCTCTTCAAGATTCATCATGTCCACGTAATCTCCCGGCGGCGGCCAAAAAAAGGCCCTCCCCACCGCATCCGCTAGGAGTCAGCATGCGTGCGCTTGCCCGAATATCCCCCCTTGTGCGCAGACGCCTTCTCGGCACGGCCGTCATGGCCGGAACGCTCATGCTCGCTCCCCTCTCCGCGCCCACCGGCGTCGCGGCGGCCACGGCTCCGGCCACCGACTGCGCCGACGGGGCGAGCTCCGTCGCCCGGGAGGCCCGCCCCAAGGCCGGTCAGCACGCGGCCGAGCCCAACGAGCTCACCCAGGCCAAGGCCCAGGCGATGGACGCCGACCTGCACAAGAAGCTCGACAAGCTGCGCGCGAGCGGCGGGCGGCTGTCCGCCGCGGCCGCCACGGCCACCATCCCGGTGTACTTCCACGTCATCCACGACGGCGCCACCGGCCAGCTCAGCTCGGCCCAGATCAGCAGCCAGCTGAACGTGCTGAACGCGGCCTACGCGGGCCAGGGCACCGGCAACACCGACTCGGGTTACCAGTTCACACTGGCCGGCACCGACTACACGAACAACGCGGCCTGGTACAACCTCAGTTCGGGCTCGACGGCGGAGAAGGCCATGAAGACCGCCCTCCGCAAGGGCGGCGCGAACGCCCTCAACATCTACACCGCCAACCTCGGCGGCGGGCTGCTCGGCTGGGCCACCTTCCCGAGCAGCTACAAGTCCAGCCCCACCATGGACGGCGTGGTCGTCCTCGACACCTCACTGCCCGGCGGCTCGGCCACGCACTACGACGAGGGCGACACCGCCACGCACGAGGTCGGCCACTGGATGGGGCTCTACCACACCTTCCAGGGCGGCTGCAACGGCAACGGCGACTACGTCACCGACACCCCGGCCGAGAAGAGCGCCGCCTACGAGTGCCCGACCGGGCGTGACACCTGCACCAGCAAGTCGGGCGTCGACCCGATCCACAACTTCATGGACTACACGTACGACGCCTGCATGTACCAGTTCACCTCGGGCCAGGTGACGCGCATGCAGCAGAGCTGGGCCGCCTACCGGGCCGCCGGCTGAGCCCCGCGGGGAGTGTCCGAGATCACTCCCCGGCCCTCAGAGCGAGTCGAGGAAGCCGAGTGCCACCTTCCAGGTGGCCTCGGCCGCCTCCGCGTCGTAATCCGGCAGGCCGGGGTCCGTGTAGAGGTGCCCGGCACCGGCGTACCGGTAGATCTCCACGTCGGCGCCGACGCGCTGCATCCGCAGGTACCACGCGCTCAGCCAGTCGTCCGTCTCGAACGCGTCGGGCTCCGCGACGTGCAGCTGGACCGGCAGCTCGTCCACCGAGGCGCTCTCCGCGATGTCGGAGGTGCCGTGCAGGAGCAGCAGCCCGCGGGCCTTGTCGTCGCCGAGGGCCAGGGTCTGCGCGACGGAGGCACCGAACGAGAAACCCGCGTACACCAGCCCCCGCTCCGAATAGGGGGCGGCCGCCAGGATCGCCCGCTTCAGCAGTTCGTCCTTGCCGATCTCGTCCTTGAAGGCCATGCCCTCCTCGACGGTCTCGAAGGTGCGCCCCTCGAAGAGATCGGGCGTCCACACCTCGTGTCCCGCCGCACGCAGCCGCTCCGCCGCCGCACGCACCGCGGGGCGCGGCCCGTAGGCCGAGTGAAAGAGCATGATGTTCATGAGGCCATCGTGCCAGCCCGCACCGACAGTGACGGCCGGGGGCGTACCCGAGATCACAGGTTCAGGTCGCCTCAGCCGGTTAGGCGCGCAGGCATGGAGAACGTACTGCGTCCGCTGATCATCGTCGGCGGCTCGGTCGTCCTCACTCTGGTCGCCGGCTGGGCCGTCGACCAGTTGTTGCGACGCACCGACGCCCGGCACCACGAAACCCCGATGTGGGGACTGCTGCGCCGCGGCCGGGTCCCCTTCCAGCTCGTCCTGTGCGCGGCCCTGCTCAGAGGGGCGTACGACCAGGTCGAGCTGTTCCGGGACCACCGGGTCGTCATCGGCCGCGCCCTGACCCTGGTCCTCATCGGCTCGGCCGCCTGGCTGGTGGTGCGCATCGCGGCGGCGATCGTCGAGACCTCGTACACCCGCTACGCGAACGCCCACCGCGATCCCGCCCGGGTCCGCCGGGTGCGCACCCAGGTGTCCCTGATCCAGCGCGTGGTCACCGCGATCGTCGGGGTGATGGCGGCCGGTGCGATGCTGCTCACCTTCCCGGCGATGCGGGCGGCCGGCGCCTCCCTGCTGGCCTCGGCCGGAATCCTCGGCATCGTCGCCGGTGTAGCCGCCCAGTCCACCCTGAGCAACCTCTTCGCGGGTCTGCAGATCGCCTTCGGCGACATGGTCCGGCTCGGCGACACGGTCGTGGTGGACGGCGAGTGGGGCGTGATCGACGAGATCACGCTCACGTTCCTGACGGTACGGACCTGGGACGAGCGCCGGATCACGATGCCCGTGTCGTATTTCACCTCGAAGCCCTTCGAGAACTGGTCGCGCGGCAGCGCCCAGATGACCGGCATCGTCTTCTTCCACCTCGACCACACCGCCCCCGTGTCCCAGATGCGCGACAAGCTCCGCGACATCCTCCGGGAGTGCCCCGCCTGGGACGGCCGCGACTGGGGTCTCGCCGTCACCGACACGACCCCCAGCACCATCCAGGTCCGCGCCCTCGCGACCGCGAAGGACGCGGACGACATATGGACGGTGCGGGTCACGGTGCGCGAGCAGATGATCCGCTGGCTGGCCGCCGAGCACCCCTACGCGCTGCCCCGCGTCAACACGGCCGACGCGGTGCTGCTGCCGTCGGGCAGGAGGAACGGGCGGTCGCCCTTCGAGGGGGCACCCCGGCGGATCCACGAGACACCGCGGACCGGCCGCGGCTGACCCCCCAGCGGCGGCACTCAGCTGCTCCCGACGGCGGGGCCCGGTGACCACAGCTCGACCCCGTGGCCGCCGGGCCCCGTTCCACGTCGCCCGCCGGTGGACCGGGCGCACACGGCGACACCCCCGCTCACCGCGGGCCGCGCACGTCCGGTGCCGCGACATGCCAACCACAGGCCGTGCCCGTCCACAGCCGCGTCCCGCTCACCGCAGGCTGCGCACGTCCAGATGGCGCAGCACCCGGTCCACGATCTCCGGGTCGGCCCCCGGCTCACTGCGCGCGGACAGCACCTCGTGCCGCGCCGCGCTCATCATCTCCGCCTGGATCCGGCGCACCTTCTTGATCCGCCGGGCCCGCTGGGCGTGCGCCTCGCGCCGCTCGTCGTCGCCCAGTTCGGGACTGATCCGCAGCCCGATGTCGAAGGCCCGGCGCAGCAACTGCTCGGACAGGTCCTCCGGCAGCTCCTCCACCTCCTCGATCTCCTTGAGCCTGCGCTTCGCGGCCTTGGCCGCGCGGATCGCCAGCCCCTTCTCGAACTCCTTCTCGCTGTCGGTGTCGGGGCGCACCCCGAGCTTCCTGACCAGGAACGGCAGGGTGAGCCCCTGGAGCACGAGCGTGGCCATGATGACCCCGAAGGCGATGAAGATGATCTCGTCCCGGTTGGGGAAAGGCGAGCCGTCGTCCATCTTCAGCGGGATCGCCAGCGCCAGGGCGACCGAGGCCACCCCGCGCATCCCCGACCACCACATCACCACGGTCTCGCGCCAGGAGGTCGGGATGTCCTCGTCGTAGTCCCGCTTCGCGTGCAACCGCTTGGTCAGCCAGGTCGCCGGCAGCAGCCAGAACAGCCGGACGAGGACGACGACGACCACGACGGCCGCGGCCCAGCCCAGCATCTCGCCCCAGCGCCCCTCGGCGGTGCGGACGGCGTTGTGCAGCTCCAGCCCGATGAGGCCGAACGCGACACCGGTGACCAGCGTGTCCACCACGTCCCAGACGGTGTGCCCGGCCAGCCGGGCCATCACGTCGTCGGCGTCGGTGGAGTACTCGGCGAGGAACAGCGCGGTCGTCAGCACGGCGAGCACCCCGGACCCGTGCAGCTCCTCGGCCAGGACGTAGGAGGCGTACGGCACCAGCAGCGTCAGGCCGATCTGCAGGGTGGGGTCGCCCAGCAGGTCCATCAGCTTGTTGGCGCCCCAGCCGAGCGCCACTCCGACGACGAGGGCGACCACCGCGGACAGCACCAGGTCGAGGGCGGCGCCCGGCAGGGAGAACGTTCCGCTGACGGCGGCGGCGATCGCGACGTGGTACAGCACGATGGCCGTCACGTCGTTGAACAGGCCCTCGCCCTCCAGTATCGACACCAGCCTGCGGGGCAGGCCCAGCTGTCCCGCGACCGCGGTCGCCGCCACCGGGTCGGGCGGGGCGACCAGGGCGCCGAGCGCGACGGCGGCGGCGATCGGCAGCCCGGGCACGATGGCGCCCGCGACCACGGCCACCACCACGGTCGTGACGAACACCAGCGCCACGGCCAGCAGGAAGATCGGCCGCTTGTTGGCGGCGAACTGTCTCCACGAGGTGCGCCGCACCGCGGCGTAGAGCAGCGGCGGCAGCAGCGCGGGCAGGATCAGGTCGGGCGGGATGTCCACGTTCGGGACGAAGTCGAGCAGCGCCAGCACGATCCCGAGGAGCGTCATCAGGATCGGCGCGGGCAGCCCGAACCGTTCGCCGACCGGGACGCTCACCACGGCCCCGAGCAGCAGCACGAACAACAGGGCCAACTGATCCACGGTTCTCAGCGCTCCGACGGTCTAGACGATCAAGAACGGCCAGACGTCCAGCGTGCCACGTGCCGAATCCTCACGCCGCGACGGCAGGGGTCCGGAAGGGTCACGCCGTAGGCCACCGCTCCGCCCCGGGAACGCAGTCGGCCACCGCTACAGGGAGCGCCGCATCGACCGGTGCGGAATCCCGGCGTCCTGGAACTCGGGCCCGTACGCGACGTAGCCGAGCCGCTCGTAGAAGCCCAGCGCGTGGGTCTGCGCGTGCAGGTCCACCGCGGTCAGTCCACGCGCGCGTGCCGCGTCCTCGATGGCACGCACCAGCGCCGCTCCGACGCCGAGGCCGCGTGCCTCCCGCGTCACCGCGAGCCGCCCCAGGGAGCCGACACCCGCGTCGCCGCCCGTCTTGGCGGCGGCCGCCGCGCCGTGCAGGAGCCGGCCGGTGCCGAGCGGCACGCCGTCGTCGCGGACCGCCAGGACGTGCAGCGCACCGGCGTCGTACGCGTCGTACTCGATGTCCTGGGGGACCCGCTGCTCGACGACGAAGACCTCCTTGCGGACCGCGAAGCACGCTTCACGGTCGGCGGCGTCCTCCGCGACACGCACCACGTAGGCGGCGGTCATGCGTAGCTTTCCTCCCGCACCTTGTCCAGCGCCTGCTGGAGGTCCTGCGGGTACTCGCTCCCGAACTCCACCCACTGCCCGTCACCGGGGTGCTCGAAGCCGAGCCGCACGGCGTGCAGCCACTGCCGGGTGAGGCCCAGCCGCTTGGCGAGCGTCGGGTCGGCGCCGTAGGTCAGGTCGCCGACGCAGGGGTGGCGGTGGGCGGCCATGTGGACGCGGATCTGGTGGGTGCGGCCGGTCTCCAGCTTGACGTCGAGCAGCGACGCCGCCCGGAACGCCTCGACCAGGTCGTAGTGCGTGACGGAGTCCTTGCCCTCGGCGGTCACCGCCCACTTGTAGTCGTGGTTGGGGTGCCGGCCGATGGGGGCGTCGATGGTGCCGCTCGTCGGGTCCGGGTGTCCCTGGACCAGCGTGTGGTAGCGCTTGTCGACCGTGCGCTCCTTGAACTGGCGCTTGAGCGACGTGTACGCGTACTCCGACTTGGCGACGACCATCAGGCCCGACGTGCCCACGTCGAGGCGGTGCACGATGCCCTGGCGCTCGGCGGCACCCGAGGTCGAGATGCGGTACCCGGCGGCGGCGAGCCCGCCGATCACGGTCGGCCCCGACCAGCCGGGACTGGGGTGGGCGGCCACACCGACGGGCTTGACGATCACGAGCACGTCGTCGTCGTCGTGCACGATCTCCATGCCCTCGACGGGCTCGGCGACCACCTGCACGGGGGCGGGTGCCTGGGGCATCTCCACCTCGAGCCAGGCGCCGCCGTGCACCCGTTCGGACTTGCCGACCACCGTGCCGTCGACCAGCACCTTGCCTGCCGCGGCCAGCTCGGCCGCCTTGGTACGGGAGAAGCCGAACATGCGGGAGATGGCGGCGTCGACGCGCTCGCCCTCCAGGCCGTCCGGCACGGGCAGGGTACGGATCTCGGGAATCGTGCTCACCCGTCGAGTATGCCGGACGGGTCCGGCACCGCCTGACCAGAACCCGAACGCCAGTGCCCGTGGAGGGGAGCGCCGTCAGTCCTTGTGGACGGTCCCGTCGGGGTCGAGCCCGCGGAAGGACAGCAGCACGATCAGGATGCCGCCGCAGACGATCGCCGAGTCGGCGAGGTTGAAGACCGCGAAGTGCTTCGGCGCGATGAAGTCGACGACCGCACCCTCGAAGACGCCGGGCGCCCGGAAGATCCGGTCGGTCAGGTTGCCCAGCGCGCCGCCCAGCAGCAGGCCGAGCGCGATCGCCCACGGCACGCTGTAGAGCTTGCGCGCGAGCCGGGCGATGACCACGATCACGGCCGCCGCGATCACGGTGAAGATGATGGTGAAGGCCTCACCGAAGCCGAAGGCCGCGCCCGCGTTGCGGATCGCCTCGAACTTGAGCCAGTCCCCGACGACCTCGATCGGCGCGTGGTGCTCCAGCTTCGCGACGACCAGCATCTTGCTGACGAGGTCGAGGGCGTACGCCAGCGCGGCCACGGTGAACAGGACCGCGATCCGGCGCCTGCCCCCGGGCCGCGCGGGCCCGTCCGCCGCCCCGTCCGGGGCGCTCTCGCCCGCGCCCTCGGCCGGCGCCGCGGAGCCCGCGCCGGACCGGTCGGCCGGGACCCGCGCCCCGTCGGAGCCGGACCGCTCCCCCGGCGCCGCGTGCCCCTCGGACCGCTCCGGCTCGGCCCCCGACGCGCTGGGGGTTTCCGGCGTACCGATGATGCGCTCCGCCTCTGCCACGTGAGTCCCTCAACCTAGGTGCCTGACTGAGGAGAGAGTACGGCACGTGCCTGCCCGGACACGTGCTCAGGACGGTCAGTAACGGCGCTCCTGCTTCTGCTTGCACTCGACGCACAGAGTGGCCCGCGGGAAGGCCTGCATCCGCGCCTTGCCGATGGCGTTGCCGCAGTTCTCGCACAGCCCGTAGGTGCCCGCTTCGAGACGGCTGAGGGCGCGCTCGGTCTGGTCGAGCATCTCGCGCGCGTTGGCCGCGAGGGACATCTCGTGCTCACGGGTGATGTTCTTGGTGCCGGTGTCGGCCTCGTCGTCACCGGCCCCGTCGCCGGAGTCCCGCATCAGGCCGACCAGGGCCTCCTCGGAGGCCGTGATCTCCGCGCTCAGCCGCGCCGACTCGGACGCCAGCCCGGCGCGCGCCTCCTCGACCTCCTCCGGGGTCCAGGGGTCCTCGCCGGGGCGCACCGCGAGTTCGCCGGGATCCGCCCCGGCGATCCGCGCCTTGGGGAGCGCGCTGGGGTTCTTCGCCGCCGTGGCCGTGCCGGCCGTCTTCTTCGCAACCACCGTCGTGGCTCCCGTCTTCTTCGCGGCCTCCGCCGCGCCCTCGGCCGCGGACGCGACCGCCTTGTCGGCCCTGCTGGTGCTCCTGGGGGCCGCACTCCTCGCACCGGCCCTCCGGGTGGTGCCGTTCTCCTCGTCGCCCTGCGCCGCGGCGCCCTCCGCCCGGCCCGGCGCGTCCGGTACCGCCTTTCGTGCCGAGGCCTTCTTCCCGCCGGCGGTGGATGCCCTCTTCGCGGGAGCCCTCTTCACCGGCGTCTTCGCCGGCCCCTTCACCGACGCAGGCTCCGCCGTCGCCCGCGCGGGTGTCCCGTCCGCCCCGGCCGGTGCCGCCTCCGTGCCCTTGCCCGAGGCGGCCGTCCTCCGGCCCGTGGTCTTCCCGGCCGCCGCCTCCTCGGCGGCCGTGGCCTTCTTGGCGGCCTTCTTCGCGGAGGAAGCTTTCGCCGAGGAGGCCTTCGCCGGGGAAGCCTTCCTCGCGGCCGCCTTCGCGGGGGCCGCCACCACCTCCGAGGCGGTCGCCCGCCTGGCGGCGGTCTCCGTGGCGACCGCCTTCGCGGCGGACGTCTTCGATGCGGACCCCTTGGATGCCGTCGTCGTCGACGCGGACGTCTTCGTGGCGGCGGCCTTCCCCGCGGCGCGCGCCGCGGGTGCCTCCTGTGCGTGCTTCCGGCCCCCCACGTCCTTGGCCGCCGGACCCGTGGATCTGCCGGACGCCGACTGCTGTACGGCGGTCTTCTTCGCCACCATGGCCGCGGCCCCTTCACATATTGTGATCTTGCTCGCGAATCGTGCTGGGACGATAAATCGACTTCAGGCCCGCGGCAACGGGGCACGCCCGCGATTCGCCCGCCCCACGGATGCCGTGCGGCGAGCCTGCAAGCGTTGTGCCCAGCTCCCCGCCGGGTAATCCGCCGATCCCGGCGTCCCGGGATCCGGACCCGGGCGCCGCGCCATTCGGGTCAGCCCGCGGCCCGGAGCGGCCCCGCGCGGCACCGGCCGCGACCCCGCAAAAGCGGTCGGCCGCTGTCCCCGCGGCGCCGTACACTGGGCGGAGCGAAAAGCGTGGATGGGGACGAGTAGCGGCGTAGGCGGCCAGGAGCGACCCGGGGACGGTGGAAGCCCGGGGGCCAGCGCGACGTGAAGATCACCCCGGAGCCGCCGGAAGAACACCCCGCACGGGGCCAGTAGAGCCGGCATCGCGACCCCAATGAGGGGGCTCACCGGTGCACACCGCGCACCGGAGGGCCAAGGAGGGTGGTACCGCGGGAGCGCGCCGCACACGGCGTCCGTAGCTACGGCAACAGAGCTCTCGTCCCTCCGACGGAAGGCAGAAAGTCCGTTGGAGGAAGCTCGCTGATGACAGCGCCGACGTACCGCCAGGTGCCCGCCCAGGTCGACCTGCCCGCCCTCGAGCACGCCGTGCTCGACTTCTGGCGCGAGCAGAAGATCTTCACCAAGAGCCTCGAGCAGTCCGAGGGCCGACCCGAGTGGGTGTTCTACGAGGGCCCGCCCACCGCCAACGGCATGCCCGGCGCCCACCACATCGAGGCGCGCGTCTTCAAGGACGTGTTCCCGCGCTTTCGCACCATGCGCGGCTACCACGTGGCCCGCAAGGCCGGCTGGGACTGCCACGGCCTGCCGGTCGAGATCGCGGTGGAGAAGGAGCTCGGGTTCAACGGCAAGAAGGACATCGAGGCGTACGGCATCGCCGAGTTCAACGCCAAGTGCCGTGAGTCCGTGACGCGCCACACCGACGCCTTCACCGAGCTCACGAACCGCATGGGCTACTGGGTCGACCTCGACGACGCGTACCGCACGATGGACCCCGAGTACGTGGACTCCGTCTGGTGGTCGCTGAAGGAGATCTTCAACAAGGGCCTCCTGGTCCAGGACTACCGCGTCGCCCCGTGGTGCCCGCGCGACGAGACGGGTCTGTCGGACCACGAGCTGGCGCAGGGCTACGAGACGATCGTCGACCCGTCGGTGTACGTCCGTTTCCCGCTCACCTCCGGTCCGCTCGCCGGCGACGCCGCCCTCCTCGTCTGGACGACGACTCCCTGGACGCTGGTCTCCAACACCGCGGTCGCCGCCCACCCCGGCGTGACGTACGTCGTCGCGACGAACGGCGAGGAGCGGCTCGTCGTCGCCGAGCCGCTCGTCGAGAAGGCGCTCGGCGAGGGCTGGGAGACCACCGGGGAGACCTTCACCGGCGCCGAGATGGAGCGCTGGACCTATCGACGTCCGTTCGAGCTCGTCGAGTTCCCGGAGCCGGCCCACTACGTGGTCAACGCCGAGTACGTGACCACCGAGGACGGTACGGGTCTGGTCCACCAGTCCCCCGCCTTCGGTGAGGACGACCTCAAGGTCTGCCGCGCCTACGGCCTGCCCGTCGTGAACCCCGTCCGGCGGGACGGCACCTTCGAGGAGGACGTGCCGCTCGTGGGCGGCGTCTTCTTCAAGAAGGCGGACGAAAAGCTCACCGAGGACCTCCAGCAGCGCGGTCTGCTCTTCAAGCACATCCCGTACGAGCACAGCTACCCGCACTGCTGGCGCTGCCACACCGCGCTCCTGTACTACGCACAGCCGTCCTGGTACATCCGCACCACGGCCGTCAAGGACCGTCTCCTCCAGGAGAACGAGAAGATCAACTGGTTCCCCGACTCGGTCAAGCACGGCCGCTTCGGCGACTGGCTGAACAACAACATCGACTGGGCGCTCTCCCGCAGCCGCTACTGGGGCACCCCGCTGCCGCTGTGGACCTGCGAGGAGGGCCACCTCACGTGCGTCGGCTCCCGCGCGGAGCTCTCCGAACTGACGGGCACGGACCAGTCAGGCCTGGACCCCCACCGCCCGTACATCGACGCGGTCACCTTCGCGTGCCCCGAGGACGGCTGCGGCCGGACGGCGACCCGCGTCCCGGAGGTCATCGACGCCTGGTACGACTCGGGTTCGATGCCGTTCGCGCAGTGGGGCTACCCCTTCAAGAACAAGGAGGTGTTCGAGAGCCGCTACCCGGCGCAGTTCATCTCGGAGGCCATCGACCAGACCCGCGGCTGGTTCTACACGCTGATGGCGGTCGGCACGCTCGTCTTCGACAAGTCCAGCTACGAGAACGTGGTGTGCCTCGGCCACATCCTCGCCGAGGACGGCCGCAAGATGTCCAAGCACCTGGGCAACATCCTGCAGCCGATCCCGCTGATGGACCAGCACGGAGCCGACGCGGTGCGGTGGTTCATGGCGGCCGGCGGCTCCCCGTGGGCGGCCCGCCGGGTGGGCCACGGCACGATCCAGGAGGTCGTCCGCAAGACCCTCCTCACGTACTGGAACACGGTCGCGTTCCAGGCCCTGTACGCCCGCACCTCCGGCTGGGCACCGAGCGGGGCCGATCCGGCCCCGGCCGAGCGCCCGGTCCTCGACCGCTGGCTGCTGTCCGAACTGCACGCGCTCACCGACCAGGTGACGCAGGCCCTGGAGTCGTACGACACCCAGCGCGCCGGGAAGCTCCTGTCGGCGTTCGTCGACGATCTGTCCAACTGGTACGTGCGCCGCTCCCGTCGCCGCTTCTGGCAGGGCGACAAGGCGGCCCTGCGCACCCTGCACGAGGTCATCGAGACCGTCACGCGCCTGATGGCCCCGCTCACCCCGTTCATCACCGAGCGGGTCTGGCAGGACCTGGTCGTCCCGGTCGCCCCGGACGCCCCGGAGTCGGTGCACCTCTCGTCCTGGCCCGAGGCGGACCTGTCCGCCATCGACCCGGAGCTGTCGAAGCAGATGGTCCTCGTCCGCCGCCTGGTGGAACTGGGCCGTGCCACGCGCGCGGAGTCCGGCGTCAAGACCCGTCAGCCGCTGTCCCGCGCGCTGGTCGCCGCGACCGGCTTCGCGTCCCTCGACCCGGAACTGCACGCGCAGATCACGGAGGAGCTGAACGTCAGCTCGCTCGCCTCCCTCTCCGAGGTGGGCGGCTCGCTGGTCGACACGACGGCCAAGGCGAACTTCCGCGCCCTGGGCAAGCGCTTCGGCAAGGGCGTCCAGGCGGTCGCGAAGGCCGTCGCGAACGCCGACGCGGCCGCCCTGTCCCTCGCCCTGCGCGAGGGCACGGCCTCGGTCGAGGTCGACGGCGAGACGGTCACCCTGGCCCCCGACGAGGTGATCATCACAGAGACCCCGCGCGAGGGCTGGTCCGTCGCCTCCGACTCGGGCGCGACGGTCGCCCTCGACCTGGAGATCACCGAGGAACTCCGCCGCGCGGGCCTCGCCCGTGACGCGATCCGCCTGATCCAGGAGGCCCGCAAGAACAGCGGCCTCGACGTGGCCGACCGCATCGCCCTGCGCTGGACCGCCACCGACCCGGCCGTCATCGCCGCCCTGTCCGAGCACTCCGCCCTCATCGCGGACGAGGTCCTCGCCACGGACTTCGCCCAGGCCGAACCCGACGACACCTACGGCCCGGCCTTCACGGACGAGCCCCTGTCCCTGACCTTCCACCTCCGCAAGGCCACCTGAAGCCCGCCCGGCACCGGAGACAGCCCGGGGCGCAGGTGATCCAGCCCGTCCGGCGTTTGAGGACGAGCGCGCAGCGCGACAAGGGGGGTCCGGGGGCATAGCCCCCGGGAACGGGACGGGAAGGGGCGGAGGGGGCGAAGAAACCCCCACGCCCACCCCCGCACCGGGCACGGAGAAAGGCCCGGTGCCACCGCATCCACAGTGGCACCGGGCCTTCGCCGTCCCTGCCCCGCCCCGCCCCGCAAGCACGAAAGAGGCAGCCGCACGGCACGACAAAAGGGCGGGGCCCCCGGAATCACCCGGGGGCCCCGCCCTGACGCTGCCGACGCCTAAGGCGTACGGAAGGCCGTCAGTTGTCGTCCTCGTCGATCAGGAAGCCACGCATCGGCGAGGGAGCCTGCTGCATCGGCGACGGCCCCTGCGGCCGCACCGGCGCCATCGGCTGCGTCATGGCCGGGGACATCTGCTGCTGACCGCCGTAGGAAGGACCGGCCTGCGACTGGTTGCCACCCATGCCCTGGTTGCCGTAGCCCGGAGCGCTCGCACCGGCCGGCGCCATGGAGGGCGCGGACGACGACGGCAGCGACGCGGCCGCCGGCGTACGCGGCGGAGCCAGCGAGTCGTCGGCCTGGGTCTCCAGCTGACGCAGCTGCGACTCCAGGTACGACTTCAGACGCGTGCGGTACTCGCGCTCGAAGCCGCGCAGGTCCTCGACCTTGCGCTCCAGCGTGGCGCGAGCGGACTCCAGGGAGCCCATCGCCACGCGGTGCTTCTCCTGCGCGTCCCGCTCCAGCGCGTCGGCCTTGGCACGGGCGTCACGCTCGAGACCCTCGGCTCGGCTGCGGGCCTCGCCGACGATCTTGTTGGCCTCGGAGCGGGCCTCGGCGATCGCCTGGTCGGCGGTCTGCTGGGCCAGCGAGAGCACACGGGCGGCGCTGTCGCCGCCGGGGCCCTGACCGGGCTGCTGCATCTGCGGGCCGTGATTGCCCATGGGACCGCCCATCGGGCCGCCCATGTGCTGCTGCATCTGGCCCTGCATCTGGCCCTGCATCGGACCGGGACCCTGGCCCATCGGACCCTGGCCCATCGGACCGGGACCCTGCGGACCGCCCTGGCCACTGGGGCCGGCGGGCAACTGCGGCGCACCGCTCGGCAGCTGGGGCGGACCACCCATGGGGCCACCCATCTGCTGCTGCGGCGGGCCCGATATGCCGGCGGGCACGGGAGCACCCGGACCGCGCATCCCCTGCGGCGGACCCTGCTGCTGATGCTGCTGGTGCTGCTGCTGGTCCTGCTGCTCGGGCGGCTTGCGCATGCCCTGCTGCTGGTTCTGCGCAGCCGCGCGCGTGGCCGCCGCCAGTTTGGCGCGCAGGTCCTCGTTCTCGCGGAGCAAGCGCGTCAGTTCGGCTTCGACCTCGTCGAGGAAGGCATCGACCTCGTCCTCGTCATAGCCTTCTCGGAGGCGGACGGTCGTGAACTGCTTGTTCCGCACGTCCTCGGGGGTCAACGGCATCTCTTCACCTCAACGTAGTCATCGGCAGTCGGCAAGACCGTATCGTCCACAGTCACCTCGCGAGATTGCCCACGAGAGTGATCAGGATGTAGACGATGATCATCAGTACGAAGAAGGACAGGTCAAGTGCCACGCCCCCGAGACGCAGTGGCGGAATGAACCGCCTCAGCAGCTTGAGCGGTGGATCGGTGACAGTGTAGGTGGCCTCCAGAACGACCACCATCGCCTTGCCGGGTTGCCATGAGCGGGCGAACTGGAAGACGTAGTCCATGACCAGCCGGAAGATCAGCACGATGAGGAAGCACATCAGCGCGACGTAGAGAATCTCCAAAACCACGCCCATGATCCGTGCGTCCCTCTCCCCTGTTCCGTGCCGTGTCCGGTCCTGCGTCTCAGCTCTGGTTGAAGAACCCGCCCTCTGCGATGCGGGCCTTGTCCTCCGCCGTGACATCGACGTTAGCAGGCGACAACAGGAACACCTTCTGCGTCACCCGCTCGATGCTGCCGTGAAGACCAAACACCAAACCGGCCGCAAAGTCGACAAGTCGCTTCGCGTCCGTGTCATCCATCTCGGTCAGATTCATGATCACCGGGGTGCCCTCACGGAAGTGTTCCCCGATGGTACGGGCCTCGTTGTAGGTCCGCGGGTGCAGCGTGGTGATCCGGTACGGCTCCCGCTCGGACACGACCTTGGGCATGATCACCGGTGCGTTCTTCTCCATGTTCTGTCGTTCTTGTGTGATGGACGCCACGGGGGCGATTCGTGCGGGACGCCCGGATTCCGCGGCGAGCGAAGCGGAATGCGGCACGGGGTCGCGCTGCACCGGTGGCTGCACCACTCGCACCGGTTCGTCCCTTTGCGGCTGATGTGCCTGGTGCGACTGGTGAGACGGCTCGTGCCGCCTGCGGTCCCGCTCGGGCTCCGGGTCGAGCTCGGGCTCGAAGTCGTCGTCGGGGTCGAATCCCCTGCCGTCGTACCCATCGTCCTCCACGAGGCCGAGGTAGACCGCCATCTTGCGCATCGCGCCGGCCATGCTCTGAGTCCTCCGCTCTGTGGTGGATCGGCTGACGACTTGCCAAGTGCCCGCGATCCACGAGGTCGTTTTGCCCGCCTATCGGCGGAATGACCATATTTTCTGCTGTGGTCCGACTTCTTGGCGACGTTACCCGAGCCCGGGGCGGACGCCGAGTACCGCAGTGCCGACGCGTACATGTGTCGCTCCGGCGGCCACGGCCTGCTCGAGGTCCGCACTCATCCCTGCGGAGACCATGTTCGCAGCCGGATGAGCGCCGCGCAGGACAGTCGACAAATCCATCAGCCGCTCGAACGCCGCCGGTTGGCGGCCCGCGTACGGCCCGGTGAGGGGCGCGACGGTCATCAGTCCGTCGAGCCGGAGCCCGGGGGCGCCCGCGACGAGGTCCCCCAACTCCTCGATCCCGCCCGGGCCCACGCCGCCGCGCTCGCCCCGGCCGCTCTCCCCCGCGTCGAGCGCGACCTGGATGAGGCAGCCCAGTTCCCGCCCCGTCCGGACCGCTTCCTTCGACAGAGCTGTGACGAGCTTGGGACGATCGACGGACTGCACGACATCGGCATAACCGACCACGGAGCGAACCTTGTTGGTCTGCAACTGACCGACAAAATGCCACGAGAGGGGCAGATCCTGGCACTGAGCGGCCTTGGGTGCCGCGTCCTGGTCCCGGTTCTCGGCGACGTGCCGCACACCGAGTTCCGAGAGGATCCGCACATCACTCGCCGGGTAGGTCTTGGTGACCACGATCAGGGTCACCTCCTCCCGCCTGCGCCCCGCCGCCGTGCACGCCGCGGTGATGCGTTCTTCCACTTCCGCCAGATTGGCGGCGAGTTGCGCCTTACGGTCCGTCATGCCCCATCAGTCCAGCCAGACATAGCCGGCGAGCCGCCCGGTCGTGCGGTCCCGTCGGTACGAGAAGTGGTCATCCGATTCGATGGTGCACACCGGCGACTGCTCCCGGTCGCGCACCCCGAGCCGTTCCAGCTGCGCGTGCACGCCCGCGGTCACGTCGACCGCCGGCGTGCCCCAGCTGGTCTCGGCGTACGCCGCGGGCTCGGCCGCGGCGACGTCGGCACGCATGGCGTCCGGCACTTCGTAGCACCGGCCGCAGACCGCGGGCCCGGTGCGGGCGACGATCCGGGACGGCTCGGCGCCGAGCTCCGCCATCGCCGCGACCGCGGCCGGCACGACTCCGGCGACCATGCCGGGCCGCCCGGCGTGCGCGGCGGCGACCACCCCGGCGACGGGGTCGGCGAGCAGCACCGGCGTGCAGTCCGCGGTGAGTACGGCGAGGGCGAGGCCGCGCCGGACCGTGACGAGCGCGTCGACCTCGGGTGCGGGCCGGTCCCCCCACGGCTCGTCGACCACCGCCACGTCGGGTCCGTGCACCTGGTTCATCCACACGACCCCGGCCGGGTCGAGTCCCAGGGACTTGGCGGCCAGTTCGCGGTTGGTGCGTACGGCGTCGGGGTCGTCGCCGACCGCGCCGCCGAGGTTGAGCTCCTCGTACGGAACGGCGCTCACTCCGCCCCACCGGTCGGTGAAGGCGAAGTGGGCGCCGCCCAGTGTGCTCGTTCCGGAGCGATGTCCTATCACTTCAGGAAGTCCGGCACGTCCAGCTCTTCGGCCGCGCTGTCCGAGTAGGAGCGGGACGGCGGGACCGGCGGGGCGACCGGCAGCTCGTTGGCAGGCTCCGGAGCGGGCTCCGGAGCCTCCTTCGGCGTGACGCTGCCGAGCGAGCCGAAGGTCGGGCGGCTGTCGGAGGAGCGCACCGGGGCGGGCTCCTCACGCTTGGCCGACGAGGACGCCAGGACGGTGTCCCGCTTGGACGGCGGCTGGCCGCCGTCGAAGCCGGCGGCGATGACGGTGACCCGCACCTCGTCGCCGAGGGCGTCGTCGATGACCGCGCCGAAGATGATGTTGGCCTCGGGGTGCGCGGCCTCGCTCACCAGCTGGGCGGCTTCGTTGATCTCGAACAGGCCGAGGTCGGAGCCGCCGGAGATGGAGAGCAGCACGCCGCGCGCGCCGTCGATGGAGGCTTCGAGGAGCGGCGAGGAGATCGCCATCTCCGCGGCCGCCACCGCGCGGTCGTCGCCGCGGGCCGAGCCGATGCCCATGAGGGCCGAACCCGCCTCGGACATCACGGACTTGACGTCGGCGAAGTCGAGGTTGATCAGGCCGGGCGTGGTGATGAGGTCGGTGATGCCCTGCACACCGGACAGCAGGACCTGGTCCGCCGACTTGAACGCGTCGAGGACCGAGACCTGGCGGTCCGAGATGGACAGCAGCCGGTCGTTGGGGATGACGATGAGGGTGTCGACCTCTTCGCGGAGTTCCGCGATGCCGTCCTCGGCCTGGTTGGCCCGGCGGCGCCCCTCGAAGGTGAAGGGGCGCGTGACCACGCCGATGGTGAGGGCGCCGAGCGAACGGGCGATGTTGGCCACGACGGGTGCTCCGCCGGTGCCGGTGCCACCGCCTTCTCCGGCGGTCACGAAGACCATGTCGGCCCCCTTGAGGACCTCCTCGATCTCCTCGCGGTGGTCCTCGGCCGCCTTGCGGCCGACGGCCGGGTTGGCTCCTGCGCCGAGTCCGCGGGTGAGTTCACGGCCGACGTCGAGTTTGACGTCGGCGTCGCTCATCAACAGAGCTTGCGCGTCGGTGTTGATGGCGATGAACTCGACGCCCTTGAGACCGACCTCGATCATCCGGTTGATGGCATTGACACCACCGCCGCCGACACCGATGACTTTGATGACTGCGAGGTAGTTCTGCGGTGCTGCCACGTCGAAGGCCTCTCGCCTCGAGTTACGTGTCGCCGCCTCGCTGTCTCGCGATCCGACGACTGATGCCGAATGGGACGGTCCGAACGCCGACCCGAACCCTAACGCTGAAGTTTAGGGTTACCAGTGTGTCTGTTCCTTGGACTCTTCCGAACAGGACACTAAGTCGACAAGTGGCGCACGTTCAACGAACACGCCGAACCTCCCGTTTTTCTTTTCACCCTATGTGATCAGGCGTAGCGCTGCCCAACCAGGGTGCTGGCCTGCGCGAATGTGCGTCAACTCCCGGCTGACGCAGGGGCGGTGGGCACGCTGACGTCGAAGTCCCTGGCTCCGGAAGCTGCTTTCATGAGGGCGGTGAGCGTACGGGCCTTGGCGCGGCCCTGCTCGCCGCTGCCCCAGGTGACCGTGCGGCCGCCGCTCAGCTCCAGCGAGATGGAGTCGTACGAGCGGACCTTGACGGTGCGGGTGTCGCGGGCGACGGCCGCCGGCAGGTCGCCGGCGACCCGGACCGCCTCGCGGACCAGTCGGCCGGTGCCGAAGCGGCGCAGCCCCGCGGAGTGAGAAATCGTCAGTTCGAGTGCCGGGACGCCCTTCGGGGGGCGTGAAACCGTGGCGAATCGCACTCCCTTCGCGTCCACTTCGACGTACTTGCCGCCCTTTTCAGGGTTTTTGACGATCAGGACCGGGGTGCGTTCGGTCACTTTCAGTCCGATGCCCCGGGGCCAGGACCGGACGACGTCGACCGAGTCGATCCGGGGCAGTTTCCGGCGCAGCCGGGCCTCGATGGCGTCGGTGTCGACCGACACGAGCGGGGATCCGACCGGCACTTCGGCCGCGTCGCGCACCTGCCGCGCCGTCAGGACCCGCGTGCCGGAGGCGGACACCTTCTCGACCCGCAGCCAGTGGGAGCCGTAGAGGACCCAGACGGAGGCGGCGCCGGTCAACACCAGGGCGAGCAAAAGGATGATGAGCGTACGAGGGCGGGGCAGCCGCCCCACGCGGGGCGGCCGGGGCGGGCCGGACTGCGGTTTCTGGCGTTCGCCACGTTCGGCGGTCGTCGGTCCGGCCACGCTCCCTGCCTTCTGTCACGCGCGGTGGCGCGACGCAATCGCCTCGTACACCATGCCGACGAGCAGGTCGTCGGCGTCCCGGCGGCCGAACTCGCTGGCGGCGCGGGACATCTCGAACAGCCGGTGCGGGTCGGCCAGCACGGGCAGCACGTTCGCCTGGATCCACTCGGGCGTCAGTTCCGCGTCGTCGACCAGCAGTCCGCCGCCCGCCTTGACCACCGGCTGGGCGTTGAGCCGCTGTTCGCCGTTGCCGATGGGCAGCGGGACGTAGGCGGCCGGAAGCCCGACGGCGGAGAGTTCGGCGACGGTCATCGCACCCGCCCGGCAGAGCATCATGTCGGCCGCGGCGTACGCGAGGTCCATCCGGTCCACGTACGGTACCGGGATGTAGGGGGGCATCCCCGGCATCTGCTGGACCTGCGGCAGTTCGTTCTTGGGCCCGACCGCGTGCAGGATCTGGATGCCGGCCTGCTGGAGGTACGGAGCGACCTGCTGGACGACCTCGTTGAGGCGCCGGGCGCCCTGCGAGCCGCCGGAGACCAGCAGGGTCGGCAGGGCGGGGTCCAGGCCGAAGGCGGCCCGGGCCTCGGGGCGTACGGCGGCACGGTCCAGCGTGGCGATGGAGCGGCGCAGCGGGATGCCGATGTAGCGGGCGCCGCGCAGCTTGCTGTCCGGCGTCGAGACGGCGACCTGGGCGGCGTACCGCGAGCCGATCTTGTTGGCCAGGCCCGGCCGCGCGTTGGCCTCGTGGATGACGATCGGCACCCCGAGGCGCTTGGCGGCGAGGTAGCCGGGGAGGGCGACGTAGCCCCCGAAGCCGACCACGGCGTCCGCCTTGGTGCGCTCCAGGATCTGCTCGGCGGCCTTGATCGTGCCGCGCAGCCGTCCGGGGACGGTGATCAGCTCGGGCGTGGGCTTGCGTGGCAGCGGCACGGCGGGGATCAGCGCGAGATCGTAGCCCCGCTCGGGCACCAGTCGGGTCTCAAGTCCGCGCTCCGTGCCCAGGGCCGTGATTCCCACGGTCGGGTCCTGCCTGCGCAGGGCGTCCGCGAGGGCGAGCGCGGGCTCGATGTGGCCGGCGGTCCCCCCGCCGGCGAGTACGACATGCACCGAAATTCACCGCTCTCCGGACGAACGCGCCGAGGCACGCCGTCGCATCGTGTTCCATCTCCGAGGTTCTCCAGAACCTCTGACCGCAGCACGCTTTCTACCAAAGCGGGGTTGCCGCATGGCAAGCGCAGCCCGCGCAGCGGGCTCGTCGCGTGCGAAGGCGATCAGCAGCCCGATGGCGAACATGGTCGGCAGCAGGGCGGAACCCCCGTAGGAGAACAGCGGGAGCGGGACTCCGGCGATCGGCAGCAGGCCGAGCACCGCACCGATGTTGATCACGGCCTGCGCCGTGATCCAGGTGGTCACGCCTCCCGCGGCATACCTGACGAAGGGGTCCTCCGTGCGTCCGGCCACGCGGATACCCGCATAGCCTAGAGCCGCGAAGAGGGCGAGCACCGACAGCGTCCCTGACAGACCCAGTTCCTCCCCGGTGATGGCGAAGATGAAGTCGGTGTGCGCTTCGGGCAGTTGACCCCATTTCTCCACGCTCGCGCCGAGCCCGGATCCGAAGAGCCCCCCGGACGCGAGGGCGTAGATGCCGTGCACGGCCTGCCAGCACTGGTCGTTCGCGCCGGGATCCGTCGCGCCGATGCAGGCGAGCCGTGACATGCGGTTGGGGCTGGTCTTGATGAGGATGACGCCGATCGTCGCGGCGACGGCCAGGACGCCCGCGAAGAGCCGCGTGGGGGCACCGGCGAGCCACAGCAGGCCGAACAGGATCGCGGTGAGGATGATCGCGGTCCCCATGTCGCCGCCGAGCATGATCAGCCCGAGCAGCATGAAGGCGACCGGCACCAGGGGCACCAGCATGTGCTTCCACTGGGCGAGCAGCCGCCTGTCCTCCTTGCGGGCGAGCAGGTCGGCGCCCCACAGCACGAGCGCGAGCTTGCCGAACTCGCTGGGCTGGAGCTGGAAGGGGCCGCCGACGGAGATCCAGTTCTGGTTCCCGTTGACCGACATCCCTATCCCCGGCACCTGCACCAGGATCATCAGGAAGACCGAACCGGCCAGTATCGGGTAGGCCAGCGCCCGGTGCAGCTTCACCGGCATCCGTGAGGCGAGCAGCAGCAGCCCGGTGCCGATGGCGGCCGCCAGGAACTGCTTGCGGAAGAAGTACGACCCGGGCAGGGACAGCTGGAGCGCCTTGATCATCGAGGCCGAGTAGACCATCACCAGGCCGAGCACGGTGATCAGCAGGCTGCTGCCGAAGATCAGGTAGTACGCGGTCAGCGGCCGGTCCCAGGCGCGGCGGGCGCGCACGACGAAGCCGCGCAGCGGGTTCTCGCCCGGGGGGCGCGGCACGGCGGGACGCCTGGCGGCCCGCTGCACGGGGGGCCGGCCGGTACGGCTACTGGGCATCGGCGTCTCCGGGCCACAACGGTGTCACGCGTCCGTCCCTCCCAAGGTCGCCCGGCAGGCGGCCGGGTCAGGCGCCGAGTTCGCGAACCGCCTCCGCGAACGCGTCACCGCGCTTGTTGTAGTTGGCGAACATGTCCATCGAGGCGCAGGCCGGGGCCAGCAGTACCGTGTCCCCCGGCTCCGCGAGCCGTCGCGCCTCCTGGACAGCCGCGCGCATCGCCCCAGTGTCCGTCCGGTCCAGGTCGACGACCGGGACTTCGGGCGCGTGTCGCGCCAGCGCTTCCCGGATGAGGGCGCGGTCGGCGCCGATGAGCACGGCGCCCCGGAGCCGCTTCGCGGACCTGGTGACCAGCTCGTCGAAGGACGCGCCCTTGGCGAGGCCGCCCGCGATCCACACGATCGACTCGTAGGCGGCCAACGACGCTTCCGTGGCATGGGTGTTGGTCGCCTTGGAGTCGTCGACGTAAGCGACGCCGTCCACGTCCGCGACGTGCGCGATGCGGTGGGCGTCCGGCCGGAAGGCCCGCAGCCCGTCGCGTACGGCCGCCGCGGGCACCCCGTAGGCGCGCGCGAGGGCCGCCGCGGCAAGGGCGTTGGCGATGTTGTGCGGGGCGGGCGGCTGGACGTCGGAGACCTGCGCCAGCTCCTGGGCGTTCTTCTGCCGGTCCTCGACGAAGGCGCGGTCGACCAGGATGCCTTCCACGACGCCGAGTTGGGAGGGCCCCGGCGTGCCGAGCGTGAAGCCGACGGCCCGGCAGCCCTCCTCGACGTCCGCCTCGCGCACCAGGTCCTCGGTGGCCCTGTCGGCCACGTTGTAGACGCAGGCGACGCGATTGCCCTCGTAGATACGGCCCTTGTCGGCGGCGTACGCCTGCATGGAGCCGTGCCAGTCGAGGTGGTCGGGCGCGAGGTTGAGGACGACGGCGGAGTGGGCGCGAAGGGAGGGCGCCCAGTGCAGTTGGTAGCTGGAGAGTTCGACGGCGAGCACGTCGTACGGTTCGTCGCCGAGGACGACGTCGAGCAGCGAGACGCCGATGTTGCCGACGGCGGCGGTGCGCAGCCCGGCCGCCTTCAGGATCTCGGCGAGCATCTGCACGGTCGTGGTCTTGCCGTTGGTGCCGGTGACCGCGAGCCAGGGCGCCGCGTCCGGGCCGCGCAGGCGCCAGGCCAGTTCGACGTCGCCCCACACCGGGACGCCCGCTTCGGCGGCCGCGGTGAACAGCGGCTTGCCCGGCTGCCAGCCGGGCGTGGTGACGACGAGTTCGGTGCCCGCGGGCAGGGTCGCCCCGTCACCGAGCCGCACGGAGACGCCTAGCGCCTCCAGCTCCGCCGCCTGGGCCCGCGCGCGCTCGTCGTCGCCGTCGTTGACGACCGTGACGACGGCGCCGAGGCCGTGCAGCACGCGGGCCGCCGGGATGCCGGAGACGCCGAGCCCGGCGACGGTGACGTTCTTCCCCTGCCAGTCGGTCACTTCTTGGCTGCCCATCCTGCGTAGAAGAGGCCGAGTCCGACGATCACGCACATGCCCTGGATGATCCAGAAGCGGACCACGACCAGGACCTCGGACCACCCCTTGAGTTCGAAGTGGTGCTGGAGCGGCGCCATGCGGAAGACGCGCTTGCCGGTGAGGCGGAAGGAGCCGACCTGGATGACGACCGACATGGTGATCAGGACGAAGAGGCCGCCGAGCAGCGCGAGCAGGAACTCGGTGCGGGAGCAGATGGCGAGACCGGCCAGCGCGCCGCCGAGGGCCAGCGAGCCGGTGTCACCCATGAAGATCTTGGCGGGCGAGGTGTTCCACCACAGGAAGCCGAAGCAGGCGCCCATGAGGGCCGCCGCCACGACCGCGAGGTCGAGCGGGTCGCGCACCTCGTAGCAGGCGCCCGGGTTGGCGAGGGTCTGCGCGTTGGCGCAGGACTCCTGGAACTGCCAGACGCCGATGAAGGTGTACGCGCCGAAGACCATGACGGAGGCGCCGGTGGCGAGGCCGTCCAGACCGTCCGTAAGGTTCACGCCGTTCGACATCGCGAGGATCATGAACAGGGCCCAGACCACGAACAGGACCGGGCCGATGGACCAGCCGAAGTCCTGCACGAAGGAGAGCTTCGTGGAGGCCGGGGTGTTGTTGCGGTTGTCCGCGAACTGCAGCGAGAGCACCGCGAAGGAGACGCCGACGATCAGCTGGCCGGCCATCTTGGCCTTGGCCCGCAGACCGAGCGAACGCCGCTTGACGATCTTGATGTAGTCGTCCAGGAAGCCGACCACGCCCATGCCCGCCATCAGGCCGAGCACCAGCAGCCCGGAGAACGTCGGCGGTTTGCCGGTGATCACCTTGCTGAGGAAGTAGGCGATGATCGTGGCCAGGATGAACGCGATGCCACCCATGGTCGGCGTACCGCGCTTGCTGTGGTGCTCGCGCGGGCCGTCGTCCCGGATGTACTGGCCGTAGCCCTTGCGGGCCAGCAGCTTGATCAGCAGCGGCGTGCCCACGAGAGTCAGGAAGAGGCCGATGACTCCCGCGAACAGGATCTGGTTCATCATCGGGCTGCGACCTCACCCTCGGTGCCGGTCTCGAGCAGCGCCTGCGCCACCCGTTCGAGACCGACCGACCGGGACGCCTTCACGAGTACGACATCCCCTGGGCGCAGCTCGCTGCGCAACAGGTCGACAGCCGCCTGTGCGTCGGACACGTGCACCGACTCCTCACCCCACGAACCCTCGTTATATGCGCCCAGTTGGAGCCAGGACGCTTCCCTGCCCCCGACCGCGACGAGCTTGCTGACGTTGAGCCGGACGGCGAGCCGTCCGACCGCGTCGTGCTCGGCGAGCGCCTCGTCCCCGAGCTCGGCCATCTGACCGAGCACCGCCCAGGTCCGCCTCCCCTTGCCCATCGCCACGAGCGCGCGCAGGGCGGCTCGCATGGACTCGGGGTTCGCGTTGTAGGCGTCGTTGACGACCGTCACGCCGTCCGGGCGCTCGGTGACCTCCATGCGCCAGCGGGAGAGGGAGTCCGCCTCGGAGAGCGCACGGGCGATCTCGTCTGCGGACATGCCCAGCTCATGGGCGACGGCGGCCGCGGCGAGCGCGTTCGACACGTGGTGCTCACCGTACAGGCGCATGGTCACATCGCTGCACCCGGAGGGTGTGCGAAGGCTGAAGGCGGGCTGTCCGGTCTCCGTGAGCCGGACGTTCTCGGCACGTACGTCCGCTTCGTCGGACTCTCCGAAGAGGATCACGCGGGCCTTCGTGCGGGAGGCCATGGCACGGACGAGGGGATCGTCGGCGTTGAGGATCGCGGCGCCGTCCTCGGGCAGGCTTTCGACCAGCTCGCCCTTGGCCTGGGCGATCTGCTCCCGGCCGCCGAACTCGCCGATGTGGGCGCTGCCGACGTTGAGGACGAGGCCGACCTTCGGCGGGGTCAGGCCCGCGAGGTAGCGGATGTGCCCGATACCGCGGGCGCCCATCTCCAGGACGAGGAACCTGGTCTCCTCGGTGGCGCTGAGCGCGGTGAGCGGCAGCCCGATCTCGTTGTTGAGCGAGCCGGGTGTGAAGACGGTCGGCGCCTTGCGCCGCAGCACCTGGGCGATCAGGTCCTTGGTGCTGGTCTTGCCCGCGGAGCCGGTGAGGGCCACGAGGGTCGCGCCGAGCCGTTCGACGACGTGCCGTGCGAGGGCGCCGAGCGCCGCCTGCACGTCCTCGACGACGATGGCGGGCACCCCGACCGGCCGCGAGGCCAGTACGGCGGCCGCACCGGCGTCGACGACCGCGCGCGCGTAGTCGTGGCCGTCCACCCGTTCGCCGACGAAGGCGACGAAGAGGCTGCCGGACTCCACGTCACGGGAGTCCCGGACGACTGGTCCGGTGACCATGACCGACGGATCCGGTATGTCGTGCGTCTGCCCGCCGACGACTTCTGCGATCTCGGCGAGAGAGAGGGCGATCACAAGTTCATCCCTGGGTCTTCTGGATAGCTTCGCGAAGCACCTGGCGGTCGTCGAAGGGACGGACCACCCCGGCGATGTCCTGGCCCTGCTCGTGGCCCTTGCCGGCGACCAGCACGGTGTCGCCGGGCCGTGCGCGGGCGACGGCGGCGGCGATGGCGGCGGCCCGGTCCTCGAAGACCGCGACCTCGCCGCGCTGGTGCGAGGGCACCTCCGCGGCGCCCGCGAGCATGGTCGCGAGGATCGCCAGCGGGTCCTCGGAGCGGGGGTTGTCGGAGGTCAGTACGGCGGTGTCGGCCAGCCGCGCCGCGGCGGCGCCCATCGGCATCCGCTTGGTGGTGTCCCGGTCGCCGCCGCAGCCGAGCACGATGTGCAGGCGGCCCTCGGTGACCTTGCGCAGGGCGCGCAGGACCGACTCGACGGCGTCCGTCTTGTGGGCGTAGTCGACCACCGCGAGGTAGGGCTGGCCCTCGTCCACGCGCTCCAGGCGGCCCGGTACGCCCGGCACGGCGGCGATGCCGTCCGCGGCGTCCTGCGGGCCGATCCCGGCGGCGGCGAGGGCGACGATCGCGGCGAGCGTGTTGGCCACGTTGAAGGTGCCGGCGAGCGGCGACCTCGCCGTGATCCGCTCCCCCTTCGGGCCGGTCACGGTGAACGTCGAGTCCATCGGGCCGACTTGGACGTCCTCGGCCCGCCAGTCGGCGTCCGGGTGCCCCTCGGCGGAGAAGGTGACGACCGGGACGGTGGCCTCCTTGACCAGCCGGCGGCCGTACTCGTCGTCGAGGTTGACCACGCCGAGCCTGCTGCGCTCCGGCGTGAACAGCTGCGCCTTCGCCTGGAAGTAGTCCTCCATGCCGGAGTGGAACTCCATGTGCTCCGGGCTGAGGTTGGTGAAGACGCCGATGTCGAAGACGCAGCCGTCGACCCGGCCGAGGACCAGCGCGTGGCTGGAGACCTCCATGGCGACCGCCTCGACGCCGCGCTCGCGCATCACCGCGAACAGTGCCTGGAGGTCGGTGGCTTCGGGGGTGGTGCGCTCCGACTTGATGCGCTCGTCGCCGATACGCATCTCGACCGTGCCGATCAGGCCGGTGGAGCGGACCGTCTTCAGGCCGCCCTCGACGAGATACGCGGTGGTGGTCTTGCCCGAGGTTCCGGTGATGCCGATCTGGAGCAGGTCGCGGCCGGGGTGGCCGTAGATCGTGGCCGCGAGTTCGCCCATCTCCCGGCGCGGCTCGTCGACGACGAGCACCGGCAGACCGGTGGCGGCGGCGCGGTCGGCTCCGGTCGGGTCGGTCAGCACGGCGGCGGCGCCGAGGCCAGCCGCCTGCGTCACGAAGTCGGCGCCGTGCATCCGGGCGCCGGGCAGGGCCGCGTACAGGTCCCCGGGGCGTACGGCACGGGAGTCGTGCGTGATGCCCGTGATGTCCGCGGCCGGCGCCGGGACGGTGACGCCCAGCTGATCGGCGAGCTCCGCGAGGGGTGTGGCGGAGATCCGAACCGGTCGCGGCGGCCCCGGAAATGTCACAGGAACGCCCTTCTGGGTGGTTTGGGACTGATCAGCGTGTGGCACGGCGGTGAGCGTACCGGGCACACCCCCGCCGGAGCGAAGTGAGGGGCTCGGGTGGCCCTGGTTCCCGTGGTCGGGAGTGATCGTTGTCACGAGCTGGTTCCTGGTCGGTGTTCCGGATGGTGCTGGGTTTCCGGTCGGTGCTGATCAGGGCGTGGAGCCGGGTTCAGGGTGTGAAGCTGACGGGCAGCCGGGCGGGACCGGCACCGGTGGGCGGGATCTGGAGGGTCTTGAGGGCGAACTCCATGACCTGCTTGTAGATGGGCCCGCAGATCTGGCCGCCGAAGTAACTGCCCCTGGTGGCGTTCTGGATCGCGCAGTAGACGGTGACCCGCGGTTTGTCCGCGGGCGCGAATCCGGCGAACGACGAGGTGTATCCGTGGTACTTCCCGGTGGCCGGATCCACACGGTTGGCCGTACCGGTCTTGCCCGCGACCCGGTAGCCGGGGATGCGGGCCCGGGTCCCGGTGCCCTCCTCGTCGTCCACCACGGACTCGAGCATCTGGGCGAGGGTCTTCGCCGTCTTCTTGCTCACGACCCGCGTCTTCTTGGGCTTCGGGGCCGGAGTGAAGCGCCCGTCGGGCCCCTTGGCGCCGCGCACGAGAGTTGGCTCGACACGTACGCCGCCGTTGGCGATCGTCGAGTAGACGGAGGTGGCCTGCATCGCGTTGATCGACACGCCCTGGCCGAAAGGGATCGTGTACTGCTGCGAGGTGGACCACTTGTCGGCGGGCGCGAGGATGCCCTTCGTCTCACCCGGGAAGCCGAGCCCGCTGGGGCTGCCGATGCCGAACCTGCGCAGGTACGTGTAGAGGATGCGGTTGGCCTGCTTCTGCGTCTTGCCGAGCTGGCCGGTGGCCAGGATGGTGCCGATGTTGCTGGACTTGGCGAGGACGCCGTTGAGCGTCAGGTTCCAGGTCGGGTGGTCGATGTCGTCCTGGAAGAGCCGGTCGCCGCGGTGCAGCCGGTTCGGCACGACGACGTGCGTCGCGGGCGTGGCGACGTTCTCCTCCAGCACCGCGGCCATCGACATGACCTTGGCGGTGGAGCCGGGCTCGTAGGCGTCCTGGAGGGCCGCGTTGCCCAGCGCCGCCGAACTGGCCTGGGAGAGGTCGTTCGGGTCGAAGCCGGGCGAGTTGGCCATGGCGAGGATCTCGCCGGTCCGGGTGTCCTGCACCATCACGTACCCGCGGTCCGCCCCGGACTTCTTCACCTGTTCGGAGATGGCGTTCTGCGCCGCCCACTGGATGTCGCGGTCGATGGTCAGCTCGACGTCGGAACCGGCCACCGCGGGCGTCTCGGTGGAGCCCGCGGTCGGCACCTGGCGTCCGCCGGACTGGGCGTAGCGGATCTTGCCGTCCTTGCCGGCGAGTTCTTCGTCCAGCTGCTGCTCGACCCCGCCGCCGCCCTTGCCGTCGGCGTTGACCCAGCCCAGTATCCCGGCGGCGAGTTCGCCGTTGGGGTACACGCGCTTGCTGGCGGGGACCGCGAGGACGCCCGCGAGGACGTTGACGGTGCCCTCGTCGGTCTCGGCCTTCGCCGCGAGTGTGGTCTTCAGGTCCTTGATCTGCTTCCAGACCTGTGGCGTCTGGCGGTGCGCCAGCAGTGTGTAGCGGGAGTTCTTCGTGCTCAGCTTCCCGGCGACGGTCTCCATGTCCTGGCCCAGGATCGGGGCGAGGAGCGCGGCGGCCTGCTCGGGCGCGTCCGTCGTCTTCGTCGTACCGGGCGTGAACATCATGGGGTCGGCCGTGATGTCGTACGCGTCCACGCTGGTCGCCAGCTCCACGCCGTTGCGGTCCGTGATGCCGCCGCGCTCGGCGGCCAGCGTGCGTCCGACGTAGCGGTTCTGCTCGGCCTTCGCGGCGTACGCGCTCGCGTCCACGGCCTGCACCTGGAGCAGCCGTACGACGAAGGCGAGCATCACCAGGGTCAGCGCCAGGCTGACCATGCGCAGCCGGGGGCGCGGGCTGCCGAGACGGATGATGCGCGGGGCGCCCGGCCGGGGCGCGCCCGGGCGGCGGCCGGGGCGGGCGCCGGGGCCCGGACGCGACCGGCCCGCGGGGCGGGCGGGCCGGGCCGGTCCTGGCACGCGGCGGCGCGGCGGTTCCCTGTCGGACACTTCCGTCACCTGCCGGGGGTTGTGAAGGGCTCTGCGGACGGGGCGGGGATGGTGGGAGGCGGCGCTGTGGGTGCGGCCGTGAGGAACTGCCCGGAGGAGTCGCTCGCGGCCGGTGCGGGAGCCGGGCCGGCCGCCGGGGCGATGGCCTCGGGCGGCAGCACCACGGGGTCGCGGAGCGAGGACCGCTCGACGGCCGGTCCGGGTACGCCCTTGACGGTGCCGTCCGGTTCGAGGAAGGCCGGGTCGCCGCCGGGGACCATGCCCAGCTCGCGGGCGCGCCGCTGGAGCGCGTCGGGTGCCGAGTAGGAGTCCACGTCCCGCTGGAGTTCCTGCTCCTCGTCGGTGAGGCTCTTCGTCTCCCGCTGGAGGTCGTCGAGCCGGAACGACCCCTCGCTCAGCGCGGAGTTCAGCACGAGGAGCCCGATCAGCCCCCCGCCGAGCAGCAGGACGACCAGCAGGACGAAGGGGGTGCGGGCGGCCTGGCCCGCACCGGCCGGGAGCAGCCGCGCGAGCTGTGCGGCGCGTCCCCGGAGCTGGGGTTTCCTACGCACGGACCCTCCCGGTGCGTGTGGGTTCGCGACTCACTCGCGCTCCCCCTCGGTGTGCCTCACACGGCCCCCTTCGTACGCCTCACTCGGCTTCCTCGCGGATGCGCTGCGCCCCGCGCAGCCGCGCGGGAGCCGCCCGCCGGTTCTCGGCGATCTCTTCCTCGGTGGGAAGTTCGGCACCGCGGGTGAGGAGCTTGAGCCGGGGCTGGTAGCGCTCGGGGACGACCGGCAGTCCGGGCGGCGCGGTGGAGGCGGCGCCGGCCGCGAACACCTGCTTGACCAGCCGGTCCTCCAGGGAGTGGTACGACAGCACCGCGATCCGGCCCTCGACGGCGAGCGCCTTCACCGCGGCCGGGATCGCCCGCTCCAGGACGGTCAGTTCGCCGTTGACCTCGATGCGCAGGGCCTGGAAGGTGCGCTTGGCGGGGTTGCCGCCGGTCCGCTTGGCGGCCTGCGGCAGCGCGTCGCGGATCAGTTCGACGAGCCGGGCGCTGTTGCTGAAGGGCTCCTTCGCGCGTTCGCGCACGACGGCGGACACGATCCGCTTGGCCTGCTTCTCCTCGCCGTACGCCCGCAGGATCCGCACGAGTTCGCCGGGCGGGTAGGTGTTGAGGACCTCGGCGGCGCTGATGCCGGTCGTCTGGTCCATGCGCATGTCGAGCGGGGCGTCCTGCGCGTAGGCGAAGCCGCGGTCGGCCTCGTCGAGCTGCATGGAGGAGACGCCGAGGTCGAAGAGCACGCCCTGGACGTGCGTCAGGCCCAGGCGGTCGAGCACGTCGGGCAGTTCGTCGTACACCGCGTGCACGAGGGTCGCGCGGTCGCCGAAGGGGGCGAGCCGCTCCCCGGACAGCCGCAGCGCCTCCTTGTCCCGGTCGAGCGCGACGAGCCGTGCCTCGGGGAAGCGGGTCAGCAGTGCCTCGCTGTGGCCGCCGAGACCGAGGGTGCAGTCGACGACCACCGCTCCCGGCCGCTCCAGCGCGGGCGCCAGCATGTCCAGGCACCGCTGGAGCATCACCGGGACATGCCGGCTCTGGCCCTCCCGTCGCCCGGCGTCGCCCTCATTCGCATGCGCTTCGCGCCCCATTTGAACCTGGGCCCTCTCAGATCCGGCGCGGCCGTACGCACCGCCGGGTCCCCGCCCGCTCCGGAAGGGGAGGTCCGCCTGCGCCTGATGAGTGGCGTCAGCCGACCGGGAGCGGGAGGAGGCCGAGCCGTACGTGCGCGCCGCGCACGCGGGGAGACCCCGGGAAATCACCGGGCCCTCCGGGTGAAAAGTCCTGCGGGGAGAACCTCGCCTCCCGCTTCGCGTCACTTTAGTCCACGGTGTCTCGCGGTCAATCAACCGGCTTGCGCGTCGCGGGCCGCACCCCCTCCGAAGCGGCGGACCCGCCGGAATCACCCGTTCGGGCGCCCCGTCACCGCCCGTGTGGATTAGCTCACAACAAGCCGCGATGGCGTTCTTTGTCCTCTCTCACAGCAGGACCGCGCCCCGGGTGACCAGTAACGTCTTCCGCATGACGACTTCTGCATCCGTGCCCACAGAGCCCGAAGACGCCATAGCCGCCGGGGACTCCGTCACCGACCGGCTCGTCGGCGCGAACGAGCGGTACGCCGCCGCCTTCAGCGACCCCGGTATGGACGCCCGTCCGGTGCTCCAGGTCGCCGTGGTCGCCTGTATGGACGCGCGGCTCGACCTGCACGCCGCGCTCGGCCTGCAGCTCGGCGACTGCCACACCATCCGCAATGCCGGCGGGGTGGTCACCGACGACGTGATCCGCTCCCTGACGATCAGCCAGCGCGCGCTCGGCACGCGCAGCGTCGTCCTCATCCACCACACGGGCTGCGGCCTGGAGTCCCTCACCGAGGAGTTCCGGCACGACCTGGAGATGGAGGTCGGCCAGCGTCCCGCCTGGGCGGTGGAGGCCTTCCGGGACGTCGAGCAGGACGTACGGCAGTCGATGCAGCGGGTGCGCACCTCGCCGTTCCTGCTGCACACCGGCGACGTACGCGGCTTCGTCTTCGACGTGAAGACGGGTCTGCTGCGCGAGATCGACCCCGCCTAGCCGGGCCCCGGGGTGCCCGTCGCACGGAAGCGACGGGCACCGTCCGTACCCAAAAGGTCGTAAGCCGTGACATAGCAAGGCCGGTTGTCCACAGTCGAGTGACACGAACCGGTAACGGCAACAAGAATGCGGATGTGGCGTCACGCGGAACTTTCCGCGCGTGGTGTCCGTGTTTCGGGGTGGGCCGGTCCGCATCGCAGCGTCGGCCCGAGAACGGGCCGAGGAGGGCCGGGTGACGACCTATGACGATCGAGCGAGCCTTACGGATCTGACCGCCACCGCGGAGCGAGTCCGCAGTTCGGTGGAGGGAGTGATCGAGGGCAAGCCAGAGGTCGTACGGCTTTCGCTGACCGTGCTGCTCGCCGAGGGACATCTTCTGATCGAGGATGTCCCCGGCGTCGGCAAGACGATGCTGGCCAAGGCACTGGCGCGGTCCATCGACTGCTCGGTGCGGCGCATTCAGTTCACGCCCGACCTGCTGCCCTCGGACATCACCGGGGTGTCCATCTGGGACCAGCAGCGCCGGGACTTCGAGTTCAAACCGGGGGCGATCTTCGCGCAGATCGTGATCGGCGACGAGATCAACCGCGCCTCCCCCAAGACCCAGTCGGCCCTCCTGGAGTCCATGGAGGAGCGCCAGGTCACCATCGACGGGCAGACCTACGAGCTGCCGGGCCCCTTCATGGTGGTGGCCACGCAGAACCCGGTCGAGATGGAGGGCACCTATCCGCTGCCCGAGGCCCAGCGCGACCGCTTCATGGCCCGGGTCTCCATCGGCTATCCCAGCGCGGAGGCCGAGCTCCAGATGCTGGACGTCCACGGCGGCGTCTCCCCGTTGGACGACCTCCAGCCGGTGGCGCACGCGCACGACATCGTGAAGCTGATCGACGCGGTCCGCACGGTCCACGTCGCCGAGCCGGTCCGGCGCTACGCGGTGGACCTGGTGGCGGCCACCCGTACGCACCCGGACCTCAGACTCGGCGCCTCGCCGCGCGCCACGCTGCATCTGCTGCGCGCGGCGAAGGCGTCGGCCGCCCTCAGCGGCCGGGAGTACGCGCTGCCGGACGACATCCAGGCGCTCGCCGTGGCGGTCCTGGCCCACCGGCTGCTGCCCACGGCACAGGCACAGCTGAACCGCCGTACGGCCGAGCAGGTCGTCCAGGAGATCCTCCAGCGCACGCCCGTGCCCTCGGCTCCCCAGCCGCAGAGCGGGTTCGCCATGGGCCGCGGCACGCCCGCGTTCGACCAGCAGCCGCCCCGGAGGCTGTGATGACGGCCGGGGGGACGGGCCACGCGGAGGAGTCCGGGGGCGGGCTGCGCACGGCGCTCGCCGGACTCACGACACGCGGGCGTTCCTTCCTGGCAGCCGGAGTGGCGGCCGGCGTCTGCGCGTACGTCCTGGGACAGAGCGATCTGCTGCGGGTCGGCCTGCTGCTTGCGGTGCTGCCGCTGCTGTGCGCGACCGTGCTGTACCGCACCCGCTACCGGGTCACCGGCAGCCGCAGGCTCTCCCCCGCGCGCGTGCCCGCCGGTTCCGAGGCCCGCGTCCACCTGCGGATGGACAACGTCTCGCGGCTGCCCACGGGGCTGCTCATGCTCCAGGACCGGGTTCCGTACGTGCTCGGCCCCCGTCCCCGGTTCGTCCTGGACCGGATGGAGGCGGGCGGCCACCGCGAAGTGTCCTACCGCGTGCGCTCCGACCTGCGCGGCCGCTATCCCCTGGGCCCGCTCCAGCTGCGCCTCGCCGACCCGTTCGGGCTGTGCGAGCTGACCCGCTCCTTCTCGACGTACGACACCCTGACGGTCATCCCGCGCGTGGAGCCGCTGCCGCCGGTGCGGCTGAGCGGCGAGGCGAAGGGGTACGGCGACGGGCGGCAGCGTTCGCTCGCGCTGGCCGGCGAGGACGACGTGATACCCCGCGGCTACCGGCACGGCGACGACCTGCGCCGGGTGCACTGGCGGCTGACCGCACGCTACGGCGAGCTGATGGTGCGCCGCGAGGAGCAGCCGCAGCGCGCCCGCTGCACGGTCCTGCTGGACACCCGCGGCATCGCCTACGCCGGCGCCGGCCCGGACGCGGCCTTCGAGTGGGCCGTGTCGGGCGCGGCCTCCACCCTGGTCCACATGCTCGAACGGGGCTTCTCCGTGCGGCTGCTGACGGACACGGGCACTTCGGTGCCCGGCGAGAGCGCCGACGGTTTCGCGGGCGCCACCCAGGAGTCCGCCGACGCGGCGGGGCTGATGATGGACACGCTCGCCGTGGTGGACCACTCGGACGGGGCGGGCCTGTCGCGCGCCTACGACGCGCTGCGCGGCGGGAGCGAGGGGCTGCTGATCGCCTTCCTCGGCGACCTGGACGAGGAGCAGGCGACGGTGCTCGCCAGGATGCGCCGGCGCAGCGGCGGCGCCCTCGCCTTCCTGCTGGAGAGCGACGCGTGGGTGCGGCAGCCGTCCGGTGTCCCCGGCCCGCCGGACGGAAACGGGGAAAGAAGGCTGCGCATGCTGCGTGAGGCGGGCTGGACCGCGGTGAAGGTGCCGCGGGGAGCGGATCTCGCCGACCTGTGGCGGCAGACCGACCGGCAGCGCACGAGCGCCGCGGCCACGGGCAGCCCGATGGGAGGCGGCTCATGAGCGGGCGCGCACGACTGGCGCTGTGTGCCGCGGCGGCGACACTGCTGACCTCCTGCGCCCTGCTGCCGCTGGTCGACCCGGCGACGTGGATCTTGCAGGCGGCCCTGCTGCTGACGGTCCAGACCACGGTGGGCGCGCTGGCCCGGCGGGTGCCGCTGGCCCGGCCGCTGACGGTGGGTCTGCAGGCCCTGGTGACGCTGGTGCTGCTGACGCTGACCTTCGCGCGCGGGCAGGCCCTCGGGGGCGTGATCCCGGGACCGGAGGTGTTCGACCGGCTGGGGACCCTGCTCCAGGCGGGCTCGGACGACGTCGGGCGGTATGCGATCCCGGCGCCGCTGTCGGACGGCATCCGGCTGATGCTGGTCGGCGGAGTCCTGGTGATCGGCCTCGCCGTGGACGCGCTCGCGGTGACGTTCCGCAGCGCCGCCCCGGCCGGGCTGCCGCTGCTCGCGCTGTACTCGGTCGCCGCGGGCCTCTCGGACGGCGGCACCGCGTGGCTGTGGTTCCTGCTCGCGGCCTGCGGATATCTCATGCTGCTGCTGGCGGAGGGGCGGGAACGGCTCTCCCAGTGGGGCCGTGTCTTCGGCGGCGGACCCCGCGGCCCCGGTCCGGACGCGGGGAGCGGCGCGGTCGCCCCCGTCCGCACCGGGCGGCGCATCGGCGCCGTGGCCCTGGGCATCGCCCTGGTGGTGCCGCTCGGTCTGCCCGCCCTGGACGGCGGCCTGCTGGACGGCGCCGGGACCGGCGCCGGGGCGGGCGCCGGGGGCGGCGGCACGATCTCCGCGGTGAACCCCCTGGTCTCGCTGCGCGACAGCCTGAACGTGAACGAGGACCGCCAGGTCATGTCGTACCGCACCGACACCGAGGACACACAGGACCTGTATCTGCGGATCGTCTCCCTCGACGAGTTCGACGGCACGGCCTGGAAGCCGGCCCAGCGCCGCATCCAGGCGGTGCCGGACACGTTGCCGACCCCGGTCGGCCTCGGTCCCGACATCCGCCGGTCGGAGATCCGGACGCGCATCTCGGCGTCCGACTGGTACGCGCAGGACTGGCTGCCGATGCCCTACCCCGCCAGCAAGGTGGACATCGACGGCAACTGGCGCTACGAACCGCTGGGCCGCACGCTCGTCGGTGACCACGGCCAGAACACCCGCGGCGCGCGGTACGAGGTGGCGAGCCTGATCGTGCAGCCGACCGCGGAGCAGCTGGCCTCCGCCCCGCAGCCGCCGGACGCCCTGCGGCGCGAGTTCACCAAGGTCCCGGAGTCGCTGCCGCCCGAGGTGGCGCAGACCGCGCTCAAGGTCACCGAGGACGCGACGAACGACTACGAGCGGGCGGTCGACCTCCAGGACTACTTCGCCGTCGACGGCGGGTTCACGTACGACACCCAGGTGCAGGTCGGCAGCGGTTCCGCCGCGATCGCGCGCTTCCTGCGGGAGAAGGAGGGCTTCTGCGTCCACTTCTCCTTCGCGATGGCCTCGATGGCCCGCACCCTGGGCATACCGGCCCGGGTCGCGGTGGGCTTCACGCCCGGCTCGCCGCAGGCGGACGGTTCGATGTCGGTGGGTCTGCGGGACGCGCACGCCTGGCCCGAGCTGTACTTCGAAGGGGTCGGCTGGACCCGCTTCGAGCCCACCCCCAACCGGGGCACGGTGCCCGAGTACACGCAGGCGGACACCCCGGACAGCAACGTCCCGTCGGTGCCGAGGCCGTCGGGGTCGGCGTCCACGGCCCCGTCCGCCGCGCCGTCGGTGAGCGAGAGCTGCTCGGTCCAGCAGAAGAAGCTGGAGGCCTGCCCGAGCGAGTCCGCCCTGGCCACGGCCGGCTCCGACGACGGCGGTCGGCCCTGGTGGTTGCTGCCGCTGCTCGTCCTGGCCGGGTTCGCGGTACTGGCGGTCCCGTTCCTGCCGATGCTGTGGCGGGCCCGGGTCCGGGCTGTGCGGCTCGGGGCGCACGGGCGTTCGGAGGAGGCCCTCGCGGCTCACGCCCTCGCCGCCTGGCAGGAGGTGACGGACACGGCGTGGGACCACGGCATCGGGCCGGACGAGTCCCGGACACCGCGCGGGGCGGCCGCGCGGATCGTCCGGCTCGGACGGCTGGATCCGCCCGCGGAGGCGGCGCTGCACCGGCTGGCGTCCACGGTGGAGCAGGTCCTCTACGCTCCCCGTCCCCACCCGGCGGCAGGGATCGCGGAGGACGCCCGGCGGGTCACGGACGCGCTCCGGGCGTCGGTGAGCCGTTCCACCCGGCTGCGGGCGCTGCTGGCGCCGCGCTCGGCCGTCCGGGTGGCCTGGGCCGCCTCGTCCCGCTGGACGGCCCTGCGCTCCGGACTCGCCGCGCGCCGGGCGGCCTTGCTGCGACGCCCTTCGGGCCAGAACGGCTGACGCGAGCAGGGGCCCCTCGCCCGACGCCGGGCGAGGGGCCCCTGTCGGTTCCCGGTCACCGGCGGGAGGGGCCCCTGTCGGTTCCCGAGGACGGAGGGACGGCCCGCAAGCCGGTTGCGGCACACCTCACCGCGCCTGGCCGCACCGGGCGGACCGGCACGTTCCACCTCTCCGGGGCGGGCGGACCGGCCTGCTCCACCTCTCCGGGCAGGCGGACCGGCCCGCTCCACATTTCCGGGCGGGCGGCCTCGCCCCGTCGCTCGCGGCGGGACTGACCGGCTCGCCAGCCGGGGCCGGGTGAAGGCATGCGTGAGGGGGTGTCCCGCCCGGCCGGGCGGGACACCCCCTCACGCGATGTCTGTGGCTGCGGCGACCCGCAGGGTCAGGGCAGGCCCTAGTGACCCTGCTCGTCTCGACGGCGCTGCCAGCGTTGTTCGATGCGGTCCATCATGGAGCGGCGCTGCCGCGGCTGACGACGGACGCCCGGTGCACCGGCGGCCGGCTGTTCACCCGGCTTGGGGGCCTTGCGCCAACCGGTGACGGCGAGCACCGCACAGCCCAGCATGACGAGGAAGCCCACCACGCTGATCCAGATCTGCTGGGCGACCATTCCGGCCATGAGGAGCGCGATACCCACAAGAAAGCCCGCGACCGCCTGGTAGACCCGTCGCCGGGTGTACGTACGCAGCCCGCTTCCCTCAAGCGCTGTCGCGAACTTGGGATCTTCGGCGTACAGCGCTCGCTCCATCTGCTCGAGCATTCGCTGCTCGTGCTCCGAGAGCGGCACGGAGTCCTCCTCATCGTGCAGTCGCCGGGGCGACTGGGGGTCCCCTTCAGGATAGGCAGGGAATCGCCCCCGTGAAACCCGCCCCTCTACGCCAATCGGCCAACCGGAACCCGCCACGGCGGTCCGGCCCGCTGGAGCGTGCATTCCCCGGCGGCCGACCCGTCATGCCGGGTGGTCTCCCTCGATCATACGGCGCGGGGCGCCCGATCGGGGGGCCTGTGGCGTACTCCATCCGCCGCCCCGGCGCTGATCAGCGGCGCGTCACGGACGGCGGCTCACGCCTCGCCGGCACCCCGGGACTCACCCAGCACATGGAGCTGTGTCGCCACGGAGTGGAAGGCGGCGAGCTCGGCCGCCGCGGCCTCCAGCTTGAGCAGCGCGTCGAGGGCGCCCGGTTCGGTGTCCACGAGGACGCCGGGGACCAGGTCGGCGAAGACCCGCACGCCGTGCACGGCACCGACCCGCAGGCCCGCGCCCTCGACGAGCGCGGTGAGCTGTGCGGCGGTGAAGCGGTGCGGTACGGGATCACCCTCGCCCCAGCGTCCGTCCGGGTCGTCGAGCGCCTGCCTGGCCTCCTTGAAGTGCCCGGCGAGGGCGCGTGCGAGCACCGCTCCGCCCAGACCGGCGGCGAGCAGACTGAGCACGCCTTCGGGGCGCAGGGCGTCCACCACGTTGCGCACGCCCTCGGCGGGGTCGTCCACGTACTCCAGGACGCCGTGGCAGAGCACCGCGTCGTAGCCGCCGCGCTCGACGACGTCGAAGAGGCCGTGGGCATCGCCCTGGACGCCCTTCACGCGGTCGGCGACGCCCGCCTCACCGGCGCGGCGCTCCAGCGCGAACAGTGCGTTCGGGCTGGGGTCGACGACCGTGACGCGATGGCCGAGGCGGGCCACGGGCACCGCGAAGTTGCCGCTGCCGCCCCCGGTGTCGAGGACGTCGAGCGATTCCCGTCCCGTGGCCTTCACGCGGCGGTCGAGAGCGTCCTGGAGGACCTCCCAGACCACGGCGGTACGGAGGGCGGCGCGGGGGCGCATCGGGTCCGACACGGCAGTTGACTCCTCGGCGCGGCACCGCCTGCTGTCCGGCGGAGCGATCGGGACGCCTCCCGCTGGGAGGCTGCATGCGCCTCCCACCTTATTGCCTCCGCCGCCGTGCCCGGCTCGCCGTCTCACGCGGTGGATCACGCGGTGGATCACGCCATGGATCACGCGGCGGATGACGGTGTGGATCACGCCGTGGGTCGCGCGGATCCACGATGGTCACCCGCCGGTGCCGCGACCGAGCACGCGGCGGACCGCCGGCCGGCCACGCGCCGCTCCCGGGCCGCCCCGGCAGCGGCCGAACGCGACGGCCCGCGCTCACCCCGCGTCCGGGACCTCTCGGTCCTCGTCCTGCCTGGGCTGCGGCAGGACCGGCTGGAGGACCAGCATCCGCTCGACGAGGCGCAGGAACATGGCCACGTCGCGTATCAGGTCGTCGGCGTCCCGCGGGGCGGCCGCGCCCTGTATGCCCGCTTCCGCGCGGGCCCGGCGCCCGGCTCCGGAAGCGAACAGCGCGCCCCACTCGGCCAGTTCGGGCGCGATCTCGGGGAGCACTTCCCAGGCGCTCCGGATGCGCGCCCGGCGCCGGGGCGTGGTCTCCGGGCGTCCCCGCGCGGCGAGCACGGCGGCGGCGGTGCGCAGGGCCGCCAGGTGCGCCGTGGCATAGCGCTCGTTGGGCGTCTCGAGGGTGGTCGCCTCCTCGAGCCCGGCACGGGCCTGGGCGAGCAGGTCGAGGGCTGCGGGCGGAGCTGTCGTCCGGCGCAGCACGGGGTGCACGTCGCTCGCCGGACCGGTCAGTGAGGGTGCAGGGCCGGCGGCGCCGCGCCGGTGGGCGGCGGCTGCGGAAGAGGTGGCCATGACGAACCTCCTGTCGTCTGTGTGACGGCACTGTGGCCGTATGTACCCATCGTGAGCTATGGCACTGACAATCCGTTCCGACCTGGCCTTTTGCCTCGGTCAGGGGTTCGAGATAGTTTTTGCACTGACCAGTCAGTTCAAAAGGGGCCCGCGTGGCCCCGCCTCAGGGGAGCGAGGGGGGACATGGGCGAGTCAGAAGAAGTCGCCGCGGTCGCCGTCGGTGCGCAGGGTTTCGGCCTCAAGGGGCCGCGCGGCTGGGCGTTCCGGGGCGTCGGCATCGACGCGGAACCCGGCTCGCTGATCGCGGTGGAGGGACCGTCGGGCTCCGGCCGGACCTGCCTGCTGCTCGCGCTCACCGGGCGGATGAAGCCCACCGAGGGGCGGGCGTCGGTCGGTTCCCTCGCGCTGCCCCAGCAGATGGCGGCGGTCCGCGGGATCAGCGCGCTCGCCCATGTCCCCGGCGTCACGGACCTGGAGCCGGCCCTGACGGTCGGGGAGCACCTCCTCGAACGTGCGCTGCTGCGGCGCCGGTTCACCGGCCCGCTGCGCGACACCGTGCGCGGACTCCTGCGCCCGCGTGCCGAGCGGCTGGCCGAGGCCGGACAGCGCGCCGAACGGGCCCTTCGGGCCGCCGGACTCGACCCCGCCACCCTGCCGAAGGGAACGCGGACGGCCGTGCGCGACCTGGAGCGGCTGGAGGCGCTGCGGCTCTCCGTCGCGCTGGCCCTCGTCGGCGAACCGCGGCTGCTGGCCGTCGACGACACCGACCTCAAGCTGTCGGACGCCGAACGGGCGGAGGTCTGGGCCCTGTTGAGGTCGCTGGCCGCGTCGGGCACCACGGTCGTGGCGGTGTGCAGCGAGGCCCCCGAGGGAGCCGTCGTCGTCTCCACCGGCCCCGCACCCGAAGAGCCCGGCCCGGACGCGGGACAGGACCCCGGCCCCGGCCATCGGGACGAACCCGGGCACGCGGCCCGGCACGACGAAGTCCGCGAGGACCGCGAGGACCGCAACGGTCGCACGGCCGACAGGGCCGACAGGGCCGACAGGGCCGACAGGGCCGACAGGGCCGATAAGGACGACGACAAGGAGACGGCGGATGCGCTCGCCGAAACTGGCCGCGCTTGAGCTTCGGCGCTTCGGCAGGGGAAGGCTGCCGCGCGCGGCACTGGCCGCCCTGCTGCTGCTGCCCCTGCTCTACGGCGCCCTCTACCTGTACTCGTTCTGGGACCCGTACGGGCGCCTGGACCGCATCCCCGTGGCACTGGTGAACGACGACGCGGGGGCGACCGCCGCCGGACGGAAGCTGAACGCCGGCGACGACATCACCAAGGGGCTGCACGAGAGCGACACCTTCGAGTGGCACGAGGTGAGCGCCGCCGAGGCCCGCAGGGGCGTCGAGGACGGCACGTACTACCTGTCGCTCACCATGCCGGAGGACTTCAGCCGGCGGATCGCGTCCAGCTCCGGGGACTCCCCCGAGACGGGCGCGCTCCAGGTGCGTACGAACGACGCGAACAACTACATCGTCGGGCAGATCTCCCGGACGGTGTTCAGCGAGGTGCGCACGGCGGCGTCCACGAAGGCCTCCCGGTCCTTCCTCGACCGGATCTTCATCTCCTTCTCCGACATCCACGGGGAGACGGTCAAGGCAGCCAAGGGGGCCGACCGGCTCAAGGGCGGGATCGGCAAGGCCAAGAAGGGCTCCAAGGCTCTCGCCGACGGCCTGAAGGACGCCGAGGCGGGCAGCGGAAAGCTGTCCTCGGGCCTGCGGAAGCTCAACAAGGGAGCGGGTGACCTCGAGGACGGCTCGCGGCGGGTGGCCGACGGCACGCAGACGCTCGCCGACAAGGTCAACGGGGTCGCCGCCGGCGTACGGCCCTTCCTGAAGGACAACGAGAAGACGATCGGCGACACGGCCCGGCTGGTCGCCGACTCGGCGTCCGCGGTCCGCCACAACCTCGACACCCTGGTGAGGACCGCCCCGGCCGCCGCCAGGGGCGCCCGCACCGCCTCCGACACCCTCGACCGCATCCACCGGGCGCGCTGCGAGACCGCGGTGGTGCCCGACCCGGCGTGTCCGGAACTCAAGAAGGCCAAGCAGGCCGCGGCGGATGTGGCGACGGTCGCCGACGACGTGAACACGCTCGTGAGCGACCAGGACGGCGGCCTCGACACGCTCGACAAGAACCTGGCCACCCTGGAGAAGCAGGCCCGGAGTCTCGCCAGGCGCTCGCCGCACCTCTCCGAGGACCTCGACGACGCCGTCACCCGGATCAACGCACTGAACAGCGGGGCCGGGAAGGTCGCCAAGGGCGCCAAGACGCTGCACACGGGTCTGGGCACCGCCAAGAGCGGCGCCGCCGACCTCGACACCGGCATCGGCAAGCTCAGGACGGGCGCGGTCGACCTCGACGGCGGCATGTACAAACTGGCCGACGGCTCCGGGAAGCTGGCGGGCGGCCTGCACGACGGCGCGGGCAGGATCCCCGACTACGACGAGAACGACCGGGACCAGCGCACCCAGGTCATGTCCGACCCGGTGCAGCTCGCCTCGCGGGACCTGCACAAGGCGCCGAACTACGGCACCGGATTCGCGCCGTACTTCATTCCGCTCTCCCTGTGGGTGGGCGCGATGGTGGCGTACATGCTGATCCCGCCGCTCAACCGGCGCGCGCTCGCGGCCGGCGCCCCGGCCTGGCGGATCACCCTGGCGGGCTGGCTGCCGGTCGCGGCCCTCGGCGTCCTGCAGACCGCCGCCCTGATGGCGGTGCTCCACTGGCTGGTCGGTCTCGACATGGTGCGGGCGGCCGGGACGGTGGGCTTCCTGTTCCTGGTGACGGCGTGCTTCGCGGCGATCGTGCAGTGGCTGAACGCGCGCTTCGGGGCCGCGGGCCGCATCCTCGTCCTCGCGCTGCTGATGCTCCAGCTGACCTCGGCGGGCGGCACCTACCCCGTGCAGACCAGTCCCGGGTTCTTCAACGCCATCCATCCGTTCCTGCCGATGAGCCATGTCGTCGACGCCCTCCGCAGGCTCATCACGGGCGGCGGGCTCGGTCCGGTCTGGCAGGCGTGCGCCGTCCTCGTGGCGTTCACCGCGGGCGCCCTCGCCCTGACCGCCGTCTCCGCCCGCCGCAAGCAGGTGTGGACGCTCGACCGGCTGCACCCGGAGCTGACCCTGTGACCGTTCCTGTGAGAATCAAGGCCATGGAAAGCACCAGTGCCACGGGGGCCGGGAGCAGCCGTCGCGAGGCGACCCGGCAGAAACTCTACGAGGCGGCCGTCACCCTCATCGCCGAACAGGGGTTCTCCGCCACCACCGTGGACGAGATCGCCGAACGGGCGGGAGTCGCGAAGGGCACCGTCTACTACAACTTCGCGAGCAAGTCCGTCCTCTTCGAGGAGTTGCTGCGGCACGGCGTCGGGCTCCTCACCGCGTCCCTCAGGGAGGCGTCCGAGAAGGCGGCGCGGGAGGGCGGCAGCAAGGTCGACGCGCTGGACGCGATGATCAGGGCCGGGCTCGTCTTCATCGACCGCTATCCCGCGTTCACCCAGCTGTACGTGGCCGAGCTGTGGCGCACCAACCGGGCCTGGCAGTCCACCCTGATGGTGGTCAGGCAGCAGGCGGTCGCGGTCGTCGAGGACGTCCTGCGCGACGGCGTGGCGAACGGCGAGCTCAGCGGCGAACTCGACATCCCGCTGACGGCGGCGGCGCTGGTCGGCATGGTCCTGGTGGCCGCCCTGGACTGGCAGGCGTTCCAGCCGGAGCGGTCCCTGGACGACGTGCACGCGGCGCTGTCCCGGCTCCTCCAGGGGCGCGTGAGCGGCAGCCGCTGAGCGGGCCGGCACGCGAAGGCGCCGGTCCGGTCCGGCCGCGTCCCCCGCGGACCGCCTCGGACCGGCGCCTTTCCGTACTCCCCCGTACTCCCCCGTGCCGCGGGCCCGGTGCGGTCGTCCACCGGGTCCCCCGTACCTCGCTCCCGCCGGGTGCCGGCGGGAGGAGCGGTCGAGGGCCGGCTCCGTTCCGCCGCCCCGTGCCGGCGGTGCCGGAGCCGCGCCCCTCTCCGTGCCTCCACTCTGTCGTTTCCGCAGGCCCAGCCCATCCGTGCGGCTACTCATCCCGTCGGCTGAGTACCCCTGCTCAGTCCTGGGCACAGGGGCCCACGACGCCGCGCCCCCGCCTGGATACGATCGCGTCCGTGTCCGTACTCCCTTTGGTCTTCACCAGCGGCTGGGCCAGCGGCATCAACGCGTACGCGGTGGTGCTGCTCCTCGGCGTCTTCGGCGCGACCGGCCTGAGCGACGAGGTGCCGGAGTCCCTGCAGCGCCCGGAGGTCCTGATCACCGCCGCGGTGCTCTTCCTCTGCGAGGCGGTCGCCGACAAGATCCCGTACGTCGACTCGGTGTGGGACTCGGTGCACACCGTGATCCGGCCCGTGTCGGGGGCGGTGGTCGGGGCCCTGCTCGCCGGACAGAGCGGTTCGCTCCCGGATCTCGCGGCGGGCGCCGTCGGGGGTTCGACGGCGCTGGCGAGCCACGCGGTCAAGGCCGGCACCCGGATGGCGATCAACAGCTCACCCGAGCCGTTCAGCAACATCATCGTGAGCCTTGCCGAGGATCTCGGGGTCGCCGGGATCCTCACCTTCGCGATGTTCCACCCGCAGGCCGCCGCGGTCATCGCCGGCGCCCTGCTGCTCGCCGGACTGCTGGTGCTCTACTTCCTGGTCTCCCGCATCCGGCGCTTTCTGCGCCGCAGGGCCCAGCGCCGGGAGGAGCGGCGGCTCGCGGCGCGGACGGTGTGGCCGCCCGGCTGACGGCCGCGCGCCGGGTTGTCGGTGGCGGCCGATAAAGTCCCTGGCATGGCACGGATTGCGGTGATCGGCGCCGGGATGGGCGCGATGGCGGCCGCCGCCCGGCTGGCCGTCGCGGGCCACCGGGTGGTGGTGTACGAGCGCACGGCGACGTACGGCGGCGCGCTGCGCCGTCTCGAGCGCGACGGGTTCTCCTTCGACCTCGGGCCGGGACTGCTGACAGTGCCCGCCGTCTACCGCGACCTGTTCGTCAAGACCGGCAAGGAGCCGCTGGAGGCGTGCGCCGAGCTGGTGCAGGTGGACCCGTCGTCGCAGCACGTCTTCGCCGACGGCACCCGGGTCGCCCTGTCGAACGCCTCCCGCGCGGGCGTCGTCAGCGCCCTGGACGAGGCGCTCGGCGCGGGCGCGGGGGCCCGCTGGGGCGACTTCCTGGTGCGGGCGCGCGAGGCGTGGGACCGCACCCGCCGGCCCCTCCTGGAGGAGCCGCTGTGGCCGAACTGGCCGGTGCTGGCCGAGCGCGAGCCCTACCCGGCGGTGCCGCACAAGCGTCTGCTGCGCACCCGGCGGGCCGCCACGCTCGCCGAGGTCGGCGCCTGGGAGCTGCGCGACCCGCGGCTCACCGCCCTGCTGGAGAGCCACGCCCTGGCGTACGGGCTCGACCCCCGCACCGCCCCCGCGGCGGCGGCCGTCCTGCCGTACATGGAGCACGCCTTCGGCACCTGGTACGTGCGCGGTGGCGTCCGTGAGCTGGCCCGCGCGGTGTACGAGCGGTGCCTGGCCCGCAGGGTCGAGTTCGTGTTCGGTGCGCAGGTCGCGCGGATCGTCGAGAAGGACGGGCGGGCGGCGGGCGTCGAGCTCGCCGGGAGCGCGGGCACGGTCGCCGAGGCCGACCTGGTGGTGGCGGGGGTCGCTCCCGGTGTGCTGGAAGCCCTCGCCCCGGGCACGGCGCTGCGGGGCGGTGCCGGCGTCGTCCCGCCGCAGCGCGGCGCGGCGAGCCGGCTGACGGTGCTGCTGGCGCTGAGAGGCGGCCGGCCGGCCGGGGCCGCCCACCGGACGGTGGTGCACGCGGCGGACCGTGACGAGGAGTTGCACCGGCTCTTCGGCGACCGTCCGGGGCTCGCCGCGGCCCCCACCCTCACGCTGCTGCGCCCGGACGACCCGGCGTCGGCACCGGACGCGGAGCACGAGGCGGTGACCCTGACCGCGACCGTCCCGGCGGGCCTCGAGGTGTCCGCACCGGACGTGGAGCGGCTGCTCGGCGTCGCGGAGCGTGCCCTGCCGGGGCTCCGCGGCCGTCTTCTGTGGCACGAGGTCCACGCGCCCGCGGACATCGCCGAGGCGACCGGCGCGGCCGGTGGCGCGGTGCCCGCCCCGGCGCTCGCGGCGGCGGACGGACGGCTGCTGCACCCGTCGAACAGCACCGCGCTGCCGGGGCTGTTCGCGGTGGGCGGCTGGGCGCACCCCGGCGGCGGGCTGCCGCACGCGGGGATGTCGGGTGCGCTCGTCACCGGCCTCGTCGTGGAGGGGCCGGACTTCCGGGGCTCGCAGTGAGGTGACCGGGGGGCTCAGGGGCCCGCAGAGGTGACCCGGGGGGCCGGGTCGCCGGGGGCTTCCCAAGGACGACCGCGGCGGCGCTCCGGGGTCAGTACCGGTACTGCTCGTCGTAGCCGGTGCTGCTGCCGTTGCCGTCGCCCTGGTAGGGGTACGGCTGCTCCGGCGGCAGTTCGCCGCCGTAGGGGTCCTCGGCGTTGCGCTGCTGGGGCACCCAGACGCCGCCGGGCGGGGTCTCGCCCGCGGAGGTCCCGGTGTACTGGAACTGGTCGTAGCCCTGCTGCCCGTACGCCTGGCCGTCGTAGCCGGCGGTGTCGTACGAGGCGCTGCCGTAGGTCTGCGTGCCGATGTACGGGTCGGAATAGGCCGCGTACTGCTGCTGTCCGGTGTCGTAGCCGTACTGCTGCTGGTCGTATCCCGCGTAGCTGCCGTAGGCGTAGGCCTGCTGGTCCTGGGACTGGCCGGTGCCCTGCGGCGGGTTGCCGGCGTACGCGTTCTCGTCGTAGACACCGTAGGAACCGGTGTCGTCGGGCAGCGGCTGCGGCTCGTAGACGGCGGCGGCCGCGGGGGCGGACGGCGGCGCGGGCGTGAAGACGTCGTCGGGGTCGTAGTCGTCGTCGCGTGTGTACGGCCGGACGCCGGTCGCCTCCGCACCGGAGACCTCCGGCGCGGGCTCCTCGCGGTCCTGCTCGCCGCGGCGCCGCTTGCTGGCGCCCGGACGGCCGCCGATGGCCCAGCCGGTCGAGAAGCCGCGGCGGAAGGACAGCGTGACGTACGTCTGCCCGACCGCGAAGGCGGCGGCGCCCAGTCCGATGACCACCACGGAGGGGATCAGCACGCCGACGACGACGCAGAGGAAACCGGCGAAGGCGAGCAGCCGCCAGCGCAGCCGCGCCTTGTACTGCAGCAGCACCTCACCCAGCAGCCACAGTGCGACCATCCCGAACGCGATGTAGAGGACCGTCCAGCCCATGTACGCCCCTCTCCCAGTAACCGCTACGCAGTGTGTCGCACACCGGCGCGGCCGGTCCAGGCCCGCTGTGGGTGGTGCAGGCCCAGATTCTCGTAGATCTCAAGTGTCGCCGTGGAGTTGTTGAGCGTGATGAAGTGCAGGCCGGGAACTCCCTCGGCCAGCAGTCGCGCGCAGAACTCGGTGGCGAACTCGATGCCAATGGAGCGTACAGCCGCCGGATCGTCTTTGGCTGTGAGGATCCGCTCTTTCAGCTCCGCCGGGATGGAGGCGTTGCTGAGTTGTGGCAGTCGTTCCAGCATCCTCACACTCGTCACCGGCATCACCTCGGGGATCACCGGGGTGCCGCAGCCGGCCGCGGAGACCCGGTCGCGCAGGCGCAGGTACGACTCGGGGTGGAAGAACATCTGCGTGATCGCGTAGTCGGCGCCCGCGCGGCACTTGTCGACGAAGTGCGCGACGTCCAGGTCCCATTCGGCGGACCGCGGGTGCATCTCGGGGAAGGCCGCGACGCCGACGCAGAAGTCGCCGGACTCCTTGATGAGGCGGACGAGATCGGCCGCGTAGGCGAGGCCCTGGGGGTGCGGGACCCACTCGCCCATGGGGTCGCCGGGCGGATCGCCGCGCACCGCGAGCATGTTCCGGATCCCGGCGTCCGCGTACTGCCCGATGATGTTGCGCAGCTCGGCGACGGAGTGGTTCACGGCGGTGAGGTGGGCGACCGGGGTGAGTGTCGTGTCGGCGACGATCTGTTCGGTCTCCCGGACCGTGCCCGCTCGGGTGGAACCACCGGCTCCGTAGGTGACGGAGACGAAGTCGGGCGCGACGGCCTCGACCCGGCGGAGCGCGTTCCACAGGTTCCGCTCGCCCTTGGGGGTCTTCGGCGCGGAGAACTCGAACGAGTACGTCTTCTTGCCGGTCGCGAGCATGTCGCGCACGGTGCGTGCGCGATCAGTCCTGGTGGAAGCAGATCCGAGGGCCATGTTCGCAGGTTAGCCAGGGGAGGCCGGTCACCCAACCGGAGAGAGGGGATTCGTCCAGATTCGTCGGCTTCTTGTCCATCCCTCGGACAGCGGGCGTCACCGCGGCGGCCGGACGTCCCGCAGCCGCTTCGCGAACGCGCCGGCCGCCGCTCCCGGATCGTCCGCCTCGGTGATCGCCCGGACGACGACGACCCTGCGGGCGCCGGCCTCCAGGACCTGGTCCACGTTGCCCAGGTCGATGCCGCCGATGGCGAACCAGGGGCGGTCGGTGTCCAGCGAGGCGGTGTACCTGACCAGGTCGAGGCCCGGCGCGTGGCGGCCCGGCTTGGTGGGGGTGGGCCAGCACGGACCCGTGCAGAAGTAGTCGACGCCCTCCTGGACCGCGGCGGCCGCGGCCTCGGACTCCGCGTGCGTGGAGCGTCCGATCAGGATGTCGTCGCCGAGGACGGCGCGGGCCGCGGGGACCGGCAGGTCGCCCTGGCCGAGGTGCAGGATCCGGGCGCCGGCCGGATGCGCGGCGCGGCTCGCGTGGGCCACGTCCGCCCGGTCGTTCACCGAGAGCAGCGCGCCGTGCCGGCGGCAGGCGTCCGCGAACAGCTCCAGGTACGCGAGCTCCTCCGCCGCCTCCAGGCTCTTGTCCCGCAGCTGCACCAGGTCGACACCGCCCGCCAGCACCGCGTCGAGGAACTCGGGGAGGTCGCCCTGGCGCTTGCGGGCGTCCGTGCACAGGTACAGGCGGGCGTCGGCGAGCTGTGCGCGGGCGGCGGCACCGGTCTCGGACATCGTTGGGTCCCCCGTGGTCGGCGGTGTACGGACCGCGGCGGCCGGGCGGGCCGGCGGGCCGTGGTCCGTACACCGGAAGGTTTTCGTCGGATCAGACGGCGAGCGCCTGGGCGCGGCGCTTCACCTCCGTGCCGCGATTCTCGCTCAGAGCCTGCGCGGGGGTGCCGGGCAGGCTGGAGTCGGGGGTGAAGAGCCACTCCAGCATCTCTTCGTCGTTGTAGCCGTCGTCCCGCAGGAGCGTCAGGGTGCCGGACAGGCCCTTGACGACCTTCTGCTCGGCCCCGTCGATGAAGGCGGCGGGGACGTGCAGCGCGCGGTTCTCACCACGGCGTACGGCGATGAGCTGGCCGTCCTTCACCAGCTGCCGGACGCGGGTCACCTCGACGCCGAGCATCTCGGCGATGTCGGGAAGGGTGAGCCAGTCGGGGACGAGAGCATCGATCTTTGCGTCAATCTCGGTCACGGGACAAGCCTGCCATCTGGGACCGACAGTCGGAAGCCGGGCCCGTCCGACCTGGGGAGGGGGGCCGGGGCGACCGGGACGTCATCGGCTACGCCGCGGCCGTCTTCAGCGGCTTCGACGGGTCCGTCAGGGCGGCCGCGTCCATCGGTGTGCCCGCCTCGATGAGTTTGCGTCCCTGGGCCAGGTCCCGGGGCCGGCCCACCGCGAGCAGGGCGACCAGGCGGTCCTCGCGCAGCCAGCACACCGTCCATGCGGCGCCCGACGGGTCGCCGCGCCACAGGGTGGTGTCGGCGGACGCGTGGTGGCCCGCGTACTGCACGAAGCGCCCGAACTGCTCGGACCAGAAGTACGGCACTGGGTCGTACACCGCGGGGGTCTCGCCGATGATGTTCGCCGCCACCGTGCGCGGTCCCTGGAGGGCGTTGTCCCAGTGGTGGACCAGCAGGCGCCCCTCGTACCGACCCGAGGGGAAGGAGGCGCAGTCGCCGACGGCGTAGACGTCGGGCGCGGAGGTGCGCAGGTGCGCGTCGGCCACGATCTCGCCGTGGGCGCCGAGCCCGATGCCGGAGCCGGTGAGCCAGCCGGTCGCGGGGCGGGCCCCGATGCCGACGACGACCGCGCCCGCGGGCACCCGCGAGCCGTCGTCGAGGACGACGGCGCCGGGCTCGACGCGCTCCACGCGCGCGTGCGTGCGCAGCGCGGCTCCGCTGTCGGCGTACCAGGCCGCCATGGGCGCGGCGACCTCGGGAGGCAGCGCCCCGGCCAGCGGACGGTCGGCGGCCTCGACGACGGTCACCGCGCAGCCGGCCTCGCGCGCCGCGGTCGCGAACTCGGCGCCGATCCAGCCCGCGCCGACGACCACGATGTCGTGCTGCTCGGCGAGGACCGGGCGCAGCCGCTCGGCGTCGTCCAGGGTGCGCAGCAGATGGACTCCGGGGACGCCCTCCGTGCCGGGCAGCCGGATCGGTTCCGCTCCGGTCGCGAGGACCAGGACGTCGTACCGCACGGGACCTTCGGCGGTGTCCAGCTCGTGGTCCGCGGGGCGCACTCCGAGCACCTCGCAGCCGAGGCGCAGCCCGATGCCGAGCGCCTCGAAGTCGACGTCGAAGGCGGAGCCCTCGGCCTTGCCGAGCAGCACCGCCTTGGACAGCGGCGGCCTGTCGTACGGCTGGTGCGGCTCCGCGCCGATCAGCGTCACCGTGCCGGCGAAACCCTGTTCGCGCAGGGCGACCGCGGTCTGCACCCCGGCCATGCCCGCGCCCACGACGACGACCCGCCGCTCCGTGCGTTCCTCGGCCCGCGTCTGCTCGCTCACCTGATCACCATAGATACCTGACGTCCCGTCAGTCATCGGGTGTGCGGGGTGATCTCCTCCACCACGCTGGTCCCGCTGCCCTCCTGCGACTCCCACTGCCAGCTCTCCTCAAGCCGTACCCGTCCGTCGGCCAGCTCGACGACCGAGGACACGCAGTGCCCGGAAGAGGTCGTTCCGTCGTGCTTCAGCTGCACGTACCGGAAGTCGAGGCGGTCACCCTCACGCCTACCCACGAGATGACCTCGTACGACATCCCCGCCCGAGTACTCGGCCCAGATCTCCCCGTTCCGCTCGTGGTAGGTGAACCGGGTGCGGGTGCCGACCTGGCCCGGCGCCTGGTCGGCGACCGGGGCGAGGACGAGGCCGTCGAGCGAGCGGGCCATGGTGGGGAACTCCTCTACTGGGGTCCGGGGCGACGGGCTAGGGTGGCCAACGTAAAGCACACGCGGGAGCCCGGACGCACCGGGCTGAGAGGGAGGCTGGGCGGCCTCCGACCGTACGAACCTGATCCGGGTCATGCCGGCGAAGGGAGGGGCTGGACGCCCATGTCGCGTATGTCGCACGCCGCGCCCACCGCACCGGGGTCCGCGGGGATCCCGGACGTCCTCGTCGTGGGCGGCGGCATCATCGGGCTGGTGACCGCCTGGCGGGCCGCACAGCGGGGGCTCAGCACCGCGGTCGTCGACCCCGAGCCGGGCGGCGGAGCCGCGCAGGTGGCCGCGGGCATGCTGGCCGCCGTCACCGAACTGCACTACGGCGAGCAGACCCTGCTGAGCCTCAACCTGGCCTCCGCGCGCCGCTATCCGGACTTCGTGGCCGAGCTGACCGAGGTGACCGGCCTCGACCCCGGTTACCGCAGGTGCGGCACACTCGCCGTCGCGCTGGACGCCGACGACCGCGCGCACCTGCGCGAACTGCACGCCCTCCAGCAGCGGTCGGGTCTGGAGTCGGAGTGGCTCAGCGGTCGCGACTGCCGCCGTCTGGAGCCGATGCTCGCCCCGGGCGTGCGCGGCGGGCTGCGGGTGGACGGGGACCACCAGGTCGACCCGCGCCGGCTCGCCGCCGCCCTGGTCGCGGCCTGCGAGCGGGCCGGAGTGGTCCTCCACCGCACCTGGGCCGAGCACCTGACCGTCGTACGGGGCCGGGCCGCCGGGGTGCTCACCCGCGACGGCACGGCCCTCGCGGCCGGCCAGGTGGTCCTCGCCGCGGGCAGCCTCAGCGGACGGCTGGCGGGCGTCCCCGACGACCTGCTGCCGCCGGTGCGTCCCGTGAAGGGGCAGGTGCTGCGGCTGACCGTACCGGAGCGGTACGCGCCGTTCCTGAGCCGGACCGTGCGCGCCGTCGTGCGCGGCAGTCACGTCTACCTGGTGCCCCGCGAGAGCGGTGAGCTGGTCGTGGGCGCCACCAGCGAGGAACTTGGCTGGGACACCACGGTCACCGCGGGCGGCGTGTACGAGCTGCTGCGCGACGCGCACGAACTGGTCCCCGGGATCACCGAGCTGCCGCTGACCGAGACGCGCGCCGGACTGCGCCCCGGCTCGCCGGACAACGCGCCGCTGCTCGGCCCGACCGGGCTCGACGGCCTGTCGCTGGCCACCGGCCACTACCGCAACGGCGTGCTGCTCACGCCGGTCACCGGCGACGCCATGGCGCACGTCCTCACCACCGGTGAACTCCCGGACGAGGCACGCCCCTTCACCCCCGAACGCTTCAGCACGGCCCGTACGGAGCAGCCCGCATGAACATCCACGTCAACGGGGAACCGCGGCACGTCACCCCGGGCATCGCACTCGACGCGCTCGTCGCGACCCTCACCGCGGCCCCCTCCGGGGTCGCGGCCGCCCTGAACGAGACCGTCGTCCCCCGCACCCGGTGGGCCGCGACGGCCCTCGCCGAGGGAGACCGCGTCGAAGTCCTCACCGCCGTCCAAGGAGGCTGACCCCATGGCCGACGACCCCTTCGTCCTCGGTGGTACGTCCTACTCGTCCCGCCTGATCATGGGCACCGGCGGCGCCCCCAGCCCGGACGTGCTGGAGCGCTCCCTGGCGGCCTCCGGCACGGAACTGACGACGGTGGCGATGCGCCGGGTGAACCCACGGGCCCACGGCTCGGTGCTGTCCGTGCTCGACCGGCTCGGCATCCGCGTCCTGCCGAACACGGCGGGCTGCTTCACCGCGGGCGAGGCCGTCCTGACCGCCCGGCTGGCCCGCGAGGCCCTCGGCACCGACCTGGTCAAGCTGGAGGTCATCGCCGACGAGCGCACCCTGCTGCCGGATCCGATCGAGCTGCTGGACGCCGCCGAGACGCTGGTCGACGACGGCTTCACCGTGCTGCCCTACACGAACGACGACCCCGTGCTGGCGCGCAGGCTGGAGGACGTCGGCTGCGCCGCGATCATGCCGCTGGGCTCGCCCATCGGCTCCGGCCTCGGGATCCGCAACCCGCACAACTTCCAGCTGATCGTGGAGCACGCGCGCGTGCCGGTCATCCTGGACGCGGGAGCCGGTACGGCCTCGGACGCCGCGCTCGCCATGGAGCTGGGGTGCGCGGGTGTGATGCTCGCCTCAGCCGTGACCCGGGCCCAGGAGCCGGTGCTGATGGCCGGCGCCATGCGGCACGCGGTCGAGGCGGGGCGGCTGGCGTACCGGGCGGGCCGTATCCCGCGCAGGCACTTCGCCGAGGCGTCCTCCCCGGTCCAGGGGCGTGCGCGGCTGGATCCCGAGCGCCCCGCCTTCTGACGCGGGGGCCGTCCACCCTCGCGTCCGCGAGGCCGCTCAACAGTCACAGGTCTGCTGCATTCCGCCCCCGGAACGGGCGGACCGGGTGGGCCCGACAGTGGCGGCTCGTAGACTCACCTGCGTGGATACGACCCTTCAGGACCCGCTTGTCGGGCAGGTGCTCGACGGCCGCTACCGCGTCGACGCGCGGATCGCGGTCGGCGGGATGGCCACGGTCTACCGTGCCCTGGACACCCGCCTGGACCGCGTGCTCGCGCTCAAGGTGATGCACCCCACGCTGGCCGCCGACGGCTCCTTCGTCGAGCGGTTCATCCGGGAGGCCAAGTCCGTGGCCCGGCTCGCCCACCCGAACGTGGTGCAGGTCTTCGACCAGGGGACGGACGGGTCGTACGTCTACCTGGCCATGGAGTACGTCGCCGGGTGCACCCTGCGTGACGTGCTGCGCGAGCGCGGGGCGCTGCAGCCGCGGGCCGCGCTCGACATCCTGGAGCCGGTGCTCGCCGCACTCGGCGCCGCACACCGCGCGGGGTTCGTGCATCGCGACATGAAGCCGGAGAACGTGCTCATAGGGGACGACGGCCGGGTCAAGGTGGCGGACTTCGGTCTCGTCCGGGCCGTGGACACGGTGACGAGCACCACGGGGTCCGTCCTCGGCACCGTCTCCTATCTCGCCCCCGAGCAGATGGAGCACGGCACGGCAGACCCCCGCGTCGACGTGTACGCGTGCGGCGTCGTGTTCTACGAGATGCTCACCGGCGACAAGCCGCACTCCGGCGGCTCCCCCGCCCAGGTGCTCTACCAGCACCTGAACGCGGACGTGCCGCCGCCGTCGGCCGCCGTGCCGGGGCTGCCGCCGGCCCTCGACGACGTGGTCGCCTCGGCTGCCGCCCGCAACCCCGAGGCGCGCCCCTACGACGCGGTGGCGATGCTCGCGCAGGTGCTGGAGGCGCGGGGCGGGCTGAGCCCCGAGCAGCTGGACGCCGTACCGCCGAAGGCCGTGGCCGCGGACCACGACAACGCCGAGGACCGGACGAGCGTGATCCCGCGCTCGCTGTCCGGGCAGCGGCCGCTGCCGGTGAACGAGGACGAGGACGCGCTGAACCGGACCAGCCGCTTCGAGAGTCCGCCGGTCCCGCCGCCGCGGCGCGGGACGCGGCCCCGGCGCGGCGTGTTCGCGATCGTCGCGGCCGTACTGCTGGTGCTCGGCGTCGGTGCGGGCGTCTGGTACATCAACTCCGGCCAGTTCACCAAGGTCCCGCCCGTGCTGGAGAAGACCGAGGCGCAGGCGCGGGACCGGCTCGAGGCGGCCGGCCTGGACGTCGACAAGGTCGAGCGCGACTTCAGCGACACCGTCAAGCGCGGCACGGTCAGCGGGATCGACCCGGGGGTGGGCGAGCGGATCCGGGAGAACGACTCGGTGACGCTGACCATCTCCAAGGGGCCCGAGATCGTGAAGGTGCCCGATCTGGAGGGTGAGACGCTGAGCGAGGCCAGGGACCGGCTGAAGTCGGCGGGCCTGGCGGCCGGCATGGTGACGCGGGACTTCAGCGACGACATCGCCAAGGGGGCCGTGATCGGTACGGACCCGGCCACCGGCACCGAGCGGCACGCCGGGTCGGCCATCGCGATCACGGTGAGCAAGGGCAGGGCGGTGGACGTGCCCGACGTCACGGGTTCGTCGGTCGAGGACGCGACCGAGGAGCTGGAGGACGCGGGTCTGAAGGTCGAGGTCGCCGCCGGGCGGGTCACGTCGTCGGAGTTCGACAAGGACGAGGTCGTCGAGCAGAAGCCGAAGGGGGACGACGGCCGTCGGCTCGCCGAGGGCGACACGGTCACGCTGACGCTGTCCAAGGGCCCGGAGATGATCGAGGTCCCGGACGTCGTGGGCGACAGCGTGGAGAAGGCGACGCAGCGGCTCGAGGACGCCGGGTTCGAGGTCGACAAGGACCGGGGCCTCCTCGGGCTCTTCGGGGACACGGTCGAGAACCAGTCGGTGGACGGCGGGGACAAGGCCCCCAAGGGGTCGACGATCACGATCGAGATCCGCTGAGCGAAGCCGGCCGCTCCCCGGGGGCGGGGCGGTCCGGCCCGGGGGACATCCGGGGCCGGAGCACACGGGAGCGCGTGACACCCTGAAGGGCGTGACAAGCAAGCAGCTCCGCAACCCCGTCGGCGGCCATGTCCCGGTGGCGGGCGGCCTCTCCACCGTCGGCCTCGCCTACGCGCGCGAGGTGGGCGCCGAAGCCGTCCAGGTCTTCGTCGCCAACCCGCGCGGCTGGGCGACCCCGGCCGGCGACCCGAAGCAGGACGAGGCGTTCCGCGCGGCCTGCGCCGCCGAGTCGGTCCCGGCGTACGTCCACGCCCCGTATCTGATCAACTTCGGCTCGCACACGGAGGCGACCGCCGAGCGGTCGGTGCTGTCGCTGCGCCACTCCCTGCGCCGGGCCCGGGAGATCGGCGCGCTCGGCGTGGTCGTGCACACCGGGAGCGCCACCGGCGGACGCGAGCGGGCCACGGTCCTCGCGCAGGTACGGGAGCGGATGCTGCCGCTGCTCGACGAGCTGACCCACGACGACGACCCGTACCTGCTGCTGGAGTCGACGGCCGGCCAGGGTGCCTCGCTCTGCTCCCGCACCTGGGACTTCGCGCCCTACTTCGAGGCGCTCGACGCCCATCCGCGGCTGGGCGTCTGCCTCGACACCTGCCACATCTTCGCGGCGGGCCACGACCTGACCGGGCCGGACGGGATGCACCAGACCCTCGACCTGCTGGTCTCCACCGTCGGCGCCGGCCGGCTGCGGCTGATCCACGCCAACGACTCCATGGATGTGGCCGGCGCCCGCAAGGACCGCCACGCGAACATCGGCTCCGGCCACATAGGCGAGGACCCGTTCCGCGCGCTGATGACCCACCCGGCCACCGCGGGCGTCCCTCTCGTCATCGAGACCCCCGGGGGCAAGGAGGGACACGCGGCGGACATCGAGCGGCTGAAGAAACTCCGCGACGACGGACCTCGTTGAGGAATACCCCAGGGGGGTATACGGTTCCTGTCAGGTGCGGGAACCGACACCTGACGCTGGGGGCTTCTCATGCAGCACGACGCGCACACCGGACACGCTCACCACGACCACGACCACGACCACACCGTCGCCCACGCCCCGGCCACCTGGGCGACGGCCGCCCGGGCCACCCTCCACTGCCTGACCGGCTGCGCCATCGGCGAGGTGCTCGGCATGGTGATCGGGACCGCGCTCGGCTGGGGCAACGTGCCCACGATGGTCCTGGCCATCACCCTGGCCTTCTTCTTCGGCTACGCGCTCACGCTGCGCGGGATCCTCGGGGCGGGTGTCGCCGTAAGGACAGCGTTGCGGGTCGCGCTGGCCGCGGACACGCTGTCCATCGCGGTGATGGAGCTGATCGACAACACCGTGATCGCCCTGTGGCCGGGCGCCATGGAGGCCCACCTCGACGACCTGCTGTTCTGGGGCGCGCTGGCGATCTCGCTGGCGGTCGCCTTCGTGGTGACGACACCGGTGAACCGGTGGATGATCGGCCGCGGCAAGGGCCACGCGGTGGTGCACCGGTACCACCACTGACGCCCGCACCGGGAGGGTCAGAGCTCGGGGCCGTCCCCGGGCTCCTCCTGGTAGGAGTAGCGCTGCTCGCGCCAGGGGTCACCGACGTTGTGATAGCCGCGCTCCTCCCAGAAGCCGCGGCGGTCGGCCGTCATGTACTCCACGCCGCGGACCCACTTGGGGCCCTTCCAGGCATACAGGTGCGGGACGACCAGGCGGAGCGGGAAGCCGTGCTCCGCGGTGAGCAGTTCGCCGTCCTTGTGGGTGGCGAAGATCGTGCGCTCGGACGCGAAGTCGTCGAGCCGCAGGTTCGAGCTGAACCCGTACTCGGCCCAGACCATCACATGGGTGACGGAGGGAGCCGGCGGGGCGATCCGCAGGATCGTGCGCGCGGGGATGCCGCCCCATTCGGCCCCGACCATGCTGAATTTCGTCACGCAGTGCAGGTCGGCCACGACGGTGGCGTACGGCAGGGCCGTGAACTCCTCGTGGGTCCAGCAGCGCTTCTCCTGGTCGGCGGTGGCACCGAAGACCCGGAACTCCCAGCGCTCGGGGCGGAACTTGGGCACCGGGCCGTAGTGCGTGACGGGCCAGCCGCGCTGCAGTCGCTGCCCCGGGGGAAGGTCCGGCTGTGCCGCTTCTCCAGATTCACGCTCCACCGGCTGACCCATGACTCCATCCTGACAGACCTGGGACGGTGCACATGACCAGGCCTGTCTCGATTCGGGCAACTCCTACTAAGCGTGCACTTACTGGACGGCCTCGGGTGCCGGTGCGAGGATGCGGCGCAACCTGCCCACTTCCCGCCTGGAAGGAGCCTCTGCGATGCAGGGCGACCCCGAGGTCCTCGAATTCCTCAACGAGCAGCTGACCGCCGAGCTCACCGCGATCAACCAGTACTTCCTGCACGCGAAGATGCAGGAGAACTTCGGCTGGACGAAGCTCGCGAAGTACACGCGGCACGAGTCGTTCGACGAGATGAAGCACGCCGAGCTGCTCACCGACCGGATTCTCTTCCTTGACGGCCTGCCGAACTACCAGCGGCTCTTCCACGTCCGGGTGGGACAGACGGTCACCGAGATGTTCCAGGCGGACCGGCAGGTCGAGGTCGAGGCGATCGACCGTCTCAGGCGCGGGATCGAGGTGATGCGCGCGAAGGGCGACATCACCTCCGCGAACATCTTCGAGTCGATCCTCGCGGACGAGGAGCACCACATCGACTACCTGGACACCCAGCTGGAACTGGTCGAGAAACTCGGCGAGGCGCTCTACATCGCGCAGCTGATCGAGCAGCCGGAGGGCTGAGCCGCCGCGGGAGACGCAGGGGCTAGGCGGCGGCGGCCTCGTCCAGCGCGGCGGACTCCAGGGTGCCGGCGAGGACCGGCCGCCCCCGGTCCGCCGGCTCGGGGCGCGGGGTCGCACCGCGGCCGAGCAGGGCCTGGATGCGGCGTACGCACGAACCGCAGTCCGTGCCGGCCTTGCAGGCCGAGGCGATCTGGCGGGGGGTGCAGGCACCGGCCTGCGCGTGCTGCTTCACCTGGGCCTCGGTGACACCGAAGCAGTTGCAGACGAACACGCGGCTCACCTCCCGTCGGGATCCATGGGGTCATGCCGTCCCGACTGGTCGGTGAGGCAAACCTAACCTTACCCATAGCCCGAGGCCCCGCAAAAGTGGCACAGGGCGCGGATCGTATGTGATCCGCGCCCCATTTCACCCCGCCGTAACAGGCGAAACCCTGCTGATCTGCTACTGGTCCCGGTACATCTCGGAGACCAGGAAGGCCAGGTCGAGGGACTGGCTGCGGTTCAGGCGGGGATCGCAGGCCGTCTCGTAGCGCTGGTGCAGGTCGTCGACGAAGATCTCGTCGCCGCCGCCCACGCACTCGGTGACGTCGTCACCGGTGAGCTCGACGTGGATGCCGCCCGGGTGGGTGCCCAGCGCCTTGTGGACCTCGAAGAAGCCCTTCACCTCGTCGAGCACGTCGTCGAAGCGCCGGGTCTTGTGACCGGAGGCCGCCTCGTAGGTGTTGCCGTGCATCGGGTCGGTGATCCAGGCGACGGCCGCGCCGGAGGCGGTGACCTTCTCCACCAGCTCGGGCAGCTTGTCGCGGACCTTGTCCGCGCCCATGCGCACGATGAAGGTGAGACGGCCGGGCTCACGGTCCGGGTCGAGGCGCTCGATGTACTGCAGCGCCTCCTCGGCCGTCGTCGTCGGGCCGAGCTTGATGCCGATCGGGTTGCGGATCCTCGAGGCGAACTCGATGTGCGCGCCGTCCAGCTGACGGGTGCGCTCACCGATCCAGACCATGTGGGCCGAGACGTCGTACAGCCGGCCCGTGCGCGAGTCCACGCGGGTCAGCGCCGACTCGTAGTCGAGCAGCAGCGCCTCGTGGGAGGCGTAGAACTCGACGGTCTTGAACTCCTCCGGGTCCGCCCCGCAGGCGTGCATGAAGTTCAGCGCCTGGTCGATCTCCCGGGCGAGCTGCTCGTAGCGCTGGCCGGACGGGGACGACCTCACGAAGTCCTGGTTCCAGGCGTGCACCTGGCGCAGGTCGGCGTAACCACCGGTGGTGAAGGCGCGCACCAGGTTGAGCGTGGAGGCGGACGCGTTGTACATCCGCTTCAGGCGCTCGGGGTCCGGGATGCGGGCGGCCTCGGTGAAGTCGAAGCCGTTCACGGAGTCGCCCCGGTAGGTGGGGAGCGTCACACCGTCGCGGGTCTCGGTCGGCTTGGAGCGCGGCTTGGAGTACTGGCCGGCGATACGGCCGATCTTCACGACCGGCACCGAGGCGGCGTACGTGAGCACGGCGCCCATCTGGAGCAGGGTCTTGAGCTTGTTGCGGATCTGGTCGGCGGACACCGCGTCGAAGGCCTCGGCGCAGTCGCCGCCCTGGAGAAGGAACGCCTCTCCCTTGGCGACGGACGCCAACCGGGCGCGCAGCTGGTCGCACTCGCCCGCGAAGACGAGCGGCGGATACGACTCGAGGTCCGCGATCACATCGCGCAGAGCCTCGGCATCGGGGTACTCGGGCTGCTGCGCCGCGGGAAGGTCTCGCCAGGTGTTGCCAGCGCTCGCGCTGGACTTAGCGTTCACGGTCACCTCCCCAACATTACGGGGTCGTGTCGGGCGTCCGGCCACCTGCTCATCAAGTGAGACGGCGGGCGCTCGGACGGTGCCCTGCCGCGGACGGCGGCACGCGGCCGTCGGCGGGCCCGCCGTGGCGGACCCGCCCGGGAGGCCGCGGGCTCAGGGGCCCACGTCGAGCTGGTTGCGGTCGATGCCGATCTTCACCCCGCCGTGGGTCTCGGACCGGTCGCCCGCGTACTGGTGGATGCGCTGGTGGTCCGCCCACAGGTTCGCCGGGATCGACGGGTCGGAGGTGGTGGCGGAGTCGTTCCAGCGCGCGAAGTGGATCACGTCGGGGAGGGTGGTGCCGTCCGCGTTCGCGACGAGGTCCGGGACGAGGGAGGTGGCGCTGCCGTACGCGCCGGAGCGGTAGCCCAGCTCGTGCAGGCGCACGGTGTAGGCCTCCAGGTACGCGAGGACGCGCTGGGTCACCGTCCCGCCGCGCGTGTAGTGCTCCAGGTCGTTGTAGAGCACCGTTCCCCCGCCGAACCCGAGCGCCTCCGCCTGCCGGGCCGCGTCGTCGGCCGCCTCCGTGCCCTGCGGCACCGGGTCCGTGATGGCCGCGCAGCCGCTCCCGCAGCTGCCGCCGTCGGACGTGGGCTGCCGGCCGACGTAGAGCGGGAAGAAGCGCCAGCCGTTGGTGTACTGCGTCCGTACCCAGCTCGCGGTGAGCTCGGGCTGGGCGCAGGCACGGTTGATCCCGCCGAGGTAGACGCCGACGGCCCCGTAGCCGGACGTGTCCTTCCAGGCGTCCATGGCCGACTGGCTCGGAGCGGTGCAGGCGTCGAAACCCTTGCCCTGGAAGGACGTCGCGTCGGCGGGGAGGGCGGCCGGCGCCCCGGTGAGCGTCTCGGCCCGTGCGGAGGCGACGGGCAGACCGGCGCTGCGCAGGATCTCCTGGATCCGCTCGCGGTCCTGCCCGTAGGCGGCGGTGACGGCGATGCGGTCCGCGGTGGCGCGGTACGTGCCGGCCGTACGGTTCTCGGTGACCTCGGTCCCGGTGTCCGCGGCCGGCTGCACCAGCAGCGCTTCCGTGCGCCCCGCCGGGTCGGCGGAGCAGTTCGGCCGGTCGCCCGGTGTACCGAGGTACACCACGTGGCGGTCGAAGCGGACACAGGCGTCCGGGTCCTTCTCCAGGTCCACGACCCGCCAGGAGGCGGGGACGGTGAACACATGGCCTCGGTAGCTGACGTCGACGGTGTCGCCGGAGGTCCGCGGCGCCGCCGGGACGGTGTCGAGCGGGCCGGCGGCGAGGGCCGTGGCCGCGGCGAGCACGGTGAGCACGCGGGCACGGCCGCGCCGGAACTGGGGTGAACGCAGTGGATGGATGGCTCTCTCCTCGGTCGGGTTTCCTGGCCATCCATGGCCGCGCGGAGCGGTCCGTGAACCCCTCGCCGGTCCGGTTCACGCTGTTGCCGGGCCGGGCTGTCGGGTAGGGTGCGGCGCATGTTCGCGCACTCGACCCAGAACTGGTGGTGGACCGCTCATCCGGCGGCCCACTGACTGCGCGTACGCACGACTTCGCGAAGGCCGCCCGGGGGGCGGCCTTCGGTGTTTTCCGGCCCGGCCGTTCCTCTCCGCAGAGCTCGCCCTCCCCGAGAGAAGGAACAGGACCGATGAACCTGACCGACCTGGTCGACGACCCCCGCCCGTTCGCCCTGCTGCGCCGGCGCACCCCCGGCCACGACCACGACACGGTGGAGCTGCTGCTCGGCCCGGTGCGCGTGGTCGACCGGCTGGCCGACATCCCCGTGGGCGAGCGCCCGTCCCTGGCCCTGGTGCCCTTCCGCCAGATCCGCGAGCGCGGCTTCGACGTGCGCGACGACGGGACGCCGCTCGCGGTGCTGACCGCCGAGGAGACGTACCGGATCCCGCTGGAACAGGCACTCGCGCAGCTCCCGTCGCACGACGTGCGCGTCCGGGGCGGGGGCTTCGACGTCGCCGACGAGGAGTACGCCCGCATCGTCGGCCGGGTGCTGGACGAGGAGATCGGGCGGGGCGAGGGGGCGAACTTCGTCATCCGCCGGACCTACGAGGGCGGGATCCCGGGGTTCGGCCGGGCCGACGCCCTCGCCCTCTTCCGGCGGCTGCTGGTCGGCGAGCGTGGCGCCTACTGGACGTACGTCGTGCACACCGGGGAGCGGACCCTGGTGGGGGCCAGCCCCGAGGTGCACGTCCGGATGTCCGGCGGGACCGTCGTGATGAACCCGATCAGCGGGACCTACCGCTATCCGGCGCAGGGGCCGACGCCCGAGGGCCTGCTGGACTTCCTGGCCGACGGCAAGGAGATCGAGGAGCTCTCGATGGTCGTCGACGAGGAGCTGAAGATGATGTGCACCGTCGGCGACCGGGGCGGTGTGGTGATCGGGCCGCGGCTGAAGGAGATGGCCCATCTCGCGCACACCGAGTACGAGCTGCGGGGCCGGAGCTCGCTGGACGTGCGCGAGGTCCTGCGGGAGACCATGTTCGCGGCGACCGTCACCGGGTCGCCGGTGCAGAACGCGTGCCGGGTGATCGAGCGGCACGAGGTGGGCGGGCGCGGCTACTACGCCGGGGCGCTGGCCCTCGTCGGCCGGGACGCGGGCGGGACGCAGACCCTCGACTCCCCCATCCTCATCCGGACCGCCGACATCGACGCGGACGGGCGGCTGCGCGTGCCGGTGGGCGCCACGCTGGTCCGCGGCTCGGATCCGGCGAGCGAGGTCGCCGAGACGCACGCGAAGGCCGCCGGGGTGCTGGCCGCGCTGGGCGTGCGTCCCGGCAGGCCGCCGGCCGAGGGCGTACGGCCGCGGCTGGCCGACGATCCGCGGGTGCGGGCCGCGCTCGACGGGCGGCGGGCCGCGCTCGCGCCGTTCTGGCTGCGGATGCGGGAGCGGGCCGCCGACCTGTCCGGCCACGCGCTGGTCGTGGACGGCGAGGACACCTTCACGGCGATGCTGGCGCACCTGCTGCGGTCCTCCGGTCTCGAGGTGAGCGTGCGGCGGTACGACGAGCCCGGGCTGCGGGAGGCGGTCCTCGCACACGCGGGCCCGGTGGTCCTCGGCCCCGGCCCCGGCGACCCCTCGGACCGGACCGACCCCAAGATGCGGTTCCTGCGTTCACTGACCGCCGAGGTGCTCGGCGGGCACCGGCACGGGGTGCTGGGCGTGTGTCTCGGCCATGAGCTGATCGCCGCCGAACTGGGCCTGGAGATCGTCCGGAAGGACGTGCCGTACCAGGGCGCGCAGACGGACGTCGACCTGTTCGGGCGCACCGAGACCGTCGGCTTCTACAACAGCTTCGTGGCGCGCTGCGACGACGAGGCCCGCGCCGCGCTCCTCGCCCGGGGGGTCGAGGTCGGCCGCGGCGGCACCGGGGAGGTGCACGCCCTGCGCGGTCCCGGGTTCGCGGGGGTGCAGTTCCACCCGGAGTCGGTGCTGACACTGCGCGGTACGGACGTCGTCCGGGAGCTGCTGGCTCAGCTGGGCTCCGGCGACGGCACGAGGACGTTCTCCGAGCGGCGGCCCGCCGTGTAGGCGACCACCGGGGCGCCGGCCGGCCGGGGACCGCGCGCGCACCGGCGCCCCGGCCGGCGGGGGCCGGGGACCGCGAGCGCACCGGCGCCCCGGCCGGCGGGGTCCGCAATCAGCCGAAGAAGACGCCGGCCTCCTCGTACAGCTTCGGGTCGACGGTCTTCAGCCTGGCCGTGGCCTCCGAGATCGGGACGCGGACGATGTCCGTGCCGCGCAGGGCGACCATCGTGCCGAAGTCGCCGTCGCGGACCGCCTCGATGGCGTGCAGGCCGAACCGGGTGGCGAGCCAGCGGTCGAACGCGCTCGGGGTGCCGCCGCGCTGGACGTGCCCGAGGACCGTGGTCCTCGCCTCGTTGCCGGTGCGTCGCTCGATCTCCTTGGCCAGCCATTCGCCGACGCCGGAGAGCCGGACGTGCCCGAAGGAGTCGAGCGTGCCGTCCTTGAGGACCATGTCGCCGTCCTTGGGCACGGCCCCCTCGGCGACGACCACGATCGGGGCGTACGAGGCCCTGAAGCGTGAGGTCACCCAGGCGCACACCTGGTCGACGTCGAAGCGCTGCTCGGGGATCAGGATGACGTTCGCGCCGCCGGCGAGGCCGGAGTGGAGGGCGATCCAGCCCGCGTGCCGCCCCATCACCTCGCAGACGAGGACGCGCATGTGGGACTCGGCGGTGGTGTGCAGCCGGTCGATGGCCTCGGTGGCGATGCCGACGGCGGTGTCGAAGCCGAAGGTGTAGTCGGTGGCGGAGAGGTCGTTGTCGATGGTCTTCGGGACGCCGATGGTGCTGATGCCGTACTCGTCGTTGAGACGCCCGGCCACCCCGAGGGTGTCCTCGCCGCCGATGACGACGAGCGCCCCGACCTCCTGCTTGGCGAGGTTCTCCTTGATCCGGCGGATACCGTCCTCCCGCTTGAGGGGGTTGGTGCGCGAGGAGCCGAGGATGGTGCCGCCGCGGGGCAGGATGCCGCGCACGGCCGGGATGTCGAGCCGCACGGAGCGGTTCTCCAGGGGACCTCGCCAGCCGTCCCGGAAGCCGACGAAGTCGTAGCCGTACTCCTGCACGCCCTTGCGGACGATGGCCCGGATGACGGCGTTCAGCCCGGGGCAGTCGCCGCCTCCGGTCAGTACTCCGACCCGCATGGAAAGTCCCTTCGCCGGGGATGCCTGACAGGACTCACGCTAGTAGTGATCCAGGTCACTTCGGCATGGGGCGGATGGTCAATTCCGGTGCAATGTCCGGGAGTTGATTACACACTTCACTCGTAGGAGGGGTTTCGCGCTCCCGGCGGGGCGTCAGGCGTCGTCGAGGCCACGCTCTATGGCGTAGCGCACCAGCTCCACCCGGTTGTGCAGCTGGAGCTTGCCCAGGGTGTTCTGCACGTGGTTCTGCACCGTGCGGTGCGAGATGACCAGGCGCTCGGCGATCTGCTTGTAGCTCAGCCCCTTGGCGACCAGGCGCAGGACCTCGGTCTCCCGGTCGGTGAGCTGCGGGGCCCTGGGCTCGTCCCCGGCGGCGGGCGCGGGCTCGGAGGCGAGCCTGCGGTACTCGCCGAGGACCAGGCCCGCGAGGCCGGGGGTGAACACCGGGTCGCCGGCCGCCGTACGGCGCACCGCGTCGATCAGTTCCTCCGTGGACGCCGACTTCACCAGATAGCCGGTGGCGCCGGACTTGACCGCCTCCAGGACGTCCGCGTGCTCGCCGCTGGCCGACAGGACCAGGACGCGCAGCGCGGCATCGGCTCCCACCAGCTCCTTGCAGACCTGGACGCCGGGCTTGGCGGGCAGGTTCAGGTCCAGGACGAGGACCTCCGGCGAGACGGCCCGGGCCCGGCGTACGGCCTGCTCGCCGTCGCCCGCCGTGGCGACCACGTCGAAGCCGGCCTCGGCGAGGTCGCGCGCGACCGCGTCGCGCCACATGGGGTGGTCGTCGACGACCATCACCCTGATCGGATCCTTGCCCGCCTGCTGTGCGGCCTCGGTGGCCCCCGTCATCTCCGTCATCACTGCCCCGTCGTCCTCGTCATCGCGTTGTCGTCGTCCTGCTCGTCGTTCTCGTTCGTCGTTCTCGTTCGTCGTTCTTGGAGGCACCCGCACCCGCATCGCCACCGGCACCGGCACCGGCACCGGCACCGGCGCCCGGGTCAGCGGGTCTCCGCGGCCTCCCGCGCGGCCTTCGGGACCCTCAGCTCGACCTCCGTGCCCTGCCCCGGGACCGAGATCAGCTCGGCGGTGCCGCCGATGTCGCGCAGCCTGCCGCGGATCGAGAGGGCGACCCCGAGCCGCCCCTCCCCCTCGGCCTGCGCGAGCCGCCCCTCCGGAATGCCGGGGCCCTCGTCGCGCACGGTCACGATCACCGCGTCCGGCTCGTCCTCCAGCAGGATCCAGGCGCGGGCGCTCTCGCCGACGTGCCTGGTGACGTTGTCCAGGGCGGCGCCGACCGCGCCGGCCAGCTCCCGGGCGGCGGCCGGGGCGAGCGGCACGGGCGCGCCGGGCTCGGACAGGGTGACGTGCGCGCGGGCGTACCGGGCGAGCAGGGGACGCAGGTCGACGGGGTCGCCGTCCGTGTCGTCCTCCGGCTCGTCGACCGCGCGGACGACGGCTCCGAGGGCGGCGTCCTCGGAGACCCGGGAGACCGGTACGAGGCCGCCCGACACCAGCGAGCGCAGCGCCACCTCCTGCTCGCCCGCCAGCCGGCCCAGCTCGGCCGCCTCGCCGCCGAGCACCGCACCGCGCCGCTGCACCATGGCGAGGACCTGGAGCACCCCGTCGTGGATGTCACGGGCCAGCCGCTCGCGCTCGCGGGTCGCGGCCTCGATCTCCAGAGCCCGGGCGAGGGTGCGCTCGGAGGCGCGGGCGACCTCGACGACGTAACCGATGGCGATGGAGGCGACCCAGACGAGGATCACGTTGTGGACGGTGTCGCGGGTCGGGGCGCCGCGCTCGGCGATGTTGGCCACCGCGACCAGCGTGGACGCGAAGGCCGCCCAGCGCCAGCCGCCCTTGATCGCGAAGGCCAGGACGGACCCGGCGGTCCAGATCGACGGCAGGGTCGGGCCGCCCGCCTCTATCCGGGACACGTCGTCGGCGACCCGGGTGAGCAGGACGCCGACGAGCGCGACGGTGAGGTCGGCGGTGAGGAACGGCTTCGTGCAGGCGGCGGCGCCGGAGACCCGGGGCAGGGTCGCGAGGGTCCACGCGGCCAGCACCACGTAGTAGGCGACGGCGACCCAGGGGCGGGGGAACTCGTCGTACGCGGTGACGAAGAGACCGATCGCGTAGCACAGGGTGAGGACGCGGTACGCGGTGAGCGCACGCCACAGCGGCTGCTCGACCGACATCCTCATGACTCTCTCGCGTCTGGCCATGTCCCCCACCCCACCCCGACGGACGCGGCTACGAGCCGGACCGTTCCCGCTGTGCCCGTTCCCTGTGGTCCGTCTCCTGCTGCGCCAGGTCCTTCGCGGCCTGGGCCCGCTCCTTCTCCGCCTGCGCGAGGGCCGCCCGGGCGGCCTTCTCGGCCTCCTTCTCCGCCTTCGCCGCCTCCGCGATCTGCCGCTTGGCGGCCGTCGCGTACATGTCGACGTACTCCTGGCCGGAGAGCTTCATGATCTCGTACATGACCTCGTCGGTCAGCGCGCGCAGCACGAAGCGGTCCTGCTCCATGCCGCCGTACCGGCTGAAGTCCAGCGGCCTGCCGATGCGGATGCCCGGCCGCATCAGCTTGGGCATCACCTGGCCCGGGGGCTGGATCTTCTCCGTGTCGATCATGGCGACCGGGATGACCGGGGCGCCGGTGGCGAGCGCCACGCGCGCGAGGCCGCCCGGCTTGCCCCGGTAGAGACGGCCGTCGGGCGAGCGCGTGCCCTCGGGGTAGATCCCGAACAGCTCACCGCGCTCGATGACGTCGACCCCGCTCCTGATGGCCGCCTCGCCCGCGCCGCGCCCGCCGGAGCGGTCCACCGGCAGCTGGCCCACACCCTTGAAGAAAGCCGCTGTCATCCGCCCCTTGATGCCGGGCGTCGTGAAGTACTCGGCCTTCGCGATGAAGGTCACTTTGCGGTCCAGGACCGCGGGGAGGAAGAAGGAGTCCGAGAACGACAGATGATTGCTCGCCAGAATCGCGGGGCCCTCGGCGGGAATGTTCTCGAGGCCTTCCACCCAGGGCCTGAAGGCGAGCTTCAGTGGCCCTCCGATGGAAAACTTCATTGCGCCGTAGATCAACCGAGTGCCTCCTGTGTCGTCGGTGAGACCTTAACCCGGAGCACTGCCAATGGCCCCGACGACCCTGGTCGGTGTCAGTGCGGTCGCGTACGGTGAAGTACGCCCCGAACCTCGGGCGGCCGTCCTGCCGCAGTCGTCGTGCCGTGTTCCGTTCGGCCCGCCCGCCCCATGACCGTTCCCGCCCCTCATGAACAAGGAGACCGAAGGTGCCGGTCCTTCCCGGAGCCGAGCCGTACCGCCACGAAGGCGGAGAGATCGGCGTCCTCCTCTGCCACGGCTTCACCGGTTCCCCGCAGTCCCTGCGGCCCTGGGCGGAGTATCTCGCCGAGCGCGGTCTCACCGTCGCGCTGCCGCTCCTGCCCGGGCACGGCACGCGCTGGGAGGACATGCAGCTCACCGGCTGGCAGGACTGGTACGCGGAAGTGGACCGCGAGCTGCGCGCCCTGCGGGAGCGGTGCACCCGGGTGTTCGTCTGCGGGCTGTCCATGGGCGGCGCCCTGACCCTGCGGCTGGCCGCCCGGCACGGGGACGACATCAGCGGCATCGTCGTCGTCAACCCGGCGAACAAGGTGCACGGACTCTCCGCGTACGCCCTTCCGGTCCTGCGGCACGTCGTGCGCACGACCAAGGGGCTCACCAGCGACATCGCCAAGGAGGGGGGTGTGGAGATCGGCTACGACAAGGTGCCGCTGCACGCCGCACACTCGCTGCGGAACTTCTTCCGGATCGTCGACGCCGAGCTGCCGCAGGTCACCCAGCCGATGCTGCTGCTGCACAGCCCCCAGGACCATGTGGTGCCGCCCGCGGACTCGGCGCGCATCCTCGGCCGCGTGTCGTCCACGGACGTGACCGAGATCCTGCTGGAACAGAGCTACCACGTCGCGACGTTGGACCATGACGCGGACCGGATCTTCGACGAGAGCTACGCGTTCATCGGCCGGCTCGCGCCCGCCGTCGGCAAGGAGTCCGAAGCGGGTCGGGTGAGTCAGCAGGAAGGGACGGCCACCGGTGGCTGAGTACGACGCGGATCGCGGCGAGCCCGACGAGAAGGATCCGCCGCTCGGGGACGAGCAGAGCGTGCCCTTCGACGAGCAGGCCGCCTGGGCGGCGATCGTCGCGGGATACGGTGCCGAGCCGCCGGACCCGCCCGGCTCCAAGCCGTTCAAGTCCGTGGAGGACCTGGCCCTGCTCGCCCCGGAGACGAACGACCCGGACGCGGGCGACGCCGGCCCGGGCGACCCGGAGGCGGGAGCCCCGGACCAGGGGGACCCGTCCCGGCGCCCGCAGGAGCCCCCTGCGTCCGCGAGACCGCTCGGCAGCTCGGTCGCCTTCGCACCCGGCGTCACCGCCGGCCCCCGCGACTACGAGGCCCCCGACGCCCTCGATGACGACTTCGGCGACGACGACGAGGGCCACTTCGTGCCGCCCGAGCCGCCCCCGCTGCCCGCGGCCGACACCACGGCCAAGTTCGCCTGGCTCGCGGTGCTCGGCGGTCCCGTGCTGCTGCTCCTCGCCGTCCTGCTCGGCTGGGACATGACCTGGTGGCTCGCCACCCTCGGCATCGGCGGCTTCCTCGGCGGCTTCGCCACGCTGGTGATGCGCATGCGGGGCGACGACGAGGGCGAGGACGACCCCGGACGGGGCGCTGTCGTCTGACACCGCGCGAAACCGGGGCCGGGCCTGACACCGTCCGGCCCGGCCCTTCGCGCGTCCGGCGCCGGCTCAGCCGGCGGGAATCCTGAGGGCGGCCAGCACCGGAAGGTGGTCCGTGGCCGCCGTCAGGTCCGCCTCCGTCACCCCCGGCAGGCCGAGCGGCACGCCGCACCCCAGGACCTCGATGCCGGGGGTCGCGAAGATCGCGTCGATGCGCTGGTGGGGGGCGGCCGGGGTCGAGGTGTGCTCGCCGCCCCAGGGCGCGGTCGCCCAGCAGTCCCGGAGGCCGTCGGCAAGACGCTCGAAGGCCCGGCCGCCGGGACGTTCGTTGAGATCGCCGCCCGCGACGGCGTGCGGGGTGCCGAGTCCGGCGAGACGGTCGACGAGCAGGCCCGCCTGCTCGTACCGCTCGTCCTTCTGCAGCGAGAGGTGACAGCTCAGGACGCCGAGCCGGACACCGCCGAAGCGGACCACCGCGGTCGCGAAGCCGCGCCGGTGCAGACCCGGGGTGAGCGGGAGCAGCACGTCCTCGGTGCGCTCGACCGTCGCGCGCAGACTGCACAGGACGGCGGGACCGGCGGCCGTGGCACCGCCCGACAGGACCACCTGCCCCGAGGCCGCCGCGAGCCGGGCCAGCTTCTTGCGCCAGCGGAAGAAGCGCGGCGCCTCCTGGACGAGGACCAGGTCGGGTGCGCAGGCTCTGATCACCCGGGCGAGCGCGTCGGTGTCGTCACGCATCGACCGGATGTTGTAGCTGAGCACTCGGACGACGGCCGAACCGTCGGCGTCGGTACGGGAGTCGGGCAGCGGACGGGTCGCGCTCGGCGTGCTCGCAGACATGCCGATCAAGATACGGCAGCCGGGCCCGGCGCAGGGCCCCGGCGCCACCTGCCGCGCGAGGCCCGGCGCAGGGCCCGGGCGCCACTGCCGCGCGCGGTCCGCCCCGCCGCTGTGCCGGGCCGCGTCCGGCACACGACAGCGCCCGCCGGCCCCTTTCGGGGAGCGGCGGGCGCTGTGCGGAGCGACGCGTCACATGACGGGGTCGGGCTCCCGGGCCAGGTCCGCCGCCCCGACGAGACCGGCCTTGTTGCCGAGCTGCGCGGCGATGACGTCGGCCACCGGCCGCCAGTTGCCGCCGACCAGCCACCGCTTGTACGACTTGCGGATCGGGTCGAGGACCAGCTCGCCCTCGTCCGAGAGGCCGCCGCCGACGATGAAGGCGGACGGGTCGAAGAGGGACGCCAGGTCGGCGAGACCGGCGCCCGCCCAGCGGGCCAGCTCGCGGTAGGAGTCCACCGCCACCGGGTCGCCCTGCCGCGCGGCCATCGAGATGTGCTTGCCCTCGATGCCGTCGGGGGTGCCGTCGCCCAGCGAGAGCAGGGTCTCCGCGCGCTCGGGGGTCGCGTTGGCCCGCTGCTTGGCGTACCGGACGAGGGCCCGGCCGGACGCGTACTGCTCCCAGCAGCCCTGGCTGCCGCAGCCGCACAGCAGACCGTCCGGGACCATCCGGATGTGGCCGAACTCGGCGGCCACGCCGAAGTGCCCGCGCCGCAGTTTGTTGCCGATGATGATGCCGCCGCCGAGGCCGGTGCCGAGGGTGATGCAGATGACGTTGCGGTGCCCCTTGCCGGCACCGAACCTGTACTCGCCCCAGGCGGCGGCGTTCGCGTCGTTCTCGACGACGACCGGCAGGCCGACGCGGGCCTCGACCTCGTCCTTCAGCGGCTCCTGCCGCCAGTCGATGTTCGGCGCGAAGTACACGGTCGAGCGCTGACGGTTGACGTAACCGGCGGCACCGATGCCCACGCCCACGATGTCGTGGCCCGCGCGGGCACCGTCCACGGCCGCGGCGATGGCGTCCACGATCGCCTGCGGTGTGGTGGGGGTCGGCACCTTGAAGGTCGAGAGGATGTTGCCTTCCTCGTCGACCACGCCGGCCGCGATCTTCGTGCCGCCGATGTCGACGCCGATGGTGAGTCCCATGAATCCCTCAGTTTCGGTCGAGCCCCGCTACGGGCAACCGTACCCGAGGGGGGCTCAGTCCAGGTCGATGTGTTCCCCGGGACCGGGGCCCTCCTCGCGGGGGTCCGTGCCCCGTGCGGTCCAGCGGCTCTCCTGTGTCTCGACTGCCGAGCGGTAGGCGGCGAGCAGCTCGGAGCCGGCGGCGGCCAGATGGTCGAAGACGTCCGGGTTGCGCTCGATGACCGGTTCCACCGCCGCCTTGGCCTGCTGCACGACCTGGCTGACCAGCTGCTGGGCCGTGCCCGAGGCGACGGTGCCGAACAGGGGCGACTGGAGGCCGGACAGCTTGTCGGCGACGGCGTCGACGAGTTTGCGCAGTTCCTCGGCGGCGGAGCCGGGCGGTGTGCCCTGCCCGGACCGGCGGCGGGCCTTCTCCGCCGCGAGGTCCTCGGCGCACGCCTTCGCCCAGGCGTCGGCGTCGGCGGCTCGCACCTCGTCGGCCCCCTGCTGAGCGGCGTCGGACGTGGGGCGCTCTTCGCTCATGGCGGACTCCTGACTACGGTTCGTCCCTCCGACGTTACCCGAACGGGGGTATGCGGTTCACGTGTCCGCGGCCCGGTGTCCCGGCGGCGCCCGCGATCCGGTCACCTGCCCTGCGGCCACAGCCCGGGATCGGGGGTGAAACGGACGCGCAGCTCGCCCTCGCGCAGGGCCGCGCCGGCCACCGTGCAGCGGCGCAGGACGGACGGCAGCGGGACGATCCTGCGGAACTGCCCGGCGGAGACGACGAGTTCGTCGCCGCGGCGGACCAGGTCGAGTTCCTCGCGTATCGCGCCGGGGAGCGGGATGTGCCAGACGAGCACCCCGTCGTCGGTGAGGTGGTCGGTGACGGGCCACTCGACCGGCTGCCCGGATTCACCCGCACCGGGGACGGCGAGCGCGGTGAGGTCGTCGCCGCCGCGGGGGTCGCGGCCGAGGTGCGGGAGCTCGTGGAGGGCGTACGTGCCCCGCCACTCGTCCAGCGCCTTGGACTGCTGGGCGGCGAGCGCGGCCGCCCACGGGTCCTTCGGGGCGCCGGGCAGGACCCGGTTGGCGACCAGGGAGTCGACGCGCATGCCCCGCAGGGCGAGGGCGGTGGCGGCGGCGCGTACGGCGTCGGCACCGGCCGGACCGGGTTCGGCGACCAGCCGTACGGTCGTGGCGGGGTCCCCGACGACCGCCTCCGCGGTGGCCAGCTCGACGTCCCAGCGGGCGGCCGTCTCGTACAGCCACTCCGCGGGCATCGGAACGCCGGCCAGCCGGCCGAGCAGGGGGCGCAGGGCGCGGGCCGCCTGGCGTTCCGCGGGGAGCAGCCGGCGCAGATAGCGGCGCAGCTCCTCGGGGAGGGAGAGGAGGGCGAGCGCCTGCGGGACCGGCGGGAGGTCCACCACCAGCAGGTCGTACGGTCCCGAGGTCGCCGCGTCGCGCAGGGCGCGGAGCAGGGCGAGTTCCTCGGCGCCCGGCAGCGGGGTGACTTCCTCGGCGTCCAGGCGGGTGGCGCCGAGGAGGTCGAGGGCGCTGGTGGCGCGCTCCTGGAAGGCGGTGAGGTCGTCGCGGAAGCGTTGCGCCGCGTCGGGGCGCCAGGCGGCCAGGTTGGGTGCGGCCTCGACGGGCTCCGCGCCGGTGCGGACGCCGAGGACGGCGCCGAGGGTGTCGGTGCGGTCGGCGCTCAGGACGAGGGTGCGGGTGCCCTCGCGGGCGGCCTTCAGCGCGGTGGCCGCGGCGACGGTGGTGCGGCCGGTGCCGCCCTGGCCGGTGATCAGGATGGTGCGCATGGGGGTGAACGGTACCTGGGCCTTGCCGGCCGGGGGGCGGGCTCACCTGGGCGGTTCTTGCCGGCGGGGCCGCGTTCAGCCCGGCGGGGCCGGGGCGTCCGGGCGGGCTTGCCTGCGGGGCCGGGGGTGACCGGGCGGGCTTGCCTGCCTGGCGGTTGTTTGCGAGTCGGCCTCGGTCCGGTGGGCGTCGGTCGCCCGAAGGGCTCGTCCTCAAACGCCGGACGGGCTGATCACTTCGGCCGGGGTTCAGAGGGACCGGACGGGCTGATCACTTCGGCCGGGGTCCAGAGGTGACCGGGCGAGCTGATCACTTCGGCCGGGGTCCAGAAGTGACCGGATGGGTGGCTGGATAACTCCGGCCGGGGTCCAGGGGTGACCGGACGGGCTGATCACTCCGGCCGGGGTCCAGGGGGGACCGGACTCCAGGTGCCCCCTAGTTACTTGTCGCCGGACTCCACTCGCTTCTTCAGGCCCGCCAGCGCGCGGTCGATGATGACCTTCTCGGCCTTGCGCTTGATCATGCCGAGCATGGGGATCTTGACGTCGACCGTCAGCCGGTAGGTGACCTCGGTGGCACCGGCGCCGGCCGGCTTCAGGAGGTACGTGCCGTCCAGCGAGCGCAGCATCTGGGACTTGACCAGGGTCCAGGAGACCTCGTGGTCGCCGGTCCAGGTGTACCCGAGCGTCTGGTCGTCCTTGATGGCACCCGCGTCCATGACCAGACGCACCTGCTCGGCGCGGCCCCGCGCGTCCGTGGCGAGCACCTCCGCCTCCTTCACCTCACCGGTCCAGTCGGGATAGCGGGCGAAGTCCGCGATCACCGCCATGACGTCGGCCGGTGCCGCCTCGATCGTGATGCTCGAGCTGGTGTGTTCCGCCATCGCGGTGGCTCCTCCAGATGCGGTCCGGTGAGGAAGGGTGCTGCGCACGTGTGTGCAGCGTGAAGGCTACCGCGCGCGGACCGGCCCACCGTCACCGCGTCCGGCCGCCCGCCGCCCTTCACCACTCCAGCGCCCAGGGCCGGCCCGACCCCGCGAAGTGCCCGACGTTCACGCACTCGGTCGCCCCGATGCGCATCCGGCGGACCAGCGGCTGGTGGACGTGGCCGAAGAGCGAGTAGCGCGGGCGGGTGCGGCGGATCGCGTCCAGCAGGGCGCGGCTGCCGCGCTCGAAACGGCGCGCCACCGTGTCGTACACCAGCTCCGGCACCTCCGGGGGGATGTGCGTGCACAGCACGTCGACCTCACCGACCGCCTCGATCTTCGCCGCGTACTCCTCGTCGCTGATCTCGTACGGCGTGCGCATGGGGGTTCTGAGGCCGCCGCCGACGAACCCGAAGACCCAGCCGCCGATCTCCGCCCGCCCGCCGTCGAGCACGGTCGTACCGGGTCCGGCGTATTCCGGCCACAACGCCGGCATGTCGACATTGCCGTAGGTGGCGTAGGTCGGCGTCGGAAACGCGGCGAACAGTTCGGCGTACTGCTTGCGTACCGCCTTCTCGATGGCGGCGCCCCGGTCCGCGCCGATCCCGCCCCACAGCCGGGCCCCGAACTCCCGGGCCTCCTCGAAGCGGCGGGCGGTGCGCAGCTCGACGATGCGGTCCGCGTTCTCGGCGCCGAACAGGTCGGGGAAGATGCCGCGCGAGTGGTCGGCATAGTCCAGGAAGAGCACCAGGTCACCGAGGCAGATCAGGGCGTCGGCGCCCTCTTTGGCCCTCGCCAGGTCGCGCGCGTTGCCATGCACGTCGCTGACGACATGGACGCGCGTCCTTCGGTTACCGCCTCGTGTGGGTGCCATGACGATCAAGCGTAGGGGTGTGCGGCAAACGTGAACAGAGGCGGTCGGACCTGCGGTTACTGGCTGGTCCCGGAGGGCTTGGACTACTGTGCGCCAAGGAATGCCAACACGTGTGACGCATAGAACATCTCACCAGGACCCCCTGTCGGAGAGGCCATACCGGCGGGTAACGTCCGGGCCGTCCAGTCGTGCTCAGGATTTCAACCATGACGTCCACGAGCACCTGCCCGAGCCTTGGACGCACCGTCGCATCACACAGAGTCGTGGCGCCGGCGCCCTATGAGGAGCAGCAGTCTTGCGCGAGTTCAGCCTTCCGGCTTTGTACGAGGTCCCTGCGGACGGCAATCTGACCGACATCGTCCGCAGAAACGCCGCGCAGCATCCCGATGTCGCCGTCGTCGCCCGCAAGGTGGGCGGGACGTGGACGGACGTGACCGCCACCACCTTCCTCGCCGAGGTACGGGCCGCGGCCAAGGGCCTGATCGCGTCGGGCGTGCAGCCCGGCGACCGGGTCGGACTGATGTCCCGCACCCGTTACGAGTGGACGCTGCTCGACTTCGCCATCTGGAGCGCGGGCGCGGTCACCGTGCCGGTGTACGAGACCAGCTCGGCGGAGCAGGTGCAGTGGATCCTGGGCGACTCGGGCGCGACCGCCTGCATCGTCGAGCTGGACACGCACGCGGCCTCCGTCGAGTCGGTGCGCGACGGGCTGCCCGCCCTCCGGCACGTGTGGCAGATCGAGGCCGGCGGCGTCGAGGAACTGGAACGCGCGGGCAAGGACGTCTCCGACGAGACCGTCGAGGAGCGCAGCTCGGCCGCCAAGGCGGACGACCCGGCGACCATCGTCTACACGAGCGGCACGACCGGGCGCCCCAAGGGCTGTGTCCTCACCCACCGCAGCTTCTTCGCGGAGTGCGGCAACATCGTGGAGCGGCTGCGTCCGCTGTTCCGCACGGGCGAGTGCTCGGTCCTGCTCTTCCTGCCGCTGGCGCACGTCTTCGGGCGCCTGGTGCAGGTGGCGCCGATGATGGCGCCGATCAAGCTCGGCTGCGTCCCGGACATCAAGAACCTCACCGAGGAGCTGGCCTCCTTCCGGCCGACGCTGATCCTCGGTGTGCCGCGCGTCTTCGAGAAGGTGTACAACTCGGCACGCGCCAAGGCCCAGGCGGACGGCAAGGGCAGAATCTTCGACAAGGCGGCGGACACGGCGATCGCGTACAGCCGCGCGCTGGACACGCCCTCCGGCCCGTCCCTCGGTCTGAAGATCAAGTACCGGACGTTCGACAAGCTCGTCTACAGCAAGCTGCGCGCGGTGCTCGGCGGACGCGGCGAGTACGCCATCTCCGGCGGCGCCCCGCTCGGCGAGCGCCTCGGCCACTTCTTCCGCGGCATCGGCTTCACGGTCCTGGAGGGCTACGGCCTCACCGAGTCCTGTGCCGCGACCGCGTTCAACCCGTGGGACCGCACGAAGATCGGCACGGTCGGCCAGCCGCTGCCCGGTTCCGTGGTGCGCATCGCGGACGACGGTGAGGTGCTGCTGCACGGCGATCACCTGTTCAAGGAGTACTGGAACAACGAGGGCGCGACCGCCGAGGCGCTGGCGGACGGCTGGTTCCACACCGGTGACATCGGCACCCTCGACGAGGACGGCTACCTGCGCATCACCGGCCGCAAGAAGGAGATCATCGTCACGGCGGGCGGCAAGAACGTCGCCCCGGCCGTGATCGAGGACCGCATCCGGGCGCACGCGCTGGTCGCGGAGTGCATGGTGGTCGGCGACGGGCGTCCCTTCGTGGGCGCGCTGGTCACCGTCGACGAGGAGTTCCTGGGCCGCTGGGCGCAGGAGCACGGCAAGCCGGCGGGGTCCACGGCGGTGTCGCTGCGGGAGGACCCGGATCTGCTGAGCGCGATCCAGGCCGCCGTGGACGACGGCAACGCGGCGGTGTCCAAGGCGGAGTCGGTGCGCAAGTTCCGGCTGCTGCCGTACCAGTTCACCGAGGAGTCGGGGCATCTGACGCCGTCGCTGAAGCTCAAGCGGAACGTGGTGGCGAAGGACTACGCCGACGAGATCGAGGCGATCTATCGGGGCTGACGCCCGGGGTACGTCCCCGGTGACGGGGCGCTGTCCGCGGCGGGGCGTTGCCCTGGGCGGCGGGGGGCGCCTCTTCGCCGTGCGGGCGCCTCTTCGCCGTGCGGGCGCCTCTTCGCCGTGCGGGCGCCTCTTCGCCGTGGGGGCGGGGACTCGCCTGCGGGTGGCCCGCCGTCGTGGCCGCTCGCGCCGTTCCCCGCGCCCCTGACCGGGCGCCCCCACGCCGTGGCGGCGAGGCCCCGCCTGCGGGTGACCCGCCGTCGTAGCCGCTCGCGCCGTTCCCCGCGCCCCTGACCGGGCGCACCCACGCCGTGCGGGCGCCTCTTCGCCGTGGGGGCGGGGACTCGCCTGCGGGTGACCCGCCGTCGTGGCCGCTCGCGCCGTTCCCCGCGCCCCTGACGGAGCGCCCCCACGCCGTCGGCGCGTCTTCGCCGTCGTGGCCGCTCGCGCCGTTCCCCGCGCCCCTGACCGGGCGCCCCCACGCCGTCGGGGCAAGGCCTCGCCGGCGCGTGGCCCGCCGTCGTGGCTGCTCGCGCCGTTCCCCGCGCCCCTGACGGGGCGCCCCCACGCCGTGGCGCTCGCGTCGTTGGCCGCGTCTCTGGCGGGGGCTACAGGAGCTCCTTCAGGTGTTCCGCCAGGAGGTCCCAGCGCCACTTCTCCTCGACCCATGCGCGGCCCCGCTCACCCATCCGGTGGCGCAGCTCCGCGTCGCCCAGCAGGGCGACGATCCGGTCGGCGGCCTCCTCGGGTGCGTCTCCGTGGACGACCCAGCCGGTCTCCCCGTCGAGCACGGCGTCGGGCGCGCCGCCCGAGTCCCCGGCGACCACGGGCAGTCCGGTCGCCGACGCCTCCAGGTACACGATCCCGAGCCCCTCGACGTCGAGCCCGCCCCGGCGCGTACGACAGGGCATGGCGAAGACGTCCCCGGCGCCGTAGTGCGCCGGCAGCTGCGACCAGGGCACCGCGCCGGTGAAGCGGACCGAGCCGGCCACCCCGGTGTCGTGCGCGAGCCGGCGCAGCTCCTTCTCGTACGGGCCGCCGCCGACGACGAGCAGCACCGCCTCGGGCTCCCGGGCGAGGATGCGCGGCAGGGCGCGGATCAGCGTGTCCTGGCCCTTGCGCGGGACGAGCCGGGAGACGCAGACGACGACCGGCCGGTCGGTGAGGCCGAGCCGGGCACGGACCTCGTCGCCGCCCGAGCCGGGATGGAACGTCTTCTCGTCGACGCCGGGCGGCAGTTGGACCATGCGTGAGGCGGCCTCGGCCGTGAGCGCCGAGGCGATCCGGGAGCGCGTGTACTCACCGAGATAGGTGATCGTGTCCGTGGACTCGCCGATCCGGCGCAGGAGCCGGCGCGCGGCGGGCAGCTGCGCCCAGCCCGCCTCGTGGCCGTGCGTGGTGGCCACGAGCCGCCGGGCGCCCGCCTTCCGCAGCGCCGGCGCCATCAGGCCGAGCGGTGCCGCCGCCCCGAACCACACCGACGTACAGCCGTGTTCGCGCAGCAGGCCGGCCGCCCGCCGGGTTGCCGCGGGCGTCGGCAGCAGCATCGTCGTCCGGTCCCGTACGACGGTGAAGGGCTGCTCCGCGTCGAAGGCGGCCGTCGCCTCGGCGCCCTCGCGGCCGCGCTTCCACGTCGACGCGTAGACCACGAGCTGCCCGGGATCCAGCCGCAGCGCCATGTTGTGCAGGAACGCCTGGATGCCGCCGGGACGGGGCGGGAAGTCGTTGGTCACGATCAGGGTCTTGTCCATCGCGCCCGACCCTATCCAACCGCCCTCCCGGCCGTACTCCCAGCTCCGTACGGCCGCGCTTCATGGCCGTCGCACAGCCCCGCGGGCCATCATGACTCCGCGAAACCGCGCGATCCGGACGAACAAGGGCCAGGTGGGCATGACCGGCACAAGGGGGGAAAGGTTTCCGTACGCGCTTGCGGCGACCTGGGGCCTGACCAGACTGGTGCTGCTCCTCTTCGTCTTCAAGGTGTTCACCTTCCCCGGCCCCGACGTGACGAGCGACGTCTCCGTGATCTACCAGGGCTGGTACGAGGTGCTGCGCACGGGGACGTTCCCGCTGGACGACGTCACCTGGCAGTACCCGCCCGCCGCCGCGCTCGCGGTCCTCTCCCCCGCCCTGCTGCCCTTCCTCGACTACACCCCGGCCTTCTTCGTGCTGGCCCTCCTCGCCGATCTGCTGGTGTTCGCGCTGCTCCGCTACGCGGGGCTGCGTCCCGGCAAGTCGCCGCGCGGGGCCTGGATGTGGGTGGCGGGCGTCGCACTGCTCGGCCCCACGGTGTACGCCCGCTACGACGTGATGGTGACGGCGGTGGCCGTCGCCGCGCTGCTGGCCGGGGTGCGCCACCCCCGCACGATGGGGGTGCTCGCGGGTCTCGGCGCGCTGCTGAAGGTGTGGCCGGTGCTGGTGCTGGTGGGCGCCGCCGGGGGGAGCGCGAAGCGGGCCTGGGCCTCGGCCGCGGTGACCGTCGGGGGCCTCGCCCTGCTGTGCGCGGTGTCGATGCCCGGGGCGTTCTCCTTCCTCGCCTTCCAGCGCGGCCGCGGCACGGAGGTGGAGTCGCTCGGCGCCCTCGTCTTCCATGTCGCCCGGCACTTCGGCTGGGACGGCGAGGTGCTGCTCAACTACGGCTCGGTGGAGTTCGTCGGCGCGCACGTCGGCCTGGTGAGCGGGGCGGCGCTGCTCCTCACGGCGGTCGCGTTCGGCTGGATGCTGCTGTGGCGGCTGTGCGCCCGGCGGTTCCTCGCGCACACCCTCGCCGAGGCCGCTTTCGTGGCGGGGCTCATGTTCACCACCACGAGCCGGGTGATCAGCCCGCAGTACATGGTGTGGCTGGTGGGGCTCGCGGCGGTCTGCCTGTGCTTCCGCGGCACCCGGATGACCCGGCCGGCCGCGCTGGTCCTGGCGGCGGCCCTGGCGACCGTCCTGGAGTTCCCGCTGTGGTTCTCGCACGTGGTCGCGAGCGACGCCCTCGGGATCGCGCTGCTGCTCGCGCGCAACGGCCTGCTGGTGGCCGCCACCCTCACCGGGGCCCTGGAACTGTGGCGCGGCACGGTCTCCCAGCCGGCCCCCACCGTCCCCGGCCAGGCGACCCGCACCAGGGAGACGCTGAGCTCGTCCTGAGGGCACCTCAGGACACGGGGGCCGCGCCCCGGTCAGCCGAGCTGCGACCGCAGGTACTCCCGCCACCGCCCCGTGAACGCCTCGGGTGTCGTGTGCAGGACGTCCCGCAGGGCGCCCTCGACGGCCCCGGCGCGCTGCGGGTGGGCGCCGACGGCACGGTAGAAGTCGTTCAGCCGGACCTCGCCCCAGCGGTCGGCGATCAGCCGGCAGGCCATCCAGCCGCCCTCGTACGCCCGCACGAGACTGGCCGCGTCCCCGGTGAAGCCGAAGTCCGCGTCCTCGGGCAGCGCGGCGGGCAACCGCCCGTCGGCCACCGCGCGCTGAAGCTCCGGTGCGACCTTGGCGGCGGGCCGCCCGCTGCCGAGGTAACCGGCCCAGTCGGCGTACCCCTCCGACAGCCACAGGGGCGTGGCCGCCGTGGTGTGGGCGCGGCTGGCGACGTGGGTGGTCTCGTGGGTGAGCACGACCTGTCTGCCGAGGCCGCCCAGGACGCCGTACGCCTCCGGGTTGATGATGATCCGGTCCGCGGGCGCCCTCGCCGGTCCGCCCGCCTCGCCCGTGGTGACGGCCGCGATCCCCCGGTACCCGGACGCCGCCGCGCCGAGCAGCCCCGCCATCCCCTCAAGCGACTTCGGTACGAGCACGACGACGTGCCCCGGCCAGTCCGTGCCCCACGTCCGCGACACCGCGGGCACCGCGCGGTCCGCGAGGCCCGCGAACCGGCGCAGCGTCTCCCGCGACTGCCCCGCGCCGAGGACGAGGCTGTGCTCGCCGCGTACGACGCTGACGGCCCCCTGCTCCCACAACTGCTCGGCCGCCTTCTTCGCGGGCCTGTCGGAGGTGACGCGCCAGCGCCCCTCGCCGCGGGCCAGGCGCAGGGTGCGGCCGGTGGTGACGGGAGCCCGGTCGTAGCCCTCGACGCGGTAGCTCAGGTCCACGTCGGCGGTGGCGCGGTCGCCGGTGCGGTGGAAGCCGGTCAGCCGGTAGGACCAGGCGGCCAGCGGGACGTCGCGCAGGTTCGCCAGTTCCGGGGCGGCCCCGGTCGCGCGGTAGGCGGCGGCGTCCCGGTGCAGGACCGCGGCCGCCCGCCGGTCGAGGACACCCTGGACCGTGTCGGCGGCGGTGTCGTGCGCCGGCCGGCCCGAGCAGCCCACCAGGGCCACGAGCAGCAGCACACAGCTCGCCACGACCCCCGGCACGCGCCCACGACCAGCCACGTTCCCGATCGTACGGCGGCCGGTCCTGGCCGTGGGCCGGCTGTCCGGGACCCGGCCGGAACCGGACCTTCGGACCGGGCCCGCGGCATCGGGCCGGGCCGCGTGGCGGTCAGACCCGCGTCACCGAGGAGACCGGCATCATGCCCACCGGGTCGTAGCGCACCGGCGCGCCCGGGTAAGGGGCGTGGATCACCTGGCCGTTGCCCATGTACATCGCGATGTGGCTCGCGTCGGAACGGTAGGTCACCAGGTCGCCGGGCTGCGCCTGGGAGAGCGGCACCTGCCGGCCGGCGTACCGCTGCGCCTGCGAGGTGCGCGGCAGACCGACACCCGCCTGCGCGTACGACCACTGCATCAGGCCCGAACAGTCGAAGCCGCCGGGCCCGTTGGCGCCCCACACGTAGGGGCGCCCGAGCGCGGAGCGCGCCGCGGCGACGGCGGCGGCCGCGCGGCCCGAGGACGGCACCGCCCCCTCGAAGCCGGGCATGCCGGGGCGTCCGGAGCGGGAGGCCCGGTCGTAGGCCGCGCGCTGTGCGGACGGCAGCGAGTCGAGCAGCCGGCGTGCCTGGTTCAGCTTCCGCTCGACGGTCCTCTTGTGCCGGGCGACGGCCTTGCTGCTCCTGTCCAGCTCGGCGAGCTTGCCGCTCGCCTCGTCACGCCGCTGGGCGAGGTCGCGCACGGCCGTCCGCAGCCTCCTGAGTTCGCCCGCCTGACGCGCGCCGATGCGGTCGAGCACGGCGGCCTTGTCGAGGTAGTCGTCCGGGTCGTCGGAGAACAGCAGGGCGAGCGAGGGGTCCATGCCGCCGGAGCGGTACTGGGCTCCGGCCAGCGAACCGAGCCCGTCCCGCATGGTGTTGACGCGCTCCTGCTGGCGGGCGATCTCGTCCTGGACCGTGGACACCTGCTCGCGCAGGGTGTCGGCACGCTCGTCGGCCTTGTTGTACGCCTCGGTGGCCTGCTCGGCCTGCTCGTACAGGCGGTCCACGGCGGACCGGGTGTCGTCCTCGGGCTCGGCGAGTGCCGGCACGGCGCCCAGGGCCGCGGCCGCGGCGGACAGCACACAGACGGCGGCGCTGGTCGCGCCCCGGTCGAACCCGGATGGTGCAAGGCGACGATGGGACCCCACGGGTAGCCGCTCTCCCTCCGCTGACGGACCCCCGGAATGGGGGAAACGCGCCAGACAGTAGCCGTGCGACTACGCACCGGCCAACGACCGCAACGGGCACACACCGTGACGCCCCGCCTCAGACGCAGGTCATCAGCGGGGCGCGGGGCCGGCGGGAGCAACACCGATTCGCCCGTTTGGGCGGTGTGGTGAGGGCTTTCCGGGACGGCCGACGGGGCCGGACCGGACTGAACGCGTCAGATGCGGACGCCGAACTGGAAGGGCATGTTGCCGATCGACTCGTAGCGCACGACCGTACCGGTGCGCGGGGCGTGGAGCACCTGGCCGTTGCCGGCGTAGAGACCCACGTGGTGCTGGTCGCCGTAGAAGATGACCAGGTCGCCGATCTGGAGGTCGCTCTGCGAGTAGATGCGCGTACCGGCGTTGGCCTGGGCCTGCGAGGTGCGCGGTATGGAGACGCCGGCCTGGGCGTAGGCCCACGAGGTGAGCCCCGAGCAGTCGAAGGAGCTGGGGCCGGTGGCGCCGTAGACGTACGGCGAGCCGATCTTCGTCTGCGCGGCGGCGTACGCGGCGCCGGCCCGGCCGGAGGCGGGCTTGGCGGCGGAGTCGGTGCCGGCGTCGAGGGCGCTGCGCTCGCTGGTGCGGGTGGCGCGCGTCTCCTGCGCGTCGAGGGCGGCCTTCTCCTTGGCCGTCAGGGTGTTGAGGAGCTTCTGCGCCTCGGCGAGCTTGCCCTGGACTTCCTTCTTCTTCTTGCCGAGTTCGGTGCGGGTCTCGGCGAGGTCCTTGAGCTTGGTGGAGGCTTCCTGGCGCTGCTGGGCGAGCGAGCGCTGCTTCTCCTGGATCTTCTTCAGCGACTCGACCTGCTGGCCGCTCAACTGGTCGAGCGTGGACGCCTTGTCGAGGTAGTCGTCCGGGTCCGAGGAGAGGAAGAGCTGGAGGGAGGGGTCGATGCCGCCGGAGCGGTACTGGGCGGTGGCCAGCGAACCGAGGCCGTCGCGCAGGTCGTTGAGCTCTTCCTGGCCGCGGGCGACGTTGTCCTGCAGGGTGCCGATCTGCTTCTCGAGCTTGTCCTGCTTCTCCTTGGCCCCGTTGTACTTCTCGGTGGCCTTCTCGGCGTCTTCGTAGAGCTTGTCGACCTTGGACTTGACCTCGTCCTTGCTCGGCTTCTCGCTCGGCGCGGCGTTCGCGGCCTGCGAGCTGAGGGCAACTGCGGCGGCAGCAGCGGTGGTGAGCACGGTCACGCGAGTGCGGCTCGGCTGCTTGGGTCGACGGTGGGACGCCACGAAGGCGAGCTCCTTCTTCCTCCAGCCGCCTGCCGATGCGCCGACGGGCGGTGTCCCTCCACCGTCACTCCCAATGAGTGATCACCCGAGCGGAGGTTCGAGGCTGACCCTAGTGACCTTCTTGTGATCAGTTCAAATCCTCACAAGAAAAATCTCGGTCACCGAGTGCATTCGTTACCGACAACTCACGTGCAGTCATGCGCGTTTGACGCTACGTTGCGTGAAGGTTTCGCCAATTCGGGCATCCGGCCCAGACGTTACGCATGGTGCGTACGTTGCCTATGATCCGGTAAGCACGGAAAGACGCCACCGCGGACTCGGCCCCGGAAAGCGGTGCATTTGACTCCGCTTCAGCCGCGCGAGAAACGCTTGAGGAGTACGACGGACGCCACCGGCCGGGCGCCGGCCCTGGCGATCCCGTCGGCCACCTCGCGGTCGGTCGACACGACGATGACCGGCCGCCCCACCGGCTCCGCGCGCACCAGCTGGCGGATCAGTTCGTCGGCGGTGACACCGGCCTTGGAGAACAGCACCCGCACCCCGCGGGGCGGCGCGAGCAGCACGGGCGCGGCCAGCTCGGCGCCGTCGAAGACACAGGTCACCTCGGCGCCGGTCTGCGCGGCGAGCTGCGAGAGCTGCCCGAGCAGCCGCAGCCGCTGCTTCTCCAGCGGCATCTGCGGATAGCCGGTCTTGGTGACGTTGTAGCCGTCGACGACCAGATGCGCCTGCGGCAGCGCGAGCAACTGGTCGAGGATCGCCGGGTCGTTCTCGGACAGCGCGCGGGCGGCGATGTCCTTCGGCGTCATCCGCCCCGGCTCGACGGCGTCGACGGTCTCGGCGGGCCGCTGGGACACCGGCGGCAGGGCGAGCTCGCGCCGCAGCCCCTGAGCGGCGTCCAGCACCGTGTCGAGCAGCAGCCGCACCCGCATGTCCTCCACGCTGCGGCCCTCGCGCGCCGCCCTGCGGGTGGCCTCCAGGGCCGCCTCGGCCTCCCCGAGCCGCGCCTTGAGCCGCCGGTTCTCGCTCTCAGCGGCCGACACCTGAGCCTGCGCCTCGGCGCGCGCGGTCTCCGTCTCGCTCTGGACCTTGCGCAGGGCCGCCTCACCGCGCTTGATGTCACTGAGGGCGCTGCGCAGCTTGCGGTGCAGCGATTCGGCTTCCTTCCTCGCCGCCTCCAGCTCCGTACGCAGCCGCTCGGTCTCGGCCCTGGTCTGGCCGCGGGCCGCCGCCAGCTCCCCGCGCAGCCGCTCCAGCTCGGCCCGGTTCTCCTCGTCGGCGCGCTCGGCGTCCGCCCGCTGGGCCTCCTCGCCCGCGGCGGTCACCAGCTTCACCCAGCCCGTGGGGCGCAACACGTAGGCCGCGGCCCCCACGTCCAGCGGGTCCGCGGCCGGGGGCGGTGAGCCCGCGTCGAGGGCGCCGGTCAGTTCCGGCTGGGCCTCTCTCAGCTTCTCGGCGATGCGCTGTCTGAACAGCGGGTCCGTCTCCAGCGCCGCGGCCATGGCGTTGCCCGCGAACTTGGCCCGCCGGTTCGGGGCGAACCGCGCATACTGCCGCAGCTGCGCGGGCAGTTCGGTCATGGTCAGCCCGCCGAAGCCGTCGGACACGATCTGCACGACCCGGCGGCGCACGCCGTCGGGCAGCGGACGGTCGAGCACCTCGGCGGTGCCGTCGTCCGGCTCCCCGCCCGTGGTCTCCACCATCCGTCACACCCCAATTTCTCGCGGGGCCCTCCCCCGCTCTCGGCTTCGCTCGAGCGGGGGGACCCCCATCGTCAGGAGCCGGCGCCCGGCCTGTCCACGAGTTCCACCTGGTCCACCGCGTTGCACCAGCGGCACCGCACCGAGTCGATGGTCTCATTGACCACCTCCCGCTCCTCGACCTTCGGCTCACCGGCCAGGTCGAGGTGCACATACTCGACGACCTTCGAGGAGCGGGTCACGTCGAAACGCGTGAGGTTGCCGCAGAGCATGCAGCGCCATCGGGTCTCGGCGGTCGGCAGGGGAACCGTCATCGTGGCTGTTTCGCCTTCCCTCTAGTGTCCGTGATGCGCCAGCTTTCCTGGTGCGTGTGGCTCGTACCCTACGGCCTGGCGGGACTCCGACGCTCGGGCGTCCACGCGGCGAGGCGGTCCGGGCGGTCCGGTCCTGTTACGTCATGCTTTGCCGCATGACCGGAAAGTGGAGTGCGGCGGTCGGCCGGACGAGCCGGGGGCGGTCGGCGCCGGTGACGTACGGACTGATCGGCCTCTGCTGCCTGATCTTCGTCATCGGCCCCGCGGCGGGACTCAACCCCGCCTACGGCACCGGGGACGAGCTGCTCGCCGCCCAGCAGGCCTACTTCCACCGCTGGGGCGTGGTGCCGGCCGAGCTTCTCGACGGAGTACCACGGGCCTGGCTCACCCCCGCGACGGCCCTGTTCATCCACGGCAGCTGGCTCCATCTGCTGGGGAACATGCTCTTCTTCTGCGTCTTCGGGGTGATGGCGGAGGAGCGCATGGGCCATGTCGAGTTCGCCCTCTTCTATCTGGGCTGCGGATATCTGGCCCTGCTCGGGTACGCGATCGCCAACGCCGAGTCCACGCAGTCCCTCGTCGGCGCCTCGGGGGCGGTCTCCGCGGTCCTCGGCGCGTTCCTGTACCTGTTCCCCGGCGCCCGGGTGACCAGTCTCCTCCCTTTCCTGTTCTTCCTCCCGCTGCGCTTCCCGGCCTGGGTGGTGCTGCCCTTCTGGGCGGTCCTGCAGTGGCTGGCGGCGGGTCGCGACGACCAGGGGCCCGGAGTCGCCTACCTGGCCCACCTGCTGGGCTTCTTCGCCGGGTTCCTCCACGCCTGGGTGCGCTTCGGCCGTGGGACTAGAGTGAAAACCCCAGTGACGGCCCCCGAGGGAGAGAACCAGCCGTGATCACCGCGATCGTGCTCATCAAGACCAGCGTGGACCGGATCCCCGAGATCGCGGAGTCGATCGCGGCCCTCGACAGCGTCAGCGAGGTCTTCTCCGTCACCGGCACGTACGACCTGATCGCCATGGTCCGCGTCCAGGCGCACGACGACCTGGCCGACGTCATCCCCGGCCGGATCAGCAAGATCCCGGGCGTCGAGGGCACCGACACCCACGTCGCGTTCCGCACGTACTCCCAGCACGACCTGGAGGCGGCGTTCGCGATCGGCCTCGACTCCTGATCCGCCGGCACCGCACCGCTCCCACCGCCTCCGGGCGCCGAGCCTTTCCTACGGCCTCAGACCGCCGGGACGCAACGCCCGTCCTCGGTCCGGTACTGCCACCGGGCGCCGTCCCGCACGAGTTCCCGCACGGCGCGGACGAAGCGCTCGACGTGCTCGTCCGGGGTGCCCGCGCCGAAGCTGACGCGGATGGCGTTCAGCGACTTCTCGCCGGGCGCGGCCTCCGGGGCCCCGCACTCCCCCTGGCTCTGCGGGTCGGTGCCCAGCAGGGTGCGCACCAGGGGGTGGGCGCAGAAGAGTCCGTCGCGCACCCCGATGCCGTACTCGGCGGACAGCGCGGCCGCGAAGTGCGAACTGTTCCAGCCGTCGACGACGAACGAGATGACGCCGACACGCGGGGCGTCGTCGCCGAAGAGCGACAGCACCCGCACCTCGGACACCTCGGCGAGGCCCGCGCGGACCGTGTCGATGAGGTGCTGCTCGCGGGCCACCAGGGTGTCGAACCCGGCCTCGGTCAGCGCCTTGCAGGCCGACGCGATGGAGTGGACACCGATCACGTTCGGCGAGCCGGCCTCGTGCCGGGCCGCGCTCTCGTGCCACTCCACGTCGACCCCGCCGTCCGTGCGGCGTGACACCTTGCGGCTGGCGCCGCCGCCCGCGAGGTACGGCTCGGCCTCGGTCAGCCAGTCGGCACGGCCGGCGAGGACGCCGGAGCCGAAGGGCGCGTAGAGCTTGTGCCCCGAGAAGGCGACCCAGTCGACGTCCAGGTCCTGCACGGACACCGGGTGGTGCGGGGCGAGCTGGGCCGCGTCGAGGACGATGCGTGCGCCGTGCGCGTGGGCGGCTGCGGCGAGCTCACGCACCGGCCACAGCTCGCCGGTGACGTTCGAGGCACCGGTGACGCACACCAGGGCCGGCCCGTACGGGTCGCGGCCGGCCAGCGCCCGCTCCAGCGTGGCGACGGCCTCGCCCGGGGTGCGCGGGGCGTTCAGGTACGTCACGCGGGCGTCCCGCCAGGGCAGCAGCGAGGCGTGGTGCTCGGTCTCGAAGACGAAGACCTGGCAGTCGGAGGGCAGGGCGGAGGCGAGCAGGTTGAGCGAGTCGGTGGTGGAGCGGGTGAAGACGACCTGGTCGCCGGTGCGGCAGTCGAGGAACTCGGCGACGGTCCTGCGGGCGTTCTCGAAGAGGTCGGTGGACAGCTGCGACAGGTATCCGGCGCCCCGGTGCACGCTGCCGTAGTACGGGGCGTACGCGGCGACGTCGTCCCACACCCGCTGCAGGGCAGGAGCGCTGGCCGCGTAGTCCAGCGCGGCGTACGTGACCTCGCCGCCGGTGACCAGCGGGACGGTGACATCCCGGCCCAGAACGGGCAGCGGGGCACAAACGGACCGGTCGGCGGCCGTGGTGGGGACAGACATGGCGAACTCCTGTGAGAAGCAGGCGGATTCGCTGTGCGGACGGCCCGCGAAGGGGGCGGCTCCGGCACAGGGAAAAGTGAAAAGGGTGTGCGGAGGCGGGGCGCTGCGCCCTATCGCATTCGCTTGCTCACAGAAGGCTCCCTCGACGACCAGGACCCCTGGTGAGGCGAGGGGTCCGCGCTTGCCGCAGACCTCGCTGCCTACGGCCTGGTCTTCACCCGGGGCACCCCGCCACGGACGGAGGGTTGCCGGACAGCCGGCCGGGGCCTGATGGCTGTCGCTCATGACCTGGTACAGCATCTTGCCAGAAGATCGTCGACGCGCAAGGCGCGGTCCAGAATCCGGACCGCGCCCGCGCGTCTCGCGTCCGGTTCAGGCGTGGCTGGCCGCGACCCACCGGCCGAGGGTCCGCCTGGCGGCTCCGGAGTCGATGGCCTCGGCCGCCTTCGCCATCCCCGCGCGGATCCGCTCCGCGAGCGGTCCGTCTTCCGGCTCCAGGGCGACCAGGGCCGCCGCCGAGTTCAGCAGCACCGCGTCCCGTACGGGCCCGGTCTCGCCGTTCAGCAGCCGCCGGGCGACGTCCGCGTTGTACGACGCGTCGGCGCCCCGCAGAGCCTCCACGGGGACGAGTTCGAGGCCGACGTCACGCGGGTCGAAGCTCTCCTCGTGGACCTTTCCCTCGCGGACGATCCACACCCTCGACGTGGCCGTGGTGGTCAGCTCGTCGAGACCGTCGTCGCCGCGGAAGACCAGCGAGGAGTGACCGCGCTCCGCGAAGACACCGGCGACGATGGGCGCCATCCTGAGGTCGGCCACACCGACCGCCTGGGCCTTCACCCGGGCCGGGTTGGTCAGCGGGCCCAGGAAGTTGAAGGTGGTCCGGATCCCCAACTGCCCGCGCGCGGCGGCCACATGACGCAGCGCCGGATGGAACTTCACCGCGAAGCAGAAGGTGATCCCGGCCTCCTCGGCCACCTCGGCGACCCGCTTCGGCGTCAGCTCCAGATTGACGCCGAGCTTCTCCAGGACGTCCGAGGCGCCGGACGCGCTCGACGCCGCCCGGTTGCCGTGCTTGACCACCTTGGCGCCCGTGCCTGCCACGACGATCGCGGACATCGTGGAGATGTTCACCGTCTTGGCGCCGTCACCGCCCGTACCGACGATGTCGACGGTCTCGCCGGGCACCTCGATCACGTTGGCGTGCTCGTACATCGTGCGGACGAGACCGGAGATCTCCTGGACCGTCTCGCCCTTCGCGCGCAGCGCGACCGCGAACCCGGCGATCTGCGCGTCCGTCGCCTCGCCGCGCATGATGCGGTCCATCGCCCAGGCCGTCTCGTCCGCGCTCTGGTCACGGCCGTCGAGCAGGCCGTTCAGCACCTGGGGCCAGGAACGGCCCGCCGCGATGTCGCCTCCAGCGGGGGTCACAGCACTCATATGCCGCTCCTGGGTTCGTGGAAAGGGACGAGAAGACACGTACACGACGTGTGACGGACAGGGTCCACCCTATCCAGGCCCGGGGACGGCAAAGAGCCCCGTCCATGCAATGGACGGGGCTCCAGCCGTGGCGATCAGGGTGTGACCGGGGTGCGGATCAGTGGTGGCCGTGGCCGCTCGTGATCTCCTTGTACTCCTCGACCGTGGGCTTGGGGATCTGGTTCTCTTCCCCGTAGTACGCGTTGCTGAGCTTCGCGCGCAGCTTCTGCGTGCCCGAGACCTTGCGCTCGACACCGTTCTCGTCGACCGCGGGGCCGATCTCGGCCGGCTCGTACTGCTCGTGCGCGGTGAGCGTGTGCAGCGACTCCTGGCTGAGCGGCTCGTGCACCTCGACGAACTCACCGTGCGGCAGGCGCTTGATGATGCCCGACTCGCGGCCGTGCAGCACCTTGTCCCGGTCCCGGCGCTGGAGACCGAGGCAGATCCGCTTGGTGATGATGAACGCGACGACCGGCGCCACGAAGAACGCGATGCGCACGAACCAGGTGATCGCGTTGATCGACATGTGGAAGTGGGTGGCGAAGAGGTCGTTGCCACCGCCGATCAGCATGACGACGTACCAGGTGATCCAGGCGACACCCACGGCCGTACGGGTCGGGACGTTGCGCGGGCGGTCCAGGATGTGGTGCTCGCGCTTGTCGCCGGTGACCCAGGACTCGATGAACGGGTAGACCGCGATGACGACCAGCACCAGCGGGAAGATGATCAGCGGGACGAAGACACCCAGGACGAGGGTGTGGCCCCACAGGTTGATCTCCCAGCCCGGCATGGTGCGGATCAGGCCCTCGGAGAAGCCCATGTACCAGTCGGGCTGCGCGCCGGTCGACACCTGGTCCGGCCGGTAGGGGCCCATGGACCAGATCGGGTTGATCGAGGCGATGGCCGCGATGACCGCGATGACGCCGAAGACCAGGAAGAAGAAGCCGCCCGCCTTGGCCATGTACACCGGCAGCAGCGGCATGCCTACGACGTTCTTCTCGGTCTTGCCCGGGCCCGCCCACTGCGTGTGCTTGTGGTAGAAGACCAGGATCAGGTGGGCGACCAGCAGGCCGAGCATGATGCCCGGCAGCAGCAGGACGTGGATCGAGTAGAACCGCGCGACGAAGTCGCCGCCCGGGAACTCGCCGCCGAAGAGGAAGAACGAGAGGTACGTGCCGACGATGGGCACGGACAGGATCGCGCCCTCCATGAAGCGGACACCGGTGCCGGAGAGCAGGTCGTCCGGGAGCGAGTAGCCGGTGAAGCCGGTGAACATGCCGAGGACGAACAGCAGGAAGCCGAACAGCCAGTTGACCTCACGCGGCTTGCGGAACGCACCCGTGAAGAACACGCGCATCATGTGCACGAACATGCCGGCCAGGAAGACCAGCGCCGACCAGTGGTGGATCTGCCGGATGAGCAGACCGCCGCGCACGTCGAAGGAGATGTGCATGGTCGAGTTGAACGCCTCGGACATCAGCTGTCCCTGCAGCGGGACGTAGCTGCCGTGGTACTCCACCTCGTTCATCGACGGGTGGAAGAACAGCGTCAGGTACACACCCGTGAGGATGATGATGATGAAGCTGTAGAGGCAGATCTCACCCAGCATGAAGGACCAGTGGTCCGGGAAGATCTTGCGCATGTTGGACTTGGCGAGGGAGTAGATCCCCAGCCTGCCGTCCGCCCAGTCCGCCACCCGCTCACCGGCGGGGGCCTTCCCGCGCGAACGCTCGCTCTTTGAAGTACTCATCCGCGCTCCCAGAAAGCAGGACCGACGGGCTCTTCGAAGTCGCCGAGCGCCTGAAGGTAGCCCTCATCGTTCACACCGATGCGCAGCTGCGGCAGCGGGTGACCGGCCGGGCCGAAGATCACTCGGGCACCGTCGGAGAGGTCGAAGGTGGACTGGTGGCACGGGCACAGGACGTGGTGCGTCTGCTGCTCGTACAGGGAGATCGGGCAGCCCACGTGGGTGCAGATCTTCGAGTACGCCACGATGCCCTCGTGCGACCACTCGAGCTCGCGCTTGTCCTTGATGTCGTCCGGCTGGAGCCGGACGATCATCAGGGCCGCCTTGGCGATCTCGGTCTGGAACTCCTCGCTGTGCTCCTCCAGGCCCTCGGGCTTGACGAAGGTCAGCGAGCCGACGACGACGTCCGAGGGACGCAGCGGCTCGTTCGTGTTCATGTTGACGAGGAGCTTGCCCTTGGACCACATCGTGTGACGCAGCTTGTCCCCGGGCAGCGGGCCCAGGTCCCGCAGCAGGACGATGCCGGACAGCGGCACCAGGGTCAGCGCCCCGAACATCGTGTTCCGGATCAGCTTGCGACGGCCGAGCGCGGACTCCTTGGCGCCCTGCTGGAAGTCGGCCAGCACCTTGGCGCGGACCTCCGGCGACGCCTCGATCGGGTGGCGGTCGTCGGCGACCTCCTCGTCGGACATCAGCGTGCGGGCCCAGTGGACCGCGCCCGCGCCGATGGCGAAGAGCGCGACACCGAGCGTGGTGCCCAGCGCGAAGTTGAGTCCGCTGATGTGCCCGAGGGGCCAGATGAAGACCGACCTGTCGGCCGGGATCGTCACGAACGAGACGATGAAGGCGACCGTGGCCAGCATCGACAGCGTGAACAGCATGGCGACCACGCGCTCGGAGCGCTTGGCGGCCCGCTCGTCGATGTCCTGGACGCGGTGCTCGTGGGGCGGCAGCCCCGGGTTCGCGAACGGGTTCTGCTCGTCCGCGATGCCGACCGCAGCGCGCTGCTCGTCGGTGGCCCGCTCAGCAGGCAGGTTCTCTGGAATGTCTTGGCTACTCATGACTTCTTGGCCTTTGCGGTCCGAGCGGCGACCCAGACGGCGACGGCGATGAGCGCGCCGAGTCCGAAGATCCAGCCGAACAAACCTTCACTGACCGGCCCGAGGCCGCCCAGGTCAAGGCCGCCGGGGCTCTCGGTGTCGTCTCCGTTGACCGCGTGGAGGTACGCGATGATGTCCTTCTTGTTCTTCTCCGACATCGTCGTGTCGGGGAAGGACGGCATGTTCTGCGGGCCGGTCTGCATGGCCTCGTAGATGTGCTTCGGGTCGACGTCTTCCAGGCTCGGCGCGTACTTGCCCTCCGAGAGCGCACCACCCTTGCCGGTGAAGTTGTGGCACTGCGCGCAGTTGGTGCGGAAGAGCTCGCCGCCCTTGGCGATGTCCGCACCCTCAGGGCTGTACTGGTTCTTCGTCGGCACCGAGGGACCCGCACCGAGCGAGGCGATGTACGCCGCGAGCTGGTCGATCTCGGCCTGCGAGTAGATGTTCTTCTTCTTCGGGATCTGAGCACCGGGCTGCTGGGCCGGCATGCGGCCCGTGGCGACCTGGAAGTCGACGGCCGCGGCACCCACACCGGTCAGGGGGGGACCGTCTGTGGTTCCCACACCGCCGGTGCCGTGGCAGCTTGCGCAGCCCACGGAGTACAGCTTCTTGCCCTCGTCGATGGCGAGGGACTGGGCGGTTTCGTCGGCCTGCGCCTTGCTCGCGGGTGCGAACGCGGCGTACAGCCCCCCGGTGGCCGCCAGCGCGAGGAGTAGGACGACGACCGCCGCCAGCGGATGGCGTCGTCGTGCGGAGAGCTTTTTCACGGATTACCCCGGTGTCAGGATCTTCTGCGTCGATGCTTCGGAATGGATCGGTCCGCCGTTGCGGCGCGCCGACTACTTGATCATGTAGATCGTGGCGAAGAGGCCGATCCAGACGACATCGACGAAGTGCCAGTAGTAGGACACGACAATGGCGGCGGTTGCCTGCTCGTGAGTGAACCTTCTGGCCGCGTACGTGCGGCCGAGGACCAGCAGGAAGGCGATGAGACCGCCCGTCACGTGCAGGCCGTGGAAGCCGGTGGTCAGGTAGAACACCGAGCCGTACGGGTCGGAGGAGAGCGAGAGCCCGTCCTTCTTGACCAGCTCCGTGTACTCGAAGACCTGACCGCCGATGAAGATCGCACCCATGATGAAGGTGACGATGAACCACATCCGGAGCTTCTTCACGTCCCCGCGCTCGGCGGCGAAGACGCCGAGCTGACAGGTCAGGGAGGAGAGCACCAGGATCGTGGTGTTCGTCGCCGAGAACGGGAAGTTCAGGCTGGACGCCATTTCCTTCCAGTGATCCGGCCCGGTCACCGATCGCAGGGTGAAGTACATCGCGAAGAGGGCCGCGAAGAACATCAGCTCGGAACTCAGCCAGATGATCGTTCCGACGCTGGTGAGGTTCGGCCGATTGACCGACGGGTGCGCGTGCCCGGTTTCTACTGTCGTTGCTGTCGCCACGACCGACATTATGTCGGTCGCTTATCCCGCCCTCACCCCGGGGGGTGCCGTTCGGAGTGTCCGGGGGGTGTGTCCAGCCCGTATGGCCCATCGAAGCCCTGTCCGAACCGGTGCTGACGCGGTGTGCGAGGGAGTAGCATCCGCGCAGCGGTTCACACCCGTACGACGCCGAAGTCACGGAGGAACAATGCAGCCGACCGCCACGGTGCTGGTCTACAGCGACGACTCCAACACCCGCGAACAGGTACGGCTCGCCACCGGCCGCAGGCCCGCGGGCGACGTTCCCGAGGTCGAGCTCATCGAGTGCGCCACGCCCGCCGCGGTCCTGACGGAGCTGGACAAGGGCGGGATCGACGTCTGCGTGCTGGACGGCGAGGCGGTGCCGATGGGCGGGATGGGTGTGTGCCGCCAGATCAAGGACGAGATCTTCAACTGCCCGCCGGTCCTCGTGCTGATCGGGCGCCCGCAGGACGCCTGGCTGGCCACCTGGAGCCGTGCGGAGGCCGCGGTGACCCATCCGGTCGATCCGGTGGAGTTCGCCGCCACGCTGGCCTCCCTGCTGCGCCGCAGGGCCCTGCAGGGAACCTGACCGGCCGGCCGGCCGGGCGTGTCGGCGGCCGCGGGCCGTCCGGGGCCGCCCGATCCGTCGTCCGTGCGGCGGGGCGGTGCCGGTCTCGGCCCCGCGCCCCTCACGGAGCGCGGCCTCAGGCACTCTCCGGACGCAGCCGCGCCCGGTCCGCGGGCGGGGGTCCGTCGGGGGTGCCGCCGAGCAGCGCGCTTCCGGTGCGCCACTTCTCCCAGTCGAGGTTCCAGTCCCCGAAGCCGTTGCCGAACGGGGCCATGGTGTCGCCGCCTGAGTTCTCGACCTTGACGATGTCCCCGGCGCGGAAGTTCTTGAAGAACCACTCGGCGTTGGCGGTGCTCATGCCGGTGCAGCCGTGGCTGACGTTGGCGGAGCCCTGGGAGCCGGTGGACCAGGGGGCCGCGTGCACGTACTCGCCGCTCCAGGTCACCCGGGTCGCGTAGTAGACCGGCAGGTCGTAGGAGTCGGCGCTGCCCTCGGATATGCCGATGCTGGTGCCGCGCATGCGTACGAAGTACTCCTTGCCGAGCACGACCTTGACGCCGTTGCGGGTCTCGAAGCCCGGCTTGCCGGTGGTGACGGGGATCTGCTTGATCTCCTCGTCGTTGCGGTAGACCCGCATCGAGTGCGCGGCGGCGTCGGTCACGGCCACCACCCGGTCACCCGTGGTGAGGCTCAGGGGTTTGGCGTTGCCGCCCCAGAGCCGGTCACCGATCTTGATGCCGGCGAGGTTGGCGTGCGCCTGTACGGCCGCGTCCGCGGGCCAGTACTCCTTGGGGCGGTAGTGCAGCTCCTTGTCGTCCACCCAGTGCCAGGCGCCCTCGACGGCGGGCGTCGAGTCGACCTTGAGCGCGCGCTCGACGACGGCCCGGGAGGCCTTGTCCTTGACGGGGGCGCTCAGCTCGGCGGTGACGGGCTGGCCGACGCCGTACTCGCCCGCCTTCGGCCCGAAGGTGACGTCCAGGCGTTTCTTCGCGGTGGGCTTGCCGGTGTCGAAGGAGAGCATCTTGCGGCCGGGCGCGCCGTCCTCGTCCTCGGTGCTCACGCGGACCGTGTAGTGGGCCTCGGCGGCCAGCGGGGAGGTGCTGTGCCAGCGGCGGCCGTCGGCGGCCAGTTCCCCGGCCAGGTACCTGCCGGTCGCGTCCACGGCCGTGACGTCCGTGATGCGCCCCTCGGAGCCTCTGGTGGTGATCTCCAGGGGCTTGTCCGGGTCGGCCTTCCCGCTGTCGCCGGCGGGGCCGTTGAAGGCGATCTGGTCGGCCGCGTCGTACGGCTCGGCCGACAGCGCCCTGTCGTCCGCGCTGCACGCGACGGAACCCGCGCCGAGGGCGGCCACCAGCAGGGCACAGCTCACGGCCGTACGGACGGGCCGGCGTGGCGGCGCGGAGAGGCCGAGCGCGCGCGGGCCCGAAGGATGGAACACGGTCGGCCTCTCGACACCGGCTCCTGCGCCGCGGAAGAACACTGTGTGGTTCATGGCCTCACGCTATGAACCACCGTCGGCCACGGCGCGGCGAGTGAGCCGTGCGGGGGACACGGTGTACGGCAAACGAGGGAGCCCGGACCCTCCTGACGGAGTGTCCGGGCTCCCGGGCGCTTGGCGCGTGCTACTGGGTGCGGTTCTCACCGCGGTAGTACTCGAAGACCCAGCCCCACAGACCGATGAAGATGATCGGAGCCGAGAAGTAGAGCAGCCACCAGCCGAAGACGACGCCCATGAAGGCGAAGGCGCCACCGATGCCGAGGGCGAGCGGCTGCCAGCTGTGCGGGCTGAAGAAGCCCACCTCGCCGGCCTCGTCCGCGACGTCGGCCTCCTTGTTGTCCTGCGCGAGCTGGTCGACACGCCGGGCCGTGAAGGCCAGGTAGTAGCCGATCATGATGCTCAGGCCGAAGCCGAGGAACAGTGCCGTGGTACCGGCCGGCTCCTTCGACCACACGCCGTAGACGATCGCCATGACGAGGATGAAGACGGCGAGCCAGATGAACATCTTGCCCTGGATCTTCACTTGCCGGCCTCCTTGCTACCCGCGAGGGCGCTGGCACCCTGCCCGCCGTGACCGAGCTGCTCGAGAGCGGCGATCTCGGGGTGGTGCAGGTCGAACGCCGGGGATTCGGAGCGGATCCGCGGCAGGGTGAGGAAGTTGTGCCGCGGCGGCGGGCAGGAGGTCGCCCACTCGAG
>NZ_JBIAJE010000016.1:96560-116881 GCF_042871785.1 Streptomyces sp. NPDC005551 | reverse complement strand
GGCATAGACGGCAACGCTCGCGATCCCGGCATCCCGGCACGCCCGGGCCACGCGGACAGCGATTTCGCCACGGTTGGCGATGAGCACCTTGCGCATTATGAACGAGACCTCCAAGACCCGGCCTGCGCCAGGGAGCGGTGAGGGGCACGATCCCATCCGGCCCTCCCCGAACGACGCTCCACGGGTGCCGAGGGTTCCCGGCACACCGCGAGGAGTACGCCGACCAGGGCGGCCAGATCCTCCGGGTCGGCGTTGCCCCGGACGAGGGTGAAGGACGGCCGGCCGGCTGCCACGGCGCTCACACCGGCGGGTTGCCGTGCTTGCGCGACGGCAGGTCGACGTGTTTCGTCCGCAGCATGTCCAGGGAGCGGATCAGCACGGACCGGGTCTCCGCGGGGTCGATCACATCGTCGACCAGGCCCCGTTCGGCGGCGTAGTACGGGCTCATCAGCTCGCTCCGGTACTCCTTGATCTTCTGGACGCGGGTCGCCTCGGGGTCGTCGGCCGCCGCGATCTCCCTGCGGAAGATGACGTTGGCCGCGCCCTCCGCGCCCATCACCGCGATCTCGTTCGACGGCCAGGCCAGCGACAGGTCGGCCCCGATGGAGCGGGAGTCCATGACGATGTAGGCACCGCCGTACGCCTTGCGCAGGATCAGCGAGACGCGCGGGACGGTGGCGTTGCAGTACGCGTAGAGCAGCTTGGCGCCGCGCCGGATGATCCCGTCGTGCTCCTGCCCGACCCCGGGCAGGAAGCCGGGCACGTCCACCAGCGTCACCAGCGGGATGTTGAACGCGTCGCAGAACTGCACGAAGCGTGCCGCCTTCTCCGACGCCTCGATGTCGAGCACGCCGGCCAGGCTGCCCGGCTGGTTGGCGACGATGCCGACGACATGACCGTCGAGGCGGGCCAGCACGCACAGGACGTTGGTCGCCCACCGCTCGCTGATCTCGAAGTACTCGCCGCCGTCGACGATCTCGGCGACCACCTTGCGCATGTCGTAGGAACGGCCGGGATCGACGGGCACGAGTTCGGCGAGCGCCTCCGTGCTGCGGTTCGCCGGGTCGTCGGCCGGTTCCTGCGGCGGCAGTTCGCGATTGTTGGACGGCAGCAGCGACAGCAGGTAGCGCACCTCCTCCAGGCACTGCTCCTCGTCGTCGTGGACGAAGGCCGCCACCCCGGAGGTGGCCGCGTGGACGTCGGCACCGCCGAGCCCGTCCTGGGTCACCTCCTCGCCGGTCACCGTCCGCACCACGTCGGGCCCGGTGATGAACATCTGCGAGGTGCCGCGGACCATGAACACGAAGTCCGTCAGGGCCGGGCTGTAGGCCGCGCCGCCCGCGCAGGGGCCGAGCATCACGCTGATCTGCGGGATCACGCCGGAGCAGCGGGTGTTGCGCCGGAAGATGCCGCCGTAGCCGGCGAGGGCCGTGACCCCTTCCTGGATGCGGGCGCCCGCGCCGTCGTTGAGGCTCACCAGGGGCGCGCCCGCCGACTCGGCCAGGTCCATCACCTTGTGGATCTTCTCGGCGTGCGCCTCGCCGAGGGCGCCTCCGAAGATCCGGAAGTCATGGGCGTAGACGAACACCGTACGGCCGTGCACCGTGCCCCAGCCGGTGATCACACCGTCGCTGTAGGGACGCCGCTGCTCCAGCCCGAAGCCCGTCGCACGGTGCCGGCGCAGCGCCTCGATCTCGTTGAACGACCCCTCGTCCAGCAGCAGTTCGATCCGCTCGTGCGCGGTCAGCTTGCCCTTGGCGTGCTGGCGTTCGGTCGCCGCGGGGTCGGGTCCGTCCCGCAGCGCTCCCTTGATCCGCGCCAGTTCGGCGACCCGGTCGCCCGGTCCCCTGTTCTCCTGGACGGTGGTCATACGGCGGCTCCCGGGGCGACGTGGGCGAGGGGACTGCCGGCGCCTCGGGCGGGCGCCACGAGAGCGCCTTTGCCGAGGGCCGGCACGGCGGACAGCGTCTTCGCGAGTCCGCGCTCGTCATGGGTGGCGTGGACGGCCGCTCCCGGCACGATGCGGCGGCACAGGCCCCCGAGGACCTTGCCGGGGCCCACCTCCACGAAAGCGGTGACGCCTTCGCCGGCCATGGTGCGCACGGCGCCGGTCCACCGGACGCGGCCCGCGAGCTGGCGGCGCAGGCAGCGGGCGACGTCCTCCGCCGTGGTGACGAGGGCGGCGGTGACACAGGAGACGAGCGGCACCCGCGGGGCGCGCAGCTCCACCCGGTCGAGCTCGGCGGCGAACTCCTCCTCGATCCCGCTCATCAGGCCGCAGTGGAACGGAGCGCCCACGTCCAGCTCCATCACCTTGAGCGCGCCGGCCTCCTGCGCCGCGACCCGGACCCGTTCGACGGCCTCGCGCTGCCCGGACACGACGGCCTGCCGCGGCTCGTTGTCGTTGGCGACCTCGACCACCTGGCCGAGCTCCAGGGCGACCTGGTCGCAGAGCGCCTCCACCACGGTGAGCTCCAGGCCGAGCACGGCGGCCATCCGGCCGGGTATCCGCCGGTTGACCCCGGCCATGAGCAGACCGCGGCGGCGTACGAGGCGCAGCGCGTCCGTCCAGTCGAGGACTCCCGCGGCGACCAGGGCGGTGTACTCGCCGAGGCTGTGGCCCGCGACGACGTCCGGCTCGCAGCCCTTGTCACGCAGGACGTCCAGGGCGGCGAGGCTGGTCAGGAAGACCGCGGGCTGGGTGACCGCGGTGTCGCGCAGGGCCTCTGCCGGTCCCTCCCGGCACAGGGTGGACAGGGGGATGCCGAGGATGTCGTCGGCGGCCCGGTAGTAGGTGTGCAGCAAGTCGGGTCGCTCGGTGAGCAGATGGAGCCCCATGCCCACCCGCTGCGACCCCTGGCCGGGGAAGACGAACGCGGTCTTGCCCATCACGGGTGACCCGCCTTTCTTGGTAATTCCTGCTTCATGGACTGAGGTCGGGCCGGCGGGTCAGGGCCGGCCGCTGTCGGACACCGCGACCTCGGCGGCGGAGGCGGGGCCCGCGTCGGCGGGGGCCTTCGTCCCGGGGGTGCGCGGCAGGTTGCGGACGAAGAGCACGACGACCAGGGCCGCGGCCAGCGTCACCGCGGCGGCGAACCACGAGCCGTGGTCCAGTCCGTCGGTGATGGCCGACTGCCGCAGCGCGTCGGCCCGTTCGGTCGTGAGGGTGCCCCGGGCGGCGAGCCGCTCGATCTCCTCCGTCGCGGCGTCGGTCTGCGTGCTCATCAGCGCGCCCATGATCGCGACGCCGACGGCGTTGCCGACCTGCCGGAACATCGTGCCGGCGCTCGCGGCGACACCGACCTGGTCCTGCGGGGCGGCGGCGACGGTCAGTTCCGAGGAGACGGGCATGAGGATGCCCAGCGTCAGGCCGGTGATGAGCAGGCCGGGCAGCAGACGCGTCCACGAGCCCGGGTCACCGGCGGGGTCCGTCAGCGTGAAGCTGGCGATGCCCACGGCCATCAGGGCGAACGCGACCGCCATGGCACCGCGCATCCCGAGCCTGGCGGAGAGCTTGCCGCCCAGCGGGGCACCGACGATGAGCATCAGGGTCAGCGGCAGCAGCCGGACTCCGGTCTCCAGCGCGGTCAGGCCGAGACCGCTCTGCAGGTAGATCGACAGGTAGAACATCGTCGAGAACATGCCGGCGCCCAGCAGGAAGCCGGCGGTGACACTGCCGCCGAAGGAGGGCCGCCGGAACCAGGCCAGGTTCATGATGGGGGCCGCGGAGCGGGACTCCACCGTGAGGAAGCCGCACAGCAGGAGTGCCGAGCCGCCGAACAGCGCCAGTTCGCGGCCCGAGGTCCAGCCCCAGTCGGCCCCGTTGATCAGCGCGAGGTTGAGGCAGAGCAGTGAACCGCTCACCGTCAGCAGTCCCGCCACGTCCAGCGGCGGCCGCCTCGGCCCGAAGTCGCGCCGGGTGTCCTTGATGCCGAGGGCGGCGACGACGACCACCAGGCCGATGGGCAGGTTCACCAGGAAGATCCACTCCCAGCCGACGTGGTCGACGAGGACACCGCCGATCAGCGGACCCAGCGCGGTGGCGAGGCCGCCCACCGCACCCCACAGCATGATGCCGAGCGCGCGCGCCCTGCCCTCGAAGGACGAGTAGACGATGGCGAGCGTCAGCGGCATGATCACCGCGCCGCCGACCCCCTGGACGACGCGGCCCGCGTGCAGGGTGGTGATGTGCGACCAGCCGAAGGGCGCCAGTTCGCCCGCGGCGCCGCAGACCAGCGAGCCCGCGAGGAAGACCACCACGCCGATGACGTAGATCCGGCGCTGCCCGTAGAGGTCACCGAGCCGTCCGGCGGTGACGATGAAGACCGCGAGGGCCAGCATGTACGCGTTGGCCACCCACTCCAGGTCGGAGAAGGAGGCGTCCAGGTCGGTGCCCATCGTGGGCAGTGCGACCGTGACGACGGTGACGTCGAGCAGCGCGATGAACAGGCCCAGCAGGGCGGCCACCATCGTCAGGGCCGGTTTCCCGGACCGGTGTGCGGGATGCGTCGGCACAGTGGGTCAACTCCTTGTTCGCGGGTGCGTGTCGGGGACGGGCGCGGGCCCGGTGCGGCGGTGGGTCAGGCGGCGGGGCGGTGGCCTGCCGCCGCCCGGTCGAGGAACGCGAGGACCAGACGGGCCACCTCGTCCGGCTGGTCCGAGTGGCAGAAGTGCGTCAGGCGTGGGTCGAGATGGAACTCGGCGACGGGCAGGTCGGCCTTCAGCGCGTCGGCCCGTTCGCCCGCGAGTCCCGTGTCGTGCGGGCTGCCGATGATCAGCGTCGGGATGTCGACGTGCCCGAGCGCGAGCCCGGTGGCCGCGCTGTACTGGTCGAACAGCGCGAGGAAGGCCTGCGGCCCCATGCCCTCCAGCATCTTGCGCGCCATGCCGTTGAAGATGTCCGGGTCCATGGACTGCGCCCGCGCGCCCAGCCTGGTGCGCAGCCCCATCGTCATGACGGCGGCGAAGTCCTCCCGGAAGGAGTCGAACATCTGCCAGTCCGCGGGCTGTGACGGCGGCCAGTAGAACGGTGACAGCAGGATCAGGGCGTCGAGCTTCGGCCGTGCTCCCGTCGCCAGCCACTGCAGTACGGCGTTGGCGCCCAGCGAGTGGGCCACCAGGACCGAGACCGGCTCGGGCACCAGGCCGAGCCCGGCCTCCACCCACTGCGCCGTGGAACCGCGGCTGCGCCAGCGGTAGGTGCCGCCCGTACGCCACGGCAGGTCCAGGGGATAACCGCGCAGCCGGCCGGCGAGGAGCCCGGCCAGCGGGGTCCACGAGTTCCACGCGTCCTCCAGGCCGTGCACGAACGCGGCGGCGGGCGGGGACCCGAAGCGGTGCACGGCCAGGTCCTCGCCGAGCACGGTGGTCTCGCCGACCGGCTCCTGCGCGGGTCCGCGGCTCATACGGCGCCGCCTTCCCGCGCCACCCGCAGGGCGACCAGATGCCCCTGCGGTCCCAGCGTCAGGAACGCCACGTCCCCCTGTGGGCCGGCCGTCCTGGCCAGGTGCTGGGCCAGCGCGAGCAGGCCGGTGACCCCGCTCTGCGCGCCGCCGCGGACCACGGTCACACCGTCCCGCACCCCGCGCCGGGCGGCCCAGCGTTCGCTCGCCTCCGCGGCGCGCGCGCCCGCGTCGGTCAGCGGGACGTGGAGCCGTATCGCGGCGGGCGGCGGGTCACCGAGCCGGTCGAGGACGGAGCCCAGGACGCGCTCGGCGTCGCGCGGGTCGCCCGGCAGCACCCTGCGCGCGCCGCCGGTCAGCCTGCCGTGGATGTCGGCACCGCGGCGCAGGGCCGCGGCGGCCGGTTCGAGGTGCAGCAGGCAGGCACCCGCGACGTCGGCGTCCGGTCCGCACAGGGCGCCCGCCCCGGCCGGCGGCAGCCCTTCGATCCCGCCGGTGAGCACGGCGTCCGCCCGTCCCGCGAGCATGGCCCGCGCGCCGAGGAGGACCGACTCGTAGCCGGCGGTCAGCAGGTTGACCAGCGTCACGTTGAACGCCTTGAGGCCGTACGACAGGGAGACCTGGCTGACGGGCACGTTGATCGCGAAGTTGGGGCACTCGACGGGGCTGATCCCGGAGATGCCCTCGGTCAGCAGGGCCCGGTCGATCCGGTCCACGATCTCGTCCACGGCGAAGTTGGTGCCGAGGGCGACGCCGGTGCGTTCGGGCGCGGGCGCTCCCATGGCGTCGGGGCCGGGAAGGGCGAGCCGGGCGGCGGCCAGGGCCAGTTGCGTGGCGCGGGGCAGCAGCCGCCAGCCGCGCCTGCCGAGGAACTCGGCCGGGTGGAACCCGTCCAGCTCCCTCGTCCGCGGGGCCCCCAGGGACGTCGTCCCGTCGGCGGCGCCCGTCACGGTGGGCGCGGCGGCCAGTTCCTTGGCGCCGATGCCGAGTGTGCTGATGGGGCCGATGCCGGTGACGGCGACCGGGCCGGTGCTGTCGGACCTCATGCGGCCGCCTCCCGGTCCGCCCGGTCGGCCGGACTGCCGATGGCCACGGAGATGTTGTTGCCGCCGAAGGCGTAGGCGTTGACCAGGACCGGTCCGGGCGCCGCCGTCCCGGGGGTGTCGCGGACGACCCGCAGCCGGCACCCGGGGTCGAGGCGGCGCAGGGTGCCGACGGGCGGGACCAGCCCGTGCCGGACGACCAGCGCGGCGGTCAGGCAGCCGAACGCCCCGGCCGCTCCCCCGCTGTGGCCGAGGGACGCCTTCACGGCGCTCACCGGCACCTCGGGGGCCCGGGTGCCGAGGACCCGGGCGGTGACAAGGCTCTCCACGCTGTCGTTCGCGGGCGTCCCCGTGCCGTGGCACAGCACGGCACCGATGTCACCGGCGGTCATCCCGCCGCGCCGCAGGGCGTCGTGGACGGCGCGCACGGCCTGGGTGCCCTGCGGGTCGGGTGCCGTGACGTGGAAGGCGTCGCAGCTCCACCCGGAGCTGAGCACCCGGGCGTAGGCGGTCCGGCCGCGGGCCGCCGCGCGGGCCGCCGACTCCAGGACGAGGAACGCGGCCCCCTCTCCGTACACGGTGCCGGCCCGGTCGGCGTCGAAGGGGCGGCAGTGCAGCGGATCGCCGGCCCCCAGGCGCAGGAAGGCCCCGACGGCCGGCCGGGAGATCGCCTCGGTGCCGCCGACCAGGACGGTGTCCGCCTCACCGTCGGCGATCATCTCGGCTCCCACGGCGACGGCGTAGGCGCCGGCCGCGCACGCGGTGGAGACGGTCACCCCCGGCCCGTACAGGCCGAACCGGTCGGACAGGAGTCCGGCCGTGCCGTAGGGGAACCAGGTGTCCGCGTCCGGTTGGCGGCGCCCGTCCCGGCACGCCTCCTGCACGTCGCTGTCGCCGTTGCCGGTGGCCACGCAGACCCCGACGCCGTCGAGTTCGCCGGGGCCGCCGGTACCGAGACCCGCGTCGGCGAGCGCGTCCCGGGCCGCCTCCAGGGCGAACCCGCTGGCCCTGCCGACCGGTTCGGCGGCGCCGGGGGGCAGGTCGTCCACCCGGTAGGCGAGCGAGTCGGGCATCGCCGCGCCGGGGAAGCGGAGCGGGCGCACCGGCACGTCGCCGCGCAGCAGGCCCTCCCAGAACCGTCCGACACCGCGGCCGAGCGGCGAGACGACGCCCAGTCCGGTGATGACCACGTCGGTTTCCATCAGGCCGCGCCCCAGCTCAGCTGCTCGGCGGGACGCAGCACCGCGATGGCGTAGCCGATCTCGGCGACCAGGTCGTCGCCGACGTAGGACTCGCCGCTCATGATGACGCTGCTGCCCGAGTACTGGTCGACCCGCACGACGTGCCGCAGCGTGTCGCCGGGGAACACCTCCCGGTGGAAGGTCATGTCGCGGGAGGCGGCCAGGATCGGGGCGCCGCCGCGCTCGCCCCGCTCGTCGACCCGCCGCATCCAGAGGATGGCCCCGCCCTGGCCCCAGGACTCCATGAGCAGCGAGGGCGGGTAGGCGAAGGCGCGCCGCGGCGCACCCGGGGCCAGGCCCGCGTAGCAGGGCTCGCTCCCGGTGACCGCCTTGAGGGTGACGATCCGGTCGTACGGTTCCCACTCCACGACACGGTCGACGAGGAGCATCGGATACGCGTGCGGGATCAGTCCGCGGATGTCGGCGTACTCAAGCATCCGGGCCCCCCGGGGCGTCGTCCGCGGCCGTGGTGGTCCGGAAGGTCATCCTGATCACGGCCGCCTTGGCTCCCCCGTTGGTGCACCGGGCCTCCACGGCGAGCACGTCCGCCGCTTCGGTGGGCCGGCACACGCAGTGCACCTCCAGGGTGTCGCCGGGGGCCAGCGCGCTGGTGAAGCGCACCGACTGGATGCCGGCGGGCCGCGCCCAGGCGTCCGCGCCCGACGTGTGCCGCACCAGGTGCAGCACCGCCTCGCAGACCGACTCGACGATGAAGGCGCCCGGATAGACGGTGAAGTCCGGGTAGTGGCCCTCCAGATACGGCTCGTCGGCGGCGATCAGCTTGCGGACGGTGACCTCGGCCGGCGAGTGGACCGTCACCGTGTCGGCCGGATCGACCGATGTGGCACGCCGTCTGGGTCCGCTCACGGCCGTCTCCGCGGCCACGGCGACCGCGGCCGGGCTGCTCACAGCGCGACTCCGCCGTCGATCTGGATGACCTCGCCGGTGATGTACGCGGCCTTGTCGGACACCAGGAACGACACCAGGTCGGCCACCTCCGCCGCGCCGCCGTACCGCTTCAGCGGGATCGACTTGAGGGCCTGCTCGCGCACCTTCTCGGGCAGCGCCTCGGTCATGTCCGTCTCGATGAAGCCGGGCGCGACGACGTTGACGCGGATGCCGTAGGCCGCGACCTCCTTGGCCAGGGACAGGCTCATCCCCTGGATCCCGGCCTTGGAGGCCGAGTAGTTGGTCTGCGTGGCGTGGCCGTAGACGCCGGAGATGGACGACATGTTGACGATGACGCCCTTCTTGCGCTTCATGAAGCCGAAGCCCACGGAGCGGCAGAAGTTGAAGGTGCCCGTCAGGTTGGTGTCGATGACGGTGTGCCAGTCCTCGACCGGCATCAGCACCATCGGGTTGTCCCGTACGACGCCCGCGGAGTTCACCAGGACGGCGACCGGTCCCAGGCGCTTCGCGGCCTCGCCGGCGAACTCCTGCACGGCGTCGAAGTCGGCGACGTCGCAGGGCGCGTGGTAGACCTGCGCACCCCGGTCCCGTACCAGCTTCTCGGTCTCGGCCGCCGCCTCGGTGCCGCTGCGGTAGCAGAAGGCGATGTCGTAGCCGTCCGCGGCGAGCTGGACGGCCACGGCACGGCCGATGCCGCGCGATCCTCCGGTGACGATGGCCACTTGACGTTCGGTCACTGCACTGCCCTTCTGAGTCGGTGGTGCGGGGGGAGGGCTCGGCGTCAGCCGCAGCCGCCCGCGGTGTCCTGGTCCATCGAGCCGGTCCGCTCCCGCAGCTCCCGCGGTACGCCGTCCAGGGGGTCCTCGCCCCACTCGGTGTCCACCAGCGGATACGCACCCGCCCGCACCTCGTCGGTCGCGGTGGCGGCGGTCGTGGCCGTACCGGTCCCGGTGCCGGTCGTACCGGCCGCGGTCGTCGTCGTGGTCATCCGTGCCTCACCCCTTGGCCGTCGTGCCGGCCAGCGCCTCGTGCAGCGTGGCCAGGAAGTCGTCAAGCCGGTCGAGGCCCCAGAAGCGGTGCCGGCCGACCTTGAAGTACGGGACGCCGAACACGTCGTCCTCGTAGATGCGCATGAGCGCCTGCACGCCCTGCTTCCTGATGTGCGGCTCGTCGGGGGCGCCGACCAGCGCCGGGCCGTCGAGTCCCGCCTCGTCGCAGACCCGCAGCAGCGTGGCGGGGTCGCAGATGTCCTCGCCGCGCTCCCAGCGGGCCGCCATCACCGCGTCGTAGTAGGCGCGGTGCACGCCCAGTTCCCTCGCCTTGAACCAGGCGAGGTGGGGCAGGTCCCACCACTCGTCGCCCTTGTCGATGGGCCACTTCATGGCGTAGCCGTACTTCGCGGCCAGGCGCTTGGTGTCGTTGAGGATGTACAGGTGCTTGGCCTTGCTCATCGCCACGTAGTGGAACTCGCCGCCCTCGGCCTCGAGGGCCGCCGCACTCTGCGCGTCGGGCTCGGAGAAGGGCACGAACTCGATGAGCTCATGGGCGTCCGGCAGTCGCTCCTCCAGGCGGCGCAGCGCCATCCAGCTGAAGGGGGAGCGCAGGGAGAAGTACAGCCGCGGGGGCCGGCGCAGACTCATGCGGCACCCCCGCGCAGTGCCGTCTGCACCTGCTCGTCCAGGACGGCGACGGTGCCGGCCTGCTCGCCGCGGCTGACCGCGTAGCCGTGCATGATCGTGGCGGTCGCGGCGCGCTCCAGACGGTCCCCGCGGCGGACGTAGCAGTCCATCCGCGCGGTGTACATGGTGTCGCGCAGGATCTCCTCCACCTTGAAGACGGTGTGGACCGTCTCCTCCATCCAGATGTCGCCGAGGAGCTGGACCCGCGCCCGGGACACCACCGGGATCCAGCCGCGCTCCTCGAGGAGCCGCCCGATCGCGAGGCCGCGCGAGTGGAGGTAGCGGTCCACGACCTCCTCCAGCGTCCGGATGTAGGCGGAGTGCTGGAGCCGGTCGGAGAAGTGGCAGTAGTAGTAGGGCGCCCGCCAGTCCCACAGGTAGGCGCCGGAGCCCTCGGGCGCCAGCACGTCGGCGACGTCCTGGCCGGCCGCGATCGGCACGCTCCCGGCGGCGCTGTTGTGCAGGGCGGCCACCTCGGGGACGACGTACGGTTCGAGGAAGGCCGGGACCGGCTCGGAGCCGGAGCCGTCCTTGACGGTGACGAGGGCGGCGCGGACCTTGCCCTTGAGCACGGTGACCGTCCGGCCCTCCCGCTCCACGGTCAGCGACACGGTGAACGGCGCGCCCTGGCCGGGCTTCGGCTTGGCCGAGACCACGGTGGCGTAGACCTGCTCGCCGACCTCCAGGGCCACCGGCAGCTGCACGGAGGAGTCGACGATCTCCAGGCCGAGACCGTACGTGTGGTAGAGGGTCCTGGCATCCACGCCGCGGTCGGCGAAGTACTGCAGGACCGCCTCCTCGGCGAGGTACATGAAGTGCTTGAAGCCGATCCAGGTACGGATGTTGGCGCCTTCGTAGCGCGGCTGGCCCACGTAGCTGGTGGGCTCCCCGTCGAGCAGTTCGGGCACGGGAGGATCTCCTTCGGTGGGGTGCGGGTTCGGTGCGAGGGCGGTGCCGAGGAACGCCGCGGTCTCCCGGCTCATCCGCTCGGTCTGCGCCACATGGCAGAAGTGCCCGTAGGCGGGGTGCAGTCGGACCGTCGCGGCGGGCATGTCCCGGTCGAGTGCGGCGGCCCGCATGGGCGTCAGCGACTCGTCCCGGGTGCCGGCCAGGACCAGCGTCGGCACGGTGACGCGCGTCAGGTCGAGGAGTCCGGACTGCGCGAACTCCTCGTAGAACACCGGGAATCCGCCCGGCACGGCACGGTCGAGGAGCTTGCGCACCATCAGCCGCCGCACCTCGGGGTCCAGTGCCTCGCCGCGTGCGCCGAGGCCCAGCCGCAGCCCCTCGACGATCACCTTGCGCAGCGCGGCGAGGGAGCGGGTGCGCAGCTCCGGCGTGAGCGGGAAGTCCGCGGGCCGGTAGAACGGAGCGGCGAGGACCGCCGCCTTGATCCCGGGCTGTACGTCCTCACCGGACAGGTACTCCAGGATGGCGTTGGCCCCGAACGAGTGGCCGAGCAGGGCGACGGGCGGCTCCGGCACCAGCTCCAGCGCCCGGCGCATCCACTGCCCGGGCGACCCCTCGGGACGCCACGCGTAGGAGTTGCCGCCGTGCCAGGGGAGCTGGAGGGCGTACGGGCGGTGGCCGGGGAGCCGGCCGGTGAGGGCCCGCCAGCACCCCCAGGAGTCCTCGATGCCGTGCGCGGCGACCAGCGCGGGACCCTCGCCGGGGCCGCGCCAGACCTCCAGGCCGTCCCGCGCGGCCACCTTCGTCCACCCGCTCATGCCGGGACCTTGGCCCGCTGCACGAGGGTGAGTTCGGTGCTCGCCCAGCCGTCCTCCGCGTCACCGCAGCCGACGGCGACGGCCGCGTCCTCGGGGCCCGCGGCCGTGAGGCGGGCGGCGGCCACGGCGAGCCGGACGACACCGGCCGCCCCGTAGAAGTCGCCGGGTTCCCCGTGGAAGGGGGTGACCGGGTCGGCGGCCCGCACGACGGGACCGATCCGCACACCGGTGGACCGCGGCCACGCGCCCGGCAGGCCGAGCAGCAGACATCCGGCGGCGGCGGCGAGCGGCGCGGGAGCGTCCTCGCGCAGCGCGGCGAGCCGTACGGCCACCGGGTCGGCGGGCTCCACACCCACGACGACCGCGCGGCGGGCCCGGCCGGCCAGGATCAGCCGGGAGGCCAGGGCGACCGCGTCGAGTCCCGCGGTGGCGCCGCTGCACACGGCGAGGTTGGGTCCGGTGAAGCCGTACCGGATCGCCACCGTGCTGGCGATCACGTTGCTGGACGCGTTGGGGGCGTCCAGCACGCTGACCACGGACCCGGAGCGTTCGCGCATGTCGGTGAGGACCGTGCACACGGTCTCCACGTTGCCGAGGTTCGAGGCGACCACCACGGCGGTGCCCGCGGCGTCCGGGACGGGCTGGGCGAGGGGCCCAGGGGGCAGTCCGAGGGCCCGGTGGACCGCGCACAGCGCCAGCCGCGTGGACGGCTCCTTGCCGAGCAGCCCCTTGCGGCCGAGCACCTCCTTGGCGTCCTCGGGCCGGCACGCCGGCTCCTCGGGCGAACCGGGCAGGTCCGCCGCGGACAGCCCGGGCACGTGGACGGACCAGCCGTCCAGGGCGAGTTGGCGGATGTCAGCGGGCATCGCAGGCCTCCACGACCGTCACGGCGTTCACTCCGCCGAAGCCGAACGCGTTCACCTGGGCCAATCGCGGCCGCACCGTCCGCGGCTCCCCGTACACGAGGTCGAGCTTCTCGGCCTCGGCGTCAGGCCTGCGCAGACCGGTCGTCGGCGGTACGACACCGGTGCGCATCGCGTCCACGGCGACCAGCAGGCTCATCAGGGCGGCACCGCCCGAGGTGTGTCCGACGGCGCCCTTGATGCCGGTGACCGGCGGGCCGTCGGCACCGAACACCTCGAAGAGCGCCGCGGCCTCGGTCGGGTCGTTCAGGGCCGTCGAGGTCCCGTGTGCGAGGACGAGGCCGATGTCGTCCGGGGTGACACCGGCGCGTTCGTGCGCGTCCCGCATCGTCGCGACGATGCCCGCCCGGTCGGGAGCGGTCTCGTGGTGGGCGTCGCATCCCAGGCCGACGCCGTGCACCAGGGCCGACGGGCGCCGCTCACCGGTGAGTTCACCGGCCCGCTCCAGGACCACGGCGACCGCGCCCTCGCCGAGCAGCACTCCGTCGCGGTCGGCGTCGAAGGGCCGGACCATGTCGGCCGTGACCGTGCCGACCCGGCCGATCATGGTGAGCATGCTCTCCGTCATGGTGTCGCAGCCCGCCGCGACGACGGCGTCCGCCTCACCGAGTTCCAGCATGTCCGCGGCCAGGGCCAGCGCGTAGCCCGAGGCGGCGCACGCGTTGGCGATGGTGTGCACCTCCGTGACGCCGGGGGCGACGGAACGCACCGCCTCGGCGAAGTGCAGCTCGGACAGCCGCAGGGGGGCGCCGTCGGCGTACCACTGCTCCACTCCGCGCAGCTCGCGCAGACCGGTGCCGACGATCACCGCCACCCGGCGTCGCGCGGGGTCCACTCCGGCGTCCTGAAGCGCCCGCGCCACGCACGAGGCGAGCCACCGGCCGGCCAGCCGGGGCAGGCCGGCCGGGGTCGAACCTGCGTCGTCGATCGAGTAGGCGTTGCGGACGTTGAGCTTGGCGGGGTCCCCGCAGCGCAGCGGGGAGACCCCGGTGCGGCCCTCCCGCAGGGCCCGGACGGTCTCGTCGAGATCGCCCAGGCACGTGATCATCGCGCTACCCGTGATGGCCGTCGGCACGACTCCACCCCCTGACCACGGCGGCTCCGGCGGCGCCGTCACCGCCGAGGGTGGTGATCACCGAGATCTCGCCGTCGCGCGCGGGCTCGGCCCGGTGCCGGGCGATCAGCGCGGCCAGCTGGAACGCTCCGGAGGCGCTGAACGCCTCCCCCGTCACGTCCTTGACCCGCAGTCGCTCGGGGCCGTCGCCGAGGACGGCCGCGACGGCGGCGTCCTCCGCGTCGTCGTACCGGGGCATGCCGCTGGTCGCCGTGGCGACCGCGGACACCTGGGACGCCGCCACGCCGGACCGCTCCAGAGCGCGGGTGAGACAGGCGGTCAGGCCGTCGACGAAGGTGCCGTCGGTGCCTGGCGGGTCGTACACGCCGGTCTCCACGGCGAGTACCTCGGCGTCGGGCCGGCGCCCCGCGGCGCGTACCGCCTCGGCGCTCTCGACGACGAACACCGCCGCGCCCTCGCCCGGCGGCAGCTCGCCGCCGTCGGTGGACTGCGCGTAGTGCACCGCCCACGCCGACTGCGGGCTGAACTCCTCGACGCAGCCCGCGAGGAGGGCGTCCGCGTAACCGCAGCTGATGAGGTTGCGGGTGTAGCGCAGGACGTTGAGCATCGCGATCGGGCCGCCCGCGATGGTGGCGTTGACGCCCTGGAGTCCGTACCGGATCGCCGCCTGGCCCGCCGCGCAGTTCATCACCGCGTTGGGGAACAGCAACGGGTTGACCAGGTACGGCCGTTCCTGGACGAACGTGTCGCGGCTGTAGTCGCTGGTGGACTTGGCGCTGCCCGCGGTGGTGCCCAGGGTGATGCCGATCCGGGCCCTGTTGTCGTCGCCGACCGCCAGGTCCGTGTCGGCGAGGGCGGCCTGGCAGGCGACCATGCCGAGCGAGGTGCTGCGGTCGAAGAAGGAGCTCCCCTTGCGGCCGAGGAAGTCACGGACCCGGAAGTCCACCAGCGCGTGGGCGTCCGTGCGCGGCAGCGGGTCCTCGAACATCCCGGAGACGTCCGCCGTGGCGGAGTGTCCCGCGGTGAGGGCGCCCACCAGGGCCTCGGCCCCGATGCCGGCGCCGGACAGCACGCCGAGACCGGTGATGGCCAGGACGGCCGGAGCGGTGGGCGGGGTGGTGGCGGACAGCTCGGCTGCCGTCGCCGTCATGAGTACCTCCCGAGCATGACGATGGCGTTGTTGCCACCGAACGCGAAGCCGTTCACCTGGGCGATGCGCACGTCCGCGGGCCGCGCGGTGTTGGGAACGGGGTCGATCAGGGGCATGGCGGGGTCGGGGGTGCTGTAGTTGATGGTCGGCGGCAGGAACGACCCCGTGATGCCGAGCACCGACGCGATCGCACCGAGGCCGCTCGCGGCGCCCATGGTGTGGCCGAGCATCGACTTGGTCGAACTGATCGGCGGCGGGCTGTCGCCGAAGACGTCGACCACCGCACCGGCCTCCACCTGGTCGTTCGCCGGGGTGCCGGTGCCGTGGGCGCAGATGTAGTCCACGTCCCGCGCGTCGACCCCGGCGTTGCGGTGGGCCAGGCGCATGCACGCGGCGATGCTCTCCCGGTTCGGCGCCACCATGTGGTTGGCGTCGCAGTTGACGCCGTAGCCGAGCACCTCGGCGTGGATGCGGGCACCGCGGGCCTGCGCGGACTCCAGGCTCTCCAGGAACATCGCCGCGCCGCCCTCGCCGGTGATGATCCCGGACCGGTTCTTGTCGAAGGGCGAGCACGCCTTCTCGGTGAGGGCGCCGAGCCGGTAGAAGCCGGCGTGCGACCAGCGGCCGACCGAGTCCGCGCCGCCGGCGATCATGTAGTCGGCCTCGCCCGTCCTGATCAGGTCGTAGGCGTAGCCGAGCGCGTAGTTGCTGGCCGAGCAGGCGGTGGAGAGCGTGACCGCGTCGCCGGTCAGCCGCAGTTCCCGGTTCACCGCCTGCGAGAGGCGGGCGCTGGAGACCTGGCGGACCAGGTTGGCGTCCAGGCCGTCGACGCCGACCTCCAGCGCGTCGCTGGTGAGCCGTTCGAGCACCTGCGACTCGCCGCCGGTGGTACCCATGCTCGACCCGGCCCGGGAGGCGGCCAGTTCCTCCTCGTCGATCCCGGCGTCCGCGACCGCGAGACGGGCCGCGGACGCCGCGAACAGGCTGGTGCGGCCCCACTCGTCGACAGACAGTCGCCGGACCATCTCCTCCGGCCGGAAATCGTGCACTTCGCCGGCCATGAAGTAGGGGAAGCCGCTGGAGTCGAAACAGGCGATCGGGGACACCCCGTTGACGCCCGCCCGCAGCGACTCACCGTAGGCGGACGCTCCAATACCGATGCTCGACACGGGCCCGAGGCCGGTGATGACTACCCGTCGCATGGGGTCAGTCCTGCCAGCCCGCGTGCTGCCCCAGGATCCGGTGCACCTCGGTGAGGTTGACCATCTTGGGCAGCTCCGACTGCGGTATCTCGACCTTGTACTTCTTCTCGAGGCGCGCCAGGATCTCGATCGCGCGCAGCGAGTCCGCCTCGTGGTCCTCGACGAAGAGGCTGGTCTCCGTGACTTCCTCCGGCTCCAGCTCGAGCACCTCGGCGACGATCTCGCGGATTTCGTCGAGCTGCTCCTGCTTGGTTCCGTTCGACATACTGGAATTCCTCCCGTGGGAAATGCACTACAGGGCACTGAGGGACTTCGGACGCCGGAACGCATTTCCGATTCCCTTGCCATGACACTAGGAGCCGGACCGCCAACCCGCCCAGCAACCATGGGCGTTCAGAATTAAGCTGCCGCGTCCGGACAGCGGAAAGGCGGAGGCCGACGACCCTGGAGTCACCGGCCCCCGCCTCGGGCGTCCGGCGGCGGCAGCGGGGGAACGAACAGCCGGCCGACGGACGGGGAATTCCCACCCACTCCCAGCGAAGGGGATTCCGTGGAGGTTTCTAGCCGGTGACGCGGACAATCAACGGACGTCGTGCAGGAAGATGCCAGAACTGTGGCGCCCGGACCGCGCGCCGTGCAGCATACGGTCGGCGACAACGCTTTTCCGGCCGGGTTTCCGCCGGGTTTCCCACGGGTCCACGGAGAAGGACGACATGACGACGGCGGAGGTGTGGTGGTGGCGCACCGCGGTGCCGTACGAAGCGGCGGACCTCACCCGGCTGGAGGCCGCCGCACGCGAAGGCCCCGGCCGGCAGCTGCCGGCCGGGGCCTGTCGAACAAGAGCCCCCTGTCGGATTCGAACCGACGACCTTCGCTTTACAAGAGCGGCGCTCTGACCAGCTGAGCTAAGGAGGCCTGCACGCGTGCGTGCCGGTGGTGCGTGCGGGCACGCCCGTGCAGTGTACCCACGTCAGCGCGGGGGTCCGTCGACTATTTCCGTGAACTTCATCGGCTCCGGAGTACTGACAGATCGGGTGAACGCCAGGTAGCGTCCTGACCCGGTTCACTCGTGTGGACTACACCACTACGGACCGTTCCGTAGTGGCTCACCACCTTTACAACGGATCGTCCGGCACGTTCCTGCCGGTGAAGGGGGCCCCTCACCATGGCCACTGTCTCGTTCGACAAGGCGACCCGGATCTACCCGGGTTCCACGAAGCCCGCCGTCGACGCTCTGGAGATCGACATCGAGGACGGCGAGTTCCTCGTCCTCGTCGGTCCCTCCGGCTGCGGCAAGTCCACCTCGCTCCGCATGCTCGCGGGGCTCGAGGACGTGAACGGCGGCGCCATCCGCATCGGCGACCGCGACGTCACGCACCTGCCGCCCAAGGACCGGGACATCGCCATGGTGTTCCAGAACTACGCGCTGTACCCGCACATGACGGTCGCCGACAACATGGGCTTCGCGCTCAAGATCGCCGGCGTCAACAAGACCGAGATCCGCCGGAAGGTCGAGGACGCGGCGAAGATCCTCGACCTCACCGAGTACCTCGGCCGCAAGCCGAAGGCGCTCTCCGGCGGTCAGCGCCAGCGGGTGGCCATGGGCCGCGCGATCGTGCGCGAGCCCCAGGTCTTCCTCATGGACGAGCCGCTGTCGAACCTGGACGCCAAGCTCCGCGTCTCCACGCGTACGCAGATCGCGAGCCTCCAGCGCCGCCTCGGCATCACCACCGTGTACGTCACCCACGACCAGGTCGAGGCCATGACCATGGGCGACCGCGTGGCCGTGCTCAAGGACGGTCTGCTCCAGCAGGTCGACTCCCCGCGCAACATGTACGACCGTCCGGCGAACCTGTTCGTCGCCGGGTTCATCGGCTCCCCCGCCATGAACCTCGTCGAGGTCCCGATCACCGACGGCGGTGTGAAGTTCGGCAACAGCGTCGTGCCGGTGAACCGCGACGCCCTCAAGGCCGCCGCGGACAAGGGCGACCGCACGGTCACCGTCGGCGTGCGCCCCGAGCACTTCGACATCGTCGAGCAGGGCGGCGGCCCCGCGGCGGCCTCCCTGTCCAAGGCCACCGAGGACGCCCCGGCCGGCCTGGCCGTCTCCGTGAACGTCGTCGAGGAGCTCGGCGCCGACGGCTACGTCTACGGCAGCGCCGAGGTCGACGGCCAGCTCACGGACCTCGTCGTCCGCGTCAGCGGCCGTGCCGTCCCGGCCAAGGGCGCCACGCTGCACGTGATCCCGCGCCCGGGCGAGACCCACGTGTTCTCCACCTCCACGGGCGAGCGCCTCACCGACTGAGGTGCTCCAACCCCCCGGGAAGAGTGAAATTCACCCGAGTTGACGGAAAGGGCCCCGCAGCCTGCTGCGGGGCCCTTTCCGTTGTCGACGAATACCCCGGCAGAGCGGTCATTTCGATCCTTGTACGTCAACACAGCGCCCGAAATCCTCTCCTTTACCGTCCCTCGAACCGGTGACTAAATGTCACCAAATCATCACCCCGCGCTACCCTCACTCGCGTGAAGCACTCCACCACTACCCAACAGACCCGGCGTGGCCGTGGCCCCGCTCGCCGGATCGGCCGCACCCTCGCCCTCGTTCTGCCTGTCGTCCTGGTGCTCTCCGGGACCCTCGCGGTCACCCGAGTCAACTGGTCGGGGAACTCCTCGGACTCGGTGCTCACCGCCTCCTCGACCGACGTCTCCAAGCGTCAGTCCCCCCGTGCCCCGCAGGACGTCCTGCGCGACAGACTCCTGATGGAGCTCCAGGAGAAGGACCCGGGCGTCGCACTCACCCACCTCCAGCAGTCGGTGAACGGCCGCCCGTCGCTGGCGAAGCACTGCTCGTCCATCGCCCGCGCCCTCGGCCGGGCGGCCGTCCGCGTCTACGGGCCGACGCGCGCCCAGTCGTTCTCCCGGCCCGTCTGCGACACCTCCTTCGCATCGGGGGTGGCCCGCGGCCTCGCGGCCCAGTAGAACCACCCCGGGCACCGTTCCCGTACGGCCGGTCGCGGAGCGGCTGCCGCTCGAAGTCCCCGACGGGGCGCCACGTACAGTTCGGGCATGACCGATCCGAACGCCGCGTCGCGCCCCGTTCAAGCCGTTGTCCTGGCCGGAGGACAGGGGTCGCGACTGCGTCCCTACACCGACGACCGGCCCAAGCCGATGGTCGAGATCCCCGGCACCGGGACCCCGATCATCGGCCATCAGCTCGTCTGGCTCGCCGAGGAGGGCGTGACGGACGTCGTCGTCAGCTGCGGTCACCTCGCCGAGGTACTGCAGCAGTGGCTGGACTCCGCCGACCTCCCGGTGAACGTCAAGACGGTCGTGGAGACGGAACCCCTCGGCCGCGGCGGCGGCCTCAAGTACGCCGCCGCGCACCTCCCGCACCCGGACCGGCCCTGGTACGCGACGAACGGCGACATCTGGACCCGTTTCTCGCTGCGCGACATGGCGGACTTCCACACCGAGCGCGACGCGGTGGCGACCCTCGCGCTGGCCCGCCCCCGCATCCCCTGGGGCGCCGTGCGGACGGACGGCTTCGGCCGCATCACGGACTTCATCGAGTCACCGCCGACGCAGCACGAGATCAACGCGGGCGTCTACGTCTTCTCCCCCGAGTTCGCCTCCCTCCTCCCGGAGCGCGGCGACCACGAACGCACCACGTTCCCGCGCCTGGCCCGCGAACGCCGCCTGGCCGGCTTCCCCATCCCGCAGGGCGCCTACTGGCGTGCGATCGACACGGCGAAGGACCTGCGGGAGGCGGCCAAGGAGCTCGCGGCCCTGGGCCGCTGAGCGGCACGCGGCAGCCGCAGGACCCCGGCTGGTACGGCGTTGGGGGGCCCCCCCCCGGGGGGGGGGGGGGCCCCCCCCCCCCGCCGCGGGGGGGGGGCCCCCCGGCCCCCCCCCCCCCCGCGGCGGCCCCCCGGCCGCCCGGGCCCCCCGGGCCGCGGGCCCCCCCACACCC
>NZ_JBIAJE010000016.1:0-96550 GCF_042871785.1 Streptomyces sp. NPDC005551 | reverse complement strand
GCCGCCCGCGCCGGGGGGGGGGGGGGGGCGCGCGCCCCCCCCCCGCCCCCGGGGGGGGGGGGGGGGGCCCCCCCCCCCCCGGGGGGGGGCCCCCCAACGCCGTACCAGCCGGAGGATCACCCCAGAAGGCCGCCCACCAGCCGGTCGGAGCCACCGGAGCCGCCGGAGCCGCCGGAGCCGCTGCCGCCCGAACCGCCGCCGGTCGTACCGCCCGAGGTGGTCCCGCCGGAGGTGCTGCCGCCCGAGGCCGGTCCCGTGCTGGTGCTCGGCGCCTGCTGGGCGGGGGCCGAACGCTGGGGCGGCGCCTGGTTGGTGCCCTGCGTCTGGCTGGGGACGCCGCCCGTCGTACCGGGAGTCGCCGCCGCACCCGGCGTCGTCGCCACCCCCGAGGGCGTCGAGGACGCTTCCCGGGTCGGCGTCTTCGACGGGGACGGGGTGGCCCGGTGGTGACGCCTGCCGGGCTCGCCCGGCAGCGGGGTGCCGGGCAGCTCGTTGCGCGGGGCCTCGCCGGGGCCCGGTACGACGACACGGTCGGCGTCGCGCACGGCACTGCCGAGGAGCGAGCCGACGAGCAGGGTGAGCCCGACGACGACGGTCGTGACGAGCGCGCCGCGGCGCAGCACGCGCTGCCGCAGCTCCCAGATGTCCGCGCGCGGCCCGAGCCTGCGCCAGGCCTCGCTCGCGAGCCGTCCGTCGACGGAGTAGACCGGGGCGCCCGCGGTGATGAGCGGGGACCAGGCGGCGAGGTAGATGATGTCGGGCGCGTCGTAGGCCGGCACCGTCTTCCAGCTGACGGTGAGCAGCAGGGCGGCCGACAGCCCGGCGCCGACGACGGCGGCGACGCGCTGCCAGAGGCCGAGGACCGTGAGGACGCCCACGACGACCTGGAGGAAGGCGATGACGAGACCGGCGCCGACGGGGTGCTGGAGCGCGAACTGCCGCAGCGGCTCGGCCGTTTCCCACGGGTGCAGGGAGTTGAGCCACTTGACCATCGAGCCGCGCTTGCCGCCGTCGAAGTAGACGGGGTCGCAGAGCTTGCCCATGCCGGCGTAGATGGAGATGAACCCGAGGAAGACGCGCAGCGGGAGCAGGACGACGCCGAGGTTCATCCGGCGGCCGGGGTAGTAGGCGTGCCGCACCGGGTCCGCGCCGTGCCGCTTGGTGCGGGGCTCGTCCTCGTACTCGTACTCGTCCTGGCCGGGCTCGTCGTCGAGGTCCGCGTCCGCGAACCGGTCGTCCGCGTAGGCCGGTTCGTCGTAGGCGCTGCCCACCTGGCGCATGTGCGGCAGGAGACGCGTCTCGCCGGCTGCGGGGGCCCGCTGGCTGCCCACGAGCGGGGTCTCGACCGTCTCGACGGTCATGTCGGCCCCGTAGCCGTCCCGTTCGCCGCGGCCGACGGCGGGGAAGACCCGCGTCGCGCCCGCGCCGCCGGTCGGGTCGTCGCCGTGGCGCACGCTCGTGCTCCGTGCGGCCTGGAGCAGCCGGGTGGCGCCGGTGTCGTCGGGAGCGGACTTCCCGCTCCAGACGACGGGGGCGCGGCGGCGCGTGCCGGCGGCCTGGCCGCCGGTGACCGCACCCGCCGTACCGACGACGGGGGTGCGCGCCGTGCCCCGGGCGGAGGCCGGGTACTGCGCGATGCGTGGGGATCGGGTCCGCGTCGCCGCGCCGAGCTGCACACGGAAGCTCGCATGATTGACGATGATCTGCGCCGGGTCGCTCGGCACCTTCACCATGCTCAGCGCGGGAGCGTCGTCGTAGCCCGACGAGCGGTCCCCCGTGGGAGTGCGGGGTGTTCTGGTGTCCACACTCATCTAACCGAGTGACGTCTGGTTAGGACACTGCTTTGACCCGGCCGATCTGTCCGGACCGCGTCAAGGTCATCCGGAACATCCCGGTTGCCCACGGGGGTGGTTACGCGCACATCTGTTCAGGCGCGTCGTCGGGAGGCCTCGTACAGGACGACTCCCGCCGCCACACCGGCGTTCAGCGACTCGGTGCCGCCCGGCATGGGGATCCGCACCCGGAAGTCGCAGGTCTCGCCGACGAGTCGGGACAGGCCCTTGCCCTCGCTGCCGACCACGATGACGACCGGCCCGCCGAGGGCCTCCAGTTCGCCGACCTCGACCTCGCCGTCCGCGGCCAGGCCGACCACGACGAGTCCCGCCTTCTTGTACGACTCCAGGGCCCGCGTCAGGTTCGAGGCACGGGCGACGGGCGTACGGGCGGCGGCACCGGCGGACGTCTTCCAGGCGCCGGCGGTCATGCCGGCCGCGCGCCGCTCGGGCACGACGACACCGTGGCCGCCGAAGGCGGAGACGGACCGGACGACGGCACCCAGGTTGCGCGGGTCCGTCACCCCGTCGAGGGCGACGATCAGCGGGTCCGCGCCCTCGTCGTACGCGGCGGCGGCGAGGTCCTCGGGGTGCGCGTACTCGTAGGGCGGGACCTGGAGGACGAGGCCCTGGTGGTTGAGCCCGTTGGTCATGCGGTCCAGCTCGGGGCGGGGCGCCTCCATGAGGTGGATGCCGCCGCGCTCCGCGGCGAGCTGGAGCGCCTCGCGCACCCGCTCGTCGTTGTCGATGAACTGCTGGACGTAGAGCGTGACGGCGGGCACACCCTCGCGCAGCGCCTCCACGACGGGGTTGCGTCCGACGACCATCTCGGACGTGCCCTTGCCGCCACGGCCGCGCTGCACGGGCCGGCGTACGTCCTGCTTCGCCTTGGCGTTGGCGATGCGGTTCTTCTTGTGCTTCTTGCGCATCTCGGCGGGCGGGGTCGGGCCCCTGCCCTCGAGGCCCCGGCGCCGCTGGCCGCCACTGCCGACCTGCGCGCCCTTCTTGCCGGACATGCGGCGGTTGTTAGCGGCCATGACCTACCTGTCTGTGTGAGGCGTGCGTACGTACGTACATGAAGTGTGCCGCCCGGAGGCCCGGGCGGCACAATCGATCAAGGTCGACGGTGCCGCTCAGCGCGGTCCGAGCGTCCAGCGCGGCCCCTGCGGACCGTCCTCGATGACCAGACCCGACTGGTTGAGCTGGTCCCTGATGGCGTCGGCGGTCGCCCAGTCCTTGCGCTCCCGCGCCGACTCGCGCTGCTGGAGCACGAGGCGGACCAGGGTGTCGACGACGCCGTGCAGGTCCTCGCCGCGGTCGCTCTCGCCGGCCCACCGCGGGTCGAGCGGGTCGAGACCGAGGACGCCGAGCATCGCGCGGACCTCGGCGAGGCGGGCGACGGCGGCTTCCTTGTCGTCGGCGGCCAGGGCGCTGTTGCCCTGCCGGACGGTGGTGTGCACGACGGCGAGCGCCTGCGGGACGCCCAGGTCGTCGTCCATCGCCTCGGCGAAGGCCGGCGGCACCTCGGCGGCGGGCTCGACGACTCCCCCGGCCTTCTCGACGACGCGCTGCACGAAGCCCTCGATGCGTGCGAACGCCGACTCGGCCTCGCGCAGGGCCTCTTCGCTGTACTCGATCATCGAGCGGTAGTGCGGGGTGCCCAGGTAGTAGCGCAGCACGATCGGGCGCCACTGCTTGACCATCTCGCTCACCAGGACCGAGTTGCCGAGCGACTTCGACATCTTCTCGCCGCTCATGGTGACCCAGGCGTTGTGCACCCAGTACTTAGCGAACTCGTCGCCGAAGGCCCTGGCCTGGGCGATCTCGTTCTCGTGGTGCGGGAAGATCAGGTCGATCCCGCCGCCGTGGATGTCGAAGGCGCCGCCCAGGTACTTGTGGGCCATCGCCGAGCACTCCAGGTGCCAGCCGGGGCGCCCGCGGCCCCACGGGGTCTCCCAGTCGGGCTCGCCCGGCTTGGAGGCCTTCCACATGGCGAAGTCGCGCGGGTCGCGCTTGCCGGTGATGCCCTCCTCGGCGGGCTGGCGCAGCTCGTCGAGGTCCTGGTTGGACAGCGCCAGGTACTCCGGGTACGAACGCACGTCGAAGTAGACGCTGCCGTCGGCCTCGTACGCGTGACCGCGCTCGATGAGGGCGCGCATCATCTCGATCATCTCGGGGATGTGCCCGGTGGCGCGCGGCTCGTAGCTGGGCGGCAGGCAGCCGAGCACGTCGTAACCGTCGTTGAAGGCACGCTCGTTGGCGTACCCGATGGACCACCAGGGGCGGTTCTGCTCGGCCGACTTGACGATGATCTTGTCGTCGATGTCGGTCACGTTCCGGATGAAGGTGACGTCGTAGCCGCGGTGTTCGAACCAGCGGCGCATGATGTCGAAGTTGAGACCCGACCGGATGTGCCCGATGTGCGGTGCGGCCTGCACGGTGGCGCCACACAGGTAGATCGAGACACAACCCGGCACGAGCGGGGTGAAGTCACGGATCTGCCGGGCGCTGGTGTCGTACAGGCGAATAGTCACCCCTCCAGGGTAGTGGTCCCCGGCCAGTGCCCCGGGCCCCCTGCCGCCGGAGCCACACGTATTCGTGACATCCGCCGGGACCGTCCGGCGTTCGACGACGGGCGCACAGCGCGAGAGGGGCCCGGGGACGCGGCCCCGGGCACGGGGCGGGGCGGATGGGGCAAAGGAGCCGAGGCCTCCCGCCGCCCCGCTACGTCAGCCCACCCGCACGACCAGCGCGGTGGCGACCGCCATCAGCCCCTCGTCCCGGCCGGGGAAGCCGAGCCCGTCGGTCGTGGCCCCGGACACGGAGACGGGCGCCCCCACCGCCTCGGACAACAGCTTCTGCGCCTCGTCCCGCCGCTTGCCGATCTTGGGGCGCGCCCCGACGACCTGCACGGCGACGTTCCCGACGGCGAACCCGGCCGCCCGGACGATGCGCGCGGCCTCCGTCAGCAGGGTGACCCCGGACGCGCCGGCCCACTCGGGCCGTCCGGTCCCGAAGTGCGCCCCGAGGTCACCGAGACCCGCCGCGGAGAACAGCGCGTTGCACGCGGCGTGCGCGACGACGTCCGCGTCGGAGTGCCCGGCCAGTCCGGGCCCCTCGCCCTCCCAGAGAAGTCCCGCGCACCACAGCTCGCGGCCTTCCTCGAAGGCGTGGATGTCGGTGCCGATCCCCACCCGCGGAAGCACCGGCCCGGCCGCCGGCAGTCCCCCGGACGCCTCAGAAGCCATCGTTGAGCCTCCTGCGCGCGAGGACCGCCTCGGCGAGTACGAGGTCCAGGGGGCGCGTCACCTTGAACGCCTCCTCGTGCCCGGGCACCACCACGACCGGCGTGCCGAGCTGCTCGACCATGCTCGCGTCGTCGGTGACCTCGCCGGTGACACCGTCGTGGGCGCGTACGAGGGTGGCGCGGTCGAACCCCTGCGGGGTCTGCACGGCCCGCAGCCGGGACCGCTCGGGGGTGGCGACGACCGGCTCGGGCGAGCCGTCGGTGCGCGGTTCGACCTGCTTGACGGTGTCGCTGAGCGGGAGGGCCGGTACGACGGCGGGAGCGCCGTCCCGTACCGCCTCGACGACCGCGTCCACGGTGTCGACGGGCACCAGCGGCCGGGCCGCGTCGTGCACGAGGACGATGTCGATGCCGTCCGGCAGGGCGTCGAGTCCGCACTTCACGGACTCCTGGCGGCTGGCCCCGCCGGGGACGACCAGGAAGTCGGTCCGCTCCGGCAGCGGGTGCGCGTCCAGCAGCGTCCTGACCTCGGCGGCACCGTCGGGCGGGGCCACGACGACGACGAGGGAGACCGCGCGGGAGGCGGCCATCGCACGCACGGCGTGGATGAGCATGGGCGTGCCGTTCAGCGCGCGGAGTGCTTTGGGGGCGCCCGGACCGAGGCGCACGCCCCGGCCGGCCGCCGGAATCACGGCCGCGGTGCGGGGTTCCGGAGGCGAAGGGCGCGATTCGTCAGACATCGGTTCCTGTCAGGTTTGTGTGCTCGGCCGAGGTGGGTATGCGCTGGGCGTACCCCCGGCCGACGGTTGGGGAGTGCCGGGCGCGACGTCTTGACCGGACCCCTTCCGTGACATCCGGTCGAGTCGGCTGCCCGAGGCCCAGGTGCGTGGCGATCATCGGGGCAGAAGACCGTCGAGGAGACAGCGCTGTCGGCCCGGGTCAATGATCCGCGACCCGGCGGCGCCGTCGAGCAGCCGGGGACCGGGAAGATCCGGGGCGCGGCAGCGCACCGCGGCGACGCCCGGGGCACGAACATGCCGCAGCGCCCGGCGACAGCACTTGCGTCATCGGGCACCGCGGCATTTCGTTGCGCTGAACAGGCTTGCGCCTGCGTCAAGGCCGTCGTCTCGACGAGCACTGCCGTCGGGACGACCGTCGCTCGACGACCGCCGTCGTCAGGACGCGAGGACCTCGTCGAGCAGGGCCTCCGCCTTGTCCTCGTTCGTGTTCTCCGCGAGGGCCAGCTCGCTCACCAGGATCTGCCGCGCCTTGGCGAGCATGCGCTTCTCACCTGCGGAGAGTCCGCGCTCACGCTCACGACGCCACAGGTCACGCACGACTTCCGCGACCTTGATGACATCGCCCGAGGCGAGCTTCTCCAGATTTGCCTTGTAGCGACGCGACCAGTTCGTGGGCTCCTCGGCGTACGGCGCGCGCAGCACCTCGAAGACCCGGTCCAGCCCGTCCTGACCGACCACATCACGCACGCCGACGAACTCCGCATTGTCCGCTGGCACACGTACCGTCAGGTCGCCCTGGGCGACCTTCAGCACCAAGTAGGTCTTGTCCACGCCTTTGATCTGGCGAGTTTCGATAGCCTCGATCAGCGCGGCCCCGTGATGGGGATAGACCACGGTGTCGCCAACCTTGAACGTCATGTGACAGGTACCCCTTCCGTGGCTATCCAGAGTAACACGGATACGGCGTCTTCTGAATGGCGTTTTCGCAGGTCAGGGCATATCTCGGGGCTTGACAAGCGCAACAGGAACGTGCTGCGAGGGGCGAGCCGAAGAGGGTATTCGCAGGTGGGAGCCGCTGTCCAGGCCGAGCGAAACAGGTACGTCACACGGCCTCCAAGTCGCCACCAGAGGTCCGAACGTCCCCTTTTGTCCGCCTCCACAAGGTCGACTTCCGCTACTCCGTTCGGTGTGCGGAGTCGGGTACGAGACGTTTCCCGAATTGATCATCGCGGCCGGTGATCACTATTTCGGCGCCCTCCGCATTCCTTGCCCGCCGTTACCGATGCCGATCCGAAAATCCGCAAGTCACGACTGGTGGCGGTTATGTGAATGGCGGACCGGTGCACCGTCCAACTACCCCCCGCGCCGGGCGGGAGCCCGGCCTGAGGACCGCCACCGGCCGCTCGCGGCACCCGTGCGCCGGCCGGGCCGTGCCCGCGGCCCCGCCCGGGCGGCCTTCAGGCGTCACCGGTGCGAAGACCGACCGGACCGGCCCCAGAGGCGGGTCGGGTGCGACGGTGCGGGAACGGCTCGGTAACCTAAGGCCGCTGACAGACCCTTGGGGCGGCTTTACAGCCGTACGGCCGCCCGCCCCTCGTACGCCCACGTTCTAGGAGTTGCCGCCGCCGTGAGCAGCAGCCTTCGACGCGGCGCCCTCGCCGCCGCCGCCATCGCGTTCTCGATCGCCTCGCTCGCCGCGTGCGGTGCCGGCAACAACGCCGAGACACTGCAGGTCAAGCCGGACAACCCGGCCACCAGCGTCGGTGCCATCAAGGTGCAGAACGCCCTCGTCATCACCCAGCCGGACCAGGAGTCGACCGGCCCGGCCGTCATCTCCGCGACCGTCTTCAACGCCGGCCGCACCGCGCAGACCCTGGACTCGGTCACCGTCGCGGGCACCGGCGAGTCCGCCAAGCTCAAGCCCGCCAAGGGTTCCGGCAAGCTGACGATCCCGGCCGGCCGCTCCGTCATCATCGGCGGCAAGGGCAACGCCTCCGCGGCCCTGGAGAGCACTCCCGAGGCCGTCAAGAACGGCAACGCGCAGAAGATCACCTTCAGCTTCAGCAAGACCGGGGACGTGAGTCTGCGGGCCTTCGTCGTCCCGGCCGAGAGCTACTTCACCGAGTGGGGTCCGACGGAGGTCCCGGCGGCGCCCGGCGCCTCCGCGTCCCCCTCCACGAGCGGCAAGCCATCGAAGTCGCCCGGCGCGTCGGCCTCGCCGTCCGAGGGTGCCTCCGACGCCGCGTCGGCGAGCGCGTCGGCCTCCCACTCGGCCGCGGGTCACTGACCCGGCGGCTCACGGGTCGCCGGGCCCGGGACGAACGGCTCGGACACGACGAAGGGCGGCACCCCTGCGCGGGGTGCCGCCCTTCGTGCGTCGGAGCCGTGCCGGTTTACGGCTCGAACTTGTAGCCGAGTCCTCGTACCGTCACCAGATACCGCGGCGCGCCCGGGTCGGGCTCGATCTTGGCGCGCAGCCGCTTGACGTGCACGTCGAGGGTCTTGGTGTCACCGACGTAGTCGGCGCCCCATACCCGGTCGATGAGCTGCATGCGGGTGAGCACGCGGCCCGCGTTGCGCAGGAGCATCTCCAGGAGGTCGAACTCCTTCAGCGGGAGGTCGATCTTGGAGCCGGCGACGGTGACGACGTGGCGGTCGACGTCCATCCGGACCGGTCCGGCCTCCAGCGCGGCGGGCGTGACCTCCTCGGGCTCGCCGCGACGGCGCAGGACCGCCCGGATCCGGGCGACCAGCTCGCGGGAGGAGAAGGGCTTGGTGACGTAGTCGTCCGCCCCTATCTCCAGTCCGACGACCTTGTCGATCTCGCTGTCCTTGGCGGTGACCATGATCACCGGCACGTTGGAACGTCCGCGCAGCTGACGGCAGACCTCCGTGCCCGGCAGGCCGGGCAGCATCAGGTCGAGCAGGACGAGGTCGGCGCCGTTGCGCTCGAACTCGTCGAGACCGTCGGGCCCGGTGGACGCGATGGCGACCTCGAAGCCCTCCTTGCGGAGCATGTACGACAGGGCGTCGGAGAAGGACTCCTCGTCCTCGACGACGAGCACTCGGGTCACGGAAGGACCTCCGGGGCAGGAAGCGGTTCGTACGGGGATGAGACGGTGGTCGTCCCGTGGGGCTGCTCGTTCTCGTCGTCTTCGTCGAGTCCGGGCATGTGGTGATCGGTCGGGCGGTCGCGGGCGGCGGCGCTCGCCTCCGGCAGTCGCAGGGTGAAGGTGGAGCCCTGTCCCTCGGAGCTCCACACCGTGACCTCCCCGCCGTGCGAGGCGGCCACGTGCTTGACGATCGCGAGTCCGAGGCCGGTGCCGCCGGTGGCACGGGAACGAGCCGGGTCCACGCGGTAGAAGCGCTCGAAGACGCGCTCCTTGTCCTTGTCCGAGATGCCGATGCCCTGATCGGTCACGGCCACCTCGATGAGGTCTCCGCCGGGCGCGGTCACCCGGCGCGCGGCTATGCCGACCCGGGTGCGGGCCGGTGAGTAGTTGACGGCGTTCTCCACCAGGTTGCCGAGGGCGGCGGCCAGCTGGCCGCGGTTTCCCCACACGCGCAGCTCGGCGGTGCCGCCGGAGGCCATCGTGATCTGCTTCGCCCCCGCCTGATGGCGGCAGCGGTCGATCGCCTCGGCCACCAGTTCGTCCACGCGGACCGGTTCCGAGTCCTCGAGGGGATCGTCGTTCTGCACCCTCGACAGGTCGATGAGTTCCTGCACGAGGTTGGTGAGCCGGGTGGCCTCGATCTGCATCCGGCCGGCGAACCGCTCGACGGCCTCGGGGTCGTCGGAGGCGCCCATGACGGCCTCGGAGAGCAGAGACAGCGCTCCCACGGGCGTCTTGAGCTCATGGCTCACGTTCGCGACGAAGTCGCGGCGTACCGCCTCGATCCGGCGTGCCTCGGTGAGGTCCTCGACCAGCAGGAGCACGAGCCGGGAGCCGAGCGGCGCCACCCGTGCGGACACGGCGAGCGCCTCTCCCCGGCCGGTGCCGCGCCGGGGCAGATCCAGCTCCACCTGCCGTATCTCACCGTCGCGGCGGGTGTCGCGGGCCATCTGCATCATCGGTTCGACGGCCAGCTTCCCGCCCCGCACCAGCCCGAGGGCGTACGCGGCGGAGCTGGCCTTCACCACGGCGTCCGCCTCGTCGAGCACGACCGCGGAGGACCGGAGCACGGACAGCACCGTGTCCACGCCGGGGGGAAGCACGGGATCGGTGTGCAGAGAGGTCCTGGTGGGTCGTTTCTGGTCGCGCTCGCTCCAGCGGAACGCCAGCATGGCGATGACGCCGGTGAGTACTCCGGCGATCGCTGCCGCTGCGGCGACCGCCGCGTTCACGTCCATGCCCCCAGGTTAGGCATGTCGTCGCTCCCGGCCACAGCCATCCGAGTGCGACCTCGAACACTCGTCGCCCAGAGTTCACCTGGGAGCCAGTGATGGTTCATTTGGGGTGACGGAAACGGACGCGTACGGGGCAGACCGTGGGAGCGTGGGGTTCACAGGGCCTGTCCGGCGGTCTGGGCCCAGCCCCCGGAACCCCCGAGAAGACGTGAGAGAGGGACATCCTGATGCGGGACGCGTACCACGAGGAACTGGACTCGATCGGCGAAGGCCTGGTCGAGATGGCCCGGCTTGTCGGGTCGGCGATCGGGCGCGCCACGACGGCCATCCTCGACTCCGACCTGAAGCTGGCCGAGAGCGTGATCGCGGCCGACGAGAAGGTCGACGATCTGCAGCACGAGCTGGAGGCACGGGCGATAGCACTGCTCGCCCGCCAGCAGCCGGTGGCCACGGATCTGCGGATCGTCGTGACGTCGCTGCGGATGTCGGCGGACCTTGAGCGGTCCGGCGACCTGGCGCAGCACGTCGCCAAGCTCGCCCGGCTGCGCTTCCCCGAGCGGGCCATCCCGCACGACCTGCACGCCACGATCCTGGAGATGGGCCAGCTGGCGCAGCGCCTCATGGCCAAGGCGGCCGAGGTCATCATCACCAAGGACGTCGACCTCGCCCTCCAGCTGGAGCAGGACGACGACGAGATGGACCTGCTGCACCGCACCCTCTTCCAGCACCTGCTGGACGACAAGTGGAAGCACGGCATCGAGACGGCGGTCGACGTCACCCTGCTCGGGCGCTACTACGAGCGCTTCGCCGACCACGCGGTGTCCGTCGCCAAGCGGGTGGTGTACCTGGTCACGGGCGAGCACGCGGACAGCCTCCTGACGGACATCCAGCCGGTCACGGGCGCCGAAGGGGCCTGAGCCCGGCTCCCGGGGGCGCCCGGAAGTCCTGGCGCCCCGGCTCCCGGGGACGCCGGGAAGCCTCCGTGCGCCGTTGATGCGCCCGCCCGGGTCGGCGTGCAATGGGAGAACGGAAGCTGTGCGGTGCGGCGTGTGCCGCGCACCGCACCGCACACCTTCGTGTCCGAAGGAGGGACCCATGGCCGAATCTCCCAGCACGTCCGATCCCACGCAGGACCGCGAGACCGAGCAGCCCGCCGAGATCAAGAGTCTTCCGTTGTTCGGTGCCTGCGGGTGCGGCTCCGGCTGCGGCTGCGGCTGTCAGTCCGGCAACCCCTGCCAGTGCGGCTGACCGGGTTCGCCGACGGAAGGGGCCCCGCCTGATCAGGCGGGGCCCCTTCCGTCGTCCGGGCGTCAGCGCTGGACGCCGCCGAGGTGCAGCGGGTCCGACATGCCCGCGTAACCCTTGTCGTGGCTGTCGTGACCGTTGTTGCGGCCGTCGTCGTGACCGTTGTTGCGGCCGTCGTCCTGACCCTCGTCATCGCCGTAGTGGTTGCCGCGGTCGATCTTCAGACATCCCTCGGCGTAGTAGGCGTAACCGCCACCGGCGCCGGCGACGATCCCGCAGCCGGAGACGTTGCCGTCGTTGTCGCTCTGACCGCCCCAGTCGCCGGCCATGGCCTGGGCGGAACCGCCCAGCACACAACCGGCGGACAGGACCACGGCGGCGACAATGGTGCGCATGCGCATGAAGACTCCCTTTGTGGGGTTGAAGGGTCGTCAACACCCATGGACCGAGGACGTTCCGGGCAAACCTGCTCAGACCCATCCAGCCCAATGACATCCGGCGGGCGGTGCGGGCCCGCACCGCGCGGGGCGAGGCGCCGCGTCCTCGACGTCCGCCGGACGCGGGGACGCGGCTGCCGGGACGACGGCCGCGTCAAGCGGGGTTGAGGGAGCGGTCCGGGCTTGAATGACGACGTCCGGGCTTTAAATGAAGAGCAGATCTCCTAAACTTTCCGCTGCGCCACATTCACTCCTTTGCCGCGCATCAGGGGAGCGGTGGTCGCGTTAGAGGAATATGACGAACGCAAGGGCAAGTGACTCGCCCCACCGCGCCGCGGGACAGGGTGATCTGCTTGCGGGCCGCGCCGTGACAGCGGGTAAATACATCTATACGCCCGGCGTGGCGGACTCGACGCTCCAGATGCGTGGCAGTCTGCACCGGGACGGCGCGCGGGTCGAACTCTGCGTCACCGATTCACTGCTCCGCGATTTCCTCGCCCTGCTCGGAGTGGCCCAGGAGGAACTCAATCAGCGCTGGAACGGCCAGGAGATCTCCGACTTCTACGCGGATCGTGCGCGACGGAGGTGAGTGTCCGTGAATTACGACTACGCGGATCCCTCCTTCGGGCGGAGTGAATGGCCCTCCGACCCCTACCCCGACTCGGCGGGTAACGGTTGGCGAGGCGGTCCTGCCGATGCGGGGCACACAGGGGGTCCGGGTCCCATGCACTCAGGGGGTCCCGTGCACACGGGGGTACCCCTGGCGCCCCCCGACTCGGGCTGGGACCCGGTGGAGGAGCTCACCTACCTCTTGCAGGAGGCCGTTCCGGCGGAGCCGGTGGCCAAGGTCCCGCCGCCTCGCAGCGAGTTCGCACCGGGCGTCGACTTCACCGATCCGGCGGAGGGCCTGTCGCGGAACACGGCTGCGACCGCGGGCACGGGTTTGGACGAGAGCTACCGGGTGCCGCCCGCCCGAAGCTCTTCCGCCGGGCACCGCAAGAGGCGAGTACGGAAGATCCGGATCAAGTGGCTGCAGACCGGCAGCTTCCTGATCGTGGCTTTCGTCGCCGTCCTTGCGGCGATGGTGAGTGTCTTCGGCGGAATGGTCGCCCACAGACCCCTTCAGAACATCACGTCCGGCACGAAGAGCACGCTGATCCCCTGGTGGCCCATTCTCGTGTACGGCCCCTGGATGGTCGCCTCTCTCTCCATCCTGCGCAGCGCCCTGCACCGGCGCCGAGCACTCCACTCGTGGTTCATTGTTCTGCTGTTCTCGTCCATCGCGATGATGCTGTGCGTGGTACAGGCCGAGAGGACCGTCACCGGAATCGCGGCAGCCGCGTTACCCGCCGTCGCGTCGCTGGCCTGCTTCCAGCAACTCGTCCGCCAGATCACCCTGACGCTGCCACCACGCCAGGAAACCCCGCGCCACCGCCGGCATCACCACGCGTCCCCGTGAACCCCGGCCCAGGCCCCCGGCAACGTGGCCCGGACACGCGTCAGGCCTCCCACCAGGGACGAATTCCTGGTGGGAGGCCTGAGGTGTGTCGGTGTTACTTCTTCTTGCCCTGGTTCTTCACTGCCTCGATGGCCGCTGCCGCCGCGTCCGGGTCGAGGTACGTGCCGCCGGGGTTCAGGGGCTTGAGGTCGGCGTCCAGCTCGTAGGAGAGGGGGATGCCCGTCGGGATGTTGAGGCCCGCGATGTCGGCGTCCGAGACGCCGTCCAGGTGCTTGACCAGGGCACGGAGCGAATTGCCGTGGGCCGCGACCAGGACCGTGCGGCCGGTCAGCAGGTCGGGGACGATGCCGTCGAACCAGTACGGCAGCATGCGCACGACGACGTCCTTCAGGCACTCCGTCTGCGGGCGCAGCTCCGGCGGGAGGGCCGCGTAGCGCGCGTCGTTGAACTGGGAGTACTCGGCGTCGCGGTCCAGCGCCGGCGGCGGGGTGTCGTACGAGCGGCGCCAGAGCATGAACTGCTCCTCGCCGAACTCCGCGAGCGTCTGCGCCTTGTCCTTGCCCTGGAGGGCGCCGTAGTGGCGCTCGTTCAGGCGCCAGCTGCGGTGGACCGGGATCCAGAGGCGGTCGGCGGATTCCAGGGCGAGCTGCGCGGTGCGGATCGCGCGCTTCTGGAGAGACGTGTGGACCACGTCGGGAAGCAGGCCGGCGTCCTTGAGCAGCTCGCCGCCGCGCGTCGCCTCCTTCTCGCCCTTCGCGGTGAGGTTGACGTCCACCCAGCCGGTGAACAGGTTCTTCTCGTTCCACTCGCTCTCGCCGTGGCGGAGGAGGATCAGCTTGTACGGTGCGTCGGCCATGGCTCCGAGCGTAATCGAAGCCTTCGTCCCCTCGCTCGCCTGCCCGGAAGCCGGACACTTGACGGCATCTGTTAATCGAGTGGCTCCGCGGCCCCGGCCACTCGTAAGTTGTGCTCACCGCCTGAGCCGCTTACCTGTGGGGGATTCCGATGCCGCTCGCCGTCATGAGACGCGCCGTCCGAGAAACCGTCTCGGGACTCCCCCGCGAGTTCTGGTGGCTGTGGACCAGCACCCTCGTCAACCGCCTCGGCGCGTTCGTCGCCACGTTCATGGCGCTCTACCTGACGCTGGACCGCGGCTACTCCGCCTCGTACGCCGGTCTCGTCGCCTCCCTGCACGGCCTCGGCGGGGTCATCTCCTCCCTCGGCGCCGGAGTCATGACCGACCGGCTCGGGCGACGGCCCACCCTGCTCGTGGCGCAGACCTCGACGGCGGTGTCCGTCGCGGTGCTCGGCTTCGTCCACGACCCGGTCGCGATCGCCGGTGTCGCCTTCGTCGTCGGCATGGCGAGCAACGCCTCCCGGCCCGCCGTGCAGGCGATGATGGCCGACATCGTCCGCCCCGAGGACCGCGTACGGGCGTTCTCCCTGAACTACTGGGCCATCAACCTCGGCTTCGCCGTCTCCTCGACGGCCGCCGGGTTCATCGCCGAGTTCAGTTACCGGGCCGGCTTCCTGATCGAGGCGGGCATGACCCTGGTCTGCGCGTTCGTCGTGTTCGCCAAGCTGCCGGAGTCCAGGCCGGTGCCCACGGCCAAGGCCGCCTCGGAACCGGAGGCCGGGCTCGGCGCCGTCCTGCGCGACGGCCGCTTCATGAGCGTCGTCGGGCTGTCCTTCCTGGTCGCCCTGATCTTCCAGCAGGGTTCGGTGGGGCTGCCGGTGGCGATGGGCGAGGCGGGCTTCAGCGCGGCGGACTACGGCCTGGCGATCGCCGTCAACGGCGTCCTCATCGTCGTCCTGCAGATCCCGGTCACCCGTTTCATCGAGCACCGGGACCCGAGGCGGCTGCTGGTGATCTCGTCGCTGCTCGCGGGGTACGGCTTCGGGCTCACCGCGTTCGCCGGCTCGGTCGGCCTCTTCGCGCTGACGGTGTGCGTGTGGACGCTGGCCGAGATCGTCAACGCGCCCACACAGACGGGGCTGGTCGTCGGGCTGTCCCCGGTGCACGGGCGGGGCCGCTACCAGGGCATGTACACCATGTCCTGGTCGCTCGCCGCCCTCGTGGCGCCGGTGATGTCCGGCGTGGTGATCGACCGGTTCGGCGCGGCCTGGCTGTGGGCGATGTGCGCGGTCGTGGGCACGGTGGCGGCCGCCGGGTACAGCGTCCTGATGCGGCGCCTGCCGCCCCGGGCGCCGGTGGGGCCGGCCGGGAAACCGGTCGCGGGCCTGCCGTCCGGCCCGCCCGCGAAATCCCTCGCGGGCCTGCCGTCCGGCCCGCCCACGGACCCGTCCGCGGGACTGCCGACGGAGTTGCCCGCGGCACCGTCCGCCGGGCTGCACGGCGGTACGGCCGCGGCGGCATCCACGGGACTGCGCGGAGGTACGGCAGCCGCGGGCGGCGCGGCCGGACCTACGGCCGGCCCGCAGGAGGGGACCGGCGGGAGGACGACGGTGGCGGCGACCGCCTGTCCCGCCCCGGACGCCCGCCCCGAGGCCACCGCCGTCCGAACCGGCCCGGACGCCCGCCCCGAGGCCGCCGCCGTGTGAGCTGCCCCGGACGCGCCCGCCCCGCGTCGGGCCGCCGTCCGAGCCGTCCTCGGACGCCCGTCCCAGCGCCTCACGGATGCATCCGGGCCCCCTTCAACACCTTGTCCACCCCGTTCCGCGGGCCGTACACGGCGAGTCCCACCAGATCCAGGTCGGCCGTCGGTACGGCCCGTACGGCCGCCCGGTTGTCCCGGTCGTTGCCGGTGCTGAAGAGGTCGGCGGTGAAGACGGCGCGCGGCAGGGCCCTGGTGAGGGCGCGGGTGTGCGCGACGGTCAGGGTCTCCTTCGAGCCCTCGAAGATCAGCACCGGCTGACGGAACATCGGCAGGTACGGCACACCGCCCGCGTCCTCGTACGGCTCACCGACCACCTCCGGGACGCTCGTCCCGAGTCCGCTGATCAGGAACGCGGTGACGTTCAGGCGCTGCCACGGCTCCAGGTCGTCGCGCAGCAGCACGGCGATCCTGGTGTCGAAGCGGACGGGTTCCGCGGCCGTGGAGCCCGCGTCCCCGAAGACGGTGTCCGGGGAGACGGTGCCCTGCGTGTTGTCGCTGCTCATGGCTCGAGACTGCCGACCGGAACCGCCCTCGGTCTTGTACGTTTCTTGCATGGTGGCCCAGCGCGAGATCTCCGCGTGGCGCCCGCGCGTCCCGGGTGTCGTGGAGGTCTTCCACGCCCACTACACCGAGTACGCGTACCCGATGCACGTGCACGACGCGTGGACGCTGCTGATCGTCGACGCCGGCGCCGTACGGTACGACCTGGACCGGCACGAGCACGGCACCCCGCACGACACGGTCTCGCTGCTCCCGCCGCACGTCCCGCACAACGGTTCGCCCGCGACCGCGGACGGCTTCCGCAAGCGGGTCCTCTACCTGGATCTGAGCCGGCTCGACGAGAGCCTCATCGGGCCGGCGGTCGACCGGCCCGACCTGGTCGACCCGGTGCTGCGTCACCGCGTGGGGCAGATGCACGCGGCCCTGGCGCGGACGGGCGACGAGCTGGAGGCGGAGAGCCGGCTGACGCTGATCGGCGAGCGGCTGCGCACGCATCTGCGGCCCGGCGCGGCCACCGGGGTGCGGCGGCCCGACGGTCCGCTCGCCCGCCGGCTGCGCGAACTTCTCGACGAGCACGTGGTGCGGGGCATCGCCCTCGACGAGGCGGCGCTGCTGCTGCACGCCCACCCCGCCCACCTCGTACGGGCGTTCGGGGCGGCCTACGGCATCGCCCCGCACCAGTACCTGATGTCCCGCCGGGTGGACCGCGCCCGCCGGCTCCTGCTGGCGGGGGGCCGGCCGGCCGAGGTGGCGACGGCGACCGGTTTCTACGACCAGTCGCATCTGACCCGTCACTTCAAGAGGCTGGTCGGCGTGGCCCCCGGCCGCTACCGCGTCGGCTCCCGCTGACGTCCCGGTCGGTGGCCGCGACCCGGTCGGTGGCCGCGACCCGGTCAGTCTGACGAGGGCCGTTCAGTCTGACGAGGGCCGGGTCAGGTGGGTGAAGGCGTCCAGATTGCGGGTCGACTCACCGCGGGACACCCGCCACGCGTACTCCTTGCGGATCGCGGACGCGAAACCGAGCTCCAGGAGGGTGTTGAACGACCCGTCCGCGGCTTCGAGCACCGAGCCGAGGAGACGGTCGATCTCGTCGGGCGTCACCGCGGCCAGCGGCAGCTTGCCGACCAGGTACACGTCACCGAGCCGGTCGACCGCGTAGCCGACGCCGTAGAGCTTGAGGTTGCGCTCCAGGAGCCAGCGGTGGACCGCTTCCTCGTTCTCGTCGGGGTGGCGGATCACGAAGGCGTTCAGCGAGAGCGAGTGCTTGCCGACGATCAGCGACAGGGTCGTCGACAGCTTGCGCGTCCCGGGCAGCTTCACCACGTACGAGCCCGGCTGGGGGCTCTCCCACTCCAGCTCGGCCTCGGTGAGTGCCTGCTCGACGATCGACGCTGCGTCAGCCATGAGGCGAGCGTACGTCAGCGGCTCGGCGCCCCGCGCGGGAGGCCGCAGCGCTGCCCGGACGCTCCCGGAGCGCTCCCCCGCACTCGTCCGGTCCGGCCGCCGCGACCAGCGATGCCCGCGCAGGACAGCGGCCCGACACCGGCCGCAGGACCCGCGATCAGCCGTGGTGCCCGCGCAGGTGGCGGCGGTGGGCCTGCGCCGCCGCCGTGTACACGTCCGCCGTCGCGGCGGCCGCCGTGTCCCAGCCGAAACCCTGCGCGTGCCGCGCCGCCGCCGCGCCCATGCGGGCGGACAGCTCGGTGTCGTCGGCGAAATCACGCAGCACGCGCGCGTAGGCGGCGGGGTCGTGCCCTCGCACCAGGAAACCGGTCCGCTGATCGCGCACGGCCACCGGGAGCCCGCCGACCGCCGCCGCGAGCACCGGCGTACCGGCCGCCTGCGCCTCGATGGCGACCAGCCCGAACGACTCGCTGTACGACGGCATGACCAGCACCGACGCGGCCCTGAACCAGTCCGCGAGCTCGTCCTGGCCGACGGGTGGCCGGAACCGCACGACGTCGGCGATGCCGAGCCGGGCCGCCAGTTTCTGCAGCCCCTCGGGCCTGGCGAGACCGCTGCCGCTGGGGCCGCCCACCACGGGGACCAGGATCTTCGAGCGCAGCTCGGGCCGCTGGTCCAGCAGCACGGCCACCGCGCGCAGCAGCACGTCGGGCGCCTTAAGTGGCTGTATGCGGCCCGCGAAGAGGGGGATCAGGGCGTCCTGCGGCAGGCCGAGGCGGGCGCGGGCGGCGGCACGGCCGTCGGCGGGGCAGAAGCGCTCCAGGTTGACGCCCGGGTGGACGACGGCGACCTTGCCGGGCTCGGCGTCGTAGTGGCGTACGAGCTCGTCGGCCTCCTCGGCGGTGTTGGCGATGAGCCGGGACGCGGCGCGCACGATCTGGGTCTCACCGATGACCCGGGCGGCGGGCTCGGGGGTGTCGCCCTCGGCGAGAGCCGCGTTCTTGACCTTGGCCATGGTGTGCATCGCGTGCACCAGGGGCGCGCCCCAGCGCTCGGCGGCCAGCCAGCCCACGTGGCCGGAGAGCCAGTAGTGCGAGTGCACCAGGTCGTAGTAGCCGGGGCGGTGTCCTGCCCAGGCCTGCATGACGCCGTGCGTGAAGGCGCACAGCTGGGCGGGCAGGTCCTCCTTGGAGAGACCCTCGTAGGGGCCCGCGTCGACGTGCCGCACGAGGACGCCGGGGGCCAGCTCGACGGCGGGCGGGAGGGCCCCGGTCGTCGCGCGGGTGAAGATCTCCACCTCGATGTTGATCGCGGCCAGCCGCTGGGCGAGCTCCACGATGTAGACGTTCATGCCGCCGGCGTCGCCCGTGCCGGGCTGGTGCAGCGGTGAGGTGTGGACGGAGAGCATGGCGACGCGCCGGGGCCTGCGGTGCAGCCTGAGCCTCGAGGGGGTGGTCGCCGAGCGACGCCCGAGCCTGCCGGCGTACTGGCTCACGTGGCGGTCCTCCTCGCTGCGGGCGTGCCGTGTGAAGGGCGCACGCCGCCCTTCACCGTGGGGAACGCCGGAGCAGTCCGCCTCATTTCCTCTTTGCCGAATCATTACCGCTGATCGCTCAACCGTTCGAGGTCGGTCTGCGTACGCGGCCGTTGTCCACAGGCATGCCGCGTGCCCGCTGCCGACGCATACCCTCGTACGCATGACAGCCCGCGCCGCGTCCCTCACGCACTCCCGGCCCCGCTCGCGCGCCGGGACCCCCGTCGTGGGAGCGGTGACGCGCGGGACGACGAACCCCAACCGCCTGCGCCGCATGGACCGCTGGATCGCCGCGGCCCACGGCGCCGAACTGCGCCGCGCCGCCGACCCCGTCGCGGTGGACCTCGGGTACGGGGCGGCCCCGTGGACGGCGGTCGAGCTGCTGGAGCGGCTGCGCACCGCCGCGCCGCGGGCCCGCGTGGTGGGCGTGGAGATCGAGCCGGAGCGGGTCGCGGTCGCCCGGCCGTACGAGCGCGAGGGTCTCGTCTTCCGGCGGGGCGGCTTCGAGGTCCCGGTGCCGGGCCGGGTGTCGCTGATCCGCGCGGCCAACGTCCTGCGCCAGTACGACGAGGACGAGGTGGCCGCAGCCTGGGAGCTGATGTGCGCGCGGCTCACGCCCGCCGACCCGGCGAGGGGCTCCCGCGGCGGGCTGCTCGTCGAGGGCACCTGCGACGAGATCGGCCGCCGTCACGTCTGGGTCGCCCTCGGCCCCGAGGGCCCGCGCACGGTCACGTTCGCCGCCCGCCTGGGCTCCCTGGACCGTCCGTCGGACCTCGCCGAGCGGCTCCCGAAGGCACTCATCCACCGCAATGTGCCGGGCGAGCCGGTGCACGCCTTCCTGCGGGACTTCGACCGCGCCTGGGCCGCCGCCGCGCCCTACGCCGCGTACGGCGCCCGGCAGCGCTGGATACGCGCGGTCCGCGCCCTGACGGCCGGCTGGCCCGTGGCGGACGGCGCGGGGCGCTGGCGGCAGGGCGAAGTGACGGTGCTCTGGGAGGCGTTGGCGCCGCGGACGTGACGGGGTCGCGGGCGCGGAGCGGCGGCCGTGAGGCGTCCGGCCCGCGGGGAACGAACTCCGTGAGTCGCTCGTCACACGGGCGGGGAGATCGCCTCGGGGGGAATCGAAGCGGGGAAGAGGGGTAGGGAGTTGCTGCCCACCTCTGTCGTACCGCGCGTCGGCGTGGCACGATCCCCCAGGCGACCGTAAGTTACTGACGGTAAATCAGCTTTGGGGGCGAAGTATGGGATCCGGCAAGCGCAGCCTGACCACTGCGGCCGTGGCTCTCGTCTGCGCGGTCACCGTGTTGAGCGCACCGGGCACGGCGTTCGCGAGCCCGGCTGACCCGGGCCCCACTCCGGCGCCCGCGCCGTCGACCGCCGCAACCCCCCGGAGCGGCAGGGACCTTGAAGAGGTCCGCGAGAAGCTGGAGAAGCTCTACCACGAGGCGGCGGTCGCCACGGACGCGTACAACGCCGCCGAGGAGAAGACCGAGAAGCAGTCGACGCAGCTCGTCGAGCTGGCCCGGGAGATCGTCAAGGGCCAGGCGAAGCTGGACAGGTTGCAGGACCGGGCCGGTGCGGCGGCCCGCGCCCAGTACCGCGGCGGCGGACTGCCGCCGAACGCCCGGCTGTGGCTGAGCGACGACCCGCAGGAGTATCTCGACGGCGCGGGCCGGGTCCGTCAGGGTGAGCACGCGACCAAGGGCCTGCTCGGCGAACTGGGGCGTACGCAGAAGGATCTGGCGCAGTACACGAAGGACGCTTCCGCGCAGTGGCAGCGGCTGGAGGCCAACCGCAAGGCCAAGGCGGCCGCCAAGAAGAAGATCCGGCAGCGGATCGCCGAGGCCGAGAAGCTCGAGTCGCAGCTCGCGGCCGAGGAGAAGAAGCGGCTCGCGAAGCTGGAGGAGGACGCGGCGCACGCGGCACAGACCGCGTGGCTCGGCTCCGGCGTCCTCGCGGAGGTCGCCGGCAAGGCGTCCGCGCAGGGCAGGAAGGCCGTGCGGTACGCGACCGCCCAGGTCGGCAAGCCGTACGTGTGGGGTGCCGAGGGGCCGAAGGCGTACGACTGCTCGGGGCTGACGTCCCAGGCGTGGGCCGCCGCCGGGCTGGGCATCCCGCGCACCTCCCAGGAGCAGTGGAGGCAGCTCACGCGCGTCGACGTGCGGGACATGCGCCCCGGCGACCTGGTCATCTACTTCGACGACGCCAGCCACGTCGGGATGTACATCGGCGACGGCGCGATCGTCCACGCCCCGCGGCCGGGACGCTCGGTGACGATCGCGGGCGCCGGCTCGATGCCGATACTCGGCGTCGTACGCCCCGACAAGTAGGGGCGGTCCGGGCAAGCGCCGGTACCCCTGTCGTACGGGACAGAAGCGGGACGGGCGGGGCGGGCGGGGCGCGTTTCGGAGACGTCGCGCGGGACGTCGGGCGGACGGACTCCGGGGACGCCCTGTGCGGGCGGTCCGGACGGGCGTGGGCGGACCGGACGGGCGTGCCGGGCCGGTGTGGCGGACGGGACGTGACCCACCGCACGTGGGATGAGTCACGTCCGTGCGGCCGGGCAACCCGCGCGACGTGACCTTCGTCATTACCCGCGGGGCGGTCCCGTGCCCAATTGCGGTACGGGATGCGGCATATGACGGAGGCCGTTTTCCGCTCACCATTCCGCTGCGGCGCCGGCTACCGCTATGGTCCCCGTCGGTGGGTCGGCCCTTCGCCCCACCACACCCTCGGGGGGAGGGAAGGAACCCACAACGATGCCCGCACCCGTACCGCGGCAGAGAGCGATCCCGGCCGTGGAGAGTGGTCAGGCTCAAGCCGCGTCCTCACCCGTCGCCCCGTTCGCGAGCGCACCGGCGGCCGGCCCCACGGCTCCCGCCGACGGCGCCACTCCTCTCACCCTGCTGGTGATCGAGGACGACCCGGCGGGCGCGCTGAGCGTGCCCCGGATGCTGGACGCGGCGGGCAAGCCCATCCGCGTCCGCACCGCGCGCAACCTCACCGAGGCCGAGCGGCTGCTCACCGACGACGTCCAGTGCATCCTGCTCGACCTGACGCTGCCCGCGCCGGGCCGCGCCGCCGGGAGCGGCGACGAGCTGGCCACCCTCAAGCACGTCCTTCAGCTGGCGCCCCGGCACGCGGTCCTGGCCCTCACCGGGTCCGGCGACACCGAGCGCGGCTCGGAGGCGGTCCGCGTGGGCGCCCAGGACTACCTCCTGCGCGAGGAACTCGACGGACGGCTGCTGAGCCGCGCGATCCGGTACGCGGTGGAGCGCAAGCGTTCCGACACGGCCGAGCGACGGCTGACCGAGTCCCGGCTGCGCGCCCAGGAGAACGCCAGGCTGGAGCGAGGGCTCCTGCCGACACCACTCCTGGACGGCTCCTCGCTGCGCTTCGCGGCCCGCTATCGCCCGGGACGTTCCCGCGCGCTGCTCGGCGGCGACTTCTACGACACCGTCCGCACCCCCGACGGCACGGTGCACGCCATGATCGGCGACGTCTGCGGACACGGCCCCGACGAGGCGGCGCTCGGCGTGGAGCTGCGCATCGCGTGGCGGGCGCTGACGCTGGCCGGCCTGTGCGGGGACGAGCTGCTCTCGACGCTCCAACAGGTGCTGGAGCACGAACGCGACAACGACGAGATCTTCGCGACCCTCTGCACGGTGGACATCGCGCCGGACGGCCGCCGGGCCGGCCTGTGCCTGGCCGGTCACCCGTCCCCGCTGATAGCCCGCCCGGGACGCCCGGCGCGGCTGCTGCCGTACGAGTACGGCGGTCCGGCACTCGGTCTGCTGCCCCAGGCCCGCTGGCCGCGCATGCAGGTGGAGCTGGGCGCCGCCTGGAGCCTGATGCTCTACACCGACGGTCTGATCGAGGGCCGCGTCGGCGACGGCAAGGAGCGGCTCGGCCAGGACGGCATGGTGGAGCTGGTGCGCCGCCGGATCGCCGAGGGCCTGGAGGGCGAGGAGCTGCTGCGCGTGACGGTGAACGAGGTCAGGGACCTCAACGGCGGTGAGCTGACCGACGACGTGGCGGTCCTCCTGCTCGACCGCACCGTCTGACGGACACCGGCCGGGCCCCGGGCCCCCGGCGGCGCGCGCACGACCCCCGCTGCCCCGGGCCCGCCGGCCGCGCCGTGCGCGCATGACGAAGCCCCCGCTCGAAGCGGCTCGGCTCCCCGTGACGGGGTTCGAGTGGGCCTGGCGGGGGCCGGTGCTCGGAGTGCCGCGCGCCTTGGTCCCGAAGCGGGGCCGACGCGCCGTACGAGACAGGTGCCGGGCGGTTCAGCGGCCGCCGTTGTACGGGCCGTACGGGCCGTCGCTGCTGGAACCACGGCGACCGCGGCCGCCGCCACCGCCGGAAGCCGTACGCACCGCGGGCCGGACGTCGACGATGTAGACGATGCTGGCGATGACGCCGATGATCGGCAGGAACGACAGGATCGAGAAGAGGTAGCTCACCACCAGGGCGAGCCCCAGGATGATCAGCCAGAACGGCTTCGTCTGCTTGTCCGCCGCTCGGAACGCGTCCTCGCGACGGAAGGCCGCGTCGAACAGCCCGAAGGCGGCGAGGGCCATGAGGACGATCTTCAGCAGTCCCAGCAACCCCGCGAAGCCCAACATCAACATGCTGCCCACCGCCCGTTCCTACGACATCTACGCGGCAACCGTACCCGGAGAACGGGCCGGGCACCCCGAGGGTGCCCGGCCCGGCTCACCGCTCCTGCGACCGCCCGGGGACGGTCCGCCGACCCTGCTACTCGACGGGCGGGGTCGTCTTCTTGGCGGTGCTCTTCCTGGCCGGGGCCTTCTTCGCCGTCGGCGCGGGCGCGGCGGCCACGGGGCCGGTCCCGGCGGGCTTGTCCTCGACCTTGATCTCGCCCGGCTCGGCCTTCGGCTCGACGGCGACGGCGAGCTCCTCGATGCCGTCGGCCGCCTCGCCGCGCCAGGTCTTCACGGTCTGCTCGCCGTGCTCGGCGACCTTCTCGTACGCCTCGCGGGCCTTCACCGCGTACTCGGCGGCTACGCCGACACCGCGCAGTGCGAGGTCCTGGGCGGACTCACCGATCTTCTTCAGGTCGGTGTCGAAGGTGCTGATGAGGCCGGTCACCTTGGTCTGGAGGGTCGCCTGCGCCTCCTTGGCACGGGCGCCGGCCTTCTCCTGGACGGCGGCCGGATCGATGTTGCGCACGGTCTCGATGTGCGCCGGGGCCTCGGCGCGGAGCTGCTCCACGAGCGCCGGCACCTTCTTGGCCTGCTGCACGGCCAGGTCGGCGGTGCCGGCCAGGAAGTACAGCGGCGTCGGGTCGGTGGCGGCCTTGCGGATGTCGTCGGTGATGGCCATGAGGGTGGTCCTCCCGGATCGGCTGTCGACTGAGGGTGTGGGTGGTCCGCTGCGGAGAAGGCCCGTGAGGCTTCTCAACCGGCCGTCTGCTGCGGGCCGGCATCGCTGCCGTCGGCCGTGCGGGGGCCGCGGCGGGTGGTGTCCGGTACGTCAGGTATGTCTTGGGTGTGCTGTGGGCCGGGTGCCGCCTGTGCGTCGGTTTCCCCGACGGCGGTCTCCCGAACGCCCTCGGCGGCCGCGGCTGCCATCTCGAATCCGTTCTCCTTGCGGAAGGACTCGTAGATCTGGAGCAGCACCTGCTTCTGCCGCTCGGTCAACGTGGGATCGGCGAGGATGACGGCGCGCGTCTCCACCTCGTCCCGGTCCCGCTCGGCGTCGAGGATGCCGGCCCGCACGTACAGCGTCTCGGCGGAGATCCGCAGGGCCTTGGCGACCTGCTGCAACACCTCCGCGCTCGGCTTGCGCAGCCCGCGCTCGATCTGGCTCAGATACGGATTGGACACCCCGGCGGCGTCGGCGAGCTGCCGCAGCGACAGCTGCGCGTTGCGCCGCTGCTCGCGCAGGTAGTCACCGAGATTGCCGACGTTGAGCGATGCCATGCCGCTACCTTGCCCCACCCCTGCTAACAATTGCAAGCGCCTGCTTGCAAAAGTGCGCCACGCCACTCGCCCGGACCACGGGCCACCCCCGTGACCCGGCGTCGTCCGCGCAGCGGGCAGCCCTACCGGGCGGTCAGGACGGCTGGACCTGGTCGAAGAGTGCGAGGGCTTCGGCGGGGTCCGGGCTCACGAGGCGTTCCAGACCGGCCGTCGTGATCTTCGCCCACCTGCCGGCCCGCGCCCACATCCGCCCCTCGAAGGCGCGGACGGCGTCGTCCAGATGCCCAGGGTCGGTGGCGGTGGCGGTGGCGGTGGCGATGGACTCGGCGAGTTCGGCGCCTTCCAGCATCGCGAGGTTGGCGCCCGCCCCCAGCGGGGGCATCAGGTGGGCGGCGTCACCCAGGAGCGTCACGCCGGGGACGTGGGTCCAGGTGTGGGACACGGGCAGGGCGTGGAGGGGGCGGTGGACGAAGGCGGCGCCGTGGCGGAGGAGGTCGAGGACGGGAGCGGCCCAGCCGTCGAACAGAGCCAGCAGGCTCGATCGCACGGTCTCGACGTCGGCCGGGTCGAGGTTTGCGTGCCAGTCCAGCGGGGCGCGGAACTGGGCGTACACCTTGACGTGGCCGCCGCTGTTGCGCTGGGCGACGAGTCCGCGGTTCACGCCGTACACGGCCACGGAACCGTCGCCGATCAGCCGGGCGAGGTCGGGGTGGCGGGTGTCGACGTCGTCGAGGGAGGTCTCCACATAGGTGACGCCTGTGTAGTGCGGCGTCACCGACGAGACCGCCGGACGGGTCCGGGACCGGGCACCGTCCGCGCCGACCACGAGGTCGAACACCTCCTGCCGACCGTCCGCGAATTGGACCAGCACGCCGTCCCGGGCCCCTGGCACCACCCGCGTCACGCCCCGGCCCCACTGGACGTCGAGAGGGCCGAGCAGCAGGTCACGGAGTTGCCCGCGGTCGATCTCGGGATTGGCCCGGTCGTCCGGACGGGGTCGCCAGTCGCGCAGGACGGTCCCGTCCGTGTCCAGGATGCGCATGGCCTGCCCCTCGGGACGGGACAACGCCCGGAACTCCGCCAGCAGACCCGCCTTGTCCAGCGCGAGCTGGCCCAGCCCTTCGTGCAGGTCCAGCGTGCCGCCCGGGGGGCGGGCGTGGGTGCCGGGGTCGCGTTCGAGGACGGTGACGGGGTGGCCATGGCGGTGCAGGACGCGGGCGAGGGTGAGGCCGGCAGGACCGCTCCCGACGACTGCGATACGTTGTCTCATGGCGATACACTGTATTGATTGGATACGGTGTATCGCAACGGTACGGTGGGAGCATGACTGTCTGGGACCGGCCGGAGCCGCCGACTCAACCCGTGCCGCTCGACCGGGAGCGGATCGTCGCCGCCGCGATCGCCCTGGCCGACGAGGGCGGTCTCGAGGCGGTGTCGGTGCGCAAGGTCGCGGCCCGCCTGGACGCCGGCCCGATGCGGCTGTACAGATACATCTCCACCAAGGAGGAGCTGTTCGACCTCATGGTGGACGAGGTCCAGGCCGAGATCCTCCCCGAGGAACAGCCCGGTGACTGGCGGGAGGCGCTGCGCACCCTCGCCCGGCGCACCAGGCAGGCCGCCCTCCGCCACGACTGGCTCGCCGACCTGCTCGGCGGCCGCCCGGCCCTGGGGCCGAACGGCCTCGCCGTCGCCGAGGCCACGCTGGCCCCCTTCGAGGGCCTCGCCGACGTGGACACCGTCATGCGCGCCGTGGAGACTGTCAGCGCCTACTACATCGGCGCGATCAGGCGCGAGATCGCGAACCTGCGGGCCGAGCACGCCACGGGCCTGTCCAAGCACGACTGGCAGCGAGCCCACGGCCCGCACCTGACGGAAATACTGGCCACCGGCCGCTTCCCGGCGCTCGCCAAGGCCGTGTACGACGGCACGGACGTGGACGCCGAGACATCCTTCGCAACCGGCCTGGACTGGGTCCTCGACGCCGTGGCCGCCAGACTCACCCCGCCTCCGACGTGACGCACGCCCGGCTCCGGCCGAGAGCCCGTCGCTCGCCCCAGTAGCCGAGAGACGCAGCCGGCTCCACCGGGCATTGCCCAACTGCCTCGGCCCGCACTACGGTTGTCCGCATGACTGCCGGGTCGGCCTTGTGCCGTGAGCGAGTTGGGTGCCCGGCCTCCGAGTGAGGCCCGGGCGGGCCAGGAGTCCGCCCCTCTTTTTTCTTCTCCTCTCCGCCTCACCACGGGTGCGCGCGTCCGCACTCCGTGGCGGTCTCCCCTGCCCGGAAACGGGGGAGAGGCGTCGGGAGGACCACGGAAGAGGAAGGAATCCAGGCCCACGGACGAAAGCAGCGCATGCCCAACCCCTTCAACCAGCAGATCATCGAAGAGTTCCGTACCAACGGCGGCCGCGTCGGCGGTCCTTTCGAGGGAGCACGCCTGCTCCTGCTGACCACCACCGGCGCCCGGACCGGCACCCCGCACACCACGCCCGTCGCCTACTACCCCGACGGCGCCGACCGGGTCCTGGTCATCGCCTCGGCCGGCGGCTCGCCCCAACACCCCGACTGGTACCGCAACCTGCTCGCCCACCCCCGCGTCACGGTGGAGAACGGCGTCTTCACGTACGAGGCCGAAGCCCTCGTCCTGGAGGGCGCCGAGCGGGACGACGTCTTCGCGCGCGCCGTCGAGGCCGACCCGGGCTGGGCGGAGTACCAGGCGAAGACGGAACGCGTCATCCCCGTCGTCGCCCTCCGCGAGATCCCCGTGGCCGGCCCCCCGAGCTTCGCGGCGAGTTCCCCCGGCGAGGCCGTGAAGCTGGTCCACCGGGCCTTCCGGCGCGAACTCGCCCTCATCCGGCAGGAGTTCGCCGCCTCGGGCACCGCGCTGGGCGCCCAGCTCCGCATCAACTGCCTCACGCTCTGCCAGGGGATGCACCTGCACCACACCGGTGAGGACACGGCACTGTTCCCGTTCGCCGCCGGCCGCGACCCCGGACTCGCGCCGGCCCTGGACCGCCTGCGCGACGAGCACGAGCGGATCGCCGCTCTCCTCGAAGAGCTGCGCCGGGCCGTCTCCGCCGAGGACGCGGACCCCCGCACCGTGCTCACCGAGGTGGACCGCCTCACCGGCGAACTCGAAGCGCACCTGGCCCATGAGGAGGAGATACTGGTCCCCGTCCTGGAGGCCGCGTCGGCGTCCGCCTCCTGATCACGGTTGCCCGGCCGTCCGCCCCTGTCCCGGTGCGCCGGAGTGCCGGCTCACCAGGGCAGCGGGCGGGCGTGCAGCACGTCCAGCCGCGAGACCGCCCGGGTCAGCACCACGTACAGCCGGTGCAGGCCGCGTGCCTCGGCCTCCGCGATCGCCGCCGGCTCGACGGCCACGACATGGTCGTACTCGAGGCCCTTGGCGAGGGAGGCGGCCAGCACCGTGACCCGGGCGCCCGGTTCGCCGGGACCGGCGTACGGGATGCCCGCGGCGTCGAGCGCCTCCCGTACCCGTACGGTCTCCGCGTCGGCCGCGATGACGCCGACGGACCCCTCGTGGGCGAGGGCGTCCCGCACGGCGGCGACAGTCTCCAGGAGCACGTCGGCGGCCGGCCGGACCGTCAGCTCCCCGTCCCTGCGCAGCGACCGCGCCCGCGGCACGTCCACCTCCAGCCGTTCGAGGAGCCGGTTGGCGAGCCCGACCACCGCCTCCGGTACCCGGAAGCCGGTGGTCAGCGGCACCACCCGGGCGTCCGGCTTGCCCAGCTGCGCCAGCAGCTCGGGCCAGGTGCGGGCGGCCCAGGGGGTCGTGCCCTGCGCCAGGTCCCCGAGCACCGTCAGCGACCCGAAGGACGCCCGCCGCCCGATCGCCCGGCACTCCATCGGTGACAGGTCCTGCGCCTCGTCGACCACCACGTGGCCGTAGCCCCGCGGGTGTTCGAGGAGGCCGGCGACCTCGTCGAGGAGGATGAGGTCCGCAGCCGACCACCGTGCCGACCTGTACGACCTCGGCGCTCTCGCCCACAGGATCGCCCGCTGCTCGTCCGCGTCGAGGATCCCGTCCGCCGCCGCCGCGAGCGTCTGCGCATCGGTGAGCAGCTCCGCCACGACCTCCTCGGCCCGCACCCGGGGCCAGACCGCGTCGACGTACGCACTCATCGCACGGGCCCGGGAGATCCTCTGCACCCAGGCGTCGGTCCGCGGTCCGGCGCGCCGCTCCGCCTGTGCCTGGAGACACCGCACGGCCCGCGTCCGCACCCGCTCCCGTCCGGTCGCGTACGGCGGCTCCTCGGCCCGTACCCCCGCCACGATCCGTTCGAGGGCGGCGGCCGGGATCCGCCACCGGTAGGAGCCGTCCGGCACGGCCAGGGAGTCGGCACCGCCCGGCGTCACCCGCGCGTACAGGGCGCGGTGCAGCACCCGCGCCATGCGGGCGTCGTGCTTGACGACCGCGGCCCGTTCGTCGTCCTCGGCGGTGACGGGATGCCGGGCGATCTCGTCACCGACGGTCGACTGCCGCACCCCCGTCTCGCCGAGGGCCGGCAGCACCTCGGAGATGTACGACAGGAAGGTGCGGTTGGGTCCGAGGATCAGCAGGCCGCCGCGCCGGACGCGCTGCGGGCAGGTGTAGAGGAGGTACGCGGCGCGGTGCAGCCCGACCGCCGTCTTGCCGGTGCCGGGCGCGCCCTGCACGCACACCGAGACCGTCGGATCGCCCCGGACGAGGTCGTCCTGTTCGGGCTGGATGGTCGCGGCGATGTCCCGCATGGGCCCGACACGGGGACGTTCGATCTCGTCGGCGAGGATGGCGCTGCCCTGCCCGGGCGCCCGGGGTGCGCCGTGACCGTCCGGGCCGCCGCCCGTGAGGGGTTCGTCCTCCAGGCCGGTGAGATCGGCGGAGTCCCCGCGGCTGCCGGGCGCCCAGCCGAACCGTCTCCGCACGGCGACGCCCTGCGGATCGCGGGGGCTCGCCTGGTAGAAGGCCCGCGAGACGGGGGCGCGCCAGTCGACGACGAGCGGTGGGGCGGAGGGCTGCTCGGTGATCCGGAGCCGGCCGATGTGGTAGCTCGCCCCGGCGTGCTCGCCCCCGCTCGTGTCGAAGTCGAGCCGGCCGAAGAACAGCGGGCCCTCGGGAAGCTCGCGCAGTTCCTTGGCGCGGCTGCGGAACCGGTGTCCGAGGACTTCGGCGTCGGCGCCGGACGCGGACACGTCCTCGCCGGTGACGACCTGTTCCCGGGCGCCCTCGACCATGGCGGCGAGAGCGGCGCGGCAGGTGTCGTGATGGGCGCGTTCACGGGTGAGGGCACGGACGGGGTCGGGGGACTGGCCGGGTGACGTCATTCCACCGAGCGTAACGGATAACGTTACTCGGTCACATATTTGCCTCGGTTACTTTCAAAGCCCGTTCCAGCCGGCCGAAGGCCCGCTCGGCGGCGGCGACGGCTTCGCCGCGGACCTCCGCGGCCGGTTCACCGGCCGCCATCCGCCGCCAGTTCTCCAGGGCGAGGACGCGCTGCACGGCGATGGTCTGCCCGGCGGCGAGCCGGGCGTCGAGGTCGCCGCCGAGCGCCTCGGCGAGCGCCGACTCCGAGCGCTCCAGATACGCGTGCAGGCGGCCCGCGAGCGACGGCGTCCCGTAGAGCAGCCGGTGGAAGGCGAGGACGCGGGGGTCGTCGTTGAGCCCGGTGACGGGATCGAACCGTTCCAGGCCCGCGACGAAATGCTTCCGCAGCGCCCCGGTGGCGGACTCCCCCGCCGGACGCCCGGTGACCACCCGCGCCGCCTCGTCCTCGTGGTCGGCGAACCGGTGCAGGACGAGATCCTCCTTGGCCGGGAAGTACCGGAAGAGGGTCGGCTTGGAGATCTCCGCGGCGGCGGCCACCTCGGCGACGGACACCTCGTCGAACCCCCTGTCCAGGAAGAGCCCGATCGCGATGTCGGAGACGGCCTGGTACATCCGCTGCTTCTTGCGCTCGCGCAGCCCCGTTTCAGCCATGCCCCGAGCCTACGCACCCCGGCCGCCCCGCACCCTTGACCTCAAGTGCGCTTGAGGCCGAAGACTGCCGTGCGTCCGCACCGATCCGCGGTAGCGCCGGTCCACGAGGAGAGCACGATGCTGGCAGCACAGGTGACGACGTTCGGCGGCCCGGAGGTCCTGGTGCCCGGGGAGGTTCCCGACCCGGTCCCGGGCCCGGGCGAGGTGGTGATCGACGTCGCCTACGTGGACACGATCTTCGTGGAGACCCAGATCAGGGGCGGCTGGGGCCGCGAGTTCTTCCCGGTGACCCCGCCGTACGTGCCGGGCGGCGGGGTGGCCGGGGTGGTGAGCGCTGGGGGCCCCGGGGTGCCCGGGCACTGGCTGGGCCGACGGGTGACCGCCTTCGTGACGGGCAGCTACGCGGAGCGCGCCGTCGCTCCGGTCCCCGCCCTGGTCCCCGTCCCGGACGGCGTCGGCCTCCGTACGGCCGCCGCGCTGGTCCACGACGGCGTGACCGCGGCCGGCCTGATGGAACTGACGAAGGTCCGGGCCACCGACCGCGTCCTGGTCCTGGGCGCCTCCGGAGGCATGGGCACGCTCCTCGTCCAGCTGGCCCACGCCCGGGACGCCCGCGTGGTGGCGGTCGCCCGGGGCGCCGGAAAGCTCGCCCTGGTGAGGGAGCTGGGAGCCGACGCGGCGGTCGACGCCACGCTCCCCGACTGGCCGGCGGCAGCCGCCGCGGCCCTCGGCGGTGACGACCGCGCCGCCGACGTGGTCCTCGACGGCGTCGGCGGACAGCTCGGCTCGGCCGCCTTCCCGGTGACGGCGGACGGCGGCCGCTTCTCGGCCCACGGCGCACCCACGGGCGGCTTCACCCGGGTCGACCGGGAGGAGGCGGCCCGCCGCGGCATCACCCTCCTCGGCATCGGCGACCTCCAGTTCGACACCGCCGCCCGGACCCGCCTCGCGACCACCGCCCTCACCGAGGCTGCGGCGGGCCGCCTGCGCCCCGTGATCGGGGGGACGTACCCCCTGAACCGGGCGGCCGACGCCCACGCGGCCGTCGAGAGCCGGGAACTGGTGGGCAAGGTCGTCCTGAAGGTGTGAAAGAGCCGGGGGGACACGGCCTACGGGACCCAAGTGGGGTCGGCGACGGCGGCGTTGGTCACCGGCTCGGGTCCGCTCAGAAGATGTCCGGGCACCACGGCCGTCTGGAGGTGCGCAGCAGCGCGTCGGCGACGGCGGCGGCGCCCGCTCGTTCCTCCCGCACCCGGCCGAGCGCCGCGAGCCGCACCGCCGACTCGTCGCCCAGCCACAGTGACGCCAACTCGCCTGTACCGAGGGTGAGTTCCGGGTTCTGCCCGGTCGGGACACAGGACGCGCCGTCCGGCGCCGCGTCGAGCAGGTACCGTCCGGCCGACAGCCCGTCCCGGTCGGTGACCTCCAGGACCAGCGACCCGGTCCCGTCGTACGTACGCGCCTCCAGGGCCCGTACGACATCCAGGATCCGCACCCACAGCCAGTCCGCCTGGGTGGTGATGCGGGCGGCGCGGGGGTCGGGCAGCAGGTGCGGCAGCAGGTCGTCCGGGGCCCGCCGGCCCGACTTCACGCGGGCGATCCAGTCGATCGAGCAGAGGTACTGCCACAGGGCCCGCTCCGCGGCCGGGGTCACCGCGATCAGCCAGTTCACCGACGCCGTGTTGAGCGGCTGCTTCGCGTCGCCCCAGTTGTCGTCCGACGCGTAGGAGACCAGGCCCTCGACCTCGCCGGCCGCCGAGCGGTAGAGGGCGTAGAACGGCTCGGTCCACGGCGCGCGGTCCAGGACCAGCGCGCCGGTGTTCACCTGCCACCAGCGCTCGTCCCGGCTGACCGCACCGGGCTGGACGCGCCGGAGCCGTTCGTGCAGCTCGGGCCCGCTCTTGCGCACGTCCTCGGCGTCCACCAGGTCGATGCGGCCGCCGTCGGCCGGGCCCGACCACCGGGGGTCGAGGCCCGCCCGCGGCACGTCGACCGTCCACTCGGCGGAGGTGGTCGCGGCCCCGAAGCCGTACCGCCCGTAGATCGGGTACTCGGCGGCGATCAGCGTCGCCACCACGTCGCCGCGCTCCTTCGCCGCCGCGAGGTCCCGGGCCATCATGCGGGTGAGCAGTCCCCGGCGTCGGTGCGTGGCGGTCACCGTCACGTTCGAGATGGCGTCGGCGGGTACCGGGGCGCCGCCGACCGCCGTGAGCTGCTGCGGGAACGACCGGAACGTCGCCACGCACCGGGAACCGTCGAAGGCGCCCAGCGTCCGCTCCGGGACGATGTACGAACCCCGGTCGGCGACCTCCTGCTCCGACACGGCGGGCGACCGGAGGAAGCCGGTGTTCAGGGCGCGGATCCAGTCGGGGATCTCGGCCTCGGTGATCGCTCGTACGTCGGTGCCGTCACGATGGGTCATGCGGTCACGCTAGGTCCCTGGCGGGGCGGGTGTCGCCAGGTTTTCGCCCCCCTGCGCCCCCCTGCCCGGCCGTCCTGTCCCGCGGGTGCTCCGCACGCGGTCGTGCCCGCGTCGTGCCGGTGCCTCCGGCGCTCAGAACGCCGGGCGGATCTCACCGACCTCCCGGCCGGCGCCCAGCAGGGGCGCGTGCCCGATGCGGGACAGCACCGGGGCGTCCACGCCGAGGAGGGCGAGGGCGCGGGCCAGGACGGGGCCCAGCGCCCGGACCGAACCGTCGTCGATCTTGAAGGCGAGGGCGCGGCCGTCGGGCAGGGCGACCGCCTGGACGGCCTCGGCGCCCATCTTGGACAGCGCGCCGGGCACCTCCCGCATGAGCCAGGTGTCGGGACGGCGGGTGCCGGCGACGTACTCGGGGTGGGCGCGCATCGCGTCGGCGACCCGGCGCTCGGCGGTGCCGGGCGCGGCCAGCACGAAGGAGCGGAAGGCGCGGGCCAGACCGGTCAGCGTGATCGCCATCAGCGGGGCGCCGCAGCCGTCCGTGCCGACCGCGGCCACCCGCTCGCCGGCCGCGTCCTCCACCACGGAGTGGATCAGCCGCTGGAGGGGATGGCCGGGGTCCAGGTAGGAGTCCAGCGGCCAGTCGCGCAGGCGGCAGACGGCGAGCATGGCGGCGTGCTTGCCGGAGCAGTTCATGGTCACCCGGTCCCGGACCGCGCCGGCGGCCAGGTACGTCTCGGCCTCGACGGGGTCCAGCGGCAGGTCCGCGGGGCACTGCAACTGCTCCGGGGCGAGTCCGTGCTCGGTCAGCATCTTCTGGACGAGGTCACGGTGGAAGGGTTCGCCCGAATGGCTGGCGGCCGCCAGCGCCAGGCGCTCGCCCGCGAGGTCGAGGCCCGCCCGCAGGACACCGGCCGCCTGCATCGGCTTGTTGGAGGACCGGGGGAAGACGGGGGCACTCACGTCTCCCAGAGCCAGGTCCACCGATCCGTCCGCGGCCAGCAGCACCAGGCTGCCCCGGTGACGGCCCTCGACGAAGCCGGAACGGACGATCTCGGCGAGGACGGGGGGTATCGCGGGGACGGACATGTGCGCGGGCCTTCCGGGGCGGGACCCGCCCCGGCGACGGCGGGCGCTCCGCGGACGCCCGGTCGGGGCGCCGGGGTCACTCCGGCCGGGACGCCCGGGATCACCGGGGCCACCGCGTCACATGAGCAGGTCGTCTACTTGTGCTTCTCCCTCACGGTACCTGCGGGCGATCTCCGCGCTGCAATCGTCGGCGGTGCGCTGGAGCCGCTGGCGCCGCCGGGAGACCTGCTGCTCGTAGCGCACCAGCCGGCCCATCCCGTCGTTCAGCTCGTCGTCCGTGCGGGCCTCGAGGTCCGACAGCTCGACCTCGGACAGCATGTCGGCGGCCAGCCGCCGGTACTCCTCGCCGCGCGGTGTGCCGACCGTCACGTGCCGGGCCGACGAGCGGTGCCGGGCGGGCGCGTCCGTGAGGATCTCGGGGAGCCGGTCCATGAGCGAGGGCACCGCGACGAGCCCGCACGGCGCCGGCAGGCCCCCACGACGGGCGAGCTCGGCCCGCAGGATGTCGATACGGCCCTGGAGCAGCCGTCGCACATAGCTGAGGTCGGCCTCGTCCCGCTGGGCGTCCCGGCGCAGGGTGCGCAGCTCGGGCAGGCCCAGCACGGCGAGTTCGGGCTCGGGCGGGTCCACGGCCAGCGGGCTGTCGGTGCGCTGCACGGGCGGCCGGTGAGGGGCGCCCGTGCCGTCGCCGCCGCCGGGCGGGCTGTCGCGGGTCGTCGACACGGTCCCGGGCGGACGCCCGGTGCTGCTCGGTGTGCTCATGTGCCTCTGCCGTCCCCTCGACCGGTGCGGTCACACCGCGTATGAGCCTCGCGGTACCTGCATGGTGCCACCCCGGGAGCCCGCTATGTGACCGAGTGCCCCCGAACGGCCCCGGATGGGGGGTTCGAACCCCCCGTAAATCATGCGAAGGGCCCGCACGGCATGATGGTCCGCATGCGTGCGGTGGTGCAGAGAGTGGACGGCGCGAGCGTCGTCGTGGACGGGCCGGACGGCCCGGAGACGGTCGGCGGGATCAGCGGCGAGGGGCTGTGCGTCCTGGTGGGCGTCACCCACGACGACACCAAGGAGAAGGCGGCCCAACTGGCCCGCAAGCTCTGGTCGGTCCGGATGCTCAGCGAGGAGCGTTCCTGCTCGGACATCGACGCGCCGCTGCTGGTCGTCAGCCAGTTCACGCTCTACGGCAACGCCCGCAAGGGCCGCCGCCCCACCTGGAACGCGGCCGCGCCCGGTGAGGTCGCCGAGCCCCTGGTCGACGAGGTGGTCGCCCAGCTCCGGTCGCTGGGCGCCACGGTCGCGACGGGCCGGTTCGGCGCGTCGATGCGGGTCTCGCTGACGAACGACGGCCCGTTCACGGTCCTGCTGGAGATGTGACGCCCACGGCCCGCGCCCCGGACTCCTACGGTTCGACGACGACTTCCTGGGCCGCCGCCGTCGTGTCGGCGAGCAGCCGCGCGCCCGGCGGAACGTTCCGCTTCACCAGGGCCAGCGCGATGGGGCCCAGTTCGTAGTGGCGTACGGACGTCGTCACGAAGCCGATCTTGCGGCCGTCGGGACCCTCGTCCGCGATGCGCAGTTCCGTGCCGTGCGGCGGCAGGTGGACCTCGCTGCCGTCCAGGTGCAGGAAGACCAGCCGGCGCGGGGGCTTGCCCAGGTTGTGGACCCGGGCGACCGTCTCCTGTCCGCGGTAGCAGCCCTTCTGGAGGTGGACGGCGCTGCCGATCCAGCCCAGTTCGTGCGGGATGGTGCGGTGGTCGGTCTCGAAGCCGAGCCGCGGGCGCTGGTGTTCGACGCGCAGCGCCTCGTACGCCAGCAGCCCGACCGCCGGTCCGTGGCCACCGGTGTCCGCCGCGAACGCCTCCAGCCCGGCGCGCGGCAGGAAGAGGTCGCGTCCGTGCGGGGTCTCGCGGACGACGACGCCCTCCGGCACCTCGGCGATGGAACCGGCCGGCAGGTGCACGACCGCGATCTCGCCCGTCCGGTCGGTGACGTCGACGCGGTAGAAGAACTTCATGGACTCCAGGTACGCGATCAGCGCGTCCTGGGTGCCGGGCTCGGTGTGCATCCACACCGTCTCGCCGTCGTCGACGAGGTACAGCGCGTGTTCGATGTGGCCGTTGGCGGAGAGGATCAGCGCCTCGGTGGCACGGCCGGCGGGGAGGTCGCTGACGTGCTGGGTGAGCAGCAGGTGCAGCCAGCTCAGCCGGTCCGCGCCGGAGACGGCGACGACGCCGCGGTGCGAGAGGTCGACGAAGCCGGTGCCGTCGGCGAGGGTCCGCTGCTCGCGGAACAGGTCGCCGTAGTGGGCTGCGACGCCTTCGTCCACACCCTCGGCGGGCACGGCGCCGGGCAGGGACAGCAGGGGGCTCTTCATACGCTAACCCTACGACTCGGTAGTTGAAGTCTTGAGCGTGCAGCTCTGGCAGCGCCCGAAGATCGCGAAGTGCTTCAGGTCCGTGTCGAAGCCGAAGGTGTCCCGCAGTTTGGCGGTGAACTCGGCGGCCACCTCGACGTCGGCCTCGATGACGTTCGTGCAGTCACGGCAGACCAGGTGGATGTGGTGGTGCCGGTCGGCCAGGTGGTACGTCGGGGCACCGTGCCCGAGGTGGGCGTGACTGACCAGGCCGAGCTCCTCCAGGAGCTCCAGCGTGCGGTAGACCGTGGAAATGTTGACCCCCGACGCCGTCTTCCTCACCTCGATGAGGATGTCGTCGGGGGTCGCGTGCTCCAGGGTGTCCACGGCTTCGAGGACAAGCTGGCGCTGCGGCGTCAGCCGGTAGCCGCGCTGCCTCAGGTCGCTCTTCCAGTCGGTGCTCACCACACCGGAAGTGTATGGCCACCGGGCCGGAGCCGCCGGGGACTCGATCGGCCTACTTGAAGAAGGCGATCCCGTCGTCCGGCATGTCGTCCGGCAGGGCCTTGGCCCAGCGCTCGACGTCCTCCGGGGTGACGACCTTCTTCAGGTGCGCCGACAGGTAGGGGCGCAGCTCGACCTCGGGGGTCTGCTTCTCGCCGACCCACATCAGGTCGCTCTTGACGTAGCCGTACAGACGCTTGCCGCCGGTGTACGGGCCGGAGGCCGCCGTGCGGGCCACGGCGTCGGTGACCAGGTCGATCTGCGGCTTCTTGGCGGCCAGCTCGCCGTACCAGATCTCGACGACGCCGTCGTCGCGGGTCATGACGACCTCGACCTTGCGGTCGCCGTCGATCCGCCAGAAGCCGGATTCGGTCTCCAGCGGCCTGACCTTGTTCCCGTCGGTGTCGAGGACCCAGGTGCGGGAGTGGTACTCCAGGAAGTCCCGGCCGTCGTGGCTGAAGGTGACCTCCTGCCCGAAGTTGCACTTCTCGGAACCGGGGAAGTCGTGGACGCCCGCGCCGGCCCAGCTGCCGAGCAGGAAGGCGAGCGGGACGAGGTCCTTGTGGAGGTCGGACGGGATCTCGATCATGAGCAGCTTTTCGTCGGGGGCGTCGGGGACGTCGCGGAGGTCAGGGACGACGCGGGGTCAGCGCTGGCCCTGGTACAGCTTCTTCACGGTCAGTCCGGCGAAGGCGAGGACGCCGACGCAGACCAGGACCAGCAGGGCTTCGAAGAATGCCTCAAGCACGGGGTGCTCCTCGATTGAGCGGGGTGGAAGTACAAGCGCCGGGTCCCAGCTTAGTGGGCGGGGACCCGGCTCTCTCTGTGAGGTCGCCCTCGGGGTCACCGTCCGCCGATGTCCTCGACGCGTCGATCACGACGCGGACTACCATGCGGCCATGGCGAAGAAGCTCGTGATCAAGGTGACCGCGGGGGCCGATGCCCCCGAGCGCTGCTCGCAGGCGTTCACCGTCGCGGCGGTGGCGGTGGCCAGCGGTGTCGACGTCTCCCTCTGGCTGACCGGGGAGTCCGCGTGGTTCGCGCTGCCGGGCCGGGCGGCGGAGTTCGAGCTTCCGCACGCGGCACCGCTGCCCGAGCTGATCCACTCGATCATGGCGGCCGGCCGCATCACCCTGTGCACCCAGTGCGCGGCCCGCCGGGACATCACGGAGAAGGACGTCCTCGAGGGCGTCCGCATCGCGGGTGCCCAGGTGTTCGTGCAGGAGGCGATGGCCGACGGGACGCAGGCGCTCGTCTACTGAGACGGTGGCCGCCGCTACTGCGGCCGGCGCCTCTTCCCGTCCAGCTCGTCCCACCACTCGTCGGACTTAGGGTCCCCCGAGGGGTCGTCCCACCACCGGTCCTCGGGCCCGCGCCGGTTGGCCACCATCGCGGCCACCGGCGGGATCACCATCGCCACCACACACATCCCGACGGCAGCGGGAACCGACCAGAGCCGCACGACGCCCCAGGCCAGGACGAAGAGGCCGATGCACGTCGCCATCAGGGCGAAGTAGGCGTGCCGCCGTCGCGCGTACATACCTCCAGCGTAGGCCGCGGACAGCCGCAGGGCCGCACCCCGAGCGTCCAACCCTGGGGTGCGGCCCTGCGGCCGTTCGGGTGCCGGCGTCAGACGGCGATCGCGACCTCGGCGAGGCCGCCCGTCTGCGCGACGACCGTACGGTCCGCGGTGCCACCGGGGACCAGCGCCCGGAGGGTCCAGGTGCCCTCGGCCGCGTAGAAGCGGAACTGCCCGGTCGCCGAGGTCGGAACCTCGGCGGTGAACTCGCCCGTCGAGTCCAGCAGACGGACGTAACCGGTGACGGGCTCGCCGTCGCGGGTCACCTGACCCTGGATCGTGGTCTCACCGGGCTTGATCGTCGACGCGTCGGGGCCGCCGGCCTTCGCTCCACACATAAGTTCTGTCCTTCGGGTGATGAGGGGTCGCGGAGGCCGCGGATTACTTGTTGGCGCCGAGCTCGATCGGCACACCGACGAGGGAGCCGTACTCGGTCCACGAGCCGTCGTAGTTCTTGACGTTCTCGACACCGAGCAGCTCGTGCAGCACGAACCAGGTCAGCGCGGAACGCTCACCGATGCGGCAGTACGCGATGGTGTCCTTGGCGAGGTCGACCTGCTCGGCCGCGTAGAGCTCCTTGAGCTCCTCGTCCGACTTGAAGGTGCCGTCGTCGTTGGCGTTCTTCGACCACGGGATGTTGCGGGCGCTCGGGACGTGGCCCGGGCGCTGCGACTGCTCCTGCGGGAGGTGGGCCGGGGCGAGCAGCTTGCCGGAGAACTCGTCGGGCGACCGCACGTCGACCAGGTTCTGCGAGCCGATCGCGGCGACGACGTCGTCACGGAAGGCGCGGATCGCCGTGTTCTGCGGCTTGGCCGTGTACTGGGTCTTCGGCCGGCTCGGGACCTCGTCGACCAGGTCGCGGGAGTCGAGCTCCCACTTCTTGCGGCCGCCGTCGAGCAGCTTCACGTTCTCGTGGCCGTAGAGCTTGAAGTACCAGTAGGCGTACGAGGCGAACCAGTTGTTGTTGCCGCCGTAGAGGACCACCAGCGTGTCGTTGGCGATGCCCTTCTCCGACAGGAGCTTCTCGAAGCCCTCCTGGTCGACGAAGTCACGGCGGACCGGGTCCTGGAGGTCCTTGGTCCAGTCGATCCGGATCGCGTTGCGGATGTGGTTCTTCTCGTACGCGGACGTGTCCTCGTCGACCTCGACGACGGCCACGTTCGGGTCGTCCAGGTGCTCCTGGACCCAGTCGGCGTCTACCAGGACGTCGCTGCGGCTCATGCTCGTTCTCCTCCGGGGCAGGTGCGGCGGGGCTGTGCGGTGTAGAGGGGTGCGCGGTACGCGGTCACGACAGCGGTGGCATACGCGGCGCACGCGTGGCCCTGACGGGGATGGTCCACGGGCCGGGAACGCGGAAGTACGCGGGCTTCCGCTCAGAAGGTGCGACAGAGCATGGCGGCGACGCGGCACAGGTCTACTGCCCGCCGCTTCGTGAGATCCGCCTGTCGCTTCATGACAGCGATCGTAGGGACGGACGGGCACGGATGTCACCGCCGTGTCGCATTTCGAGACGCGATCGTCCACGATGTGAGAAGTCGGCGCCCGCCGGGGCCGCCGCGGCCCCGTTTCCCGGCGTCCCGTCCGCCGTCGCACCCGCCGGACGGACCGGCCGTCTCGCCCTTCGGACATCTGTCCGACCGCTGCCGGACGTCCCGGCCCCGGGGCCCGTCCGCTTCGCCGCGCTGCGGCCCCGCGGCCCTCAGCCGACCAGCTTGACGTTCGAGCCCTTCACCTTGATGTCGACGCCGTTCTTCGCGGCCTCGACCTTGTCGAGCGCGATGCCGCCGGGGAGTTCGTCGATCTTCTGCTCGAAGTCGGTGATCGTGCGGATCTTGCCCTCGGCGAGCTCGACGCCCAGCTTGGGCAGGCTGTCGGCGTGCACCTTGACGGTGTCGCCCGCCACGCTGGCCGAGCTGAGCACGGAGACCGGCTGGGGCAGCTTGGTGCCGAGGACGGTCGCCTCGACCTTGACCTTGATCTTGCCGTTGCCGCCGTCCGAGAGGCCCACCACCCGGGCGGTGACGCCGGGGGCGACCTGCACGGGCTCGGACTTGGCGGCCTTGAGCAGCTCGTCGTAGGAGATGGTGGCGGTGCCGGTGGCACGGTCCGCCGTCGCGGAGCTGTAGTCGCCGTTGAAGGCGACGCCGTGCATCTCGGCGTTCAGGTCGTCGATGCGGATCGAGTCGGTGGCCGCGGCCGTACCGCCCGTCGAGGCCTGGTAGTTCTTGATGCCGACCTCGACGTCGTCGAGCTCGCCGCCGGCGACCTGGGTGAGGAAGGGGAAGCCCTTGATGGACACGTCGGGGGTGTCAGCCAGGCCCTCACTGCTCTTGATCCGGTCGGCCGCCTCGTCCTCGGCGAAACCGACCGCGACGCGGTCCGCGATCACGAAGAGACCGCCCAGGACGACGACGACGATCAGAAGTATTCGCAGTGCGCGCATGCTCGGTGTTCCCCCACTCGGCGGCCGGCCGACGACCTGGGCGGCCGTCCCCCGTGAGCCTAGCCCCGCGGGACCCGGGACCGGAGGGCCCCACGGGGTTGTCGATCAGCTGTGACGAACATCCGTGCTAGCCGAGCGCCCGGCCCAGCAGGTAGACCGCGGGAGCCGCCGCGGCGAGCGGCAGGGCCACGCCGGCCGTCATGTGGACGAAGCGGGACGGGTAGTCGTAGCTGGCGACCCGGTGGCCGATCAGCGCGCAGACACCCGCGCCGAGCCCCAGGAAGGCGCCCCGGGCACCGAGGTCCGTCAGTCCGCCCACCGCGACGCCCGCACCCGCGGCCGCCAGCAGCGCCACCACCACGGACGCCGCCGTGGGCAGCGGCAGGGCGCGCGCCAGGACCGCCACGGCGACCGCCGCGGCCCCGACGGTCACCGCGTCCGGCTCGGCGGCGAGGTGTCCGGCCGCGACGATCGCCAGCGCCGCCGAGACCACGGTCGCCGTCAGGCCGTACATCCGGGTGTCCGGATCGGCGTGGCTGCGCAGCTGGAGCACCAGGGTGAGCAGCACCCACACCCCGAGGGTGCCGAGGATCGCGGCGGGCGCGTTCTCCCGCCCCACGGTGAGCAGCGCGGTGTCCGCGACCAGCGCCCCGGCGAAGGCCAGCGCGATGCCCTGCCGGGCCGGCCACATGCCGTTCAGCCGGAACCAGCCGGCCGCGGTGACGGCCTGGAGCAGCACCAGCGGGACGACGAGCGCGTACGGCCCGACGGTCGCGGCCCCGGCGAGCAGCAGCCCGAGCAGGGCCGTGAGGGCCGCGGGCTGCATCCCCGGCTCGATGATGGGCGACCGGCCCTCGGCCCGGGCCCGCTGGGCGTCGGTGATCCGTGGGTTGCCGGTGACGGTCGGCGGGCCGTAGCCGGGACCGGCGTCACCGCCGCCGCCGGGCACCGCACCGCCGACGAGCGGCGCCGCCGCGGCGCCGGCCGGTACCGGGTGGCCGGAACGGTGACCGGAACCGGGGGAGGCGACGCCGTAGCCGGAATGGGACGCGGCGGGCGCGGAACCGTAGCCCGCATCGGCGGGCGCGGAACCGTAGCCGGAACCGGCCGGCGCGGAACCGTAGCCGGAACCGGCGGGCACGGAGTCATGACCGGTACCGCCGGGCACGGAGCCGTAGCCCGAATCGCCGTGACCGGCGCCGTGGCCGGGGTCGGCCGGCGTGTTCCACCGGCCCTCGCCGGAGTCCTCGGCACCGGCCCACCGGCCGTCGGGCGCGTAGCCGCCGTTCGCTTGGCCGGCGGAGGAGCCGCCGTGCCACCCGGCGTCGGGCGCGTGGGCGCCGTTACCTTGCCCGGCGGCGGGACCGCCGTGCCACCCGGTATCGGATGCCGAGCCGCCGTTCCACCGGGCGCCGGGGTCGGCGGACCCGTTCCACCCGCCGGCCGGGGCCTCGGGCGGCAGCGGGCCGCCCGCCGTGCCGTACGGGGACGGCTCGGCGTACCCCTGCGGCGGCAGGTACGCCGTGTCCGCTGCGGAGGCCTGCGGCTGTGCCTGGGTCTCCCAGGTCTGCCCCTCCCACTGCTGGGTGTACTGGTGGGACTGCTGCTGCGCCTCGTCGTACCCCTGCTGCCCGGGCCAGCCGGACTGCGGCCGGTCCGGAGTCCGCGGCCGGTCCTGCCGGTACGGGTCGTACCCCTCGTGCGGGGGCTCGTACGGCTCGTGGGGCTGGTTGCTCATGCTCTGGGTCACCCTCCTGCGAACGGCGGGAGCACCTCGACCGTGCCGCCCTCGGCCAGCCGTACCGTCTCATGTCCGCGGGTGCCCACGGGGTCACCGTCGATGAGGAAGGAGCATCGCCGCAGGACCCCGGTGAGTTCGCCGGGGTGCCGCTCGCGCGCCGCGTCGAGCGCCTCGGCGAGCGTCGTCGCCTCGTACGGCTCCTCGGCGACGCCGGCCGCGGCCTTGGCGGCGGCCCAGTACCGCACCGTGCCCTTTGCCATCTGGTCCCTCGATCAGTACTGAAGTCGGTGCCGGCGCCGTCCGTGCGCCGACACCGTCAGGCTAGTGCCCCGGCCGGTGCCGACAACGCTCGTGATCGTCAGACCCGGCCCGCGTGCGCCGCGGCCCAGCGCCCGATGCGGGCCAGCAGTTCGTCCCCGGCCGCGTTCTCGGCGTGGCCCATCCCGTGCTCCAGCCACAGTTCGGCGTGGCCCCGGGCCGCCTCCGCCAGCATCTTCGGGTGGTCGACCGGGAAGTAGCCGTCCCGGTCGCCGTGCACGATCAGCAGCGGGGTCGGCGCGATCAGGGGCACCGACTCGACCGGGGACGGGGGAACCGGGTCCCAGTCGCGGTGGTGGATGCGGGTGCGCAGGCCGTAGCGGCCGACGGCACGGCCCACCGGACGGGTCACCAGCCAGTGCAGGCGCCGCATGGGGGCCGTACCGCGGTAGTACCAGCGGGCCGGGGCGCTCACGGCCACCACGGCATCGACGCGCGCCTCCGTGCGCCCCTCGTGCTCCGGGGCCTTCGGGCCGCCCGCGAGCGCGGCATGGCGCAGCACCACCGAGCCCCCCATGGAGAAGCCGACCGTGGCCACCCGGGTGTGGCCGAGCTCACGTGCCCACGCCACCGCGGCCGCGAGGTCGAGGACCTCCCGGTCGCCGACCGTGGACCGGCCGCCGGAGGCGCCGTGGCCGCGGAAGGAGAAGGTCACGACGGCCGCGTGGCGGGCGAAGGCGTCCGCCGCCCGGCGCAGGTGCGGGCGTTCCAGGTCACCCGTGAAACCGTGCGCGACGACGATCACCGGGCCGTCGGACGTACCCCTTCCGGGGGTGTACGCGGCGTCGACGGTGACCCCGTCGGCGGTGCGCAGGAAGGTCCGCACCGGGGTGCGGGTGCCTGTCTCACCTGGTGGAATTCTGGAAGATCGGGTCACACGACCTGCCGGACCTGCGCTCATGTGGGCTATTCTGCTGGGCAGAGGACTCGGGCAGTGAAGCCCCCGGGTCCTTTTGCGCTTTCCGGAGCGTTGTATACGAAGCCGGTATACGAAGCGGTCCGGAGCCGGCGCAGTGGACCCCGGGGCGCGGGATCCGCACCGCAGTAAGAAGCAGTGCCGCAACTCCCCCACGGCCTCACGGACGTGGGAGGTGCCCCATGCAGGGACCGAGGAGGAACCAGACGTTATGGGCGAGCGAACCGTGCACGAACGCAGGACGACGACCCGGGCAGGTGGGGCGCGATGAGTTCTCTGCTGCTCCTGACCAATGCCCTTCAGCCGTCGACGGAGGTGCTCCCCGCTCTCGGCCTGCTGCTGCACAACGTGCGCGTGGCTCCGGCGGAGGGCCCCGCACTCGTCGACACCCCCGGTGCCGACGTCATCCTCGTCGACGGCCGCCGTGACCTCCCGCAGGTCCGCAGCCTGTGCCAGCTGCTGCGCTCCACCGGGCCCGGCTGTCCGCTCGTCCTCGTCGTGACCGAGGGCGGCCTCGCCGCCGTCACCGCCGACTGGGGCATCGACGACGTGCTGCTCGACACCGCGGGGCCGGCCGAGGTCGAGGCGCGGCTGCGGCTGGCCATGGGCCGCCAGCAGATCGTCAGCGACGACTCCCCCATGGAGATCCGCAACGGCGACCTCTCCGTGGACGAGGCGACGTACAGCGCGAAGCTCAAGGGCCGGGTCCTGGACCTGACTTTCAAGGAGTTCGAACTCCTGAAGTACCTGGCGCAGCACCCCGGCCGCGTCTTCACGCGCGCCCAGCTGCTCCAGGAGGTCTGGGGCTACGACTACTTCGGCGGTACGCGCACGGTCGACGTCCACGTGCGGCGGCTGCGCGCGAAGCTCGGCCCGGAGCACGAGTCGCTGATCGGGACCGTCCGGAACGTCGGTTATCGATTCGTTACGCCGGAGAAGGTGGAGCGGGCCGCGGAGAAGGCGGTCCGGCCAAAGCCGGACGAGGCGGACGAGGCGGCACACCCCGACGCCCCGGACGCCCAGGAGGCGGCGGCGAAGGCGCAGGAAGCCGCCGTACGGCCTGCCCAGAGGTAGGTCCATCCGCGTAGACTCCGCGCGTGGCCAAGGTGACTCGGGATGACGTGGCGCGACTGGCGGGTACCTCCACCGCCGTCGTGAGCTATGTCATCAACAACGGACCCCGGCCGGTCGCACCGGCCACGCGCGAGCGTGTCCTCGCCGCGATCAAGGAGCTGGCGTACCGGCCCGACCGGGTCGCCCAGGCCATGGCCTCGCGCAAGACCGAGCTCATAGGCCTGATCGTGCCGGACGCCCGCCAGCCCTTCTTCGGGGAGATGGCGCACGCGGTCGAACAGGCCGCCGCCGAGCGCGGGAAGATGGTGCTGGTCGGCAACTCGGACTACGTCGCGGAGCGTGAGGTCCACTATCTGCGGGCCTTCCTCGGCATGCGGGTCTCCGGGCTGATCCTCGTGAGCCACGCCCTCAACGACAACGCCGCCGCCGAGATCGAGGCCTGGGACGCCCGCGTGGTCCTGCTGCACGAGCGGCCCGAGGCCATCGACGACGTCGCGGTGGTCACGGACGACACCGGCGGCGCCCAGCTCGCCACCCGCCACCTGCTGGAGCACGGCCACGCGTACGTCGCCTGTCTGGGCGGCACCGCCGAGACGCCCGCCGTGGGAGACCCCGTCTCCGACCACGTCGAGGGCTGGCGGCGGGCGATGCAGGAGGCCGGCATCCCCACCGAGGGCCGCCTCTTCGAGGCCCCCTACAACCGCTACGACGCCTACCAGGTCGGCCTTCGGCTGCTGGCCGGGCCGGACCGCCCGCCGGCCATCTTCTGCTCCACCGACGACCAGGCGATCGGCGTGCTGCGCGCGGCGCGCGAGCTGCGCATCGACGTGCCGGGCGAGCTGGCCGTGGCCGGCTTCGACGACGTCAAGGAGGCGGCGCTGACGGATCCGCCGCTGACGACGATCGCGTCCGACCGGTCCGCGATGGCCCGCGCCGCCGTCGACCTCGTCCTCGACGACGGGCTGCGGGTCGCCGGGTCGCGGCGCGAGCGGCTGAAGCAGTTCCCCTCGCGACTGGTCGTACGACGCTCCTGCGGCTGCGCGTAGCGGGGACCCGCGGGGCCTGCGGCGGCCGGCGCGGATCCCCTGGGCCGCCGCTAGAACAGCAGGTTGTACTGGTTGAAGCCGGTGCCCAGACTCACCCGTGAGCCGAACAGGGCGCTGGACGCCTTGTTGGTGCCCGGGTAGAGCCAGAGCGTGCCGCCCGAGTCGCGCGTGACGACGTCCGCGATGCCGTCGCCCGTCACGTCGCCGTTCCCCACGTACGAGGTGAAGTTCCAGCCGGTACGGGCCTGGATCCGCGCCGACCAGGGCGTCTTCTCCTGCTGCGTGCCCCGGTAGAGGTAGAGGACGCCGGAGCTGTTGCGGACCAGCAGGTCGGCCCGGCCGTCGCCGGACAGGTCGCCGTGGCCGAGGATCCGCACGTTCTTCCAGGCCTTGTCGACGACCTTGACCCGGCCGTAGAACTGGCCGGTGCCCTTGCCCGGGTAGAGGTAGACCGAGCCGTCGGCGTCCACCGCGACGAGGTCGGGGCGGGCGTCGCCGGTCAGGTCGCCGGGCACCGCGTAGGACTTGTAGCCGCCCCACACCGAGCTGATCTGCATCCAGGTGTACTCGCCGGACGCGTGGTCGAGGTAGCTGCGGTAGAGCTTGCCGTCGGCCTTGTCGCGGACGATGAGGTCCTGGAACCAGTCGCGGTCCAGGTCGGCCTGGAGACCCCAGCTGACGCCCTGCCAGTCGGCGCCCACGTACTTCCGCTGGGTCAGCGAGGTGCCCTTGCTGTCCTGTTCGAAGAGCCCGCCGGACGGCGTACGGGCCAGCAGGTCGGCGCGGCCGTCGAAGGACTGGTCGGTGTCGTCGATGCGCGGCTGGGCCGCCCAGGTGTACGAGGACACCTTGGTGAAGACCGGGTAGGCGCCCTTGGCGGTGCAGCCCGCGACGCCCCACGACACGATGCCGACGATCTTGCCGTTGACGATCACCGGGCCGCCGGAGTCGCCGTTGCAGGGACTCTTCGTGCCCTCGTCCGTCCCGCTCGCCGGGGTGCCCGCGCAGAACATCGAGCCCTCGGCGAAGGCGTCCTCACCGAGGACCGACCGCATCGCGGAGTCGCAGGTGGCGTCGTCGACCAGCGGCAGGGCCGCCCGTCGCAGCTTCGTGGACAGCTGGGCACCGTCGGCGCCCGACGTCAGCCCCCAGCCGTAGACCGTGCCGGTCAGACCGGGCGTGTACCAGGGGGTGTCGTTGGCGGCGGCGAGCCGCATCCACGGCTGCTCCAGCGGCCGGTCGAGGGTGAGGACCGCGATGTCGTTCCGGACGGTCGCCTCGTCGTAGCGCGGGTGGCTCCACTGCTGCCAGACGCCCGCGACGGTGCCGCTGGTGTCGTCGTACAGGTCGGTGGTGCCGGCCAGGACGGCGCCGTTCTTCGCCCAGTCGAGGCCCGCGACGCAGTGGGCGGCGGTGAGGACCTTGTTCGGGGCGACGAGGGTGCCGCCGCAGAAGTAGCCGTCGCCGGTGGCGTCGTCGTAGTAGGCGAGCTGCACCATCCAGGGGGCGCTCGCGATGGTGGTCTGGCTGCCGCCGATGACGAACGGGGTCTTCTTCGCGGCGGCCGTCGCAGGGGTCGCCCGGTCCTCGGCGGCCTCGACCACCCGGTGGCGCAGCTCCCGGGCGGAGGCGGCCGGCGCCGGGGCGGCGGAACGGGCGACGTTCGCGTCGGGCAGACCGGACGGGTCGCCGGCCGCGGCGGCGGGCTGGGCGGCGAGGGCGCCGGCGCAGCTCAGCGCCAGCGCGAGGGCGGCCGCGGGCAACGCCGTGACCAGACGTCGGGTACGGCCGCGCAGGGCACGTATCACTCAGGGCTCCTGGGGTGGTGGTGTGTCGTCCCGGGGCCCGTCCGAACCGGTCGGAGCGCGGGCCCCGGGAGGATCCGGGAAGCGTGGCGGAACCCGAGAAGGGCGTACGACGCACCGGCCCGCACTGCGCGCAGCAGTCGGGCGAAACCGCGGAGCCCCCCTCCGGCGCGGTGATCGTAGGCCGCGCGCACCGGCCCGCACACGGGTCGCACAGCCCGCAGACAAGTGTTCGTCCGGCGCCTTCCGTGCCCTCACGTCCGCGCAACCCGGAGTTTGCCGGGCCCGAGCGTCCTTATATCGGGCATACGAGGTTCTGTCGGGCTTCTCAGCGGCCCCTCAGGGAGCTCTCATGATGAGGGGCGACTCTCGTCCCATGACCGAGAGCTTCCGCCGCAGCGGCGAGTACGAGCACCACCGGCAGGGCGACCAGTCCGGGTACGTCCAGGGCGACCAGCAGCCCGCGTATCCCCGGCAGCAGCACGCCTCCTCCCCCGTGAACCCCGAGTGGCCGCCCCCGCCGGCGTACGGGCCGGGCACGCCGGTCCCGGTCGCGCCGGGCACCACGGTGTGGCCGGGCACGGGCGGGAACGGTGCCGGCGGCAGCGCGGGTGACCACGCCGGCCCGGCCGCCGAGCCCTTCCACGGCGGGGCGGGCGCGGCTCCCCGCAAGCGCGCCCGGGGCCCGCTGGGCCTGCTCGCGGCGGTGGCGATCGCGGCGGCGGCCGTGGGCGGCGGCACCGCGTACGCCTTCCAGGAGCTGACCGGTCAGGACACCGTGGCGACCGGCACGAGCACGAACGTGGTGCCCGCCGCGAAGAAGGGGACCGTCGCCGGGGTCGCCTCGGCGGTCAGCCCGAGCATCGTGGAGATCAGCGCCACCTCGAACGCCGGCGAGTCCACCGGCTCGGGCGTGATCATCACGGGCGGCGGCGAGATCATCACCAACAACCACGTCATCTCCGGCGCCTCCTCGATCAAGGTGACGACGCACGACGGCAAGACGTACACCGCGAAGGTCGTCGGCACCGACAGCGGGAAGGACCTCGCGCTGATCGGACTCCAGAACGCGCCGTCCGGCCTGAAGACCGCCACCCTCGGCGACTCCTCCGCCGTCCAGGTCGGCGACGAGGTCGTCGCGATCGGGTCCCCCGAGGGCCTGACCGGCACCGTCACCAGCGGCATCGTCTCCGCGCTCGACCGCGACGTGACCGTCTCCACGGACGAGAGCCAGGGCCGGCAGGAGGGCGGCGGCAGCGGCCAGTGGCCCTTCGAGTACGGCGGCCGGCAGTTCAACGGCGACACCGGCTCGTCCACGACGACGTACAAGGCGCTCCAGACGGACGCCTCGCTGAACCCGGGCAACTCCGGCGGCGCGCTGATCGACATGAACGGCAACATCATCGGCATCAACTCCGCGATGTACTCGGCCGCCTCGGACTCCTCGTCCGGTTCGTCGGGCGCGGGCAGCGTCGGCCTCGGCTTCGCCATCCCGGTCAACACCGTCAAGGCCGACCTGGACACCCTGCGCGCCGGCGGCTCGGACAGCTGAGCCCGCCCCGCCCGGGGACCAGTGACCCAGGAGGTCGACATGATCCAGCAGGTTCCGTTCCGGCAGGTCACCCACACCGTCACGGCCGTCGACCCGGCCGGGCTCCGCCTCGCCCTCGCGGTCGCCGGGGAGCTGCACCCGCCCCTGGCCCGGGCCCCCGAGGTGCCCCCGGCCGCCGCCCGGCCCGCCCGCCGGGCCCGGGGCCGCCGTCGCGCCGCCGTCCGCGGCTGACGCCGGCCGCCGTACCGCGGCCTCGTACGAGGCCGTCACCGCTGAGCGGCCCGCAAACGTGCGAGGCTGAAAGTCCCCGCAACCGTCCCACCGCATCCGAGGAACCGAACGCCGATGAGCCCCGCCGAAGGCGACCGTGAACCCCAGCGCATTCTGATCGTCGACGACGAGCCGGCGGTGCGCGAAGCACTCCAGCGCAGCCTCGCCTTCGAGGGGTACGGCACCGAGGTCGCCGTCGACGGCGCGGACGCGCTGGAGAAGGCGACCGCCTACCAGCCCGACCTGGTCGTCCTGGACATCCAGATGCCCCGGATGGACGGCCTGACGGCGGCCCGCCGGATGCGCGGCGCCGGCACGACCACGCCGATCCTGATGCTCACCGCCCGCGACACCGTCGGCGACCGGGTCACCGGGCTCGACGCGGGCGCCGACGACTACCTGGTCAAGCCCTTCGAACTGGACGAACTCTTCGCCCGCATCCGGGCGTTGCTGCGGCGCAGCTCGTACGCGGCCACCGCGCTCGGCGCCCCCGGGGACGACGCGCTCACGTTCGGCGACCTGCGCATGGACCTGACGACCCGGGAGGTCACCCGGGGCGGGCGGCAGGTCGAGCTGACCCGCACGGAGTTCACGCTCCTGGAGATGTTCCTCGCCCACCCGCGCCAGGTCCTCACCCGCGAGCAGATCCTGAAGGCGGTCTGGGGCTTCGACTTCGAGCCGAGCTCCAACTCCCTGGACGTGTACGTCATGTACCTGCGGCGCAAGACCGAGGCGGGCGGTGAGCCGCGCCTCGTCCACACGGTGCGGGGCGTGGGGTACGTGCTCCGCTCGGGCGGCGCGGAGTGAGCCGAGCCCTGCGCCGTTTCCGGTCCCTGCCGATCCGGTCCCGGCTGGCCCTGCTGGTCGCGGCGGCGGTGGCGTTCGGGGTGGCGGCGGTTTCGGTGACGTGCTGGTTCATCGTGCGGGGGAAACTCGACGAGCAGGTGAACGCCTCGCTCGACAACATCGACAACAATCTGCGCGGCACCGACGTGACGGCCCTGATCGCGAGCTGCACGGACACGTCCTCGGGCAAGCTGCGGACGCCGTACTACACGCAGCTGGTCACGGCGAGCGGCAAGACCTGCGTGTTCCCCGACTCCGCGGGCATCGTGAAGGCCACCGGCGAGGACGAGGCGGTGGCCGCGAACCCCGACCCGGGCGTGCGCACCCTGCACGACAGCACCGACGCGGACGGCCGTGCCGTGCGGGTGGCGACCCTCCCGGTCATGGTCGGCCCAGGACCCGCGTCGCAGCCCTACCCGGGCGTCGCGCTGATGGTCGGTGTCTCGCTCGAGGACACCCAGAAGACCCTCAAGGACCTGGCCCTGGTCCTCCTCCTCGTCTCCGGCATCGGAGCAGTGGGTGCCGGGGCCGCCGGACTGGCCGTCGCCCGCGCCGGCCTGCGTCCCGTCGACAAGCTCACCGAGGCCGTGGAGCACGTCGCGCGGACCGAGGACCTCGGCATCCGCATCCCCGTGGAGGAGGACGGCGAGGACGAGATCGCGCGGCTGTCCCGCTCGTTCAACTCGATGACCGCGTCGCTGGCGAACTCCCGCGAGGTGCAGCGGCAGCTGATCGCGGACGCCGGCCACGAGCTGCGCACACCGCTCACCTCGCTCCGTACGAACATCGAACTGCTCGCCCGCAGCGAGGAGACGGGCCGCGCGATCCCCCCGGCGGACCGCAAGGCGCTGCTCGCCTCCGTCACCGCGCAGATGACCGAACTGGCGGCGCTGATCGGTGATCTGCAGACGCTGTCGCGGACGGACTCGGGTCAGTCGGGGGACCGCGTCCAGGTGATCGCCCTGCGGGACACCGTGGACGCGGCACTGCGCCGCGCCAGGCTGCGCGGACCGGAGCTGACGATCTCGGCGGACCTCCACCCCTGGTTCGTCCGGGCGGAGCCGGCCGCGCTGGAGCGGGCGATCGTGAACGTGCTCGACAACGCGGTGAAGTTCAGCCCCGAGGGCGGCACGATCGAGGTCGTCCTCGACGGGGGTGTCCTCACCGTCCGGGACCACGGCCCCGGCATCCCCGCCGACGAACTCCCGTACGTCTTCGACCGGTTCTGGCGCTCGCCGTCGGCCCGCGCGCTCCCGGGCTCGGGCCTCGGCCTGTCCATCGTGGCCCGCACGGTCCAGCGGTCCGGCGGCGAGGTCTCGCTGACGCCCGCGGAGGGCGGCGGCACCGTCGCGACCGTCCGGCTGCCCGGCGCGCCCACGCCCCCGCCGGACACGGCCTAGCCCCAACTACGCCGAGACGGAACTGCGTTGCCGTCGGATGCGTCTCTTTGGTACGAATGATCGGCCGAATACGTGTCTGATGAACGTGACTGTCAAAGGCTTTACGGGGGCTGGAATGACAGCTTGGGACATCGATCCCGTCGGCGTGCAGGCCACGCTGACGACGACCGGCGAGGCGGGCGGGGACCTGGAGAAGGCCGCCACCTCGCTGGTGACGAACATGGCGAGCGCGGCGTCCTCGGCGGGGACGGCCGTGCCCGGAGGGCAGTTCCACGGGCCGATGATCGGCCCGGTGCCGGCCGGCACACCGCGCGTACCGGTGGGTCCGGTCGCCGCCGCGCTGAGCCAGTACCTGGAGGAGCGGCAGAAGAAGCTGGCGTTCATGGCGCAGCGGACCGCGAACTCGGTGCGCGGCGCGGTGGAGGCGACCAACGCCTACAACAAGGGTGACCTGGACATGGCCGCCGACGCCCAGGCGGCGGCGCTCAAGGAACCGAAGATCGACCTTCCGGGCGCCCCCGCGGGCGGTGCCAAGTGAGCGACCAGACCGCACTGAACCCGGACGAGATACCGAAGTTCACCGGCAGCCTTGAGCAGTTGGAGAAGGACGTCTCCGCGCTGGGCAAGGACGCGACCCACCTGTGGGAGGCCGGATCCCACATCGACACCCGCTTCAAGGGGCTCTCCGCCCACTACGAGGCACCCGAGGCGGAAAAGCTGTTCGCCACCACCGCGCCGGTGGCCAAGGCGGGTGACGAACTGCGCACCGAGGTGGGCACGGTCGCCTCCGCGCTCTCCGCCTACGCGACGGAGATCCGTCCCCTCGTCGCCAAGTTCGAGAGCCTGCGCCACGACGCGGCCGCCTTCGCGAGCAGCATCGCGGACGACGACGACTGGCGCGAGGACGCCGACCTCGTCGACGAGAACAACGCCCGGCGCAACGAGGTCAACGCGGCCTGGGCGGCGTTCCAGGCCGCCGAGCGCACCTGCTACGGCAAGATCGTCGCCCTGATCGGCGGCGCCCCGCTCACCCTGAACGACGGGTCCAACAAGGAGGGCATGTACGGCTACCGGGCCGAGGACCTCAACAACGCGCAGGGCCTGCCCTGGGGCGACCCGGTCGAGGAGTCCACGCCCTGGTACCAGATCCACGAGCACCTGTGGGACTTCACCAAGGGCTTCTTCGTCGACGGCGTGTGGGGCACCATCAAGGGCCTCGGCACGCTCGTCGGCTTCGACGGGTGGGACGCGGCGGGCCAGGCCTGGACCGGTCTGGGCAAGCTGCTCACCGGCCTCGTCATCACGGGCATGCCCGTCGTCGGCACCGCCTACTGGCTGGCTCCCGACGACAAGCTGCCGTCGTGGCTGCGCGACTCCCGCACCGCGGTCGTGGAGACCGGCAAGGCCCTGATCGCCTACGACGAGTGGGGCAAGAATCCCTCGCGCGCGGCGGGCGCCGTCACCTTCAACGTCCTCACCACCGTCTTCACCGGCGGTGCGGGCACCGCCGCGAAGACCGGCGCCATCGCCAAGGCCATCTCCTTCGCGGGCAAGGCCGGCCGCATCGTGGACCCGATGACGTACGTCGCCAAGGGCATCGGCGCCGGTGTGACGCGGCTCGGCGACGTGATGGCCAGCCTCAAGGCCGTCACCAACGGCACGTACATCAAGCTCGCCGACAGCACGTTCAAGATCACCGACCAGCCGCTGAAGACCGACGTCCTGCCCGCGGGCCTGACGCCCGAGAACACGGTCCGCATGGAGACCCCGAAGGGCGAGGTCGTCTACCTCGACACCAAGACGCTGGTCATGCACAACGCGGACGGCACCGTGCGGGAGTCCCTCGCGGACATCGCGCACGAGGGCACGGCCGCCGAGCGCGTCACCTCCGAGCACGCGGCGCCCGGCACGGGCGGGCGCGAACTCGCGGGCGTCGGCGCGCACACCGCGGACACCGCGGGCACCGTGGGCCGCGGCGGCGACCCCGTCGGCGGCACGGGCGGTCCCCGCGGCACCGGCGGTACGGGCGGCACGGGCGGCACGGGCGGTCACCTGCCGGGGAGCCACACCACCGACACGCTGCCGCCCCGCGGGCACGACACCGGCGGCACGGGCGGACCGGGCGGCCTGGACGATCTCGACAACCTCGGCCACGGCGACGACGCCCTGGACGCCGGCCGGAACGCGGACGACGCCTCCGGTCCCACCGGCGGCGACCACACCCCCGGCGAGCCCGGGGGCGGGCGCCCCGCGGAGAGCGGACCGCGCGAGATCATGCGGCGCCACGTCGACCTCGCCAACAACGACCCGGCCTGGTTCAAGGAGCACTACCGGTCCAACGGCTACCGCAGGTTCGCGGACCAGGAGGTCTTCGGCCAGCGGCTGCCCACCCTGGTGCCCGATCCCGCCAATCCCGGCACGTGGATCTCCAAGAGCGACCTGCCGCCCGCGACCCCGGCGAAGTACCTCGACCCCAACCCCACGGTCGGTTCGCGTGTCGACGTCCCGCCCGAGACACTGCGCCGGCTCGACGAGTGGGCGCACACGCGCCAGCAGGCCATCACGGCCGACAACGCCGCAGAGGCGAGCCTGGAGTCGGCCGAGAAGGCGTACAAGGCGCATCCCACACCGGAGCTGGCGGCCGCCCGGGACCTGGCCGAGGCCGCGCACTCGCCGCTGCACGGCGACATGCTGAAGCAGAGCGAGCTGTTCGGCGAGAACGTCGCGGAGACGCACGCGATACCCGAGCACTACCCGAACGCGACCCGCGTGGACGACGGCGCGTTCGGCAACAACCGCTTCGACCAGGTCTACCGGACGTCCGACGGCAGGTACGTCGTCGTCGAGGCCAAGGGCTCGACGAGGGCCGGCCTCGGCGAGCGGACGAGCCACCTGGGCAACCGGGTGCAGCAGGGGACGCGGGAGTACTTCCAGACGATCCTGCACGAGATGGAGAAGCGCGCCCAGGCCTCGAACAACGCGGACGAGATGGCCCTGGCGCAGGATCTCCGCCGGGCACTCAAATCCGGTGACGTGGATTACGTGCTGGTCAAGGCCGACGCCACCAAAGCCGGTAAGTACGCTGGCTACCAGATGAAGCAGTTCGACATGAGCAAGCCCGGGAGCAACTGATGTCCACACGAGTGCCTCGTCACGAGTTTCCCGGTGGGGATCCCACCCGGATCCTCGAAATGAGCGACCAGGGCGCGATCGAACAGATCGAGGACCTCGAAGAGGCGCCCGAGATGTTCGGGCTCACCTTCAGCAGCACCCTGAGCACCGCGGCGCTCCACTGCCTCCACGACCCCACCGCCAACACCTCCGAGACCTGGGAGGCCTGGGTCGCCGCGATGCAGGTCGGCTCCGCCCTGTTCGCGGCGGCCACCGCCGGCACGGACACCGTCGAGTGCGTCATCGCGCACAAGACGCGGACGATCCCGGCCACCGGCCCGAAGCACTTCACCGACGCGGGCAACTGGATCACCGCGTTCTGGCTGGCGATCGTCTGCCGCGACCAGAACCGGATGACACAGCTCTCCGACGTGCCGCTCGACGTGCTGCGCGCGTCCGGCGCGGTCTACGACGACTACATCTACGACTGGGTCGACGCACTCCAGACGTACTGGGCGGAACGGCCCGGGCTCGGCGAGAAGTTCTCCGCGGCCTTCCGCGGGACGGATCCGGACGGCCTCCGGGTCGCCGACCGGGAGCTGATGCTGAAGATCCTCTACCCTCCGCTCAACCTGTTCCTGCAGTTCCTGAAGCGGGACGCCGAGCAGTTCAACGCCGGGCTCGTCCAGGCGCTGCGGCTGCACAAGGAGTACTGGACCAAGGACGAGGACCGCAGGCTGTCCACCGACGGCGCGGTGGCTCTCGGCCCGCTGGCCGTCGCCTGCCTCGCCCTGGACGTCGGCATGCCCGTCGAGGTCGAGTCCGAGTACCTGCCCAAACATCTGCTGACGCGCAGCTGGCTCGGGGAGTTCCCCACCTGAGGTGTCGTCCGGGGCGGGACAGATCGTCGTGCGTCCGGACATCAGCCGGCGCAGCGGCCGGACGACCCGGCGGGCGGCGACCGGGTCGAGGCCGGCGGTCGGTTCGTCGAGGACGAGGACGGGCGCCGCGCGGAGCATGGCGTGGGCGGGTGTCAGGCCGAGCCCGCCGAGGTTGCGGACGGGCGGGTAGAGGTATCCGAGGAAGGCGGCGAAGGCGAGCAGCTCGCCCAGGGACATGCGGCCCCGGCCGATTTCCCAGAATTGCCGCTGAGTGCGCTTTCAGGAGACCTGCGGAACCAATTCGCCGCTCACGCAGACTTCATGAAGGACCCACCTGGAATTTACCGGGGAATTGGACAGGAAATGAGAAAGGGGGCCCGCGATGCGCGGGCCCCCGAGCCCGCGCATCGCGGGCCCCTCGGTCCTACTTCACTACCGTGATCCGCGGACCCCTCGGTCCTACTTCACGACCGTGATCCGGTCCGCCGTCGGCACCGGGTAGGGCGCCGCGGCCGAGGAGTTGGCGGTCAGGTACGCCTCGAGCGCCGCCAGGTCGTCGCCGCCGACCCGCACGTTGCCGCCCTTGCCGAGCTCGGTGAAGCCGTCGCCGCCGCCCGCGAGGAAGGAGTTCATCGCGACGCGGTAGGTGGCGGCCGGGTCGACCGGGGCGCCGTTGAGCTTGACCGAGTCGGCCACCACGCGCGCGGCACCGGACTTGGTCAGGTCCAGGGTGTAGGTCAGGCCCCCGGAGACCTGGAGGATCTTCGGGGCGCTCTCGTTCGCCCCGCTGACCTGCTGCTGGAGACCGGTGATCAGCTGGGCGCCGGTGAGGTCGACCAGGTTGACGGTGTTGGCGAACGGCTGGACCGTGTACGCCTCTCCGTACGTCACCACTCCGTCGCCCTCGCCCGCGCTCGACGCGTAGGTGAGCCCCGCCCGGATGCCGCCCGGGTTCATCAGCGCGACGTCGGCCTCGGGGTCGACGGACTTGGCGTAGGCGAGCTGGGCGTCCGCGATGAGGTCGCCGAGCGGGGACTCCGTGCCGGAGTTGGGGATCTCGCCGGCGATGTAGCCGATCGGGCGGGAGGCGACCGGGGCGGCCAGGGTCTTCCACTTGGTGATCAGGCCGGTCAGGTCGGCTGCCTTGGCCACGTCACGGGTGACCACGTGGTTCGCGGACTTCACCGCCGTACGCGCGATGTCGCCCGTCCAGCGGTCGTACGTCAGCGTGGTGTCCGTGTAGAGGCGGCCGAAGGACGCGGCCGAGGTTACCATGCGCGGGTTGCCCGCCGGGTCGGGGATCGTGCAGGCGTAGGCCTGGTGGGTGTGGCCGGTGACCAGCGCGTCCACGGCCGGGGTGACGTTCTTCGCGATGTCGGCGATCGGCCCGGAGATGCCGTCGCCGGCGCCGGGGCTGTCGCAGTCGTAGTTGTACGCCGTCGAGGCGGGCACACCGCCCTCGTGGATCAGCGCGACGATCGACTTCACGCCCTGCTTCCTGAGCACGTTGGCGTACTTGTTGATCGTCTCGACCTCGTCGCCGAACTTCAGGCCCTTGACGCCTTCGGCGGACACGATGTTCGGGGTGCCCTCCAGGGTCACGCCGATGAAGCCGACCTTGACGCCGTTCTTCTTCCAGACCCAGTAGGGCTTGAGGAGCGGCTTGCCGGTCTTCTCCTTGGTGACGTTCGCCGCCAGGTAGGGGAAGTCGGCGCCCTCGAACTCCTGGCTGTCGTCGTAGCAGCCGTCCTTCGGGTGGCAGCCGCCGTTCTGGAGGCGGGCCAGTTCCGCGGCGCCCTCGTCGAACTCGTGGTTGCCGACGCTCGTCACGTCGAGGTCGAGCTTGTTCAGCGCGTCGATCGTGGGCTCGTCGTGGAAGAGACCGGAGATCAGCGGGGAGGCGCCGACCATGTCGCCCGCGGCGGCCGTGATCGAGTACGTGTTGCCCTTGCGGGCGTCCCGCAGGTGGGTGGCGAGGTACTCGACACCGCCCGCGTCGATGGTCCTGGTGGTGCCGTCCGCGTTCAGGTGCGTGACCCGGCCGGAGGAGCCGGTCGGCGGCTCCAGGTTGCCGTGCAGGTCGTTGAAGGACAGCAGCTGCACGTCCTGGTAACGGCCGCTGCCGTGGTGGTGGCGGGCGGTCGCGGTGTCCTGGCCGGCGCTCGCGGGCAGCGCGGCGGCCAGCGCACCGACGGTGGCGAGGCCTGCGGCGGCGGCGAGCATGCGGCGAGTACTTCTGTGCCGGGGCGTCGGCAGCATGGGTTCCCCCTGTGGGAGCGTGGTACGGCTGTGGCTTGGCCGCAGCCTAGGATCAACGCGCGTAGCGCAACAGGGGGGTTCGGGTTACGGACTGGTTGCCATCGCTTCCCGGCTGCCCGGCCGTCCCCCGCGCGGCGGGCCTCCCGGGCCGGTGCGCGGCCCCGGCGGCGCCGCGAACCGATCAGCCGCGCCCGGCTCCTTGTCCGGATGTCCTCGCGCCGTACCCTCGTATCCATGACCAGCGACGACACCGCACCCGCAGCCTTCTCCCGCTCCATCGAGACCTGCGCGGAGCTCTCCCCCGACCAGGCCCGGGCCGTGCTCGGCCTGCTCGCCGAGGCCGCGCAGGCCGACGGTCAGCAGGCGGTGTCCGAGCAGGGGCGGCTGCGGCTGAGCGGCGGCGAGCGCGAGGGCGTGAGGCATCTGCTGCTGACGGTGGGCGACACGCTCGTCGGATACGCGCAGTTGGAGGACACCGACCCCGTGGAGGCACCGGCGGCGGAACTGGTCGTGCACCCGTCGCACCGCGGGCGCGGGCACGGACGCGCGCTGGGTACGGCGCTGCTGGCCGCCTCCGGCAAGCGGCTGCGGGTGTGGGCGCACGGCGCGCACTCGGCCGCCCGGCACCTCGCGCAGGTGCTCGGACTGTCCCTCTTCCGTGAACTGCGCCAGATGCGGCGGCCGTTGACCGGCCTCGAGCTGCCCGAGCCGGTGCTGCCCGACGGGGTCACCGTCCGCACCTTCGTGCCGGGCCGGGACGACACGGCCTGGCTCGCGGCGAACGCCGAGGCCTTCGCGCACCACCCCGAGCAGGGCTCCCTCACCCAGCGGGACCTGGACGACCGGACGGCGCAGCCGTGGTTCGACCCGGCGGGGTTCTTCCTCGCCTTCCGCGACGGTGAACTCGTGGGCTTCCACTGGACGAAGGCGCACGCCGAGGAGCGCCTTGGCGAGGTGTACGTCGTCGGGGTGCGCCCCGGCGCGCAGGGCGGCGGCCTCGGCAGGGCCCTGACGACGATCGGACTCCGCCACCTGGCCGCGCAGGGCCTGCCGACCGCCATGCTGTACGTCGACGCGGACAACAAGGCGGCGGTGACCGTGTACGAGCGGCTCGGCTTCACGACCTACGAGACGGACCTGATGTACCGCACGGAGTCCTGACACCCGCCCGGTGAAGGGTTCGCCCCCACCGGGCCGGTCAGGATTACCCGGCCGGGGCGGCCGGCCGGAGGCCCGGCCCGGACCGCCTGCGGCGGGGTTCCCGCACACAGGTCACCCAGGCGACGGCCCCGGCGGCGAGGAGCAGCGCCCACTGGTGGTGGGCCGCGCTCCAGCGGTCGTCGGTCACGGAGACGAACGGGCTCCACCGGTGCGGCACCAGCAGCGGCGCGGCGATCGCCGTCACCAGGACCGCGACGGCCGCCGCCGTACCGGGCGCGGCCTCGTCCGAGAGGCGTACGCCCGCCGCGGCCGCGGCCAGCGCGAGGACGGCGACGGCCGCCGCCTCCAGGCTGACGGCGCCCACCGGCGGGCGCCCCGCCTCCGGCACGAGGGCGAGGGCCGCCGCCCACCAGGCCGCGGCGAGCGGCGCGACGAGCACGACGCGCAGGCCGGTGCGCAGCGGGCGCCGCGCCGGGACGGCCGCCGTGGTGTGCCGGGCCGGGTCGTCGAGGAGGAACACCAGCCCGAGGGCGCAGGCGAGCATCGCGGCCCGCAGCAGCGTCAGGGACAGCCGCTCGTCGGGCGGCCCGGAGAGCATCCGGGGCACTCCCGCGAGCAGCAGCCCCACTCCCCCGCCCGCCGCCAGTGACCGCCACGGCAGGGTCCGCGACACGGGCCGGACCAGCGCCCGGATCATGCCCGGCACGCGTCGGTTCCCTCGGGCACCGGCACGTCCAGCAGCTCCGCCGCCCGTGCCGTGGTGGTCTTCGGGGAGACCAGCTCCGCCCAGTGCGCCTTCACCTTGGCGGTGACGCCGTAGCGCGGCTTCTCGAGCAGCTCGCGGATCACGTCGGCCTGCTGGGCGGTCATGCCGAGCGGGTTCGTCGGGGTGAGCGCGATGCCCGAGCCGCTGGTGCGGTCGTCGAGGCGGACGCGCCGGAACGCGGCCATCGGGTCGGACTCGGCGCCCAGCGCGAGCCACATGACCGTCACCACGCGGGCGTCGCAGGCCTCGCTCATGGCGTTCTCGTCGCCCGCCACCAGGACCGAGGCGACGGCGACGGCGAACTCGGGTACCCGGGTGCCGCCCCAGCGCGTGCCGACGGTGACCCGGCCGGGCGTGCGGGACGGCTCCAGCGTGGTGTCGGCGTCCAGGCCGTACCGGGCGTCGAGGCGCTGCCGTACGGTCAGCCGGGTGCCCGCCGCGCCGCCGCCCGTGAGGGAGCGCACGCGCTTCACGACCTCGGCCCACTCGGCCGTCCTCCCGGTCCACTCGGGGTAGGCGCAGTACGCGTCCCGGCCGTGGGTGCGGCAGGACTGCACCTTCTCCGGGCTGACGGACGCCTTCTCCCGGGCCGCGATCAGCCCGGCGGGCTCGCCGGACGACTGTCCGGCCACCCCGGCGCCGGTGGCGGCGAGTGCGGCGACCGTCACCGCGGCGACCAGCCGGGTGCGGCCGCCGGCGGCGAGGACCGCCGCGCAGGCCAGGGCCGCGGCGAGGCCCGCCAGGTACAGGGCGTGCCAGGCGGCCGGGCGGCCCAGCAGGTCGGACGGGAGCGGTTCGGTGCCGGAGTCGGTGACGACCGGCCACAGCCAGCGCAGCCAGCGGGCGTCGCTCAGAGCGGCGGACAGGAGGGTGGCGAGGACCAGTCCGCCGACCACGAACAGCGGGGCCGCGAACACGGAGGGGACCAGGCGGGCGAGCAGCACGCCGAGGACGCCCGCCAGCAGGACCGTCAGCGGGCCCACGGCCAGCTCGGCGGGCGAGCCGTGACCGACCGCGCCGGGCTTCAGCGCCGTGCAGGTGAAGTCGAGGGCGACCACGAGCGCGGTGACCACGGCGACGGGGACGACGGACAGCGCGTGGGCCGCCGTACGCCGCCACGGCTCCATCAGCAGCACGGCGAAGGACTGATCGGTGCCGCGCCGGCGGGAGCGCAGGACGGCCCGGTTGGCGCAGACGAGGACGGCGACGGCGAGGAGCACGGGCCGGTCCTGTGTGGCCCGGTCGGCGTCCTGGAGGGCCGGGAAGTCGTCCATGGGCTCGCGGCCGGACCACAACTGCCAGCAGGTGTAGGCGAGGTACAGGACGAGCATGGCGAACACCGGGATCTGGAGGAACATTTCGCGTGCCTCGAACCGGGCCAGCGCGAGCACCGCGGCGGCGCGGGGGCGCCGGTCGTCCCGGGTGGTGGGCGCGGTCCCCGCGGGGGCCGTCTCCGTGACCGTGGCGCTCATGCCGCGACCTCCGCCGGCTCGCCGTCGAGCGTGAGCAAGTAGCCGTCCTCCAGCGTCGGTTCGAGCAGGTCCGCGCCGGGCGGCGGGTCGCCGACGTTGCGGAAGGCGCCGGTGCCCGTACGCCAGCCGGCCTTCGCGTGCGGGGCGCGTTCCGCGCTGCTCCACACCCGGCCCGCCGCGCGTGCGGCCAGTTCGGCGGGGGTGCCCTCGAAGAGGATCCGGCCACGGGCCATGACGATCACCCGGTGGCAGAGCATCGCCACGTCCTCGGTCTGGTGGGTGGACAGCAGGACCGTCCGCCCCTCCCCCGCCCCGGCGATCAGCTCCCGGAAGCGCATGCGCTGTTCGGGGTCGAGGCCGACGGTCGGCTCGTCCAGGACGAGGAAACCGGGGTCGCCGACGAGCGCGGCGGCCAGGGCGACCCGCTGCCGCATCCCGCCGGAGAGCTTCTTGATGCGCCGGGCGCGGACGTCGGACAGGTCGACGGCGTCGAGCACCCGCCGCACCTCGGCGTGCCGGGCGGCGCGGTCCGTCAGCTCCTTCAGGATCGCCACGTAGTCGACGAACTCGAAGGCGGTGAAGTCGGGGTGGAAGCCGGGGGTCTGCGGCAGATAGCCGAGCGCACGGCGCGCGTCCTGCCGGCCGGCCGTCGTGCGTGGGTCGTGGCCGAGCACCGTGAAGGAGCCGCGGTCGGCGGGCAGGGCGGTGGCGAGCACCCGCAACAGGGTTGTCTTGCCGGCGCCGTTGGGCCCGAGGAGCCCGGTGACGCCGTCCCCGAGCCGCAGCGACACGTCGTCGAGGGCGGGGGTGCTGCCGTAGCGCACGGTCAGCCCGGCGGCCGACACGGTGGGGGCGGCCCCCGGGAAGGCGGAGGTCATGCGGCGCTCCTGTGGGTCGGGGTGGAGACGGTGGACGAGTCGAAACGGTCGCGGACGGCGTACAGAAGTCCGGCGGCGAGCAGGGCGACGCCCGCGGCGACGCCCTGGCCGGCCGCGGTGAACGGTGCGAGGACGCCCTCGGTCCTGCGGTCGGCCACCAGCAGCAGCCCCACCCACGCCCCGCCGGTCAGGACGGGCGCGGCGACCGGCCCGAGCCGGGGGGTCAGCGAGAGGGCGAGCGCGGTGAGGGCGAGCGCGGGCAGCAGCCAGGCGACCGCGCGCAGTCCGTAGGAGGGCAGCGCGAGCGTGGCCAGGCCGTTGAGCGCGGTCCCGGTGGCCAGCACGGCGACGGTGCGGATCATCAGCAGCCGGAATCCGTGGGTCGGGGCGACGACGGTCATCTCGTACGTCGGGTCGAGGGCGGGCCCGTACGACAGCGCGACCCCGGCGAGCGGGAGCAGCGGCGCGAGGGCGAGGAACAGGGTGGGCGACTGGGCGGTGCGCAGCGCGGTCGCCGCCGCGAGGGTCGTCATCAGGACGGCGACGACGGCGACGAGCCAGGCGCGCCGCAGCACGGGGGTGGCGGCGAGCAGCCGTGCCGTGTGGTCGGCGACGCCGGCCCGCACCAGCAGGGATTCCAGGAGTCCGGGCCGCGGGGCGTCGAGTTCGGCGTCCAGGCGGGCCCATCCCGCGTCCAGCGCGGCCGGTCCGACGGCCTCGCCGAGGGCCTCCCGGCATCGGGGGCAGGCGGCGAGGTGGGCGTCGGCGGACCACAGCCGGGGCGCCGTCAGCTCACCTCGGGCGTAGGCCCGCAGGTCCTCCTGCGGCACGTGCCAGGTGGTGTCGTGTCCGCTCATGCCAGCGCCTCCCTCAGCTGCTTGCGGGCGCGTGAGGCCCGTGTCTTGACCGTGCCGGGCGGGATGCCGAGCAGGACGGCCGCCTCCCGGGTGGTGAGTCCGTCGACGACGGTGGCCTGGAGGACCGCCCGCAGTTCGGGCGAGAGCCGGGTCAGCGCGCCGGCCAGGTCGCCGTGCTCGACGCCCGCCAGCACCCGCTCCTCGGCGGAGGCCTCGTCCCGGTGCCGCAGCCGCGCCAGTGCCTGCCGCAGCCGCCCGCGCGCCCCGTCGCCGCGCAGGGTGTCGATCAGCCGGCGTGAGCCGATACGCCACAGCCAGCCTGCCGGGTCCCCCTCCTCGCGGTAGCGGGCGGTGCCGCGCCACACGGCGAGGAACGTCTCCTGCACGACGTCGTCGACCACCGCGGCGTCGGCGCAGCGGCCGCGCAGCCGCGCGGTCAGCCACGGCGCGAACCGCCGGTACAGCTCCTCGAAGGCGCGGCGGTCCGCGTCCGCCGCGATGGCCCGCAGCAGCTCCCCGTCGCTTCTCGTATCCCTCACGCCCCATCATCGGACGAGCCCCCCGGATCGGTTCACGACGGATACGAGGAGTTCTCCGGGGCCGGCCCGGGCACCTCGGAACGCCGTCCGCCGTCCGGTCCCCGCACGCCGGGAGGCCGTCCACCGTCCGGCCCGCGCACGCCGGGACGCCGTCCACCGTCCGGCCCGCGCACGCCGGGAGGCCGTCCACCGTCCGGCCCGCGCACGCCGGGACGCCCTATGCCCGCCGGTACGCGCATCTCGGGAGGCCGTCCGCCGCCCGGTCGCGCTTGACACCGGCGGGACCCTTGCACCACCCTTTCACTACTCAATTAGTGAAAGGGTGGTTGTTCCCAGTGGTCGAGTACCGCATCGACCGGCGCAGCGGCGTCGCCACCTACATGCAGATCGTCCAGCAGACCAAGCAGGCCCTGCGCCTCGGCCTGCTCGAACCGGGCGACCGGCTGCCCACGGCCCGCGAGGTCGTCGAGGCCACGGCGATCAACCCGAACACCGTCCTCAAGGCCTACCGCGAGCTGGAGCGCGAGGGTCTGGTCGAGGCCCGCCGGGGTCTCGGCACCTTCGTCCGGCGCTCGTTGGGCGCCGCCCCGGCCGACTCGCCGCTGCGGGCCGAGCTGGAGGACTGGGCGGCCCGGGCCCGCGCGGCAGGCCTGGACCGGGAGGACGTGGCCGCGCTCTTCACTTCCGTACTCGAGCAGTTCACGAACACCGAGGAACCACAGCACATGAGCACCGAGGGGGACCCGAGATGACCGACACCGCCATCGAAGCGGCCGGACTGGGCAAGCGGTTCGGGCGCCGGGGAAAGTGGGCCCTGCGGGAGTGCGCTCTGCGGCTGCCCGCCGGACGCGTCTGCGCCGTCGTCGGCCCGAACGGCGCGGGCAAGTCGACCCTGCTCGCCCTCGCGGCCGGCGTGCTCGGGCCGACCGAGGGCACGCTGACAGTGCTCGGCACGAGCCCCGCGGCGGCCCGCGGACGCATCGCGTACGTCGCCCAGCACAAGCCGCTGTACCCGCAGCTCACGGTCGCCGAGACACTGCGCCTGGGCCGCGAGCTGAACCCGGACCGCTGGGACGCCTCGGCCGCCGAGCGGATCACCGCGGCCGGCGACCTCGCCCCGAAGGCCCGCATCCGCTCCCTGTCCGGCGGCCAGCGCACCCGGGTGGCGCTCGCCCTCGCGCTCGGCAAGCGGCCCGACCTCCTGCTCCTGGACGAGCCGATGGCCGACCTCGATCCGCTGGCCCGCCACGAGCTGATGGGCGTACTGCTGGCGGAGTCCGCCGAGCGGGGCACCGGCGTGGTCATGTCCTCGCACGTGGTCGCCGAACTGGAGAACTCCTGCGACCACCTGGTCCTGCTCGGCGGCGGCCGGGTACGGCTGGCGGGCGACCTCGACGACCTCGTGGCCGCGCACGTCCTCACCACCGGCCCGGACCGCGATCTCGCCCCGCACACCGTGATCGAGTCCCGCACCACCGGACGGCAGCTGACCGCCCTCGTCCGCCCGCGGGGCCCGCTCACCGACGGCGGCGAGACCAGCGCCCCCTCCCTGGAGGAACTGCTGCTCGCGCACCTGCGCAATCCCGAGGCACCCGACCTGCTCCTCCGCCCCTTCCACCACGCAGCAGACCGGGAGCCCGCCGCATGACCGCGCTCACCACCGCCAAAACCCCCGCCGCCCCGCGTCCCGCGGCCCTCCGCTTCGGCACCGCGCGCGCCGTACTGCGCCTGCACCGGGCCGCCCTGTACGCGTGGACGGCCCTGGTCACCGCCGCCGCCGCGCTGACGCTGTGGGCGTACGCGGCGCTCGCCGGACCCGCGGTCGCCGCGTACCGGCGCCTCCAGGCCTGCGACTACACCTGTGCGTTCGACGAGAGCGCGTATCTCGCTTTCAAGGACGTCTCCCGGTACGCGCACTACACCGTCACGTTCCTGCCGCTGCTCGTCGCGGCCTGGGCCGGTGCCGTGCTGACCGCCCGGGACATGGAGAACGGCACCGCCCAGCTCGCCTGGACCCAGTCGGTCTCCCCGGCCCGCTGGCTGGCCGCCAAGCTCGCCGTCCCGGCCCTGCTCGTCACCGCGGGAAGCACGCTCCTGGTCCTGCTGCACCACCTGATGTGGGACGCGGGACGCGGCGGCAACGGCCTCCCCTGGCACGACCTCATGGTCTTCCAGGCCAACGGCCCGACCACGGTCGCGCTCGCCCTGTTCGCCCTGGCCGCGGGCGCCCTCACCGGTCTGCTGCTGCGCCGCTCCCTGGCCTCCCTCGCCGTCACCACCGCGGCCACCGGCGCCCTGTGGTGGGCGCTCAACGGATACCGCGGCTGGTTCTGGCCGCCCGTCACGCGGACCACCTCCCTGGAGCAGGGCCCCTGGTACGGCGGCCTCGCCACCGGCCGCGGCGTCCTCGACTCCGCCGGTGCCCGGCTGCCCCTGCCGCGCTGCACCTCGGCCTGGGACCCCGCCCGGGCCTGCGCGGGCACCTTCGAGCGGCTCCACGTCACCGGCTACTACAGCGACGTCCAGCCCGCCTCGCACTACTGGCTCCTCCAGCTCACGGCGACCGGCGCCGCCCTCGCCCTCACCGGACTCACGGCTCTCGCCGCCTTCCGGCTGCTGAAGCGGCGCACCGAGGGCACCGGCGCCGTCACGACGGAGGCGGCCGGATGAGCACGTCCACGGTCCGGGGCACCGTCCGGGGCCTGCCCTGGACCGTGCTGCGGCTGCACCGCCCCGCGCTGTGGTGCTGGCTGGGGCTGGTCACCGTGGTCTCCGCGGCGATGCTGTGGGCCCGCGGCCCCGGCTTCGACAGCGCCCTCGCGAGGGACCGCGCCGCCTGTCCCGCCGCGGCGGACCTGTGCGACGACGTCTCCGGACCCTGGCTCGACCCGTACCACGCCGTCATGGCGGTCAGCACCCTCACGGTCGGCTACCTGCCGCTGCTGGTCGCCGCGTGGGCCGGCGCCACGCTGACCGCCCGGGAACTGGAGAACGGCACCGCGCAGCTCGCCTGGACCCAGTCGGTCACCCCGGCCCGCTGGCTGACCGCCAAGCTCGCCCTCCCGGCCCTGCTCGTCACCGCGGGAACCACGCTCCTGGTCCTGCTGCACCGGACGATGTGGAGCCGCGGCGGGGAACTGCGCTGGCTCGGCGTCCTCTGGTACGACGCCGACGCCTTCCACGCCAACGGAACCGTGACGGTCGCCCACGCCCTGTGCGGCCTGGCCCTCGGCGCCCTCGCGGGCCTGCTGCTGCGCCGCTCACTGCCCGCCCTGGCCGCCGCCCTCGCCGCCCTGCTCGTCGTGTACGTCCTCGGCAACGCGTACCGCCCGGGCCTGTGGCCCACCGACACCCTCACCGGCCGGGGCGCCCTCGACCCGCCCGCGGGCGTCCAGACACTCGAACACGGCGTGATCACCACGGACGGCACCCGCATCGGCAACAACACCGCCTGCACGCGGTACGGCGACCCGGCCGAGATCAAGCGCTGCATGGCGAGCAGCCGGATCAGCGACTTCTGGGTCACCTACCACCCCCCGTCCCATTTCTGGCCCCTCCAGCTCGCGGAGTCCGGGATCGTCCTCGCACTCGCCGCCCTGGCGGTGGCCGCCGCCCACGCGGTGCTCAGGCGCCGGACGGCCTGAGCATTCCCGGCCCCTACGTCCCGCACGGGGCCGGGACGCACCGGGGCCCACGGCCGGCCCCCACCTCACCTGCTCCCGTCCGAACGGACGTCCGGGAGCCGCCCGCCGATATCCCGCACGTCATGTCGCCGTAACCATCGATTCAGACAAGCTTGCGACCCTCACCGAATGAACCCCTCCGTGCCCGAGCCCTCGCCTCCCCCGGAGAACGGGAAGGCAGGGGGGAGCGGCCGTTTCGCGCTCACGCTCCCGCCCGCCCGCTCCGACGCGCCGGTCCCGCCCCAGGCGCGGAAGAATGGGTCCATGAACCAGCCCAGCGCCAAGGCACAGGTCCAGCACCCGCAGCCCTCCGTCGGCTCCATCGCCGCCCACCGGCCGCACACCGTCGCGGCCAACGTCTCGGACCTCGAACCGGACCTCGACGCGGATCTCGACGTCTACGAGGACACCGTGCAGGACGGCATCCAGCTGCCCCAGGGCCGGTTCCTGGACCGGGAGCGCAGCTGGCTGGCGTTCAACGAGCGGGTTCTCGAACTCGCCGAGGACCCGAACACGCCGCTGCTGGAACGCGCGAACTTCCTGGCGATCTTCGCCAGCAACCTGGACGAGTTCTTCATGGTCCGGGTGGCCGGCCTCAAGCGCCGGATCGCCACCGGCGTCGCCACCCGCTCCGCCTCCGGCCTCCAGCCCCGCGAGGTGCTGGAGATGATCTGGGCCCGCTCGCGCGAGCTCATGGCCCGGCACGCGGCCTGCTACCAGGAGGACGTCGCCCCCGCGCTGGCCGAGGAAGGCATCCACCTGGTCCGCTGGAGCGAGCTGACCGAGAAGGAGCAGGCCCGCCTCTTCACGCTGTTCCGCCACCAGATCTTCCCGGTCCTCACCCCCCTCGCGGTCGACCCGGCGCACCCCTTCCCGTACATCTCGGGCCTCTCCCTGAACCTCGCGGTGATCGTGCGCAACCCGGTCAGCGGGCACCGCCACTTCGCCCGCGTCAAGGTCCCGCCGCTGCTCTCCCGCTTCCTCGAGGCCTCCCCGGACCGCTACGTCCCCATCGAGGACGTCATAGCCGCGCACCTGGAAGAGCTCTTCCCGGGCATGGAGGTCCTGGAGCACCACACCTTCCGCCTCACCCGCAACGAGGACCTGGAGGTCGAGGAGGACGACACCGAGAACCTCCTCCAGGCTCTGGAGAAGGAGCTGATGCGGCGCCGCTTCGGACCGGCGGTGCGCCTGGAGGTCGAGGAGTCCATCGACCGGTACGTGCTCGACCTGCTGCTCCGCGAGCTGAAGATCAGCGAGGCGGAGGTGTACCCGCTGCCCGGCCCCCTGGACCTCACCGGCCTCTTCGGCATCAGCCACCTGGACCGGCCCGAGCTGAAGTACCAGAAGTTCATCGCGGGCACCCACCGCGACCTCGCGGAGGTCGAGTCGGCGTCCGCGCCCGACATCTTCGCCGCCCTGCGCGAGCGCGACGTCCTCCTGCACCACCCGTACGACTCCTTCTCCACCTCCGTCCAGGCCTTCCTGGAGCAGGCGGCCGGCGACCCGGACGTGCTGGCTATCAAGCAGACCCTGTACCGGACGTCGGGCGACTCGCCGATCGTGGACGCGCTGATAGACGCGGCCGAGTCCGGCAAGCAGGTCCTCGTCCTGGTGGAGATCAAGGCCCGCTTCGACGAGCAGGCCAACATCAAGTGGGCCCGCAAGCTGGAGGAGTCGGGCTGCCACGTGGTCTACGGGCTCGTCGGCCTGAAGACCCACTGCAAGCTGTCGCTGGTGGTCCGGCAGGAGGGCGACACGCTCCGCCGCTACTCCCACGTCGGCACCGGCAACTACCACCCGAAGACAGCCCGCCTGTACGAGGACCTCGGGCTGCTGACCGCGGACCCGCAGGTCGGCGCGGACCTCTCGGACCTCTTCAACCGCCTCTCGGGCTACTCGCGCCGCGAGACCTACCGCCGGCTCCTCGTCGCCCCCAAGTCCCTGCGCGACGGCCTGATCTCGCGGATCAACAAGGAGGTCCAGCACCACAACGCCGGACGTCCCGCCCACATCCGCATCAAGGTCAACTCGATGGTGGACGAGGCGCTCATCGACGCCCTGTACCGCGCGTCGCAGGCCGGAGTCCCGGTCGACGTGTGGGTCCGCGGCATCTGCGCCGTCCGCCCGGGCGTCCCCGGACTCTCCGAGAACATCCGGGTCCGCTCCATACTCGGCCGCTTCCTCGAACACTCCCGGGTCTTCGGCTTCGGCAACGGCGGCGAACCCGAGGTGTGGATCGGCAGCGCCGACATGATGCACCGCAACCTCGACCGCCGGATCGAGGCACTGGTCCGGGTCACCGACCCGGCCCACCGGGCGGCCCTGAACCGGCTGCTGGAGACCGGCATGTCCGACACGACGTCCTCCTGGCACCTGGGCCCCGACGGCGAGTGGACCCGGCACGCGACCGACGCGGACGGCCAGCCCCTGCGCAACGTCCAGGAGATGCTCATAGACGCCCGGAGGCGCCGGCGTGGCACAGCGACACCTTGACCCCGCAGGGCCCGCCACCGGGCCCGCCGCACGCCCGGCCCCCGCGGGCGGGGACCTCGACGAGTTGCGGGGCGCCCCCACCGGGGAGGCCCTCGCCGCCTATCTGCGCGCCCAGGCCACGGAGTTCCTGCGCTCGCTGCGCCAGCACCGGGAGGCCGGCGGCGACGGCGGCCCCGCGGCGCGGGCGCGGCCGAAGGGTACGGAGAACGGCTCGCAGGACTCCGTCGACGCGGCGCGCGCCCTGCGCCGCTCGGCCCGCCGCATCAGCGGCACCCTGCACACCTTCCGGCCGCTGCTCGACGCCGAGTGGTCCGAGTCCATGCGCCCCGAGCTGGCCTGGCTGTCCGGCATCCTGGCCCACGAGCACGCGTACGCGGCCCGGCTGGAGCGCCTGCTGCAGGCCCTGCACCGCCTCTCGGGCTCGGCGGCCTTCCCGCCGGCCCACTCCGCCAGGCCGGCCACCGCCGCCGTGGCGGGCCGGCCCGCGGGGGGCCCGGAGGGTGCCGCAGGCCCGGTCGTCCCCGGCCCGGGCCGCCCGGAGCGCGGCCACCTCACCGTGGGCGCAGCGAAAGCGGGCGCACTGCTGGAACGCCAGCTGACCCTCGCCCGGACGCGGGCCCACTCGGCGGCCCTCCAGGCGCTCGGTTCGAGCCGCTTCCACGCGGTCGCCGACCACGTCGCCGTCCTCGCCAGCGAGGTCCCGCTGACACCCGGGGCGGCCGCCGCCGACCTGCGCCGCCCGGCCGCCGCCGCCGAGGAGCGGCTGTGCGACGCGGTCACCGCGCTGCCCCTGATCACCGCGGGCCACCCCTACAACGCCGAGGCCCTCGTGCACGGCCTCTCCGCCGACACCGCGCCCCAGCCGCAGGACGCCCCCTGGCACCAGGTGCGCCTGCTGCTGCGGCTGCACCGCTACGCGCGTGAGGTCCTGCACGGCGCGCAGGGCCCGGTGGACGTCCGCCTGCTGAACGCGGGCCGGGCCCTGAACCAGCACCGGGACGCGGCGGAGGCGGCCGCGGCAGCGGCGACGGCGGCCCGCACCCCGCGCATCGCCCCGGCGACGGCGTACGCCCTCGGGGTGCTCCACGCCGACCAGCGGCACGAGGTGGAGGCGGCCCGGTTCGCGTTCCAGCAGTCCTGGCAGAAGACCGCGGTGGGCACCGCCTGACCGCGGGGAGCGAGCCGCGCACGGCCGCACCGGCCGCGGCGGGCGGGAGGAGGCCGAACCCCATGACGGACACCACGATCCGGGCGGCGGGCTGCGTCCTGTGGCGCCGCGCGCCCGGCACCGGCGAACTACGGCTCTGCCTGGTCCACCGGCCGAGGTACAACGACTGGTCCCACCCGAAGGGCAAGCTGAAGCCGGGCGAGGACCCGCTGGCCGGCGCGTTGCGCGAGGTCGGGGAGGAGACGGGGTACGCCGCCGAGCCGGGCGCCGTGCTGCCCGTCCAGCACTACGTGGTCGACGACCGCCCCAAGGAGGTCCGCTACTGGGCCGCCGAGGCGACACGGGGCGGTTTCACGCCGAACCGCGAGGTCGACCGGATCCTGTGGCTCCCCCCGGCCGCCGCCCGCGAGCACCTCACCCAGCCGCGCGACCGCGACCTGGTCGACGCCCTGCTCGCCGCCCTGCGCCTGCCCTAGGCAGGGCCACCCGCCCGGCCCCGCGGACGGCACGCCCGCGGGCATTCGGAGGTGCCGGGGCCGTCGGCGTGCGTGGAAACCCGGACGACGCCGTCCGGATGCCTACTGTTACCAGGGCGACCGTTGTCACCCGAGTTGTCCGAAACCGGCCCGTGTCCTCGACGTAAGCGTTCCGTGACCTCACCACACCGCCCTCAGGGGTTCACCCCCCGTTCACTCACGCCAGTCGGCGGCTTCACCTGTTCTGCCTAATTTCGGCCTTACCCGGTGCGGAACGCCTTTCTGGATGTGGCGCCCGCATACACCGACTTCGCGCGCCGCCATCTGTGGGCGGCCATTGGAAGGAACTCCCGAAAGTGAAGCTTCAGCGCAAGAACCGGCTCCGCGCCCTCTCCCTCGGTGCTGTCGCCGTCTCCGGCGCCCTGGCCCTCACGGCGTGCGGCTCGGACGACACCGGCAAGAGCAGTGACGGCGGCAGCTCGGCCACGGCCGGCAACAGCGCCATCAAGTGCGACGACGCCAAGGGACAGCTGCAGGCCTCCGGGTCCTCCGCGCAGAAGAACGCGATCGACGCCTGGATCAAGGCGTACTCGGCCTCCTGCAAGGGCGTCCAGATCAACTACAACCCGACGGGCTCGGGCGCCGGCATCACGGCGTTCACGCAGGGCCAGACGGCCTTCGCCGGCTCCGACTCGCCGCTGAAGCCCGAAGAGGTCACGGCCGCCAAGAAGGCGTGCGACAACAACAACGCCATCGACCTGCCGATGGTCGGCGGCCCGATCGCGGTCGGCTACAACGTCCCGGGCGTCGACAGCCTGACCCTGGACGCCGCCACGCTCGCCCAGATCTTCGACGGCAAGATCACCAAGTGGAACGACGAGGCGATCGCGAAGCTGAACGCCGACGCCAAGCTGCCGAGCACCAAGATCCAGACGTTCCACCGCTCGGACGACTCCGGCACCACGGACAACTTCACCAAGTACCTGAAGGCCGTCGCGCCCTCCGACTGGAAGTACTCGGGCGGCAAGGCCTGGCAGGCCAAGGGCGGCCAGTCCGCGCAGGGCTCCTCCGGTCTGGCCCAGCAGGTGAAGCAGACCGAGGGCGCCATCTCGTACTTCGAGCTCTCCTACGCCGGTGACGGCATCAACACCGTCGACCTCAAGACCGAGGCCGCCGAGCCCGTCAAGGCCACCGTGGAGAACGCCACCAAGGCCATCGCCACCGCCAAGGTCGCCGGCACCGGCAAGGACCTGGCGCTGGAGCTGAACTACAAGCCGACCGAGGAGGGCGCCTACCCGCTCACCCTGGTCACGTACGAGATCGTCTGCGAGAAGGGCAACAAGGCCGACACCCTGGCCGCCACCAAGTCCTTCCTCACCTACGTCGCGAGCGAGGCCGGACAGCAGCAGCTGGCCGAGGCCAAGTACGCGCCGATCCCCGACGAGATCATCACGAAGGTCCGCGAGACCATCTCGGGCCTGAGCTGACCTGAGTGTGCGGCCCGCCTCCCTCGAGGCGGGCCGCACCGTCCGGTGCACCGCCGCCTGGAGCCGCCACCCGATCCGGCTCCGCAGACCGGAGAATCCTGATGGACATATCGACACGTACCGCAGAGGCACCGCCTCCTGCCCCCCAGCCTTCCGCGGCCGAGCAGAAGAACGCCGCCCGCGGCGCCACCCGCCCCGGAGACCGGATCTTCCTCGGCCTCTCCCGCGGGTCCGGCATCTTCCTCCTGGTGATCATGGCCGCCATCGCGGCCTTCCTCACCTACCGCGCGTCCCTCGCGATCAGCGAGGACCACGGCAACTTCTTCACCACGTTCGAGTGGAACACCAACCTCCAGCCGCCGGTCTTCGGCATCGCGGTGCTGGCCTTCGGCACGGTCGTCTCGGCGATCATCGCCATGGCCCTCGCGGTCCCGGTGGCGGTCGGCATCGCGCTGTTCATCACGCACTACGCGCCGCGCAAGCTCGGCGGGACCATCGGGTACGTGATCGACCTGCTCGCCGCCGTCCCGTCCATCGTGTACGGCCTGTGGGGCGCCCTCGTCCTGGTGCCGCACATGAACGGCCTCTTCGGCTGGCTCGACCACTACTTCGGCTGGACCGGCGTCTTCGAGTGGCAGGGCGGCGCCCCGCGCTCGATGCTCACCGTCGGCATCCTGCTCGCGATCATGATCCTGCCGATCATCACCAACGTGAGCCGTGAGGTCTTCCGGCAGGTCCCGCAGATGCACGAGGAGGCCGCGCTGGCCCTCGGCGCCACGCGCTGGGAGGTCATCCGCATGTCGGTGCTGCCCTTCGGCCGCTCCGGCGTGATCTCGGCCTCGATGCTCGGTCTCGGCCGCGCGCTCGGCGAGACGATGGCCGTCGCCACGGTCCTCTCGCCGACCTTCGACATCGACGCCAGCCTGCTCGACCCGGGCGGCGGCACCTTCGCCCAGAACATCGCCAGCAAGTTCAGCGAGGCCACCGAACTCGGACAGGACGCGCTGATCGCGTCCGGTCTGGTGCTGTTCGTCATCACCCTGCTGGTCAACGGCGCGGCGCGCATGATCATCAACCGCCGCAAGGAGTACTCGGGGGCCAACGCATGAGCCACGCACCCGTCACCGACAAGCGCCCGGCCACCCTGCGCGGCGCGCAGCTGCCGAAGTGGTCCCCGTGGGGGATCGCCGCGGGCTCGGTCGCCCTCGCCGCGGTCATCGGCCTGGCCGGCGGCCTCGACAGCCGCGTCCAGTGGGGCCTGATCGCCGCACTCCTGTTCGTCCTCGGCACGTACGTCATCGCCGCCCGCGTCGAGGGCCGCCGCCAGGCCAAGGACCGCGTCGCCACCAGCCTGGTCTGGGTCTGCTTCCTGATCGCCGTCATCCCGCTGGCCTCCCTGATGTGGGAGACCGCCAAGCGCGGCATCAAGGTCTTCGACCTCTACTTCCTGACCCACTCGATGGGTGTGGTCACCGACACCGAGCCCGGCGGCGGTATCTACCACGCCATCCTCGGCACCCTGGAGCAGGTCGGCATCGCCACCCTGATCGCCGTGCCGGTCGGTGTCCTCACCGCGATCTACCTGGTCGAGTACGGGCGGGGCGGCCTCGCCAAGGCCGTCACCTTCTTCGTCGACGTCATGACGGGCATCCCGTCGATCGTCGCCGGCCTCTTCGTCCTCAGCTTCTGGATCCTGATCCTGGACATGGGCTACTCCGGTTTCGCCGGCGCGCTCGCCCTGTCCATCCTGATGATGCCCGTGGTGGTCCGCTCCACGGAGGAGATGCTCAAGCTCGTCCCGAACGAGCTGCGCGAGGCCTCCCTCGCGCTGGGCGTCCCGAAGTGGCGCACCATCATCAAGGTGGTCCTGCCGACCTCCATCGGCGGCATCATCACGGGCGTGATGCTCGCGGTGGCCCGCATCACCGGTGAGACCGCTCCCGTGCTGCTCCTGGTCTGGGGTACCGGGTTCATCAACACCAACCCCTTCCAGGACCCGCAGGCCTCGCTGCCGCTGTACATCTACCAGCAGTACGCGAACAGCGCCGGTTCCGGCGCGGCCTACGACCGGGCCTGGGCGGCGGCACTCGCCCTCATCGCCTTCGTCATGATCCTGAACCTCGCGGCCCGCGGCATCGCCCGCTGGAAGGCCCCGAAGACGGGCCGCTGACGCGGCCATCAGCGACCCGAACCCTCGAAAGAAGCAGTGATCCTCATGGCCAAGCGAATCGACGTGAGCGGGCTGACCGCTTACTACGGCGCCCACAAGGCGATCGAAGACATCTCGATGACGGTCGAGCCGCGCTCGGTGACGGCGTTCATCGGCCCCTCCGGCTGCGGCAAGTCGACCTTCCTGCGCACCCTGAACCGGATGCACGAGGTCACCCCCGGCGGCCGTGTCGAGGGCAAGGTCCTCCTGGACGACGAGGACCTGTACGGGCAGGGCATCGACCCGGTCGCCGTGCGCCGCACGGTCGGCATGGTCTTCCAGCGCCCCAACCCCTTCCCCACGATGTCCATCTTCGACAACGTGGCGGCGGGCCTGCGCCTGAACGGCTCGTACAAGAAGTCCGAGCTGAACGACGTCGTCGAGAAGTCCCTCAAGGGCGCGAACCTCTGGAACGAGGTCAAGGACCGCCTGAACAAGCCCGGCTCCGGCCTCTCCGGCGGTCAGCAGCAGCGCCTGTGCATCGCCCGCGCCATCGCGGTCGAGCCCCAGGTCCTGCTGATGGACGAGCCCTGCTCGGCCCTGGACCCGATCTCCACCCTCGCCATCGAGGACCTGATCGGCGAGCTCAAGGAGCGCTTCACGATCGTCATCGTGACGCACAACATGCAGCAGGCCGCCCGCGTCTCCGACCGCACCGCCTTCTTCAACCTGGCCGCGGTCGGCCGCCCCGGCAACCTCGTCGAGATCGACGACACGGAGCGCATCTTCTCCAACCCGTCCGTCCAGGCCACCGAGGACTACATCTCCGGCCGCTTCGGCTGAGCCGCCCCCCAGCCCCTCGCGGTGCTGCATGGCGGTGCCACCGCGAGGCCAGAGAAAGCGGGCCCTCCCCTGAATCCAGGGAAGGGCCCGCTTGCTGCGTGCAGCGCGAACGATGGGCGGCTACAGCACCGCCAGATTCACGATCCAGAAGCTGACCGCGGCCACGGCCCCGGCCGCCGGCATGGTGATGAACCACCCCAGGATGATGTTCTTGGCGACACCCCACCGCACCGCGTTGACACGCTTGGTGGCACCGACGCCCATGATCGCGGACGTGATGACGTGCGTCGTGGAGATGGGCGCCTTGAAGAGGTAGGCCGTCGCGAACATGATCGACGCGCCGGTCGTCTCCGCGGCGAACCCCTGCGGCGGGTCGAGCTCGATGATCTTCCGCCCCAGCGTCCGCATGATGCGCCACCCGCCGGCATACGTACCGAGCGACAGCATCACCGCACAGGCGATCTTCACCCATATCGGGATCGGATCGTCCGAACCCTGCACGCCGCCGATGACGAGCGCCATCACCACGATGCCCATCGTCTTCTGGGCGTCCTGGAGACCGTGCCCGAGCGCCATCCCGGCCGCCGACACCGTCTGCGCGATGCGGAAACCGCGCTTGGCCTTGTGCGGATTGGACCGGCGGAACATCCACATGATCGCGCACATCACCAGGTAGCCGACGACGAGGCCGACGACCGGTGAGACGAACATCGGGATGACGACCTTGTCCAGCACGCCGGACCAGATGACCCCGGTGCCGCCGGCCAGTGCCGCGCCCACCAGGCCGCCGAACAGCGCGTGGGACGAGGACGACGGCAGCCCGAAGTACCAGGTGACCAGGTTCCAGACGATGGCGCCGATGAGCGCGGCGAAGAGGATGCCCATCCCCTTCGAGCCCTCGGGCGTCTCGATCAGGCCCTTGCTGACCGTCTTGGCGACCCCGCTGCCGAGGAACGCGCCGGCGAGGTTCATCACCGCGGCCATGGCGAGCGCCGCCCGCGGGGTCAGCGCCCGCGTCGACACCGACGTGGCGATGGCGTTCGCCGAGTCGTGGAAGCCGTTCGTGTACGTGAATCCGAGCGCGACCCCGATGGTCACGATCAGTGCGAAGGTGTCCATGAAGGGGTCAGGACTCCTTGACGGCGATGGTCTCGACCGTGTTCGCCACGTGCTCGAACGCGTCCGCCGCCTCCTCCAGCACGTCCACGATCTGCTTCAGCTTCAGCACCTCGATGGCCTCGTACTTGCCGTTGAAGAGCTGGGCGAGCAGCTTGCGGTGGATCTGGTCGGCCTGGTTCTCGAGGCGGTTGACCTCGATCCAGTACTCGGTCAGGTTGTCCATGGTCCGCAGGTGCGGCATGGCCTCGGCGGTCAGCTCCGCCGCGCGGGCCAGCACCTCGATCTGCTGTTCCACACCCTTGGGGAGTTCCTCGACCTGGTACAGCACGACCAGGTCGACGGCCTCCTCCATGAAGTCCATGATGTCGTCGAGGGACGAGGCGAGGTTGTAGATGTCCTCGCGGTCGAAGGGCGTGATGAACGAGGAGTTCAGCTGGTGGAAGATCGCATGCGTGGCGTCGTCACCGGCGTGTTCCGCGGCCCGCATACGCTCTGCGATCTCGGCCCTGGCGGAGGAGTCCGCCCCGAGCAGTTCCATGAGGAGCTTCGAGCCAGTGACGATGTTGTCCGCGGACGCGGCGAACATGTCGTAGAAGCTCGTCTCCCTGGGGGTCAGACGAAAGCGCACGGTGGGGTCCTCGGGGTCCTTTTGTTTCGGTCAGGCTGATGCTAGGCGCATCATCCGGCCACGGCTAACCGGCCGTCCCCCAGTGTCGCCCATCATGCACAGTGCTCGGCACGGGGTCCCGGTCCCGGCGCCGGGCAAGGGCCACATACCCGGTGAAGTTCGATACCATATACCCACCAGGGGTATATGTAAGCGGCGAACCAGACAGGTTTGCCGCCGGAGCAGCAGGAGGACGCGATGACGACCACCGAGGCCGGCGCGACGGCGCCCTCCGGCCAGCCGCGGGAGACCGTGACGGACCACGACCGGGGGGTGCACGGGTACCACAAGCAGAAGGACGAGCACCTGAAGCGGCTGCGCCGTATCGAGGGCCAGATCCGCGGCCTGCAGCGCATGGTCGACGAGGACGTCTACTGCATCGACATACTCACCCAGGTCTCCGCCTCCACCAAGGCCCTGCAGTCCTTCGCGCTCCAGCTCCTCGAGGAGCACCTGCGCCACTGCGTCGCGGACGCGGCCGTCAAGGGCGGCTCCGAGATCGACGCGAAGGTCGAGGAGGCCACGAAGGCCATCGGCCGCCTGCTGCGCACTTGAGCGCGCGGGCGCCGGGCGGGTGCCCCGGCGGACACCGGCACCCGGGAGCGGACCTCGCGGCTAGGAGGAGCGCTTTTCTCGTCCGCGGACGCGTTCCTCCGCCACTTTCAGCACCTCGTCGATGCTCTCCAGGCTGAGCCGGTCCTCCCCGGCGGCCGACGCGGCGATGATCAGGTCACCGCACAGCTCGATCTCGGCGAGGGCCACGTGGTCCTGAACCGCCGTACCGCCGACCGGAGCCACGTACACCACCTCTTCCCGCCGTCACCGGCTTCCTAGAGTAGGGAGCGGCCCACGCAACGCGCATGGCACCAACGGACCATTTCCGGCCCCGCGCATTCCGGCCTTTCCGCCCAGGTGCGGCGTCCTACGGCTCGGCGATCCTGCCGGCGAAGATGTCGGCCGGCCCGGGCAGCCGTACGTCGACGGGGACACCGAAGTCGTACAGCAGGGTCGTCGAGGCGACCGCCACCGCGTCCTTGCGCACCCCGTTGACGAAGCTGAACCGGTGCCGGACCTTGCGGATGCGGCCCTGCTCGTCGAGGTAGGCCTCGAACGGGACCTCGACCGTGGCGAACCCCTTCGCCGCCGCCGCCAGCGCCTGCCGGTGCCCGTCGGAGGCGCCCTTCGCGGCCACACCCAGGTCGGCGGTGCCCCGGTAGTGCCGGACCCTGGTCCCGGCGACCTCGGTCTCCCCGACGTACGTCGCCTCACGCGTCCCGCGCAGCAACTCGGCTGCGGCGAACGGGTCGGTGGCGCCGCCCGTCACCAGATTCCCGTCGGAGAGGGTGGCCGTGTCCACGCGCACCCACTTGTCGGCGGGCACTCCGGCGCCCCGGTTCTTCATGAACAGGGCGCCCGGGGCGAGGAGTTCGGTGATGGGCCGGTGCCGGGCGGTCCCGGCCGGGTCCTGAGGGAGCATCACCTTCAGCCGCCCCAGGCGCCCTTCGAAGTCGTACACCCCCTCGCCGCGGATGGTGACGCGGGTGCCGCCGGTGGCCATCTGCATGGACGTACGGGTCTTGGAGCTGCCCGCCCGCACCAGCGCGGCGGCCGACCGGTGCAGCACCCGCACGGCGTCGGCACCGGTGCGCCCGTCCTCCGCCGCCGCTCCGCCGCCCGAACATCCCGTACCGCAGACCGCGATCCCCAGCGCGGCCAGGGCGGCGACGAGCGCCGGTCGGGTCCGCCTGTGCCTGCGCTCCACCATCGCCTGCCTACCCCCAAGCCGGTCCGTCCGTCCACGGGCCCCCTGTGCCGGTTAACGACCGGTACCAGTCCCCGTCACGCGTACTCCGGCCGTTCACTTGCCTTGGGTAACGTTGTCGCGTGGCGCAGCAGAACGAGGTGGACACTCCCTCGGAACACCGCACGACGACGATCGAACAGGGCCCCTTCTGCCTGGCCCGTTGCACCTGCGGCTGGCGCGGCCCGGCGAGAAGAGCCCGCAGCCTGGCGAGAACCGACGCGCAGACGCACGCGGAAGACCCCTTCTAGCCCGGCGGGACGTATGCGGCCGGGAGTACGAGAACACCGTGCGGCGGCACCCGTACCGTCCCGGAGGGAACCCCCGGATCCGCCACCCCGTCTCGTCCCACGGGAGCCATCGGGAGCCAACGGGAGGCACACATGCACCGGCGCACGTTCATAGGCGGAGCCACCGCCGCACTCACGGCCACGGCCACCACCGCCTGCAACGGCGACGACGGCACACCGGCGGGCGGCACCGCGGAGGCCACTCCCCGGGCCGGCGCCGCCTCCCCCACCACGGCGACCCGCGCCGCGGCCGCCACCGCGGCGGACTGGACCGCCCTGGCCCGGGACCTCGACGGCCCCCTGATACGCCCGGGCGACGGCTCCTGGCCGACCGCCCACCAGCTCTACAACACGCGCTTCGACTCCCTGAAGCCCGCCGCCGTCGCGTACGCGGCCCACACCGACGACATCCGCACCGCCCTCTCCTACGCCCGCGCCCACGCCGTCAAGGTGTCGATCCGCAACGGCGGCCACTCCTACGCGGGCTGGTCCTCCGGCAACGGCCGGCTCGTCCTCGACGTCTCCCGGCTGAGCCGGATCCGGGCCTCGGGCGGCGAGGCCGTCATCGGTGCCGGTGCCAAGCTGATCGACGTGTACCGCGCGCTCGCCGCGAAGGGGGTCACGATCCCCGCCGGTTCCTGCCCGACCGTCGGTGTCTCGGGCCTCACCCTCGGCGGCGGCCACGGCGTGGTCTCCCGGGCGTACGGCCTGACGTGCGACAGCCTCACCGGGGCGACCCTGATCACGGCCGACGGCAAGCGGCTCACCGTGAACGCGACGGAGCACGAGGATCTCTTCTGGGCCCTGCGCGGCGCGGGCAACGGCAACTTCGGCGTGGTCACCGAGCTGCGCTTCAAGACCCACCCGGCGCCCCGGGCCGTGACGGCGTACATGTCCTGGCCGTGGTCGCGGGCCGCCGCCGTGGTGAAGGCCTGGCAGGAGTGGGGGCCGGCCCAGGCGGACGAGATCTGGTCCTCGTGCCACCTCGCGAGCGCGGCGGGCGGCACCCCCACGGTCTCCGTCTCCGCGTTCTCCCTGGGCACGTACGGCGAGCTGCAGAACGCCGTGGACCGGCTGGCCGACAGGATCGGCGCGCCCGCCCGCAGCGTGTCCCTCAAGAGGCGCTCGTACGAGGAGTCGATGGAGGTGTACGCGGGCTGCTCGGCGTACGCCGACGACGCCATGTGCCATCTGCCGGGCTCGACCCCGGGCCGCAGCCCGCAGGGCGCCCTCGGCCGGGAGACCTACGCGGCCCGCTCGGACTTCTTCGACCGCTCGGTGTCCTCGGCGGGGATCCAGGCGCTCCTGAACCAGGTGTCGGGCGTGCGCGGCGGCGCCGGCAGCATCGCGTTCACCGCGCTCGGCGGAGCCGTGAACCGGGTCTCGCCCACCGCGACGGCCTTCGTCCACCGCCGCTCCCGGATGCTCGCCCAGTACATCGCCTCGTGGCGGGCGGGTACCTCCGGCACCACCGCCCAGGCGTGGCTGGACACCGCTCACCGGGCGATGGCGCGGCACGCCTCGGGCGCCGCCTACCAGAACTACACCGACCCGACCCTCACGAACTGGCGCAAGGCGTACTACGGCGACGCGGCCACCCGCCTCACGGCGGTCAAGAAGCAGTACGACCCCGACCGCTTCTTCACCTTCCCGCAGGCTCTCTGAGGGCTGCCCCGACTCACGGAGGGCCGGCCCCGGCCGGGGCCACCGGCGCTCAGGCCGCCAGGTCCCGGTCGTCGGGCCGCTCGGTGACGGCCGTCCCGGGGAGGAGCGCGTCCTGCTCCGCGGGGAGCGCGCCGCGGGCCCGGACCAGCCGGCCGGCCCGCGGGGACCGCTCGACCGCCCGGACGACGGGCGTCAGCAGGGCCATGGCGAGCGGCGAAAGCAGCAGGACGACCGCGGTGCCGAGCGCGAAGCCGCCGACGACGTCCGTCGGGTAGTGCACGCCCATGTACACCCGGCAGAAGCCTTCGAGGAGCGCGAGCCCGATGCCGGCGAGCCCGAACCTGCGGTTCGCGACGAACAGCCCGACGCCCATCGCCATCGTGAGCGTGGCGTGGTCGCTGACGAACGAGAAGTCGTGCTTGCCGGAGACCAGGACCTCCAGGCCCCGGTGGTCGACGAAGGGCCGGGGGCGCTCGACGAAACCGCGTATCGGCACGTTCACCAGGACGGCGATGCCCGCCGCGAGGGGCGCCCAGACGAGCGCGGCCACCGCCGGCGCCGCGTTCTCCCCGCCGCGCCGCCGTACCGTCCACCAGCACCACAACACGAGCAGCACCATGGCGAGCAGGAGCCCGTACTCACCCACGAACTCCATGCCGCGGTCGAACCAGTGCGGGGCGTCCTTGGCCAGGCCATTGATGTCGTAGAGCAGGCTGACGTCGGGGTTTGAACCGGAATCGGCGAGTCCAGCCATTGCGCTGCGGCCCCTTCGTCGTCTTTACCGCGACCGCACACGCTCGTGCGCCGCTCGTGCCACCCCCGTGGTCGTAGAACCGCGTTCCGGCTGTCTGGCCCGGGCTACGTCTAACAGGAACGCACACTCCCCTTCACTACGTTCCACCCTCCACCGAATGATCACGCAGACGTTATCGAAGAGAGATCCATCACCGCAGCTCAGGGGGCGGTTTCCGGCGGGCTTCAGACCTTCGTGGGGAGTGCTTTCGCGCCATCTTCGGTCACCCGTGTCGCCCCGAAGTAGTCCGGGGTGTCGACGGGGTCGAAGCGGATCACGGCACCCGTCCTAGGCGCGTCGATCATGTAGCCGCCGCCGACGTAGATGCCCACGTGCCGGATGGCCCGCGAATTGGTCAGGTCGTCCGAGAAGAAGACCAGGTCCCCCGGCAGCAGCTCGTCGCGGCTGGGGTGCGGCCCGGCGTTGTACTGGTCGTTGGCGACGCGGGGCAGTGTGACGCCCACGCTCTCGTACGCGGCCTTCGTCAGCCCCGAGCAGTCGAAGCGTCCGCCCTGGTCGGCGGTGCCGGTGCCACCCCACAGATAGGGCGTGCCGAGCTTCTTCTGCGCGTAGTAGATGGCCCCGGCGGCCTGCTTGGAGGGATCCACCCGGGTGACCGGCGCGGCGAAGCTCTTCTGGAGCGTGGTGATCGTCTTCACGTAGTTCTGGGTCTCCTTGTACGGCGGCACGCCTCCGTACTTGATGACCGCGTACGCGCCCGCGTTGTAGGCGGCGAGCATGTTCTCGGTCTGGTTCCCCGGAGCGTCCTTCACGTACGAGGCGAGCTGGCAGTCGTACGAGGCCGCCGACGGAATGGCGTCGTTCGGGTCCCAGACGTCCCGGTCGCCGTCCCCGTCACCGTCGATGCCGTGCGTGGCCCAGGTGCCGGGGATGAACTGCGCTATCCCCTGGGCGGCGGCCGGGCTCTTCGCCCGCGGGTTGAACCCGCTCTCCTGGTACAGCTGGGCGGCCAGCAGCGCGGGGTTGATCGCTCCGCAGAGGTTGCCCCACTTCTTGACGAGCGGCTGGTACGCGGCCGGCACGGCTCCCTTGGCCAGTCCGACCGAGCCGCCGCCGACGCCGTTGGCGAGGTTGCCGGCGACCATGTAGACGCCGACGACGAGCAGCATCACGAAGCCCAGTCCCGCCGCCGCGGCAGCGGTCGCCAGGATCAACGCCTTACGCACCGTCAACCGCCCCTCACCGCACAGGAGTCCGCCGACGTCAGTGTAGAGGCGGCCCCGCCGCGGCGGGATGATCACGCGGAAGAAGAAGCCGCACGTGGCGACCGGTGCGCGGTGCCAGCAGCCCGCCGAGAGCAACACCCGTGCCGCGCAAGACGGTTACACGCCAAAACCGCCCGAAGCCGCCGGTGGCCGAAGCCGGATCACCGCGACGAACCCCCGGGGGTCACTCCTCGGCGGTGGCCCTGCGGTGGAGCGCGGCGGCCTCCTCGCCGAGGACCGCGCTGTAGGAGACGTCGGCCGTGTCGCCGCCCTCCTCGTGGCCGCCGATGACGCCGACGACCTGCCCGTCCCCGTTCACCCAGGGGCTGCCGCTCGTGCCGCCGGTGAAGGCGGGGCACGCGATGCGCTGCTGGGTGGCGCTGTGCGCGGTCGGCCTGTTGGTGCACGTGATCGGCACCTCACGGGACCTGGGGTAGCCGGTGACCGTCACGGCCGTCGCCCCGGTGGCCTGCCCGGTGGCCAGGGAGTTGCCGCCGACGACGTCCTCCAGGGCCGGCCCGGCCGCCAGGTCGTCGACGACGGCGAAGGCGAGGTCGCCGTCCTCGTCCCGGTCCCGTCGCCAGGCCTCGGAGACGTACGTCCTCGCCACCCTCCAGACGCCGTACGGCGCCCTGCCGTCCCGGTAGCCGGGCACGAACCGGAACGCCCCGCCGCCGTCCAGGCAGTGCGCGGCGGTGACGATCAGATTCCGTCCCGCGCTGTGCACCACGGACGCCGTGCAGAAGTGCCCGCCCACGAGGTCGCCGGAGCCGCCGAAGAGGGCGCCCACGCGGGCGCCCGGCAGGCCCCCGGGGGCCTCCGCGGTGACTCCGAGCGGTCCGGTCCCGTCGTCGGCCGCCGCCACCGAGGAGGTCGTAGCGGCCAGCAGCAGGACCACGGCGGACAGCGTGTGCCGCCGTGGTCTCCCGGGACGAGTGGTACGCCGCATCACCCGTCCACTGTGGCCCACGGCCCCGGAAAAATCTCCGGGACCCGGCAGGCAAAGGCCTGCGCGGCCCGGGTAATCCCCTGAGGCCCCTCACACCCCTGACAGGCCCGTCCGCGCGCACTCCGCCCACAGCAGCTTCCCGCCCTTCGACGCGCCGAGCTCCCGCAGCACGGAAACGCCCCACGCGTCCGCGCAGGCCCGCACGAGATGCAGGCCCCGGCCGCTCTCCGCGTCCTGCGGGGGCACGTCGGCGGGGACGTCCGCCCGGAACCCGGCCGGGACCCGCGGGTCGGTGTCCCAGACCGCCACCACCAGCCGGTCCGGCCCGGCCGGCCGCACCCGGAGCGCGTACGGGCCGCGCGTGTGCAGATGCGCGTTGGTGAACAGCTCGGCGGCGAGCAGTTCGGCCGTGGGCGTCAGCTCCGTGAACTCGTGGGCGGCCAGCACGGTGCGCAGGGTGGCGCGGGCGATGCCGGGGGCACGGGGATCGTGCGGAAGGTGCAGGGTGTAGTCCCAGCACGGGGATACGGTTGCCATGGAAGTCTCCCGGTTCGGAGGGGAGTTGGGTGGTTTGGTTACGTTGCCCAGTGACCATGCCGCTCCGTCGAGCGGGGTGCTTCTGGGGCGAGGCGCCTGCGCTTCACAGTAGCGGTGCTGGATATATTCTTGACCCGTTTCAGGGCGATACTTAAAGCAATCACCCGTGTGGGTGACAAAGCTGCGGAGGAGCGGCAGGGATGCCCGTGAGAACCAACCCGACGGGGCGGCAACTCCGCTTCGGCGCGGAACTGCGCAAACTCCGCGAGCAGGCGGGCCTGACCTCGACCGGCGCCGCTCAACTGCTCGGCATGAAGCAGGCGCAGGTCAGCAACATGGAGACCGGTCGCCTCGGGGTCAGCGCCGAGCGCGTACGCACCCTGGCCTGTCACTACGACTGCTCGGACAAGGCCCTCATCGAGGCCATCGCAGGCATGACGGGCGAGCGGAAGCGGGGCTGGTGGGAGGAGTACCGCGAGATCCTGCCCGCCGGGCTGCTGGACCTCGCCGAGCTGGAGCACCACGCCACCCGACTGCGCAGTGCCGTCACGATCCACATCCCCGGCCTCGTCCAGACCACGGAGTACGCCCGCGAGATCTTCCGCCAGGCCGTACCCGAACTGCCGCAGCCCGACATCGAGCACCGGGTCTCGTTCCGGCTCAAGCGACAGGCCATCCTCTTCCGTGACCCTCCGACACCGCATCAGATCTTCGTCCACGAGGCCGCCCTGCGGATGAGGTTCGGCGGTGCGGACGTCACGCGCGCGCAGCTGAAGTACCTGTTGGACATGAACGAGCGGGAGCACGTGGAGATCCAGGTGATCCCGTTCGAGACCGGTGTCCTTCCGGGCTCCGGCCAGTCGATCTACTACGTGGAGGGACCCGTGCCGCAGCTGGACACGGTGAACCTCGATCAGTCGCACGGCCCGGTGTTCCTGGACGCCGAGGCCCAGCTGCGCAAGTACCGCGTGCTGCTGGACCGCATGCAGTCCGCGGCCCTCAGTACCGAGAAGTCGCAGACCTTCATCCACGCCATCGCCAAGGACCTTTGAGGAGGCCCCGATGCCCGCACTCACCTGGCAGAAGTCGTCCTATTGCCCCGAAGGCAACTCCTGCGTCCACGTAGCCCGAGATACCGCCGCCGGAACGATCCGTCTCACCGAGAGCGGTGACCCCACCGGCGCGATACTCACCGCCGCCCCCGACGCCTTCCGCACCTTCCTCCGGGCCCTCAAGTCCCCCGGCCCGGCCGTGCGCACCGACTCCGGGATCCGCCTGACCACCGGGGACACCGGCCTCGTACACCTGTGTGAAACCGGTGACCCCGGGACCGTCGTCACCACCACTCAGGAGAAGTGGGACGCGTTCGTACGGGGCGTACGGGCCGGCGAGTTCGACCACTTCGCGCAGATACAGGAGGAAGAGCGATCTTAGGTTCGACGACGACCCGCCGCACACTGCTCACCACGGCCGCGTCCACGGCCGCCCTCGCACTGACCGCGGGCCCCGCGCACGCGGACACCCGTACGCGGGACGCCCGTGCCCGCCTGCGGGAGCTGGAGGACGGGCACGGCGCGAGAGTGGGCGCGTACGCGCACCACCTGGGCACCGGGAGGACGGTGAGCCACCGGGCCGGGGAGCGCTTCCCCATGTGCTCGGTGTTCAAGACCCTGGCGGTCGCCGCCGTGCTGCGGGACCTGGACCGCGACGGCGAGACGCTGGCCAGGCGCCTGCACTACACGGCGGCGGACGTGAAAGCCGCCGGGGGCGGAGCGATCACCGTCAAGCCGGAGAACGTGGCCGCCGGCATGACGATCGCCGAGCTGTCCGACGCGGCGATCCGCTACAGCGACAACCTGGCCGCCAACCTGCTCCTGCGGGAACTCGGCGGCCCCACGGCCGTCACCCGCTTCTGCCGCTCGGTCGGGGACCCGCGGACCCGCCTGGACCGCTGGGAACCGGAGCTGAACTCGGCGGAGCCGTGGCAGCGGCAGGACACGACGACGCCGGCGGCCGTCGCCCGTACGTACGCCCGTCTCACGCTGGGCACAGCCCTGGACGCCGGGGACCGCGCGCGGCTGACGGCCTGGCTGCTCGGCAACACCACCAGCACCAAGCGCTTCCACGAGGGCCTGCCCGACACCTGGAGGATCGCGGACAAGACCGGCACCGGCTCGTACGGCACCGCGAACGACGTGGGCATCGCCTGGACCGAGGACGGCGACCCGGTCGTCCTCGCCGTCCTCACCACGAAACCAGGCCGGGACGCCGTCCCCGACGACGCCCTGGTCGCGAGGACGGCGTCGGTCCTGGCGGACGCCGTCACCTGAGCCGGCGTCAAGCGGGTTCCGTACCCGGGTCGTCCGGACCCGGGTACGGAGATAACCTCTGTATCGGACAGACACCGCCCGGAACGGGACGGACCGGTTCTGTCCGCACCCAGGACCGCCCGGGAGGGCCACCGAGGCATAAAAGGGGTTAACGACAGAACCACACGACAGGTTCCGGTTCGCCTTCATTGCCCGGCGTGACCTGCCGTGATACACAGAGTGACCATACGTCTCCTCGCCTGCCCGTCCCGCGCTCCCGAGAGGGTGCCCCGCGGGGCGGCGGCAGGGGATTCGCACGAAACCCGCCAACCAATGACGTCAAGTCGACATACGACAGCGTCTTTGTCGGCGAGAATGAGCTGACCCCTGCGCGCAGTGGCAGGGGGTGGAGAACTACCCACAAGGGGCGGTGACTTACATGCTTTTCGCAGCCGAAAAGGGCGACATCACCACGATCATCGGCGGGATCGCTCCGGACTGGGGGCCCTTCGGCAGCCTGGGCAACGAGGCGAAGGTGATGATCGAGGTCGTGATGGCGGTCGCCATCCTGCTGTGCCTCGGCATCGCCATCTGGGGCGCCGCGAAGCAGCGCATCGGCGCGACGGCGCTGCGCGACACCTTCAGCGCCGAACAGGGCAAGGGCCTCATCATCGCGGGCCTGACCGGGGTCTTCATCATCGGCTCCCTCGGCACGCTCTTCACCATCGTGTACGGCATGGCTGTGTAGGCCCGGCCGGGCACGCCCGGTGCCCTCCGACCCACCCGTCCGTCGTGCCCACCGGCTGAGGTTGCGTTTCCCTGATGTCGAGTCACCACACCGCGCCCGCGCGGGAACCAGCACGGCTACCGTCGTACTGTCACGCGTTTCGGTACGAGGCGTTTCGGTACGAGGTCGAGGGGGCGTGCGCGGCATGAGTCTCGGTGACGATCATGGTTACGGTGACACTTCGCGCGGTGACGACGGCGGGTACGGCGGGTCGGGGCAGACCCGCACGCGGCTGCCGGACCGGGGCGGTGACGTCTACGGCGGTGCTCGGCGGGGCCGGTCCTCGTCCCGCAGTCTGATCACCGTCGTCGGTGTCGTCGTCCTGCTGATCGCGGCGATCGCCTTCGCGAACCGCGGCGAGGACGATGCCTCTGCGGGGGCGGACGGCGGCGACAAGGCGGAGTCCGCGCCGACGGCACCGTCGGGAGAACGCCCGGTCCAGTCGAAAACGGGCGCGATCCCGTCGGGGTACAGCCACAGCGCTCTGGGCGCCCAAAGCGCGGCGGCGAACTACGCGGTTGCGCTGGGGTCAGCGGACATGTTCCAGAAAGCCAGGCGGGACGTGATCCTGACGACCATCATCACTCCGTCCCGGGTGAGCGATTTCGAGGGCACGCTGGACAAGGCGTACACCCCGCAGTTCAACAAGAACGTCGGTCTGAACGAGGACGGGTCCACCCCGACGGGCTACACGTTCGTCTCGCGTACGAACCCGATCGGCACCAAGGTCACCGAGCACTCGAGAGACACGGCGACTGTCGAGGTCTGGTGCGGTGGCCTGCTCGGGCTCGCAGGCGAGAACTCCACGAACCCGGTCACCAGCAGCTGGTTCACCATCATCATGAAGCTGACGTGGACCGGTGGCGACTGGAAGATCATCACGCACTCCCAGAAGGAAGGTCCCGCGCCTGTCCCAGGCGACGAAAAGGCCTCCAGCGCCGACGACATGGCAAAGGCTGTCGAGGAGTACGGAGGGTTCACGTATGCCCGCTAGCCATCGCGTACTCAAACTGACCGCAGCGGTCGGCGCAGTTCAGGGCGCCGTGCTGCTTCTTGCCACACGAGCCGTGGCTGCTCCCACGCCAACACCGTCACCGAGCAACGATCCCTGTGACCTGATCCACGGCCCCGCCAAGGACTACTGCGAGCGAGGCAGCAACAAACAGGCGCCCAGCGTAGGGGACTCCCCCGGGATCACCTCGCCCCTCGACCCCCTCTCCTCCCTGGCCAAGGGCTGCGCCGACGCCGCTTCCTGGACCGTCGACAAGCTGTCGGACGCCGTGAAGGAAACGGCGAACGTCGACTACACGAACCCCAAGTTCCTCCAGCAGTACGCCGTCGTGTTCGCGGCGTCGACGATCCTCACCCTCCTGCTGTGGCTGCTCGCGGTCGCGAAGCGGGCGGTGCGGGGTGTCCCGCTCACCACCGCCCTGTCGGAAGCGGTCGGCTTCCTCTGGCTGACGGTGCTGGCGTCGGCGTTCACCCCGCTGATCCTCTACACCGTCGTCTCGGCGACGGACGGCGTCAGCGAGGTGCTGGCGAAGGCGACGGGTAATCAGACCGACGCGTTCTTCGGCACGTTCTCCGAGGCCCTGGACAAGGGCGACGACGTCGGCGGCGGCCCCATCATGCTGATGCTGGTGTCCCTGGTCTCCATCGTCGCCGCCGGAGTCCTCTACCTGGAGCTGTACCTCCGGGCGGTCCTGCTGTACGTCGGCGCCCTGCTCGGCGTCGTCGTCTACGCGGGCCTCGTCGACAAGAACCTCTGGGGACACGTCCGCCGCTGGGCGGGAGTGATGATCGCGGTCATCCTCGTCAAGCCGGTGATCGTGATCGTCCTCGGCCTCGCCGGCGCCCTCGCCTCCGACAACGGCCCCGACTCGGTCGCCGCGATCGTCTCCGGTCTCGCCATCATCCTGCTCGCCATCTTCGCCAGCGGCATGATCTACCGCTTCGTCCCCGGGTTCGGCGACGAGATCGCGAACTCCCGCAACAACCGCATCATGCAGGGCGCCGAAGGCAAGGCCGCGGCCGTGATGAGCTCCCCGGCCACGCTCGTCGCCCAGGGCATCAAGACCCACAGCACACGCGCCGACAACGGCGGCGGAGGCGGCGGCCAGTCGTCCGCCGCCCGGCCCGCCAACCAGGCGAGCGGCGGTATGGCCGCGCACAGCAGCCGTACGCCGTCGGGCGGCGGCGGATCCGTCCCCTCCGCCGCACCCCCGCCGCGCACCAGCCCGGTCAACACCCCGCACGCCGGCAACACCCGCAACAGCAGTACCAACCGCACGGGAGGTGAAGGGCGTTGACGACCGAGTCCCACATGTCCCATCCGGTCACGCCCCGCCGTACATATCTGATCGGCCGCGCCCGGCCGAACGCGATCGTCGGCCGGAACCGCGAGTCAGGCGAGATCGCGCTCATCATCGTGGGCGCGTTCCTGGGCATGATGTGCGGGCTCCTCGTCCCCGTCCTCTCCCTGCGCATCGTGCTCCTGATGGGCTTCCCGCTGCTGGCGCTCGCCGCGGTGTACGTCCCGTACAAGCGGCGGACGTTCTACAAGTGGTTCGAGATCAACCGGAGCTACAAGCGGTCGCTGCGCCGCGGGACCGCCTACCGGTCCCACGTGATGGAGGCCGGCACCCACATCGACGGGCGCGAGGTCGAGGTCGGCCCCCCGCCCGGCATCGGCCGGATCAACTGGCTCGCCGCCCCCTTCGGACCGGACGAGATCGCCGTACTCCTGCACGCCGACCGCCGTACGGTCACGGCCGCGATCGAGATCGAGGGCCCGGGCGTCGGCCTGCGGGACAGCGAGGACCAGGAAGCCCTCGTCGACCGCTTCGGGACCCTGCTCAAGCACGTCGCGAACGGCGACGGCTTCGTCACCAGGATCCAGATGCTCGCCCGCACCCTCCCCGCCGACCCCGACGCCCACGCCAAGGACGTCGCCACCCGCGGTGACGACCGGGCCCCCGGCTGGCTCCAGCAGTCGTACGACCAGCTCCAGTCGATGGTGTCCACCAGCAGCGAGCAGCACCGCGCGTACCTCGTCGCCTGCATGCACTACTCCCGCGAGCTCGCCGCCGAGGCCCAGGCCATGGCGCGGGCCGCCCGGCCGCAGGGCGGCCGCAAGCTCGACCGGGACGCGGGGCTCGCCGTCGTCATGGCCCGTGAGCTGACCGACATCTGCTCCCGGCTCCAGGAGGCCGACATCCGCGTGCGGCAGCCGCTCGGACAGGGCCGCCTCGCCTCGCTCCTGCACTCCATGTACGACCCGGACCACCCGATCGACCACATCCAGGCGATGACGAAGCGCAACGCCTGGCCGGCCGAGTTGGACGCGATGGAGCCGACGTACCTCCAGGCGAAGACCCGCGAGTCCTCCACCCGGGCCCCCTGGTGCCATGCCACGGCCTGGGTGAAGGAGTGGCCGATGACCCCGGTCGGCGTCAACTTCCTCGCCCCGCTGCTGGTCCACACCCCGGACGTCATCCGGACCGTGGCCGTCACGATGGACCTCGAACCCACCGAGGTCGCCATCGAGCGCATGCTGACCGAGAAGACGAACGACCAGGCCGACGCCAGCCGCGCCGCCAAGATGAACCGGACCGTGGACCCGCGCGACATCGCCTCCCACAACCGGCTCGACCAGCGCGGCGAGGACCTCGCGAGCGGTGCCGCCGGCGTGAACCTCGTCGGCTACATCACCGTCTCCTCGCGCAACCCCGAGGCGCTCGCCCGCGACAAGCGGACGATCCGCGCCTCGGCCGGCAAGTCGTACCTCAAGCTGGAATGGTGCGACCGCGAGCACCACCGCGCCTTCGTGAACACACTGCCGTTCGCCACCGGAATCCGCAGGTAGGGGCTGATGCACTGATGCGGGATCCGCTCTCCGTCCTCACGGACGCCTTCACGTCCTTCCTCTTCGGCAAGGTCGAGACGACCCGCCTCCCGGTACGTACGTCGACGGGCCAGGCCCAGGCGGTCTACCTGCCGACCGCCGCACCCGGACTCGGCGACTCCGGTGTGATCATCGGCCGCGAGGTGTACTCCGGCAAGGGCTACATCTACGACCCCTTCCAGCTGTACGGCCAGCAGCTCCCGGCCCCGCACTGGCTGGTGCTCGGCGAGTCCGGCAACGGCAAGTCGGCGCTCGAGAAGACGTACGTCATGCGCCAGTTGCGGTTCCGCGACCGGCAGGTCGTCGTCCTCGACGCCCAGGGTGAGGACGGCGTCGGCGAGTGGAATCTCATCGCCGAGGAGCTGGGTATAACCCCCATCCGGCTCGACCCGACGGCCGCCCTGGACATGGGCATCCGGCTCAACCCGCTCGACCCGGCGATCACGACGACCGGACAGCTAGCGCTGCTCCGGACGATCATCGAAGTCGCGATGGGCCACAGCCTCGACGAACGGTCCGGCTTCGCGCTGAAGGTGGCGCACGCCTATGTGAACGAGACGATCGTCGAGCGCCAGCCGGTGCTCACCGACATCGTCGAACAACTGCGCCACCCCGAGCCGGAGTCGGCCGAGGCGATGAACGTCGCCATAGACGACGTACGCGCCTGGGGCCTCGACGTCGCCCTGGTCCTGGACCGGCTGGTCGACGGTGACCTGCGGGGCATGTTCGACGGTCCGACCACGGTCGGCATCGACCTGGACGCCCCCCTCATCGTCTTCGACCTGTCCCACATCGACCGGAACTCCATCGCGATGCCGATCCTGATGGCCATCGTGGGTGTGTGGCTGGAGCACACGTGGATCCGGCCGGACCGCAAGAAGCGCATCTTCCTGGTGGAGGAGGCGTGGCACATCATCAACAGCCCGTTCGTCGCGCAGCTCTTCCAGCGCCTGCTGAAGTTCGGCCGCCGGCTGGGTCTGTCCTTCGTGGCGGTGGTCCACCACCTGTCCGACGTGGTGGACGGTGCGGCGGCCAAGGAGGCCGCGGCGATCCTGAAGATGGCCTCGACCCGGACCATCTACGCCCAGAAGGCGGACGAGGCACGGATGACGGGCCGGGTCCTCGGGCTGCCCCGGTGGGCGGTCGAGATCATCCCGAGCCTGACACCCGGCATCGCCGTCTGGGACGTGAACGGCAACGTCCAGGTGGTCAAGCACCTGATCACGGAGACCGAACGACCGCTCGTCTTCACGGACCGCGCGATGACCGAGTCGTCCGAGGACCACCTCGCCCACGACGCGTTGCGCGCCGCGGAACTGGAGGCGGAGGAACGGGCGGCGGCCTTCATGGAGCAGCACCTGAACGACCTCGACGACTCGTCCGAGTCCACGGTGGCCTGACATGGCACGGGACCAGAACGCCCGCCGCCCGGAGCCCGACGGAGGCATTCCGGACGGTTTGCTGGTCGGGCTGCTCGCGTTCCTCCTCGGCATGACGCTGATGGTGTGGACGGCCACGGGCCTCGCAGGTCTGTTCGCCCACGGCAGCTGGCCGGAGGGCGTCACCTTCGGCCGTACGCCGCTGGCCATGCGCCGCCTGGTCGCGCGGCCCCACGACATCCCGGGCGCCTGGCCCGACACCCCCGCCGACGGCCTCTCCGGCTACGGCCTCGTCTGGGGCCTGTTCATCGGCCAGCTGATGATCCTGCTGGTGCTGACCGTCTTCGTCATAAGCACGGTGGCCCGCTGGAGGGCGGGCAGAGCAACCCGAAGGGCAGAGCACGCCGCTGTGACGGCAGCGGCGCAGCCGCTTGAACAGACCGAACGGGCGGGCGGGCGGGAGAACCCCACAACGGTGGCGGCGCAGCCGCTTGAACAGACCGAACGGGCGGGAGGGCGGGCAGTCCCCCGGGCGGAGCCGCAGCCACAAGAGACAGCGGAGCCCATGGCCTGGGCCCCCCAGACCCCGCTGGTTCCGCTCCAGCGCGCCCCCGTGATCCTGGGCCCCCCGGCCACCCGCCACCCCCTCGCCGTCCAGGCGGTCCGAGACGCGGAGGGCCCGGCCCTGGTCGTCACCTCCAACCCGGCCGTCTGGTCGGAGACCAAGGACGCCCGCGCCAAACTCGGCCCCGTCCTCCTCTACGACCCCGCGCACCTGTGCGACACCCCAGCCCGTCTCCACTGGTCCCCCGTCGCCGGCTGCGAGGACCGGGCCACGGCCACGGCGAGAGCCGCCGCCCTCCTCGCCCCGGTACGCCCGGGCGCGATGGTGGACCAGGCGATGGCGGACGTCGCGGAAATCCTCCTGCGGAGCTATCTGCACGCCGCCGCGGTCGAGGGCAGGGCCCTGCGCCACGTCCACCGCTGGGCACAGGGCAGCCAGGTCCAGGACGCCGTACGGACTCTCCGTACGAACCCGAAGGCCGCCGGAGGCTCCGCGGGCGAGCTGGAGGCGGCGCTCACCTCGCACCCCGAACGCCGCGACATCGCGCAGGAGTTGACCGCACGCGCCCTGTCCTCGCTCTTCACGGTCAACGTCCGCGAGTCCTGCACTCCCAACCGAACCGATGCGCTCACCTTGGATTCCTTCGTCAACGAAGGGGGCACGCTTTATGTGGTCGGTGAACCCATCGAGGACCCCAAGGCGAATCCCGGCGCGATGCCGCTCCTGACGGCCCTCGCCTCGAGCGTGGTCGAGCGCGGCCGGCGCATGGCCGAACGGTCATCCTCCGGTCGCCTCGACCCACCATTCTCGCTCGTCCTGGACGACGTGGCCGCGGTCGCCCCGCTCCCCCAGCTCCCGGAGCTGCTGACCGGCGGAGCGGACCGGGGCCTGCCCACCCTGGCGCTTCTGCGCTCCCAGGAACAGAGCCGCGCCCACTGGCCGCAGTACGACCTGCCGGTCTGAGGGCATCCTCCGGACAGCGGCGAGGCCGCCCGCGCCGTCAGGGACGCTCGACGACGAACTCCAGCTCCAGCTCACCGGTGCTCCCGGGCATGGTCGCGGTCACTCCGGTCGGCGCGAACCCGGCCTTGCGGTAGGCGGCCTCGGCACGGGAGTTCCGCTCGTGGACGAAGAGCCGCACGCGCTCCAGGCCGAGTCGCCAGGACCATTCCAGGGCCGCGTCGAGCAGCGCGCCGATCAGCCCGTACCCGCGCTGCCCGGTCCGCACGAACACCCCGACCACGTGCCCCTGGGCCCGCTCGACCGGCCCCCCGAAGGGATCACGCGTCCCGGCCTGTTCGACGAGCACGGTGACAGAGCCGGCCCACTGACCGACCGGTCCTTCCGCGACGAACTGCTGCCGTTCCTTCGTCCCCTCGGCGGCGCCGGCCGTCCGCTCCTGCCAGTACGCGTCGGGCCGCGCCACGGCGTCCTCGTACGTCTCCAGGAACGCGATGGGGGCGGCGGGGTCCTGGAGGGCGGCCAGCCGGAGAGCCTTCACGGCACGCCACTCGTCCGCGCGGATGGGCCGGATCACGTGGTTCATGCGGGCCACCGTAATGCTGGCGCCCCGGAACGGGAAACGATTTCCGCACAACGCAGAAAACCCCCGTACCGGTATCCCGGTACGGGGGTTTTCTCCAAAGATTGTTCGGCGGCGTCCTACTCTCCCACAGGGTCCCCCCTGCAG
>NZ_JBIAJE010000015.1:161367-171149 GCF_042871785.1 Streptomyces sp. NPDC005551 | reverse complement strand
CACAAGGTGTTCGTCCAGGGCGCGGTCTGGAACATCGACTCCTTCGACCAGTGGGGCGTCGAGCTCGGCAAGGTCCTCGCCAAGCGCGTCGAACCGGCGCTGACCGAGGGCGCCGACGTGCCCGGTCTCGACGAGTCGACGAAGGCCCTGGTCGCCAAGTACCGGGAGCTGCGCGGCCGGTAGGCACCGATGACGGGTGACCGGGAGACACCCGGTCACCCGGGGAGACGCCAAAAGCGTCCGTCCGTCTCCCGTAGAATCCAGGGCGATCACGTCACCGAGTGCTCGGGGGAGCGAAGTTGACCGGTTCGCGCAGAAGATGGCTGAGTGGTCCCCTGTCGGCGGGATCGGTCCTGCGGCCCAAGGCCGTCGCGCGGGCGCTGTTCCATCCGGCCTGGATCCCGGCGCCGGTCGACCCGTCCGTGGAGCGGCTCAAACGCTTACGTCTCATCGCCGGGGCGGTAGCCGCGTTCGGCGTGTACACCTTCGTGCAGGGCAGGTTCGACTTCACCGAGGTCCTGGAGAACGTGCTGACGGCGGCCGTCGTGCTGCTGTTCATCACACCCCTGACGGTCGGCGTGATGCTGTTCGTCTGGCGGCGCACCGGGCGGATCAGCCGACTGCGCGGATCCCTCTTCGACTCCCTCAAGCTGCTGCTGCTCTTCATCGGCACCGTCGTCGTGACCGTCCTGCTGTGGCAGCTCGCGATCTCGCTCGGCGGGATGATGATGATGGTGCCGGGCCTGACGGCGATGTGGCTCACCGGACTCGTGGCGTACGGAGCCGTGCAGGTCAACGGAAACTTCTTCGGCACCGCCGGAGTGCACCGCTGCCTGCCGCCGCTGCTCGCCACGGTGACCTCGTGGCTGATGGCCCTCCCGGACCTGCTCAGCGGTGATCTCCACGGGCTGAGCCTCACGATGGGCGTCGTCTTCATCCTGGGCGCCCCGCTGACGGTCACGGCCATCGCCGCGCTGGAGCTGCGCAGGCTCCGGCGCCGTTACGGGATCCGGCTGGGGGCGCACCCGGCCAGCCTGCCTCCGTCGGTTCCGCCCGCCCCGCCGTACGGGCACCTGCCACCGCAGCCCGGCCCGTACGCGCCGAACCCGGCGTTCACGTTCCACCAGGGGGGTCCGTACACGCCGGGGACGGGGAACCCGTACCAGCAACCGCAGCACCCGTACCCGCAGGGCCCCCGGAACCCCTACGACCCCCGCGGGTACTGACCCCGGCCACGATGCGGGCCGGGCCCGAATGCCGGACGCCGGACGGCTGAACAGCCCGTCCGGCGTCCGGGGGGAAGCGCGGTCGCGACCCGGGGGCCGTGCCGCCCGGCGTCCTACGGCGACGCGGGCGGATACAGCGAGCGGGGCAACTGCGAGGCCGCCGCGGAGTCCAGCAGCCACAGGGTGCGGGACCGGCCGTAGGCGCCGGCCGCCGGCGCCTGCACCTCACCGGCGCCCGACAGGGCGATGGCCGCCGCCCGTGCCTTGTCCTCGCCGGCCGCCAGCAGCCACACCTCCCGGGCGGAACGGATCGCGGGCAGCGTGAGCGAGATGCGGGTCGGCGGCGGCTTCGGCGCCCCGTGCACCCCGACGACCATGCGGTCGGTCTCGCGCACCGCGGGCAGCTCCGGGAAGAGCGAGGCCACGTGGGTGTCCGGGCCGACGCCCAGCATCAGGACGTCGAACGTCGGCACGGGCCCGTGGTTCTCGGGATCCGCCGCCTTCGCGAGCTCGGCGGCGTACGCCTCGGCCGCCGCGTCCGCGTCGCCGCCGTACGGGCCGTCGGACGCCGGCATCGCGTGGACCCGCGCGGGGTCCAGCGGGACCGAGTCCAGCAGCGCCTCACGGGCCTGGGTGACATTGCGCTCCGGGTCGCCCTCGGGCAGGAACCGCTCGTCTCCCCACCACAGGTCGAGGCGGGCCCAGTCGACGGCGTCCCGGGCGGGCTCGGCGGCCAGCGCCGCGAGCAAACCGTTGCCGTTGCGCCCGCCGGTGAGCACCACCGAGGCGTGGCCGCGCGAGGCCTGCGCGTCCACGATCTTCGTGACCAGCCGGGCCGCGGCGGCCCTGGCCATCAGCTCCTTGTCGTGGTGGACGACGAGCTGCGGAGTGCTCACTTGGCGGCCGCCTTCCTGGCCGGGGTCTTCGCGGCCTTCTTGGCGGGCGCCTTCGCGGTCCGCCCGGCCGGTGCCTCGTCGGCGGCCGCACCGGAGTCCGGGCCCTGCGCCGGGGCGTCCGCGGAGCCGGCGGTCAGCCGGTCCACGCCGTACCGCAGCGCCGAGGCGTAGGTGTCGTCCGGGTCCAGCCGGCGCAGCTCCTCCGCGATCAGCTCGGCGGTCTCGCGGCGCTTGAGGGCCACCGCGCGCGCGGGCTGGCCCTCGATGGTCAGCGTCGCCAGCGAGCCGTCGGCACGGTCCAGGACGATCGGACCGCAGTCGGTGTCCATCCGGACGGCGGTGAGGCCGGGGCCCGACGACACCGAGCGCCGGACCGGGACGTCGAGCCGGTCCGCCAGCCACATGCCGAGCAGTTCGCAGCTCGGGTTGAACTCCTCGCCCTCCACCTCGACCGCCTTGACCTCGCAGACGACCTGGTCCAGGGCCGCGGCCAGCATCGAACGCCAGGGCGTGATGCGGGTCCACGACAGGTCCGTGTCACCGGGGGCGTAGGCGTCGGCGCGGGCGGCGAGTTCCCGTACCGGCTGCTCGGAGGCGTAGGTGTCGGTGACCCGGCGCTGGGCGAGTGCGCCCAGCGGGTCGTTGGCCGGGTCGCTCGGCGCGTTCACCGGCCACCAGACGACGACGGGCGCGTCCGGCAGCAGCAGCGGGAGCACGACGGACTGGGCGTGGTCCACGACCTCGCCGTACAGGCGCAGGATGACCGTCTCACCGGTGCCGGCCTCCACCCCGAGGCGCACCTCGGCGTCGAGGCGCGACTTCGTGCGGTCGCGGGGCGAGCGCGAGACGCGCTTGATGACCACGAGGGTGCGCGAGGGGTGCTCGCGTGAGGCGTCGTTCGCGGCCTTCAGCGCGTCGTAGGCGTTCTCCTCGTCCGTGACGATGACGAGGGTGAGCACCATGCCGACGGCCGGTGTGCCGATGGCGCGGCGGCCCTGGACGAGCGCCTTGTTGATCTTGCTGGCCGTGGTGTCCGTGAGGTCTGTCTTCATGGCCGCCGCCAGCTCCGTCCGTCTCGTTCCAGCATCTGGTCCGCCTCGACGGGACCCCAGGTGCCGGCCTGGTACTGCGCGGGCTTGCCGTGCGCGTCCCAGTACTCCTCGATCGGGTCGAGGATCTTCCAGGACAGCTCGACCTCCTCCGTGCGCGGGAAGAGGTTGGAGTCGCCGAGCAGGACGTCGAGGATCAGCCGCTCGTACGCCTCCGGGCTGGACTCCGTGAAGGACTCGCCGTACGCGAAGTCCATCGACACGTCCCGGATCTCCATGGAGGTGCCGGGGACCTTGGAGCCGAAGCGGACCGTGATGCCCTCGTCGGGCTGGACGCGGATGACGATCGCGTTCGAGCCGAGTTCCTCGGTCGCCGTGTGGTCGAAGGGGGAGTGCGGGGCGCGCTGGAAGACGACCGCGATCTCGGTGACACGGCGGCCCAGACGCTTGCCCGTACGGAGATAGAAGGGGACGCCCGCCCAGCGCCGGTTGTCGATCTCCAGCTTGACGGCCGCGTAGGTGTCGGTCTTCGACTTGGCGTCGATACCGTCCTCCTGGAGGTAGCCGACGACCTTCTCGCCGCCCTGCCACCCGGCCGCGTACTGCCCGCGGACCGTGTTGCTGCCCAGGTCCTTCGGCAGCCTGGCGGCGCCGAGCACCTTGGTCTTCTCGGCGGCGAGCGCGTCCGCGTCGAAGGAGGCCGGCTCCTCCATGGCGGTCAGCGCCATCAGCTGGAGCAGGTGGTTCTGGATGACGTCACGCGCGGCGCCGATACCGTCGTAGTAGCCCGCGCGTCCGCCGATGCCGATGTCCTCGGCCATCGTGATCTGGATGTGGTCGACGTACGACCGGTTCCAGATCGGCTCGAACATCTGGTTGGCGAAGCGCAGCGCCAGGATGTTCTGGACGGTCTCCTTGCCCAGATAGTGGTCGATGCGGAAGACCTGCTCGGGGGCGAAGACCTCGTGGACGATCGCGTTGAGCTCCTCGGCCGACCTGAGGTCGTGGCCGAAGGGCTTCTCGATGACCGCGCGCCGCCAGGAACCGCCCTGCTGGTCGGCCAGCCCGTGCTTCTTGAGCTGCTGCACGACCTTGGGGAAGAACTTGGGCGGCACGGAGAGGTAGAAGGCGAAGTTGCCGCCGGTGCCCTGGGCCTTGTCGAGGTCCTCGATCGTCGCCTTCAACTGCTCGAAGGCGTCGTCGTCGTCGAAGTTGCCCTGGACGAAGCGCATGCCCTGGATGAGCTGCTGCCAGACCTCCTCGCGGAACTCCGTGCGGGCGTGCTCCTTGACGGCGTCGTGGACCTCCTGGGCGAAGTCCTCGTCCTGCCACTCGCGCCGGGCGAAGCCGACGAGCGAGAAGCCCGGGGGCAGCAGTCCGCGGTTGGCGAGGTCGTACACGGCGGGCATCAGCTTTTTACGTGACAAATCGCCCGTGACGCCGAAGATGACCAGGCCCGACGGCCCCGCGATACGCGGGAGCCGTCGGTCTGCGGGGTCACGCAGCGGATTGCTGCTCGACAAGATTTCAGCCCTCCGAAGGGGCGAGGCGCTGGAGCTCTGCCTCGGTCGACTTGAGCAGGTCGTTCCAGGCGGACTCGAACTTCTCGACGCCCTCGTCCTCCAGCAGCTGCACCACCTCGTCGTACGAGATCCCGAGCTTCTCGACCGCGTCGAGATCGGCGCGGGCCTGCTCGTACGTACCGGAGACGGTGTTCCCGGTGATCTCGCCCTCGCTCTCGGTCGCCTCGAGCGTGGCCTCCGGCATGGTGTTCACCGTGTTCGGCGCGACCAGCTGGTCGACGTACATGGTGGCCTTGTACGCCGGGTCCTTGACGCCCGTCGACGCCCAGAGCGGACGCTGCTTGTTGGCCTGCGCCTTGTCGAGGGCGGCCCAGCGCTCGCCGCTGAACACCTCCTCGTACGCCTGGTAGGCGAGCCGCGCGTTGGCGAGGGCGGCCTTGCCGCGGACGGCCTTGGCCTCGTCGGTGCCCAGCGCGTCGAGCCGCTTGTCGATCTCCGCGTCCACCCGGGACACGAAGAAGGACGCCACCGAGTGGATCTTGGAGAGATCCAGGCCGCGCTCCTTGGCCTTCTCCAGGCCGGCCAGGTAGGCCTCCATGACCTTGCGGTAGCGCTCCAGGGAGAAGATCAGCGTCACGTTCACGCTGATGCCGAGGCCGATGACCTCGGTGATCGCCGGGATGCCCGCCTCGGTGGCCGGGATCTTGATGAGCGTGTTCGGGCGGTCGACCAGCCAGGCGAGCTGCTTGGCCTCGGCGACGGTCGCCTTGGTGTTGTGCGCCAGACGCGGGTCGACCTCGATGGAGACCCGGCCGTCCTGGCCGTCCGTGGAGTCGAAGACCGGCCGCAGGATGTCGGCGGCGTCACGGACGTCCACCGTGGTGATCATGCGGAGGGCTTCCTCGACCGTGACCCGGCGGGCGGCGAGGTCGGAGAGCTGCTGGTCGTAACCGTCGCCCTGGGAGATGGCCTTCTGGAAGATCGACGGGTTGGTGGTGACGCCCACGACGTGCTGCTGATCCATCAGCTCGGCGAGATTGCCGGACGTGATCCGCTTGCGCGACAGGTCGTCCAGCCAGATCGCCACGCCTTCCTCGGAGAGGCGCTTGAGTGCGTCTGTCATGGAAAATGCATCTCCTACGTGTCGTATGTCAGCGTCAGCGCTGGGCTGCGGCGATCGATTCCCGGGCGGCGGAGGCGACGTTCTCGGCAGTGAAGCCGAACTCCTGGAAGAGCACCTTGCCGTCAGCGGAAGCACCGAAGTGCTCCAGCGAAACAATGCGTCCGGCGTCGCCGACGAAGCGGTGCCAGGTCAGACCGATGCCGGCTTCCACCGCCACCCGCGCCCTGACGGACGGCGGCAGGACGCTGTCCCGGTACCCCTGGTCCTGCTCCTCGAACCACTCCACGGACGGCATCGACACGACCCGCGTCGCGATGCCCGCGGCCTGGAGCTGCTCACGCGCCTCGACGGCCACATGCACCTCGGAGCCGGTGCCGATCAGGATGACCTCGGGCGTGCCGCCCTCGGCCTCCAGCAGGACGTACCCGCCCTTGGCCGCGTTCTCGTCGGGCTCGTACGTCGGCACACCCTGACGGGTCAGCACCAGGCCGTGCGGAGCGCCCTTGCCGTACACCTTGGTGTAGCGACGCAGGATCTCGCGCCAGGCGATCGCGGTCTCGTTGGCGTCGGCCGGGCGGATGACGTTCAGGCCGGGGATGGCGCGCAGCGAGGCGAGGTGCTCGACCGGCTGGTGGGTGGGGCCGTCCTCGCCGAGGCCGATGGAGTCGTGCGTCCACACGTACGTCACCGGCAGGTGCATCAGCGCGGACAGGCGCACGGCGTTGCGCATGTAGTCGGAGAACACCAGGAAGGTGCCGCCGTAGATGCGGGTGTTGCCGTGCAGCGCGATGCCGTTCATCTCCGCGGCCATGGAGTGCTCGCGGATGCCGAAGTGCACCGTGCGGCCGTACTGGTCCGCGCCCGGCAGGGGGTTGCCCTCGGGGAGGAACGACGAGTTCTTGTCGATCGTCGTGTTGTTCGAGCCGGCGAGGTCGGCGGAACCGCCCCACAGCTCGGGGATGACCGCGCCGAGTGCCTGGAGCACCTTGCCGGACGCGGCACGCGTGGCGACGGACGTGCCCGCCTCGAAGACCGGGAGCTTGTCCTCCCAGCCTTCCGGCAGCGCGGTCGACGCGATGCGGTCGAACTCGGCGGCGCGCTCGGGGTCGGCGGTGCGCCAGGCGGCGAACGTCTTGTCCCACTCGGCCTTGGCCTCACGGCCCCGGTCGAGCGCGCCACGGGTGTGGGCGAGGACCTCGTCGGACACCTCGAAGGACTTCTCGGGGTCGAAGCCGAGGACGCGCTTGGTGGCCGCGACCTCGTCGTCGCCGAGGGCCGAGCCGTGCGCGGCCTCGGTGTTCTGCGCGTTCGGGGCGGGCCAGGCGATGATCGAGCGCATCGCGATGAACGACGGCTTGTCCGTCACAGCCTTCGCGGCCTGGATCGCCGCGAAGAGCGCCTGCGGGTCGAGGTCGCCGTTCTCCTTCGGCTGCACCCGCTGCACGTGCCAGCCGTACGCCTCGTACCGCTTGACGGTGTCCTCGGAGACGGCCGTCTCGGTGTCGCCCTCGATCGAGATGTGGTTGTCGTCCCACAGCAGGACCAGGTTGCCGAGCTTCTGGTGGCCCGCGAGGGAGGACGCCTCGGCGGAGATGCCCTCCTGGAGGCAGCCGTCGCCGGCGATCGCGTAGATGAAGTGGTCGAACGGGGAGGTGCCGGGGGCGGCCTCCGGGTCGAACAGGCCGCGCTCGTAGCGGGCGGCCATCGCCATGCCCACCGCGTTGGCGACGCCCTGGCCGAGCGGACCGGTCGTCGTCTCGACACCGGTCGTGTGGCCGTACTCGGGGTGACCGGGCGTCTTGGAGCCCCACGTCCGGAAGGACTGGAGGTCCTCCAGCTCCAGGCCGAAGCCGGCCAGGTAGAGCTGGATGTAGAGGGTCAGGGACGAGTGACCCGCGGACAGCACGAAGCGGTCGCGTCCGGTCCAGTCGGCGTCCGCCGGGTCGTGCCGCATCACCTTCTGGAAGAGGGTGTAGGCGGCGGGCGCCAGGCTCATCGCCGTACCCGGATGGCCGTTGCCGACCTTCTGTACGGCATCGGCGGCCAGGACGCGGGCGGTGTCGACGGCCCGCTGGTCCAACTCGGTCCACTCGAGGTCTGTGGTGGTCGGCTTGGTGCTCACCCTGAGTCAGGGCTCCTCTCCACATGGTCCACATGTCGAATGCCGGTGCGCTTGGCGCCCACCGGACTTTGTCGAGCCTACCCCCGGGAGTACGTGCGTTTTTTCGACTCTTTCCAGACTGCCGGGACTGGACGGGATCCGCCTCCCGACCGGGCTGTTCCCCGTGTGGCAAGTGAATACGGAGGCGCTCATCTGACCGCTCAATCGAGAGGGACCCGGCTCTTTGTGCGGAGCCCTCCAACACGACCCCACCCCCGCGAAGGGCGGGGTCTGGGCAACGTCTACAGTGGCGTGGTACGCGCGAGCCTTTACGGGGAGTTCACACCCGGGGGCTTGCTGGGATGTCTCTGTCAGGGGTGTGCGTGACGGCCGTCGAATCCCGTCCAGCGGGTGGGGGCACCGCCCATGCCGTGCGGACCAGGGGAGAGCTCGGGAGAAACACCGGCCCGGGCCACCGGCCGTTCGGGGCCCGGGTGAAGGCGTTCGTGGCGCTGACCAAGCCGCGGATCATCGAGCTGCTGCTGATCACCACCGTGCCGGTGATGTTCCTGGCCGAGCAGGGTGTGCCCGACCTGAAGCTGGTGCTCCTGACCTGCCTGGGCGGCTACCTGTCGGCGGGGGGCGCCAACGCGCTCAACATGTACATCGACCGCGACATCGACGCCCTGATGGACCGCACCGCCCAGCGGCCCCTGGTCACCGGCATGGTCAGCCCGCGCGAGTGCCTGGCCTTCGGCCTCTCGCTCGCGGTGGTCTCCACGCTGCTGTTCGGCCTGACGGTCAACTGGCTGTCGGCCTGGCTGTCGCTCGGCGCGCTGCTGTTCTACGTGGTCGTCTACACGATGATCCTCAAGCGCCGGACGTCGCAGAACATCGTCTGGGGCGGCATCGCGGGCTGCATGCCGGTCCTCATCGGCTGGTCCTCGGTCACGAACTCGATGTCGTGGGCGCCGGTCGTCCTCTTCCTCGTCATGTTCTTCTGGACGCCGCCGCACTACTGGCCGCTGTCGATGAAGGTGCGGGACGACTACGCACGCGTGGGCGTGCCGATGCTTCCGGTCATCGCCTCGAACAAGGTGGTCGCCCGCCAGATCGTCCTCTACAGCTGGATGATGGTCGCCGTCTCGCTGCTCCTCACCCCGCTCGGCTACACCGGCTGGTTCTACACGGCGGTCGCGCTGGTGGCCGGCGGCTGGTGGCTGTGGGAGGCGCACGGTCTGCAGAACCGCGCCAAGTCCGAGGCGACGGGCGGCAAGCTCAAGGAGATGCGGCTGTTCCACTGGTCCATCACCTATGTGTCGCTGCTCTTCGTGGCGGTCGCGGTGGACCCCTTCCTGCGCTAGACACCTCCGACGGGCGGGGTGCGTGGTCAAGGCCACGCACCCCGCCCGTCGCCGTTCGATCTACCCGTCGGTAGCATCCTGGCCATGGCAGACACCGAGCAGGTTGACGAGAGCACCGGCGCCACGCAGGACGCCAAGACCGAGCGCCGGGCCGCCCGGCTCGCCAAGGAGATCGCCGGCTTTGCCAAGGCGCACGGCGGGACCGACGGCCACATCGAGTACCTCGGGCAGCGGGGCGCCCGGATCGTGCTCGTCGGCGCGGACGGCGGCTGGGGCGACCTGGTGGCCCCCACGTACGCCGTCGCGGAGCAGGCCGTGAAGAAGTCCGGCATCACCGTGCACGAGGAGTTCGACGGCGAGTTCGCGGCCAGGGTGCGGACGGGCCCGTACGAGTGGAAGCGAATGGCAGGCCTCCAGCTCGGCTCCCCCAGCAACACCTGACCCCACCCCCGCGCACCTGCGGACGAAGTCGGAGCCGCGCCCCGTCCAGGGGCGCGGGG
>NZ_JBIAJE010000015.1:0-161270 GCF_042871785.1 Streptomyces sp. NPDC005551 | reverse complement strand
GGGAACGGCGCGCTCAACCCCCACGCACCTGCGGACGAAGTCGGAGCCGCGCCCCGTCCAGGGGCGCGGGGAACGGCGCGCTCAACCCCCACGCACCTGCGGACGAAGTCGGAGCCGCGCCCCGTCCAGGGGCGCGGGGAACGGCGCGCTCAACCCCCACGCACCCGCGGACGAAGTCGGAGCCGCGCCCCGTCCAGGGGCGCGGGGAACGGCGCGCTCAACCCCCACGCACCCGCGGACGAAACCCGGCCGCCCGCCCCGGGACCAGGTGACACAGCGGAGCGCTTTCGCACGGGGTGTGCGACAGCAGCACCTGCACCCCCGTTCACCCGTTAGGACCTGAGAACCCACGGTCCGCTCACGGGAGTCCGGATGATCGAAACGCCGTCCCTCGTGGACCAGTACTGCCACGGAGTGCTCCGCACGGAGCTGGGACTCGGAACCTTCGAGGCCCACCTGTCCCGCACCGAGGGCCCGGCCGCCCCCGGCACCACCTTCTTCGACACCCAGACGGGCTTCGCGGTACGCCGCTGGTGCCCGCCCCTGCTGGGCCTCGAGCCGCACTGCCCGCCCGCCCACTACCTCGCCAGGCGCCGCGAACTGGGCGTACTGGAGGCCGGCCGCAGGCTCCTGCGGGGCAGCGGCATCACGACGTATCTCGTCGACGCCGGGCTGCCCGGCGACCTCACGGGACCGGGCGAGATGGCCTCCGCGGGGGACGCGCGGGCCCACGAGGTGGTCCGGCTGGAACTGCTGGCCGAGCAGGTCGCCGACACCTCCGGCACCGTCGAGTCGTTCCTCGCCAATCTCGCCGAGTCCGTCCACGGCGCGGCCTCGAACGCCGTCGCCTTCACCTCCGTGGCGGGCATGCGGCACGGTCTCGCGCTGGCTCCCGAGCCGCCGGGACCGGGGGAGGTGCGGGGCGCGGCGGGCCGCTGGCTGGCCGGACGGCGCGTGGGCGGGGAGCTGAGCGACCCGGTCCTGCTGAGGCACCTGCTGTGGAGCGCGGTCGCCTCGGGACTGCCGATCCAGCTCCACGCCGGCATGGGCGAGCCCGGTCCGCGCATCGACCGCACCGATCCCGCCCTGCTCACCGACTTCGCCCGCGCCACGGCCGGACTCGGCACCGATCTCGTGCTGCTGCACGGCTACCCGTACCACCGCCACGCGGCCCACCTGACCGGGGTCTTCCCGCACGTGTACGCCGACCTGGGCGCCGCGCTGGTGCGCACCGGGGCGCGGGCGGCGGCCGTGCTGGCGGAGATCCTGGAGCTGGCGCCCTTCGGCAAGCTCCTCTTCTCCAGCGGCGCACACGGTCTGCCCGAACTCCATGTGGTGGGCGCACGCCTCTTCCGTGAGGCCCTCGCGCGGGTGCTCGGCACCTGGGTCGCCGAGGGCGCCTGGTCCCTCGCGGACGCTCAGCGGGTGGCGGGACTCATCGCCGCCGGGAACGCGCACCGGGTGTACGCCCTGGGGTGACGCTCACGCGCGCGTGAGCGCCGATTCCGTCGCGGGGTCCGGCAGACCGGCCGGGGTGTCCGGACGCTCGCGCAGGGACAGCAGTACACGCAGGACGCCGATCCACACCAGGCAGGAGCCGAACATGTGGAGGCCGACCAGCACCTCGGGGAGTTCCGTGAAGTACTGGACGTAACCGACGAGGCCCTGGGCGAGGAGAATCACGAACAGGTCACGGGTGCGGTCCAGCGGGCCCTTGGGGGCGTCGACGGCCTTGAGGACGAACCACAGGGCGAACGTCAGCGTCACCACGATCCACGCCAGCACGGCGTGCAGCTTCGTCACGGTCTCCCAGTCCAGCGGCATGCGGTCGACGTCGCTGGAGTCCCCGGCGTGCGGACCCGCGCCGGTGACGACGGTGCCGACCGCGATCAGCAGCACGGACGCGGCGACCAGGAACCACACGAGCTGCCGCACGGCCGCGCCGACCAGCGGACGCGGCTCGGCGTCGCCCTCCCGGGTGCGCTGCCACATCACCGTGGCGACCGCGATCAGTGCCGTGGAGAGCAGGAAGTGGGCGGCGACCGTGTACGGGTTCAGGCCGACCAGCACGACGATCCCGCCGAGGATCGCGTTGCCCATGACCACCCAGAACTGCGCCCAGCCGAGCCGGGTGAGGCCGCGCCGCCACGGCTTCTGCGAGCGGGCCGCGATGATCGCCCAGCCGACCGCGGCGCACAGCACGTAGGTCAGCATCCGGTTGCCGAACTCGATGACGCCGTGGAGGCCCATCGCGCTGGTGGTGGTCAGCGAATCGTCCGTGCACTTGGGCCAGGTCGGGCAGCCGAGCCCGGAGCCGGTCAGCCGCACGGCACCGCCGGTGACCACGATGGCCACCGCCATGACGAGGGCGGCGAGGGCCGCCCGCCGCACGGTCCGGGGGGCGGGGGTCCAGCGGTCGGCGATGAAGGCGAGCGGGTTGCGCGCGGCTCGGGTCGCGTCGGCTCGGGTCACGTTGGGCACGGACACCATGGTAGGCGGGCGCTTGTGCATGCCTTCACGAGGGGGAGGTCTCTACTCCCACCGGAAGAATCGGGCAGCCGCGCCGAGCCCCGCGACCGCCCACACGGCGAGGATCCCGAGGTCGCCCCACGGCATCCCGGCCCCGTGCTGGAGCACGTCCCGCAGACCGTTCGACAGGGCGGAGATCGGCAGCAGTCCGAGCACGTCCTGCGCGCCGGAGGGGAACTTGTCGAGCGGGACGACGACGCCGCCGCCCACCAGGAGCAGCAGGAAGACGAGGTTGGCGGCGGCCAGGGTGGCCTCCGCCTTCAGCGTGCCGGCCATCAGCAGTCCGAGGCCGGAGAAGGCGGCGGTGCCGAGGACGAGCAGGAGCAGCACGGCGAGGGGGCTGCCGTGCGGGGACCAGCCGAGGGCGAGGGCGATCGCCGTCAGGAGGATCACCTGGAGGACCTCGGTGACCAGGACGGACGCGGTCTTCGCGGTCATCAGGGCCCAGCGCGGCAGCGGGGAGGCGGCGAGCCGCTTCAGGACGCCGTAGCGGCGTTCGAAGCCGGTGGCGATGGCCTGCCCGGTGAACGCGGTCGACATCACGGCCAGCGCGAGGATGCCCGGCGCGAGGAAGTCGACGGCGTCGCCCCTGCCCGTGTCGACGATGTCCACCGTGCTGAACAGGACCAGCAGGAGGGTCGGGATGACGACCGTGAGGAGGAGCTGCTCGCCGTTGCGCAGCAGCATCTTCGTCTCCAGCACCGCCTGGGCGCCGATCATCCGGGGGAGCGGCGCGGCTCCGGGCCGCGGGGAGTACGTACCGGCGGCGCTCATCCGCGCAGCTCCTTGCCCGTGAGTTCCAGGAAGACGTCTTCGAGGGTGTGGCGTTCGACGGAGATCTTCTCCGGCATCACGCCGTGCTGGGCGCACCAGGAGGTGACCGTCGCCAGCAGCTGCGGATCGACCTTGCCGCCGACCCGGTAGGCGCCCGGCGTCAGCTCGACCGCCGTGCAGTCCGCCGGGAGGGCCTTCAGCAGGGACCCCACGTCGAGCCCGGGCCGGCCGCTGAAGCGCAGGGTGTTCTCCGCGCCGCCGCGGCACAGCTCGTCGGGGGAGCCCTGGGCGACGACCCGGCCCGCGTCGATGATCGCCACGTCGTCGGCGAGCTGCTCGGCCTCGTCCATGTGGTGCGTGGTGAGGATGACGGAGACGCCGTCGGCGCGCAGGTCGCGCACCAGGTCCCAGGTCGCGCGGCGGGCCTGCGGGTCGAGCCCCGCGGTGGGCTCGTCGAGGAAGACCAGCTCGGGACGGCCGACCACGGCCATCGCCAGCGCGAGCCGCTGCTGCTGGCCGCCGGACAGCCGGCGGTACGCCGTGCGGCCGCAGCCGCCGAGGCCGAGCCGCTCGATCAGCGCGTCCACGTCCAGCGGGTGGGCGTGCAGCTTCGCCACGTGGCGGAGCATCTCGTCGGCGCGGGCGCCCGAGTAGACACCGCCGGACTGGAGCATGACCCCGATCCGCGGACGCAGCCGCCCGGACTGCCGGACCGGGTCGAGGCCCAGGACGCGCACCGTGCCGGAGTCCGGCTTCCGGTAGCCCTCGCAGGTCTCGACCGTGGTGGTCTTGCCCGCTCCGTTGGGTCCGAGTACGGCGGTGATGCCCGCTTCGGCCACCAGGTCGAGGCCGTCCACCGCGGTCTTCGTGCCGTACCGCTTCACCAGGGCCTGGACCTGGACCACGGGCTCGCTTCGCATGAGGAACAAGTCTAGGGACGCGTCCGGGTGCCGGGGCGCGCGGGGCCCGCGACCCGGGCACCGTCCGGCCGCCCGGGGCGGCGCCGCGGCTCCCCGTCGGCGATCCACGCCTCGCGCGGGCGGTGCAGCGCCAGCCACCGCTCCGCGTACGCCACGGCGGCGGCGACCGGGAACAGCCGTGTGTCGGCGGCGCCCACCCGGCCCCGTACGACGGGACGGTCCCGTTCGAAGTCGGCGCCCAGCTCGTCGAAGCGCTCGGAGGTGACCGACACCTCGGTCACCACCTCCCAGCGCGCCGTTCCGTCCGGTCCGAGGACCGGCCGGCCCACCTCGGCCACCGGGGACGGGATGCGGTACTCGGCGAGGTGGAAGGCGGTGCACGTTTCGTATCCGGCGCCGAGCAGCAGGACGTGGGCGTCCATGGCCTCCAGGCGGGCCAGCGGGCTGCGCTCACCGAGACGGCAGTCGGGGGCGTGCCCCTCGACCACTTCCGCCGCGCGGGCCCCGAGGGCGGCGAACGAGGTCTGCGGGTGCGCGCTGCGCAGGGCGCCCGGCCAGGTGCGGACGGTCTCCGGGATCACGCCGACCCCGCGGCTGGGCGTGATCAGCGGGTCGTAGGCGGGCATCGTCGCGCGGATGGCGGGCCACCACTCCTCGGGAACCGGTGGATCGCCCCACAGGGCCGGGTCGGAGAGATCGCCGGACTGGGTGGGGACGACCAGCGTCCCGTCGGGACCGAGCGCGTCGAGCAGTCCCTGGACGACGGCGGGCGCGCCGCCGCAGACCCAGCCCAGGGAGCTGAGCGAGGAGTGCGCGAGGAGTGTCCCGCCGGGGCGGACACCGAGCTCGCGCAGCTGTGCGGCGAGCCCGGCTCGGGTGACGAGTGGGCCGGTCGGAGGTGGTACAGACACGTCCGGCAGTCTGCTGGAACGCCCCCGGGAACGCCACCGGATTGATCGATCAAAGATCGTTTCCGCAGGTCGTATTAGGTATGCCTAAGTGACGCAGGGCACCGTCCACGCCTCGGGTGCGGGTTGTCAGGCCCGAAGGAATTACGCAACAATGGCGTTGTGAAAAACGTTGGCGAGGCTCCGCAGGAGGAACTCGCGACCGGTGAGCGGTCCACCCGCAATCGCGTCGCGCGCTCCATCCTGGACCACGGCCCGTCCACGGTGGCCGACCTCGCCGGGCGGCTGGGACTCACCCAGGCCGCCGTCCGCCGGCATCTCGACGCGCTCGTCGCCGACACCGTCGTGGAGGCCCGCGAGCAGCGGATCTACGGCGCGCGTACCCGGGGGCGCCCCGCGAAGGTGTTCGCCCTGACCGACTGCGGCCGGGACGCCTTCGATCAGTCCTACGACAAGCTCGCCGCGGACGCGCTGCGCTGGATCGCCGAGCGCGAGGGCGGCGACGAGGCGGTCGTTGCGTTCGCCCGCGCCAGGATCGCCGCGCAGGCCGGGGCGTACCGCGCCGCCGTCGAGGCCGCGGCCCCCGAGGAGCGCACCGAAGCGCTGGCCAGGGCCCTGAGCGCGGACGGGTACGCTGCTACGGCGCGCAGCGCACCGGTCGGCGAGCAGCTGTGCCAGCACCACTGCCCCGTCGCCCATGTCGCCGAGCAGTTCCCGCAGCTGTGCGAGGCGGAGACCGAGATCTTCTCCCAGTTGCTCGGTACGCATGTGCAGCGCCTGGCGACCATCGCGCACGGCGACGGCGTGTGCACCACGTTCATCCCCAAGATTTCCCATACCACTGATCACGCATCCGCAAGCACGGCCGGGAGGAACCCCGCATGACGCTCCCCACGGAGACTGCTCACCCCGAACTCGAGGGTCTGGGCAAGTACGAGTACGGCTGGGCCGACTCCGACACGGCCGGCGCCTCTGCGAAGCGCGGCATCAACGAGGACGTCGTCCGGGACATCTCCGCCAAGAAGTCCGAGCCGGAGTGGATGACGAAGCTCCGCCTCAAGGGCCTGCGCCTGTTCGAGAAGAAGCCCATGCCGAACTGGGGCTCGGACCTGTCGGGCATCGACTTCGACAACATCAAGTACTTCGTGCGCTCCACGGAGAAGCAGGCGGAGTCCTGGGAGGACCTGCCGGACGACATCAAGAACACGTACGACAAGCTCGGCATCCCCGAGGCGGAGAAGCAGCGCCTCGTCGCCGGTGTCGCGGCCCAGTACGAGTCCGAGGTCGTCTACCACCAGATCAACCAGGAGCTGGAGTCGCAGGGTGTCATCTTCATGGACACCGACACGGCCCTCAAGGAGCACCCGGAGCTCTTCAAGGAGTACTTCGGCACCGTCATCCCGGTCGGCGACAACAAGTTCGCGTCGCTGAACACCGCGGTGTGGTCCGGCGGCTCCTTCATCTACGTGCCGCCGGGCGTGCACGTGGAGATCCCGCTCCAGGCCTACTTCCGTATCAACACGGAGAACATGGGCCAGTTCGAGCGGACCCTGATCATCGTCGACGAGGGTGCCTACGTGCACTACGTCGAGGGCTGCACGGCGCCGATCTACAAGTCGGACTCGCTCCACTCCGCGGTGGTCGAGATCATCGTGAAGAAGGGCGCCCGCTGCCGTTACACGACCATCCAGAACTGGTCGAACAACGTCTACAACCTGGTCACCAAGCGCGCCGTGGCGTACGAGGGCGCGACCATGGAGTGGATCGACGGCAACATCGGCTCCAAGGTCACCATGAAGTACCCGGCCGTCTACCTGATGGGCGAGCACGCCAAGGGCGAGACCCTCTCCATCGCCTTCGCGGGCGAGGGCCAGCACCAGGACGCCGGCTCCAAGATGGTCCACATGGCGCCGAACACGTCGTCCAACATCGTCTCCAAGTCCGTGGCGCGCGGCGGCGGCCGTACCTCCTACCGCGGCCTCGTCGAGATCGGTGAGGGCGCGCACGGCTCGAAGTCCAACGTGCTGTGCGACGCGCTGCTCGTCGACACGATCTCGCGCTCGGACACGTACCCCTACGTGGACGTCCGTGAGGACGACGTGTCCATGGGGCACGAGGCGACCGTCTCCAAGGTCAGCGACGACCAGCTCTTCTACCTGATGAGCCGCGGCATGACCGAGTTCGAGGCGATGGCCATGATCGTGCGGGGCTTCGTCGAGCCGATCGCCAAGGAGCTGCCCATGGAGTACGCCCTCGAACTCAACCGGCTGATCGAGCTGCAGATGGAAGGCGCGGTCGGTTAAGACCCGCCGTCCGGACACAGCCAGCGAACACTGACGCAGGAAAGAGAGCAGACCGACAGCCATGGCTGAGGCTACGAATTCCCCCACTCTCGACTCCGCTCGAGCGGGGGGTCCCCCACCGCTGGGGTCCACCACCGCCGGCCAGATCGCGGTGGCCGCAGAGTCGACCGTCGCCACGCGCATGAGCGCGCCCGCCTCCTTCGACGTGGCGGACTTCCCGGTCCCCCACGGCCGTGAGGAGGAGTGGCGGTTCACGCCCCTGGAGCGGCTGCGCGGGCTGCACGACGGCACCGCTGTCGCCACCGGCGACGGCGTCAAGGTGGACATCGAGGCCCCCGAGGGCGTCACCGTCGAGACCGTCGGCCGCGACGACGCCCGGCTCGGCAGGGCCGGCACCCCCGTGGACCGGGTCGCCGCCCAGGCCTACTCGGCGTTCGAGAAGGCCGGCGTCGTCACCGTCCCCAAGGAGACGGTGCTCACCGAGCCGATCCGCATCGCCGTGCACGGCGAGGGCGGGGTCGCCTACGGCCACCAGGTCATCGAACTGGGAGCCTTCGCCGAGGCCGTCGTCGTCATCGACCACACCGGTGACGCGGTGCTCGCCGCCAACGTCGACTACGTGATCGGCGACGGCGCCAAGCTGACCGTCGTCTCCGTCCAGGACTGGGACGACAAGGCCGTCCACGTGGGCCAGCACAACGCCCTCATCGGCCGGGACGCCACCTTCAAGTCCTTCGTGGTCACCTTCGGCGGCGACCTGGTGCGCCTCCACCCGCGCGTCCACTACGCGGGCACCGGCGGCGAGGCCGAGCTTTTCGGCCTGTACTTCACGGACGCCGGTCAGCACCAGGAGCACCGCCTCCTCGTCGACCACAACACCCCGCACTGCAAGTCGAACGTCGCCTACAAGGGCGCGCTCCAGGGCGACGGCGCCCACGCGGTGTGGATCGGCGACGTCCTCATCGAGGCCAAGGCCGAGGGCACCGACACCTACGAGATGAACCGCAACCTGGTTCTGACCGACGGCGCCCGCGTCGACTCCGTGCCGAACCTGGAGATCGAGACCGGCGAGATCGTCGGCGCCGGGCACGCCTCGGCGACCGGCCGTTTCGACGACGAGCAGCTCTTCTACCTGATGGCGCGCGGCATCCCGGCCGACGACGCCCGCCGTCTGGTGGTCCGCGGATTCTTCGCCGAGCTCGTCCAGCAGATCGGGGTCGCCGACATCCAGGAGCGGCTCCTCGCCAGGATCGACGAGGAGCTGGAGGCGTCGGTCTGATGACTGCCCCGTCGGCCTTCGTACGCGCCTGTGCGCTGAGCGAGCTGGAGGAGGACACCCCCAAGCGGGTGGAACTCGACGGCACGCCGGTCTCGGTCGTGAAGACCGAGGGCGAGGTGTTCGCGATCAACGACATCTGCTCGCACGCGAACGTCTCGCTCTCCGAGGGCGAGGTGGAGGACTGTCAGATCGAGTGTTGGCTGCACGGTTCCGCCTTCGACCTCCGCACCGGCAAGCCGTCCGGCCTTCCCGCGACGCGCCCCGTCCCCGTATACCCCGTAAAGATCGAAGGGGACGACGTGCTCGTCTCCCTCTCCCAGGAGTCCTGAGGCACCCATGGCAACGCTTGAAATCCGAGACCTGCACGTCACCGTCGAGGCCGACAACGCCACGAAGGAGATCCTCAAGGGCGTCGACCTCACCGTGAAGCAGGGCGAGACGCACGCCATCATGGGCCCGAACGGCTCCGGCAAGTCCACGCTCGCCTACTCGCTCGCGGGTCACCCGAAGTACACGATCACCGGCGGCACCGTCACCCTCGACGGCGAGGACGTCCTGGAGATGTCCGTCGACGAGCGCGCCCGCGCCGGCCTGTTCCTGGCGATGCAGTACCCGGTCGAGGTCCCCGGCGTCTCGGTCTCCAACTTCCTGCGCACCTCCGCCACCGCCATCCGCGGCGAGGCCCCCAAGCTGCGCACCTGGGTGAAGGAGGTCAGGGAGGCCATGGAGCGCCTCAACATGGACCCGGCCTTCGCCGAGCGCAACGTCAACGAGGGCTTCTCCGGCGGTGAGAAGAAGCGCCACGAGATCCTCCAGCTCGAACTGCTCAGGCCCAAGGTCGCGATCCTCGACGAGACGGACTCCGGTCTGGACGTCGACGCGCTGCGCATCGTCTCCGAGGGCGTCAACCGCGTCCGCGAGTCCGGTGAGGTCGGCACCCTGCTGATCACGCACTACACGCGCATCCTGCGCTACATCAAGCCCGACTTCGTGCACGTCTTCTCCGCCGGCCGCATCGTCGAGTCCGGCGGCGCCGAGCTCGCCGACAAGCTGGAGAACGAGGGCTACGAGGCATACGCGAAGCTCGACGACGCCGACACGAAGGGTGGCGTATCCGCGTGACGCAGTTGCCGGGCCTCCTCGACACCGAGGCGATCCGCAAGGACTTCCCCATCCTGGACCGGCAGGTCCACGACGGCAGGAAGCTCGTGTACCTGGACAACGCGGCGACCTCGCAGAAGCCGCGCCAGGTGCTGGACGCCCTGAACGAGTACTACGAGCGCTACAACGCCAACGTCCACCGCGGTGTGCATGTGCTCGCCGAGGAGGCCACGGCGCTGTACGAGGGCGCGCGCGACAAGGTCGCCGCGTTCATCAACGCGCCGAGCCGCGACGAGGTGATCTTCACCAAGAACGCCTCCGAGTCGCTCAACCTCGTGGCGAACATGCTGGGCTGGGCCGACGAGCCCTACCGCGTGGACCACGAGACCGAGATCGTCATCACGGAGATGGAGCACCACTCCAACATCGTGCCGTGGCAGCTGCTGTCGCAGCGCACGGGCGCGAAGCTGAAGTGGTTCGGCCTCACCGACGACGGCCGGCTCGACCTGTCGAACATCGACGAGGTCATCACCGAGAAGACGAAGATCGTCTCCTTCGTGCTGGTGTCGAACATCCTCGGCACGGTCAACCCCGTCGAGGCGATAGTGCGCCGGGCGCAGGAGGTCGGGGCCCTGGTCCTGATCGACGCCTCGCAGGCCGCGCCGCACATGCCGCTGGACGTCCAGGCCCTGCAGGCCGACTTCGTGGCGTTCACCGGCCACAAGATGTGCGGGCCGACCGGCATCGGCGTCCTGTGGGGCCGCCAGGAGCTGCTCGAGGACCTTCCCCCGTTCCTCGGCGGCGGCGAGATGATCGAGACGGTGTCGATGCACTCGTCGACGTACGCTCCCGCGCCGTACAAGTTCGAGGCGGGCACGCCCCCCATCGCTCAGGCGGTCGGTCTCGGCGCGGCCATCGACTATCTGAGCTCGATCGGCATGGACAGGATCCTCGCCCACGAGCACGCGCTCACCGAGTACGCGGTACGGCGGCTGACGGAGGTCCAGGACCTCAGGATCATCGGTCCGGCGACGGCCGAGGACCGCGGCGCCGCGATCTCGTTCACGCTCGGTGACATCCACCCGCACGACGTGGGCCAGGTCCTGGACGAGCAGGGCATCGCCGTCCGGGTCGGACACCACTGCGCCCGTCCGGTCTGCCTGCGGTACGGAATTCCCGCGACCACGCGGGCGTCGTTCTACCTGTACTCCACGCCGACCGAGATCGACGCACTGGTCGACGGCCTGGAGCACGTACGGAACTTCTTCGGCTGAGGAGCTGGCTGAGTCGTGAAGCTTGATTCGATGTACCAGGAAGTCATCCTGGACCACTACAAGCACCCGCACGGGCGCGGTCTCAGGGATGGCGACGCCGAGGTGCACCACGTCAATCCCACGTGCGGCGACGAGATCACGCTGCGCGTCAAGTACGACGGCGAGCGGATCGCGGACATCTCGTACGAGGGTCAGGGCTGCTCGATCAGCCAGGCCTCGGCCTCCGTGCTGAACGAGCTGCTCGTCGGCAAGGAGCTGTCCGAGGCGCAGCAGGTCCAGGAGACCTTCCTGGAGCTGATGCAGTCCAAGGGCCGGCTCGAGCCGGACGACGCGATGGAGGAGGTGCTGGAGGACGCGGTCGCGTTCGCCGGTGTCTCCAAGTACCCGGCCCGGGTCAAGTGCGCCCTCCTGAGCTGGATGGCATGGAAGGACGCGACGGCCCAGGCACTGGGCGAGAGCGCCGAGAGGAAGACGGCATGAGCGAGAACACCGTGACACCCGCAGAGGGCCTGACGACGAAGCCGGCCTCGGAGGAGGAAGTCCGCGAGGCGCTGTACGACGTCGTCGACCCCGAACTGGGTATCGACGTCGTCAACCTCGGCCTCATCTACGGCATCCACATCGACGACGCGAACATCGCGACGATCGACATGACGCTGACGTCCGCGGCCTGCCCGCTCACCGACGTCATCGAGGACCAGGCCAGGTCCGCCACCGACGGCATCGTCAACGAACTGCGCATCAACTGGGTCTGGATGCCGCCGTGGGGTCCGGACAAGATCACGGACGACGGCCGCGAGCAGCTTCGGGCGCTCGGGTTCAACGTCTGACCGGTACGCCGCACGTCCGGGCGACAGCCCTGCACGAGGCCCCTGGCATCCCGCCGGGGGCCTCGTGCGTGTCGCGGCGCGCCCGCGGCCCGGTGCCCTGCCGGTGGCTTGCACCCGGTGGCCTTGCCCTGCCGGTGGTGTTCCGGTGACCTCCACGGGCGATTCCGGGAAGCTCGTACGGCCCGCCCCGCGAGACGCCCGCGCACGGGTTGGCCTCCGCGGGCCCCGGGCGGTTAGGTTGCCCTCATGACCGACACGACTGCTACTCGTACCACCGGCGCCGTCGCCGCCGGGCTCGCCACGCTCACCGCCGACGGCACCGTCCTCGACACCTGGTTCCCCGCCCCCGAACTGTCCGCCGAGCCCGGCCCGGCCGGCACCGAGCGGCTGCCCACCGAGCGTGCCGTGGAGCTGCTCGGTGAGGGCGCCGCCAAGGCCGTCGGTCCCGACGCCCGCCGTGGTGTCGAGGTGGTCGCCGTCCGCACGGTCATCGCCTCCCTCGACGAGAAGCCGATCGACGCGCACGACGTGTACCTGCGCCTCCACCTGCTCTCGCACCGTCTGGTGCAGCCGCACGGCCAGAGCCTGGACGGCATCTTCGGCCACCTCGCCAACGTCGCGTGGACCTCGCTCGGCCCGGTCGCCGTCGACGACGTCGAGAAGGCCCGCCTGAACGCCCGCGCCGAGGGCCTGCACCTCCAGGTGACCTCGATCGACAAGTTCCCGCGCATGACCGACTACGTCGCCCCGAAGGGCGTCCGCATCGCCGACGCCGACCGGGTCCGGCTCGGCGCGCACCTCGCCGAGGGCACGACCGTCATGCACGAGGGCTTCGTGAACTTCAACGCGGGCACCCTCGGTACCTCGATGGTCGAGGGCCGCATCTCGGCCGGCGTCGTGGTCGGCGACGGCTCGGACATCGGCGGTGGCGCCTCGACGATGGGCACCCTCTCCGGCGGCGGCAACGTCCGCATCACCATCGGCGAGCGCTGCCTGATCGGTGCCGAGGCCGGCGTCGGCATCGCACTGGGCGACGAGTGCGTGGTGGAGGCCGGTCTGTACGTCACCGCCGGCTCCCGCGTCACGATGCCCGACGGCCAGATCGTCAAGGCCCGCGAACTGTCCGGCGCCTCGAACATCCTCTTCCGCCGCAACTCGGTCACGGGCACCGTCGAGGCCCGCCCGAACAACGCGGTCTGGGGCGGTCTGAACGACGTCCTGCACAGCCACAACTAGCGGCTCTCCGCCTTCGCGGCTCTCCGCCTTGTCCGAGCGCCCTCCCGTCCACCGGACGGGAGGGCGCTCGGCGTTCCGCCCCCGCCGGGAGCGTGCCGACCCGGTTCGCGACGGATTCTCTTCACGGTCGCAGGCATAGCGGGGGCCGGCCGGAAGCGTCAAAGAAGGCAGAGGGGCCGGGCGCAGCGCCCGCCGGGGAAGAGAAGGTGACGATGGATGCCGAAGGGCAGGAAAGATTCCGGGAGTTCGTGGCGAACCGGTCGTCCGCACTGCTGAAGACGGCCGTACTGCTCAGCGGCGGGGACCGGCACGCGGCCGAGGACCTGCTGCAGAACGCCCTGATCAAGGCCGCCGGACGCTGGCATCGCATCGACGAACCCGAGGCGTACGTACGGCAGATCCTGTACCGCCAGCAGGTCAGCCGCTGGCGGCTGAAGTGGCCGCGCCGCGAACTCAGCGTCGCCGAACCGCCGGAGGCGACGGAGGACACGGACGCCTCGGCCACCGCCGAACTCCGCGTGCTGATGCGCGGGGCGCTCGCCCGTCTCACCGCACGCCAGCGCACGGTCCTGGTGCTGCGCTACTTCGAGGACCTGCCCGAGGCCGACGTGGCCCGTCTCCTGAACTGCTCCGTCGGAACCGTCCGGTCCACGACGCACCGCTCCCTCGCCAGGCTGCGGACCCTTGCCCCCGAACTCGCCCCGCTCGGCCCGGCCGACGTCGAACAGCGGCCGTCCCGTGACTTCTCCCCGATGGAGGCGCGCCCGTGAACGTCGAAGAACTGGTACGCGCGTCCTTGCGGGAGCAGGCCGGCGAACAGCCGCCACTCGAACCGGACTTCGCCGACCGGGTGCTGACCGCCAGGCGCCGCCGCACCCGTACCCTCGCGTCCGTCGCCGCGGCCACCGCCGCCGTGGTCGCCGTCGCGGTGGCGGTCCCGCTGCTGGGCTCCGGCAAGGACGACGTGCGTCTCGCGAGCGAGATGAACCGGAGCGACATCATCGCCCACCCGGACCAGACACCGCCCCGCGACCTGATCGCGGCGGGGGACACCGCGCTGGCCGCCTACTACACCCTGCACCGGGTCCCGCTCACGGCGACGACCGCCGTCAACGCCCGCACGTACTCGCTTCTCGACCAGGAGAGCGGAAAGTACGTGAAGACCGACAAGTGGTCCTACCTCAGCGTCGCCCCCGGGATGCGGACCGCCGCCGTCCTGGAGGACCAGCTGCCCGCCCGGCGGATCGGCATGCTCGACCTGCTCACCGGAAAGGTCGAACGCTGGATCCCGGCCGAGCGGGGCGTCGCGAGTGTCGAGTTCTCGTCCGACGGCGCCAAGCTCGTCGCGACGACGTACGCCAAGAATCCGGACCTGCTCCACAAGGTGGACTACGACAGCGACGGCGACGGCAGGAAGAACGACTGGCAGGGGGACTTCGGCCACACGGACCGCACCGGCTTCTACGTCATCGACGCGGACTCCGGCAAGAGCTCCTGGGCCGCGGTCACGGACACGCAGGACGTCAACCCCCGCCAGGACTTCGCGTTCAGCGCCGACGCCGGGCTGGTCTACGCCGGGCTCACCACGACGCCCACCGACCAGTTCTACGACTTCGAGGGCAACAAGGTCGCCAAGCCCGCGAACGAGAAGTACCTGCACTGGCACATCGACGCCCGGCTCTCCCCCGACGGCAAGCTGGCCGCCGGTGACTTCGCGGGCGGCAGCAGGACGACGGCCTCCGAGATCGTCGACCCCTACACCGGCGAGCGGGTCGCCAAGGTGCACGGCCAGCAGCTGCTGGCCTGGGCCGACGACAAGCGGCTGATCGCCTGGGACATCGAGCCGGGCACGAACGAGTTCCACAACCGGCTGATGCTCGTCACCATCGGCAGCGACAAGGTCGTCCCGCTCAGTGGCTTCCGCAAGGGCGACGACGGCGCGGGCGGGCGCTGGAATCCGGTCTTCGCGAAGCGCTGAGGCGCTGAGCGTTGCGCGTCGGGCGCCGCGCGGAGGGGGCAGGGGGCGGACGGGGGTCGGCCCCGGCCCGACGGGACGGTGGGGGCGGACGGGGGTCGGCCCCACCCGTCACGACACCTCCGCGGCCAGGCGCTCGTACGCCGCCAGCAGCCCGTCGGCCGCCTCGCGGCCGGCGGGCCGCAGGGGGGCGCGGACCGGCCCGGAGGGCAGACCGAGCCTGCCGAGGAGGGCCTTGGCCGTGACCGCTCCCGGGAGTCCGGCGGACATCATCGCCCCGGTCAGCTCGATGGTCCGCCGCTGGATGCGGGCCGCTCCCGCCGTGTCGCCCGCGTCGAAGGCGTCCAGCACGGACCGGAACTGACGGGCCGCCACGTTCGCCACCGTACCGATGAAGCCCGCGCCGCCGACCGCGTACAGGGCGAGGACCTGCTCGTCGCAGCCCGCGTAGTACGCCAACTCCGTGTGCGCCAGCACCTGCTGGGTGCCGAGGAGGTCGTAGGCGCAGTCCTTGACCGCCACGATCCGCGGGTGCTCCGCCAGCCGGATCATCGTCTCCGGCTCGATGCGGGTACCCGTGCGCCCTGGGATGTCGTACAGCACGACCGGCAGACCGCACGCGTCCGTGACGTCCCGGAAGTGGGCCTCGACCGCGTCCTGCGGCGGCCTGCTGTAGTACGGCGCGATCACGAGGAGGCCGTCCGCGCCCGCCCTCTCGGCCGCCCGCGCCAGTTCTGCGGTGTGCCGTGTGTCGGCGGTGCCGACCCCCGCGACGATCGGGACGTGCTCGCCGACCGCGGCCCGTACCGCGCGCACGAGCGAGGTCTTCTCCGCGTCCGACGTCGTGGGCGACTCGCCCGTGGTGCCGGACAGCACCAGGCCGTCGCACCCCTCGGCCACCAGTCGGGCGGCGAGCCGCTGCGCCCCGTCGAGGTCGAGCGCGCCCGCCTCGGTGAAGGGGGTGACCATCGCGCAGAGCGCCCGGCCGAAGGGTGCGCCCGGGGTCACCCGCGGGGTGCCGGGCGCCGGGGCAGGTGCGGCGCCGGAGGCGGCGCGCGGTGCGGGGCCGGCCGGGGTGCCTGGAGTCGTCATGTCGTCAGTGTCGGCAACTTGACTGTGAAGCGCTACTTAATTCTGCTACGGGATACTCGGGTCGATTGCTAAACGGTCCTGGGTGGCGGGGCCGGACGGCGGTGCGGGGATGCCCTGGTGCCCCCTGCCGCTCGTGGACGCCGAGAGGATCGCCGGGGCCGGTCGCGGAGGCCGCGATGGTCCCGGACCGCCTCGACGGGCCCGCCTCGACTGGTTCCGGCGCCAGTTGGCACCTGTGGACGAACGGGGATCGAAGGGGTAGCCCGGCCCGGTCCGGGTACCCGCCCTTCCTCAGGCGCGAGAGGAGGCGGGACACCGTGACCGGGACCATGAACAGCAGGCCCGTGCGGGACGAACACGGGAATCAGTCGGTGGGCGAACTCGTCGGCCAGGCCACCGAACAGCTTTCCCAGCTCGTACGGCAGGAGCTGCACCTCGCGAAGGAGGAGCTGGCCGAGAAGGGCCGGCGCGCGGGGCGGGGCGGCGGGATGATCGGAGCGGCGGGCGCCGTCGGATACGTCGGGCTGATGGCCCTGGCCGGTACCGGCGTGGCCGCGCTCTCCCTGGTGCTGCCCGTGTGGGCCGCGGCGCTCATCGTGACCGCGGTGCTCCTCGCGATCGCCGCCGTACTGGCGGTGATGGGCCGGGGGCAGCTGCGCCAGGCCACACCGCCCACCCCCGAAAAGGCGCTCGACAGCGTCAAGGCCGATGTCGACGAGATCAAGGAAAGGGCGCATCGATGACGAACGACAACACCGGCGCGGACGCCGCGAAGGCGGCCGGAGCGCAGGTCCCCGCCGTGCAGCCGGGCGCCGGCGGGGCCGGGACGCCGGGCGCGAAGCCCGGTTCGGACGCCGCGGAGTCGGTGGGCGCCAAGGGCCCCGACGAGTTGCGGCGGCAGATCGAGGAGACCAGGAGCCAGCTCGGCGACACCGTCGAGGAGCTGGCCGCGAAGGCGGACGTCAAAGCCCGCGCGCGAGCCCGCGCCGCCGACCTCAAGGACCGGGCGGGCGCCATGACGGTCCAGATGAAGGGCTCGGCCGGCCAGGCGGGCCAGATCGTGCAGGGCAAGGCCGTCCAGGCCGGGCACGTCGTGCAGGAGAACCTGCCGGAACCCGTGAAGAACGCCGCCAGCACGGTCGTCCAGGCCGGACGGCGGAACCCCGTGCCGCTCCTGATCGGCGCGGGCATGATTCTCGCGGCGCTGCTGCTGCGGCGCCACAACCACCACTGACACGACGGAGCCGGCGGCACGCCTGACGCCCGCCGGTTCCGGGGCACCCTGGCGAAGCGCCGGTGCCGGTGACGATTCACCGGCGTCGGCGCTTTCCCGCGTGCGGGGCCGGGGTCGGCGGGCGTCAGGCCCCGGCCGCTCCGCGGGGGCGCGCGGCAGTGGTGGGCGGCAGCCGCCGGGCGGACGGCCGGCCACCGCCGAGCGGGCCCGCGGCAGAAAGACGAGCGGCGGGGCCGGATCGGGCCCGCCGCTCGTGGTGTCGCGGTTCGTGTTGTCGCTGTTCGTGGTGTCGTTCGCTCGTGGTGCCGCGGTTGGTCTGCCGACCGCTCGTCGTCCGGTGACTCGGGGTGTCGGCCGCCCGTCGTGTCGGCCGGGCGCGTCAGCTCGTCCTGCCGCCCTGCGCCGCCCGGGCCCGGGCCTCACGCAGCGCCCGCAGCCGCGGCGGCCACTTGCGGGTGTCCCGCGGCTCGACGTACAGCTCCTCCGTGGCAGGCTGCCCGCCGGTGATGGCCCGCTGGCGTGCCAGTTCCGCGTCGAACTCCAGCCCCAGCAGGATCGCCAGATTGGTCAGCCAGAGCCACACCAGGAAGATGACGGCGCCCGCCAGAGTGCCGTACGTCTTGTTGTACGAGCCGAAGTTGGCGGCGTAGAGGGCGAATCCGGCGGAGGCGGCCAGCCAGACCAGCGTGGCGACGACGCTGCCGGGACTCACCCAACGGAAGCCGCGGCCGCGGACATTGGGAGCGGCCCAGTACAACAGGGCGATCATCAGGACCACCAGCACCAGCAGCACGGGCCACTTCGCGATGGACCAGAGGGTGATCGCCGCGTGGCCGAGCCCGACGGCCGTGCCCGCGCGTTCGGCCAGCGGCCCGGTGAACACGACGATGGTGGCGCTCGCCGCGAGCATCACCATCAGGGCGACGGTCAGGATCAGCCGCAGCGGGGTGAGCTTCCAGACCGGACGGCCCTCCGGAAGGTCGTACACCGCGTTCGAGGTGCGGATGAACGCGGCGACGTAACCCGACGCGGACCACAGGGCGAACAGCAGGCCGACGATCGCGAGCACGCTCCCCGTGCCGCCGCTGTCACCGAGTTGCAGCACCGCGTCGTGCAGGATGTCGCGGGCCGGACCGGGCGCCAGGTCACCCACGTTGGCCAGCAGTCTGTCCGTGGTGCGCTGTCCGGCCACGCCCAGCAGGGACACCAGTACCAGCAGCGCGGGGAACATCGACAGCACGCCGTAGTAGGTCAAGGCGGCGGCGCGGTCGGAGAGTTCGTCGTCCGTGAACTCCTTCGCCGTGCGCCGCACCACCGCCCACCAGGAGCCCGCGCTCAACTCGGAGGGGCTGTCCTTCGCGGTCAGCCCCTCCGTCCCCGATTCCGGTCGCTTCTCGTCCATGACCTCACGTGTCTCCCGAAACGGCGGGGTGAAGCCGTTCCGGGAACCGAATCTCGTCCGAGGCCCCCGGGGGCCGTCCGGCCGGGTCGGCGAACGCCGCCTGGGGGCTACGGCCTGAAGCGCAGCACCTGCGGGTCGTGATCGCTGATCTGGTCCGAGAACTCCGCGTTGATGTGCACGCTGTCGTACTCGAAGTCGCAGCCCCTGCGGATCGACGGGCTGATCAGGATCTGGTCCAGGACCTGGCTGTTGCCCTGGTAGTCGTAGGTGTAACGCTCGCTCTTCGGCAGCGACTTGATCGCCGACCAGAGTTCGCCATCACCCTCCAGCAGCTTCGCGGTCCCGGAGAACTCGAAGTCGTTGATGTCGCCGAGGGTGACGACGTCGGCGTTCTTCTGCGTCGTCAGGATGTCCTTGACGAAGGAGTTCACCGCGGTCGCCTGGAGGTGGCGCTGGGTCTCCGAGCTGCGCACCGGCGGCTGGAACTGCCCGTGCAGCGACTGGTCGCCGCCCTTCGACGCGAAGTGGTTGGCGATCACGAAGACCGTCCTGCCGCGGAAGGCGAACTCGCCCGCGAGCGGCTTGCGGCTGTTCTTCCAGGCTTCGCCGGCCGGGTCGATCCGGCCGGGAGAGACGGTCAGCGCCGCCTTTCCGTGCTCCTTCGTGACGCCGACGGCCGTCGTCGCGTCACCGCCGGCGCGGTCGGTGAAGGAGACCCGCTCCGGGTTGAAGAGGAACACCTGACGGATGTTGCCGCCCGGCTCGCCGCCGTCCGCGAGGTCGACCGGGTCGATGGAGCGCCACTCGTAGGCGGGGCCGCCCGCCGCCACGATGGCGTCGACCAGCTTCTGCATCGTCCGGTCGGCGGCGACCGTGCCGTCGTTCGTCGCGCCGTTGTTGTCCTGGATCTCCTCCAGCGACACGATGTCGGGCGACTGGAGGTGCTGCACGATCGCGGACGCGTGGGCGTCGAACGTCGCGTCGCCCGGGTCCAGGTTCTCGACGTTGTACGTCGCGACGGCCAGTTCCCTGCGGCCCTGCTTCTCGGTCGTCTCCCGCTCCAGACCGCCCTTGTCCAGGGTGCCGAGCCGGCCGGCGACGAGGGTGTAGCCGCCGAACTGGTTGTAGTCGAGCGGGCCCGCGGTGGTGCCCGTCAGCTCGTCGCCCACGTTCGCGGTGGGGAAGTCGGCGGCGGCGCCGAGGGACTGGATCTGCAGGCGTCCGGTGTTCTGCGAGGTGTACGAGCCGTAGACCGTGCCGCCGCGGCGGTCGGCGTGCTCGCGCGGCTTCACCGTGACCCACAGCTCGGCGTACGGGTCGGTGGCGGTGACCACGCGCACGTCGGAGACCTGGACGCTCATGCCCTCCAGCGACTCGTAGTAGTCCAGCGCGTACGTCGCCGGTTCCAGCGTCAGACCGTTGACCGAGCCGCCCGCCGCGGTGTCACCGGGGGCGGTGTACGTGTCCGGGACCGACTCGGCGTCGACGACCGTCGCGGCCGGGACCGCGTGGCCGCCGGAGACCACGGTCACCGTCGGCTTGGTGATCTCCGTCAGCGACTGGTTGCCGGTGGAGGCGCCGCCCGGCACGTACTCCGAGACGGTGCCGGTGACCGTGACCGAGTCGCCGACGGCGGCCTTCGGGGCGGAGCCGGTGAAGACGAACACGCCCTCACTGGTGGCCGGGTCGTCGTCCGCGTCCGGGTCCTGGATCCAGAACCCCTTCGACGAACCGTAGGTCCGTACGCCCGTGACGATGCCGGTCACGTCCGTGACCTTCTGGCCCGCGTACGGGGATATACGGGTGCTGCCCTGGATGTCGTGGATGTGGACGGTGTCCGCGTGGGCGGGTGCGGTGAGCACCACGGCGGAGACGGTGGAACAGACCGCGGCGACGGTCAGCGCGGCGATGCGCGCGGTTCTCCTGCTCGGCAAGGGAATCCCTCCGGGGACGTACGTGAGCGCCGGGACGAGGGTGGAAAGGTGACGGGAGCGCGACCTGCGTGCGAGCCGGTGACGCGCGGAGAAGCAGCTGGGCGGGTGCCCGTTCGACTTCTACGCGCGTCAATCTCGTGCGTGGCCGGGGGAGTTGTCAAGGTTTCGGTGGTGTACGACTCCTGACAGGGACATGAACCGGGCGGCATGGGTCCAAATCCGTCTAGGCTGAGCCGCTGAGGCGGTGGGGGGGGGGGGGGGGGGGGGGGCCCCCCCCCCCCCCCCCCCCCCCCCCCCCCCCCCCCCACCGCCCTGTTCTGTCCGTTCTGCCCGCCCCGCCGTGCCCGGCCCGTCCCCCTCGTCCGTCCGTCCCGCCCGTCCGGAGTGCCCGCCGGTGGCGCCCGTCCCGCTCGCCCGCCCGACCGCTCACGGCCCCCTGTGGTGCCCGCCGGTTCCGCTCCGCCCGTGCCCGTCGTCCGTCCGTTCTTCCGCCTGTACGCCGTAACCCCCCGCCTGTCCTGCTTGTCCGGAGGAGATTCAGCCGATGTCAGACAGCTCCCCCCTGCCGCCCGTGCGGCTGTCGTCCGAAGCGGAGCTGGCGCGGGACGCGCTCGCCACCCCGCTGCTCTCCCGCGCCGCGCGGCTCGCCCGCTGGGCCGGGCCGGACACACGAGTGGGCGCGGGCGGTGAACTCGTCGAGGAGCAGCTCCCGGGGGCGGCCGGCGAGCTCGGTCTCACCGGGGACGAGGCGGTGGCCCTCGCGAGCGAGGCCTGGCGGGTGGCCGTGGACGCCGGCCTTGTCGAGGTCGTGGACGAGGAGGAGGGCACCGTCGCCGCGGGCGCCGACCTCGGACAGCTCACGGCAGGCGCGCCCCACGACGTGCTCGGCGTCTGGCTCGCCGCCCTGGAGACGGTGCTGGCCGACGCGAGCGTGCCGGACCTGGACGACCTGGTCGGCGCGATGGACGAGAACGGCACGGTCGACTTCTCCCGACTCGACTGGGACCCCGAGGCGGAGGCCGAGTTCCTCGACGGCGTGCTCGGCAACCTCTACCTGCTGACCGTCGGTGGGGAGGGCCCCGGCGACAGCCCGGTGCCGCTGCCGGCGCTGGCCGCGTCGATGATCGTCCCCGACGACATGGTCGAGCCCACGAACGACGTGCTGGAGCAGGTGTCGGACGCGATGATGCGGCTCGACGACCAGTTCCGCCTCCTCGAACCGATCGGGCTCGTCGAGTTCCAGCCCGTCGACGAGGCGCTGATGGCGGACGCCGACGAGGAACCGGCGACGGTGGACGAGACGGACGTCTCGCGCTACGGGATGGTGCGGCTGACCCCGCTCGGGCTGTACGGGCTGCGGGCCCGGCTGCTGGAGTCCGGGATCGAGGCGCCCGCGGTCGGTGACCTCGCGGACAAGGGGGCCGACGCGCTGCTGGACGGCACGTCCGCGTTTCCCGCGGCGGCCGCCCAGGCCGAGACCGAGCAGTGGCTCGCCCGGCGGGAGGCGCTCGCCGCGGCCAGGGAACTCCTGGCGGCGGCCCGGGGCACCGACGCGGGCGCACCACTGCGCCGGCTGCGCTGCCAGCAGGCCCTGTCGCTCGTGGGGTCCGGGGCGGAGCCCGCCCTGCGTGAGGTGCTCGACGACGCGGAACTCGGAGGGCTGGCACGGGTCTGGCTCACGGAGCGCGGTGCGGCCGACGTGCCGGCGCCCTCCGAGTCGATGGTGTTCTGGCTGACCATCGACACCCTGGCCGCGCAGCTCGCGGCCGAAGGCAACTCCGACGAGCTGCAGGGTCTCGTGGAGGGCCTCGCCCGGCAGCACGGCGGCTTCTTCGCGACGGCGTGGCGGGTCGACCACCCGGCCACGCCGGACGTCCTGGAGGCGATGGGGCGGCTGCACCCGGACCGGAAGGTGGCCAAGGAGGCCCGCAAGGCGGCGTTCAAGGCACGGTCGCAGCAGGGGGGTTGAGGCCGGCCGGGGGCGGACCGCCGCGGAGTGACCCGCGCGGTCCGTCCGGCAGGAAGACGCCGCCGAGTCGGCCGTGGCCCCCTTCGGGCGTCCGCCCGCGTCCGGTCAGCGCGGCTCACGGATGCTGTCGATGATGCGGGTCCAGTTGTCGCCCCCGTGTCCGTTCTCGATCACGCGCTGGTAATGGGCCTGCACGGCCAGCGGGAGAGCCGGGTCGAGGCCGAGTGACCTGCTGGTCTCGACGATGTGGTCGGCCGTCGCGCCCATCATGGTGACCGTGCTGAGGTCGCCGGGATGCTCTCCGGCGTCCAGCGCGGTGCCGGGGTGCTCCTCGCCTGCCCTCAGGACGGCGCCGATCGAGTCGGCGGAGGAGAGCAACTCGGGCAGCGCCTCCCCGGCCCTCATCCCCGCGGTGCCCAGCATCGCGGTGGCGTGCATGAGAGCGGACAAGGTGGTCAGGAACACCGTGAGTTGGGCCTGGTACATCATCTGGGCGAGGCCCGGGTCCTCGCCCAGATACCGCGGCGTCCCGAGCAGTTCCAAGGCCGGCAGGTGGCTTTTCAGCACCTCGTCGGGGCCGCTGTAGTAGACGTGGGCGGCCTCCGTGCCGACCATCGGCGCGGGGACCATGACACCTCCGGTGAGGAAGGCGGCGCCGTGGCCCGCCGCCCAGGCCGCCGCACCGCGTGAGCGGTCGGGAGTGTCGGAGCTCAGATTGACCAGCGTCCGCCCGGCGAGCGACGCGGTGGCGCCGTCCAGGATGCCGTACATCGCCTGGTAGTCGGTGAGGCTGAGGATCACCAGGTCGCTCGCCTCGACCGCCTCGCCCGGAGTCGCCGCGAGCGTCGCCCCGTCGGCGACGACGCCGTCGGCCCGGCCGGCGGTGCGGTTCCAGACGGTGACCGGGTGGCCGGCCGCGAGGAGGGTGCGGGTCATGGCCCGGCCCATCGGGCCGAGCCCGAGCACGGTGACCGCGCTGTTCTGCGGATGGGTGTGGTTCCGTCGTTCGTTCACCCCGCCATGCTCGAAGAAGGCCGCCCTTCCCGGAAGTACCTACTATTTCCTGCGGTACTCACCTTTTCGTAAGGGGGATCAGCGATGACCAGGGCACCGAGACGCGGGCCGTACATCTGCGGCATCGACGCCGCGCTGGACGTGGTGAGCGGCAAGTGGAAGGGGCTGATCCTGTGGGAACTCGACGCCCACGGCGTACGCCGCTTCGCCCAGCTCCGCCGCGGTCTGCCGGGAGTGAGCGAGAAGATGCTGACGCAGCACCTGCGGGAGATGGAGGAGGACGGCCTCGTGCACCGCGAGGTGTATGCCGAGGTGCCGCCGCGGGTGGAGTACTCCCTGACCGAACACGGGCGCACGCTCAACCAGGCACTCGTGCCGCTCGGTGCCTGGGGAAGTGAGCGGATGCGCCGCGAGGATCAGCAGACGGACGATGCGGCCGGGACCCCGCCCGGATAGGCGCCCCGGCCGCGTCGGCCGCCGGTGGCCGGTGGATTCACGCAAGGGGGACCCCTGAAGTCGGGCCGTGTTCAACTCTCGTTCAGGCACGGGCGGGACGGTGGCGCCACAACGAGGCCGCCACCCCCCGCACGCAGTCCCACTCCACCGTCACAGGAGACAGCATGTCGCTCACCCGCAGGGACTTCGCCAGACGATCCGCGCTCACCGGCGCCGGTGTCGCCCTGGCCGGCAGCGTCGGCGCCCTCGCCACCGCGCCGAACGCCCTCGCGTCCACCGACACCGAGCAGGGCGACGAGTCGGCGGACCGGCACGGGGGTGTCGGCTACGGACCGCTGATCCCCGACCCCGACGGCCTGCTCGCCCTGCCCGCCGGCTTCAAGTACCGCGTCATCACCTACAGCGGCAGGACCAAGCTGGAGTCCGGCGAGTTCACCCCCTCCAACCACGACGGCACGGCCACCTTCGACGGGCCGCGCGGCGCCACCCTGCTGGTCAACAACCACGAGCTGGGCGGCGCCCGGTCCAAGTGGCAGTACCCCGTCCCGCTCACCGAGGGCCTGGTCTACGACCCGGCGGCGTCCGGCGGCTGCACGGTCGTCGAGGTGCGCCACGACAAGGTCGCCGAATGGGTCGGCATCGCCGGTACCGCCACCAACTGCGCGGGCGGCAGCACTCCTTGGGGCACCTGGCTCACCTGTGAGGAGACCGAGGACAGGGCCGGCCAGAACGGCATGACCAAGGACCACGGCTACGTCTTCGAGGTCGACCCCGAGGACCGCCGCCGCAACCGCGACCCCAAGCCCGTCAAGGCCCTTGGCCGCTACGCCCACGAAGCGGTCGTCGTCGACCCGAGGCGCGGCCGTCTCTACCTCACCGAGGACGCCTCGAACCCGAACGGTCTCCTGTACCGCTGGACCCCGCCGCAGGGCTTCGAGCACGGCCACGGCCGGCTGCGCGCCCTCGCCGACGACGCCGGCACGCTCCAGGCGTTCAAGTGCTTCGACTCCGGCGGCCAGTTCGTCGACGACCTCTCGCGTGCCACCCGGATCGGCACCGTCTACGGCGTGGACTGGGTGGACGTCCCGGACCGCGACGCGAAGACCGTGTCCGTGCGCAAGCAGTTCGGCGCGGGCCAGGTCACCCGGGCCCGCAAGCTCGAAGGCATGTGGTGGGGCGACGGCGGCGTCTACATCGTCTCCTCGTTCGCCCGCGCGGAGAGCCCCGTCCAGCACGACGGCCAGGTCTGGTTCTACGACCCCAAGCGCCGCACCATGACCCTCAAGGTGCTCTTCGGCGTCAACACCGCCCCCGCCGAGGACGGCGCCTTCGACGGCCCCGACAACATCACCGTCTCCCCGTACGGCGGACTCGTCATCGCCGAGGACGGCGAGGGCGTCCAGCACCTGTTCGGCGCCACCGACAGCGGCCGCACGTATCCGATCGCGCGCAACGAGCTGAACATCGGCACCGAAGAGGCGCCGGAATACAGCGAATTCACCGGCGTCACGTTCTCACCCGACGGCCGGACCCTGTTCGCCAACATTCAGACGCCGGGCATCATGCTGGCCGTCACCGGCCCCTGGAAGCGCCAGAAGCGCGGCTGAAGTCCCGCCGGAAGCCGGTGATTTAATTCGTTGGCCGGTGCCGCGGCCGCCCTCCTAGAGTGATGCCTGTCCAGGTGCGAAGGCAGGACCTACTTCCACTCATAATGGGGCGGCCACGGGTTCGAATCCCGTCACCGGTACAACGCGCCGGTGTAGCTCAGGGGCAGAGCACCTACGTCGGTTCCGCCGACCTGAACTCTGGACACCACAACTTCATGCACCTCCCGGTGCGCGGGCCGCGGCTCCTTCTCTCCAACAGAACCCTGCCGCCGCCGACTTGATCTCGGGAGGCGCAGCTCATGGTGGGTGCCCGGTGCGCAGGCAACGGTTACTTCATTCGGATCGGACGGCTGCGGGTTCGAATCCCGTCATCGGCCCAGGGTCGAGGTAGCTCAATCGGTGGAGCATCCGGCAAAGTCCGTCGCCGACCCCTGATCTCGGGCACCCTCCATTCGCTGCGCCTCCCTCCGGAAAGGCGACGTCACCGTCGCCGACGAATTCGGGGGAATTCATCATGGCGCGATTCAACCTCAGGACCGCAAAGCCCGCGGGCACGTCGCGGGTCACCTCGACCGGGCGCGTCCTTCGCACCTACGAGGGCGGCCGTGGCCGGGAGCGCGACACGCGCTCCGAACTCTTCCTGCTGGCGACAGCGAACCTCGTCTCGCAGAACACCTTCTACGAGTCCGGCGCCGACCGGGACGACCGGTTCGCCGCGCTGGTGCGCACACTCGCCGTCGAGGACCCGTCGTGGACGGCGGGACTGCTCGGCTGGCTGCGCGGGGAGGGCGGTCTCCGTACGGCCTCCCTCGTGGGCGCCGCCGAGTACGTGAAGGCACGGCTGGACGCCGGTGCCACCGAAGGCCCCGCCAACCGCGAGGTCGTCGCCTCCGTCCTGCGGCGCCCGGACGAGCCCGGTGAGCTGCTCGCGTACTGGACCTCGCGCCACGGTCGCAACGTGCCCAAGCCCGTCAAGCGCGGAGTCGCCGACGCCGTACGGCGTCTGTACCACGGCAGGTCGCTGCTGAAGTACGACACCGCGTCCAAGGGGTACCGCTTCGGCGACATCCTCAACCTGGTGCACGCGGCGCCGGACCCGGACAAGCCGTGGCAGGGCGACCTGTTCCGGTACGCCCTCGACCGGCGCCACAACCCCGACACCGCCGTCCCGCCCGCGTCGAACCGGGTGCTCGTCGCACACCGCGAGCTGATGGCGCTGCCGCTCGGTGAGCGGCGGGCCGTGGTGACGGCGCCCGACGGTGCCGAGCGGCTCGCGGCGGCCGGGCTGACGTGGGAGGCGCTGGCGGGATGGCTGCAGGGGCCGATGGACAGGGCGGCCTGGGAGGCCGTGATCCCGTCCATGGGCGCGATGGCCCTCGTGCGCAACCTGCGCAACTTCGACGAGGCCGGGATCGGGGACGAGGTGGCGGCGCGGGTCGCCGCGAGGATCAGCGACCCGGCGGAGGTGGCGCGCTCGCGCCAGTTCCCCTTCCGCTACCTCGCCGCGTACCGGCACGCGCCGTCGCTGCGCTGGTCGTACCCGCTGGAGCAGGCGCTCGCCCACTCGCTGGCCAACGTGCCGGCGCTGGGCGGACGGACGCTCGTCCTCGTCGACCGGTCCGGCTCGATGTTCCACTCCCGGCTCTCGGAGCGGTCCGAGCTCAACCGGGCCGACGCGGCCGCGGTCTTCGGCACGGCGCTCGCGCTGCGGGCGGCGGACGCGGACCTCGTCGAGTTCGGGACGTCGAGCAACCGAGTGCCGTTCCGCAGGGGCGAGTCGGTGCTGAAGGTGCTGGACCGCTTCGGCGACCTCGGCGGCACCGACACGGTCGAGGCGGTGCGCCGGCACTACCGCGGGCACGACCGGGTGCTGATCGTGACCGACGAGCAGGCCATGTACAGCCACTACGGCGACCCGACCCAGCAGGTCCCGGCCGATGTCCCCGTCTACACGTGGAACCTGGCGGGCTACCGTCCGGGGCACGGCCCCTCGGGAAACGCGAACCGGCACACCTTCGGGGGACTCTCGGACGCGGCCTTCCGGATGGTGCCGCTGCTGGAGGGAGCGCGGGACGCCGAGTGGCCGTGGGCCGCCTGAGCTCACTGGACCAGCGCTACTGCGCGGGCACGTGAGCCGGGGGCCGCCTCCGTCCAGGGGTGGCTAGGATGCGGAGAGGGTCCCCGGTTGGCGAGGAGCGGCGGAATGGCACAGGTGGGCGCGGGTGCGGCCAAGCCGATGCGGGCCGACGCCCGGCGGAACCACGAGCGGTTGCGCAGGGAGGCCGCGGTCGCTTTCGCCGAGCACGGGGCGGGTGCGTCGCTGGACGACATCGCCAGGCGGGCGGGGGTCGGGTCCGGCACGCTGTACCGGCATTTCCCCACGCGGCAGGCGTTGTTGGAGGCGGTGTACGTCGACCGCGTCGAGGCCATCGCGGCGCGGGCGGACGAGATCGCGGGGGAGCTGCCGCCGGGCGAGGCGCTGGTGGAGTGGCTGTACGAGCTGGGCGAGGGCATGATCCAGGTCCGCGGGCTGAAGGCGCTGCTGGGGCCGGCTGTCGCGGGCGGGAGTGCCGCGGTGCTCAGTACGTGCGGGGACTCGGTGAAGGGGGCGGCCGGGCGGCTGGTGGGCGCGGCTCAGCGGGAGGGGACGCTGCGGGGGGACGTGGAGCCGGTCGAGGTGCTGCGGCTGGTGCACGGGGTGGTGACGGCGTCGGAGCTGGGGAGCGGTGGGGGGACGTGCATCCGGCGGTATCTGTCGCTGCTGACGGAGGGGTTGCGGGGGCCGGGGTAGGCCTTGCCGGCCGGGGTGCGGGGCGGGATTCCTTGCCGCCCCGGGGTCGGCTCGGGTCGGTGCGTCCGCGTCCGCGTCGGCCGGGGCGGGGCGCCCGCGCTCCGGTGGGTGGGTCGGGCCGCGCCGGTGGGTGGGGCGCCCACGCTGCGGTGGCGGGTCGGGGCCGCGCCGGTACATCCGCCCGTTGCAGGTCGGGCGTGCACCTTGGTCACAGGGGTGGACCGGCGTCTCCTGCCCGACCTGCAACGGGCATCTGATGTACCGGCACGGCCCCTCAGGCGGGAGGGCGGGTGCCGGCCGTACCGATTGCGGTGCGGGCAACCGGCCGGGGACGGTGGGCGCGGGCGGCGTCCTGTCGGCGCCGGGCTCCCCGCCCGCCCCGGCGACCGCTGACGCGTCGAGGGGCTGGTGCGCAGGGGGCCCGGCGCTTCGGGGCTACAGTGCGCCGGCGGCCGGTTTGACCATGCCGCGGACCGTGCGGGACTTGACGAAGTCGCCCAGCGCCGTCATCTCCCACTCGCCGGAGAACTGCTTGATCAGCTTGGCCATCATGACGCCGGTCTGGGCCTCGGCGTTGGTGAGGTCGAAGCGGACCAGCTCCTCGCCGGAGGCAGCGTCGATCAGGCGGCAGTAGGCCTTGGCGACCTCGGTGAACTTCTGGCCGGAGAAGGAGTTGACCGTGAAGACGAGCCCGGTGACCTCCTGGGGGAGCCGGCCGAGGTCGACGACGATCACCTCGTCGTCACCGCCGCCCTCGCCCGTGAGATTGTCGCCGGAGTGCTTGATCGCGCCGTTCACGATGGAGAGCTTGCCGAAGTAGCAGCTGTCGATGTGGTTGCGCTGCGGTCCGTACGCGATGACCGAGGCGTCCAGGTCGATGTCCTTGCCGCGGAACGCGGGCTCCCAGCCGAGGCCCATCTTGACCTGGGACAGGAGCGGGCGGCCGCCCTTGACCAGGGACACCGTCTGGTTCTTCTGGAGGCTCACCCGGCCCTTGTCGAGGTTGATCTTCCCGGAGGAGGGGGCGGCGGGCGCGCCGGCGGGCGGTGCGGCCGGGACGGGCGGGGCCGCCACGGGCTGCGCCGGGGGTGCGGCCGGGGCGGCGGCGGGCGCCGGCTCCTCGACCGTCACGCCGAAGTCCGTGGCGATGCCGGCCAGGCCGTTCGCATAGCCCTGGCCGACCGCGCGGGCCTTCCAGGCGCCGTTGCGCAGGTAGATCTCGACGATCACCAGGGCCGTCTCCGTGCCCAGCCGGGGCGGGGTGAAGGACGCCAGGACGGAGTTGTCGTCCGCGCTGCGGATGGTGGCCGTGGGCTCGACGCCCTGGAAGGTCTGGCCCGCGGCGTCGGGGCTCGCCGTGACGACGATCTTCTCGATGCCCGGGGGGACCGCGGCCGTGTCGACCGTGATCGCGTCCGGTGCCGAACCCCCGCCGGAGCGGTAGGTGACACCGGGGCCCGCGGGCTGGTTGTAGAAGATGAAGTCGTCGTCGGAGCGCACCTTGCCGTCGGCGGTGAGCAGCAGGCCCGAAACGTCGAGCCGCACGGGAGCGGCGACGTCCACCGTCACGCGGGTGACGGGGAGAGGGATGTTCGAGCCGGGGGTCATGACTGTCATGCCGGGTGAACGACCGACACCGCTTTACCGTTCCCTTACCCGACGGCCAATCGGGTCATCGTCGGTTGCGGGGGTGGCCGCGGGCCGTGCGTTCGTTGCCGTGCCGGTAGTTCCCGGTCCAGCGGGCCATGACGAGCTGGGGGTCCCCGGCCGCGATCTCGGCCAGGAACCGCCCGGCCCGGCCGCCCCGCAGCGTGCCCGCGGGGCGGTGGCGATGCGTGATCACGACCGTGCCGTCCGCGTGCTCCTCGTACCGGAATCCCTGGGGTGGTGGCATGGCCGGATGCTAGAGGCCCGGCCATGACCGGGGACAGCGAATTACGGGGTCACGACGATCTTGCGGCCCACGCCCGCGGCGAACTGCTCCAGGGCCTGCGGGTAGCTCGTCAGCGGCAGCCGGTCGCTGATGAAGACGTCCGGGTCGAGGACACCGTTCGCGAAGAGCTCGGCCGCCCGCTCGAAGCTGTGCAGGACGGCCATGGAGCCGGTGATGGTGATCTCCTGGTTGTAGATGCGGTACGGGTCGATGGTGACGCGGGTCGCGTAGTCGGCGACGCCGAACTGGAGGAAGGTCCCGGCCTTGGCCACCCGGTCCAGGCCGTCCTGGATCGCGGCGCCGTTGCCGGTGGCGTCGACGACCACGTCCCAGCCCTGGGGGCGGTCCAGCTCGTCGGCGCTGGTGGCCGACGCGGAGACGCCGAGCAGCTGGGCGGTGGACAGCCGCTGCCGGTTGAGGTCCACCACGTCCACGCTCGCCGCGCCCGTGCGCTTGGCCAGCTCCAGCATCATCAGGCCCATCGTGCCCGAGCCGTAGATCAGGACGTGGGCGCCGAGGCGGGAGTTGAGGACGTCGTAGCCGCGGACCGCGCACGACAGGGGTTCGACGAGGGCCGCGTCCTGGGTGCGGACGTGCTCGGGGAGCTTCACGCAGTTCGCGACGGGCGCCACCGCGTACTGGGCGGCGCCGCCCGCGGTGGTGACGCCGATGGCGGCCCAGCGTTCGCAGAGGTTGTTGTGGCCGTTGCGGCACTGGCGGCATTCGTAGCAGTAGAGGGAGGGGTCCACGGCCACCCGGTCGCCGATGGCCAGTTCGGTGACGCCGGTGCCGACACCGACCACCTCGCCCGCGAACTCGTGTCCCGGCACGATCGGCAGCTTCGGCGCGAACTCGCCCTGGAGGATGTGCAGATCGGTGCCGCACAGACCGCAGGCCGCGACCTCGACGACGACCTCGCGGGGCCCTGGCGTCGGGTCCGGGACCTCGGCGACGACGGCCTTGCCCACGGACTCGATGACGGCGGCCTTCATTTCACGGCTCCCAGTGACAGGCCCTGGACCAGCTTGTCCTGGGCGGCGAACCCCGCGGCGAGCACCGGCAGGGAGATGACGAGCGACGCGGCGCACACCTTCGCCAGGAACAGGCCCTGGCTGGTGATGAAGCCGGTCAGGAAGACGGGCGCCGTCTCGGCCACCACTCCGGTGAGCACCCGGGCGAAGAGCAGCTCGTTCCAGCTGAAGATGAAGCAGATCAGCGCGGTCGCCGCGATGCCGGGGGCGGCGATCGGGGCCACGATGCGGGTGAGGACCGTCGGCAGCCGGGCGCCGTCGATCCGCGCGGCCTCGATGACCGCGACAGGGACCTCGGCGAGGAAGGACTGCATCATCCACACCGCGATCGGCAGGTTCATGGAGGTGTAGAGGATGACGAGGAGCCAGATGTTGTCGAGCAGGCCGGTGTTCTTCGCGAACAGGTAGATCGGCAGGAGGCCCGCGACGACCGGGAGCATCTTCGTGGAGAGGAAGAAGAACAGGACGTCCGTCCACTTCCTCACCGGCCGGATGGACAGCGCGTACGCGGCGGGCAGCGCCAGCAGCAGCACGCACAGTGTGGAGACGACGGACGCCACCGTGGAGTTGATCAGGGACGGCCAGGGGCTCGCGCCGCCGCCGGAGCCGAAGAACTCGCGGTAGCCGTCGAGGGTGAGGGAGGCGGCGAACGACGGCGGGTTCGTCGCCGCGTCCGATTCGGAGTGGAAGGACGTCAGGGCCATCCAGGCGACGGGCAGGAAGAAGACCAGGCCGGCCAGCCAGGCGAGCAGGCCGAGGCCCGCGCCGCGGGTGCGGCGGCTGCGTACGGGTGCGGCGGTGGCGCTCATGCGCGGGACGCCTCCTCGCTGAACAGGGACGACACCACGCGCAGGGCGAAGGTCGCGATGATGATCGAGCCGATGACGACGAGGACGCCCGCGGCGGAGGCGAGGCCGTTCTCGTGGGCCTGGTAGAAGCTCTGGTAGACGGTGTAGGGCAGGTTCGCGGTGCCGAGGCCGCCCGAGGTGATGGTGAAGACGGCGTCGAAGTTCTGCACGATGTAGATCGAGCCCAGCAGGGCGCCGAGTTCCAGATAGCGGCGCAAGTGGGGGAGGGTCAGGTGGCGGAAGACCTGCCACTCGCTCGCGCCGTCGACGCGGGCCGCCTCGACCTGCTCGTGGGAGCGGCTCTGCAGCCCGGCCAGCAGGATCAGCATCATGAACGGCGTCCACTGCCAGATCAGTGAGGCCTCGACCGCCAGCAGCGGAGTATTGGAAATCCAGTCGGGCTGGGGGCCGCCCACATAGTGCAGGAGCCCGTTGAAGAGGCCGTACTCCGGGTTGTAGAGCACATGCTTCCAGAGGAGCGCCGCGGCCACCGGGACCACCAGGAACGGGGCGATGAGGAGCGTGCGGACCAGGCCCCGGCCCCGGAACCTGCGGTCCATGAGCAGGGCGAGGCCGAGCCCCACGAGCAGGCTGACGATGACCACGGTGGCGGTCAGCAGGATCGTGGTGAGGACCGACTTGCGCAGGTCCGGGTCGGTGAGGACGTCCGCGTAGTTGGCGAAGCCGGTGAAGTGCCGGGCGTTCGGATAGAGGGAGTTCCAGTCGAAGAAGGAGATCACCAGCGTGGCCACGAAGGGCAGCTGGGTCACGGCGATCATGAAGATCAGGGCGGGGAGCAGGGGAGCCCGGGTGGCCCAGGCGCGCAGCCGGCCGGAGGGCTCGCGGGTGGTGCGCGCGGGAGCGGTGGCGATCGGGGCTGTCGTCGTGGCGGTCATCGTCCCTCGTACTCCTCGGAGATCTGCTCGGCCAGCCGCTGGGACTTCTTCAGGGCCGACTCGACGGACTGGCGTCCGGCGACGGCCGCGCTGATCTCCTGCGAGACCTTGGTGCCGAGATCGGTGAACTCGGGGATGCCGACGAACTGGATGCCGGGAGCGGGGCGCGGCTGCACCCCCGGGTCGCGGGGCCGGGCGCCCTCGATGGCCGCCCGTGTCATGTCCTGGAAGGCGGCCGCCTCCTTGCGGTACGCGGCGTTCGTGTACGTCGAGGCGCGCTTCCCCGCCGGGACGTCGGACCAGCCGACCTTGTCCCCGACGAGCTGCTCGTACTCCTTGCCCGACGCCCAGGAGACGAACTTCCAGGCCTTGTCCGGGTTGTGGGAGGCCTTCTGCATGCCCCAGGCCCAGGTGTAGAGCCAGCCGGAGCTCTCCGTCTTCTCGACCGGCGCCGGCGCGTAGCCGATCTTGCCCTTGACCGGGGACTTGGCCGACTCCAGCGATCCGGCGGCGGAGGTGGCGTCGTACCACATGGCCGTCTTGCCCTGGGTGAGGTTGTTGAGGCACTCGGCGAAGCCGGACTGGGCTGCGCCGGACTCGCCGTGCTCGCGGACCAGGTCGACATAGAACTTCGTCGCCTTCACGAATTCGGGGGAGTCCAGCCGGGCCTGCCAGTCCTGGTCGAACCAGGTCCCGCCGAAGGTGTTCACGACGGTCGTCAGCGGCGCCATGATCTCGCCCCAGCCGGGCAGTCCCCGCAGGCAGATGCCCCGCATGCCGGACTCCGCGCCGTCCACCTTCGTGGCGAGGTCCGCGACCTGTCGCCAGGTCGGGTGCGCGGGCATCTTCAGGCCCTTCGCGGCGAACACGTCCTTGCGGTACATCAGGAACGACGACTCGCCGTAGAAGGGCTGCCCGTAGAGCTTGCCGTCGTCGGCGGTCAGGGACTGCCGCATGGGTTTCAGCACGTCCTTCTCGTCGTACGCCGGGTCCTCGCGGACGTACGAGTCCATCTCGTGCAGCCAGCCGTTCCTGGCGTAGATCGGTATCTCGTAGTTGCTCAGGGTGGCGACGTCGTACTGGCCGGCCTGGTTGGCGAAGTCCTGGCTGATCTTGTCGCGGACGTCGTTCTCGGGAAGGACGGTGAAGTTCACCCTGATGCCGGTCTCCTTGGTGAAGTGGGCGGCGGTGAGCTTCTGCAGTTCGACCATCTGGGGGTTGTTGACCATCAGGACGTTGATGGAGTCGCCGCCGGAACCGGCTCCGCCCGCCCCGGCCCAGCAGCCGGAGAGCAGCGGGGCGAGCAGCGTCCCTGCGGCGGCCGCGGCGAGCGCGCGCGGCCTCCGTCGGCTCTGGGTTCGCATCGATCGCTCCTGGACGTAGGGGAGTTACGGGGAGTCAAGGGATGGCAGTGGGCATGGCGGGGCCCTGCACGGCGCGTCGGGTGCGGTGAGCGGGGCCGGGGGAGCGGGATCGGTCAGACGCGGATGACCTGCGGGCCCTGAAGCGAGTAGCGGTGGGCCTCGGAGGAGGGGAGCAGGGTGCTGGTGACGATCGCCTCCAGCGCGCTGACGTCGGCGAACCGGCAGAAGCTGACCGCTCCGAACTTGGTGTGCACGCCCGCGAAGACGGTGCGCCGGGAGGCCCGGATCGCCTGTGCCTTGACCTCGCTGACCGCCGGGTCGGGTGTGGTCAGGCCCCGTTCGCGGGAGATGCCGTTGGCGCCGATGAACGCCAGGTCGATGACGAAGCCGGCGAGCATCTTCGTCGTCCAGTGGTCCACGGTGGCGAGCGTGCCGGGGCGGACCCGGCCGCCGAGCAGCAGGACGGTCGTGTTGTCGGCCTCGGCGAGGGCGCCCGCCGTGGCCAGCGAGGCGGTGACCACGGTCAGCGGCCGGTCCCGGGGCAGCGCCTCGGCGATCAGCTGCGGGGTGAATCCCTCGTCGACGAAGACCGTCTCGGCGTCCCCGACCAGTTCGGCGGCCGCGGCGGCGATACGGCGCTTCTCGGGGACGTGGCTGGTGGTGCGGAAGGCGAGCGTCGTCTCGAAGCCGGCGCTCTCCACGGGATAGGCGCCGCCGTGGGTGCGCCGCACCAGACCGTGGTCCTCCAGGGTGCGCAGATCACGCCGGACTGTCTCCTTGGCGACGCCCAGTTCGGCGGCGAGCGTGGTGACGTCCACCGCGCCGGTGCGGCGCGCGGCCCGGACGATCTCGCGCTGACGTTCTTCCGCGGTCATGGCGGTCATTGCTCCCTGCTGGACTGCCCGTTCGGGCCCGGTGAGGCCCACGTGGGAAGTTCTACACAGGGTTCTGGCCAGTGACCAGGCCTGTTGCCTGCCCGATGACGCCCGGCTGTGCCCGTTTCACGGGCGGGTTGGCCGGGCCGGACCTGCGACGGAGCCCGGAGAGGGGTGGATTCGGGCAGTCGCCGTGCCCGGACGCCGGGGCGGGCGGGCCCGTTAGGTGCCCGCCCGCCGCTGCTGCGCTCCGGTCATCCGGTCAGTGCGGCCAGATCGGCGGGTCGGTGACGAAGTGGCCGCCCAGGTACGCGTGGTCCGGGTTGTCCGGGTCGAGCTCGCCCTGCTCGGCGACGAGCTTGCCGGCGTACGGCTCGGAGTCGTCCTGCGGTTCGTAGCCCAGCGCCCGCGCGCTAGTGAGGTCCCACCACAGGCGGGTGTTGGCGGACGAGCCGTAGACGACGGTGTGCCCGACGTCCTCCGCGGTCAGGGCGGCGTGGAAGAGGCGGGCGCCGTCCGCGGGGCTCATCCACACGGAGAGCATGCGGACGCTGGTGGGCTCGGCGAAGCAGGAGCCGATGCGCACGGAGACCGTCTCCAGGCCGTGCTTGTCCCAGTAGAACTGGGCGAGGTCCTCGCCGAAGGACTTGGAGAGGCCGTAGAAGGTGTCGGGGCGGCGGGGGGTGTCGACGGGGATCAGCTCGCCGGGGGCGAACGGCGCCTCGCCCAGCGGTCGCGGGGTGAAGCCCACCGCGTGGTTGGAGGAGGCGAAGACGATGCGGCGGACCCCTTCCTCGAGGGCGGCCTCGTACAGGTTGTAGGTGCCCTCGATGTTCGCCTTGACGATCTTGTCGAAGGAGGCTTCCAGGGAGATGCCCGCGAGGTGGATGATCGCGTCGACGCCCCGTACCGCCTCGCGCAGGGCCACCCGGTCCGAGAGGTCCGCGGTGATCGCGCCCGGTTCGCCGTCCACGGGGAGCACGTCGAGGAGTCGCAGCTCGTATCCGTACCGCGGCAGCAGTTCCCGCATGAGGGTGCCGAGTCCGCCGGCGGCGCCGGTGAGCAGAACGGTTCGCGGAGCGGGCATCCTCGGATCTCCTTGGGTCGGCAGCCGCAACATACGTATGCGTGTACGACATTCACATTCATGGACACGCTAGGGATCCGCGGCGCCCCGCGTCAAGTGTCGCGCGGCGGCGGCAGATCCGTCGCTGTGTCGCGGGTTTGCGCGCTTGACCGGCCCCGAGGTCGCGGCTTAGCGTGGTCGCGTTCAGAAATATAGACGTGGATCAGAGACGTGCACTGTGTGGTGTGTGCGTGAGCGCCGGGGACGGCGTGGCGCGCCGGGCGCCGTGCCTGTTCAGGGAGAGCCCGTGACGCCAGCCCCGCTCGCCGCCCGACTGCGTGCCCCCAGCGGCCCGTTGTTCTTCCCCGTCACCGCGTACGGCCCCGACGGCTCCGTCGACCTGGACGTCTACCGCGAGCATGTCCGCCGCGGCGTCGAGGGTGGTGCCGCGGCGGTCTTCGCCTGCTGCGGCACGGGAGAGTTCCACGCGCTCACCCCCGAGGAGTTCGAGGCGTGCGTGCGGGCGGCCGTCGAGGCGGCGGGGGGACGGGTGCCGGTCGTCGCCGGTGCCGGGTACGGGACCGCGCTCGCCGTCCGCTTCGCCCGGCTCGCCGAGGCGGCCGGCGCGGACGGACTGCTCGCCATGCCGCCGTACCTCGTCGTCGCAGGACAGGAGGGCCTGCTGCGGCACTACCGGGAACTCGCCGCCGCGACCGCTCTCGACGTCGTCGTCTACCAGCGCGACAACGCCGTGTTCACGCCCGGGACCGTCGTCGAACTGGCCCGTACCGAAGGGATCATCGGCTTCAAGGACGGGCTCGGCGACCTGGACCTGATGCAGCGCACCGTGAGCGCGGTGCGCTGCGAGGTGCCTGGGGACTTCCTGTACTTCAACGGGCTGCCCACCGCCGAACTCACCGGACTCGCCTACCGCGGCATCGGCATCACCCTGTACTCCTCCGCCGTGTTCTGCTTCGCCCCGGAGATCGCGCTCGCCTTCCACACGGCGCTGAACTCCGGCGACGACACCATCGCCAACCGCCTGCTCGACGGGTTCTACCGGCCCTTCGTCGACCTGCGCGCCCTCGGCCGCGGGTACGCCGTCTCCCTCGTCAAGGCGGGGGTGCGCCTGCGGGGGCTCGACGTGGGAGAGGTCCGGCCGCCGCTGCACGAGCCGCCCGAGGAGCACGTCAAACAGCTCGCCCAGCTGATCGACCGGGGCCACGCGCTGATCGAGGAGGGCCGGTGAACGGGCCGGACGGCCGGACGCGGCTGCTGCCGGCGTCCGCCTTCGTCTACCCCTGGGACGTCAACGGCGACCCCGGCGCCCCGGCCCGCGTCGCCCGGCTCGGCGTGCGCGCGGTGACACTCGCCTCCGCCTACCACTCCACCCGCGCCCTCACTCCGCGGCACCCCCGGCACCGGATCGTCACGGCCGCGCACGCCGCCGTGCTGTACCCGCCGGACGCCGAGCGGTGGAACGGGCGCCGGCTGCGGCCGTACCCGGCCGGGGACTGGGCGCCCGGGGACGCCTACGGGGAGGCCGCCGCCGCCCTCGCGGACGCCGGGCTCGACGTGCACACCTGGGTCGTGCTCGCCCACAACTCCCGGCTGGGCGAGGAGTTCCCGGACACCTCCGTGGTCAACGCCTACGGGGACCGCTATCCGTGGGCCCCCTGCATCGCGCAGACCGACACGCGCGCGTACCTGGCCGACCTCGCCGTCGAGGCGGCGGTGCGGCCCGGAGCCGCCGGCACCGAGCTGGAGTCGCTCGGCTGGTACGGGCTCGCCCACCTCCACGCCCACGACAAGACGGCGGGGGTCGACCTCGGCGAGGCCGGGCAGTACCTGATGTCGCTGTGCTTCTGCCCCGCGTGCCGTGCCGGATACGCGGAGCTGGGACTGGACCCGGACGACACGGGGGCCGCGGTGCGGCGCGCCCTGGAGCCGGTCTGGCGGGGGGAGACGCCCGGCGGGGGCTGGGAGGGGGTGGAGAAGCTCCTCGGCGCCGAACTCGCCGCGGCCACACGTGCGTGGCGGGACTCCGTCGCACGCTCGCTCCAGTCGGAGACCGTCGCCGCCGTCCGCGCCGCCGCCCCCGCGGGGTTCCGCATCCTGCTCCACGCGGATCCGGTGGCGTACCACTGCGGCGCGAACGCGGGAGTGGATCCCGGGCACATCCTGTCGGTCGCCGACGGCGTCGTCGTGCCCTGTTCCGGGGGACCCGGGCTGCTGACCCCCTTCGCCGGGCAGCGCGTCGCCGGGAGCGTGCTCGCCGCCAACTTCACCGTGGTGCGCGGTATGGGCGGCAGCCCCGCGACGCTGGGCGCGGACCTGGCGCGGGCCGCGGAACTCGGTGCCACCGAAGTGCGCCTGTACCACGCGGGACTGGCGTCCGACGAGGACCTGGCGCTCGTGGAGGAGGCGCTGGCCGGGCGCGACTGAGCCCGCAGCAGTGGCACGGGCGTCACCGGCGGAGCCGCGCCCGGCACCGTCGGCACGGTCCGGTGGGGGAAGTGCCTGCGCCCCCACGGACCCGGCCCGGAATCCGCCCTGCCCGGCACCGGGCCCGACCGGCGCGGGGCGCTGCCGAAGGTGCTCGGCGACCTCGCCGGGGCCCGACGCGACCCGGCCGCCTGGACCGGCGACACCCGCGCGGCCAAGATCGACCTGCCCGCCCCGGTCGCCGCGGTGGTCGCGGCCGACGAACTCGGTCAGAGCGCGCCCCCTCGGCAGCCGTTGGAATCCGTCCCCACCCGTTTTTGTCGGAACTTCTTTTGTCCGAAGCGTTGACGAAACCCTGGCGCGCTTCTAGCTTCAACGCGTCGTACTTCGTACGTCATATATGAGACGCGATACACGAGATCAGATGTACGCGATCCGCATGTGAGATCCGAGAGGCGCGCATGACCTCTGTGCCCACACCGATCCCGTCCCGCACGCAGTACGTGCTGGAGGGCATCAAACACCGCATCCTGACCGGGCAGTTGACCCCGGGGCAGGCCCTGGTCGAGACCGAGCTCGCCGCACAGTTCGGGGTGTCGAAGACCCCCGTGCGCGAGGCGCTCAAGACCCTCGCCGGCACCGGGCTCGTCGTGATGAACCAGTACAAGGGCGTCACGGTGCGCATGGTGGACGCGGACATGGCGCGCGAGGTGTACGACGTGCGGCTGCTGCTGGAGCCGGAGGCGCTGCGGCGGGCGGTGCGGCGCGGGGCCTCCCTGGACGCGGCCCGCGACGCCCTCGGCCGTTCCGACGAGGCCTCCGACACCGCCGAACGCTCCCTCGCCAACCGGGAGTTCCACCGCGCCCTGTACGTGTCCTGCGGCAACCCGCTGCTCGGCCGGATGCTGGACGAGGTCCGGGACCAGGCCGCCCTGGTCTCCGCGGTCGCCTGGGCCGCCGACCCGTCCTGGGAGCGCGAGGCGACCGAGCACCGCGAGATCCTGCGGCTCGCCCTGGACGGTGACGCCGACGGCGCGGCCGGTGCCCTCCACGCGCACATCGAGTCGTTCGTGCAACGGGCCTTCCCGGAGGCCCAGGGAGAGGACGGTCAGGCATGACAGCGACGTACGAGACCCAGCGGGCGGCGCTCGCCGAGGTCGTGGCGATCCCCGTGACCCCGTACGCCGAGGACGGCACGATCGACCGCGACACCCACCGGGTGCTGCTGCGACGGCTGCTCGACGGCGGCGTCCGCACCCTCACCCCGAACGGCAACACCGGCGAGTTCTACGCCCTCACCCCCGGGGAGCGGCAGCTCGTCACGGAACTGACCGTCGAGGAGGCGGGGGACCGCGCCGTCGTCCTGGTGGGCGTCGGCCACGACGTGCCGACCGCCGTCGCCTCCGCGCGCCACGCCCGTGAGCTGGGCGCCCAGATGGTGATGGTCCACCAGCCGGTGCATCCGTACGTGTCCGACGGCGGGTGGGTCGACTACCACCGGGCCATCGCCGAGGCCGTGCCCGAACTCGGCGTCGTACCGTACCTGCGCAACCCGCTGCTCCCGGGCGCCCGGCTCGCCGAACTCGCCGACGCCTGCCCGAACGTCGTCGGTGTCAAGTACGCCGTCCCGGACGCGGCACGCTTCGCGGCCTTCGCCCGGGACGCCGGCCTCGAACGGTTCGTGTGGGTGGCCGGACTCGCCGAGCCGTACGCGCCCTCGTACTTCTCCGCGGGCGCCACGGGATTCACCTCGGGGCTCGTGAACGTCGCCCCCGCCGTCTCGCTGAACATGATCGAAGCGCTCCGGTCGGGGGACTACCCGGCCGCGATGAAGGTCTGGGAGCAGATCCGCCGCTTCGAGGAGCTGCGGGCCGCCAACGGCTCCGCGAACAACGTGACCGTCGTCAAGGAGGCCCTCGCCTCGCTCGGCCTGTGCCGCCGCGACGTCCGGGCGCCCAGCAAGCCGCTCCCCGAGACCGAGCGGTCGGAAGTCGCCGCCATAGCCGCGGGGTGGTCCATATGAAGCGGCCGGAGGACCTCAGAAGCCACCAGTGGTACGGCACCGACGGGCTCCGTTCCTTCAGCCACCGCGCCCGCACCCGCCAGCTCGGCTACCTCCCCGAGGAGCACCTCGGCAAGCCGGTCATCGCGATCCTGAACACCTGGTCCGACATCAACCCCTGCCATGTGCACCTGCGCGACCGTGCGCAGGCGGTGAAGCGGGGCGTCTGGCAGGCCGGGGGCTTCCCGCTCGAATTCCCGGTCTCCACCCTGAGCGAGACCTTCCAGAAGCCCACCCCGATGCTCTATCGCAACCTGCTCGCGATGGAGACCGAGGAACTGCTCCGGTCCTACCCGGTGGACGGCGCGGTGCTGATGGGCGGCTGCGACAAGTCCACCCCCGCACTCCTGATGGGGGCGGCCTCCGTCGACCTGCCGGCCGTCTTCGTGCCCGCCGGGCCCATGCTGCCCGGCCACTGGCGCAACGAGGTGCTCGGCTCCGGCACCGACATGTGGAAGTACTGGGACGACAAGCGCGCCGGCCTCATCGGGGACTGCGAGCTGGCCGAACTGGAGAGCGGACTCGCCCGCTCGCCAGGTCACTGCATGACCATGGGCACGGCGTCCACGCTCACCGCCGCCGCCGAGGCGCTCGGCGTCACCGTGCCCGGCGCGTCCAGCATCCCCGCCGTCGACTCCGGACACGACCGCATGGCCGCGGCCTCCGGGCTCAGGATCGTCGAACTCGTCCACCAGGGCCGCACGTTGTCCGACATCCTCACCGCGGACGCCTTCACGGACGCCGTGACGACCGTCCTCGGCCTGGGCGGCTCGACCAACGCCGTGATCCATCTGATCGCCATGGCCGGACGCGCCGGCGTCACGCTCACCCTCGACGACTTCGACCGCATCGCCCGGACCGTGCCGGTGCTCGCCAACGTCCGGCCCGGCGGCGGCCCGTACCTGATGGAGGACTTCCACTTCGCCGGGGGACTGCCCGGCTTCCTGTCCCGGATCACCGACCTGCTGCACCTGGACCGGCCGACGGTGGCGCACGACAGCATGCGCGAGCAGCTCGCGACCGCCTCCGTTCACGACGACGACGTCATCCGCCCCCGGCACCACCCGGTCGCGGCCGAGGGCGGAGTCGCCGTCCTGCGCGGCAACCTCTGCCCCGACGGCGCCGTCATCAAGCACATCGCCGCCGAGCCCCACCTGCTCAAGCACACCGGCCCCGCCGTCGTCTTCGACGACTACCGGACCATGCAGCGGACCATCAACGACCCCGCCCTCGGCATCACCGCCGACAGCGTGCTGGTGCTGCGCAACGCCGGCCCCAAGGGCGGCCCCGGCATGCCGGAGTACGGCATGCTGCCCATCCCCGACCACCTGCTGAAGCAGGGAGTCCGGGACATGGTGCGGATCTCCGACGCCCGCATGAGCGGCACGAGTTACGGCACCTGCGTCCTGCACGTGGCGCCCGAGTCGTACGTCGGCGGACCGCTCGCCCTGGTGCGCACCGGCGACAGCATCACCCTCGACGTCGAGGCCCGCTCGCTCCGACTCGACGTGGACGACGCCGAACTGGAGCGACGGCGGACCGCGTGGACACCACCGCCCGAGCGGTACGAGCGGGGCTACGGCGCCCTCTACGGCGAACAGATCACGCAGGCCGACACCGGCTGCGACTTCGCCTTCCTGGCCAGGCCGGGCAAGGTACCGGACCCGTACGCGGGCTGACCGCGACACGACCGCCCCGCACCGGGCGGCCGGGCTCCCGCACACCGTACGAGAAAGCGCTTCCTACGGGCAGTGCGTTCCGCGCCACCCGCACACCCCGAGATCGGAGAACAGTCATGGCCCAAGCCGCAGCCGTGGCGAAACAGCCCGCGCCACCCCGGCGGCGCCGTGGCTCGTCGACGCCGCGCAAACTGCCGTACCTGCTGATCGCCCCGGCGGGTCTGCTGATGCTGGGCTTCATCGCCTACCCGGTCATCAGCGTCTTCTACTACAGCCTGCAGCACTACAACCCCACCAAACCGTGGCGCAACGGCTTCGCGGGCTTCGACAACTTCGTCCACGCCTTCACCGACGACCCCCAGTTCTGGGACACGCTGACCTTCAGCGCCAAGTGGGTCGTCGTCGAGGTGGGACTCCAGCTGCTGTTCGGGCTCGCCCTCGCCCTGATCGTCAACCAGACCTTCGTGGGGCGGGCGATCGGCCGGGCCCTGGTGTTCTCGCCGTGGGCCGTCTCCGGAGTGCTGACCTCCGCGATCTGGGTGCTGCTCTACAACTCCCAGACGGGCATCACCCGTTACCTCGCCGACGTGGGCATCGGCGAGTACGGCACCAGCTGGCTGTCCGACACGGCCACCGTCTTCCCGGCCGCCGTGGTCGCCGACCTGTGGCGCGGCGTCCCCTTCTTCGCCATCCTCATCCTCGCCGACCTCCAGTCCGTCTCCAAGGACCTGTACGAGGCCGCCGAGGTCGACGGCGCGAGCCGCTTCCAGCAGTTCCTGCACATCACACTGCCCCACATCAAGGACGCCATCGTCCTGTCCACACTGCTGCGCGCGGTGTGGGAGTTCAACAACGTCGACCTCCTCTACACCCTGACCGGCGGCGGGCCCGCGGGCGAGACGACCACGCTCCCGCTCTACATCGCCAACACCAGCGTCGACGCCCACAACTTCGGCTACGCGTCGGCCCTGACCACGGTCGCGTTCGTGATTCTGCTGTTCTGCTCGATCGTCTATCTGCGGCTGAGCAAGTTCGGAGGCGGAGACAAGTGATCACCAAGGACGTCGAGACCCTCGCCCCGGCCGTACCCGCGCCGGTCGCCGAGGAGCCCGGCCCGCGCCCGCGCGGCACCCGCCGCGCCTGGGACGAGGTCCCCCGCTGGCACATCTACCTCCCCCTCGGGCTCTACCTGCTCTTCACCCTGATCCCCTTCTACTGGATCCTGCTCTTCGCGCTGCGCCCCGCCGGCTCCACCTCGCTGGTGCCGTGGCCGATGACCTTCGAGCACTTCGACAAGGTGTGGACCGAGCGAAGCTTCGGGACCTACTTCCAGAACAGCGTCCTCATCGCCGTCACCACCCTCGTGATGACCACGGTCGTCGCGCTGGCCGGCGGCTACGCGCTCGCCCGCTTCGACTTCAAGGTCAAGCGCGCCTTCATGCTGGCGCTGCTCTGCTCGCAGTTCGTGCCCGGCGCCCTGCTGCTGGTGCCGCTCTTCCAGATCTTCGCCAAGCTGCAGATGATCAACTCGATCGCCAGCGTCGTCCTCGCCGAGACGGTGTTCCAGCTGCCGCTGTCGATGATCCTCATCAGCGGGTTCATCAGGAACGTGCCGTACTCGCTCGAAGAGGCCGCCTGGGTCGACGGCTGCAACCGTTTCAGCGCTTTCCGGATCATCGTCCTGCCGCTGCTGCGGCCGGGCCTGATCGCCGTCGGTTCCTTCGCGTTCGTGCACGCCTGGAACCACTTCCTGTTCGCCCTGATGTTCCTCAGCAACCAGGACAAGCAGACCCTCCCCGTCGGCCTCAACACCCTGATGAGCTCGGACAGCGTCGACCTGGGGGCGCTCGCCGCGGGCGGCATCATCGCCGCCGTACCCGTGGTCATCGTGTTCGCGTTCATCCAGAAGTGGCTGATCACCGGCTTCAGCGCGGGGGCGGTGAAGGGATGAGGCGCGTACTGCACCTGACGGCGGCCGGAGCCCTGCCGGCCATCCACAACGCCTACGACTCCGGCAGCGAGCGGGACCTCACCGCCGACGTCGGCTGGACCCCCGCGCTGCACGGACCGGTCGACAGCGCCCGGCGGGCCGACCGCGACGTGGAACGCGGCGCGGGGAGGATCCGATGACCGCACGTGAGTACGCCATGCCGCTGCCCGTCGTCCTCGCCGGAGCCCGCGGACACGGCCGCTGGCACCTGCGGAACATCCGCCGGCTCCAGGACCTCGGCCTCGTGCGGCTGGCGGGTGTCTGCGAGCTGGCCCCGCTCACCGAGGAGGAACTGGACGGCTTCACCGGCGAGGGGCGACTCCCCGAGCAGTCCGCCGACTTCGGTGCCCTTCTCGACTCCACCCGTGCCGCGGTCGCCGTGATCTGCACCCCCATCCCCACCCACGCCGACCTGGCGCTGACGGCGGCGGAACGGGGCGTGCACCTGCTCCTGGAGAAGCCGCCCGCACCGTCGTACGCCGAGTTCCGCCGGATGGCCGACGGGATCGCCGCGGCGGGCGTCGCCTGTCAGATCGGCTTCCAGTCCCTCGGCTCCCTCGCCGTCCCCGCCGTCCGCGAGCTGATCGCCGAGGGCGCCATCGGCCCGGTGGCCGGAATCGGGGCGGCCGGGGCGTGGGCGCGGGACGAGGCCTACTACCGGCGGGCGCCCTGGGCGGGCAGACGCCGCATGAACGGCACCGACGTCGTCGACGGCGTGCTCACCAACCCTCTCGCGCACGCCGTCGCCACCGCGCTCGCGCTCGACGGCAGCACGCGCGCCGAGGACGTCGCCGGAATCGAGACCGAGCTGCTGCGGGCCAACGACATCGAGTCCGACGACACCTCCTGCGTCCGCGTGACGACGCGGGACGGCGGCCGGATCACCGTCGCCGTCACGCTGTGCGCCGAGCACCCCGGCGAGCCGTACGTCGTGGTGCACGGCGGCAGCGGCCGGATCACCTTCTGGTACAAGCAGGACCGGGTGCTCGTACAGCGGTCCGGACGCGGCCCGGAGGAGATCCAGTACGGCAGGACGGACCTGCTGGAGAACCTGGTCGCGCATCTGACGGACGGCACCGGGCTGCTGGTCACACCGGAGTCGACCGGCGCGTTCATGAAGGTCGTCGAGGCGGTCCGGCGGGCCCCGGACCCGGTCGCCCTGCCAAAGGACGCCTGGGAGACGGTCCCCGGGGAGAACCGCCGGGTGGTCCGCGGCATCGACGCCCTCGTGGCGGACGCCGCCGACTCCCTCGCCCTCTACTCCGAACTGGGCGCCCCCTGGGCGCCGCCGAACGAGGTGAGCAGCCGATGAACAACGACTCGCCGGTGCTGCGCGTCGCGGGCCGCCCGGTCGGCCGGTACATCACCCGGCCCGAGCTGCCGGCCCGGCTCTCGCCGCGCCCCTACCTGCACCCGGTCACCACGCTGGCGGGCACCGCGGTCACCGAGCTCGGCCCCGCCGACCACGCACACCACCTCGGCGTCGGTGTCGCCGTTCCCGACGTCGAGGGGTACAACTTCTGGGGCGGACGCACCTATGTGCGCGACCGGGGCCCCACCGAACTGGACAACCACGGCGCCCAGCGGCACGCCGGCTTCCAGCTGCGCGATCCCGACGGCTTCGTCGAGGAACTGCGCTGGGTCGCCGCGGGCGCCGAGCTGCTGCACGAACGCCGTACGGTCGCCGCCACCGGGCTGAGCGACAGCGCCTGGGCGCTGGACTTCACGTTCTCCCTCACCAACACGACCGGGCGGGCGCTGTCCATCGGCAGCCCCGCCACCAACGGGCGCCCCGGCGCGGCCTACGGCGGCTTCTTCTGGCGGGCCCGCAAGGAGGCACGGGCGCCGCACGTGTTCACCGCCGGCGCCGAGGGCGAGGAGTCGGTCCACGGCTCCCGCGCCGACTGGCTCGCCCTCGCCGGCAGTTCCTGGACCCTCGTCTTCGCCGGTGCCACCAGGGAGACCCGCCGTGACCCGTGGTTCGTGCGTGCCGTCGAGTACCCGGGCGTCGGTTCCTCCCTGGCCCACGACGGCCGGCTGCCCCTCGGGGCCGGCGAGACGGCCGTCCGGCGGATCGTCACCGTGGTCGCCGACGGCCGGCTGGACCGGGACGGGGCCGCGGCCCTGGTGCGCAAGGCGGTGGGCACGTGAACAGCGCCTTCAGCGCGGACCTCGGTGACGGGACCTACCGCAATCCCGTCCTCGACGCCGACTGGTCCGACCCGGACGTGATCCGTGTCGGCGACGACTTCTACCTGACCGCGTCCAGCTTCGGCCGCGTCCCGGGCCTGCCCCTGCTGCACTCCCGCGACCTGGTCAACTGGACGCTCGTCGGCCACGCACTCGAACGCCTCGAGCCCGAGGCGGAGTTCGCCGTGCCCCGGCACGACCGCGGGGTGTGGGCACCCTCCCTGCGCCATCACGACGAACGGTTCTGGATCTTCTGGGGCGATCCCGACCACGGCGTCTTCCAGGTCAACGCCCCGGGCATCCGCGGGCCCTGGACCCGCCCGCACCTGGTCAAGGAGGGCAAGGGGCTCATCGACGCCTGCCCGCTGTGGGACGAGGAGACCGGCGAGGCCTACCTCGTCCACGCCTGGGCCAAGTCGCGCTCCGGCGTCAAGAACCGGCTCACCGGCCACCGGATGCGGCCCGACGGCACCGGGCTGCTCGACGAGGGCAAGGTGATCGTCGACGCCGACCGGATCCCCGGCTGGTTCACCCTCGAAGGGCCCAAGCTGTACCGGCACGACGGCTGGTTCTGGATCTTCGCGCCCGCCGGGGGAGTGGAGACCGGCTGGCAGGGCGTCCTCCGCTCCCGCGGCTTCTTCGGCCCCTACGAGGAGCGGATCGTGCTGGAGCAGGGGGACACGGAGGTCAACGGCCCGCATCAGGGGGGCTGGGTGCGCACCGCGTCCGGCGAGGACTGGTTCATGCACTTCCAGGCACGCGGCCCCTACGGGCGGGTCGTCCACCTCCAGCCGATGCGCTGGGAGACCGCTCCCGCCCCCGACGGCACGGAGACCGGCGGTAGCCCCGGCGTGGGGACCGGCATGGGGTCGGGCGGGGGCCCCGGCACGGGGTCCGGCGGGGGTTCGGGCTCGGGGTCCGGCGGTAGCCCCGGTGTGGGGTCCGGCGGGACTCCGGGCTCGGGGTCCGGGCCCGGGTGGCCGGTGCTCGGTGACGGCGGCGCTCCCGTCGCCGTGCACCGCAAGCCGGACCTGCCGCGGCAGCCGCCGTCCGCGCCGGCCACCGACGACGACTTCCCCGGCGGGCGGTTCGGGCGCCAGTGGCAGTGGACCGCCAACCCGCGGCAGGGCTGGGCCACCCAGCACTCCGCGGACGGGCTGCGGCTGACCTGCGTACGGACGGCGGACGCGCACGACCTGCGCAAGCTGCCGAACGTCCTCACGCAGCGGCTGCCCGGGATCGCCGCCACGGCCGAGGTCGAACTCGCCCTGGCGGGCGAGGAGGCGGGCGCGCGGGCCGGGTTCGCCGTCCTCGGGGACGCGTTCAGCTGGATCGGGCTCCAGCGGGGCGCCGACGGATCGGTCCACCTCGTGCACCGGTTCGCCGAGTCGGTCGCCGAGCGGGAGCGGGACGCCGCGCATCCGCGGCTCGCCCCCAGGGGACGGGCGCGGCTGCTGATCGAGATCGGCCCGGGAGCGCGCTGCCGCTTCTCCTACGACGTCGGAGACGGCCCACAGCCGTCGGGCCAGGTCTTCGCCGCCACCCCCTGGCGCTGGGTCGGCGCCCTGCTCGGGCTGTTCGCGGTCGCGCCCGCCGGCGCGGGCCACGCCGGCACGGCCACGTTCACGCACTTCCGCATCACCGCGACCCCCTGAGGGTCGACTCCTTTCCGCCGTACGCCTGTTGGGAGCCGCAATGACGCACCTCCGTAGCAAGCGCTTGCCGAGGCCGGGGCCGCGCAGCACCCCGGCCGTCGCCGCCGCCCTCGTGGCCTGGCTGGCGCTCGGGGCCCTCACCCCGGCCGAGGCCGCGCCCGCTCCCGGCGTCCAGGACGTCGTGGCGGCCGGGGCGGGGACGGCGGACCGCTGGACCGACCGTGCCCACGGTTTCGCCTCCCTCGACGGCGGCACCACCGGCGGCGCGGGCGGCAGGGTGGTCACGGTCACCGACCGGGACGCGCTGGCCCGGTACGCGGCCGCCGAGGAGCCGTACGTCATCCGGGTCCGGGGCGCGATCGCCGTCGAGCCCTTCGGTTCGGACATCGTCGTGGCCTCGGACAAGACGCTCATCGGCGTCGGCGACACCGGCGAGATCGTGCACGGCGAACTGCACCTCGGGCCCGGCACGCACAACGTGATCATCCGCAACCTGACGATCCGGGACTCGTACGTCGAGGGCGACTGGGACGGCAAGACGCAGGACTTCGACGCGATCCAGATGGACTCCGTCGACCACGTGTGGATCGACCACAACCGGTTCACGCACATGGGCGACGGACTGCTCGACATCCGCAAGGACAGCCAGTACGTCACCGTTTCCTACAACCGCTTCGACCACCACAACAAGGCGTTCGGCATCGGCTGGACCGAGAACGTCAAGACGCAGATCACCGTCGACCACAACTGGTTCACCGGCACGAAGCAGCGCAACCCCTCCGCCGACAACTGCGCCTACGCGCACCTGTACAACAACTACCTCTCGGCGCAGACCGAGGACAGCGACCCCGTGTGGACGTACGGCAACTGGTCGCGCGGCCGCACCCGGATGGTCATCGAGAACAGCTACTACGACGGCGTCCAGCACCCCTACCAGGCCGACGCCACCGCCGAGTTGGTGCAGCGGGGCTCGGTCCTGAGGAACACCACCGGCCGCCGTGACGCGTGGGGGACCGCCTTCGACCCGCGCGACTTCTACGACTACCGGCTGGACCCGGCCCGCGCGGTGCCCGCGCTGCTGCGGCGGTTCTCCGGGCCCCAGGAGCGGATCGGGACCGTGCTGCACGTCCCCGCCGACTACCCGACGGTGCAGGCCGCCGTGGACGCGGTGCCCGACGGCAACGACAGCCCGGTCACCGTCGCGATCGCCCCCGGCACGTACCGGGCGAAGGTCGTCGTCCCGGCCGCCAAGCCGCGGATCGTGCTCCAGGGCACCGGGCGGAGCCGCTCCGACACCGTCATCGTCCACGACACCCCGGCCCAGTTCGGCGGCTCCACGGGAAGCGCCACCGTGCGCATCGCCGCGAACGACGTCACCGCGCGGAACCTCACCTTCAGCAACGACTTCGACGAGGCCGCGTACGAGTACGGCGCCGAGCAGGCCCTCGCGATGAAGACGACGGGCGACCGGATCGTCTTCGAGAACACCGCCTTCCTCGGCAACCAGGACACCCTGATGACCGACAGCCCCAAGCTGGACGTGATCAGCCGGGTCTACGTCCGCGACTCCTACGTCGAGGGCGACGTCGACTTCCTCTACGGACGCGCGACCACCGTCGTCGAACGCTCCGTCATCAGGGCGCTCAGCCGCGGCTCCGCCACCAACAACGGTTACATCACCGCCGCTTCGACGTGGCAGGGCAACCCGTACGGGTTCCTGATCACCCGGTCGAGGATCGTGAGCGACGCGCCCGCGGGCTCCTTCCACCTCGGCCGGCCCTGGCACCCCGGCGGCGAACCGGCCGCCGTCGCCCAGGTGCTGATCCGGGACACCGAACTGCCGGCCGCGGTCAAGTCCTCGCCGTGGACCGACATGAGCGGCTTCTCCTGGAAGGACGCCCGCTTCGCCGAGTACCGCACCTACGGCCCCGGCGCGACCGTGACCGCCGACCGGCCGCAGCTGTCGGACGCCGAGGCGGCCACCCGCACGGTCACCGCCTACCTGGCGGGCGACGACGGCTGGGCACCCCATGTCCGGCGCTGAGGCCGCACCACACCCGTCGACGCCGAGTCCCGGGCCGGGCCCGCGGACCGCGCGGCGCCGCCCGGGCCCGCGGACCGCGCGTCCGTGGCGCCACCCGCAGACCCCCACCACCCCGTTGGATCCAGACGAAGAGAGCCGACCATGAAGATCAGCATCCGGAGAAACAGCCGAGGCGGGTACCGCGCCGCCGCGGCCGTCGCCGCGAGCGCCGTGCTCGCCCTGACCGCCACCGCCTGCGGCGACGACGGCAGCGGTGCCGGCGGCGACAAGGGCGACGAGGGCTCGGGCAAGGGCGAGGTCACCTTCTGGGACAACAACACGGCCGTCCGCCGTGACATCTGGATGGACATCATCGACGACTTCGAGAAGAAGTACCCCGACATCAAGGTCAACTACGTCGGGATCCCTGCCGAGAGCGTCCAGTCCAAGTACGACACCGCCATCCAGGGCGGCGGCCTGCCGGACGTCGGCGGGGTCGGCGCCGCGATGCTCGCCGGGGTCGCCGCGCAGAACGCCCTCGAACCGCTCGACTCCCGTCTCGCGAAGAGCCCGCTCGACGGCAAGCTGAACCAGGGCATGCTCGAATCGGTGAAGGTCGCCGGCGGCCAGGACAAGCTGTTCACCGTCCCCACCTCCGCCAGCAACGGTGTGCTGTACTACCGCACCGACCTGTTCCAGGCGGCCGGTCTCGAGGCGCCCACCACCTGGTCCAAGTTCTACGAGGCGGCCGACAAGCTCACGGACAAGGGCAAGAACGAGTTCGGCTACACCATCCGCGGCGGCGCCGGTTCCATCGCCCAGGCCCTGGACGCGATGTACGGCCAGACCGGGATCACCGAGTTCTGGGACGGCGACAAGACGACGGTCAACGACCCGAAGAACGTGGCCGCGCTGGAGAAGTACGCCGCGCTCTACAAGAAGAACACCCCCTCCGCGGACGTCAACAACGACTTCACCAAGATGGTCGCCCAGTGGGACAGCGGCAAGATCGGCATGCTGAGCCACAACCTGGGCTCCTACCAGGACCACGTGAAGGCGCTCGGTGACGGCAAGTTCCGCGGGCTGCCCAACCCGACCACGGACGACGGCACCCGCGTCCAGGTCTCCAACCCCGTCGACGGACTCGCCCTGTTCAAGTCCAGCAAGAACAAGTCGGCCGCCTGGCGCTTCATCGAGTTCGCCGCCGCGCACGAGTCCAACAGCAAGTGGAACGAGTCGGCGGGCGCCATCCCCTCGAACACCGAGGCCGCCAAGGACGCGTGGATCCAGAAGGCCGAGCCGACCAAGCTCGCGGCCGAGGCACTGAACAGCGGCAGCACCAAGATCGTGCAGCTGCCGTACTACCTGCCGGACTGGAACACCATCTCCAAGACCGACAACGAGCCGAACTTCCAGAAGGTCCTGCTCGGCAAGATGTCGGCCAAGGAGTTCCTGAACACCCTGGCCGACCAGCTCAACAAGGCCCAGGCGGAGTGGAAGCAGCAGAAGAAGTAGCAGCACCGCTCCCCGGATGCGGGGGCCGGCGGCGGTCCACACGCCGCCGCCGGCCCCGCCCCTCACTTCCTCCAGCCCGGAACTCCTCCTGGAAAGACCAGCCCGGAACTCCTCCTGGAAAGAGCCGAAAGCGAGGCACCCCGACGTGTCCCTCACCCGCCGACAGGCCACCGCGGCGGCCCTCGCCGCCGTCCCGCTCGCCGCCGCCGCGGCGGCCCCCGCGTCAGCGGCCCCTTCGTCGCCGGGATCCCGGCGCAAGCGCACCCTCCACATCGCCGGCGACTCCACGGCCGCCCAGAAGTACGCCGACGCGGCGCCCGAGACCGGCTGGGGCATGGCGCTGCCGTTCTTCCTGCACAAGGACCTCGACGTCGCCAACCACGCCGTGAACGGCCGCAGTTCGAAGAGCTTCATCGACGAGGGCCGGCTCGACGCCGTCCTCGCCGCCATCCGGCCCGGGGACCTGCTGCTCGTCCAGTTCGGCCACAACGACGAGAAGAGCGCCGACCCCACCCGCTACACCGAGCCCTGGACCACGTACCAGGACTGTCTGCGGCAGTATCTCGACGGGGCGCGGGCCCGCGGCGCGCGGCCGGTGCTCGCCACCTCCGTCGAGCGCAGGAAGTTCGACACGGCCGGCAACGCCCTGCCGACCCACGGCGACTACCCGGCGGCGATGCGTTCCCTCGCCGCGGAGGAGGGCGTCGCGCTGCTGGACATCCAGGCCCTGTCGATCGCCCTGTGGCAGAGGCTGGGTGTCGAGGAGACCAAGACGTACTTCAACTGGACCGCGACGGAGCAGGACAACACCCACTTCAACCCGCCCGGCGCCATCGCCGTGGCCCGCCTCGTCGCGGGCGAGCTGCTGCGCCATCGGGTCGTCGCACCCCGGGACGTGCGCCGGCTCGACGACGAGATTCCCGGGTCCTGGATCACCTGGCCCACCGCCTGACCGAGAGAGAGCCGCACGATGAGTACACAGAAGTGTCATGGACGTGTCATAGGCGGCAAACGTGTCGCCGCGTCGCTGGCCGGCTGCACCGCCCTGGTGCTGGCCGTCACCGGCACCCCCGCCCAGGCGCAGGGCCGCGACCCCGGCCGCCAGACCCTCCCCGCCGGCGACGGCTGGGGCTCCGCCGGTACGGGCACCACCGGCGGGGCCCGCGCCGACGCCGCACACGTACGGACCGTCGCCACCTGGGACGAGTTCAGGACCGCGCTGAAGGAGGGCGGCACCGCACCGAGGATCATCAAGGTCCGGGGCACGATCGACGCCAACGCCGACGGCTGCTCCTCCTTCGCGGCCGACGGCTACGACTTCGACGCCTACCTGGAGAAGTACTCCCCGCAGAACTGGGGCCTGGACACGAATCTGGACGGCGAGCCCGCCGACAGCCCGGAGGGCCTGCGCCGGATCTCCGCCGACAACCAGGCCCGAGCGATCAAGGTCGCCGTCCCGGCCAACACCACCATCATCGGCCTGGGGAGGAACGCCGGACTGAAGGGGGCGAGCCTGCAGATCACGGGCGTCGACAACGTCATCGTCCGCAACCTCACCGTCGAGAGCCCCCTCGACTGCTTCCCGCAGTGGGACCCGACCGATGGCGACACGGGCAACTGGAACTCCGAGTACGACAGCGCGGTGGTGTACGGCTCCACGCACGTCTGGCTGGACCACAACACGTTCACCGACGGCGCCCACCCCGACAGTTCGCTGCCGAAGTACTTCGGCATGATCTACCAGCAGCACGACGGCGAACTCGACATCGTGAAGGGCGCCGACTACGTCACGGCCTCCTGGAACGTGTTCACCGAGCACGACAAGACCCTGATGATCGGCAACAGCGACAGCGCGGCCACCGCCGCCGTCGACCGGGGGCACCTCAAGGTCACCCTGCACCACAACCTGTTCTCCGGACTCGTCGAGCGCGCCCCGCGCGTCCGCTTCGGGCAGGTCGACGCGTACAACAACCACTACGTCGCCGACGCGTCGTACGCCTACAGCTTCGGTATCGGAATGGAGTCCCAGCTCGTCGCCGAGAAGAACGCGTTCACCCTGCCGGCCGGCATCAGCGCCGCCAGGATCCTGAAGAAGTGGAAGGAGGCCCCGGTCACCGCCGTCGGCAACCACGTCAACGGCGTGCCCGTCGACCTGATCGCCGTGCACAACGCGGAGATCCCGGCGGAGACCCTCCAGTCGGGGGCCGGCTGGACGCCGACCCTGCGGACCAGGGTCGACTCGCCGAAGGCGGTGCCGGGCATCGTCGGCCACCGCGCGGGCGCCGGAAGGATCTGCTGACCCGCGCACCCCCGGCCGGCCGGCCGGAGCGGCTCCGCACACCCCCGCACCCCGGGGCGTGCCGCTCCGGCCGGCCTCCCCGCCGCCATCACAGCCGCCACCTCGCCTCCGGCATCCGCCGCACACCCCCGAGCCGCACAGCGAAGGAGCATCGCCATGCTCTCGCACCACCCACGCACCGCCCCCAGCCGCCGGACCTTCCTCGCCGCCGGCGCCGGGGCCGCTCTCGCACTCGGCGTCGGCACCCCCGCAGGGGCCGCCACCCGGCGCCCCTTCGGACGGTACGGCTCACCCGCCGCCCGCCTCACCGCGCGGACCCTGTACGTGGACGCGTCCGGCGCCGGCGACTTCACCACCGTCCAGGCCGCCGTGACCGCCGCGCCGGGGAGCGGCACCACGCTCGTCATCGCCCCCGGCACCTACCGCGAGACGGTCGCCGTCGACGCCGCCCGCACCGGCATGACCTGGATCGGCGCCTCCGAGAACCCGCGCGACGTCGTCGTCGTGTACGACAACGCCAACGGCACCCCGAAGCCCGGCGGTGGCACCTACGGCACCAGCGGGTCCGCCACCACCACCGTGCAGGCCGACGGCTTCACCGCCCGCTGGATCACCTTCGCCAACGACTGGCTGCGCGCCGGCCACCCGGAGATCACCGGCACCCAGGCCGTCGCGATCAAGGTGCAGGGCGACCGCTCCGCCTTCCATCACTGCCGCTTCCTCGGTCACCAGGACACGCTGTACGCCGACTCGATGGCACTCGGCACCTTCGCCCGCCAGTACTACGCCCACTGCTACGTCGAGGGCGACGTGGACTTCGTCTTCGGCCGGGCCACGGCGGTGTACGAGCACTGCCACTTCCACACCCTGAACCGCGCGGACCTGGCCACGGCCCCCTACGGCTTCGTCTTCGCCCCGTCCACCGCGGCCGCCAACCCGCGCGGCTACCTGGTCACCCGCAGCCGGATCACGAGCGCGGCGCCGGACGCGTACTACAAACTGGCCCGCCCCTGGGTGCCCAGCTCGGACCCCACCGCCCGCCCGATGCTGACCGTCCGCGACACCCGCATCGGCGCCGGCATCGACGCGGCCGCGCCCTACGCGAACATGTCCGCCGGCCACCCCTGGCAGAACCAGCGCTTCGCCGAGTACCGCAACACGGGCCCGGGCGCCGCGGCACCCGTCCCGGAGAACCGGCCCCAACTCACGGACACGGAAGCCGCGTCGCACACGCGTGCGGCCCATCTCGGTGACTGGAGTCCCGACGCACGCTGCTGACCGGCCCTCGCCAACGCGGTCTTCGGTCGCCGGTGCCTGGCCGGCGACGGCCGGGGCCACCGCGCGGACCCGGGAAGGCGGACGCCCCCGCCGGTCGTCACCGGCGGAGGCGTGCCTCCGGCCGGCCGAGGGGGGCCCGGCCGACGGGTCTCGGGGAAGCGGGCGGACGTCAGTCGTAACTGACGTCGGACGCCTGGTACTTGCAGTAAGTGCCGTCGGGGCCGCTGCCGAGCTGCTTGGGCTCCTTGCCGGTGTTGTTGCCCTGGAAGCGGACACACGGCTTGATCTTCTTGCCGCTGTCACCGTGGATGCGCACCTTGGTGAGCGTCGCGGTGTCCCCGTAGTTGGAGTTGATGCCGACCAGGGTCTTGCCCGGCGCGGTCACGTCGACGTCGTTGACGACGATCGTGCGCTTGTACTGCTTGGAGCAGTTGCCGCACGAGCGGACCAGCTTGCCGAAGTTCTCGACCCGGAAGCCGGTCACGGTCAGCTTGCCGGCGCCGTTGAACTGGAACACCTTGTCCGAGGCGGACTTCGCGCCGCCGCCGGTCACGGTGTACGTGGCGGACGACGACTTGCCCTTGAAGCTCGCCGCGTCCTCGCCGACGTCCAGCCACCACACGTTCTGCAGGGTGCAGCTGCCCGTGCAGTGCACGCCGTCCGCGCCCGGGGTGCCGATGACGACGTTCTTCAGGACCGCGCCGTCCGCCAGTTCGAAGATGGGGGCCTGGCCCTCGCCCTGACCGCCGTCGCCGAGGTCGCCGCTGCCGTAGAACTTCTGCAGCTTGCCGTCGTACGTGCCCGAGACCTCGATCGTCTTCGGCACGGCCTTGCTGCCCTTCGCGTCCGGCCAGGGGGTCGCCGCGCCGGCGGTACCCAGCATCGAGGCCGTGACGATCGCCGCGCCGGTGAGGCCCAGCGCGGCCGCGCCGCCGACGACCGCGCGCCGCCTGGTGACCCTGCGACGGTGGCGTACGCGCTGTTCAACTCGTGCAGTCATGAACGGTGTTCCTTGGGGTGGGAGGAGATCTTTACGTCTCCTGGTCGCCGCCCGCCGGGAAAGGGTTGCCGCGTCCGCCGATCTTTTTTCGCACGGCTTCTCCGCAGGGCGCGCGGACGTCCACTCCAGGCGTCGCCCTCAGGAGTCGTCGTCGGCGTTCCGGCGCGCGAAGTCGCCCGCCACGCGCAGCGTCCCGTCCGCGGTCCCGGCGGTCGCCGCGTAGCTGTCGTCCTTCGCGTCCCGGCCGCCGCGGGCATGGTCGTACTGGCCCGCGAACACCCACTCGCCGGGCGGCACGCTGCGGCCGGACTTCAGCACCCACGTGTAGACGAGGAAGCCCCCGCGCTCGGTCACCGTCAGCGTGAAGTCGGCCTCGGGCAGCGAACGCCAGGCACCGGCCGAGGTCACCCCGCCCGTCTGCGCGATCCTCAACTCGACGGTGAGCGAGGTGAGTCGCTCACCGGTCTTGAGGGTCACGTCGCTCTGCGCCCAGAAGTCGTTGCTGTGCGGGTCGACCGAGCCGTCCGACCACAGCGGGCCGTCCTCGACGCCCGCCGCGGGCGGGCGCGGCGTCGCCGACGCGGACTTCCCGGGCGACGGGGGGCGGGACGCGGGCGTGTGCGGCTTCCGCGACTGTTCCGGGGGACCGGAGCCGTGCGCGGGGTCCGGCGGCAGTGGTGCCCGGCTCGTCGCACCCGGGGAGGGATCGGGGACCGGCGAGACCGCGGCGGCGCGCTGGGCGGGACTCTCGTCCCGCACGGCCGAGGCGACCGCGTACCCGCCCACCGCGAGGACCCCGGCGACCGCGGCGGTCGCCCCGACGACCCGGGTCCAGCCGAGCACCGGGGGGCGGGCCGCACGGGAGGGCCGCTCGCCGGCCCCCGCCATCCCGCGCTCGACGCGGGCCAGGATGCGCGCACGGTCGGGCTCGTGCGCCGCGGCCGCCTCCCGCAGCCCGCTGCGCAGCTCGTCGTGCACGTCCTGCGCCTCCCTCATCGGTCCCTTCCTCCGGCTCCGCCCGTCCGCAGCACCGCCGCGTGCACGCGCTGCGGCGCCTCCTGCGTGCCGAGAAGCCGCTGCAGTTCGGCCATGCCCTTGGAGGTCTGGCTCTTCACCGTACCGACCGAGACCCCGAGTGCGAGCGCCGTGTCCTTTTCCGACAGGTCGAAGGCGTGCCGCAGCACCACACAGGCGCGCTTGCGGAACGGCAGCCGGCGCAGCGCCTCCTGGACGTCCACCACACCCGGTACGTCGGGGTTCTCGACCCTGTCCTCGCGCTGCGCCCAGAACAGGGTGACCCGCCGGCGCTCGCGCACCGCGCTGCGGATGCGGCTACGGGCCAGGTTGGCGACCACACCCCGCGCGTACGCCACCGGACGGTCCGCCGCGCGGACCCGGTCCCAGCGGTGCCACAGCGCGAGCAGCGCGTCCGCGGCGAGATCGTCGGCCGCGTCCGCCTCACCCGTCAACAGGTGCGCCAGGCGGGCCAGTTCCGCGTAGTGCCGCTCGAAGAAGGCGTGGAACTCCACGGAGGCGGCGTCGTCGACGACAGTGCCCACGGGCGACCTCTCCTCGCGGCTTCTCGGCAACCGGTGCGGGTGCGTGCGTTTACGGCTCCCGTTCGACCCCGGCGCCGACCGATGGTCCGCCGGGGCGAGATCCGAGAGCGTACCAGCGTTTCGTACGAGTCTTCGAACAGCGTATGGCAGGCCGAACTCGATGACGTGACACGGGAGAAGCCCGCACGCGGTGCGACACGGGAACGCTGCGGCGGGTGTCCGTGAGGAGAGCAAGCGCGACGAAGGGCCGCCCCCGGGAGCGGGGGCGGCCCTTCGTCGGTGCGCCGCCGGTTCAGTCCTCCAGGGCCGCCCGCATCGCGGCCCTCGCGACCGGGGCGGCCAGGCCGTTGCCGCTGACCTCCGAGCGGGCCGCGTCGGACTGCTCGACCAGGACCGCCACGGCGACCTCCTTGCCGTTGGAGTCCGACTTCGCGTACGACGTGAACCAGGCGTACGGCGTCTTGCTGTTGTTCTCGCCGTGCTGGGCCGTACCGGTCTTGCCGCCCACGGTGGCGCCGTCGATCCGCGCGTTCGTGCCCGTGCCGTCCTCGACGACCGTGCGCATCGCTGACCGCAGCTGCCCGGCCGTGGCGGAGCTGACGATCCTTCGGGTCTCCGTGCTGCCGTCGTAGTCCTTCAGCACGTTGCCGTCGGCGTCGCTGGTCCGCGCCACCATGTGCGGCGAGACCAGCTTGCCGTCGTTGGCGACGGCCGCCGAGACCATGGCCATCTGGAGGGGGGTCGCCGTCACGTCGAACTGGCCGATGCCCGTCAGTGCCGTCTGCGCCGGGTCCATGTCCTTCGGATACCCGCTCGGGTACGCGCGCACCGGCACGTCCTGCGTCTCGTCGTCGAAGCCGAACCTCTCCGCCATCGCCCGGACCTTGTCCTGGCCCAGAGCGACGGCCATCCTCGCGAAGACGTTGTTGCAGGAGTACTGGAGGGCGACCCGGATCGAGGCGTTCTCACAGGGGGCGGAGGCGTTCTCGTTCGCCAGGACCCGGGTCGTGCCCGGCAGCGTGTACGGGTTCGGGCTGTCCGTCCGCGTGTCCACGTCCGCGTACAGGCCGTCCTCCAGCGCGGCGGCCGCCACGACCAGCTTGAAGGTCGAACCGGGCGGCAGCGGCTGGCGCAGCGCCCGGTTCGTCATCGGCTTGCCGGAGGACCGGGTCAGCTTCTTCCAGACGCTGTCGTTCCCGGTGCTGAGCAGGCCGGGGTCGTACGACGGCGTGGAGACGGCCGCGAGGATCCGGCCGGTCTCGGGGTCGATCGCGACCGCCGCGCCCTTCTTGTCGCCGAGGGCCTCGTACGCGGCCTTCTGCACGTCCGGGTCGATCGTCGTGACGACGTCACCCGGGGCGGCGCGCTTGTCCGTGAGGGTGTCCAGAGGGTTCTTCAGCTGGTTGTCCGTGCCGTCGAGCAGGCTCCGGTAGATGCCCTCCAGCTGGGTCGCCCCGTAGACCTGGGAGCTGTAGCCCGTCACCGCCGCGTACAGACTGCCGTCCGTGTACGTGCGCTTGTACGCGAGGTCGCCGCCCTTCGTCCGTGCGGAGCCGGTGATCGCGTCGCCGGCCACGATGATGTCCCCGAGCGGGTGCGCGTACTGCTCGATCGCGTTCCGCCGGTTGTGCTTGTCGTCCGCGAGTGCCCTTCCGTCGTAGAACTGCACCCAGGTCGCTCTGACCAGCAGGGTGATCACGAGCAGCAGGGTGAAGACGGCGGCACGTCTGATCGTCTTGTTCATCGCGCTCAGGAGGACGAACGGGTGGGCGCGAATCGTTCCCTTCCGTCCGGATTTCTCATCCGCCGTTCATGAAGCGGAGCCCTCAGGCGGAGCTCCGCACGAAGCCTGCCTCGTAGGCGGCGATCACCGCCTGCGTGCGGTCCCGGGTGCCCGTCTTCGCCAGCACGGCCGCCACATGGCTCTTCACCGTCGCGGGGCCCACCCCCATCCGCGCGGCGATCTCCGCGTTGGTCAGGCCCGTGGTCATCAGCCGCAGCACGTCGCGCTCGCGGTCCGTGAGTCTCGCCGTCCACGCGGGCGGCTCGGGGCGGGCGTGTGCGGCGGCCAGCGCCCGTACCGCCGCCGGGAACAGCAGGCTGTCGCTGCGCGCGACCAGCCGGACGGCCTGTACGAGGGCGTCCGCGTCGGCCCGCTTGAGCAGAAAGCCGCTGGCCCCGGCCCGCAGCGCCTCATAGACGTAGGAGTCGTTCTCGAACGTGGTCACCACGACGATGCGGGGCGGGTCGTCGAGTGTCGCGAGGATCTGTTCGGTGGCGCGGATGCCGTCGGTCTCCGGCATGCGGACGTCCATCAGGACGACGTCCGGCCGCAGTCGGCGCACCACCGACACCGCCTCGGCGCCGGTCGCCGCCTCCCCGACGATCTCCAGGCCGTCCTCGGCGGAGAGGATCGCGCGCAGCGCGGTGCGCACCATGCGCTCGTCGTCCGCGAGGACGATGCGGATCGTCGGGCCGCTCATGCGGGTCCCTCCAGCGGGAGTCGGACGTACAGGCGCCACACCCCGTCCACCGGACCGGCCTGCGTCGTGCCGCCCAGCAGCCGGGCCCGGTCCGCGATGCCGCGCAGACCGTGACCGCCGCCCGGGCGGGACGCGGGGACGCCCGTGACCGGGTTCTCGGCGGTGATCTCCAGTTCCTCGCCGTCGCGGGCGATCCGCAGGCGCACCTGGGTCCGCGGCCCGGTGTGCCGCAGCGCGTTGCTGAGCCCCTCCTGCACGATGCGGTACGCCTCCCGGGAGACCAGCGGGGGCACCGACCCGGGGTCCGCCTCGACGGCCGCCGTGACGGGGAGACCGCCGGCGCGGATGCGGCGCAGCAGTCCGTCGAGATCGGCGAGCGTGGGAGCGGGGGCGGCGGAGCGGGCACCGGCGCCCGCGTCCTGCGGCGTGTCGCCCTCCCGCAGTATCCCGAGCACCGCGTCCAGTTCACCCACCGTGCGACGGGTGGTGTCCTCGATCGCGGCGAGCGCCTCGCGGACGAAGCCGGGGTCGGTGTTCAGGACACGCCGGGCGGCGCTCGCCTGGAGGGTGACCGCACTGAGCGCGTGGCCGACGGAGTCGTGCAGCTCGCGGGCGAGGCGGTTGCGTACGGCGAGGTCCGCGGCGCGCCGTTCGGCCGCCGCGAGCCGGTCCTCCGGGGCCGGCCCCAGCAGGACGGGCGCGGCGCGGGCCAGCAGGCGGCCCGCCCCGGCCGCGCAGGCGGCCAGCGCGATCAGCGACGCGGCCCCGGCGACCGGAGAGAGAGCCAACGCCCAGGGCGCGTCCAGGACTTCGGGCAGCCCGAGGCGGGAGTCGCGCAGCCCGGCGACGGCGGGCAGCGCGATGAGCACGGCCGCGAACGGCGGTACGGCCAGGGACATTCCGGCGATGACCCCGCCGAGACCCAGATGCAGCGTGAACCAGGCGGCGGTGCGGCGCCGGGCCGCCCGGGTGCGCGCGGGCCCTTCGGCGAGCCCGTCGCCCTCGACACCGCACAGCGCCCGGACGACGGCCACCGACAGCGGCCGGGCCGGCGGGAAGAGCGCGGTGATCGCGGCGAGCGGCAACCCGAGCGCGAAGGAGGCGAGTTGGAGGGGGAGAGAGTTGAAGACGTACTGCGCGTCCGTCAGCGGTCCCACGACGAGCTCGCCGACGAAGACGTACGGCATCGCGAGCGCGCCGCCGAGGATGAGGTGGATCCACCGCCGCCGCGCCCGCCGTCCGAACAGGAACCGGATGAACCCGCTCACACCGGCCGCTCCGCCCGGACGGACCGCTCCGCGAGGAAGTGCGCGCCGATGGTGACCACGAGCATGCCGACGATCATCTGCCCAGCGTAGGTGAGGGTCATCGCCTCCGTGGGGCGCCGGGAAATGTCGTCCACCGGGCCCAGGCTCGCCAGCGCCAGCCAGCCGCCCCAGCAGGCGGTGGCCGCGGAACCGGTCCAGGCGAGTGCCAGCGGCACCCGCGCGGGCAGCGCGCGCCCCCGCCGGAACGCGAGCAGCCAGGCGCCGGCGACGGCGGACAGCAGGAACCCGGCGTCCAGGACCTCGAGGACGTAGAAGTCACCGGTCCGGTCCGCGGCACGCCCGGTGCTCAGTCCGGCCGAACTGCCGCAGGCCCACAGCAGATGAGCGGTGACCGGGAACAGGGCGAGGACCGCCCCGGCGACGGCGGTCGCCCGCTGGGCGGATCCCACGGCGCTCGCGGGCAGCTCCCGTACCCGGCCGCGCCACAGGTGCCCCCAGCGGTCCCGCGCGTACAGGACGAACAGTGTGCCCAGCGCGAGGCCCTGCACGATGAACCCCGTGTACACGACCCCGAACACCCACTCGTCGAGGAACGGTTCCTTGCCGGCGTCCCCGGACTCCGGCACGGAACCGCCGAGCGCCCTGACCAGCAGTTGCAACGGAAACCCGGTCATGACCGGCACGAGCAGCCCGGTCGCCACCCACATCGGGACGGCGAGCAGCCACGCCGGCACGCGCCGCCCCCAGGGCCGGGTCAGCAGCAGGACGATCACGATGACGGCGCCGTCCATCAGCACCGTCAGTGCGTTGGCCACGGCCATCTGCGCCCGGTGCTCCAGCAGGGAGCTGCCCTCGGGGATGCCGAGGTGACTGCCCGCGATCCAGGCGGTCTTCAGGCCGAGATACGGGAGGCAGGAGACGACGGCGACGGCGCGCAGGACGTGGCGGACGCGGTCGGCCCGGCCGCGCGCGGAGGCCCGGGAGGGTTCGGTGACGGGGGCGGTGGAGGAACCCGGTGGAAGCGACATGCCCTCACGGTCCCGCGGCGGCCTCCCGCCCCGCGTCCTGCGTGCCGACGATCCGCCTCCGCCGTGCGGGGGAGAGGAAGGTCGTCCGTCCTGCGAGCCGTCCCGGTGTCCGGGGGAGCAGGCCCACCGGGGTCGGGACGACCTCGTGGAGCCCCTCGGGCCGGGGGTCAGGACGACGTCGTCGAGCTCCTTGGCCCGGAGGCCGGGCCCGCGGGGTGAGGACGCCGGCGCCGATTTCCCCGGCCCGGGGGTCAGGCCCGCAGGGAGAGGACGACCTCGTCGATCTCCTCGGCGCGGGCGTCGGCGTAACCGCGGGTGCGGGCGGTCTCGCGGAAGCCGCACTTCTCCAGGACCCGCAGGGACGCCGTGTTGTCCGCGGCGGCGCGGGCCTGAAGCGGCCGCTCGGGGACGAGCGCGAGCAGGGCGCGCAGGGCCCGCGTCGCGATGCCCCGGCTCCAGTACGCGCGGTCGATCCAGTACGTCACCTCGCGCTCACCCGGCTCGCCGTACACAGCGGCGCTGCCGACCACGTCGCCGTCCGCGAGGACCGTGCGCACCACGGCGGACGAGGCGCGGACGCGGCGCCAGTGGGCGTCGAACCGGTCCCGGTCGGCCGGGTCACCGGCCGTGAACGCGGCCATGCGGTTCGACTCGGGGTCGTTCGACAGCCGGAAGAAGACCGGCAGATCGCTGTCGTGCACCGGGCGCAGGACCACCTCCACCTCAGAGCCTCCGCGTCGCAAGGGTGAGCCGGTCACGGGCGTCGAACAGCGCGTCCTTGACCATCTGCTCGTGGGCGGGCGTGAGCCGCGCCACCGGCACGGAGCAGCTGATCGCGTCCCGCGCCGGCGTGCGGTAGGGGATCGCGACGCCGAAGCAGCGCAGCCCCAGCGTGTTCTCCTCGCGGTCCACCGCGAAGCCCTGCTCCCGCACCTGGTGCAGCTCCTCGATGAGCTTCTCCCGGTCGGTGATGGTGTGCTCGGTCAGCGCAGGCAGCGTCTCCGGGAGCATCTTGCGGACCTGCTCGTCGGTGTGGGTGGCGAGCAGCGCCTTGCCCAGGGAGGTGGAGTGGGCGGGCAGCCGCCGTCCCACCCGGGTGAAGGGGCGCAGGTAGTGCTGCGACTGGCGGGTGGCGAGATAGACGACGTTCGTCCCGTCGAGCCGGGCGAGGTGGATCGTCTCCGTGGTGTCGTCCGACAACCGGTCCAGCGTGGGCCGGGCCGCGGCCACCACCTCGTCGCCGTCGATGTAGGACGTGCCGACCAGCAGGGCGCGGACGCCGATGCCGTACCGCGTGCCGGTCGCGTCCGTCTCGACCCAGCCGAGCTCCACCAGCGTGCGCAGCAGCATGTACAGGCTCGACTTGGGGTAGCCGACGGCCTCCTGGACGGCGGCCAGGGAGTGCATTCCGGGCCGGCCGGCGAAGTACTCGAGCAGTTCCACGGTCCGTACCGCGGACTTGACCTGTGCCCCGCCGCCTGTCTCGACTGCCGACATCGCGCTTGACCCCTTCGTTGGACGCGAAATAGTCTCCAACAGCATATTCACCATCAGAGACGGCGTTCAGTATATCGAACGCGGCTGGTGCGTGACACAGGAAGTACGGCATCACATCTGGAGGAACCCGCGGTGGCAGCAGCACCAGTCTGGAGTGTCGACCCCCGTACCGGGAAGCAGCGTGAGCAGGTCGCGGTGGAGGCCACGGCCCAGGAGGTGGACGAATCCGTCCGCGCCGCGCACGCCGCCAGAGGTGCACTCGCCGACCGCACCGTACGCGCCGCCTTCCTGCGCACGGCGGCCGACCTGCTCGAAGAGGCCAAGGACCGGCTCGTCGAGGCCGCCGACGCGGAGACCGCGCTCGGCCCGGTCCGCCTCACCGGCGAACTCGCCCGCACCTGCTACCAGCTGCGGGCCTTCGCGGACATCGTCGACGAGGGCGCCTTCCTCGACGTCGTGATCAACCACCCCGACGACACCGCGACCCCGCCGGTACCGGACCTGCGCCGCTACAAGGTGCCCCTGGGCGTCGTCGCCGTCTACTCGGCGTCGAACTTCCCCTTCGCCTTCTCGGTCGCCGGCGGCGACACCGCCAGCGCGCTCGCCGCGGGCTGCCCGGTCGTCGTCAAGGCCCATCCCGACCACCCGGGCCTGTCCGAGCTGGTCGCGTCGACCCTGCGCAGGGCCGCCGCCCGGCACGACATCCCCGCGGGCGTCGTCGGCCTGGTCCACGGCTTCGAGGCGGGCGTCGAACTCGTCAAGCACCCGCTCGTCTCGGCAGCCGGCTTCACGGGCTCGGTCCGCGGCGGCCGTGCCCTCTTCGACGCGGCGGCCGCGCGCCCCGTGCCGATCCCCTTCCACGGCGAGCTCGGCTCGCTCAACCCCGTCGTCATCACCGAAGCCGCCGCCGCCGAGCGCGCCGAGGCGATCGGCACCGGGCTCGCGGGCTCGATGACGCTCGGCGTCGGCCAGTTCTGCGTGAAGCCCGGCCTGGTACTGGCACCCTCGGGCGACGCCGGTGACCGGCTGCTGAAGTCCCTCACCGACGCCGTCAGCGACACCGAGGCCGGGGTCCTGCTCGATCACCGGATGCGGGACAACTTCCTCGCGGGCGTCGCCGAACGCACCGGCCTCGAAGGCGTCGAGTCCCCGGTCACCCCCGGCGCGGGCGGCGAGCACACGGTGAGCCCCGGCTTCCTGACCGTGCCCGCGCACAAGCTGGCTGCCGAGGGCGAGCACGACCTGCTCCTCGAGGAGTGCTTCGGCCCGCTCACGGTCGTCGCACGCTACGAGGACGACGCCGAGGCCGGCGCGGTCCTCTCCCGGCTGCCGGGCAACCTGACCGCCACCGTCCACCTCTCCACCGAGGAAGCGGCCGGCGAGGGGCGCGGCGCCGAGATCCTCGCGGAGCTGACCCCGCTCGCGGGCCGTGTCCTGGTCAACGGCTGGCCGACCGGCGTCGCCGTCGCGCCGGCCCAGCACCACGGCGGGCCCTACCCGGCGACCACCTCCACCTCGACCTCCGTGGGCGGTACGGCGATCGAGCGCTGGCTGCGCCCGGTGGCGTACCAGAACGCTCCCGAGGCCCTGCTGCCGCCGGAGCTGCGCGACGACAACCCGCTGGGGCTGCCCCGCCGTTACGACGGGCGGCTCGAACGCTGACCCCGCCCCCCTGGCAGACTCGGCGGATGGACCTCGAACTTCCCGAACTCCCCTTCCCCCTGCGCACGTACGGGCCGGACGGCCACTGGTCGTACGAGGACGGAGTGCTCACCGGACGGGCGGGCGCGCGGCAGGACCGCTTCGTGCCGCCCACCGGTGAGGCCCTGGACCCGGCCACCGACGCGCCCCGGCTGCTGGGCGCGCCCGAGGGCGACTTCCAGCTGGTGGCCCGCGTCACGGTCGGGTTCACCGCCTCCTTCGACGCCGGGGTGCTCTACGTGCACGTGGCGGAGCGGGCCTGGGCGAAGCTCTGCCTGGAGTACTCCCCGGACGTGCCCACCGTCTGCACGGTGGTCACCCGGGGGCACTCCGACGACGCCAACTCCTTCACCGTCGAGGGCGGTTCCGTCTGGCTCCGGATCAGCCGCACGGGTCGTGCCTTCGCCTTCCACGCCTCCGACGACGGCGTCCGCTGGACCTTCGTCCGGCTGTTCACCCTGGCCGACGAGGAAGCGTCCGGGGCGGCCCTCGTCGGTTTCATGACGCAGTCGCCCCTCGGCGAGGGCTGCGTGGTCACGTACGACGCCATCGAGTACCGCCCCACCTGGCCGAAGGACCTGCGGGACGGCAGCTGAGCACCGGGCCGCCCGCCGCACCCGGTCCGGTCGGCGCGGAACCATCGCGCCGCCCGTCACGTCCTCCGTTGCGTGATCGGAGACCGTGTGGCCCGGGTGCACCGGGTGATCAGGACCGCGCTGCCCGCCGAGGCCCCCGCGGTCGCGGCCCTGCACGCCCGGGCCCGGGCGACGTACTACCCGGACGGCCTCCCCGACGACGGCACGGACTGGCTCGCCAACTGGCGGAGCGCCATCGACCGCCCGGAAGGACACGTGCTGTGCCTGGTCGAGCGCGGCCGGATCGCCGCCCTCGCCTCCTTCCGCACCCCCGAGGGCGCGCCCCGCGACACCGTGAAGCTCTTCCAGTTCCACGTCGACCCCGATCACTGGCGGACCGGCCTCGGCACCGCGCTGCACGCGGCCTGTGTCGAGGAGTGGCAGGCGGACGGGAAGCGCGCGGCCTCGCTGGACGTGCACGTGGAGAACCTGCGCGCCCGGGCCTTCTACGCGCGCCGGGGCTGGGTCCCGGACCCGGAGCACCCGCCCGCCGAGGACGATCACCACCTGGTCCTGCGCTACGCGGTGCCGGGGGAATGACCCCAGCCGCTTGAACGTTCACGTATGTGGCGGAGGGCGTCTCCGTACCCGTACGACCTGGAAGAAGCCGAAGAATGCGCGTCGAGATCTGGAGCGACATCGCCTGCCCGTGGTGCTACGTGGGCAAGGCCCGCTTCGAGAAGGCGCTCGCCGCCTTCCCGCACCGGGCCGAGGTCGAGGTGGTGCACCGCTCCTTCGAGCTGGACCCGACGCGCGCCAAGGGCGACACCGGACTCGTCCTGCCGATGCTGGCCAGGAAGTACGGGATGAGCGAGGCACAGGCGCAGGCCGCCGAGAACAACCTCGGCACGAACGCCGCCGCGGAGGGCCTGGACTACCGCACCGAGGGCCGCGACCACGGCAGCACCTTCGACATGCACCGCCTCCTGCACTTCGCCGGGGAGCAGGGCCGCCAGGACGAACTGATCGACCTCCTCTACCGCGCGAACTTCGCGGAGGAGCGGTCCGTCTTCGACGACGACGAACGGCTCGTGGAGCTGGCCGTCGCCGCCGGCCTCGACGCGGACGCGGCCCGCGCGGTCCTCGCCGACCCGGCCGCCTACGCCGAAGCGGTGCGCGCGGACGAGCGCGAGGCCGCCGAGCTGGGCGCGACCGGCGTCCCCTTCTTCGTCCTCGACCGCACGTACGGCATCTCCGGCGCCCAGCCCACCGAGGTCTTCACCCAGGCCCTGGCCCAGGCCTGGGGCGAGCGGCCGGCGCTGACGCTGATCCAGGAGCCGGGCGGCGACGCGCAGGCCTGCGGCCCCGACGGCTGCGCCGTCCCGGGGAACTGAACCCGCGGACCGGGCACCCGGCCGACGGAGAAACCGCAGGTCGGGGCGCACGTATAAGCGTTTCTTGGTGAAAGCCCGCAGAAACGGGCAATGGACGGGGGCTTCGCGGGGCCGCAGAGTGGTCCCATGGAGACCTTCGAGAGCCTCGTACGAGCCGAGTTCGCCCCGAAGAACACCTATCTGAACACGGCGAGCACCGGACTGCTGCCGGTCCGCGCGGTCGACGCCGTACGGGCCGGCGTCGAGTCCGTGGCGGCGGGCCGGCCGCAGGACATGTTCGCGGACGTGCAGGCGTCCCGGGCCGCCTTCGCCCGGCTGGCCGGCGTCCCCGGCAGCCGGGTGGCGGCCGGCGGTTCGGTCGCCGTCTACACCGGTCTGATCGCCGCCTCGCTCCCCGCGGGCGCCGAAGTGCTCACCGCCGAGGCGGACTTCACCTCGGTCGTGAACCCCTTCCACGTGCGCGGCGACCTCAAGGTGCGCGCGGTGCCGCTGGAGCGGATCGCCGAGTCGGTCCGCCCGGGCACGGCACTGGTCGCCGTCAGCGCCGCGCAGTCCGCGGACGGCCGGGTCGCCGACCTGGTCGCGATCAGGGAGGCGGCCCGCACGCACGGGGCGCGGACGTACGTCGACGTGTCCCAGGCCGCGGGCTGGCTGCCGATCGACGCGGACGCGTACGACTTCGTGTCCTCCGTCGCCTTCAAGTGGCTCCTCTGCCCGCGGGGCGTGGCCTTCCTGGTCGTCCCGGAGGACTTCGGCGGCCTCACCCCCGTCTTCGCCGGCTGGGTCGCGGGCGAGCGCCCCTGGGACAGCTGCTACGGCCCGGTCGAGGAACTCGCCCACTCCGCACGGCGGTTCGACGAGAGCCCCAGCCTCTTCTCGTACGCGGGAGCCCGCCACTCGCTGGCCCTGATCGGGGAACTGGGCGTGGACGCCGTACGGGCGCACGACCTCGCGCTCGCCGACCGGTTCCGGGCGGGGCTCGACCGGCTCGGGCACGCGCCCGTGCCGGCCCCCGGCTCACCCATCGTCTCCGTCCCGCGGCTCGGCCACCGGCAGCCCGAACTGAGCCGGGCGGGCGTCGAAGTCTCCGACCGCGCGGGCAATTTGAGGGCGGCCTTCCACCTCTACAACACCCCCGCCGACGTCGACCGGCTGCTCGACGTCCTCGCCGGCTGACCGCCGGCGGAGAACCGCCCGGGCCGGCACCCCAGGGGTGCCGGCCCGGAACGCGGTGCGCAGGCGGTCAGACCTCCTCGGTCAGCAGGGGGTACACGCCGTTCTCGTCGTGGTCCTCCCGCCCGGTGACCGGCGGATTGAAGACGCAGACGCACCGGAAGTCGGTCCTGGGCCGCATGGTGTGCCGCTCGTGGCCGTCCAGCAGGTACATCGTGCCCGGCGTGATCCAGTGCTTCTCGCCGGTCTCGTCATTGGTCAGCTCGGCCTCGCCCTCCACGCAGAGCACCGCCTCGATGTGGTTCGCGTACCACATCGACGTCTCGGTGCCCGCGTACAGGGTCGTCTCGTGGAGGGAGAACCCGACCTTCTCCTTGGCCAGCACGATGCGCTTGCTCTCCCACGTGCCGGACTTGGCCTTCACATGACGGTCGGTGCCCTCGATGTCCTTGAACGATCGGACGATCACGGTGAGTTGCTGCCTTTCTGTGGTGCGTACGCGGTCAGGCGACGGTCTCGCGGACGGCGCGGGCGAGGGTGCGCAGGCCCTCATCCAGTTCGTCGGGCGTGATCGTCAGCGCCGGAAGCAGCTTGACGACCTCGCTCTCCGGGCCCGAGGTCTCGATGAGCAGACCGAGCTCGAAGGCGCGCTGCGCGACCCGGCCGGCCCGCTCCTTCTCCTTGAACTCCAGGCCCCAGACGAGGCCGCGGCCCCGGTACTCCTTGATGTCGGCGAGGTTCTCCTCGGTGATGGAGATCAGCGCCTGCTCGACCTGCTCGCCGCGGGTCCGGGTCTGCTTCTCCATCGCGGCCCCGTCGGTCCAGTACGTCTCCAGGGCGGCGGCGGCGGTCACGAACGCCGGGTTGTTGCCGCGGAAGGTGCCGTTGTGCTCGCCCGGCTCCCAGATGTCCAGCTCGGGCTTGAACAGGCACAGCGACATGGGCAGTCCGTAGCCGCTGATGGACTTGGACACGGTGACGATGTCCGGGGTGACGCCCGCCTCCTCGAAGGAGAAGAACGCCCCGGTGCGGCCGCAGCCCATCTGGATGTCGTCGACGATCAGCAGCATGTCCTGGCGCTCGCACAGGTCGACCAGGGCCCGCAGCCACTCGGGGCGCGCGACGTTGATGCCGCCCTCGCCCTGCACCGTCTCGACGATCACGGCGGCGGGCTTGTTGAGACCGGAGCCCTGGTCCTCGAGCAGCCGCTCGAACCAGAGGAAGTCCGGGACCTGGCCGTCGAAGTAGTTGTCGAACGGCATCGGGGTGCCGTGCACGAGCGGGACGCCGGCGCCGGCGCGCTTGAAGGCGTTGCCGGTGACGGCGAGCGAGCCCAGCGACATGCCGTGGAAGGCGTTGGTGAAGGACACGATGGCCTCGCGGCCCTTCACCTTGCGGGCCAGCTTCAGCGCGGACTCCACCGCGTTGGTGCCCGTCGGGCCCGGGAACATGACCTTGTAGGGCAGGTCGCGCGGGCGCAGGATCAGGTTCTGGAAGGACTCCAGGAAGGCGCGCTTGGCGGTCGTCGACATGTCGAGACCGTGGGTGACGCCGTCGCGCTCCAGGTAGTCGATCAGGGCGCGTTTGAGCACGGGGTTGTTGTGGCCGTAGTTGAGCGACCCGGCGCCCGCGAAGAAGTCGAGGTAGGCGTGCCCGTCCTCGTCGTACATGCGGCTGCCCTGGGCGCGGTCGAAGACGGTGGGCCAGCCGCGGCAGTAACTGCGCACCTCCGACTCCACGGTCTCGAAGACGCTCAGGTCGGGCTGGGTGATGGTCACAGCGAATCTCCTCCTGGGAGATGAAGTCGTGGGGGATGCCGGAGGGGGACGGCGGTTCAGAGGGACAGCGGTCCGATGCGGTGGAGCACCTCGGGGTCGTGCGGCCCGTCCGGGAAGTGCCCGGTGTCGAACAGGACCTCCCGCTCCAGGGCCGCGCCGTGGCGTGCGGCGTACGACGCGAACAGGCGCTCGGAGGCGGTGTTGCCCGGCGTGATCGTGGTCTCGACGAACTCGGGCCTGCGCTCGCTGTCGCTCGCCAGCCGGGCGGTCAGCCCGTCGAGCAGCGCGGCGGCCAGTCCGCGTCCGCGGTAGTCGCCGTCGACGGCCACCTGCCACACGAGCAGCGTGTGCGGCTGCTCGGGGCGGACGTAGCCGGTGACGAAACCGACGGGGTTCCCCTCCGCGTCCCGGGCCACCGCCGAGGTGCCGGCGAAGTCACGGCACCACAGGAGGTAGCTGTACGAGGAGTTCAGGTCGAGGTTTCCGGAGTCCTTGGCGATGCGCCAGAGCGCGGCCCCGTCGGCCACCTCCGGACGGTCGATCCGGAGGCCCTCGGGCATTCCCAGGAATTCCGCTTGCAGGTCTGCTGGTGCGGCGGTCATGCCGATTGAATTTACCCAGCGAAAGTTGAAATTGCATCGTCGGCCGGGGTTACGAACACGCCGGGCATGTGTTATCACGCGGGCGCGAGCCGCCCGGTTCGGTCGAGGCGATATCCAGCGTTCTGTCCGTATAAGGGGGGAGGAAATGGACGTCTTGTGGAGTGCATCACAGCGCGGTGGCGTGGATGCGACCTGCCCGGATTCCCTCGGCCGGCGTTCGCGAAATCTTTGCGTTTAGCATCAGCGAAAGCGGGCAGAAGAGCAAAGCGAAAGCTATTCCGGAAAATGCTGAGTGAATGGGCGGGGAAAAGCGCTTTGCATTGCGCTGCATTTCTGCGGACGTGGCGGATTTCTGCAACTCGGAGAGATGGGCCGTCCCCGCGCGCGGCATGCTCCGACGTCGTGGGACGCCTCACGTGAAGGGGCCGACGCGCGCGTCCGAGGGGTACGCCCCAGCCGGACGGCCGGGGCGCATCACTTGCCCGGGGGAGGCCCCGGGCGCGGGGCCCACGGGGCCGGGATCACTCCCACACGTCGGACACCGCGCGCCCCGCCGCCTCCAGGTCCACCGCGCCGCCCAGCTCGGCAAGCGCGGACCCCAGTGCCGTCAGGCAGGCCCGCACGACACCGCGCGTCGCGTCCGGACCGTAGTGGTTCACCCGGATCATCTCCTTGGCGAGCGCGCCCCCGCCCGCGACCAGCGGGAGCGCGGGATCGGCGGCCAGGGCCCGCGCCACCAGCCCCGACGCGTCGATCCCGGGCGGCGTCCGCAGCGTGGTCGCCACGGGCGCGGCGTCCGACACCTCGTGCACGTACGGCTCGATGCCCCCGCCCAGTGCGAGGGCGCCCGCGCGCGTGGCCGCCGCCGCCGAGGCGTGGCGGGCCATCACGGCGGCCGGCCCCTCGGCCTCGATGCGCTCGACGCACGCCTCGAGCGCCAGCATCTCCAGCTGCGCGGGCGCGTGCAGCAGCGCCTTGCGGCCGCCGTCGATCCACCGCTCCTTCCAGTCCAGAAGGGAGAGGTACGACCGGCGCGGGGCCGCGGGATTCGCCGCCATCCGCGCCCACGCCCGCTCACTCACGGACACCGCCGACACGCCCGCGGGCCCGCCCATCGCCTTCTGGGCCCCGATGACGCACAGGTCCACGCCCCAGGCGTCCGGCAGCACCGGCTCGGCGCCGATCGAGGCGACGGCGTCCAGGTAGAACAGCGCGCCGTGCTCCCGTACCACCTCGCCGATCGCGCCGACCGGGTTCGTGTTGCCGGTGGCCGCCTCGGCGTGCACGAGCGAGACGAAGTCGATCCCCGGGTGCTCGGCGAACGCCGCTCGGACCTGCCCGGCCGTGACGGCCGCGTGGAACGGCACGGCGAGGTCGATCACCCGCGCCCCGCAGTCCCGCAGCCAGTCGCCGAACGTCTGCCCGTACGGGCCCGTGACGATGTTGAGAGCCGTCGTCCCCGGTCCCGCGGTGGCGCGGATCGCGCCCTCCAGCGGAAGCAGCGCCTCGCCCTGCATGATCACGACGTCCTGCCCGGTGGACAGCAGCCGGGCCACCCGGTCCTCGATCGACGCGAAGTGCGCCGCGGTCAAGGGGGCCAGGTCCAGGAAGGGGTGGGTCACGGCGACGCTCTCTTCACTCACGGGTTCCAGTACGCGGATTCCAGTACGTGGATACGCGGTATGAGCGTAACGGGCGGTCCCGCGGCGGCCCCGGCAAGGTCCGGGCGGGCCCGCGTTCGGTGCTCCGTGCCCCCTCCGGGGTCGGGATCCGAGGCCGGACGGCCCAGTGACCATCGGATTGATTTGAGCAACCCAAACCTTTCCTTATAATCAGAAGCCTCAGTTCCCTCACAGGAGGTCCCCCGTGAACTCGGTCCTCGGACGCCGGACCCGCATTCTGGCCGCCACCACCGCGACGGCCGGGCTGCTGCTCGTGGCCGGCTGCTCCTCGGACGACGACGGGGGCAAGAAGACCACCGCCGGCGGGGTCACGCTGGTCAAGGGCGGTCAGCTCACCACGTGCACCCACCTGCCGTACCCGCCCTTCCAGTCGGAGGTCGACGGCAAGGTGCAGGGCTTCGACGTCTCCCTCATCGACCTGGTCGCCGAGGACCTCGGCGTGAAGCAGGCCATCGTCGACACACCGTTCGAGAACTTCAAGACCGGCGCGTTCCTCAACTCCGGCCAGTGCGACCTCGCCGCCGCCGGCATGACGATCACCGAGGAGCGCAAGAAGAACGTCGACTTCTCCGACCCGTACTTCGACGCGACGCAGGCCGTCCTGGTCGACAGGAAGAGCGGCGTCAACTCCCTCGCCGACGTGAAGTCCAAGGGCAAGAAGCTCGGCGCCCAGGCGCAGACCACGGGCGAGGACTACGCGAAGAAGCAGGGCTTCGACCCGGTCTCCTTCGAGTCCTCGGACGCGGTCATCAACGGCCTGCGCTCCGGCCAGGTCCAGGCCGTCATCATCGACTACCCGGTCGTCCAGGGCTGGCTCAAGGACAAGGCGAACGCCGACGCCTTCAAGGTGGTGGGCAACCTCAACACCGGTGAGCAGTACGGCTTCACGGTGAAGAAGGGCAACACCAAGCTGGTCGCCGCGGTCAACAAGGCGCTCAAGGACGCCAAGGCCGACGGCACGTACAAGAAGCTGTACGAGAAGTGGATCGGCCCGTACGACGAGTCCGCGGCGACCGCCTCCCCGTCCGCCTCATGAGTGAAGCGGGCACCACGGTCCAGCCCCGCAAGTCCGGCCTGACCCGGCGGCAGAAACGCGCCGTGTCGCGCGGTGTCCAGTACGTCGTGTTCGTCGCCGCCCTGATCGCCTTCGCGCTCACGGCGGACTGGGGGCGGCTGAAGAACCAGTTCGCGCAATGGGACCTGGTCCGGCAGATGTTCCCGGACGTCATCACGCTGGCCCTGAAGAACACCGTGCTGTACACGATGTCCGGCTTCGTCTTCGGCCTCGTGCTCGGCATGGTCATCGCCCTCATGCGGCTGTCGCCGGTGGGCCCCTACCGCTGGCTCTCCGGCATCTACATCGAGGTCTTCCGCGGACTGCCGGCCCTGCTGATCTTCGTCTTCGTGGGCGTCGCCGTACCGCTGGCGTTCCCCGGCACGGAGATCCCGGGCGGCACCTACGGCAAGGTGGCGCTCGCCCTCGGCCTGGTCTCCGCCGCGTACATGGCGGAGACGATCCGCGCCGGCATCCAAGCGGTTCCCAAGGGGCAGATGGAGGCGGCCCGTTCCCTGGGCTTCTCGCACGCCCGGGCCATGGTCTCGATCATCATCCCGCAGGCGTTCCGCATCGTGATCCCGCCGCTCACCAACGAACTGGTCCTCCTCTTCAAGGACTCCTCGCTGGTGCTGTTCCTCGGGGTCACGCTGGAGGAGCGCGAACTCACCAAGTTCGGCCGCGACCTGGCCAGCCAGACCGCCAACTCCACGCCGATCCTGGTCGCGGGCCTGTGCTATCTGCTCGTGACCGTGCCGCTCGGCTTCGTCGTGCGGCGCCTGGAGGCCAAGGCCGGGGAGGCCACCAAGTGAGCACGTCCAGCACACCGGAGATCCAGGTCAAGGGGCTGCACAAGTCCTTCGGCGCCAACGAGGTGCTGCGCGGCATCGACCTGGAGATCGGCACCGGCGAGGTGGTCTGCGTGATCGGCCCCTCCGGTTCCGGCAAGTCGACCCTGCTGCGCTGCGTGAACCTCCTCGAGGAGCCCACGAAGGGGCAGGTCTTCGTCGGCGGCACCGAGGTCACGCACCCCGACGTCGACATCGACGCCGTCCGCCGCCGGATCGGCATGGTCTTCCAGGCGTTCAACCTCTTCCCGCACCTCACGGTGACCGAGAACCTCGCGCTGCCGCAGCGCCGGGTCCTTCGCCGCGACAAGGCGCAGGCGGCCCGGGTGGCCGCCGAGAACCTGCGCCGGGTCGGCCTGTCCGAGAAGGCCGACGCGTACCCCGCCTCGCTGTCCGGCGGCCAGCAGCAGCGGGTGGCGATCGCCCGGGCGCTGGCGATGGGCCCCGAGGTGATGCTCTTCGACGAGCCGACCTCGGCCCTCGACCCGGAGCTCGTCGGGGACGTGCTCGCCGTCATGCGGATGCTCGCGAACGAGGGCATGACCATGATGGTCGTCACCCACGAGATGAGCTTCGCCCGCGAGGTCGCCGACCGGGTCGTCTTCATGGACGGCGGTGTGGTCGTCGAGGAGGGCGCCCCCGCACAGGTCATCGGCAACCCCGGCCACGAACGCACCCGGCACTTCCTGTCCCGGCTGCTGGACCCGGCGATGGCGGACGTGGAGGAGGGCACGGCCGGGACGGCCGAGAAGGGCCTCTAGCCGGGGCGCGCGGGCCAGGAACTAGGGTGCGGTCATGAGTGATCGCGCGGTGCTGCACGTGAAGGGGCGGGTGCTCGTCGGCCCCGACGACGTCCGGGACGAACTGTGGGTCGTCGGCGGGAGGATCTCCTACGCGCGCCCCGCCGGCGCCCACGACGTCCGCACCGTGCGGGGCTGGGCGCTGCCCGGTCTCGTCGACGCGCACTGCCACGTCGGGCTCGGACCGCACGGGCCGGTGCCCGAGGACGTCGCGGAGAAGCAGGCGCTCACCGACCGCGAGGCGGGCACCCTGCTGATCCGGGACGCCGGCTCGCCGTCCGACACCCGCTGGATCGACGACCGCGACGACCTCCCGAAGATCATCCGGGCGGGCCGGCACATCGCCCGCACCCGCCGCTACATCCGCGGCTACGCCCACGAGATCGAGCCCGGGGACCTCGTCGCGTACGTGGCCCGGGAGGCCCGGCGCGGCGACGGCTGGGTGAAGCTGGTGGGCGACTGGATCGACCGCGGTACGGGCGACCTGAGCGCCTGCTGGCCGCGGGACGCCGTCGAGGCGGCCATCGCCGAGGCCCACCGGCTCGGCGCCCGCGTCACCGCCCACTGCTTCGCCGAGGACTCCCTGCGGGACCTGGTCGAGGCGGGCATCGACTGCGTCGAGCACGCGACCGGTCTGACCGAGGACACCATCCCGCTCTTTGCCGAGCGGGGCGTCGCGATCGTCCCCACGCTCGTCAACATCGCCACCTTCCCGCGGCTCGCGGCGGGCGGTGACGCCAAGTACCCCGTCTGGTCGGCGCACATGCGACGGCTGCACGAGCGGCGCTACGACACGGTACGGGCCGCGTACGACGCCGGAATCCCGGTCTACGTCGGCACCGACGCCGGAGGCTCCCTCGCGCACGGACTGGTCGCGGGCGAGGTCGCCGAACTCGTCACCGCGGGCATCCCGCCGCTGGCGGCGCTGTCCGCGACCGCATGGGACGCCCGGCGCTGGCTGGGCAGGCCGGGACTCGATGAGGGGGCACCCGCGGACCTCGTGGTCTACGCCGAGGATCCCCGCGCGGACGTCCGCGTGCTCGCCGCACCGCGCCGGGTGATCGTGAACGGCAACCCCGTCGGCTGACCTCGCGCGCACCTCCCCGGTCGACGCGGCGTGACGAAGGGCCGACGGGCTCGTTGAGCACCTCGCTTCGCGCACCGGGGCGTCACGGCCCCCGCAGCGGACCCCTCGCCTCACCCGCCGGCCCGCGTCACCGCCCGGTCCAGCGCCTGAAGGAAACGATTCACCGTCGGCCGGTCCCGCACCGCGAGCCGCAGCCACTCCTCGCCCAGTCCCGGGAAGGTGTCGCCGCGCCGCACGGCGAAGCCCAGGTCCCGCAGGTGACGGCGCACGGCCCCCGCCCGGGGCAGCCGCACGAGCACGAAAGGTGCCTCCGCCGGCTCCACCACCCGCAGCCCGTCGGACGCGAACTCCCGCAGTCCGGCGACCAGGTGGGCCCGGTCCGCGGCGATGCGGTGCGCCGCGTGACCGGCCTCCGCGAGGGCCTGGGAGGACACACACGCCCGCGCCGCGGCCAGAGCGGGCGTGGAGACCGGCCACAACGGTTGGGCCCGCTCCAGTTCCCTGACCGTCTCAGGGGCGGCCAGCACGTACCCGATGCGCAGCCCCGCCAGCCCCCACGTCTTGGTGAGGCTGCGCAGCACCACGAGCCCGGGCACGTCCGTCCGCCCGGCGAGGGCCTCGCGCTCGCCGGGCACCGCGTCCATGAACGCCTCGTCGACGACCAGCATCCGCCCGGGACGGGCGAGTCCGGCGATCACCCCGGCCGGATGCAGCACGGACGTCGGGTTGGTCGGGTTGCCGATCACGACCAGATCCGCGTCCCGCGGGACGGCCGCCGGGTCGAGCCGGAAACCGTCCTCCTCGCGCAGCAGCACCCGCTCCACGGTGTGCCCGGCGTCCCGCAGCGCCGCCTCCGGCTCGGTGAACTGCGGGTGCACCACCACGGGGTGACGCACCTTCAGCGCACGGGCGAGCAGGACGAAGGCCTCCGCCGCGCCGGCGGTGAGCAGCACGTGCTCCACGGGGAGCCCGTGCCGGGCGGCCACCGCGGCCCGCGCGGCCCGCCCGTCCGGGTACGCGGCGAGCCCCGCCAGCGACTCGGCGATCCGCTCGCGCAGCCACACCGGGGGCGTGTCCGCACGGACGTTCACGGCCAGATCGGTGAGCGCGGAGCCGTCGTCCCGGACCTCCGCGTCACCGTGGTGACGCAGATCGTGAGCGGCCCCCCCGGCGGCGTCAGCGGCAGTGTCGGCTCCGGGACCGGGCGTGCCCTCAGTGGGCATGGGAGTGCGAGTGCGCGGGGTCTCCGTGGTGCCCGTGATGGTGGTGGCCGTCGTCGTCCGGGTGGAAGTGCGGCTGCTGCGCCATGCCGACCTTGTCCTCGAAACCGGGCAGGGCGATGCGGTAGACGCACGAGTCGCAGTTCATCCGGAGGTCGCCCTCGACCGCCTCCCGGTAACGCTCCATCACCAGGTCGAGCAGCTCCGGCTCGGGGCCGATCACGTCGGCGGGGCGGACCTCCACCTCGGGGTGCGCGGCGGCCCAGCCCTCGGTCTGCTGCCGCACCCGGTCCGGGAGGATCCCGGTGAAGAGGAAGTACGGGAGCACGACGACGCGCCGCGCGCCCAGCTTGAGGCAGCGGTCGAGGCCGGACGGCACGTCGGGCGCCGCCAGCGACACGAACGCGGTCTCCACACCGGCGTAGCCCCGGCCCTCCCACAGCAGCCGCGCCGCCTTGTACACCTCGGCGTTGGCGTCCGGGTCGGTGGACCCGCGCCCGACGAGCAGCACGGTGACGTCGGCGCGGTCCTGGGGCGTACGCGTCGGTCCGGCGCCCAGTGCCTCGTCGATGCGCCGCTCCAGCACGGCCAGCAGCGCGGGGTGCGGCCCCAGCGGGCGCCCGTACGTGTACGAGATCCCGGGGTGCCGCTCCTTCTCGCGGTTCAGCGCCGCCGGGATGTCGCCCTTGGCGTGCCCGGCGGACACCAGCATCAGCGGGACGGCGGCGAACCGCCGTACCCCCTGCTCCACGAGCTCGCCCACGGCCTCGGTGAGCGGGGGCGGCGACAGCTCGATGAACCCGCCGGCGACGGGCAGTTCGGGGTGACGGCGCCCCAGCTCCCGTACGAAGGCGCGGAAGGCCTCGGCTCCGGCCTCGTCCCGGGTGCCGTGTCCGGCGATGAGCAGGGCGGGGGCAGGAATGGTCACGATTTCTCCTTGGCGGCCGGTGCGGCCTCGGCGGTCGAAGCGGCCCCGGCGGCCGCTGCGACGGGGTGGTACAGCAGGGCGTTCAGGGCGGCCGCGGCGACCGCGGAACCGCCCTTCTCGGACACGTTGCTGACAGCGGGCAGCCCGCTCTCGCGCAACGCGGCCTTGGACTCGGCCGCGCCGACGAAACCGACGGGCAGACCGATGACGAGCGCGGGATCGGCGCGGAGCGTGAGCAGCTCCTCCAGGGCGGTCGGCGCACAGCCGATGACCCAGATCGCGCCGGGGCCGACGTCCTCGAGGGCGAGGCGGATCGCGTGCGCCGAACGGGTCAGCCCGGGCCCGGACCTGGCGTCCTTCAGCCGGCACACGGTGTCGCGCCGGGTAATCCCCGCCGCGACCATCTCCACGTCCACGACGACGGGCGCCCCGGAGTGCAGCGCGGCGTGCGCCCGCTCCAGCTCCCGCTCGTCCATGACGAGATCGTCGGCGTACTCGAGGTCGGCCGCCGAGTGGATCACCCGTTCCACGACCGCCCGGGTCAGCGGCGGGAAACCGGAGGTGTCCAGGCGGGCCCGCAGCCGCCGGAAGGACTCCTGCTCGATGGGGTGCACGACCCGGCTCGCGGGCAGTTCCTGGTTGCTCGGCCTCACTTGGGCTCCTCCTGCCAGCGGTAGCCGCGCGGCGTGACCATCCGCCCGGCGATCTCACGCGTCGCCGTGTTGCCCACGGTCACCACGGTCATCATGTCCACCACGGCCGGGTCGAGTTCCGACAGCGTGGTGAGACGGCTGCTGCCGTCCGGGCGCGAGGCGTTCCGTACGACTCCGACCGGCGTCGACGGCTCCCGGTGCTCCGCGAGGATCGCGAGGGCCTTCGGCAGCTGCCAGTCGCGGCCCCGGCTGCGCGGGTTGTAGAAGGTCACGACGAGGTCGGCCTCGGCGGCGGCGCGCACCCGCCGCTCGATGACCTCCCACGGCGTGTGCAGGTCGGACAGGCTGATCGACACGTGGTCGTGCCCGAGGGGCGCGCCCAGGATCGCTCCGGCCGCGAGCGCGGCGGTCACGCCGGGCACCCCGACCACGTCGATGTCGTCGGAGGCCTCGGCCAGCGCGGGTGACGCCATCGCGTACACGCCGGCGTCCCCGCTGCCGATCAGCGCGACGGCCTGCCCGCGGCGGGCCTCGGCGACCGCGGTGCGGGCCCGCTCCTCCTCGGCGCCGAGCCCGGACTCCAGGATCCGGGTGCCGGGGCGCAGCAGGTCACGGATCTGGTCGACGTACTGGTCGAGTCCGACGAGCACGGCGGCGCGCCGCAGTTCCTCCGCTGCCCGCGGGGTGAGCAGGTCGCGGGCTCCAGGACCGAGCCCGACCACCGCCAGCCGGCCGCGCGCCGCCCGCCGTACGACGGCACAGGTCGCCATCGCGGGCTGCCCGTCCGGCCGTACCGACTTCCGCTTGGGGACGAGGAGTTCACCCCCGCGGGCCAGCGCGGCGGCCTCCGCCACGGACGGCGTGCCGACCGCGGCGAGGGGCGCGTCCGAGGGGTTCGGCACCTCGACCGCCGACAGCTCCTCGGCCGGGTACGTCACCACGGGCACCCCGAGCCGTTCGGCGGCCCCGACAATACCGGGCTCGTCGGCCTTGGCGTCGACGGTGGCGAGCTCGGCGACGGACCGCACGGACAGTCCGGCGTCCCGCAGCGCGTCCTCGACCAGGGCGAGCACCTCGTCCACGGGGGCACCCCTGGAGGCCCCGACGCCGACGACGAGGGAGGGCGGCCGCAGCAGCACCTCGTGCTCGGCGTGCCCGACGGCCCGGTCGGTGACGCGGATCCGGTACGCGCCGTGCGTCCCCACGGGCAGCGGCGGAAGGGGCCAGGCCAGCTCCGCGTCCAGCGCGACGGGCTCCCCGTCGAGCAGCGCCCGCGACACCGCCGCGACATCCCCCTCCACGGGGAACCCGAGCATGTCGAGACCAGGCATGCCGACCGCGTCCGTCGCGGTGGTCACCACCGGTTCGGCACCCAGTACCGCGCCGACCTCCCGCGCGAGTTCGTTCGCGCCGCCGGCGTGGCCACCGACCAGGGACACGGCGAACCGTCCGGCCTCGTCGACGCACACGATCCCCGGGTCGGACGTCTTGTCACCCAGCAGCGGCGCGACGAGCCGCACCACCGCGCCCGTGGCCAGGAAGCACACCAGCCGGTCGCACTCGGCGAAGGCCAGCCGCACGGCGTCCCCGACGGAGCCGCCGGACCCGTCGTACACCCGGGTGCGCCCGGGCCAGGCCGCGGCCAGCCGGTCACGGGCGGCCGCGCCCGCCGCCGTCGCGGAAATCAGGCCGATCACTGAGGGACTCCTTCGGTACGGGCCGGAGGCCGGACGCCCCACAGCAGGAAAACGGGATTGGTCGCGGCGAGCCGGGTGACGTCGCCCGGCAGCGGCGCCAGCCGGGAGGACTGCAACAGCACGCCGTCGCAGTCGAACCCGGCGGCGGTGAGCGCGTCACGGACCGCGGGCACCCGGTCGAGCGCGGCCATGGCGACCACGACCGCCCGCCGGGCCCGGCGCGCGCACGCCGTGACGATGCCGGGCAGCTCGCGTCCCCCGCCGCCGACGAAGACGGCGTCCGGATCGTCCAGGTCGGACAGCACCGTGGGCGCGGCGCCGTGCACGACCTGCACGTCCACGCCGTGCGCCGCCGCGTTGGCGCGGATGCGTTCCACCCCGTCCCGCGTCTTCTCTATCGCGGTGACGGCGGCACCGAACCGCGCGCACTCGACCGCCACGGAACCGGAACCGGATCCCACGTCCCAGACGAGGTCGCCGAGTTGCGGGCCGAGCCGGGCCAGCGCCAGCGCCCGCACCTCGAACTTGGTGATCATCGAGTCGCGATGCGTGAACTCGCTCTCGGCCAGGGCCCATCGGCCGGGTCCGGGGGGCGGCCCCGCCACCGTACGGGCGGGTGCCGGGGCGTACGAGGTGTCCAGGCACACGACGACACTCACCGCCGTGCCCCAGTCGCGGGCCGCCGCCTCGGCGGGCGTGACCCGCTCCACCCGCTCGTGCCCCACGTCGCCGAGGCGGCTCGCCACGACGAGGACCCGCTCGCCTGAGCGGTAGGCCAGCGCGGCGCCAAGCTCGGCGGGCCCGGCGCCGGGCCCGGTCAGCACGGCCACCTTGGGGTGCGCGCGGCAGACGTTGACGGCGGTGCGCAGGTCACGCCCGTGGGCGCTCACCACGACCGCGTCGTCCCAGGTCAGGCCGAGCCGGGCGAAGGCGGCGGCGACGGAGGACACGCCGGGGGAGACCGTCAGGTTCCCGGATCCGAACCGTTCGGCCAGCGCCCGCACGATCCCGAAGAACCCGGGGTCTCCGGAGGCGAGCACCACGACCGGCCGTTCGTCGCCGTGCTCGTCCAGGTGCCGCTCGATCGCGTCCAGGGCGGGCGCCAGCGGCCCGAGCACGATCCGCTCCGCCGTGTCCGGCAGCGGGCCGGCCGCCAGATGCCGTAGGCCGCCGACGACGAGCCCCGCCCCCGCGAGGACGGCCTCGGCGTCCGTGGAGAGGGGCGCCCCCGTCCCCGTACCGACGACGGTGATCACGTCGTCGCACCTCGTGCGCGCAGCGCCTTGCGGGCCTCGGGGTCGGCCTTGCGGAAACCGTGGAAGTGGCCGGGGTGGTACAGGTGCGAGCGGGTGCCGCTCGCGTCGAGTGCCGGTCCGACCAGGAAGAGGGTGTGCTTCCAGAGCTTGTGCTCCTTGACGGTCTCCTCCAGGGTGCCGATCGTGCACTTCACCACCAGCTCCTCCGGCCAGGTCGCCTGGTAGGCGACCACGACCGGCGTCGAGGTGGGATAGCCGCCCTCCAGGAGTTCCCTGACCAGCTGCCCGCTGCGGGCGGCCGACAGGAACAGCGCCATCGTCGTGCCGTGCTTCGCGAACTCCCGCACATCCTCCCCGGGCGGCATCGGCGTCTTGCCTCCGCCGAGCCGGGTGAGGATCACGGACTGCGCGACCTCGGGGATCGTCAGCTCCCGCTGGGCGAGCGCGGCGACGGCGGAGAAGGACGAGACACCGGGGACGATCTCCGTCTCGACGCCCAGTTCGGCGCACCGGTCGACCTGCTCCTGCGTGCCGCCCCACAGCGCGGGGTCGCCGGAGTGGATACGGGCCACCTTCAGCCCCTCCGCGGCGGCCCGCTCGTACACGGCGACGACGTCCTCCAGGGACATCGTCGCCGAGTCCAGGATCTCGGCGCCCTCGTGCGCGTGGTCGAGGACCTCCGCCTGCACCAGGCTGGCCGCCCAGATCACGATGTCCGCGTCCGCGATGGCGCGCGCGGCGCGGAACGTCAACAGGTCGGCGGCGCCGGGGCCGGCACCGACGAAGGTCACCTTGCCGGTGGGGGCATCGGCCATGGGAATCGGTCCTCTCCTACAGATGTACGAACTGCCGGGTGCGCGTGGCGCGGAAGTCAGGGGGCGGGCAGCCGTCGGACGTGCGTGAACGGGGGTCGATCGGATAGCAAGGGCGTATGGCGGTCTTCGTCGCGCTCGGCGCGTTCCTGATGACGCTGGCCGGCGGCTGGACGGCACAGCGTGTGACCGACCGTCGTCACCTGGTGCTGGGCCTGGCCGGCGGCCTGATGCTGGGCGTGGTCGGCCTGGATCTGCTCCCCGAGGCGCTGGAGGCGGCGGGTGAGGAGATCTTCGGCGTACCGGCCGCCCTGCTGCTGTTCGTGGCCGGCTTCCTGCTCGCCCATCTGGGGGAACGGCTGCTCGCCACCCGCCGGGTCGCCCACGGCGGCGCGGAGCACGACTCCCGGACGCCCGAGGTGGGTCTGACGGCGGCGGCCGCGATGGTCGGGCACAGCGCCATGGACGGCGTGGCGATCGGCGCCGCGTTCCAGGTCGGCGGCGGGATGGGCCTCGCGGTGGCACTGGCCGTGATCGCCCACGACTTCGCGGACGGCTTCAACACCTACACGATCACGAGCCTGTACGGGAACGACCGCCGCAAGGCGATCGCCATGCTCGTCGCGGACGCGGTGGCCCCGGTCGCCGGCGCCGCCTCGACGCTCTTCGTCAGCATCCCGGAGCAAGCGCTCGGCTGCTACCTCGGTCTCTTCGGCGGCGTGCTGCTCTACCTCGCCGCCGCGGAGATCCTGCCCGAGGCGCACCACGAGCACCCGGCCCGCTCCACCCTGCTGTGCACGGTGGCGGGCGCGGCGTTCATCTGGCTCGTGGTGGGCATCGCGAGCTGACGGCGCGCGGCGGGCCGGCGGGTGCCGGTCCCGGCGCCTCACAGCTTCCCGCCCCGCCCGCCGTCGCGCCGGGGAGGCGCGATCAGCGTGGAGAGGTAGGGCAGCGCCCCGCCGTCGAGTTCGGCGGCCGGCCGCACGGACTCCTCCGGCAGCCCGAGGGCGGACCCCCACACGGCGTCGTCGAGGCGTCCGGTCTCGCGCAGCGCCGCCGCGACCTCCTGCGCCTGCCGTCCGAACTTGTACGCCACGACCGTGCCCGGCCCGTGCAGCGCGTCCTTGAGGACGGCGGCGCCCGCGGTCACCGGGACGAGGGTCAGCGGTTCGGTGCCCTCGGTGAGGACGGCACCCGAACGGGCGGCGAGGTCCTGCATGGCGGTGATGCCGGGCACGGTCTCGATCACCGTGCCGGGCAGTGCCTCGGCGATGGTCTGGGCGAGATAGGTGAAGGTCGAGTACACGTTGGGGTCGCCGATGGTGGCGAAGGCGACGGTGCCGTGCTGCTCCAGCAGCCCCGCGACCCGCCCGCCCGCGGCGTCCCAGGCCGCCTCGCGCCGCCCCCGGTCGGTCCGCTCGTTGAGCGCGAACACGACCCGTACGACCTTCTCCTCGGGCACGTAGTGCAGCACCGTCGCCTCGGCGCGCCCCCGCTCGCCCGTGTCCAGCACGGGCACGACGACGACCTCCGCCGCCCGCAGCGCGTTGACGCCCTTGACGGTCACCAGTTCCGGGTCGCCGGGGCCGACCCCGACCCCGATCAGCTTGCTGCTCATGACGTCAGGCACCTCTCCACGAACCGACGGGCGACACCGGGCGTGGACGCCCAGTGCGTGTGCAGGTAACTCGCGTGCACACCTTGCTGTACGAAACCTTCGACCCGCCGTGCCGGGGCGCGCACACCCCAGGCGGGAGCCGCCCCGGCGCCCGGTTCGACGACGGTCCGGTGGAACTCGTGCCCGCGCATCCGGGTCCCCGCCTCGGCGAGCACACTGTCGGACACGGCGACGGCGTCCCGGTAGCCGAGGGTGAGCCGCTCGTCCATCCGGGCCGAGGCGTCCAGCACCCCGCACATGGGCTGCCCGTCCAGCTCCCGGGACAGGTACAGCAGCCCCGCGCACTCCGCGGCGACCGGCGCCCCGCCGAGCGCCAGCTCCGCGACGGCCTCGCGCAGCGGCTCGTTGGCGGACAGCTCGGGCGCGTACACCTCGGGGAAGCCGCCCCCGATCACCAACCCGCCGGTGCCCTCGGGCAGCCGTTCGTCCCGCAACGGGTCGAAGGTGACGACCTCGGCCCCCGCCGCGGTGAGCAACTCGGCATGCTCGGCATAGGAGAAGGTGAAGGCGGGCCCCCCGGCGACGGCGACCGTTGTCCTCGGCCCCGGCCGGGAACGTTCCGGCCCGTCCGGCGCTTCAGGACGCGGCCGTCCAGGTGGCAGCGGGGATCCGGGGGCCCCGGCCCCCGGCAGCGGGACGGCACGGGACGCCGGGGCGCAGGAAGCCAGTGCCTCGCCCGCCTCCCAGGCCGCACCGGACAACGCGGGCGCACTGCGCGCCAGCGCGAGCAGAGCCTCCAGGTCACACCCCCGGCACACCTGCGAGGCCATCGCGGCGACCGCCTCCACCGCCCCGTCCCGCCGCTCGGCGACCGGCACGAGCCCCAGATGCCGGGACGGCGTGTCCACCTGCGGCGCCCGCCGCAGCACCCCGAGCACGGGCACCCCGGACGCGTCGAGCGCCTCGCGCAGCAGCGTCTCGTGCCGGTCGGACCCCACCTTGTTGAGGATCACCCCGGCCACCCGCACCTCGGGATCCCAGGAGGCGAAGCCGTGCACCAGCGCGGCCACCGACCGCGACTGCGACGACGCGTCGACGACCAGGACCACCGGCGCCCGCAGCAGCTTCGCGACATGCGCGGTGGACGCCAGCTCGCCCTGCCCCGCCGCCCCGTCGTACAGGCCCATCACGCCCTCGACGACGGCGAGATCGCACCCGCGCGCGCCGTGCGCGAAGAGCGGCGCGACCAGCTCGGCGCCGCACAGGTACGCGTCGAGGTTGCGCCCCACCCGCCCGGTGGCGAGCGCGTGGTACCCGGGGTCGATGTAGTCCGGCCCCACCTTGTGCGGGGACACGGCGAGCCCCCGCGAGGCGAAGGCCGCCATCAGCCCCGTGGCCACGGTGGTCTTGCCGCTGCCCGAGGCGGGCGCGGCGACGACCAGCCGGGGGACGCTCGTCACCACTCGATGCCCCTCTGGCCCTTCTGCCCGGTGTCCATCGGATGCTTGACCTTGGACATGTCGGTCACCAGGTCGGCGAAGTCCACCAGCTTCTCCGGAGCGTTGCGCCCGGTGATCACGACGTGCTGCGTCCCCGGCCGGTCCCGCAGCACGGACACGACCTCGTCGGTGTCGATCCACCCCCAGTGCATGGGGTAGGCGAACTCGTCGAGGACGTACAGCCGGTAGGTCTCGGCGGCCAGGTCCCGCTTGACCTGCTCCCAGCCCTCGCGGGCCTTCTCCTCGTTGTCCAGCTGCGCGTCGCGCTGGACCCAGGACCAGCCCTCGCCCATCTTGTGCCAGTCGACCGTGCCGCCCTCGCCGCTGGCGCCGAGCACCCGCAGCGCGTTCTCCTCGCCGACCTTCCACTTCGCCGACTTGACGAACTGGAACACCCCGATAGGCCAGCCCTGGTTCCAGGCGCGCAGCGCGAGCCCGAAGGCGGCGGTGGACTTTCCCTTGCCGATCCCGGTGTGCACCACGACCAGCGGACGGTTGCGCCGCTGACGTGTCGTCAGCCCGTCGTCCGGTACGGCGCTCGGCTGTCCCTGCGGCATTACGCGGCCCTCCTGTTGCTTCCCTGCACGTCCCGGACCAGGCCGGCGATCGAGTCGGCCCGCAGTTCGTCCAGCGTCACCGCGGTGCCCTCCAGTTCCGCCGCGAGCTGCCTCGCGAGACCGAGCCGCACCGGCCCCGTCTCGCAGTCGACGACCACCGAGGCGACGGAGTCGGCCGCGAACAGCCGGGCCGCGCGGCCCGCGAGCGCCACCGGTTCCGGGCCGCCGGTCGCCCGGCCGTCCGTGACCACGACGACCAGGGGCCGCCGTGCCGCGTCCCGCAGCCGCTCGACCCGCAGCACGTCGTGCGCCCGGAGCAGGCCCGCCGCCAGTGGTGTCCGCCCGCCCGTGGGCAGCGACTCCAGCCGCGCCGCCGCCGCGTCCACCGAGGAGGTGGGCGGCAGCGCCACGTCGGCGGCCGACCCGCGGAACGTCACGAGCCCCACCTTGTCCCGGCGCTGGTAGGCGTCGAGCAGCAGCGACAGCACCGCACCCTTCACGGCGCTCATCCGCTGCCGCGCCGCCATCGACCCCGAGGCGTCCACGACGAACAGGACGAGGTTGCCCTCGCGCCCCTCCCGGGTGGCCTGGCGCAGATCGTCCCGCCGTATCACCAGACCGCGCCCCGACCGGCCGCGCGCCCGCTGGTGCGGCGCCGCCGCCTGCACGGTCGCCGCCAGGTGCAGCTTGGTGAGCGTCCCGCGCGGCCGTCGCGACCCGGTGGTCCTGCCGTGCTCGGTCCGCGCCCGGGACCGCCGCCCGGCGGCGCCCTCGCCCAGCCCCGGCACGCTCAGCGCCTTGGTGCGGAACGGTTCCCCGGCCCGTACGGGCTGCTGCTCACCGGCACCGGACGGCCCCGGCTGCCCGCTCTCGCCCGCCTGGGGCCGCGCGGCCTCGTCACCGCCCGGTTCCGTGCCGTCGGCCGCGTCCTGCGGGCCCTCCTGCGGACCGTCCCCGGGACCGCCCTCGGGACCGCCCTGGGGGGGCTGCCCGCCGCCACCGGGCCCGTCCGGGTCCGGGTCGTCGTCACCGTCCGTGCCGTCCTGCCCGCCGAACTCCTCCAGCGTCTCGTCGAGCTTGTCCTCGTCGAGCCCGGGCGCGTCGAACGGATTGCGCCGGCGCCGGTGCGGCAGCGCCAGCAGGGCCGCCTGCCGCACGTCCTCCGCCAGTACCTCGGTCCGGCCGGCCCACGCGGCCAGCGCGGTCGCCGTCCGCGCCATCACGATGTCGGCCCGCATCCCGTCGACCTCGAAGGCCGCGCAGGTCGCCGCGATCTGCCGCAGCGCGCCGTCCCCGAGCCGCACGGACGGCAGCAGGTCTCGGGCGGCCACGATCCGGGCCCGTACCGCCGACTCCTCGTCCGCCCACCGCGCCGCGAACCCGTCCGGGTCGTCGTCGTACGCGAGCCGCCTGCGCACGACCTCCACCCGCTGGTCGGGCTCCCGGGAGGCCGCGACCTCCACGGTCAGCCCGAAGCGGTCAAGCAACTGCGGCCGAAGCTCGCCCTCTTCGGGGTTCATGGTGCCGACGAGCAGGAAACGGGCGGCGTGCCGCACCGAGACGCCCTCGCGCTCCACGTACGAGGCACCCATCGCCGCCGCGTCCAGCAGCAGGTCGACCAGGTGGTCGTGCAGCAGGTTGACCTCGTCGACGTACAGGATCCCGCGGTGCGCGTCCGCCAGCAGGCCGGGTTCGAAGGCCTTCACGCCCTCGGACAGGGCGCGTTCGATGTCCAGCGCGCCCACCAGCCGGTCCTCGGAGGCACCGACGGGCAGCTCGACCATGCGGGCCGGCCGGGACACCCCCGGCCCCACCTCGTGCGGCCCGTCCGGGCACGCCGGGTCGGGCGTGCCCGGCGCACACGAGAAGCGGCACCCGGCGACGACGTCCACCTTCGGCATCAGCGCCGAAAGAGCCCGGACCGCGGTCGACTTGGCGGTGCCCTTCTCGCCGCGCACCAGCACGCCGCCGACCGCCGGGGAGACGGCGTTCAGCAGCAGCGCGAGCCGCAGGTCGTCCTGACCGACGAGGGCCGTGAACGGGAACGGGGTACTCACTGGTCGTCGCCCTCCAGATCGCCTTCGAGCTCCAGATAGGTGGCGCGCAGCCGCTCCAGCGTCTGCGCGTCCGGTTCCGCCCACAGGCCGCGCTCGGCCGCTTCGAGCAGCCGCTCCGTGATCCCGCGCAGCGCCCACGGGTTGGACTTCTTCATGAAGTCCCGGTTCTCCGCGTCGAAGACGTACTCCGCGCTGAGCTTCTCGTACATCCAGTCGTCGACCACGCCGGCCGTCGCGTCGTACCCGAAGAGGTAGTCGACGGTCGCCGCCATCTCGAAGGCGCCCTTGTAGCCGTGCCGCCGCATCGCCGCCATCCAGCGCGGGTTGACCACCCGCGCCCGGAACACGCGGTGCGTCTCCTCGCCGAGGGTGCGGGTCTTCACCTGGTCCGGAGTGGCCGAGTCGCCGACGTACGCCTCGGGGCTGGTGCCCGTCAGATGGCGCACCATGGCGACCATCCCGCCGTGGTACTGGAAGTAGTCGTCGGCGTCCACGAGGTCGTGCTCGCGGGTGTCGACGTTCTTCGCGGCCACGGCGATCCGCCGGAACGCGGTCTCCATGTCGCCGCGCGCCGCCCGCCCGTCGAGCCCGCGCCCGTACGCGTAACCGCCCCACACCGCGTACACCTCGGCGAGGTCCGCGTCCGAGCGCCAGTTGCGCGCGTCGATGAGCGGCAGCAGCCCGGCGCCGTACGCCCCCGGCTTCGAGCCGAAGACACGGGCCGTGGCGCGCCGCCGGTCGCCGTGCTCGGCGGTGTCCTCGTCGGCGTGCCTGCGCACGTAGTTGGCGTCCGCGGGCTCGTCCAGCTCGGCCACCGCCCGCACCGCGTCGTCGAGGAGAGCGATCACGTGCGGGAACGCGTCCCGGAAGAAGCCGGAGATGCGGACGGTGACGTCGATGCGCGGCCGGCCCAGCTCGGCCAACGGCACGATCTCGAAGCCGGTCACGCGGCGCGACGCGTCGTCCCACACCGGACGGCAGCCGAGCAGCGCGAGGATCTCCGCGATGTCGTCGCCCTGCGTGCGCATCGCCGACGTGCCCCAGACGGTGAGGCCGACGGACGTCGGGTACTCGCCGTTGTCCTGGAGGTAGCGCGCCACGAGCGAGTCGGCGAGCGCCTGCCCGACCTCCCAGGACAGCCGGGACGGGATCGCCTTGGGGTCGACGGAGTAGAAGTTGCGGCCGGTCGGCAGGACGTTCACCAGGCCGCGGGTCGGCGAGCCCGACGGGCCCGCCGGGACGTAACCGCCGCGCAGCGCCTTGAGGATGTGCGTGATCTCGTCCGTCGTACGGGCCAGTCGCGGCACCACCTCGCGGCAGGCGAACTCCACCACCGCGACCGCCTCGGGCAGGTCGGCGCCGAGGACCTCGCGCACGAGAGCGGCGCTCCCGGACGTCTCCCAGCCGCGTTCCTCCATGCCCTCGGCGATCCGGCGGCACAGCTGCTCCAGCAGGTCGACGGCGTCGGCGCCGGTCCGCGCGGGCCCCTGGACGAGGTCCGTGAGCTCCGCCGGCACCTTCACCGGCGCACCCGGCTCGGCCAGCAGCTCCTTCTCCGACAGTCCGAAATGGTCCGCGAGGGACGCCCGCAGACCCGGCAGGGCGTTGGCCTGGCCGCCCCACACCTGCGAGGCGCGGAGCACGGCCAGCACGAGGTTGACCCGCGCCTCGTCCTGAGGCCCGCCGCCGAGGACGTGCAGCCCGTCGCGGATCTGCACGTCCTTGATCTCGCACAGATAGCCGTCGATGTGCATCACGAACTCGTCGAACGTCTCGTCGTCCGGCTGTTCGTCGACGTGCAGGTCGTGGTGCAGCTCGGCCGCCTTGACCAGCGTCCAGATCTGCGCGCGCACCGCGGGCGCCTTGGTCGGGTCCAGGTCCGACACCAGGGCGTACTCGTCGAGGAGCTGCTCCAGCTTGGCGAGGTCGCCGTAGGTGTCGGCACGCGCCATCGGCGGCACCAGGTGGTCGACGACCGTGGCGTGCCCGCGGCGCTTGGCCTGGGTGCCCTCGCCGGGGTCGTTGACGATGAACGGGTAGACCAGGGGGAGTTCGCCGAGTACGGCGTCGGGGGCGCAGCCGCCGCTGAGCCCGAGCCCCTTGCCGGGCAGCCACTCCATCGTGCCGTGCTTGCCCATGTGCACGACCGCGTCGGCGCCGAACGAGTTCTCCAGCCAGCGGTAGGCCGCCATGTAGTGGTGCGACGGCGGCATGTCGGGGTCGTGGTAGATCGCGATCGGGTTCTCGCCGAAGCCGCGCGGCGGCTGGATCATCACGACGACGTTCCCGAACTGCAGGCAGGCCAGCACGATGTCGTCGCCGTCGACGTACAGCGAGCCGGGCGGCTCGCCCCACGCCTCCAGCATGCCGTCGCGCAGCCCCGGATCGAGCGTGTCGAACCACGCCCGGTAGTCGGCGAGCGGCACCCGTGCGGGCGCGGACGCCAGCTGTTCCTCGGTGAGCCACTCGACGTCGTGGCCGCCGGCCGCGATGAGCCGGTGGATCAACTCGTCGCCGTTGTCCGGGTATTCCGTCAGGGCGTACCCCGCGTCCCGCAGCGCGTCGAGGACACGGACGGCGGAGGCGGGGGTGTCGAGCCCGACCGCGTTGCCGACCCGGGAGTGCTTGGTCGGGTAGGCGGTGAAGACCAGCGCGAGCTTCTTCTCCGCGTTCGGCTTGTGCTTCAGCAGGGCGTGGCGCACGGCGATCCCGGCGACCCGCGCGGCCCGCTCGGGGTCGGCGACGTACACCGGGACGTCGTCGGGGCCCTGCTCCTTGAAGGAGAACGGCACGGTGATGAGGCGCCCGTCGAACTCCGGGATCGCGACCTGCATCGCCGCGTCCATGGGGGAGAGAGCCGCGTCCGACTCGTCCCAGGCGGCGTGCGAGGAGGTGAGGCAGAGCCCTTGCAGGACGGGGATGTCGAGGTCGGCGAGCGCCCCGATGTCCCAGGCCTCCTCGTCCCCGCCGGCCGAGGCCTCGGAGGCGTGCGTGCCGCCCGCCGCGAGCACGGTGGCGACCAGGGCGTCGGCCTTCCCCAGGATCTCGTACAGCCCGGGGTCCGCGTCGCGCAGCGAACCGCAGAACACCGGGAGGGCGTTGGCGCCGCGTGCCTCGATGGCGTCGCACAGTGTGTCGACGAAGGCCGTGTTGCCGGACAGCTCGTGGGCCCGGTAGAAGAGCACGCCGACGGTCGGGCGGCCCTCGGCCAGGTCCCGCTCGCCGTGCACACCGAACTCGGCCGTCTTCCTCGGCTCCTCGAAGCCCTTGCCGGTGAGCAGCACGGTGTCGGAGAGGAACCGCGCGAGTTCCGCCAGGTTCTCCGGGCCGCCCTCGACGAGGTAGCGCAGCGCCTCCGCCACGACACCGGCGGGCACGGACGACTCCGCCATCAACTCCGCGTCGGGGACCGCCTCCCCGCCGAGCAGCACGGTCGGCACGCCCGACGCCCTGAGCGCGGCGAGCCCGTCCTCCCAGGCCCGCTTGCCGCCCAGCAGGCGTACGACGGCGACGTCCGCGCCCGCGACGAGCGCGGGCAGTTCCCCGGCGACGTCGACGCGGTTCGGGTTGCCGATCCGGTACGCGGCGCCGGAGGCCCGGGCCGCCAGCAGATCCGTGTCGGCGGTCGACAACAACAACACTGTGCTCATGCGGGTGCTCCTGGTGGGATGAAAGGCAGTCCTGTCGGAGCGCCCGACTCGATGAGCCGCCACAGCGCGTCCGTGTCCGCGTGTTCCTCGATCAGATCGCCGAGCAGGTCCAGTTGCTCCTCGCGCAGCGTGGCGAACGACGTGCCGGCGGCCGGCACGAAGCGGCGGCCCGCGGCGGCCGCCACCTCCCGCAGGAAGGCGCGCCGGAACCCGTCCGACTCCAGCGAGCCGTGCCAGTGCGTGCCCCAGACGGCGCCGACCCGGCAGCCGTCCAGGAAGGGTTCGCCGCCGGTGACCTCGGCGACCCCGTGGTGGATCTCGTAGCCCTCGACGTGCTCGCCGAGCGCCTCGCCCACGGGCCGCGTAAGGGTCTTCTCCCGCGCGAACCGCACGCGCACGGGCAGCAGTCCGAGCCCGTCGACGTGCCCCGCCCGCGACTCGACGTCGTCCTCGATGTGCTCGCCGAGGGCCTGGAAGCCGCCGCAGATCCCGAGCACCGGACGCCCCTCGGCGGCCCGCCGGGCGATCGCGTCCGCGAGGCCGCGCTCCCGCAGCCACTGAAGGGCCCGCACCGTCCCCCGGGTGCCCGGTACGACGACGAGGTCGGCGTCGGCCAGTTCCTCCGCCCGGTCCACGAACCGCACCACGACGCCCGGTTCCGCGGCGAGGGCGTCGACGTCCGTGAAGTTGGACATCAGCGGGACCGCGCAGACCGCGACCCGCAGCACGTCCTCGCCGACGGGCGGCGCCACGACGGACTCCCGAACGGTCCCGCGCAGCGAAACCCTCAGTCCGTCCTCCTCGTCGATGCCGAGTCCGTGCCGGAAAGGCAGGACGCCGTACGAGGGCCGGCCGGTGAGACCGCGCAGCATGTCGAGCCCCGGCTCCAGCAGGGAGACGTCCCCGCGGAACTTGTTGACCAGGAAGCCTGCGACGAGTTCCTGGTCCTCGGGCGACAGCAGGGCCACCGTCCCGAAGAAGGAGGCGAACACGCCCCCGCGGTCGATGTCCCCGACCACGAGGACGGGCAGCCGCGCGTTCCGGGCGATGCCCATGTTCACGATGTCGGTACGGCGCAGGTTGATCTCGGCAGGACTGCCTGCCCCTTCACAGATCACCGCGTCATACGTGCCCCGCAATTGGGCCAGGCAGTCCAGCACGGTCCCGAGCAGTGCCTCCTGGCGGCCCCCGTGGTAGCCGCGCGCACTCATCTCGCCCACCGGCTTCCCCATGAGCACGACCTGGCTGCTGCGGTCGCTCCCCGGCTTGAGCAGCACCGGGTTCATCAGCGCGGTCGGCTCCACACGGGCGGCCTGTGCCTGCATGGCCTGCGCCCGCCCGATCTCCGCCCCCTCGCGCGTGACGAACGAGTTGAGGGACATGTTCTGCGCCTTGAAGGGCGCCACCTTCACGCCTTGGCGCACCAGCCACCGGCAGATCCCGGCGGTCACGACGCTCTTGCCGGCGTCGGAGGTGGTGCCGGCGATCAGCAGTCCGCCGCTCATCGGGTACGCCCCTTCGTGAGTCCCTGCGCGAGCAGCCGCCCGGCGACGCACACGCCCAGCGCGAGCCGGCTCACCCGCCGGGACAGCCGTACGGCCCGCTCGATGTCGTGGACGGCCACGGCCCGCCCGTCGCCGTTCAGCACGGGCCGGTGCTCGACCCGTCCCCCGTACGAGAGGGTCCCGCCCAGCCGTACGCCCAGGGCTCCCGCGAAGGAGGCCTCCACGGGACCGGCGTTGGGGCTGGGGTGCCTGGCGGCGTCGGCACGCCAGGCGCGTACGGCAGCGCGCGGATCGCCGCCCGCGACGGCCGCGAGTACGGCGGTCAGCCGGGCCCCCGGCCAGCCGGCGACGTCGTCGAGCCGCGCGGAGGCCCACCCGTAGCGGCGGTACCTGGCGGACCTGTGCCCGACCATCGCGTCCAGCGTGTTCACGGCCCGGAAGGCGACGAGCCCGGGCACACCGCCGACGGCGCCCCAGACCAGGGCACCCACGACGGCGTCGGAGGTGTTCTCCGCGACGGACTCGACCACGGCCCGGGCGATCCCGTCGGCGTCCAGCGCCTGCGGATCCCGCCCGCACAGGTGGGGCAGCCGCTCGCGGGCGGCGTCGACGTCCCCGGCGGCCAGCGCGCCGCCGACGGTCCTGGCCTCCCGGCCGAGGGAGGTGCCCCCGACGACGGCCCAGGTGGCGGCGGCGGTCAGCGCGACGGAGGCGGCGGGGGAGGTGCGCACACGGCGGCTCGCGAAGGCCGCGAGAACGGTGGCGCCGCCGGCGCAGACCGCGGTGTGCAGCGCGCCCCATCCGCGGTGGTCGCGCCACAGCACCCGTTCCACGGCGCCCGCGGCCCGCCCGAACGCGGCGACCGGGTGCCCGCGGCGGGGGTCGCCGAGGAGCAGGTCGCCGAGGAGGCCGGCGGTGGCGCCGTACGCGAAGACGCGATCGGCACGCACGGGCTCAGCCCGCCGTGGGGTGCGGCAGCACCCTCGTACTCGTCGTCAGGACCCGCAACGGGCAGCCGCGCATGGCGATATGTCCTCACTCAGGGTGTCCGCGCCCTGGTTCGAAGAGACCGGCGGTGAGAGTTCCTGGCTCCCGGGGGCGTTCTTCCCCGGTGACAGTGGCGGGACCGCGCCGGATTCGCACCGGCTTCCTCTCCTGCCGCCGTAGTTGGCTCCGGCAGTCCACCACGGGGTCAGAACAGCCGTCAACTTGCTGTTGACCTGCGAAGGGAGAGTGTGCGAAGCCCCACACGCAGGTGGGGTGCGGGACGGTGTTCCGTCCCGCACCCCACGTGAAGTGATGCCGTGTTGTTCGGTTTTTGTCGGGTATCGGCCCGGTCGTCAGGCGACGATCAGGTAGATGCCGTACGCCACGGCCGCCGCGCACGCGGCGAAGCAGGCGTACGCGCCGGTCACCGCGAGGGCGGCGGAACCGCCCCGGGTGGCCCCGGACTCGCGCTTGGAGAGGCCGACGATGCCGAGGGTGAAGAGGCCGACGAGGGCCACGGTGACCACGAGGCTGGCTCCGAAGACGGAGCCGAGGGCTGCCCAGTCGATGTTCATGCTGTTCGTTCCTTAGACCGTGGCCGGGCGGGTGGGCTCGGTGGGGGCGCCGGCGTCCGGGGCCGGGATGGTGGCCGTCAGGCCGAGGTCGGCCGTGGCGACCGGGCCGGCCGGCGGCGGGGTGACCGCGGCGATCGCGGCGGTCACGACGCCCGCGGGCTCGTCCTGACCGTCGTTGACGTTGGCCATGGTGACCGGCTGGCGGCGCGAGAGCGTCCAGATGACTCCGGCGCCGGCCACGAGCAGCGCGCCCGTGGTGACGATGCCCCAGGTGCCCTGCTGGGTGAGGAACTCGGCACCGGCGCCGACGAGTCCGGCGGCCGGCAGGGTCAGGCCCCACGCGATGAACATGCGGCTCGCGGTCGACCAGCGGACGACCCCGCCCTTGCGGCCGAGGCCCGAGCCCATGACGGCGCCGGAGCAGGACTGCGTGGTGGAGAGCGAGAAGCCCAGGTGCGAGGAGGCGAGGATGACCGTGGCGGCGCTGGTCTGGGCGGCGAAGCCCTGCGGCGGCGCGAGGTCGGTGAGGCCCTTGCCCATGGTGCGGATGATGCGCCAGCCGCCCAGGTAGGTACCGAGCGCGATGGCCATGCCGGCCGACACGATGACCCAGGTGGGAGGGTTGGAGCCCGGCGCGAGGACACCGCCGGTGACCAGGGCGAGGGTGATGATGCCCATGGTCTTCTGCGCGTCGTTCGTGCCGTGGGCCAGCGAGACCAGGCCCGCGGAGGCGATCTGGCCCGCGCGGTACCCCTTGGCGGTCGCCTTCTCGTCGGCGCGCCGCCCGATCCGGTACGTCAGGCGCGTGGCCAGCATCGCGGCGAGTCCGGCGACGACCGGTGCGGCGACCGCGGGGATGAGCACCTTGGTGACGACGGTCGAGCCGTTCACCGACGACCAGCCGGCCGACATCACCGCGGCGCCGATGAGGCCGCCGAAGAGTGCGTGGGAGGAGCTGGAGGGCAGACCCAGGAGCCAGGTCAGCAGATTCCACAGGATGGCGCCGACGAGAGCCGCGAAGATGACCTCCGTACGGATGCCCTCCTCGTTGATGATGCCGCCGGAGATGGTCTTGGCGACCTCCACGGAGAGGAAGGCGCCGACGAGGTTCAGCGCGGCGGACATCGCCACCGCCGTCTTGGGCTTCAGAGCGCCGGTCGAGATGGTCGTCGCCATCGCGTTGGCAGTGTCGTGGAAACCGTTCGTGAAATCGAACACGAGAGCGGTGACGATCACGATCCCGAGGAGAAGCGTGATGTGTTCCATTTACCCAGGCTTCTGTTGGACGTCAGTGGCAATGGGAACGTAGGCAACCTGGGTGAACGGAAGATGAACTGGGGCGGGCAAAGCGGTGTCCCGATCGGCGTGGCGTCCCTCCGCTTGTGTGGAATTGGCACCCGAGGCGTCCCGCGGCAGGCGGAATCCCGGGCTCCTGGCCCCGCGCGAGGTGGCGCAGCCCGCGCGGGGACCCGCCGAGGAGATTCTGGTCACTCGGACCGCGGCGACGCTCGTCCTCGCCGCCGGACGGGACACCCGCCCTGGGAGGATCGCGCCATGGCTGAGCAGAGGTGGGACGCACGGGACGACCGGTCCGGACGGTCGGGGCCCCGCGACGCGGGGGAGCGGCAGGCGCCGGACCCCGAGGAGCGGCTGGCGGAGGCCTGGCGCGAACTCGTGGCGACGGCCCGCCGTACCGTCGCCGACGGGCTGGTCGTCGGCACGTCGGGCAACGTCTCGGTCCGCGTCGGGGACACCGTGCTGGTCACGCCCACGGGGGTGCCGTACGAGCGGCTGACACCCGCCGACCTCGTCGGAGTCGACCTGGACGGGCGCCAGGTGCGCGGGTCGCTGCGGCCGACGAGCGAGCTGCCCATGCACCTCGCGGTCTACCGCACCACCGACGCGCGTGCCGTCGTGCACACGCATGCCGTCCACGCGACGGCCGTCTCGACGCTCGTCCGCGAGCTGCCGCTGATCCACTACGTGTCCGGCACGCTCGGCGGACAGGTGCGGGTCGCCCCGTACGCCACGTACGGCACCGAGCGGCTGGCCGAGAACATGCTCCGGGCCCTCGTCGACCGCTCCGCCTGCCTCCTGCAGAACCACGGCACGATCGCCCACGGCGCCACGCTCGCCCAGGCCTACGACCGCACCGCCCAGCTGGAGTGGATGTGCCGCGTCTGGCTGACGGCCTCGTCCGTCCCCGGCCTCACCCCCACCCTCCTGACCCCCGCGCAGGCCGCGGAGGCGACCGCCCACCTGTCCCACTACGGCCAGCCGGAGTAACCGGCGAGGCCCGCCGTCGAACGCACCCGGCGGCGCCGAGCCACCCCCGCCCCGGCGGTCGTTACCGCTCTACCGGGGCAGGGGTAGGAATTCTCCCGCCGCGACGGCGCTCGCCCGAGGCGGACGCACCCGGCGGTGCCGACCCGCCTCCGCCCCGGCGGGCGTTACCGCTCTACCGAGGCAGGGGTAGGAATTCTCCCGCCGCGACGGCGCTCGCCCGAAGCGGACGCACCCGGCGGCGCCGAGCCACCCCCGCCCCGGCGGGCGTTACCGCTCTACCGAGGCAGGGGTAGGAATTCTCCCGCCGCGACGGCGCTCGCCCGAGGCGGACGCACCCGGCGGTGCCGAGCCACCCCCGCCCCGGCGGTCGTTACCGCTCTACCGAGGCAGGGGTAGGAATTCTCCCGCCGCGACGGCGCTCGCCCGAAGCGGACGCATCCGGCGGTGCCGAGCCACCCCCGCCCCCGGGGAGCCCCGCCGGGGCGAGGTGTTCCTCCCGCCGCGGCGCTCGGCCGAGGCGGACCTACTCGGCGGTGCCACAATCACCCTCCGCCCCCGGAGGCCCCCCCGGTGGGCGCCGCGGGGGCGGGACGCCCCACCGGCCCGGCCCCAGGCCGGGACAGAGCCCCCGGCCCCGGCGGGCGGAACGCGGCTCCCGGGGCCGGCGGGAAACGCCGAGCCCCCGCCCGCTGGCCGAGAGCGGGCTCCCCCGGGAGACTGGACCGGTGCGCACTGTCAGAGCGACGGCCGCCGCCGTCACCGTTGCCCTTGCCGCCGGCGCGGCATCCGTCGCCGCCGGCCGGTTCGCCAGCGATGCCGCGCTGAAGGCACCACCGGGCCGGCCCCTGCCCTCCGAACCCCGCCTCACCGTGCACTCCACGGCCGCGGGCCAGATCGCGCTGACCCGCGACCTGGCCTCGCTCCGCCCGGGCACGTACGGGCTGGGCGGCGACGGCTCCCACGCCGTCGTCGGCCCCGTCCTGGACACCGCCCCGCACCCCGCCGACACCGTCGTACGCCGACTGGAGCGCGTCACCCACGGCACCCTGAAACCCGGCGACAAGGTGTGGCTGACCCCGAACCTCCACGTGGGCGACCCGAGCGCCGCCCTCGGCCTGGAGCACGTCGACGTCGACATCCCCGGCGAGCCGGGCCCGCTGCCCGCCTGGTTCGTGCCCGGCGCCCGCGACACCTGGGTGATCACCGTGCACGGCCTCGGCACGACCCGCGAACACCCGATGAACGTCATGCCGTTCCTGCAGCGCAGGTATATCCCGGTCCTGGACCTCGCCTACCGCGGCGACCTCGGCGCGCCCCGCCCGCAGGACGGGCTGAACCACCTCGGCGAGACCGAGTGGCGCGACCTGGACGCGGCCATCCGCTTCGTCGTGGAGCAAGGGGCCGAGCACGTCATCCTGTACGGCTGGTCCACCGGAGCCACGATGGCGCTGCACGCCGCGGCGCACTCCGCGCTGCGCGACCGCATCTCCGGACTGGTGCTGGACTCGCCCGTGCTGAGCTGGGAGGCGACGCTGCGCGCCCTCGCCTCGGCCCGCCGCACGCCCGCCGCACTCCTGCCCCTCGCGGTCCGCGCCGCGCAGGGGCGCACGAGCCTGCACGGCGACCGCACCCGCGAGGTCGCGGACCCCGCGCGGCTCACCGTCCCGGTCCTGCTGCTGCACGGCCCGGACGACGTGATCGCCCCCTGGAGCACCTCGCGCCGCTTCGCCAGGAGCCGCCCGGACCTGGTCACCCTGCACACCGTACGGAACGCTCCGCACGGCGCCATGTGGAACGCCGACCCGGCCGAGTACGAGGAAGCACTCCGCCGCTTCCTGACCCCGCTGATGTGAAGCCCCCGGAAGCCGGAGAGCTTTAACGTCTTCCCGGCCCGGCCCAGGGGTGTCCCGTCACGTCAGTGCGCGTCGGCGTGACGGGGCATGACGCCGCATGACGGGACACCCCGGTGGCCGAGAACACTCACCCCCGACACCCCATCCCTTCCGTTTCCGCCTCGCGCGAGAGCCTGCTCGCACGCCCCGCGCACCCCGCGCACCCCCGTGCGGCGACCTCCCCGATCGGCCGCCGAGGCATTCCGTTTGGGTTTTCGGACTGTCAACCGGAAGACTGCACCTGTGACGTCCCGTAACCCGCGCGACTCCAGGCTCCGACTCGTCCGCCCGCGACCCCTCGCCGCCGCTCCCCGAGCGGTGACCCAGCGCCGCTCACGCCGCCCCGCACCCCGGCCGCCCGAGGGCACGCCGGCGCCCTCGGAGCTGGCCCGTATGGCCCGTGCCGGTCTGGCCGGCGCCGCCCGTGTCGCCCGCTGGGCCGACGCAGCGCTGCGTCCCGGCCGCGACGGCGCGACCCCCGACGACAGGGGCACCCTCTCCGCGGCCACCGCCGAACGCGCCGCCGCCGAACTCGGACTGACCCCCGCTCAGGTCTGCGCCGACTGGGACACCGCACGCCTGGCGGGCCTCATCGAGGTGCACGGCAACAGCGCGCGCCCCGGCTGGCGTCTGCGCGCCTGGAACCGCGACGACAGTGCCGTCCTGCGCGGCTGGGTCGCTCTGTTCGACGCCTGGTCGCTGGCGTATCCGGAGCCCGCGGGCCGGGAGCCCGCCGCCGTCGCCGAGGTCGTCTCCGCGATGCCCCAGGTGCTCTCCTTCCTCCAGCTGTCCGCGGGACCCGTGGACATGGCCCAGCTGCTCGACCTGCTCGAACAGCGCGTCTCCGAACTGCGCACCGAGCGCTGCGAGATCCCGTACGGCCCCCGGCCCGAACCGGCCGCGGAGACCGAGGTCGCCGACACCCCGCCCGCCCCCCTCCTCGACTGGGCCCTGCGCGCCCTCGCCTCCGTGGGCGCTCTCACCTTCGCCGACGGGCAGGCCACGCTCACCCCGCTCGGCAGCTGGGCGGTCTGGGTCAAGCTGGAGCAGATCTGCGTCGCCGCGCAGAGCCCCGCGGGGAACATCGAGCAGCCCGCCGAGGACATGCTCCGCGGCTGCGCCCAACTGCGCCCCAACGCGGCCCGCGCCGAGTACCGGGCGTGGCTCGCCGCCCGTCCCGTCGGCAGCGCCGTCACCGAACTCCTGAACGCCGCCCGCGGCGAGGACGCCCTGCTGCGCGGTCTCGCCTTCGAGGCCCTGCGCGTCGTCGGTGCCCCCGCCGAGCCCGACGTGCGCGCCGTCTCCGACGAGACCCCGCTGCGCCCCTACGCACTGCTGTGGCTCGCGGAGCACGAGGGCCACGACCCGGAGGACGTCCACGAGGTGCTCACCCGGGAGGAGGCCACCTGGCTGTGGGTGGACACGGCGGCCGCCGTCGCCGACCACGGGGAAGCCCCGCTGCTCGTGCGGCACTTGGAGTCCGCCGTGCAGCCGACCGTGCCGGCGCTGCTCGACGAGGTGCGCGCGGTCGGGCACCCCCGGACCGTCCAGGTGCTGGTCGCGCTCGCCGCGGCCCACCCGGACCCCGCCCTCGCCAAGGCCGTGCGCCGGGCCGCGTTCCAGGTGCACACCGGAGGGAGCTGACGGAGGGGCCCAGGCCCCGGCCGCGGGCCCCCACGCCCCAGTCCCGGACGTCTACGGCCCATCTCCCGGACGTCTGCGCCCCCGTCCCGGGCGCCCACGCCCGGTCTCGGGCGAGGCGGCTACGCCGCGGTCTCCGGGGCGTACGTCCCGAAGCTCCATATGTTGCCCTCGAGGTCGCGGGCCATATAGTCCCGGGACCCGTAGTCCTGGTCCGTGGGGGGCATCAGGATCTCCGCGCCGTGGTCCACGGCCTGCTGGTGATGTGCGTCGACGTCGTCGACCACCACGTACACCCCGGCGGGCCCGGCGTCCTTCATGGCCGTGTCGAAGACGCCGCCGCGACCCTTGGAGCCCAGCATCACCGCGCCGTTGCCCTGCACCAGCTCCGCGTGCGTCACCGCGCCGTCCTCACCCTCGTACACCGACAGCTCGGTGAAGCCGAAGGCCTCCGTCAGCTGCCTGATCGCCGCCTTGGCGTCCGCGTACAGCAGCGTCGGGTAGATGCTCGGGCGGCTGCCGTCCCTGCCCGCCATACCGACCACTCCCTCTCGTCTCCGTGCCCGATGTGACCTGTTCCACAGTCTCCCACCGCCCACTGACAACGCCCCGGCGAGCGGACGACGGCCCGCACCCCGCCTCGGCGGAGACGCCGCGCCTCAGCGGAACGTGTCGCACCGCGTCATGTCGCCGGTGCGGTAACCCTCGCGGAACCACTGCTGGCGCTGCTCCGCCGAGCCGTGCGTCCACGAGTCCGTGTTCACCCCGCCCTGGAACTTCTCCTGGATCCGGTCGTCGCCGACGGCCGCCGCCGCGTCCAGGCCGTCACTGATGTCGGCGGCCGTGAGGCTGGTGATCAGCGGCCGACCGGTGGACTCGTCCTTCGCGGTGGTCGCGTGATGCGCCCACACGCCCGCATAGCAGTCGGCCTGCAGCTCCACCCGTACCGAGTTGCTGTCCGCGCCGGTGCGCCCGTCCTGCGCCCGGCCCAGCGTTCCCGTGAGGTCCTGCACATGGTGTCCGTACTCGTGGGCCACCACGTACGCCTGCGCGAACGGGCCGCCCCGCGCACCGAACTTCGACCGCAGCTCACCGAAGAAGTCCAGGTCCAGATAGACCTTGCGGTCCCCGGGACAGTAGAAGGGCCCGACGGCGGACGTCGCCGTCCCGCACCCGGTGCCGACCCGCTCGCTGAAGAACACCGTCGGCGACGAGGTGTACGCGGCACCGCGGCGCTCCAGCTCCTGCCCCCAGTAGTCCTGGACGCTGTTGACCACCGCCACGACGCGGCAGTCCTCCTTGGCGTTGGCGTCCCGCCCCGTCCGGCAGTCCTGGCGGACCTGGTCGAGGGAGGAGGAGGCCGGGGCGGGCCCGTCGTCCGACGAGAGCCCCAGCTGGTCGGGGCCCACCCCGAAGAACAGGCCCAGAAGGAGGGCGATCACGCCCGCGACGCCACCGCCGATGGTGGCGCCGCCGCCGGGAATCCGGCTGCCCCGCACATCCTGCACCTCCGAGGTGTCCAGACGTGCGTCGTCGTCGAACTGCATGGGCGTACCACCCTCTGGGTCTGTCGTTCCGCGGCGGCCATCCTCTGTGCGGCGCCCTGTCCAGCGTCGGGCGGACGTCCGAACGGGCGACGCGCCCCCGTCCGGCCGCCGTGTCCCGACGCCCCCGCCACCCGGCCCCGCCTACGCTCTGCGCCTGATCCGTGGGGCCGGGCAACCGCAGGGGGACAAGGGTGGTCGTACTGCCGATCGAGAAGACCAGGCCGGATCCGGCGGCCCCGTACAAGGGGTCGGCCACTGACTCCGGCCGGGTGACCACCACGGCGCGTCCCCTGTACCCGCGAACCGTTCCCCGAATCCTGCGCCGGTTCCTCCCCGCCGCCGTCGCCCTTCTCCTCGCCGTTCCCCTCCTGGCCGCGGCCCACCGGGCCAGGCCCGCCCCCTACGGCGACCACCTCACCGTCCCCGCGCGCGTGGAGCACACGGCACCGGTCCGGCTGCGGACCGGCGGCAACGCCGTCGAGGCGTACGACGGGGCGACCGGAAGCCCCCGCTGGACCTACACCCGTGCCGGGCGGCGCCCCCTGGCCGTGCTCCACGCGCGCGTGCACGCGATCACCCTCTGGGACGACGGGCTGGTCACCGACACCGCGCCGGACGGCGCCTCGGTCCGCTGGCATCGCGCCCTGCCCGGAGCCGCCGGCTGGCTCGCCGCCCGCGGGGGACGCGGCGTCCTGCGGACGCTCGGCCCGGCGGCCCGCATGCTCGCCGTGATCACCCCGGAGCGGATCGCCGCCTACCGCACCGCCGACGGGGATCTGCGCTGGGTCCTGCCCGCCCAGCCGGGCTGCGCCTTCACCCCCGGACGGGCCGCGCGCCACGGCGGAACACTGCTGCTCGCGCAGCCGTGCGCCGCCGACGCCGCCTGGACGGGCCAGATCGTCGCCGTGGACGACCTCGGCCGGGTCACACCCCGCAGGACACCGCTGGGCAACGGGCGGCCGGGCACCGGACACCCGCACGCAGAAAAAGTGCTTGCACAGCCCCGTTAGACTTGGCCCATGGCCATTCTCCTCGCGCATTAGACGGCGGGAACGTCATCAGCCGTCCAGTCCGTCAACGACCCTGCCCAGGAGTCTGTCCGTGATTTCCGCCTCCGGTATCGAGCTGCGCGCCGGCGCTCGTGTCCTCATCGAGTCCGCCACCTTCCGCATCGCCAAGGGCGACCGCATCGGTCTGGTCGGCCGCAACGGCGCGGGCAAGACCACGCTCACCAAGGTCCTCGCAGGTCAGGGCATCCCCGCCGCGGGCACCGTCACCTGCTCCGGCGAGGTCGGCTACCTGCCGCAGGACCCGCGCACCGGCGACCTCGACGTGCTCGCCCGCGACCGCATCCTCTCCGCCCGCGGCCTCGACACCCTGATCCGCAAGATGCGGGAGAACGAACAGCGCATCGCGGGCGGCTCGGGCGCCACCCGCGAGAAGGCCATGCGGCAGTACGAGCGCCAGGAGACGGAGTTCCTCACCAAGGGCGGGTACTCCGCCGAGGCCGAGGCCGCCACCATCGCCGCCGCGCTCAACCTGCCCGACCGGGTCCTCGGCCAGCCCCTGCACACGCTCTCCGGCGGTCAGCGCCGCCGTGTCGAGCTGGCCCGCATCCTCTTCTCGGACGCGGACACGCTGCTGCTCGACGAGCCGACGAACCACCTCGACGCCGACTCCATCGTCTGGCTGCGCGACTACCTCAAGTCCTACCGCGGCGGCTTCATCGTGATCTCCCACGACGTCGACCTCGTGGAGACGGTCGTCAACAAGGTCTTCTACCTGGACGCCAACCGCGCCCAGATCGACGTCTACAACATGGGCTGGAAGCTCTACCAGCAGCAGCGCGAGTCCGACGAGAAGCGCCGCAAGCGCGAGCGGCAGAACGCCGAGAAGAAGGCGTCCGCACTCCATTCGCAGGCCGACAAGATGCGGGCCAAGGCCACCAAGACCGTCGCCGCGCAGAACATGGCCCGCCGCGCCGACAAGCTGCTCGCCGGCCTCGAGGCCGAGCGGAAGTCGGACAAGGTCGCCAAGCTCCGCTTCCCGGAGCCCGCACCCTGCGGCAAGACCCCCCTGATGGCCGAGGGCCTGTCGAAGTCGTACGGATCGCTGGAGATCTTCACCGATGTCGACCTGGCCATCGACAAGGGCTCGCGCGTCGTCATCCTGGGGCTGAACGGCGCCGGCAAGACGACCCTGCTGCGGCTGCTCGGCGGCGCCGAGAAGCCCGACACCGGCCAGGTCATCGAGGGACACGGCCTCAAGCTCGGCTACTACGCGCAGGAGCACGAGACCCTCGACCCCGAGCGCACGGTCCTGGAGAACATGCGCTCCGCCGCCCCCGACCTGGATCTGGTCGAGGTCCGCAAGACCCTCGGCTCCTTCCTGTTCTCCGGTGACGACGTCGACAAGCCGGCCGGTGTGCTGTCCGGCGGCGAGAAGACCCGTCTCGCGCTCGCGACCCTGGTCGTCTCCTCCGCGAACGTCCTGCTCCTCGACGAGCCGACGAACAACCTCGACCCGGCCAGCCGCGAGGAGATCCTGGGCGCGCTGCGCACCTACAAGGGCGCCGTCGTCCTTGTGACCCACGACGAGGGCGCGGTCGAGGCCCTCCAGCCGGAGCGGATCATCCTGCTGCCCGACGGCGTCGAGGACCTGTGGGGCGCCGACTACGCCGATCTGGTCGCCCTGGCCTGACCCCCGGCCCGGCCGCCCGGGGCGCGGACCGGGCTTGATCGAATGACTGATCCACCGCTCATGGATCATTCGGCCGATCCGTGATCCCTCATCTGTGTGAGATCTCCTCATACCGAGGTGTGTCCTACATCGATTTCGCGGCCGAGTCCCCGGTTCCCGGGACTCGGCCGCATCGCGTTGCTGACCTGCTGCTTCGCGCGCGAACCCGTTCAGCCGTACGCCGGAGACAGGGCGGAAGCACAGGTTCCACTCGTGGGGACGGGCTCCTGTCGTCAAAACCTTGTCTCACCGACCTTGCCGAATGGGTGGCCATCACGCCGGGAAGGGGTGATCATGAGAAGACCAGAGCGCACTTCCCACGAGGAGGCACGGGTGGCCGAGACTCTGAAGAAGGGCAGCCGGGTAACCGGCGCCGCGCGCGACAAGCTCGCGGCAGACCTGAAGAAGAAGTACGACTCCGGTGCGAGCATCCGAGCGCTGGCCGAGGAAACCGGTCGCTCGTATGGCTTCGTCCACCGGATGCTCAGCGAGTCCGGCGTCACACTCCGAGGACGTGGCGGTGCGACGCGGGGCAAGAAGGCCGCTTCGGCCTGAGGCCGGACGTCCCCATCGGCTTTCGGTGGTGGCCACCCGGTCGGTCGGTTGATCGACCGGGTGGTTACTGTGCAGTCACTTGAGGATGCCGTCGTACGGCATCCGCTGTGACCGCACTCATCGGAGGCTTGCCATGGCTTCGCTCGACCCGGTACTCGACAAGGACGGCGTACGGCTCACCGTCGACGAGGCAGTCGCCACGGTGACGTTGACCAACCCGGTCAAGCGCAATGCCCAGAGTCCTGCTCTGTGGCGGGCGTTGACGCAGGCCGGGCGGGCACTGCCGGGCACCGTCCGGGTGGTGGTGCTGCGCGCCCAAGGCAAGTCCTTCTCCGCGGGGCTCGACCGGCAGGCGTTCACGCCCGAGGGTTTCGACGGCGAGCCGTCGTTCATCGACCTCGCGCGTGGCTCCGACGCCGAGCTCGACGCGACCATCGCCGAGTACCAGGAGGCGTTCACCTGGTGGCGGCGCAGCGACATCGTGTCCATCGCCGCCGTGCAGGGTCACGCCATCGGCGCGGGTTTCCAGCTCGCGCTCTCCTGTGACCTGCGCGTCGTCGCCGACGACGTGCAGTTCGCCATGCGTGAGACGAGCCTGGGGCTGGTGCCCGACCTCACGGGCACGCACCCGCTGGTGAGCCTCGTGGGGTACGCCCGCGCGCTGGAGATCTGCGCGACCGGCCGCTTCGTGACGGCCGAGGAGGCCGAGCGCACCGGGCTCGCCAACCTCGCCGTACCCGCCGGGCAGCTCGACGCCGCCGTCCAGGACCTGGCCGGCGCGCTGCTGGCCGCGCCGCGCGACGCCGTCGTGGAGACCAAGGCGCTGCTGCGCGGTGCGCAGGAACGCTCCTACGAGGAGCAGCGGACCGCCGAACGTGCGGCCCAGGCCCGCCGCCTGCGGGACCTGGCCGGAATCGGCGACTAGCGCCCGCGCCCGGGCGTCCCGGCCGCAGCGACCAGGACGCACCGGGCCCGTACTCGCGGAGGAACCGCGACACCCGGCCGGCCCCCGGGGCGCCGGCCGGAACACCCCTGGCCGGTGGCGCCGGCGGGCCCCGTGTACGCGCGCCGCGCTCACCTCGCCGTCCAGGCACACGGGCACCCGCGGCCGGACCCGGGGTTCTCCGACGGCGCCCTCCGCGGCGCGCTTCCGGAGCCGTCCGCACGTGCACGGACGGCTCCGCTCCGGACGGAGGCGGGCGGCGTCCGGTCCTCAGTCGGTCGCGGTGACCAGTACCGCCACCGACGGGCGGTCGGACAGGACGTCCGCCACCGCGGCCCGAACGGCACGGGCCGCGTCGAGGGCCCGGGCGTCCGCCGTGACGGCGATCTCCACGCGGACATGACGGCGCGGCAGGGCGCCGCCGCCGTCCGCGGCATCACCCGTTCGGTCCTCGATGTGGACCGGACGGCCCAGCACCTCCGTCAGCCGGGCCACTCCGGGGACGGCCAGCGCGGCCGCGGCCACCAGCGACTCCTCACCGGGACCGGCGGGTCCGGCCGCGGGCCGCCGTTCGTCGGCGCGGGCAGCGGGCGTCCCGCCGTCGTCCAGCAGCCCCGTCACCCGCAGATCCACCTCCGCGACCCGCAGGCCCAGCCGCTCCGTCGCCGCCGCGAGCAGCGCCGCCCGCAGCCGGGCCGCCGTCGTCGGAAGAGGCTCCGCTCCCGGCGCCGTGGGGTCCGCCGAGGCCAGGAACTCCGCGTTCACGCGGAGCGGCCCGGGCGGCAGGGCGCTGGGCGGCGCCGGCACGGCGGCGTCGTACACCTCGTCCGGGTCCGCGAGGGCGACCCTGAGTGTGCCCAGGCGGACGCCGCCGACCGGGTGTGCCGCACGCCGCAGCACCGAGTCGACCGCCGCCTCCGTGATCCAGGCCCCGTCGCGGGCGCTGCCCAGGGGCAGCAGCCGGCCGAGCCTCAGCTGATTCCGTACCGCTTGCGTCCATCGGTCCGCCGTCATTCCTCCAGCCTGCCGCATCCCCGGCGCGAGATGGCGCAACCCCGCTTACTGTGGGTGAAGAAGGACGAACGAAAGGGATAAACGGCTATGACCGACATGACGGAGCGGAACCGCCCGGACAGCCGTGAGGGCGAGAACGCGGGCGGTACGCAGGCGGGCAGGACCAGTGTGACGAAGCGAGGCGGTGGGGACCCGGGCGGCCGGGGCCGGACCACCATCGCGGACGGAGTGGTGGAGAAGATCGCCGGACTCGCGACCCGGGACGTGCCCGGCGTGCACGCCATGGGAAGCGGAATGAGCCGGACCTTCGGGGCGATGCGCGACCGGGTGCCCGGCAGCGGCGGCCAGAAGTCCGTGACACGCGGCGTCAAGGCCGAGGTGGGCGAGCTGCAGACCGCGCTCGACCTGGAGATCGTGGTCGAGTACGGCGTGTCGATCACGGACCTGTCCCGCGAGGTACGGGAGAACGTGATCGCGGCCGTCGAGCGCATGACGGGGCTCGAGGTCGTCGAGGTCAACATCGCTGTCAGCGACGTGAAGCTGCCGGACGAGGAGGACGAGGAGCCGGAGTCACGGCTGCAGTGACACCGGACCCCCGGACTGTTGAGGAGCGCACATGAATTGGGCCGTGATCGGCATGATCGCCGGAATGGCACTGGGCTTCGCCGGGTACTTCGGCGGGTTCGGGGCCTTCCTGCTGGTGGCGGCCCTGGGGGCCGTCGGCTTCGTCGTCGGGAAGTTCGTCGAGGGCGATCTGGACAGCAGTGACTTCTTCCGCAGCCGTGACGACCGGCGGCGGTGACGCGTGCCGCCCCGGACCGACCGGCTCGCCGAGGCACGGCCTCCGGTGACGGCCGTCGCGGCGGCTGAGCGAGGCGCCACCCGGATCGCCGACCGGGTCGTCGCGAAGATCGCCTCGCAGGCGGCCTCCGAGGCGCTGGACGTGCCGCCGGCCGGCACGGGACGCCCGCACGCCTCGGTCGCCGTGCACCACGGGACCGCCCGCGTCAGCGTCAGCCTCGAACTCGACTACCCCTCGGACATCGGCGGCCAGTGCCACGCGGTGCGTCGTCAGGTCGCCCAGCGGGTGCGGGCCCTGGCGGGACTGGAGGTACCGGAGGTGGCCGTACACGTGGAGCGGCTGCACCTGCCACCTGCCTACGGAGCGGCACAGGGGAGGACGCGGTGAGCGAGCCCCGGGAGCACGAGAAACCGTCCGGCGGCAGCACCCGGCGGCTGCCCGTCATGGAGAAGCGCGCCGAGGACGGGACGGACGGCGGATTCGGCCGGTCCGCCTCCGCGGCCACCCCCGAACCCCCGCCCACCTCCGACGACGAGGGCGGACGCGCGGGCCGCTTCTGGTCGTCCCGCCGCGTGCCCGCCGGCATCGTCGCGCTGCTGGTCCTCGCGGGCGCCGGTCTCCTCCTCTACGACGTCGTGGCCGTCCGCGCCGGCCACAAGGCCCTGCACTGGCGCAGGTCACTGGCCCGTCAGCTGGCCGAACGGCCGCTCGACGACACGTGGGTGCTCGTCGGCGCCGGGATCGCCGCGGCACTCGGACTCTGGCTGCTTCTCCTCGCCCTGACGCCCGGTCTGCGTGACGTGCTGCCGATGCGGCGCGGCCACGCCGACGTCCGCGCCGGACTGCACCGGGGCCTGGCCGCCATGGTGCTGCGGGACCGGGCCATGGAGGTCGCCGGGGTGCGCGCGGCCAAGGTGCGTGTCAAGCGCCGCAGGGTCGACGTCCGTGCGGTCTGCCACTTCCGTGAACTCGACGATGTACGCGCCGACTTGGACGCCACGCTGACCGACGGCATCCGGGGGCTCGGGCTCGCCCGGCAGCCCGCGCTGACGCTGCACGTCGGACGTCCCGGCCGGAAGGGATAGGTGAGGTCCGGTGCTCAGGACCGTCAACCGTGTGCTGCTGGGGATCGCCGGGCTGGTGCTCGTCGCCCTCGGGGGTTCCGTGCTGGCCGTCGGGCTGGGGCTGAAACCGCCCTCCTGGTGGATCCACGACGGGCGGCACGACGTGCTGCTGACCGCTGCCGAGCGGAGCCGGTGGCGGGACGAGGGCTGGTGGTGGTGGGCCGTCATCGCCGCGCTCGCCGTCCTGGTGCTGCTGGCCCTGTGGTGGCTGGCGGCCGTGCTGCGGCGGCGCAGGCTCGCCGACGTACTCGTCGACACCGGCGACGGCGAGGGTGCGCTGCTGCGCGGTCGCGCAGTGGAGGGCGTACTGGCCGGTGAGGCGGGTGAGCTGGAGGGCGTCGAGCGGGCCCAGGTGCGGCTGGGCGGGCGCCGCACCGCCCCGTGGACGCGGGTCCAGCTCGTGCTGGAGCCGTATGCGGACCCCGGCAACACGCTGAACCTGCTCACGACGGAGGCGCTGGAGCACGCCCGTGAATCGGCGGGCCTGGCGGCGCTGCCCTCGGAGGTACACCTCCGCGCGGCCAAGCACCGCCCCGAACGCGTCACCTGAGCAGAGGCCACCCTGCCGGGTTCCCGTCCCTGCCGGGCTCCGCCCCGCCGGTGCCGGGACTGCCTCTGCTCGGGCCGGCGCCCTGTCCAGCTCCTGCCCCTCGGAACCCGCCGGGCGTGCGGAAGCGGCCCCGGGGCTGGAACCGGGGGACGGGGATCCGGAGCCGCTCGGGGCTCTAGAAGCCGTGGCGCATGCCGCCGTCGACCGACAGCATGACGCCCGTCAGGTACGACGCGGCGGGCGAGAGCAGAAACGCGGCGGCGCGGCCGAACTCCTCCGGCCTGCCGTAGCGCCGCAGCGGGATACGGGACTCGTTGGCCGCGCGGGTGGCCTCCGGGTCGGCGGACAGGGCGTCGAGTTCGCGGACGCGGTCCGTGTCGATGCGGGCGGGCAGCAGGCCGACGACGCGGATGCCGCGCGGTCCCAGCTCGTCCGCGAGGGACTTGGCGAACCCCGCGAGGCCCGGGCGCAGACCGTTGGAGATGGTCAGCCCCGGAATCGGCTCGTGCACCGAGCCGGAGAGGACGAACCCGATGACCCCGCCCTCGCCGAGCTCCGCGGCGGCGGCCCGGGCCAGCCGCACCGCGCCCAGGAAGACGGACTCGAACGCCGCGGCCCACTGCTCGTCCGTGGTGTCGGCGACGAACCCGGGCGCCGGGCCGCCGACGCTGATCAGCACCCCGTCGAAGCCGCCGAAGTGCTCACGGGCCGCCTCGATCACCCGGTCCGTGGTCCGCGGGTCGGCGTTGTCCGCGGCGACCCCGACCGCGTTCGGGCCGAGCACCCCGGCGGCCTCGGCGACGCTCTTCTCGTCGCGCCCCGTGATGACCACCTTCGCCCCGTCGGCGACCAGCTCGCGCGCGGCGGCGCTGCCCAGGCCACGGGTGGCCCCCGTGACGACGTACACCCGGTCCTTCAGTCCAAGATCCATGGCTCCTATCCTGCCCCCTCGCCCTCATACAGGGCTAGGGCGGTGCTCACCAGGCCGATGTGACTGAACGCCTGCGGGAAGTTGCCCAGCTGGCGGCCCGCGACGGGGTCGTACTCCTCGGAGAGCAGGCCGACGTCGTTGGTGAGCCCGACCAGCCGGTCGAACATGCGGCGCGCCTCCTGCTTGCGGCCGATCAGATGCAGGGCGTCCGCGAGCCAGAAGGAGCAGACGAGGAACGTGGCCTCGTCGCCCGGCAGCCCGTCGACGAGGTTCGCGGCGGTGCTGTAGCGGCGGACGAAGCCGCTGTGGCCGAGTTCCCGCGCGATCGCCTCGACCGTCCCGACGACCCGCGGATCGTCGGGCGGCAGGAAACCGACGCGGGGGATGAGCAGCGTGGAGGCGTCCAGCTCCTGGGAGCCGTAGGACTGCGTGAAGCTGTTCCGTCCGGGGTCGTAGCCGCGCTCGCACACCTCCCGGTGCACCTCGTCGCGCATCGCGCGCCAGCCCTCCAGGTCCCCGCTGAGCTGCGGGTCGCGTTCCAGTGCGCGGACCGCGCGGTCGGCGGCCACCCATGCCATCACCTTGGAGTGCACGAAGTGCCGGCGCGGTCCGCGCACCTCCCACAGCCCCTCGTCCGGCTGCCGCCACGCCGTCCGCAGGAACTCCATCAGCGCGACCTGCAGCCGCCACATGTGCGGTTTCATCGGCAGGCCCGCCTCGCGGGCCAGCGAGAGCGAGTCGATGACCTCGCCGTAGACGTCCAGCTGGAGCTGGCGCACGGCGTCGTTGCCGACCCGCACCGGTGACGAGTCCGCGAAGCCGGGCAGCCACGGCAGCACGTACTCGGTCAGCCGGCGCTCGCCGGAGAGGCCGTACATGATCTGCAGTTCCGCCGGGTCGCCCGCGACCGCCCGCAGCAGCCAGTCACGCCACGCCTCGGCCTCCTCGTGGTACCCGGCCGCGAGCAGCGCGCCGAGCGTGAGGGTGGAGTCGCGCAGCCAGCAGTAGCGGTAGTCCCAGTTGCGGATGCCGCCCAGCTCCTCGGGGAGCGAGGTGGTGGGGGCGGCGACGATCCCGCCGGTCGGCGCGTAGGTGAGGGCCTTCAGGGTGATCAGGGAGCGTACGACGATGTCCCGGTGCGGGCCGGCGTAGTTGCAGCGTGCCGCCCACCGCTGCCAGTCGTCCAGGCTGGACCGCAGGGCCTCGTACGGATCCACGAGCCGCGGGCGCGGCTGGTGCGAGGGATGCCACGTGAGGACGAAGGCGACCTTCTCGCCCGCCCCGACGGTGAACTCCGAGTGCGTGCAGAAGTCCTTGCCCCAGGTGCGCACGGGCGGATCGCTGCGCAGCCATACCGCGTCCGGGCCGGCGACGGCGACCCGGTGACCGTCCCCGAGCCTGCGCATCCACGGCACGACGATGCCGTAGTCGAAGCGCAGCCTGAGGGCGCTGCGTACCGTCACCCGGCCGCTGAGGCCCTCGATGACGCGTACGACGTCGGGGGCACGGTCGCGCTGCGGCATCAGGTCGGTGACGCGGACCGCGCCCTCCGCCGTCTCCCACTCGGTGTCGAGCACCAGTGAGTCGGGCCGGTAGGCGCGGCGGGTGCAGAGCTCCGCGTCCTTGGGGGCGATGCGCCACTGGCCGTGTTCGTCGTCGCCCAGCAGTGCCGCGAAGCAGGCCGGGGAGTCGAACCGCGGCAGGCACAGCCAGTCGATGGAACCGTCACGTCCCACCAGTGCGGCCGTCTGTTCGTCCCCGATGAGCGCGTAGTCCTCGATGCGTCGTTGCACGCACACTGGGTTCCCGAGTGCGGCGACCGCCAATCGGGCCGCCGGAGTGGCACGTGGGCCGCGCGGTCCGGCCGAGCGGCCGGACGGCCGCACATCTGACCTCGGGAGGGACACCGCGCGCCCCCGGAATGCCCGTTCACCGGGCCGGCCCGGAGGGTCTAGACGGGCGCCGGGGCCGCCTCGGGGGCGGACTCCTTCGCGGCGGCCTCCGCCCGGTCCCGGCGCTCCCGGCGCACCAGCACGAACCAGCCCACGGGGACACCGGCCGAGAACAGCCACCACTGGACGGCGTACGCCATGTGCGGACCGATGTCGCCGTGCTCGGGATCGGGGATCAGCTCGGGGGAGCCGCCCCGGGGCGCGGGCGCGGTCTGCTCGACATAGCCGCCTAGGACCCGCTTGCCGAGCTGCCGGGCCTGCTGGCCGCTGCTGATCAGCATGATCTGGCGGTCGGGCAGGCCCCGCACGTTCTTGATGCCGCTCTCGGCGGTCGTCTCGTCGGCCATCAGCCGGCCGGTGACGGTGATCTCGCCCCGCGCGGGCGCCGGGACCTTCGGGAACTGCGTCTGTACGCCGGTCGCGGGGATCCAGCCCCGGTTCACCAGCAGCACCCGCCCGTCGTCCAGGACGAACGGGGTCAGGACATGGAAGCCGACCTCGCCGTCGGCGTTCGTACGGCGGCGGACGACGACCTCGTGCGCCGGGTCGAAGGTGCCCCGCGCGGTGACGCGGCGGTACAGGTCGTCGTGCGCGACGGTCCTGCCGGGGGCGGTGAGCGTCTCGGCGGGCACCGGCTTCGCGGCCAGCGACGTGGCGATCACCTCGTTGAGCGCCACCTTGTGCTCGTGGCGGTGCAGCTGCCAGAAGCCCAGCTCGATCATGGTCGGGATGAGCGCGAGCGTCAGGAGGGTGAGGATCACCCACTGCCGGGACAACAGGAAGCGGTACACCCCACTGACGGTACCCCGCACGTGCCGGCCCCCGCCGGGAGGGTCCCGGCGGGGGCTCGGCGTCCGGGTCCGGCCCGGGTTCAGACCTTGTCGGTGATTCCCGCCCTCCCCTCGGCGCGGGCGCAGTGCGCGCCGCAGTACCAGTGCCCCTCGACCTCGACACCCTGACCGATGATCTGGACGCGACAGTGCTCGCAGATGGGGGCCATCCGGTGGATCGCGCAGGAGAAGCAGTCGAAGACGTGCACGGCGCCCTGCGCGTGCACCTCGAACGTCATGCCGTAGTCGTTGCCACAGACTTCACATCTCGCCATGCGCCACAGGGTGGGGCGCCGGCGCGGCCCGGGCGAGCGGGCTGCGGGCGAGTCGCCCGGCAATCACCCGTCTGACGTCCGGGGCGTGCGCCCCGTCACGCTCCGGACGCCGGCTCCACGTCCCGCAGCAGCTGGCCGAACGCGGCCTCGTCGATCACCGGCGTGCCGTACTGCCGGGCCTTGACCACCTTGGACGTACCCGATTCGGGATCGTTCGTGACGAGCAGGCTGGTGAGCCGGGACAGGCTCGTCGCGATGTGCAGCCCGGCCTCGACGGCCCGGTCCTCCAGCAGTTCCCGCTCGACCGACGTGTCACCCGAAAAGGCGACACGCATGCCCTGCTTGAGGGGTTTGCCCGCTTCGTACCGGCCCGGGTTGGGGTACGGGCACACGGGCCGCTTGCGTGACGGCCGCCAACTGCCCGGCCGGTAACCGCCGGAGGGGTATCCGCCCGAGGCCTGCTGTCCGATCCGCGGTGTGCCGGACCACTCGGTGAGCGGCCGGCATTCGAGCAGGGGCAGCCGGACCCCGCCGCGCGCCGCCGCCCGCAGGCTCGGGCGGAACGCCTCGGCCAGCACGCGCGCGTCGTCCAGCGCGTGGTGCGCCCGCTGCTGCACGACGCCGAAGTGTGCGGCCAGCGACTCCAGCTTGTGGTTCGGCAGCGGCAGCCCCAGCTCCTTGGCGAGCGCGATGGTGCACAGTCGCTGGCGCACCGGCGCCTCGCGCTCGGCGCGCGCGTACTCCCGGGCGATCATCGACCAGTCGAAGACCGCGTTGTGCGCGACGAGTACGCGGTCCGCCAGCCGGGACGCGAACTCCTCGGCGATGTCCGGGAAGAGCGGTGCCCCTTCGAGCACCTCGCTCGTCAGGCCGTGGATCCACACCGGGCCGGGGTCCCGCTCCGGGTTGACCGTCGTGTACCAGTGGTCCTCGACCTCGCCGCGCGCGTCCAGCCGGTAGACGGCGGCCGAGATGATCCGGTCGTCCCGGGCCAGGCCGGTGGTCTCCACGTCAACGACCGCGTATCCCTTCGGATACGCGGCCGGCCAGGCGGCGGGGAGCGCTGCGGTCGCGAGGTCTTCGAGCATGGTTCACGAGGATACGGGTCGGCGCCGACAGTGACGGCCCGGACCCGAAGCCCGTCGGGTCCCGGCGCGTGGCGAACGGCCGGTGGCGGCGCGGTGGCGTAGATGCGCTGCGGTGGCGACCTCCTGACGGATTATCAGTGCAATTCCTCTGAAAACGGACGCGCTTCACCGGTCCCGAAGGCGGGGTCCGTCACGTGTGCGACCACGTCACGCCTTCACCGGCAGCCCGTCCACCGGGGCCGGTACGGAGACGGTGAGATCCACACCGAGCGCATTGGCAGGCTGCCCCGGCCCGTCGAGTTCGTGTTCGACGCGCCCTCGCACCACCGTGTCCACCACCCCTCCCAAGGCGGCTGCCCGGACCGGAACTTCGGGGGATCCTCATCGTCCGGGACCGGATCTTCGGGTCGTTCGTGCCCGAGGCCGAGCGGCCCGTCCACGGCCTCGCCGAGAACATCGACACGTACAACCCCGCGCGCGTCGCCACTCACGAGTACGTCGCCATCGCCAAGGTCCTCAAGGCTGCCCGCGGTTGGCGCGAGCGTGCGGGGCGCGTCCTCCGCGGGCCGGTCCGGCAGCCCGCTCGGCCGGCCGCCGAACCGACGCCGGTCGCGGAGCCCGTCGCGTGAACCCACGCCACGCGCGTGTGGCGCTCGCCGCCCTCGGCGTCGCGGTTCCGGTGGATCTGGTCTGCCTGACGGCCGGCCTCGGTCCCGGACACGCCGTCGCCGAACCGCTGTTGATGCCCCTCCTGGCCGCTCACACTGCTCGCGGCCTGATCCACACGACCACGTGTTGCAGCTCCCCGCTGAAGCCGCCGTGGTAGCGGGCCTTACGGCCGTGGCGGGACGGCAGACGAGCTCAGAGCTGGGTTTCGCCGCCGTCCACGGCCAGCTCGATGCCGGTGGTGTACGTGGCATCGAAGGCGAGGAACGCGGCCGCCTTGGCGAACTCTTCGACGGTGCCGTAGCGCTTCATGGGGTTGCTCGCGGTCCGCTCCGCCCTGAACTGGTCAGCGGCCTCTTCGGACAAGTTCATCGTTTCCAGAATCCCCGAGTCGATGGGACCCGGGCTGATCGCATTGACACGGATTCCCCGCGGAAGCAGCTCGCGGGAGAAGGTGCGGGCCATCGAGCGCAGCGCCGCCTTGCCGGCCGCATAGACGCTGGTGTCCACCATGCCGATGACGTTCGCGATCGAGGTGGTGAGGACGATGCCGGCGTTCGCGCTCAGCAGCGGAGCGAGCTTCTGCACAGTGAAGAAGGCGCCCTTGACGTTGATCGCGAACAGTTCGTCGTACACGTCCTCGGTCGTCGACTCGAGTGGCGTGAGGGGTGAGATGCCGGCGTTGACGAACAAAGCCTCGATCGAGCCGAGCTCGCTCTTTGCACGGCCGACGAGCATATCCAGGTCGGACAGTGAGGCCACATCCGCCCGGACGGCCACGGCATTCCCGCCGAGCCGCTCGCGTGCCGCGTCGAGCTTGGCCTGAGAACGGCCGGTGATCACCACGCGGGCTCCGCCTCGCACCAGCAGCTCCGCCAGCGCGAGCCCCATGCCGCTGCTGCCACCCGTGATCACTACATTCTTGTCGCTGTACTCACCCATAACCGAGGTTGCTCCGTTCCATCATCAAGAACATGTCGATATGTCTGGATGTCGCCGTTCAGGAAGCGAATCGGCCGAGGGTTTCGATCTTCATGTCGCCTGTGGTGACCGCGCGGATGTGATCGCTGGCGAGCAGGTCGTGCGGATTGCCGAGGTCGATGGAGCTGACCTCGTCGAGGCGGGCCAGCTGGGAAGGAGTGAGGTCGACCTGCAGGGCACCCAGGTTGTCCTCCAGCTGCGCGATGGTGCGGGCGCCGATGACGGGTGCCGTCACACCCGGGGCGTTCAGGGTCCAGGCCAGTGCGACCTGGGCGGGTGTGCGGCCCAGCTCCGAGGCCACCTCCTTCACCGCATCGGCAATGGCAAGGTTGCGGTCGGTGACCCATCCCAGGGCGACGTTGAGGCTCTTGCGGTTGCCGGCGGTTTCGCCGACGACGGGGCCCGCCTGGTTCTGGTCCTCCCGGCTGTACTTGCCGGTGAGCACCCCGCCGCCCAACGGGGAGAAGGGGACCACGCCGAGTCCCATCTCGCGTGCCATCGGGATCAGGTCACGCTCCGCGGTGCGCTCGATCAGGCTGTACTCGGTCTCCAGTGCGACCAGTGGCGACCAGCCGCGCAGGTCGGCGATCGCCTGCATGCGCGACACCTGCCAGGCCGGGGCGCTAGAGATCGCCACGTACAGCACCTTGCCCTGCCTCACCAGGTCGTCCAGGCCCCGCAGGATCTCCTCCACCGGCGTCCTGAAGTCCCATACGTTCACGTAGAGCAGATCGATGTAGTCGGTGTTCAGCTGCCGCAGACTGGCTTCCGCCGACGCCAGCATGCTCTTGCGGTGGGTACCCCCGGAATTCGGGTCACCGGGCTGACGCAGCGTCGAGTACTTCGTCGCCAGCACCATCTTGTCGCGGTTGGTGCGGGCGAATTCGCCGAGCAGTCGCTCGGAGCTGCCGTTGGTGTAGGTGCTGGCGGTGTCGAAGAAGTTGCCGCCGAGCTCGGTGTAGCGGTCGAAGAGCTTGCGCGCCTCGTCGCGCTCGGCGCCCCAGCCCCACTCGGTGCCGAAGGTCGCCGTGCCCAGCGCCAGCGGTGAGACCCGGAGTCCGGAACGGCCCAGCAGCCGATAGGTGTCGAGAGTGAGTGCCATCGTGTTCTCCTGTGAGGTGCGGTTCGTGGCGTTCTGTCCGGTTACCGCGACCCGGTGGCCGCGGGCGTGCAGCGGCTCGGCCGTCGCTCTGCCGATGCCGGTCGCCCCCCCCGGTGATGACCGCTGTAGGCATGGCAGACCTTTCGCCGCTGAAGCGATGGGTGAGACCACCCTTAATCGGGGAACTCCCCGTTTGTCTCACCGTACACTGAACCGGGGACATCCCCGAATCGTTCCCGAGCCTCATCCGACACTCACGATCGCGAGGGTCATGACACCTCCACGCAGCACCCTGCGCGCCGACGCGCAGCGCAACCGCGAGCAGCTGATCGCCACGGCCGCCGAGGCCTTCGCCTCCGGACGCCCGATCTCGCTGGACGCGATCGCCAAACGCGCGGGAGTGGGGAACGCCACCCTGTACCGGCACTTCCCCACCCGAGAGGATCTGGTCGAAGAGGTCTACCGGGACCAGATCCGCCCCTTGCGCGAAGACGCGCGCACCCTGCTGGCTACCGAGCCGCCCGCACAGGCCCTCCACGCGTGGATGCTCCGATTCGCCGACTGGGCCGGCGAACGACGCGGTATCTGCGAGGCCCTGGTCGCCATGAGCGCTTCCGGCCGCTTCGGCACCGGACCGGTCTGCGACGAGGTCCAGCAAGTCCTGGCGATGGTGCTCGAGGCCGGCGCCACAGCAGGAGAACTGCGCAGCGACATCGACCCGGTCGAGGTGGGTGGCATCCTCGCCGGTCTGCTCTCCGTGGCCGGCGCACCCGAGCAGCGCCCCCAACTGAACCGCATGCTGGACGTCGTCGTCGACGGACTCAGGCCCCGCTGAGCGATACGCCGGCCGTTCGGCGAGGCGTCGGCCCATGCCGGCCGGACGGCATGGCTGTGGCCGCGGCGGTCGTGGCGCCCCAGACCTTGGCGAGGACGCTGTGTCCGTTCGCCGTAGCCATACGAGAACAGGGCCTTCCAGAAGCGTGCCGCCCCCGGGTGCCCTCGCGGGCGATCCGTGCCCGCCCCGGCGTACGGTGAGACGCGCTCGACCACCCCCTGAGCGCACCACCGCCGATCAGCCGAGAAGGACCCTCGCATGCGCGCCACCACCATCCACGCCCCCTACGACATGCGCGTGGAGGACGTCCCCGACCCCGTGGCACAGCTGCCCACCGACGCGGTCGTACGGGTGCTGCGGTCCTGTATCTGCGGCAGCGACCTGTGGGCATACCGGGGCGAGGCGGCACGGCAGCCGGGACAGCGGATCGGGCACGAGTTCCTCGGCGTCGTCGAGGAGACCGGTTCCGAGGTGACCGGTGTGCGCCGCGGGGACCTGGTCGTCGCGCCGTTCATGTGGTCCGACGGCGCCTGCGACTACTGCCGTGAGGGGCTCACCACCTCGTGCGAGCACGGCGGCTTCTGGGGTTCCGTCGGCTACGACGGCGGGCAGGGCGAGGCCGTGCGGGTGCCCTTCGCCGACGGCACCCTCGTCCGGCTGCCCAAGGAGGCCGCCTCCGACGACCGTCTGCTGGCGGCCCTGCTCACCCTCTCCGACGTCATGGGCACCGGTCACCACGCCGCTCTCGGCGCGGGGGTGCGGCCGGGCGCGACGGTCGCCGTCGTCGGTGACGGAGCCGTCGGGCTGTGCGCCGTCCTGGCCGCCCGGCGGCTGGGCGCCGAGCGGATCATCGCGCTCGGACGCCACGCGGCGCGAACGGACATCGCGCGCCGCTTCGGAGCCACCGACGTCGTCGCCGAGCGCGGGGAGGCCGCCGTGGCGGCAGTGCGCGAACTCACCCGCGGACAGGGCGCGCACTGCGTCGTCGAGGCCGTCGGCACCGAACAGTCCATGAGCACCGCCGTGAGCATCACCCGCGACGGCGGCGCCGTCGGCTTCGTCGGCGTGCCCCACGGCAGCGGCACCGGACTCGACCTGAGCGTCCTGTTCGACCGGAACATCGCCCTGCGCGGCGGCGTCGCCCCGGTGCGCGCGTACATCCCGGAACTGCTGCCCGACGTCCTGGACGGAACGATCGACCCGTCGCCCGTCTTCGACCGCACCGTCGGCCTTCAGGACGTCCCGGAGGGCTACCGCGCGATGGACGAGCGGACCGCGCTCAAGGTCATGGTCGCGGGCTGAGTAAGGGCAGCCGCCGCCGGGAACCCCGGGCTCACCGGCCCGGGAGCGGCAGCGCCGTCAGCAGGGCCGACACCACGACGACCGCGCCCAGCGCCGTCACCTCCGCGCGCGCGGGCGAACAGGCGCTGAGCGGGTCGTTCGCGCGGCCCATCCGCAGCCGCGCGCACAGGGCGAGGCCGGCGACGACGGCCACCAGGAGCACCTTGGCGAGCAGGGCACGCCCGTACGACGTCGTCGCCAGCTGGTCCAGGACCGCGCCCGGCGGCATACGGCGCAGCGTGCTGCACACCCCGGTGGCGGTGATCCCCGCGAACAGGACGGCCGCCACGCGCGCGTAGCGGCCGAGCAGCGCGGCGCCCTGCTCCGGGGCGCGCCAGGCCCGCAGCGTCCGCAGCACGTGCAGCAGCCCGCCCGCCCACAGCACCGTGCAGGTGACGTGAACGAGCGTCAGGGCCGAGCCGACCAGCGGGAGGTGCTCCGTGACGGGATGGGCCCGCAGCGCCTCCGCCACGGCCACCGCGGCCGACGGCAGCACCTGGAAGCCGGGACGGTTCGTGAGGGCGCCCAGCCCGACCGCTCCGAACGCGTTGAACTCCACGAGCGCCAGCGCGCCGTCCCGGGAGCCGAACAGCGCGCCCACGTCCAGGCCGACGAGGCCCCCGGGCAGCCGGTTCCCGGTGGCCGCGCAAGCGGCGAGTCCCAGCGCCGCCACACATCCCGCGGCCGCCGCGAAAGGCGCCCAGCTGCGGGGCGCTCGCGCGGCGGGGGCGCCCGGCACCCGGCGCACCAGCCGGGCCGCGAACAGCTCGCCCGCCGGGACGCACATGGCCGCGAACAGCACCGCCCGGAGCAGGGCGATCCCGGCGACGCCCGGCGCGGCGGCCTCGCCGGTGCCGCGCAGCGCGAGCGAGGGTCCGAGCAGGGGAATCAGCGCGGCCAGGGTCACCAGACCGAGCACGGCGGCGGCCCGGCCGGCGGAGGCGGGCTGCGCGGGGGCGGTGGCGGCTCTCTCGGCCGTCTGTTCAGTCGAACTCACGTCACGATCTTCACCATCTCTCTGAAAATCGGACAAGTCGGGTGGGGTGATCGGCGGAACGGCATCCCCCGGGAGCGGAGGTGCCCGCCCATTCCCGCGCCCTCGCTGACCACCCCGCGCCCTCGCTCACCACCAGCGCGCCGGATCTGCGCCCCAGTTCCCCGGCGGCCGCTGCCAGTCGCGTGGTCCCCCCTCGAAGGAGACCGGCGACCGGGCATGGCGCAGCGGCCCCAACGGGCTGTCCGTCCCGGTGAGCCAGCGGTCCGCCCGCTCGTACGGGGTGTCCGTCGTCCGGTCGTCCGGGACCGGCCCCGTCGTCCGGCGCCCGGCCTTCCGTACCGGGCCGTTCGTCTCCGGGTCGTCCCGGATCCCCACCGGCCCGTTCGTCCGCTGAACGTCCCGGACCCCTGCCGGCCCGTTCGTCAGCCATTGCGCCGTCCGGGCCAGCGACAGCCGTACGAGCCGGGTCCCGCCCTCGCGCGACTGCTCGGTCAGCGACCGCAGCACGGCCGCCGCCAGCAGATAGCCGGTGCCGTGGTCGAGGGCCTGCGCCGGCAGGGCACCGGGCCGCTCGGCCGAGCCCTCGGCCACCGCGATCCCGGTGGCGGCCTGCACCAGGCTGTCGAAGCCGCGCCGCCCGGCCCACGGCCCCTCGTCCCCCCAGGCCGACAACTGCGCGACCACCAGACCCGGCCGCCGCCCGGCCAGGGCCCGGGGGCCGAGCCCGAACCGGTCCGGGGCACCGGGCCGGTAGCCGGTGACGACGACGTCCGCCGCGTCGAGCAGCTCCTGAAGGGCGCGCCCGTCGGTCGTCAGGTCGAGCGTGGCGGAGCGCTTTCCGAAGCCGGTGTCGGCGTGCTGGTCGGGGAGTTCCGGCAGCCGCGGCGGGTCCACCCGCAGCACGTCGGCGCCGAGAAGGGCGAGTGTGCGGGTGGCCACGGGGCCTGCGATGACCCTGGTCAGGTCCAGGACACGGACGCCCGCGGCCGGCCGCAGCGGGTCACCGGCGAGGTCCGTGAAGGTCCGCGGCGGCTCCTCGTCCAGCCGCTCCCGGGCGACCAGGGGCATGCCCGCGACGGCGGCACCCTGCTCGTGCGCCGCCCACTCCCGCGCCGTGCGCAGGGCGACGGCGAGGCCCCCGGCCGCGTAGACGGACTCCTCCACCTCGCCCGCGGACCGTTCCGCCAGGGCGGCGGCGACCGTCTCGGCGGCGGGGTCCGCGGGCAGGCCGAGCGCGGCCGACAGCCGTGCCCGGTGATGCGGATAGTTCGCGTGCGTCCGCACCCATCCGTCCGCGGTCCGCCAGAACCGGGACAGCGGCGCGAAGCTCACCGGCGCCCGCCCGCCGACGCGCAGGTGCCGCTCGCTGACGAAGGCCGTGGCGACGGCCCCGTCGTCGACCTCGGCCGCGGGCATCGCCCGCCCGGTGCGGCGGGCGGCCAGCTCCGCGGCCGCCAGCGCGCAGGCGCCCACACACCCGCGTGCCACCTCCCGTACGGGCAGCCGGGCGTCGAGCGCGCCGTCCCGTACGACGGCCGAGAGACGGGAGAGGGATGCGGGGTCGCCGCCCAGCGCCTCCCAGGCGACGGTCACCGGTGCAGGTGTCATGACGGCACTGTGCCGGATGTACGGAATCAACATGTCGACCGGGCCGGGTACTTGGGGCGGGACCCCCGGGGAGCGGCGTGACCGGGGACGGCGAAGGGCCGGACGGCGTGCTGCCGTCCGGCCCCTCGGCGGGTGCGTGGTCCCGACCACGTCACCGCTACTACTTCACCGCTACTTCGTCACCGCTACTACGTCACCGCTACTTCGTCACCGCGTCCAGCGCGTCCGCGGTGCCCCATCCGTAGAAGCCGTTGCGGTTCTTCGTGCCCTCGCAGACGGCGTCGATCTTGCCGTCACCGTCGATGTCGTACGGGTCGGTGCACGGCGTCGCGTCGGCCTCTGCGTACAGCAGCGCCTTCACCAGGGCGGGGGAGGCGTGCGGATGCGTCGACTTGATCAGCGCGGCGACCCCCGCGACGTGCGGGGACGCCATCGACGTACCGGCCATGTAGCCCCAGCCGCCGCCGGGCAGCGGGCCGAGGATCAGGCCGCTCGTGGCGGGCGGGGCCGGGGTCTGGTAGCGCGTCGAGTCGCCGCCGGGCGCGGCGATGTCGATGACGCCCAGGCCGTGGTTCGAGAAGGACGACTTGATGCCCTTCGCGCCCGTCGACGCCACGGTGACCACACCCGGCAGCTGGGTGGGGATGTCGTAGCACTCGGACGGGTCGATCACCCGGTCGCCCGGTGTCGTGTCGTTCGGGGACGACGGGTCCGTGATCTCGTCCGCGGCCAGGTCGTAGTTCTCGTTGCCCGCCGCCGCGACGTTGACCGCGCCCTTGTGCTCCGCGTAGCGCGAGGCGCGCGTGATCGCGTCGACCAGGGCCCGCTGGTCCGGGTCGTCCTTGCAGTTGAAGTACCAGGGGTCGGTGTAGTAGCTGTTGTTGGTCACGTCGACGCCGTGCTCCGCGGCCCACACGAAGCCGCAGACCACGGCCTCCGTGTAGAAGAACCCGGCCGTGGTGGACACCTTGATGCCGGAGACCTTCACGCCCGGGGCGACACCGGTGATGCCGACGCCGTTCTTGGCGCCCGCGATCTCACCCGCGACATGCGTGCCGTGCGGGCTCTCCTCGGCGCTCGGCCGCCACGCCCCGTCGGTGGTGTCCGGCTTGCCCGTCACGCAGTTGACCGAGGCGTCGCGGTCGAAGTTCGGGGCGATGTCGGGATGGGTGTCGTCGACGCCGGTGTCGATCACGGCGACCGTGACCTTCCGGCTGCCGAGGGTCTTCTCGTGCGCCTTGTCCGCCTTGATGGCGGGCAGGTCCCACTGCAGCGGCTCCAACGGGTCCTGCCCGGCGGCCGCCTCGACGTCGGCGACGTCCTTCGCGGTGAGCACCTTGGGCGTGCCCACGTCGGTGGTCGACTGGGCGGGCAGCGGCGCGGTGCGCGTGGCGCCGGCCGACTGCACACCGCGTACGGTGCGGACGGTGGCCGCGAAGTCGGCGTTCGACGAGTGGACGACGATCACGCCGATCCGGTCGTACGACGTCACGATCGTGCCGCCGGCCTCGGCGATGGCCTTCTTCACGTGCGCCGAAGGGCCGTGCCCCGGGCGGACGTTGACGACATAGCTGAGCGAGGTCGCGTCCGCTGCCGCGGCACGCGGCGCGGCGGTGTCCGCCGCGGACGCGCTGACGTTCGGCAGGAAGGCGAGAGCCGTCGCCATGGCCATCCCGAGGGGGACGGCTATCGCGCGACGCGAGCGCGACTGAGGCGCTGTCATGGTGTCTCCAGTTCGTTCAACGGTACGAGCTGTACGAGCCGTGCGGAAAGCTCACAGGGCGGAGGTCCGGGGCAGGAGCCCGACGTCCGGGGCTACTTGACCGCCCGCAGCGCGTTGACGACGCCGAAGCCGTAGAAGCCGTTCACCCGCTTGCCGCCCTCGCAGGTGGCGTCCACGACACCGTCGCCGTCACCGTCGTACGGCTCGGCCGGGCAGCCCGGGTTGTCGGCCTGCGCCTTGAGCAGCGCCTGGAGCTGGGCCGGAGTCGCGTGCGGGTGCGCGGACTTCAGGAGCGCGGCCACCCCCGCGGCGTGCGGCGAGGCCATCGACGTGCCCTGGAGGAAGCCGTACTGGTTGTTCGGCATCGTGGAGAGGATCCGGCCGTTCTTCGACGGGGTGTCCGGGATCTGGTACTTGTCGCCGCCGGGCGCCGCGATGTCGATGACACCGTCGCCGTAGGTGGAGTAATACGACTTGGCGCCCTTGACGCCGGTCGCGCTGACCGTGACGACACCCGGCAGCTGGGTCGGCACGTCGAAGCACTCGTGCGGGTCGATCGTCCGGGGGACCGGGGTCGAGTCGTCGGGGCTGGAGTCGTCGACGATTGCGTCCGCGTCGAGGTCGTCGTTGGAGTTGCCCGCCGAGGCCAGGTTCAGGGTGCCCTTCTTCTGGGCGTACAGCTGGGCCCGGTTCACCGCGTCGACGATCGCCCGCTGGTCGGGGTCGTCCATGCAGTTGTAGAGCCACGGGTCCACGTAGTAGCTGTTGTTGGTGACCTCGACGCCGTGGTCGGCGGCGAAGACGAAGGCGCAGACGACCGCCTCCGGGTAGAACAGCTCGCTGACCGGGTCGGCCACCTTGATGCCGGCGACCTTCACGCCCGGAGCGACACCGGCGACGCCGATGCCGTTGCGCGCCGCGGCTATCTCGCCCGCCACGTGCGTGCCGTGGTAGTGGTCGGCGTTCGCGGGACGCCAGGCGCCCGGCGAGGTGTCCGCCTTGCCGCCGACACAGTTCGCGGACTGCGAGGCGGAGAAGTTGGGGGCCAGGTCCGGGTGGGTGTCGTCGACGCCCGTGTCGATCACGGCGACGGTCACGTTCCTGCTGCCCGGGTTGATCTTCGCGGCCTTGTCGGCGCCTATCGCCCGCAGGTCCCACTGGTCGGCCTCCAGGGGCTCCTCGCCCGAAGCGGTGCTGCCCGCCTCGGCCTTGGCTGCCTGAGCCGCCGTCAGGTACTGCGCGGCGCCCTCGTCCGTGGTGCCCGCCGCGGTCAGCGGCGCGGTGCGGGTGGCGCCGGCGGACTGCACCCCGCGCACCGCGCGGAGCTGCTTGCCGAAGTCCGGGTCGGCCGACTGGACGACGAACACGCCGATCTTCTCGTACGCGGCGACGACGGTCCCGTCGGCCGCGGCTATCGCCCGCCGCACGGACGCGAGCGTGCGGTGGTCCGTCCTGGTGTTGACGACGTACGCCAGCTTCGGGCCGTCCGCGGTCGTCGCGGCGGAGGCGGAGGCGGCGGCGCCGCCGGGGGCGGCCGCCGCGACACCCGGCAGCAGGCCGAGGGAGGCGGTGAGGGCCAGCGCGGCGGGCACGGCGAGCGCGAGACGGCGTCTGGAAGGCAGATGAGCCATGGGATCTCCACATCATCCGGAAACGGGCACTGCCCGAACACAGGTGGTGCTCGGGCAGGTACATGACGGGCGTGCAGGGCGAAGCTATCCCCCGCCCCAGCTGGCCAGCAATGAAATCCGGCGACGACTTCCGAAAGAACTCAGGTGAGTTGAACCGGTCCACGCGTGGCGCCGTGACCTTGAGCAGGGCGCACGAGCACGATCGAGCCCCCTGTCGGATCACGCTCGGGGGCCCTAACATCACCTCCCGGTTCACGTGATCCACGTCACTGTGAGGTCAAGCCGCCCATGTCCGTGCCCAGTTCGTCCCCGTCCCCCTCGGCGAAACCGTCCACCGTCGCAACCGCACCACGAGGAGACTCCGTGGCCACCGACGCACCGCCCCCCTCGAAATCCCAACCCCCGCTCCCCTCCACCGAGGAGTTCGTCGAGGTCCAGCAGAGTGCGGAGTTCGGTGAACTGCGCCATTCGCACCGGTCCTTCGCCTTCCCGCTGACCGTCGGCTTCATCTCCTGGTACCTGCTGTACGTCCTGCTCTCGAACTACGCGGGCGACTTCATGGGCACCCGGCTCTTCGGCAACATCAACGTCGCCCTGGTGCTCGGTCTCGCCCAGTTCCTCACCACGTTCCTCATCGCCTGGTGGTACTCGCGGCACGCCGCCGCCGAGCTCGACCCCAAGGCCGAGGCGATCAAGTCCCGGATGGAGGGCGGCGCATGAGCCCCGCGATCACCCAGGTCCAGCTCGCGGCGGGCGAGGCGAGCGAGCACCGGCCGCTGATCATCTCCCTGTTCGCCGTCTTCGTCGTGGCCACCCTCGTCATCACCGTCTGGGCCGGCCGCCAGACCAAGAGCGCCGCCGACTTCTACGCGGGCGGACGCCAGTTCAGCGCCTTCCAGAACGGACTCGCCGTCTCCGGCGACTACATGTCCGCCGCGTCCTTCCTCGGCATCGCCGGCGCCATCGCCCTCTTCGGCTACGACGGCTTCCTCTACTCCATCGGCTTCCTGGTGGCGTGGCTGGTGGCGCTGCTCCTGGTCGCCGAGCCGCTGCGCAACTCCGGCCGCTACACGATGGGCGACGTCCTCGCCTACCGGATGCGCCAGCGCCCGGTGCGGACGGCGGCCGGCACCTCCACGATCGTCGTCTCGATCTTCTACCTGCTGGCGCAGATGGCGGGCGCGGGCGTCCTGGTGTCGCTGCTCCTCGGCATCACCAGCGACGGCGGCAAGGTCGCCATCGTCGCCCTGGTCGGCGTCCTGATGATCGTGTACGTCACGATCGGCGGCATGAAGGGCACCACCTGGGTGCAGATGATCAAGGCCGTGCTGCTCATCGGCGGCACCATCCTGATCACCTTCCTGGTGATGCTGAAGTTCAACTTCAACATCTCCGACCTGCTCGGCTCCGCGGCCGACAACAGCGGCAAGGGCAAGTCGTTCCTGGAACCCGGCCTCAAGTACGGCGCGACCTCGACCTCCAAGGTGGACTTCATCTCCCTGGGCATCGCGCTGGTCCTCGGCACCGCCGGCCTGCCGCACATCCTGATCCGCTTCTACACGGTGCCGAACTCCAAGGCCGCGCGGAAGTCCGTGAACTGGGCCATCGGCATCATCGGCGGCTTCTACCTGATGACCATCGCGCTCGGCTTCGGCGCCGCCGCGCTCATCAAGCCGGAGGAGATCATCGCCTCCAACAAGGCCGGCAACACGGCCGCCCCGCTGCTCGCGCTGCACCTGGGCGGCGTGGACTCGACCTGGGGAGCGATCCTGCTCGCCACCATCTCGGCGGTCGCCTTCGCCACCATCCTCGCGGTCGTCGCCGGACTGACGCTGGCCTCGTCCTCCTCGTTCGCCCACGACATCTACGCGAACGTGATCAGGAAGGGCGACGCCACCGAGAAGGAGGAGGTCAGGGCCGCCCGCTACGCCACGATCGCCATCGGTGTGGTGTCGATCGGCCTCGGCGCCCTCGCCCGCGACCTGAACGTGGCCGGCCTGGTCGCCCTCGCCTTCGCGGTCGCCGCCTCCGCCAACCTGCCGACGATCCTCTACAGCCTCTTCTGGAAGCGCTTCACCACCCAGGGAGCCCTCTGGTCGATCTACGGCGGCCTCGTCACCGCCGTCGGCCTGGTGCTGTTCTCACCGGTCGTCTCCGGAAAGCCGACCTCGATGTTCCCCGACGTCGACTTCCACTGGTTCCCGCTGGAGAACCCCGGCATCATCTCCATCCCGGTCGGCTTCCTGCTGGGCTTTATCGGCACGCTCGTGTCCAAGGAGGAGCCCGACGCCGGCAAGTACGCCGAGCTGGAGGTCCGCTCCCTCACGGGCACCGGAGCGCACTGATCCGCCCGCCCGGCGGCCCCGTCGTGGACACCCGGTGGATCACCACTGGTAGGTCTCTACGACGGGGCCGCGCCGTACCTCGTGGGATCGGGCCCCCGCCGTTGTCGGTGCCGTCGCGTAGGCTCGGAGCTGTCCGACGTTGTGATCCGCATCGAGGGAGGGGGGCCCACGTGCTCATCGACACCTTCGGCCGAGTGGCCACCGACCTGCGCGTCTCGCTGACCGACCGCTGCAATCTCCGCTGCACGTACTGCATGCCCGAAGAAGGCCTGCAGTGGCTGGCCAAGCCCGACCTCCTCACGGACGACGAGATCGTCCGCCTGATCGGGATCGCGGTCGGCGATCTCGGGATCACCGAGGTCCGCTTCACCGGCGGCGAACCCCTGCTCCGGCCCGGCCTGGTCGGCATCGTGGAGCGCGTCGCGGCCCTCGGGCCGCGCCCCCAGATGTCCCTGACGACCAACGGCATCGGGCTCAAGCGCACCGCGGCCGCCCTGAAGGCGGCCGGCCTGGACCGGGTCAACGTCTCCCTCGACACCCTGCGCCCCGACGTCTTCAAGACGCTCACCCGACGCGACCGCCACAAGGACGTCCTCGAAGGCCTCGAAGCCGCCCGCGACGCCGGCCTGACCCCCGTCAAGGTCAACTCGGTCCTGATGCCGGGGCTGAACCAGGACGAGGCCCCGGACCTGCTCGCCTGGGCCGTCGAGCACGACTACGAGCTGCGCTTCATCGAGCAGATGCCCCTGGACGCCCAGCACGGCTGGAAGCGGGAGGGCATGGTCACCGCGGGGGACATCCTCGCCTCGCTGCGCACCCGTTTCGAGCTGACCGAGGAGGAGGCCGGTGAGCGCGGTTCGGCCCCCGCGGAGCGCTGGCTCGTCGACGGCGGCCCGCACCGGGTCGGCGTGATCGCCTCGGTCACCCGCCCCTTCTGCTCGGCCTGCGACCGTACGCGGCTGACGGCCGACGGCCAGGTCCGCACCTGCCTGTTCGCCACCGAGGAGACCGACCTGCGGGCGGCCCTGCGCTCGGACGCCCCCGACGAGGAGATCGCCCGCATCTGGCGTGCCGCGATGTGGGGCAAGAAGGCGGGGTCGGGCCTCGACGACCCGTCGTTCCTCCAGCCGGAGCGCCCGATGTCCGCGATCGGCGGATAGGGTCTGTCGTTCGGATCGGGCCGGCTGTGGCCGACGGTTCGTCCTGGCCGACCGGAGCGACAGGCCCAAGGGCCTGTCCGACGCTTCCCGTCTGCCTCGGGACTGGCCCTAGTTCCCGCCCTCTGCCGTCTCCCACTCGGCGAGCGGCACCACGTCCTTCAGGAAGCCGCGCAGGCTCAGAAATTGTGACAGGTGCTCCCGGTGCTCCTCGCACGCGAGCCATGTCTTGCGGCGCTCGGGCGTGTGCAGCTTCGGGTTGTTCCAGGCGAGCACCCACACGGCGTCGGCGCGGCAGCCCTTGGCGGAGCACTGCGGTACGGAGGGGGCGGAGTCGGGGAGCGGGAGGTTCACGCCCTCACCCTAAACGGCCCCCCAAAGGCGACGCCGAGCAGCCACGGGGGGAGCTGCCCGGCGTCGGTCCGTCGCTCCGACGGGGGATGCGGAGCGCGTACGAAGTATGTCACGGGGGACCCGCTGCCCGGCACCTGAACTCCATGATTGATCTGAGCTTTTCCTGAGCTTTGTACTCGCCCCGGCGCCCGGTCCCGTTCCGGATTCCGGTACTCCGCGACGGTCAGGTCCGCTCGTGCGGTTCGCCCCGGAATTCCGCCCCGGCATCCGTCGGCGCGTCCCCCGGCACAGATTCCGGAACGGGTTCCGAGGGCCCCTCCGCCGGGGGTGCGATCATCGGCCGCACGGGGACGGTGACGAACGTGGAAGGGAGCGACGGAGCGTTCTCCCGGCCCGCGTTGGCGATCACCACAGCGACGTAGGGGAGGAGCCCCCCGAGCACCAGGGCGACGATCGCGACGTGCCGTTCCACGTTCCAGAGGGTGGCGGCGAGGACCACCGCGATCGTGCGTACGGTCATCGAGATGACGTAGCGCCGCTGCCGCCCGCGGACGTCCTCGTCGAGTCCCTGCCTGGCTCCTGTGATCCGGAAGACCTGGCCACTGTTCTGCTTCCGCATCACATTCCACCGCCTTGCCTGTGTCGGACGCTCCCCGGTCCGTACCACCCGGACCCGGTCAGGACCGGGTCCGGAACGCCTTCCACGGTACGCCGCGTCCTGACCGTCCTGGAGACCGGGGGCACGGCGCGGCCGGGGGCGGACTGCGCCGTACCGCGTATGGCTTCGCCCGACATGCGGCGTACGGCCCGCGGACCGAGACTGGCCGAAATGCTCACGTGGAGCCGTACTAGGAGGCAGAGCCATGGGCTGGTTGTGGGCCATCGTCGTGGGATTCGTGCTGGGTCTGCTGGCCAAGGCCATCATTCCCGGCAAGCAGCACAGTCCGCTCTGGCTGACCACGATCTTCGGCATCCTCGGGGCCGTCGTCGGCAACGCCATCGCCAGGGCGGTCGGCATCGACGAGACCAGCGGCATCGACTGGGGGCGGCACGCACTCCAGCTCATCGCCGCGATCGTCATCGTCTTCTTCGGCGACATGCTCTACATGTCTCTGCGGGGCAACCGCCGGCAGCGCGCCTGAGACACCCGGCCCGCCGTCCCCCGCGGGACTCAGACAGCGGGGGCGGTCCCGTGACGGGACCGCCCCCGCTCTCGCGTGCACGTGGCTCGCCAGGGCGCGCTCAGGCGCCCGTGACCTCCACCGCCGCCAGGTTCTTCTTGCCCCGGCGCAGCACCAGCCAGCGGCCGTGCAGCAGGTCCTCCTTTGCGGGGACCGCGTCCTCGGCGGCGACCTTCACGTTGTTCACGTACGCGCCGCCCTCCTTGACCGTGCGCCGCGCGGCCGACTTGCTGGCCACAAGACCGACCTCCGCGAAGAGGTCCACCACGGAACCGAGCGCGGCGACCTGGATGTGCGGCACCTCGGACAGGGCCGCCCGCAGCGTCGGCTCGTCGAGGTCGCCGAGCTCTCCCTGGCCGAACAGGGCACGGGAAGCGGCGACGACGGCGGCCGTCTGGCCCGCGCCGTGCACCAGCGTGGTCAGCTCCTCGGCCAGCGCGCGCTGGGCGGCACGGGCCTGCGGCCGCTCCTCGGTCTGCCGCTCCAGCTCCTCGATCTCGGCGCGGGACCGGAAACTGAAGATGCGCAGGAACTTGGAGACGTCACGGTCGTCCGCGTTCAGCCAGAACTGGTAGAAGGCGTACGGTGTCGTCATCTCGGGGTCCAGCCAGACCGTGCCTGACTCCGTCTTGCCGAACTTGGTGCCGTCCGCCTTGGTGATCAGCGGGGTGCCCAGCGCGTGCACCACGGCCGCCGGCTCGACCCGGTGGATCAGGTCCGTGCCCGAGGTGAGGTTGCCCCACTGGTCACTGCCGCCGGTCTGCAGCGTGCAGCCGTACCTGCGGTAGAGCTCCAGGAAGTCCATGCCCTGGAGGATCTGGTAGCTGAACTCGGTGTAGCTGATGCCCGCGTCGGAGTTCAGCCGCCGCGAGACGGCCTCCTTCGCGATCATCTTGTTCACCCGGAAGTGCTTGCCCATGTCGCGCAGGAACTCGATGGCCGACATGCCCTGGGTCCAGTCCAGGTTGTTCACCATCACCGCGGCGTTCGGACCCTCGAAGTCCAGCAGGGGGGCGATCTGCGCGCGCAGCCGCTCCACCCACTGGGCGACGACCTCGGGAGCGTTGAGCGTGCGCTCCGAGTTCGGCTTCGGGTCGCCGATCAGTCCCGTCGCCCCGCCGACCAGGCCCAGCGGGCGGTTGCCCGCCTGCTGGATGCGGCGCATCGTCAGGATCTGCACCAGGTTGCCGAGGTGCAGGCTGGGCGCGGTCGGGTCGAAGCCGCAATAGAACGTGACAGGACCGTCCGCGAACGCCTTGCGCAGTGCGTCCTCGTCGGTGGAGAGGGCGATCAGCCCGCGCCACTTCAGTTCGTCGACGATGTCCGTCACGGTTCTCGTATCTCCTCGGGATGATGTCGGGCAGCCGGGCAGCCGCCGGCTACGAGGTTATACGCCCTGGCTGACAGAGCTCATATTGAAGTCGGGCACCCGCAGGGCCGGCGCAGCGGCCCTGGTGAACCAGTCGCTCCACTCCCGGGGCAGCGTCTTCTCCGTGCGCCCCGCCTCCGTGGCCCGGCCCAGCAGACCGACCGGCGACTCGTTGAACCGGAAGTTGTTCACCTCGCCGACGACCTCGCCGTTCTCCACCAGGTACACCCCGTCCCGGGTCAGCCCCGTGAGCAGCAGCGTCGCCGGGTCGACCTCGCGGATGTACCAGAGCGAGGTCAGCAGCAGGCCGCGCCCGGTGCTCGCGACCATCTCCTCCAGGGAGCGGTCGTCACCCCCGTCCAGGATCAGGTTCCCGATCGACGGAGCCACCGGCAGACCGGTCAGGGCCGCGCTGTGCCGGGTCGTCGACAGATGCCGGAGCCGGCCCTCGGCGATCCATTCGGTGGCCCGGAGCGGCAGCCCGTTGTCGAACACCGACGCGTCGTCCCCGGAGGAGTGCGCCAGTACGAACGGGGAGCTCTCCAGGCCCGGCTCGCAGGGGTCGCTGCGCAGGGTCAGCGGCAGCTCGCTGAGCCGCTCGCCGACGCGGGTGCCGCCGCCCGGCTTGCTGAAGACCGTCCGCCCCTCGGCCGCGTCCCGGGCCGCCGCCGACCACATCTGGTAGATCAGCAGGTCCGCCACGGCGGTCGGCGGCAGCAGCGTCTCGTACCGCCCGGCGGGCAGGTCGAGGTGCCGCTCCGCCCAGCCGAGCCGGGTCGCGAGCTCCGCGTCCAGGGCCGCCGGGTCGACGTCCTTGAAGTCGCGGGTGGAGCGGCCCGCCCACGCCGAGCGGGTGCGGTCCGGCGACTTGGCGTTCAGCTCCAGCGTCCCGTTGGGCTGGTCGTGCCGCAGCCGCAGCCCCGTCGACGTGCCCAGGTAGCTGGACACGAACTCGTGGTTGGCGAAGCCGTACAGCTCCCGCCCGCCCGCACGGGCCCGGGCGAACGACTCGCCGAGCGCCGGCGCGAAGTCCGTGAACACGGAGGAGGAGGTCTCGGCCGGCGCGTCCGTGAAGTCCGGGGACTCCGGGACACCCGTGACGAGGGGCTGGGCGTCCTCGGCGGGGCCGGCGCCGCGCGCGGCGGCCTCGGCGGCCCGCACCAGCGGTTCCAGTTCGTCGGGCGTCACCGCCGAGCGGGAGACGACGCCGGACGCCGTGCCCTCCCGGCCGTTCACGGTGGCGATGACGGTCAGCGTACGCCCGCGGGTCACGCCGTTCGTGGTCAGCGCGTTGCCCGCCCAGCGCAGGTTGGCGGTCGACTGCTCGTCGGCGATCACCACGCAGCCGTCGGCCCGGGACAGGGAGAGGGCGCGCTCGACGATCTCGTGCGGTTTGTCCGTACCGTGCGTACGCGAGGTCATCGGCCCGCCTCCTGAGTGGTGTTGAGAATGTTCACGCCCTTGAAGAGGGCGGACGGGCAGCCGTGCGAGACCGCCGCGACCTGGCCCGGCTGGGCCTTGCCGCAGTTGAAGGCGCCGCCGAGCACATACGTCTGGGGGCCGCCCACCGCGGCCATCGAACCCCAGAAGTCGGTGGTCGTCGCCTGGTACGCGACGTCCCGCAGCTGCCCCGTCAGCCGGCCGTTCTCGATCCGGAAGAACCGCTGGCCGGTGAACTGGAAGTTGTAGCGCTGCATGTCGATGGACCAGGACCGGTCACCGACGACGTAGATCCCGCGGTCGACGCTGCCGATCAGGTCCTCGGTGGACAGCCCGGCGGGATCCGGCTGGAGGGACACGTTCGCCATGCGCTGCACGGGCACGTGCCCGGGGGAGTCGGCGTAGGCACAGCCGTTCGACCGGTCGAAGCCGGTCAGTTTCGCGATGCGCCGGTCCAGCTGGTAGCCCACCAGCGTGCCGTCCTTGACGAGGTCCCAGGACTGCCCGGCGACGCCCTCGTCGTCGTACCCGATGGTCGCGAGGCCGTGCTCGGCGGTCCGGTCGCCGGTGACGTTCATCAGCTCGGAGCCGTACTTGAGCTTGCCCAGCTGGTCGAAGGTCGCGAAGGAGGTCCCCGCGTACGCCGCCTCGTAACCCAGCGCGCGGTCCAGCTCGGTGGCGTGGCCGATCGACTCGTGGATGGTCAGCCACAGGTTGGACGGGTCGACGACCAGGTCGTACACGCCCGCCTCCACGCTGGGCGCCCGCATCTTCTCGGCGAGCAGGCCGGGAATGCGCGCGAGTTCGGACTCCCAGTCCCAGCCGGTGCCCGTCAGGTACTCCCAGCCCCGCCCGACCGGTGGCGCGATCGTGCGCATCGAGTCGAACTCGCCGCTGGACTCGTCGACGGCGACGGCCGTCAGCTGCGGGTGCAGCCGCACGCGCTGCTGCGTGGTCACCGTGCCCGCGGTGTCGGCGTAGAACTTGTTCTCGTGCACGGTCAGCAGGGAGGCGTCGACGTGGCTGACCCCGTCGGCGGCCAGCAGCCGCGCGCTCCAGTCCGCCAGCAGCCCGGACTTCTCCTCGTCCGGTACGGAGAAGGGATCGATCTCGTACGCGGAGACCCAGGTCCGGTCGGCGTGCACCGGCTCGTCCGCCAGCTCCACCCTCTCGTCGGAACCGGCCGCCTCGATCACCCGCGCCGACAGCTTCGCCATCGCCACGGCCCGCGAGGCCACCTTCGCGGCGGCGTCCATCGTCAGGTCCACGCCCGACGCGAATCCCCACGTGCCGCCGTGCACCACCCGCACCGCGTACCCCAGGTCGGTGGTGTCCGACGACCCCGCCGGCTTGGCGTCCCGCAGCCGCCAGGACGCGCTGCGCACCCGTTCGAAACGGAAGTCGGCGTGCACGGCGCCGAGCGCCCGCGCGCGGGCGAGCGCCGCGTCGGCGAGGGCGCGCAGAGGTAGTGCCGTGAAGGCTTCGTCGATGGAATGAGGCACCTGGGTCTCTTTCTGTGGACTGACGGTGGTCGCCGTGCTCTGCGGTCGCTCCGATCATGTCGCCCATCGCGCCCGCGGACCACAGGTTTCCGGCCCGGGACCGTGACTTTCTGTAGAGACCCGACAGTGAGTCCCCCTACGCCACTGTCGGTGCCCGATTGTCCGTCGACGGGCCCGGACCGATAGGTTTTCGAGAAAGCCGCCTGTCGATCCAGCTGGTCGATCCAGCTGTCCGGGCGGACGAGTCAGACCGCTATCGAAAGGGTGATCCGTTGAGCCGCTCGGTTCTCGTCACCGGAGGCAACCGGGGCATCGGCCTCGCCATCGCCCGCGCGTTCGCCGAGGCCGGCGACAAGGTCGCCATCACATACCGCTCCGGCGAGCCGCCGGCCGCCCTCACGGAGCTGGGCTGCCTGGCCGTCAAGTGCGACATCACCGACACCGAGCAGGTGGAGCAGGCCTACAAGGAGATCGAGGCCGAGCACGGTCCGGTCGAGGTCCTCATCGCCAACGCGGGCATCACCAAGGACCAGCTCCTGATGCGCATGTCGGAGGAGGACTTCACCTCCGTCCTCGACACCAACCTCACCGGCACCTTCCGTGTCGTCAAGCGCGCCAACCGCGGCATGCTGCGGGCCAAGAAGGGCCGGGTCGTCCTGATCTCGTCCGTCGTCGGCCTGTACGGCGGCCCCGGCCAGGCGAACTACGCCGCCTCCAAGGCCGGCCTGGTCGGCTTCGCGCGTTCCCTCGCCCGTGAGCTGGGTTCGCGCAACATCACCTTCAACGTCGTCGCGCCCGGCTTCGTGGACACCGACATGACCAAGGTGCTCACCGACGAGCAGCGCGAGGGCATCGTCAAGCAGGTGCCCCTCAACCGCTACGCGCGGCCGGAGGAGATCGCCGCGGCGGTGCGGTTCCTCGCGTCCGACGACGCCTCTTACATCACTGGAGCCGTCATCCCGGTTGACGGCGGACTGGGAATGGGTCACTGATCACCATGAGCGGAATCCTCGAGGGCAAGCGCGTCCTCATCACCGGCGTACTGATGGAGTCCTCCATCGCGTTCCACGCCGCGAAGCTGGCCCAGGAGCAGGGCGCCGAGATCATCCTGACCGCGTTCCCGCGGCCCACGCTGACCGAGCGCATCGCCAGGAAGCTGCCCAAGCCCACCAAGGTCATCGAGCTCGACGTCACCAACGACGAGCACCTGGGGCGCCTGGCCGGCATCGTCGGTGAGGAGCTGGGCGGGCTCGACGGCGTCGTGCACTCCATCGGCTTCGCGCCGCAGGACGCGCTCGGCGGCAACTTCCTCAACACCCCGTTCGAGTCGGTCGCCACAGCGATGCACGTCTCGGCGTACTCCCTGAAGTCGCTGACCATGGCGTGCCTGCCGCTGATGCAGAGCGGCGGCTCCGTCGTCGGCCTCACCTTCGACGCGCAGTACGCCTGGCCGCAGTACGACTGGATGGGCCCGGCGAAGGCCGCCCTGGAGGCCACCAGCCGCTACATGGCGCGTGACCTGGGCAAGCAGAACATCCGCTGCAACCTCGTCTCCGCGGGCCCGATCGGCTCGATGGCCGCGAAGTCCATCCCGGGCTTCAGCGAGCTGGCCGCGGTGTGGGACTCCCGCGCGCCTCTGGAGTGGGACCTGAAGGACCCGGAGCCGGCCGGCCGCGGCATCGTCGCCCTGCTGAGCGACTGGTTCCCGAAGACCACCGGCGAGATCATCCACGTCGACGGCGGCCTGCACGCGATCGGCGCCTGACCGCCCGGTCCCCCGGACGGGTCGAAGGCCTGGTCCGAACAGGTGACGCCCCGTTTCCCGCAGGTGCGGGGAGCGGGGCGTCACCCGTTCGGACCCATCGGCCGGGCGGCGGACGCCGGTGACCAGGCACTATGGAGTACGCGTTCACCCCGCACTCCGGACGCGGTTTCCTCCCGAGCTCGGCCGAGGAGGTCCCCCTTGTGCGCCTTTTCCACCGATTCGCCCCGGTACTGGCCGCGCTGGTTCTCCCCGTCGCCCTGCCCGACGACGCGGCCTCGCACTCCCCGCATTCGCCCGGAACGGGCCTCCACGTGCGCGTGCCCGACGAAAGACCCTTCGGGGCCTCGTGCCGCACCCACGTGCTGGGCTCCCGGGTGACCGCCTACTGCCACAACCCGTATCCCGAGACGGACCGGGTCAGCCTGCACGTCGAGTGCGACCGCTGGTGGGACATCGACAGCGACGGGGCCCCGGTCGCCGCCGGGCCCGCCGAGACCGTACGGCTGACCGGGCGCTGCTGGAAGGAGATCCGCTCGGCGTGGGTCAGTCACGGGAAATGACGGTGCCCGTCAGCCGCCGGTGGTGACGTCCGGGTCCTTGAACCTGCCCGGGCGGCACTGGAACGGGTAGCCCGCGGCCTCCGTCCCGGCCGTCGCCGCGTCGCCCGCCCGGATCGCGTCGAGGAGCCGGGTGTGGTCCATGTACGTCTCCGGCGTCAGCCTCTCGCCGACGTCCTCGCGCAGCCAGTCGCGCATGACCTCGCCCAGGTCCGCGTACATCCCGGTCATGACCTCGTTGTGCGAAGCGGCCACCACCGCGAGGTGGAAGGTCGCGTCGGCCGTCACGAAGGCCTCCGCGTCGCCCGACTCCCAGGCCTCGTCACGCCGCACGAGCAGGGCGTGGAGCTGCTTGAGGTCGCGCTCGGTGCGCCGCTCGGCGGCCAGCCGGGCGGCACTGGACTCCAGCGTGGAGCGCAGCTCCGCGACGTGCCGCGGGTCGGCGTCCGCGAACCGCCGGTGCATGACGCCCGCCAGCTCACTGGTCGCCACGACGTAGGTGCCCGACCCCTGGCGGATGTCCAGCAGCCCGTTGTGCGCGAGCGCCCGGACGGCCTCCCTGACCGTGTTGCGGGCCACGCCCAGCTGCTCGACCAGCTCCGGCTCGGTGGGAATGCGGGAGCCGACGGGCCACTCACCGGAGGTGATCTGGTTCCGCAGCTCGCCGATGACCTGCTCGGACAGCGCCGACCGGCGGGGGTGGCTCAGCGGCATGACGGTCCTTCCTACGGGCCTTCCTGCGGGACCGCAGGCTCCGGAGAGTAACGCAGGCGGGCGGACACGAACGGAAGTGGACAACCAATCATCCCATGATTCTATGATGGCGGGCATGGCAAGCGAGCGGACGCGGACGAGGACACCCAGGGCGATACGCGGTTCCGGGGTCACCGGCCCCGAGGATCCGTCGTCCGGACGAACCGGGCGGCAGACTCCGGCGTCCGCCCCGGTTCCCCGAGCCGGCAACGAGGTGCCCGCCCCGCGCGCGTGGACGACGCGGCTGGTGGTCGTCGGCATCGTCCTCACCGCCCTCAATCTGCGGCCCGCCATCACCAGCCTGGGCGCCCTCCTCGAAGAGGTGCGCGACGGACTCGGGATGAGTGCCGGCGTCGCCGGTCTGCTCACCTCCGTGCCGCCGCTCTGCTTCGCCGTGTTCGGGGTGATGGCGCCGCGCCTGGCCCGCCGCTTCGGTCCCGGCGCGGTCGTCTGCGCGGGAATGGCCGCCATCGCCACGGGCCTGGCCGTCCGGCCGTACGCGGGCAACGCGGCGGGCTTCCTGGCGGGCAGCGCTCTCGCGCTCATGGGCATCGCCGTCAGCAACGTCCTGATGCCGGTGATCGTCAAGCGCTGGTTCCCGGACCGCGTGGGCTCCATGACCGGCCTGTACTCGATGGCACTCGCGCTCGGCACCTCGTCCGCCGCCGCGGTCACCGTGCCCATGACCGACGCGCTGGGCGGCAGCTGGCGGGCCGGGCTCACCGTATGGGCGGCCCTCGCGGCCGCCGCCGTACTGCCCTGGATACCGCTGCTGCGCGCGCGGCCGGCCGATTCCGGGACGACGGGCGGCGGGGGAGTGCCGGCGGCCGGCCAGAGGGGAACGCCCGGGGCCGATGGCGAGCAGGCCTCCCCGGCCGGGGGAGTTCGGGCTTCCGCGGGCGTCGCTGAGCCGCGTCCCGTGGCCGGCGGCACCACGGCCTCCACGGTGAGCGGCACGAAGGCCTCCGCGGCCGGCGCCTCCGGACGTGCGGCGGGCCCCGGCGAGGCGGTCTCCGCGGCCGCCGTCGGACGCGGGGCGGCCGAGGGGCTGCGGATCACCCGCAGCCGTACCGCCTGGGCGCTCGCCGTCTTCTTCGGCCTCCAGGCCACCGCCGCGTACGTGACCATGGGCTGGATGGCGCAGATCTTCCGCGACGCCGGAGTGCCGGCCGGCACCGCCGGTGTGCTGCTCGCGGTCACCATGGTGATGGGCGTGCCGCTGGCGTTCGTCATCCCGAGCCTCGCCACCCGGCTGCCGAACCAGGGGCCGATCGTGATCGCCCTCGGGATCAGCGGTCTCGCCGGGTACGCGGGCCTGTGGCTGGCCCCGGCCGCCGGCGCCTGGGCGTGGGCGGTGCTGCTCGGGGTCGCCAACTGCTCCTTCCCGCTGGCCCTCACCATGGTCGGTATGCGGGCCAGGACCGGCGCGGGCGTCGCCAAGCTGTCCGCCTTCGCCCAGAGCACCGGTTATCTCATCTCGATCCCCGGCCCGCTCCTGGTGGGCGTGCTCTACCAGCACAGCGGCGGCTGGGGCCTGCCGATCGCGCTGATGGCCGGGTTGATGGTCCCGCAGATCGCCGTGGGCATCCTGGCGGGCCGCAACCGCATCGTGGAGGACGAGGCCCGGCGCTGACCCCTCACGAGGGCCGGAGTGGGCGACCCCGTGGGCGGGGACGGGCGCGGCAGGTGCGAGACTGGCCGCATGCCTGTGCTCGACCCGAACCCCCAGAACGGCCAGAAGAAGCTGCTGCTCGTGCTCGGCGCGATGCTGGCCATCACCGTGATCATCGGCGTCATCGCGTCGATCGCCTCCCCGTGACCGCTTCGTCCGCCGTCGGTGGTGGGGGTAGCCCCACCGTCCCCTAGGGGGCGAGTGTCAGGGTGAAGTGGGTGGACCGCCGGATGGGGCGCGGGCGCCGGATTCCGTAGTTTCGAGGTGTGGTCGCGAGGACGCGGCCCACGGACACTCGAGGACCACGGAGGCGTCATGCCGGCCCCCACGCACATCCGGACCCACCCGGTGACCACGGGCGGCGTCGACATGCGACTGCCCTGGTGGGCCCTCGCGCTTCCGGTCCTGGCGTTCGTCGCGCTGCTGGCGCTGATAGTCAATCCGTCCGACGCGCACGCCGCGTCCGGTGCCCCCGCCCTCGCCCACGTCGTCGAGCGTTTCCAGGAAGCGGTCCTCCGCTGAAGGTTGCGCCGGACGGCCACCCCGGCGACAGGCGTGTGCCCCGACCGGCGGGCGGTCTTGCCGGCGGGTGGTCTCGCCGGCAGGCGCGGCGCGCGATTCTCGGGAAGTATGGACGGGCACGCGTCGGCCGGCCGCCTCGCGGCCCGGTGCGGCAGCAGTGCTGCTGTGACCCGTGGGGAAGGACCGGCACCCCTGCCACGGGAGCGGCTCAACTCCCTGCGCCCCGTGGCGTGTTTCGTGCGAAGCTGGGACGCATGAGCGTCGCAGAATCCCGCAGGATCGTCCTCTTCCGGCATGCGAAAGCCGACTGGCCGCAGATCTCCGACCACGAGCGGCCGCTCGCCGACCGGGGCCGCACGGACGCCGCCGTCGCCGGACGCAAGCTGTCCGACGCGGGCGTCCCCCTCGACCTGGCCATCTGCTCCACGGCGACCCGGACCCGCGAGACCTGGAAGCTCGCCGTCCACGAGCTGCCGCACCGGCCGAAGACGGTCTACGAGGAGCGGGTCTACGAGGCCTCGCCCGGTGAGCTGATCGCCGTGCTGAACGAGACACCCGACGACGTGCAGGACGTGGTCCTGATCGGTCACAACCCCGGCGTGCAGGGCCTCGCCGACATCCTCGCCGGCCAGTCCGAGGGCGATGTCCGGGCCCGCATGGGCAGCCGCGGTTTCCCGACCGCCGCCTTCGCCGTACTCACTTTCACCGGCCCCTGGAAGACCCTGGAGCCCGGCGTGGCCACCCTGGTCGACTACTGGGCCCCGTCGGAGTAACCCGCCACCACGCGGACGGGCGGCCGCCACGGCTCCCGTCCGCGTGCCAGGCACCCGGAGGGCCGGCCGGGGCGAGCGCGAAGATCAGAACGAGTCGTCGTCGTTGGTGTCCGCGGCCTCGACTTCTTCGCGGGTGACCCCCAGCAGATAGAGCACCGTGTCGAGGAACGGGAAGTTCACCGCCGTGTGCGCGGCCTCACGGACGACCGGCTTGGCGTTGAACGCGACCCCGAGTCCGGCCGCGTTCAGCATGTCGAGGTCGTTGGCGCCGTCACCGATCGCCACCGTCTGGCCCAGCGGCACCCCCGCCTCGGCGGCGAACCGGCGCAGCAGCCGCGCCTTGCCCGCCCGGTCCACGATCTCGCCGGTGACCCTGCCCGTCAGCTTCCCGTCGACGATCTCCAGCGTGTTGGCCTGCGCGAAGTCCAGGCCGAGCCGCTCCTTCAGGTCATCCGTGACCTGGGTGAACCCGCCCGAGACGACCCCGACCTGGAAGCCGAGCCGCTTGAGCGTGCGGATGAGGGTGCGCGCGCCCGGCGTCAGCCGCACCTCGCTGCGCACCTTGTCCACCACCGACGCGTCCAGCCCCGCCAGCAGGGCCACACGCGCGTGCAGGGACTGCTCGAAGTCCAGCTCGCCGCGCATCGCGGCCTCGGTCACCTCGGCGACCTCCTTCTCGCAGCCGGCGTGCGCCGCGAAGAGCTCGATCACCTCGTCCTGGATGAGGGTCGAGTCGACATCCATGACCACGAGCCGCTGGGCGCGCCGGTGCAGTCCCGCCGAGACCACCGCGACGTCGACGCCGAGCGCCGCGGCCTTGGTCGCCAGCGCGGTGCGCAGTGTCCCGGTCTCCGTACCCGACACCGCGAACTCGACCGCCGTCACGGGGTACTTGGCGAGCCGGAAGATCCGGTCGATGTTGCCGCCGGTGTCGGTGATCCGGGCGGCGATCGCGGCCGTCGACTCCGCGGTGAGGGGACGCCCGAGGACGGTGACGAGCGAGCGTCCGAGGCCGCGGGGCCGGTTGTCGCCGAGCCCGGAGATGATCTCGGCCTGCATCTTCATGGACTCCGCCCAGCTGTGGACGGTGGACCGCAGGTCACCCTCCAGCCCGGCGGGCGGCTCGGTCACGAGCGCGCACAGGACGATCCGGCCACGGGTGACGACCTGCTCGATGTCGACCACGTCGACGGAGTAGGCGGCGAGGGTGTCGAAGAGGCCGGCGGTGATGCCGGGCCGGTCCTTGCCGAAGATCTTGACGAGGAGGGTGGGGACGTCAGAGGTCTGCGAAGCGCTCATGGTGGTCCCACCGTATCCGGCACGCAGTGCCTTTCGCCGCCGAGGTCCGTCTGGCGGACAGCGAACAGTACGTGGCGGGCGGACGACCCCGGCCTTGCTCGCCGGTGACGGGTGCCCGGTGCCGCGCGGTGCCCGGGCGCCGGGCTCGGTGCCAGGGGGTGCCCCGTGCCCGGTCGGCGCGCCCCGCGCGAGCAGGCCCGCGGAGAACGTGACGTTCGTCGTGGGAGGAGGCTCCAGGTCGTGCCAGGCGTCGCGGAACAGGCGGGACTTTGCGGACACGGCCTAGTCGTGCCGTTCCGGCGGCGGGGGAGGTGACCCCTTCCTCGGGGGTGGCGGCGGTGGTGGTGGAGGCGGCGGCATCAGAGCCCCGCCCCGCGACGGAGGCCGCTGCCGGGGTGCTCGCGGCGGTGGCGTGACCGGCCTGATCACCGTGGGCGCTCCGTACACGTCCTCGGGCGCCCGTCCCTCCTGCTCGGGGTCGCAGCCGTACGGCTCGGGACCGTGCCGTCGTCCGGCCCGAGCCGGCGGTCGCTCTCCCGCCCCGGGGTCCCGGGGCGGCCGGTCTCCCGCCCCGGAGCCCGGTGCGGGCCGCTGCCCCGTACCGCCCTCGCCGCCGGCCCCGCCCTCGCCGTGGGAGCCGCTCTGCCGTGAGGCTCCCCCTCGTCCGGCGTTCCCGGCCGGCTGCCCGTCACGCGGAGGTCCGGAGCCCCCGCCGCACGGTCCCGTGCCCTCGGCCGGGCGCGCGTCCTGCGGCTCGCGCAGTTCGTCCGGTACCCGCAGATAGGGATTGGTGTCGGGGTTCGACGGCCGGAACGGCGCACCCGGGTGATAGGGCCCGGGCTCCGCGACCCGCTCCGGGGAGTGCTCCGGGAACCCCGGACGTTCCCCGGTCACCTCGATGCCCGCGTCACTCCGTGCCGCCGCAAGCGCCAAGGGCGCGGCCCGCCGTCCGGCGGCCCCCGTCGCGTACGCGAGCAGCGCCCCGCCGGCTCCCGCCCCCGCACCCCACGCGGCACCCAGCAGCGACGCCGTCACCGCGTGCCCGTGCAGTTCTGTCCCGGCGCCGAACGCGTCGAACCCGAGCACCGACAGCGAGGCGTCCACCGACACGTCCGTCAGCCGGGCCAGCAGCGGAAGCGCCACCGCCGTCACGATCCCGAGCGGCAGGGCGCAGCGCCCCGCGAAGCCGAGGGCGCCCCGACCCCGTACGCCCGCCGGCGCTCCCGGTTCTCCCCGGCGGGCGCCGCTCCGATCCCCTGCCCCCGGCGTACGCGCCGCCGCCAGTACTCCCGCGAACAGCATCATGAGCGCGGCCGCGACCCCCAACAGCCATACCCTGCCGTCCAGTTCGGCCATCCTGCCGAGCGTGACGGGCTCGTCGGCACTGATGCTCAGCAACTCGTCGAGGGGGTCGGGCAGCACCTTGGCGAGTTCGCCCGTGGCCTGTCCGTCCCAGGGCACGAGGAGGCCGAGCGGAACGCCCAGCCACACCCCGTTGGGCGCGCCGAGCAGCGCGGCACCCGCGATCCGCTTCGGGTGGTCGTCACCGGCCATCGCGTACGCCGCCGCCGCGAACCCCGCGGCGACCGAAACCAGTAACACCGTCACCAGCGCGGACGTGGCCGGGCGTACCACCCGGTGCACGGCGTCCCAGCCACGCGGCAGGGGAGTGCGGCGCGACGCGAGCAGCGCGATCAGCAGGACTCCTGCGGTCCATGCGGCGCCGCCGAGCAGGGTGGGCGCCGTGTCGACGGTGAAGCCGACGGCCGCCTTCGCGTCCACCAGGTCGCCGACCCGGTCGGGCAGCAGTCCGCCGATGTCCCCGAGACCGCCGGGCAGTTCGTCCGTGAGGTCGTCGAGGCCGCCGCCCGGCACCTTGTCGAGACCGAGTTCCCCGCCGTCGATCGTGATGACGTCGTGACCGGCCCAGGCGAGCCCGCCCAGCGTGGCCACGAACAGCACGACCACGGCGCCCGCGCGGGCCGCCAGTTCGGACGCGGGGAGCACGACCCGCGCCCCGCGCAGGGAACGCAGGAAGAACCAGGAGAGCAGCAGCGCGCCCACGAGGCTCACGCCCAGTGGCGTGATCTCGATGGCGGTCGTGGCCTCCGCTCCGTCCAGGCCGAAGGCCGAGACGTCCCCGGACGGCGTCACCGAACCGCCCGCCCCGAGCACCACGACCGCCGCGGTCATCGGACCGAGCGAGCCGGCCGAGTCCGCCCGAAGCAGGTGCAGCCCCAGCGCGGCCGTGCCCGCCATTCCGATCAAAGCCCAGCTCACGGCGGCGATCGCGGCGATCAGCACCTCCCCCCAGGGCACGTTCCTGTGGTGCTCCGCGCTCTCCATACCCATCGTCAGCCCCCCGGCCCGCGTCGCGGCGATGCACCGCGGATGTCCCCCCTCGCGGGGGATTACCACTCTCCGGGCCGGTTTCCACCCCGTCAACGGAAACGGACAAGCCGCACCCGGGCAGTCTTCACATGGCCCGACTTTCGGTCAGGGGGCTCCTACTGAAATAGTTCCCCACGATGTTCGACATCCCTAGACTCCCTGTGATGGGGGAACTTCGGGGGACAACTCAGTGGGGCATGGAGTGCCGGAACTCGTACTGGAATTGAATGGACGGACCTGGACGCTCGATGCGTCCAGGCCATACACCCTCGGACGTGATCCGCAGGGGGACGTGGTGCTCGACGACGCCAGGGTGTCCTGGCGTCACGCCACGATCAGCTGGAGCGGCCGCAGTTGGGTCATCGAGGACCACGGCAGCACCAACGGCACGTTCGTGCAGGGTCAGCGGATCCATCAGCTGGAGATCGTCCCCGGCTCGGCCGTGCACCTCGGCAACGCGACGGACGGTCCGCGCCTGAGCCTCTCGGGTGCCACCGCGGCGGTGGCCCCGCAGCAGCAGGCGCAGCCCCGGCAGCCGTACGCGGCGCAGGGCGCGGGCCCCGGCTGGGCGCATCAGGCACCTCAGCCGCAGGCTCCGCAGCAGCAGGCGCCGCTTCAGCAGCAGGCACCTCAGCAGGCGCCGCTCCAGAAGCAGGCACCTCAGCAGGTTCCGCCTCAGCAGCAGGCTCCGCAGCAGCAGAACTGGCCGCAGTCGCAGCAGGGTGCTTCCGTCCCGCAGCAGCACGGACCCGGTGGGGGCGCGGGGGCGCCGCCGGTCTACGGCGACCGCAGCCCGACCACGTTCCACCAGTTCTCGCTGGGCCGTGTCATGCGCATCGGCCGCGCTCTGGAGAACGAGCTGGTCGTCTCCGACCTCCAGGTCTCTCGGCACCACGCCGAGTTCCACGCGACGCCGGACGGCCGCTACGAGATCCGCGACCTCGGCTCGCACAACGGCACGTACGTCAACGGCCAGCCGATCGCCAAGGGCGGTTCCGCGCTGCTCGGCCCGAACGACATCGTCGGCGTCGGTCACTCGACGTTCCGGCTGGTCGGCGACCGGCTCGAGGAGTTCGTCGACACCGGTGAGGTCTCCTTCTCGGCCCGCCATCTGACCGTCACGGTCGACGGCGGCAAGCAGATCCTCAAGGACGTCTCCTTCGGCGTCCCGGAGAAGTCGCTCATCGCGGTGATCGGCCCGTCGGGTTCCGGCAAGTCGACGCTCCTGAAGGCACTCACGGGCTACCGCCCCGCCAACCAGGGTGACGTCCTCTACGACAACCGGAACCTGTACAAGCAGTTCGCCGAACTGCGGCAGCGCATCGGTCTGGTCCCGCAGGACGACATCCTGCACAAGGAGCTGACCGTCAGGAAGGCCCTCAAGTACGCGGCCAAGCTGCGCTTCCCCGCGGACACCACCGGGAAGGAGCGCGACGCCCGGATCGACGAGGTGCTGCGCGAGCTCAAGCTGGACATCCACAAGGAGAAGAAGGTCACCTCTCTCTCCGGCGGCCAGCGCAAGCGGGTCTCGGTCGCCCTGGAGCTGCTGACCAAGCCCTCGCTGATCTTCCTGGACGAGCCGACCTCCGGTCTCGACCCGGGCATGGACCGCGACGTCATGCAGCTGTTGCGCGGCCTCGCCGACGACGGCCGCACGGTGCTCGTCGTCACCCACTCCGTGGCCGAGCTGGCGATCTGCGACAAGCTGCTGGTGATGGCGCCCGGCGGCTCGGTCGCCTACTTCGGTCCGCCCGAGGAGGCCCTGAACTTCTTCGGCTACGACACCTGGGCCGACGTCTTCTCCGCCTTCGAGAACTACCGCGACTACGACTGGGCGGGCCGCTGGAGGGGTTCGCAGCACTACCAGATGTACGCCGCGGACATCGACGCCGTCGCCCCGCAGTCGGTGCACATGCCGCCCGCGCAGGCGATGAAGCCGCCCAAGCCGCAGGGCTGGGGCTCGCAGCTGATGACGCTGGTCCGCCGCTATGTGTCGGTGATCGCGTCCGACAAGGGGTTCCTGGCGCTGACGGTGATCCTGCCGGCGGTCCTCGGCGCGGTCAGCCTGCTGATCGACCCGGACAAGAACCTGCTGGTGAACCCGGCGGTCAACCCGAAGACCGGCGCGCACATCCCGAACGGCACCGCCACCACGGTGCTCCTGATCCTCGCGGTCGGCGCCTGCTTCGCGGGCGCGGCCAACTCGGTCCGCGAACTGATCAAGGAACGCGTGATCTACGAGCGGGAACGGGCGACCGGTCTGTCGCGCTCCGCTTACCTGATGTCGAAGGTCATCGTCCTCGGCACCGTCACGGTGTTCCAGGGCGCCCTGGTCGGCGTGATCGGCTTCTCCAGCCGCACGATCCCCGACGAGGGCCTGATCCTCGGCAGCGGCAAGATCGCGGTCATGATCGAGCTGTCGATCCCGATCATGGCTCTCGGCTTCACCTCGATGATGTTCGGCCTGATCATCTCGTCCCTGGTGAAGACCGCCGAGAAGACCATGCCCCTGCTGGTCATGTTCGCGATCATCCAGGTCGTCTTCACCGGCTGCCTCTTCATCCTGCACGGCACCGTCGGCGTCAACCAGTTCTCGTACCTGATGCCGTCGCGCTGGGCGGTCGCCGCGGCCGGCGCCACGCTGGACTTCAACAACATCAGTCCGAACACGGACGACCCGTCCAGCACGGACCCGCTCTGGGACCACGCGGCATCGGCCTGGACCATGGACATGATGGCCCTGCTCGTCCTCGGCGCCCTGTGCGGCTTCTTCGTGGCCCGCTTCCTGCGCCGCCACGAGCCGGAGGTCATGCGCAAGTAGCGCCACCGGACACCTGAAGGGCGGCACCCCCGACCGGGGTGCCGCCCTTGTGCGTCTTGACCGAGACCCTCAGAGGTCCGCGCGATACTCGCGAGACTCAGTAGGCGCTGTTGACGTTGTCGATGGAGCCGTACTTGTCGGCCGCGTAGTTGGCGGCGGCCGTGATGTTGGCGACCGGGTCGTAGATGTTCGTCGACGTGCCCGGGACGTGGTACGCCGCGAAGGTCGGCGGGATGACCTGGAGCAGGCCCTTCGACGGGATGCCGTTGATGGCGTTGATGTCCCAGTCGTTGATGGCGTTGGGGTTGCCCGAGGACTCGCGGATGATGTTCTTGTGCAGCCCGTGGTAGCTGCCCGGGATGCCCTTCTGCTTCATGATGTCCAGCGACTGGCGGATCCAGCCGTCCAGGTTGTTCGCGTACGTCTTGGCGGCGACCGGCTTGACCTGCGGGCGCTGCGCGGAGCGGGTCGCGGCCTGCTTCTTGCGCGCCTCCTCCGCCTTCTTCTTGGCGGCGGCCTGCTCGGCGGCCTTCTTCTTCGCGGCGGCCTCGTCGGCAGCCTTCTTCTTCGCGGCCTCGGCCTTGACCGTGGCGCCCGCCAGCTGGTCGGTGACGCTGGCCTTCACGTCCTTGATCTGCTCCTGGCTGTAGGCCACGGAGGACGTGGACGCGGCGGCGTCGGTGGTCGTGGTCTGCGAGTTCGCCGGCACGGCCGTGAACGCGAGGGCGGCGGCACCGAGGGCCGCGACACCGGCGAACGAAAGCTTGTGGGTCTTGGTCAGCTGGGGACTGTGCACCGGAGCGATGAACTTCTTGGGCATGACTGATGGACCTCTTCGAATAGCGCGGACGCCGCTCCCGGTCCGTGGGGACAGAGTGTTTTTCCGGACGAACGCCGCGGGGCGAAACCCGCGGCGTTGAGCGACGTGAGCCATTGTTAGCGGCCGCAAAATCCTGTGGCAAAGGTGTGACGTACGAAGCGGGGTAGTGGAGCACAGAGGGGCAAAACGGGGCAGACTGGCACGTCTTCCCCGCTCAGGTGGGTCCCCCCTGTCTCCTATGCCCGTTCGTACGTGATGTGTGCCCTATGCGCGGGCTCACACCGCCACCGCGCCAGTCTCACCCCAGGTTGCTGACGCAATGCTCTGTGTGAGGGTCTTCCGCCGGCAGCAGGAGGTGGGTGTCCCCGAACTCGTGCCAGAGATGGCGCCCGCGCAGCGCCTCGCCGTACCCGCGCTCGACCGCGGCCCGCCCGGTGACGGCCGCCGACATCAGCAGATGCGACGCCTCCGGCTCGTGCAGCCCGGTCAGCAGCCCCTCCACCACCCGTACCCCGCGCTCCGGTGTGATCCCAGATCCGTCCAGCCCTGCCCGCCCCGGACCACCCCGTCCGCTCCCGCCGCGGACGCCGCGCTGTCAAGGGACGCGCCACGCTCGGCATCTCCGCACTGCCCGTACCGTCGGCGGACGGCAGCGCGAACACCGTCTGGTACGCCGACGGCGGCTGAGCCCGCTCCGTGTACGAGTAGCGAATGGGAGGTGCGGCTTCCCGGGGGTGTCCGGGCCCTTCGCCCTTAGACCCACCGGCATGGGCCGCTCGCACTGGGCCCGCCGGCATGGGCCTCTAGCACTAGGCCCGCCGGCATGGGTCCCGCGACCTAGGTCCACCGGCCCGGGCGACCGCCACCACAGGTCGGATACGCACTGTCACAGGCCGCCGGTACCGTGAAGTCATGAGCCAAGGCCCCAGGTCCGGCCTGTACGCGGTCAGCTCCGCGCTGCTGGCCATGAGCAGACACCTCGAGGTGCGCGACGTCCTCAAGACGATCGTCGCCTCGGCCCGCGAGCTGCTCGACGCCGAGTACGCGGCCCTCGGTGTCCCGGACGATCACGGAGGCTTCGCCCAGTTCGTCGTCGACGGTGTCAGCGACGCCCAGTGGAAGGCCATCGGACCGCTCCCGCGCCAGCACGGCATCCTCGCCGCGATGCTGCACGAGGCCCGCGCCGAGCGCCTCGCCGACGTGCGCGAGGACCCCCGCTTCGAGGGCTGGCCCGCGGCCCACCCCGAGATGTCGGACTTCCTCGGCCTGCCGATCCGCGACGGCGACGACGTCCTCGGCGCCCTCTTCCTCGCCAACAAGGTGCGGTGCTCCGAGGAGCGCCCCGCCGCACCCGGACCCGGCAGAGAAGAGGGCGACGGCCTCCGCTGCCGCTTCACCGAGGAGGACGAGGAACTCCTGACGATCCTCGCCCAGCACGCCGCGATCGCCCTGACCAACGCCCGGCTCTACGAGCGCAGCCGGGAACTCACCATCGCCGAGGAGCGCTCCCGCCTCGCGCACGAGCTGCACGACGCCGTCAGCCAGAAACTGTTCTCGCTGCGCCTCACCGCCCAGGCCGCCGCGGCCCTCGTCGACCGCGACCCCTCCCGGGCCAAGGGCGAACTCCAGCAGGTCGCCGCCCTCGCCGCGGAAGCCGTCGACGAACTGCGCGCCGCCGTCGTGGAGCTGCGGCCCGCCGCCCTCGACGAGGACGGTCTCGTGGCCACGCTGCGCACCCAGATCCAGGTGCTCGACCGCGCCCAGGCGGCGCGCGTGACCTTCGAGAGCAGCGGAGTACGCGCCCTGCCCGCGGCCCAGGAGGAAGCCCTGCTGCGCGTCGCCCAGGAAGCGCTGCACAACGCGCTGCGCCACTCCGGAGCGGCCCGCGTCGACGTGACCCTCGCGAAGCGCGGACCGGGCGCCGTCCTCACCGTCGCCGACGACGGCGGCGGCTTCGAACCCCACGCGATCCGCAGCGCGGGACGCCATCTCGGCCTCGTCTCCATGCGGGACCGGGCGAGCGGCGTCGGCGGCACGCTCACCGTGGAATCGGCGCCCGGAAAGGGCACCCGGATAGAGATGGAGGTCCCTGGTGGCTGACGCGATCAAGGTGCTGCTGGTCGACGACCACCAAGTGGTCCGCCGGGGCCTGCGCACCTTCCTCGAGGTGCAGGACGACATCGAGGTCGTGGGCGAGGCCTCCGACGGCGCCGAAGGAGTCGCCCGCGCGGAGGAACTGAAACCGGACGTCGTCCTCATGGACGTGAAGATGCCGGGGATGGACGGCGTCGAGGCGCTGCGCAGGCTGCGCGAGCTGGCCAACCCCGCGCGCGTGCTGATCGTGACCAGCTTCACCGAGCAGCGCACGGTGGTGCCCGCCCTGCGCGCCGGTGCCGCCGGGTACGTGTACAAGGACATCGACCCCGACGCGCTCGCCGGCGCCATCCGGTCCGTGCACGCCGGACACATCCTGCTCCAGCCCGAGGTCGCGGGCGCCCTGCTGTCCCAGGAGGAGGCGGGACCGGGTCAGGGGAGGGGCGGCTCGCTCACCGAGCGGGAGCGCGAGGTGCTCGGTCTGATCGCCGACGGCCGCTCCAACCGGGAGATCGCCCGGGCACTCGTCCTCTCCGAGAAGACCGTCAAGACCCACGTGTCGAACATCCTGATGAAACTCGACCTCGCCGACCGTACGCAGGCCGCGCTGTGGGCCGTACGGCACGGGGCGGCAGGCTGAAGGTGCCCGGACGGGAGCGTGCCCACCCGGAGGGGCACCGGCCGGTGCCCGTCCAGCCGACCGCGCCCCGACACCGGGGGCCAAGGCGGGGCGCCCGGAGTGAAGGCGGGAGTGGTCCACCCGGACGGCGCCCGACGAGGGCAACGCCCGCCCGCTGCCCGCGAGTTCAGCGAACCCCCCGCTCCCGCTCCTCCACGAACGCGTTGAACGCGGCCACCTGCGCCCGCCGAGCCGTCCGCTCCACCGGCCGCAGCGCCTCCGCCCGCGCCCCCATCTCCGAGGCGCTCACCGCCCCGCCGTGCCCGTTCTCGTACGCCACGGAGATCAGCAGCCCCACCCGCTGGGCCAGCTCCAGCACCCGTACCGCCCGCGGCGGATACCCGGGCGCCAGCACCTCACGACCCCGCTCGGCCCGAGCCCAGTACGCGTCCACCGCGGCCTCCGCCACCGGCCCCGACCCGGCCACGTCGAGCCGCGACAGCACCTCGGTCGCCTCGCGCAGGGCCTCCGCCAGTTCCCGCTCCGCCTCGCCGAGGGACGGCACGTCCGCGGGCGGCGCCTCCCGTACGGGAAGGCAGTGCCAGACGACCTCCACGTGGACGTCGCCCTCGGGCCCCGCCTCGTACACCTCAGGCACCAGCCCGAGCCCGGCCCCCCGGCAGACGACCGCCTCCTGCGCGTCGAGGGCCCGCGCGTTGAACTCAGGCGGCCCGCTCAGCCCCAGCGGATGCCCCGGCGCGGGCAGCGCCACCCGCAGCCCGGTCACCCCGAGCGCGCGCAGCCGCCCGAGGGCGAGCGTGAGACCGACGGGCCCCGGCTCACCGGGGAGTCCCGCGACGCGATGCACGGCGTCCTCACCGACGATGGCGAGCACGGCGTCGTCCGGCGAAACAAGTCCGGCCAAAAGGGCGTTTCCCCATGCGGCCAGGCGTCCTGAGCGTGGTTCCGAGAGCATGCCCCCACCCTAAGGACCGACCGATGGATTGGACCGCCCGACCGGTGGCGTAGGTTTTCCCTGGGGGCTGCGTCCACAGACGTATGCGACGGCCGAGACTGCAATGGGAGACAGCGCGCTGATGAGCGATGTTCTGGAGCTTGAGGACGTATCCGTGGTCCGAGAGGGCCGGGCTCTGGTGGACCAGGTCTCCTGGTCGGTCAAGGAAGGCGAGCGCTGGGTCATCCTCGGCCCGAACGGCGCCGGGAAGACGACCCTCCTGAACCTCGCCTCCAGCTACCTCTTCCCCAGCTCGGGCACCGCCACCGTCCTCGGTGAGACCCTCGGCAAGGTCGACGTCTTCGACCTGCGCCCGCGCATCGGCATGGCGGGCATCGCCATGGCGGAGAAGCTCCCCAAGCGCCAGACCGTCCTGCAGACCGTGCTCACCGCCGCGTACGGCATGACCGCCGGCTGGCAGGAGGAGTACGAGGACATCGACGAGCAGCGCGCCCGCGCGTTCCTCGACCGCCTCGGCATGAGCGACTACCTCGACCGCAACTTCGGGACGCTCTCCGAAGGCGAACGCAAGCGCACCCTGATCGCGCGCGCCCTGATGACCGACCCCGAACTGCTGCTCCTGGACGAGCCCGCCGCGGGCCTCGACCTCGGAGGCCGCGAGGACCTCGTGCGCCGCCTCGGCCGCCTGGCCCGCGACCCGATCGCCCCCTCCATGATCATGGTCACGCACCATGTCGAGGAGATCGCGCCGGGCTTCACCCACGTGCTGATGATCCGCCAGGGCAAGGTGCTGGCCGCCGGCCCGCTCGAGCTCGAACTCACCTCGCGCAACCTTTCCCTCTGCTTCGGCCTGCCCCTCGTCGTCGAGCAGGTCGGCGAGCGCTGGACGGCGCAGGGCCTCCCGCTCTCCTGACACCCGGTCGGTGCGGCCCGCGGCGGGGTCCGGGGCCAAACGCCCCCCGGGCCCGCGCGGCGGGGGTACCCGTGATCGTGCGCCCTGTCCGTCCGTGCGGCGCGGTCCTACCATGACCGTGTGAACGACATCGACGCATGGGTGTGGTGGCTGGTCGCCGCCGTCGGACTCGGAATCCCCCTCGTGGTCACGGCGATGCCGGAGTTCGGCATGCTGGCCGTGGGCGCCGTCGCGGCGGCGGGCGCCGCGGGACTCGGCGGCGACGTCGTCCTCCAGGTCCTCGTCTTCGTCGCCGTATCGGTCGCCCTCATCGCCGTGGTGCGCCCCATCGCGGCCCGGCACCGGGCCCAACGCCCCCAACTCGCCACCGGTGTGGACGCGTTGCGGGGCAAGACGGCCGTCGTGCTGGAACGGGTCGACGGCTCGGGCGGCCGGATCAAGCTCGCCGGAGATATCTGGTCGGCGCGCTCCCTCGACGCCGGACAGACCTACGAGGCGGGGGAGCAGGTCGACGTCGTCGACATCGAGGGCGCCACGGCGATCGTGATGTGACCGCGCACGACTGGACCGAACGCCCCACGTCGCGACCGACGGTCTGTCAGACTCGTCCAGCAAGATCTTCAACACCCGTAAGATCTGAGGGAATTACCGAGGCGAAGGGTACGGGGAGCATCGATGGAACCGATCATCATCGTCCTGATCATTCTGGTGGTGTTGGTCTTCATCGCCCTGATCAAGACCATCCAGGTCATCCCACAGGCCAGCGCGGCCATCGTCGAGCGCTTCGGCCGCTACACGCGGACACTGAACGCGGGCCTCAACATCGTCGTCCCGTTCATCGACACCATCCGCAACCGCATCGACCTGCGCGAACAGGTCGTGCCGTTCCCGCCGCAGCCGGTGATCACCCAGGACAACCTGGTGGTCAACATCGACACGGTCATCTATTACCAGGTCACCGACGCCCGCGCCGCCACGTACGAGGTCGCCAGCTACATCCAGGCGATCGAGCAGCTCACCGTCACCACCCTGCGCAACATCATCGGTGGCATGGACCTGGAGCGGACCCTCACCTCCCGCGAGGAGATCAACGCGGCCCTGCGCGGCGTCCTGGACGAGGCCACCGGCAAGTGGGGCATCCGCGTCAACCGCGTGGAGCTCAAGGCCATCGAGCCGCCCACCTCCATCCAGGACTCGATGGAGAAGCAGATGCGCGCCGACCGCGACAAGCGCGCCGCGATCCTCACCGCCGAAGGCATCCGCCAGTCGCAGATCCTCACCGCCGAAGGTGAGAAGCAGTCCGCGATCCTGCGGGCCGAGGGTGAGGCCAAGGCCGCCGCCCTGCGCGCGGAGGGCGAGGCCCAGGCCATCCGTACGGTCTTCGAGTCCATCCACGCCGGAGACGCGGACCAGAAGCTCCTCGCCTACCAGTACCTCCAGATGCTCCCGAAGATCGCCGAGGGCGACGCCAACAAGCTCTGGATCGTACCGAGCGAGATCGGTGACGCCCTCAAGGGCCTGAGCGGCGCCATGGGCAATTTCGGCCCGATGGGCGGCGGTTCGGGTGGCGGCGGCTCCGAGCGCCGTGAGAAGCCGTCCGTCACGGACTGACGCAGCACATGACCGGGGCCCGCCTTCGACGAAGGCGGGCCCCGGTCACGTACGGCCTCAGGCGGCCGGCTGCGCCAGCCACTCCGGCAGCGCCTGGAAGTCGTCCTGCCCGAGCGTCAGCAGCATCGCGTCCGCGGGCGTCGGCTCGAACGGCTGCCGCAGCAGCGGCATGCCCGCCTGCTCCGGCGTACGGTCCGCTTTGCGGTGATTGTCCTCGGCGCAGGACGCGACGGTGTTCAGCCAGGAGTCCTGGCCGCCCTGCGCCCGCGGCACCACGTGGTCCACGGTCGTCGCCCGCCTGCCGCAGTACGCGCACCGGTGCCGGTCCCGCACCAGCACACCCCTGCGGGACCACGGCGCTTGTCTTCGGAACGGCACCCGTACGTAACGGCAGAGCCTGATCACCCGGGGCACGGGTATGTCGACCGCGGCTCCGCGCATGCGGAGTTCGGGGTGGGCCTGCTCGACGACGGCCTTGTCCTGCAGCACCAGAACGACGGCCCGGTTCAACGTCACCGTCGACAGCGGCTCAAAGCTCGCATTCAGTACCAGCGTGTCCCGCATCAAGCCCACCTCCCATGCGCTCCGGCCCACCCCCTGGCGGGCTTGGATCAACTCTGGCCGGGCACGTCGAGATGGACAACGCAATAAAAAAGATGCCCGCCTCTGATCAATTCCAAGACCAGAGGCGGGCAAACGTCCGGGGAACGCCGTCTTGCACGGGAGCCGTGAACTCACCGACGAGCCGGGCGCGCGCCCGGCGGCCGGGCGTCCGTCGCGGCGACGCGGAACACCAGTCCGTGCCGGAACCGCTTCCCGGCCGGTCCTAGAACCAGCTGCGCTTGCTGCCGACCTCCGACAGCCACTGGTTCAGGTACGCGGTCCAGTCGGTGCCCTGGTAGTCGTTCAGGCCCACCTTGAAGGCGCGGAACGAGTCGCTGCCCTCGCTGAACAGGCCCGGCCTCTTGTCCATCTCCAGGACGACGTCCATCTCGCGCTCGTCGGCGACGAAGCTCAGCTCGACCTGGTTCAGCCCGCGGTACTGCGCCGGCGGGAAGAACTCGATCTCCTGGTAGAACGGCAGCTTCTGCCGCGTACCGCGGATGTGACCGCGCTCCATGTCGGCGCTCTTGAAGCGGAAACCGAGCTGGAGGAACGCGTCCAGGATCGCCTGCTGGGCGGGCAGCGGGTGCACGTTGATCGGGTCCAGGTCGCTCGAGTCGACGGCGCGCGCGATCTCCAGCTCCGTGGTCACCCCGATGTGCATCCCCCGCAGCGGCTGGCCGTCGATCGTCGTGACCGGCGTCTCCCAGGGGATCTCCAGGCCGAACGGGACGGCGTGCACCGCGCCCGCCTTCAGCTCGAAGGCACCGCCCAGCCGCACCTTGGTGAACTCGATGTCCTGCTTGTGCTCCTGGTCGTCGTGGCCCTCGACCTCGACCCTGGCCTGCAGGCCCACCGACAGACCCTCGATGGCCTGGTCCACGGATCCGCCCTGGATCCGCACCTCGCCCTGCACGACGCCGCCCGGAACCGTGTTGACCTCGGTCAGCACCGTCTCGACCGAAGCCCCGCCGGCTCCCATGCTCGCAAGCAGCCGCTTGAACCCCATGTCACTTCCTCCCCAGGCAACGCCTGTACGTTCTGTGTGCGTGTGGATCCCTGATCCGTACAAACGCGATCCGGTGGCGGCCGGTTCCGCGTCCTCACCCTGCCAAGGGGGACGCTCCCTGACCACCCCGACGACGAGCAGCCGCTCTCGACTACGCTCGTACGCCATGATCGCGGCCCCTGACCGTACGCCTCTCGCCCGGGAGTTCTTCGACCGGCCCGTCCTGGAGGTCGCTCCGGACCTCCTCGGGCGCACCCTCGTGCGCACCACGGAGGACGGCCCGATCGAACTGCGCCTCACCGAGGTCGAGGCCTACGACGGTCCCAATGACCCCGGCTCCCACGCCTACCGGGGCCGCACGGCCCGCAACGACGTGATGTTCGGCCCGCCCGGTCATGTGTACGTCTACTTCACCTATGGCATGTCAAGGCGGTCAGCATGAACATCGATCTCCTCGCCCATCCTGCCGAAGAGGTCGCCCCAAGGTTGCTCGGTAGTGTCCTCACCTGCAAGACCCCGGAGGGAACCGTGAGCATCGTCATCACGGAGACCGAGGCGTACTCCGGTACGGCTGACCCGGCTTCCCATGCCTACCGAGGCCAGACGCCCCGTAACGCGGTCATGTTCGGACCTGCAGGGCACCTGTACGTGTATCGGTCCCACGGCCTCCACTGGTGCGCCAACGTCGTCACCGGGACGGACGGCATCGCCTCGGCCGTCCTCATCCGGGCAGGCAGGGTCATCGAGGGGGAAGACCTGGCACGCGAGCGACGGGGGGAGATGGTCGAGAGCGCACGGCTCGCCCGAGGTCCGGGGAACTTCTGCCAGGCACTCGGCGTGACGGGAGAGCACAACGGCGCGGACCTCCTAAGAGGGCCCTCGGTCCTGTTGTCCGAAGGTGAGCCTGTATCTGCCGCGCTCATCCAGGCCGGCCCTCGCGTAGGGGTGAGCAAGGCCCACGACTGGCAACACCGGTTCTACCTAGCCGGTGATCCGACGGTGTCGGCGTACCGACTGAGCCCGCGCGCCAAACCGCCCGCCGGAGCCTGAGCGCTGCCCGCCTCGCTGGGGAGCGAGAGGTGCACGCAGAGGCTTGAAGGGATGTCCGGCTCCTTGCCGGGTATGACGAAGGGCCCCCGACTCTCGTCAGACAGGGCCCGTCGCCACGTGGCGCCGACAGCCGGCTTGGCCCTCCGTAATGCCAGATCTGCCAGCTCGGCCTGGATCGTGGTCAGGTCGGCATCACACCTGCTGATGCCCGTCCGCAGGGTCGACGCGGAGATGTCCCCTACAGCGAACATCTCCGCCAGGGCAGTGCGCCTCTCGGAGGCGGCCGTCTCCTCGGCCAGTAGTCCGGCCTCTCGCTCCTCGTCCGCGGCATCTGTGGCCGGTGCCGCGTTCCACTCCTCGGCCCTGTCGATGACGTTCCTGACCACGAAGGAGTCAAGCGGGTCCGCCGGGCAGGTGATGCAGCGGCCACCAGAACAGGTGTAGATGCGGTACCGCTCGCCTGCCGCGTTCTTCTTGCTCCAACCTTGAGTGATGACGGCCTGACACTTGGAGCAGCGGGCCACGCCGGACAACAGGGCTTTGCGCTTGCCGCCCCCGCCCGTGTTGCGCTCGGGGTCGCTCAGGTAGCGGACCAAGGCCCGAAATATGGTCTCGGAGACGATCGCCTGCCAGTTGCCCGTGCCGGTCTCCTCGGTCCGCCGCACGCGCTTCCCGTCCGGCTTTCGACCCACTGCGAGTACGTCTGGATTCCCGCGTTCCTCGGCTTCAAGAGGACGGTCCGAAGGTTCGAGCTGCGCCACTCCTTGCCATGGGGCGAGGGCAGTCCACGCGTGTTCCAGTCCTTCGCGATGGACCAGACGGTGACACCCGCCAGGACATCCCGGTACGCCTGCCGCAGGGCTTCCGCCTCTGTTTCCCGGTGCCTGCCGTCCCGCTCGAAGCCGAAGGGGCGAGTACTCCAGAAGGGCCTCCCCGACTCCCTGCACCGCTGGTGTCCGAGTACCTGACGCTCTACCCGCATCTCGGTCTCGTTGCGAGCCACCACAGCGCCGATGCAAGCAGCGAGACGGCCGGACGGAGTGGACAGGTCGAGCACGCCCTGAGCCTGTGCGGCGGCCAGCGTGACGCCGGTCGCCTCGGCCAGGTCCACCAGGTCTTCAAGGTCCCAGGGGGTGCGGTACATACGGTCGTAGTGGCGGGACACGATGGCGTCGGCCTTGCCGTCCTCCACCAGAGCTTTGACGCGCTCCCACTCGGCGCTTCGCTTTGCTCCCCGCTTGGTCGAAGCTGACGTGTCCTCCTCGACGATCACGGCTACGACCGACCAGCCCTTCCGGTCGCAGAGCGCCTGACTCAGCTCGACCTGTTGTGTCAGGTTCCCACCCTTGGATTCCTCGCCCCTCGGGGTGGGACTGAGCCTGGCGTAGATGATTGCGCGCACTGCCTGTCTCCTGCTCGTCGTCGCCTTGCGGATGATGCCGGACCAAACGACATATATGCCTGGTGAGTTACCTATGGCATGTGCCACTGCATGAACCCGGTCTGCGGCCCCCAGGGCAGAGCGAGCGGGATCCTGCTGCGGGCCGGTGAGGTCACGGAGGGTGCCGAGCTCGCCCGCGAACGCCGACTCTCGGCCCGCAACGACAGAGAACTGGCCAAAGGACCCGCCCGCCTGGCCACGGCCCTCGGGGTGGACCGCGCCCTCGACGGTGCGGACGCCTGCGGGCCCGAGGACGGTCCCTTCCGCATGCTGGCCGGCACTCCCGTGCATCCCGACCAGGTACTCAGCGGTCCCCGCACCGGGGTCTCCGGCGACGGCGGCGTCCACCCCTGGCGCTTCTGGATCGCCAACGACCCGACGGTGAGCCCCTATCGGGCCCATACGCCTCGTCGCCGCCGAACTTGACTCGCCTCGGAGGGATCCGTAATGTGGCCCGAGCCGCTTGACCCGGGTACTGCGTTCAGCCAGCAGCCGGAAGCGGCCAACCCACTACCTGCGACTCCCCTCAACGGGGTCCAATTCGCCATGTCCGCATGTCGAATTCTGACTCCTCGGCTCGATTATGAGCTGTACGGGGAATCCGCTAACGTAGTGAATGTCGAAAGGCCCGCGAGGCATAAACCGCAGGCCCAAGACAATCCCGCCGACAGGGAATCGGGTCCGAAAGGGTCTGGTAGAGTCGGAACCGCCGGAAAGGGAAACGCGAAAGCGGGAACCTGGAAAGCACCGAGGAAATCGGAGCCAGAAACGGTCTGATAGAGTCGGAAACGCAAGACCGAAGGGAAGCGCCCGGAGGAAAGCCCGAGAGGGTGAGTACAAAGGAAGCGTCCGTTCCTTGA
>NZ_JBIAJE010000014.1:0-173234 GCF_042871785.1 Streptomyces sp. NPDC005551 | reverse complement strand
CGTCCTGGCCGACCCCCTCACCCCCGTGCAGGACCTGGCCCGCGCGCTGCCCGCCGGACCCGGCGCGGGCGGCCCCCCCCCCCCCCCCCCCCCCCCCCCCCCCCCCCCCCCCCCCCCCCCCCCCCCCCCCCCCCCGGCCCCCCCCCCCCCCCCCCCCCCCCCCCCCCGGCGCCGGTACGTGCCGTATGCAGTTGTCCGGGCCCGAGCCGTCTCCCCGAGTGGACGGCGCCGGGCGGCTCAGGGGGGCCTCGCTAACTCTCCGCGAGGATGTGGGAGAGCTCCGTGTCGAGGTCGAAGTGCCGGTGTTCCGTGCCGGGGGGCACGGCGGCGTCGGTTCGCTTCAGGAACGACTCGAGAGCCCGTGCCGGGGCCTCGAGGAGGGCTTCACCCTCCGGAGAGCTCAGGGCGATGCAGACGACGCCCTGACCGTGGCTCCGGGACGGCCAGACTCGGACGTCGCCGGTACCGGTGGGCCGGTGCAGGCCCTCGGCGAGGAGGTCGCGGGCGAACACCCACTCGACGGTTTCCTCGGCTCCGGTGTGGAAGGTGGCGTGCACGGCGTAGGGATCGGCCGTGTCATACCGCAGTCCTGCGGGTACAGGCAGTGAGGACTCGCTCGACACAACGAGGCGCAGGTGCAGCTCGCAGCTGACCGTGGTGTTCATAAGCGCCAGGGCCTTTCGCTCAGTGTGCGCTCGGGGATTCGCACGTCGGCGAAATCGACATGCCACCTACGGTGCCGTTGTAAACCCCTCTGGGTGTTTTGCGTGGCTTTAGGTCGCTCATCCGGCCGAGAGACCGTTCGCGAGGTACGCCCATTCTGGTGACTGGTTTCTCTCGGGTAGGGTTGGGTCGTATGAATACGGGGAGTGACGAGCCCGGCGAGGTCGCCGTGGCGGATGAGGAATCGTCGAGCGAACGACCGCTCGGTTCGCGGGCGCCGGAATTCGTCCAGGCCCGGCGCGCGCTGCACCTGAGCTGGCAGGTGGGAGTTTTCGTCGTCGGCCTCGCGGTCGTCGGTGCGGGCGTGGTCATGCTTCCGCTGCCCGGCCCGGGCTGGCTGGTGATCTTCGGCGGTATGGCGATCTGGGCGACCGAGTTCGTCTGGGCGCAGCTGGTCCTGCGGTGGACGAAGCGCAAGGTGACCGAGGCGACGCAGCGCGCGCTCGACCCCCGGGTGCGCCGTCGCAACATCGTCCTGACGACCGTCGGGCTCGTGATCGTCGCGGTTCTCGTCGCGGTCTACGTGTGGCGATTCGGCTTCGAGATGCCGTGGAAGATCAAGGAATGACGCGGGCCCGCTCGGTGCGCCCCCGGCCTGCCGGGCTGGTCCGGGCAGCCTCTGACATGGGGTAATGTTCTCCGTGCGCCCGGGCGATTAGCTCAGCGGGAGAGCGCTTCGTTCACACCGAAGAGGTCACTGGTTCGAACCCAGTATCGCCCACAGGACCTAAGGCGGTCCTCGTCCACGTAGTCCGTGGACGGGGGCCGCCTCCGTCGTTTCCGCGGGGTGCGACGCGGGCCTCGCGCGTCCTGCGCCCGCGAAGGGCCCTCCGCCGTACTGTGCCGCTCGCTCGGGGGTGTCCGGCTCGATCCGCCATCAAGGGGGGCGGGCGGCGTCCTCGAGCCGATCGCCCATTGCGGGGCGACGGGACGGACGGGCCGCGTCCTCAGTTCGTGGCGGCCGACTCCGTCGGCGGCCGGCCGCGCCGCCCAGGCGGCCTGGTCGGTGTGGCCGCGGGCGCTGCCTAGCGACGGCCCGGCGCCGGCGGCCGCCGCGACCGGGCGAGTCACCCCGGCTCACCCGGACCCTCACGGCCCGGTCATTCCGGAATACCCCACCCCTTGCTCAGTGGCCGTCGGCAACCCGCACGACAGGGGTTTTCCGGCCCGGGGCGGGCGATGCGGAAAACGGCACACATTGTTCGGCCCGTCGGCCGCAAGCGTCCGACCTGCACCGTCGGGAGCCCGTTCCGACGCGGCCACGTTGGCGGGCGCCGGGATGTCGTCGCGTGGCCTCCCACGAATTCCTGTCCGAGTCATTGACGCGCCCGGAGGGCCTCCGTACCTTGTGGCAGCAAGCGCTTACTTGAAACGATTCATGAAGCGGCCGAGGTGGCACGAGGAGGGCTCGACCATGGGGATGAGCGGGAGTGTTGAGAGGCGTACGGTCCTCAGGGCGGCCGGAGCTTCGCTGGCCACGGTGGGGCTGGCGGCCGCGACCGGCTGCGGGGGCGACGGTGGGTCCGGGGACGGGCCGGTGACGATCCGTTACGCCTGGTGGGGTGCCGAAGCGCGGGCGCAGAAGATCAACCGGTCCATCGAGCTCTTCGAGAAGAAGTACCCGAAGATCAAGGTGAAGACCGACTTCCAGGATTACGCGGCCTATTGGGAGAAGTTCCAGACCCAGGCGGCGGGCGGGAATCCGCCGGACGTATTCCAGAACGCCGTCGGATTCCTTCGGAAGTACGACAAGAGGGGCGTTCTCCTCGATCTCAGGTCCCAGATGGACGCGGGGAACCTGAGCCTCGACGACTTCCGGGCCGGAGTCGAGAAGGTCGGGCAGGTCGACGGAAAGCAGCTCGGTATTCCGGTCGGATCCAACACCATGTCACTTGTCATCGACGAGAAGCTCTTCGGCAAGGCCGGGATCAAGCCGAAGGAAGGCTGGACCTGGGACGAGTACTTCGCCGCTCTCAAGAAGATCCACGACACCCAGAAAGTGGCGGGCGACACCGGTTACTTCGGGATCATGTATCTCTACGACCTCTATCTGCGGCAGAACGGAAAGGCGTTCTTCACCAAGGACGGACTCGGTTTCCAGGAGGCCGATCTGACGGAGTGGTGGACGGACGGGTACAACCGCGTGAAGGCCGGCATCGTCACCGACCCCAAGAAGGTCGCGCAGGTCGCGCCGAAGTCGGCCCTGTCGGCGGGCCTCGCGGCGGCGGAGTTCACCTGGGACAACTTCACGGTGCGTTACGCCGCGGAGGGCGACAGTACCTACGGTCTCGCGCCGATACCCACGACCGACGGCAAGGAGACGGGGCAGTACCTCGCCTCGCTGATGCTGAGCGCCTCCGCCCGGACCGAGCACCCCAAGGAGGTCGCCCAGTTCATCGACTTCATGGTCCACGACCCGGAGGTCGGCAAGATCATGGGCTACGACCGCGGCATCCTCGCCACCACCGACCAGTTCGACGCGTACAAGCCGACGGACGCGCCCAACAAGGCCATTGCCGCGTACGAGGAGGACACCGCGGCCGCCGGGGTCCTTGGGACCATCACCCCGCACCCGTCCGGCGCGGACACCGTCGAGGCGGCCTTCCTGCGCATCGCCGGCGACATGTCACAGGGCAAGACCAAGGTCTCCGACGCGGTCAAGCAGTTCTTCTCCGAGGCGAAGACCGCCCTCGCCGCCTGATGGGAACCGCAGTGACGCTCGTCAAGGACTCTCCGCCCGACTCCCCGGAGAAGCTCCCCGCAGCCCCCGCCGCCGACAAGCGGCGGGGCCGCCGGGAGAATCTCGCCGGCTACCTCTTCCTGTCCCCGTGGATCGCGGGTTTCCTGCTGCTGACCGCGGGCCCGATGGCCGCGTCGCTCTACTTCGCCTTCACCGACTACAACCTCTTCACTTCACCGAAGTGGGTCGGCGTCGACAACTTCACCCGGATGTTCGACGACCCCCGGTGGCAGAAGTCGGTCGAGGTGACGGCCAAGTACGTCGTCATCGGTACGCCCCTCAAGCTGCTGCTGGCACTCGGGGTGGCGCTGCTGCTCGCGCAGAGCCGCCGGGGCCAGGCCTTCTACCGGGCCGCGTTCTACGCGCCCTCGCTCATCGGGGCGAGCGTCTCCGTCGGCTTCGTGTGGCGCGCGCTGTTCTCGGACGAGGCCGTGGTGGACCGTACGCAGTCGTTCCTGGGTTTCCACTCGGGCGGCTGGGTCGGTGACCCGGACTGGGTGCTCTACAGCCTGGTCGCGCTCACCGTCTGGCAGTTCGGCGCCCCGATGGTGATCTTCCTGGCGGGGCTCAAGCAGGTGCCGAAGGAGCTGTACGAGGCGGCGCAGGTGGACGGCGCCGGGCCGTTCCGGAGGTTCTGGAGCATCACGCTGCCGATGATCTCGCCGGTGCTCTTCTTCAACGTCCTGCTGGAGACCATCCACTCCTTCCAGATCTTCGGCTCGGCGTACGTCGTCTCCAACACCAGCTGCGGTCCCGCCGACGCCACGCTCGTCTACACCTGCTACCTGTACCAGAAGGGCTTCAAGGAGGCCCAGATGGGCTTCGCCTCCGCGATGGCCTGGATGCTGCTGCTCGCCGTGGCGCTGGTGACGGCCGTCCTCTTCTGGTCCCAGAAGCGGTGGGTGCACTACGAGGAGGCCTCCCGATGAGCACCACCCTGCGCAAGCCCGCCGAGCCCGCCCGCAGGCGGACGGGCTCGCTCGTCTGGCACCTGGGCGCCGTACTGGTCCTGGCCGTCGTCCTGTATCCCGTCGCCTGGGTCGTCGGCGCCTCATTCAAACCGAGCCGGGACGTCATCGGCAGTCTGCAGCTGTTCCCGACACGTCCGGTCCTGGACAACTTCAAGGGGCTGGCCGACGGCATCGCCGACATCTCGATCGCCACCTTCTTCCAGAACTCCCTCTTCTACGCGCTCGGTTCCGTCGCCGGCATCCTCGTCTCCTGCTCGCTGACGGCGTACGCCTTCGCCAAGATCCGGTTCGCCGGGCGCAACCTGCTGTTCTCGCTGATGATCGGCACGCTCCTGCTGCCGTACCACGTGCTGCTGATCCCGCAGTACGTGATGTTCCAGAAGCTGGAGCTCATCAACACGTACGTGCCGCTGCTGATCGGCAAGTACCTCGCCACCGAGGCGTTCTTCGTCTTCCTGATGGTGCAGTTCATGCGGAACCTGCCCCGGGAGCTGGACGAGGCCGCGCGGCTCGACGGCTGCGGTCATCTGCGGATCTACTGGTCGATCGTGCTGCCGCTGTGCCGGCCCGCGCTCATCACCAGCGCGATCTTCACGTTCATCAACGCCTGGAACGACTTCATGGGCCCGCTGATCTACCTGAACGAGCCGGGCAAGTACACCGTCTCGCTCGGCATGATGATGTTCCGCGACTCGGACGGGGTGGCCGCCAACTACGGCGGACTGATCGCCATGTCCCTGGTGGCGCTGCTGCCCGTGCTGCTGTTCTTCCTCGCCTTCCAGCGGTATCTCATCGACGGCATGGCGACCTCCGGACTGAAGGGCTGAGATGGCCACCGGACAGCCCCGTGTCAGGGCGGCCAGGACGCCCCGCGCATCCGTGTTCGCCGAACGGTTCGCCGTGTTCGCCGAGTGCCTGCTCACCGGCGTGTGGATCACGGTGGCGGCGCTGCCGCTGGTCACCTACCCCGCCGCGTTCGCGGCCGGCGCCCGGCATCTGCGGCGGCGCACGGCGCACGAGGGCGGCGGCGTACGGGAGTTCGCGGCGGACTACCGGGCGGCCCTGCGGGGCGGCTGGCTCGTCGGGCTCGCCGGGTGGGCCGCGGCCGGGGTGGTCTGGGTGGACGTCCAGGCCGTCCGCGCCGGGCTCCCGGGCGGCCCGCTCGTCGGTTCCGTCGGCCTCTTCGCCCTGATCGGACTGGCCGTCGCCGGGCTGCGCGCGGCGGCGGCCTGGGGGCCGGGCGCGTCCTGGCGGACGCTGCTGGCGTCCGCCGGGCGGCGCACCGTCCTCGACCCCGCCGGATCGTTCCTGCTCGTCGGCGGACTCGTCGTGGTGGTCTGCTCCGGCCTCTTCGTCGCGCCGCTTGCGGTCCCCGTGTTCGGGGCCGTCGCGGCCGCGGCCGTCGCCGTGGACGAGCGCCACCGGCGCCGCGCCGCCGCACCGGAGTGGTCCAGGCCCCGCTGAGCCGTCACCCCGTACAGGCCGCCGCTCCCGCGCCGGCTCCTCCTGTCATGCCCCTGACCTCCCTGCTCGGAAAGGAAAGGCCATGTCCCCCATCCCCCGCAGATCCCTGCTCAAGGCGGCCGCAGTCGCCGGAGCCGCCGCCCAGTTCAGCTGGGCCCTGGGCGCCAAGGACGCCCAGGCCGTCCCGGGAGCGGAGACCGCGGACGCGGATCCCGTGATCCTGGACTGGCTGGAGGACGGCGGCCTCGGCGCCGCCCCCGGCTCCACCGTCGGCGTGCCGTGGCCGAAGGGGGCGTACGAGGACGACCAGACCTTCGCGCTGAGGGACGCCGAGGGCAAGGACGTCCCGGTGCAGTCCTGGCCCCTCGCCCACTGGCCTGACGGCTCCCTCAAGTGGACCGCGCACGCCGTCAGTTCCGGATCCGGCAAGCTCACGCTGACCGCGGGCGAACCCGCCGCTCCCACCCGGAAGGTCACCGTCGGCAAGAGCGGCGGCACCGTCACCGTCTCGACCGGAGTCATCACCGCGACGATCGGCAGGAGCGGCTCCGCACTGGTGAAGTCCGTACGGCGCGGCTCCACCGAGATCGCGAAGAACGGCCGCCTCGTGCTGATCCGCCAGCCCGAGATCGAGGACGGCGACCAGGGCGCCGAGAAGTACGAACGGTTCGACAGCCACATCACCGGCGTCGAGGCCGAGCAGGAGGGACCGGTCCGCGCAGTCGTCCGCATCGACGGCAAGCACCGCCGCGGCGAACGGAGTTGGCTGCCCTTCTCGGTCCGGCTCTACTTCTACGCGGGCGCCGAGTCGTTCCGCATGGTGCACACCATCACGTTCGACGGGAAGCAGGAACCCGGCAGGGCGAGCGGCGACTTCATCCGCGGGCTCGGCGTCCGCTTCACCGTGCCGATGCGGGACGCCGCGTACGACCGCCACATCCGGATCGGCGGCGACGGCACCGGTCTGCTGCGCGAGGCGGTCAAGGGCGTCACCGGACTGCGCCGCGACCCCGGCGCGGCCGTGCAGGCCGCCCAGTTCGCCGGCGAGAGGCTGCCCGACCCGTCCACCTGGGACCAGCGGGTGACCACCCGGCTGCAATACATCCCCGAGTGGGGCGACTACACCCTCGCCCAGCTCTCCGCCGACGGCTTCACCCTGCGCAAGCGGACGAAGAAGGGGTACGGCTGGATCGGCGCGGGCGGCGGCCGGCGGGCGTCCGGCTTCGGCTACGTGGGCGGCCCGAGCGGCGGATTCTCCTTCGGGCTGCGGGACTTCTGGGAGAAGCACCCGGCCCAGCTCGACGTCCGCGGCGCCCACACCGACGAGGCCGAGGTCACCCTCTGGCTCTGGTCGCCCGAGGCGCAGCCCATGGACCTGCGCTTCTACCACGACGGCATGGGCCAGGACACCTACGCGGAGCAGCTCGAAGGCCTCAACATCACCTACGAGGACTACGAACCCGGCTTCGGCACGCCCTACGGCATCGCCCGCACCTCCGAACTCCTCTTCTGGGCCAACGAGTCCACGCCCGCCCCGGAGGAGCTCGCCGAGCAGGTAGAGGCCGTGCGCGTACTGCCGCAGCTCGCGGCCCCGCCCCGCCAGCTCGTCAAGGCCAGGGTCTTCGGCGGCCTCTTCTCCGAGCCGGACCGCTCCACCGCCGCCAAGGCGAAGATCGAGGACCACCTCGACTTCCTCTTCACCTACTACAAGGACCAGGTGGAGATGCGCCGTTGGTACGGATTCTGGGACTACGGCGACATCATGCACTCGTACGACCCGGTGCGGCACCAGTGGCGCTACGACGTCGGCGGCTACGCCTGGGACAACTCCGAGCTCTCCCCGGACCTGTGGCTCTGGTTCGCCTACCTGCGCTCCGGGCGCGCGGACATCTTCCGCTTCGCCGAGGCGATGACCCGGCACACCGGAGAGGTCGACGTCTACCACCTCGGGAAGTGGGCCGGCCTCGGCACCCGGCACGGCGTGCAGCACTACGCCGACAGCGCCAAGCAGCAGCGCATCGCCAACACCACCTACCGCCGCTACTACTACTTCCTCACCGCGGACGAACGCGTCGGCGACCTCATGCACGCCAACGTCGACTCCGACGAGACCTTCCTGGTCCTCGACCCGGTCCGCAAGATCCGTACCGAGCCGTACACGCCCGACCGGCACGCCCTGTCGATCGGCTTCGGCACCGACTGGAGCGGTCTCGTGTCGGCGTGGCTCACCGAGTGGGAACGCAAGGGGCCCAAGTGGGAGAAGGCCAGGGCACGCGTGCTGTCCACGATGGAGACCATCGCCGCCCAGCCCAACGGCTTCGTGCAGGGCACCGGGCTCTACGACCTCGACACGGGGAGGTTCGCGATCGCCGACAAGCCCGCGGTGAGCGTCTCGCACCTGTCGGCGGTCTTCGGCCTCAACGAGCTGTGCGCCGAGCTGATCGACCTGGTCGACCTGCCGGAGTTCAAGGACGCCTATCTCGACTACTGCCGGTACTTCAACGCCACCAAGGCCGAGCAGGCGGCGCGCTACGGCAGCAACTTCGGTTCGCTGCTGCTCTTCCAGGGCCATTCGCGCCTCGACGCCTACGCCGCCGTACAGACAGGTGACGCGGCGCTCGCCAAGCGCGCGTGGGCCAAGTTCTACGGCTCCGACGGCTACACGGAGTCCTCGCCCTGGAAGACCGAGAAGCTGAGCGGCCCCGTCACGCTGGTGCCGGGCAGCGAGGCCGACTGGGTCTACACCAACGACACCGCCCTCTACGGTCTCGCCGCCATCGAGAACCTGGCCCTGCTCGGCGACAAGATGCCGTAACCGGGCCAGGGATGCCTCAGCGCATCCTCCCCAGCACCTCCCGCACCCGCCGCGCGTCACGGATCCGCTGCTCGTACGTCGCACCGAGCGCGAGCAGCACCAGACCGGCGAGTGCGGGAGCCGCCCAACGGGGCAGCGCGTCGGCCATCTGGGCGAGATACGGCGCCAGTTCGTGCAGCGCGTCCAGGACGAGCACGCCGCCGCCGAGGACCAGCGGGGCCCGCAGCCGGTGACGGGCACCCACGAGCGTGACCGCCAGCGCCGCCCCGCCCAGCAGCAACGGGCGCAGCCAGTGCGGGCCGGCCCACGCCGCCGCCAGACTCGGCACCAGCGTCACGGACAGGCCCGCCCCGTACGCCGTCCACGACGAGATCCGCGCGTCCGTGCGGCGCCTGACGGCTCCGAGGAACAGGGCCGGCACGGTCACCGGCAGTGTGTACGCCTCCGGCGAACCGACGTCCCAGGACGCCAGACGCACCCAGGCGGCCAGCACGAACAGGGCGGTGGCCGCGTAGCCGACGTTCCCGCGGTCCGGGCGGACCGCGGTGCCGGCGGCGATCACCCCGCACAGGGCGAGCAGCAGTGCCGTCATCCGCGGATGCGTGACCGTCAGGCCGACGGCGAGCAGCGCCGCGGTGGCCCCGGTCACCTCCACCGGGACCGTCAGGGGCGACTTGCCCAGGCGGGCCGCCAGCAGCGCCGCGCCGGCCGGCACCGCCAGCACGAGCAGAGCGGTGTGCTGCGGCTGCCGGCCGAGGGACCCGCCCACCGCGCAGGCGAGGGCGGCGGCGAACGCCAGGGAGGCGGGCGCGGCCACCGGGCCGAGGCGCGGTCGCCGGGCCGCCGCCGCGAACAGGGCTGTCAGCGCCGCGAGCACCCCCAGCGTCGCGGCCTCGGAGGCTAGGGACAGCAGAGCGAGGCTCAGGGAGCCGGCGAGGGCCAGCAGCAGGCAGACGAGGGGGAGAGGCGCCGACGCGGGCTGCGCCGGACGCCGGTACGCCGCCGCGGCCAGCGCCGCCGCACAGACGACCACCTGCACCGACAGGCCCGCCGCGTACGGCAGTTCCAGTGTCGCGGGAAGGGTGAGGACCGTCGCCCACGCCAGCGCCGACGAGCCCGCCGACGCCTTGTCCTGCCAGTCCGTGCCGCGTGCCGCCACCGCCAGCACCGCGCTGACCACCGCGAGCACGAGCGGCGCCGCCGTCGCGTGCGCGGGCCAGGGAGCTTCGAGCGTCACCGCGGCCCGGGCGTCCGCCGGGATCCCGGACCAGACCTGCCCCGCCCGGCTCGCCGGACCCAGCAGGGCGACGGCGGCCACCGGCAGCGCCCACAGCACCGCGAGGCCCTGCACCGCACCGGAGGCCAGGGCGAGGCCACGCCGCACGGGCCCGGGAAGTCCGGTGCGGACGGCCGCCGCGAGCACCACACCGCACACCAGGAACCCCGGCACCGTCCAGTCGTCCGACAGCCACACGCGCAGGACGCCCCCGAGCCCGCCGACCGCGGCCAGGCCGCCGGCCAGCGAGAGGGAGGCGGCGGTGTGCGGATCCGGCACGCGCAGGGCGGCGGCCAGGGCGATGGCCGCGGCGAGGAGAAGGAGCGCCGCCGCGCTCGCGGCCGCGCCCGGCCCCGTCGCCTCCCAGGAGAGCCGGCCGGCCGCCAGGGTGCCGCAGACGCCCATGGCGTACGCGCCGGCGACCGCGACCCTCCGCACGGACCGCACGGGCACCCGCGGCGCCACCGCCGTGTCGAGCGCGGCCGTGACCAGCAGAGCCGCCGTCGTGGTCCATGCACCCGTACCGGCTGCCACCACCCACAGCAGCAGCGGCAACTGGGCCGCCGCCATCGCCGCCGGCAGGGTCAGCCGCAGCGGTGCGCTCACGCCCGTCCCCAGCCCGCCCGCCCGGGACAGCGCGCCGAGCCCGAGTCCGTACCCCGCCCACCCCGCGGCCAGCACCGCCGACGCGCCGGCCGTGTACCCGAGGCCGTCGAGGTCCGGGAACGCGACCTCGTGCAGCGCGTACACGTCGAGCACGGTCAACGCGAGTCCGATGCCCGCCACCGACTCGGCGGTGGAGCGCAGCCCGCGGCGCAGCAGCGGCACCGGTGCCCCGAGCGCGGCCAGCGTCACCGCGCCCAGCGCCGACGCCCGCCCGGCGATTCCCAGGTCACCCCAGCTGACCAGCGTGAACACCAGGGCGGCGATGGTGAGCAGGGTGCCGCCGAGGAGCAGCAGCACGTTCTGCACGCCGGGAGCTGTCGTCTCGGGCCGGCGGGCCGGCGGCGTCACGGGGCCGAGCGGGGACGGCGCCTGGGCGGTTGCCGAGCGGAGGGCCTGGAGCAGCCAGGCGCGGCGTGCCAGCAACTGGGCCCGGCGGGCGTCGAGTTGCCACAGCTCGGCGTCGAGGAGCCGCAACTCCTCGGCCGGTGGCAGGATGTGGGTCATGCTCCGGAGTGTGGCCGCCGTCACCTTCCCGGACATGAGTGCGTGTACTCACGCGGTACTCGGATCCCCGGCGGGCAGACTCCGCACATGGACTGGTGCCGTTACCGTTTCCGCAGCCTGTGGGTCGTGCCCGCGCCGCTCGCCGACGTCTACACCGCCCTCGAACGCGCCGACGACTACCCGCGCTGGTGGCCCCAGGTGCGCGAGGTCGACCGGATCGACGAGACGCGCGCGGACATCCGTATCCGCTCCCTCGTTCCCTACGACCTGGTGTTCACCGCGCGGGAGGTGAGGCGCGACCCGCGGGCGGGCGTGCTGGAGATCGCGATGACCGGCGATCTCGACGGCTGGGCCCGCTGGACGCTGACCGCCGACGGGCCCGGCACCCGGGCCCGGTACGACCAGGAGGTCGAGGTGAACAAGCCCCTGATGCGGCGGCTCGCGGTGCCGGGGCGGCCCGTCTTCCGCGCCAACCACGCGCTGATGATGAGAGCCGGACGGCGCGGACTCGGCGCGTACCTCCGGGCGGTTTGAACGAGACCCGCCGGGACCTGTATGGTTCAGTGCGTTCCCGGGCGATTAGCTCAGTGGGAGAGCGCTTCGTTCACACCGAAGAGGTCACTGGTTCGAACCCAGTATCGCCCACCCGGAGAAGGCCGGTCCGTCATCGACGGACCGGCTTTTCTGTGCGCTCCCGCGCCTTTCATGCCGCCGCGGGCAGCTCGGGCCGCAGCGGCCACGCGGGGTCCACCGCCTCCGGGGTCCCGCTGCGCGCGAACCACGCCTGCAGACCCCGGGCCTGCGCCGCGTGCCAGGTCGACTGGAGGGTGTGCAGCTCGGCCGGTGAGAGGCGCTCCAGCCGGGCCGCGAAACGCCGCCCCACCGCCCGTACGACGTCCAGCGCGGCCAGTGCGTCGGCCGCCGCGTCGTGCGCGCCGGCCAGCTCCACGCCGTAGTGCGCGCACAGGTCGGTGAGCGTGCGCCGGCCCTTGCGGTAGCGGTCGAGGTGCTTGTCCAGGACCCGCGGGTCCAGGACGTGCAGCGGCGTCGACGCGAACCAGTGGCCGAGCGACGACGCGCGATGGCGGCGCAACTCCCGGTCCAGCAGCGTCAGATCGAACGGCGCGTTCATCACCACGAGCGGGCGGCCCGCCGCGGCCTGCTCACCCAGTGCCCTGGCTATCTCGTCCATCACCGGCGACGGCCAGCGGCCGTTGCGCCGCAGATGGTCGTCCGTCAGTCCGTGCACCGCCGTCGCCGCCTCGGGCACCGGAACACCCGGGCTCACCAGCCACCTGCTCACCCGCGGCCGGGCGCCGGGACAGTCCTGGACGACGACGGCGGCCGACACGATCCGGTCGGTCTCGACGTCCACTCCCGTCGTCTCCGTGTCGAACGCGGCCAGGGGGCCCTCGTACCAGCACGTCATATGCCACAACTCCTCGCTCACTTACGGCAGCTGACGTCCCGTCCGCTGCCCGTTCGGGTGATACCCGGGCTGTTTGCGGCGTACGCCGGAAGGAGACAACACAGGTACGGGTCTTTGCAGTTCAGCGACCCGCAGTGGGGAAACCCCCGGCTCGGAAGGCGGTGGGACATGGCCATCGCGCAGCCCGAGCGGGGCGGGCTGCTGCCCCGGCGGACGGCACCGCAGCGCGGCACACTCGCCACCACCGCATGCATGGAGACACTCCAGGTCGGCTATCTCCACGCCGTCGCGGCCGCCGCCGGCTGCTCCCTGTCCCAGCCCTTCCCGGACAACGGCATCGACTGGCACGTCAGCCACAGCGCCCCCGGGCACACGGTCGACGACGAGGTCACCATCAAGGTGCAGCTCAAGTGCACGTACCAGATCCCGCCGGACCCCCCGGGCCCCGCCTTCTCCTTCACGCTCGACAACACGCATCTGGCGAAGCTGGCCCGTACCCCGGTCTCGGTGCACAAGATCCTGGTCGTGATGCTCGTCCCGCGGTCCCAGGACGAGTGGCTGCGCGCCGGTCACGACCGCCTCGACCTGCGGCACTGCTGCTACTGGACCAACCTCGCCGGCCACGCCGTCACCGGCCGGCGCCGGACCACCGTCCGGATTCCGACCGCGCGCATCTTCGACGACCGGGCCCTGTGCGAGATCATGACGCGCGTCGGGGCGGGAGGCAGACCATGACGCACCGCCCCATCCACGAACCCGGGCGGCCCGCCGGCCTCCGGCCCGGCGAGGCCGTCCACGACCGGACGCCCGAACCCGGCCGGGTGGACCCCGCCGTGCTCGGCGCGCTGCTGCACCGGCACGGCTGGCAGCGGCGCGGCGGAGCCCCCGGACGCTACGGCCGCTGGACCCCACCAGGGCCCGGGGGCGGCGGCACGAGCCTGCTGGTGCCCGAGAACCGTGCCTTCCCCGACAGCGACGACCTGCTCGGCGATGCGCTCCTCGCGCTGTCGCGCAGCGCCTCGGCGTCCGCCCGCGACATCCTGCTCGGACTCGCGGTGCCCAGCGACGAGATCCGTTGGTGGCGGGACGCCCCGGCCGGACCGGCGGGCGCGGCTGCCTGGACGGTGGAGGAGCAACTGCGGACGGCCGCCCGGCAGACGCTGCTCGCCGGGGCGCTGGCCACGCGCGCGCGTGCGGGCTACCACGGCGCCAGGCACCGGCGGCCCGCCGCCGCCTCCCTGGAGAGCGTCCTCGTCGGCGCCGCTCCCGACGGCCGCCGGCTCACCGCCTTCGTGCCCGTCGCGACGGGACGCCCGCTCGCCGTACGGCTGCACCAGGCGCTGTACGCGGCCCGCGAGGCGATCGACTACCAGCGCGCCACCGGCGGCACGGACGCCTTCGACGCGGCCGTCGAAGCGGGCGTCAGCCACGAACTCACGGAGGCACTGGTCTGCCTCGTGCGCGGCACCGAGGGCGCCCGGGTCTCCGTCGCGTGGGCGCCCGCCGCCGGGGTCCCGCCGGGGTGTGCCGCGACGGCGGAGCCCGTCGAGTTCTCGCCCGGCGACCTGCCCGCCCTGCGCGAGGCCGGCGCCCGCTATCTGCGCGAGGAGCCGTCGGTGCCGGTGCGGATCACCGGCGTCGTGGTGCGGATGCGCAGGTCGACGGCGCGCGGAGCGGGCGCGGTACGGCTGCGGGTGATCGCGGGCGCCGAGATCCCGCACGTCCGGACCACCCTCGACGAGGAGGCGTACCGCCTGGCCGGGCACGCCCATCTGGTGGGGCTCCCGGTGCGGGTGCACGGCCGCCTGGAGAGCCGCGGCGGCTTCCGGAGGCTGACGGGTGCCACCGGGGTCGTACCCGTGCAGGTCGACGAGGCGGAGCGGGACCGGCTGCTGAAGTCGCTCCAGGAGAACCTGGACTTCTTCGAGGAGGCCTGCGGCGGGGACTGACCGCCGTGCGGGCGCCGAGCGCAAACCGTTTCGCGGTGGGGACCCCGGGCTCGGTACGATCGCCCTTGTGACGACGCGCGCAGGTGAAGATGCGCGCGTCCCCTTCAGTCAGGAGAGACCGGTGTCAGACGTCCGTGTGATCATCCAACGCGATTCCGAGCGGGAAGAGCGCGTGGTGACGACGGGCACTACGGCGGCCGAACTCTTCGCCGGCGAGCGCACCGTCGTCGCGGCCCGCGTCGCGGGGGAGCTGAAGGACCTGGCGTACGAGGTCGGGGACGGCGAGGAGGTCGAGCCCGTCGACATCTCCTCCGAGGACGGCCTGAACATCCTGCGCCACTCCACCGCGCACGTCATGGCGCAGGCCGTGCAGGAGCTCTTCCCCGAGGCCAAGCTGGGCATCGGCCCGCCGGTCAAGGACGGTTTCTACTACGACTTCGACGTCGAGAAGCCGTTCACGCCCGAGGACCTCAAGGCCGTCGAGAAGAAGATGCAGGAGATCCAGAAGCGCGGCCAGCGCTTCTCGCGGCGTGTGGTGAGCGACGAGGCGGCCCGCGAGGAGCTGGCGCGGGAGCCGTACAAGCTGGAGCTCATCGGCATCAAGGGCTCGGCCTCGGCCGACGACGGCGCGGACGTCGAGGTGGGCGGCGGTGAGCTGACCATCTACGACAACCTCGACGCCAAGACCGGCGAGCTGTGCTGGAAGGACCTCTGCCGGGGGCCCCACCTGCCCACCACCCGCAACATCCCGGCGTTCAAGCTGATGCGCAACGCCGCCGCCTACTGGCGCGGCAGCGAGAAGAACCCGATGCTCCAGCGCATCTACGGCACCGCCTGGCCCTCCAAGGAGGAGCTGAAGGCGCACCTGGAGTTCCTCGCCGAGGCGGAGAAGCGCGACCACCGCAAGCTGGGCAGCGAACTCGACCTGTTCTCCATCCCGGACCAGATCGGCTCCGGCCTCGCCGTCTTCCACCCCAGGGGCGGCGTCATCCGGCGCGTCATGGAGGACTACTCGCGGCGCCGCCACGAGGAGGAGGGCTACGAGTTCGTCTACACCCCGCACGCGACGAAGGGGAAGCTCTTCGAGACCTCGGGCCACCTGGACTGGTACGCCGACGGCATGTACCCGCCCATGCAGCTCGACGAGGGCGTGGACTACTACCTCAAGCCCATGAACTGCCCCATGCACAACCTGATCTTCGACGCGCGCGGCCGCTCCTACCGTGAACTGCCGCTGCGTCTCTTCGAGTTCGGGACCGTCTACCGCTACGAGAAGTCCGGCGTCGTGCACGGACTGACCCGGGCACGCGGCTTCACGCAGGACGACGCGCACATCTACTGCACCCGCGAGCAGATGGCGGAGGAGCTCGACAGGACGCTCACCTTCGTCCTCGGCCTGCTGCGCGACTACGGCCTGACCGACTTCTACCTGGAGCTGTCCACCAAGGACCCGGAGAAGTTCGTCGGCTCGGACGAGGCGTGGGAGGAGGCCACCGAGACGCTGCGGCAGGTGGCCGAGAAGCAGGGCCTTCCGCTGGTCCCGGACCCGGGCGGCGCCGCCTTCTACGGGCCCAAGATCTCCGTCCAGACCAAGGACGCCATCGGCCGCACCTGGCAGATGTCGACCATCCAGCTCGACTTCAACCTGCCCGAGCGCTTCGACCTGGAGTACACCGGCCCCGACGGTTCCAAGCAGCGTCCGGTGATGATCCACCGCGCCCTGTTCGGTTCCATCGAGCGCTTCTTCGCGGTGCTCCTGGAGCACTACGCGGGCGCGTTCCCGGCGTGGCTGGCGCCCGTGCAGGCGCTCGGCATCCCGATCGGCGACGCACACGTCGAGTACCTGCAGAAGTTCGCCGCCGAGGCGAAGAAGCAGGGGCTGCGCGTCGAGGTCGACTCGTCCTCGGACCGGATGCAGAAGAAGATCCGCAACGCGCAGAAGCAGAAGGTGCCCTTCATGGTCATCGCGGGCGACGAGGACATGGCGGCCGGCGCCGTCTCCTTCCGCTACCGCGACGGCTCCCAGGAGAACGGCATTCCCGTCGACGACGCGATCGCCAAGATCCTCAAGGTCGTGCAGGACCGCGTGCAGGTCTGACGCCGGCCGAGCGGGCCCCCGGCAGGTTCACCTCGCCGGGGGCCCGTCCTCGTCCCCGCGGGCGAACACCTGGAGCAGCCAGGACGAGAACGACCCGGTCACCGCGCCGAGCAGGCCGAGACCGCAGGCCATCATGGCGGCGGCGACCACCCGTCCCCCCGTGGTGACCGGCACGATGTCGCCGTAGCCGACGGTGGACAGCGTCGAGCAGGCCCACCACAGCGCGTCCCCGAAGGTGCGCATGTTCGCGCCCGGTGCACCCCGCTCCTGCTGGTACACGGCGAGGGCGCCGGTGAAACCGAGCAGGGAGGCCGAGAGTCCCGCGTAGGCGACCACCCGCGCGTGCAGGCTGAGCCGCGGGCCGCCGCGCCGGTGCTGGACGGCTTCGTAGATGCGGACGATCCGCAGCGGCCGCAGCAGCGGCAGGACCAGCACGAGGGTGTCCAGCCAGTGCGACCGCGCGAAACCGAACCGCCGCCCGCTGAGGCGCCAGCGCACCCCGTAGTCGACGGCGAAGGCCGCCCAGGCGGCCAGCAGGACGCACAGCGCCACGCCCCGCCACGCGTCGGACGCTCCGTGTGCCAGGACCAGGAAGGCGTACGAGCCGAGGAAGGCGAGCGACGCCGCGGTGAGCAGCAGCTCGGTGCGCCGCTGCCAGCGGGCGGTGGGGCTGTCGGGGTCCACCGGCCCAGCTTCGCCCGGAGGGCACTTCCCCGAACCCCGGCGACACGCCGCGAACGGGCGAAGTCATATGCTGCATCTCATGACGAGTGAGCCGGAGCAGCAGATCGGAGTGGGGACGCAGGACGCGTTCCAGCGCCTGTGGACGCCCCACCGGATGGCCTACATCCAGGGCGAGAACAAGCCCACCGGCCCGGGTGCCGATGACGGCTGTCCCTTCTGCGCGATCCCCGCCATGTCCGACGAGGACGGGCTCGTCGTCCGCCGCGGCGAGCAGGTGTACGCGGTGCTCAACCTCTACCCGTACAACGGCGGCCACCTGATGGTGGTGCCCTACCGGCACGTCGCCGACTACACCGACCTCACGGGGCCGGAGACCGCGGAACTGGCCGAGCTGACCAAGCAGGCCATGTCCGCGCTGCGGACGGCTTCCGGGGCGCACGGCTTCAACATCGGCATGAACCAGGGCGGGGTCGCCGGCGCGGGCATCGCCGCGCACCTCCACCAGCACGTCGTGCCGCGCTGGGGCGGGGACACGAACTTCATGCCGGTGGTCGGCCACACCAAGGTGCTGCCGCAGCTGCTCGCCGACACCCGGAAGATGCTGGCCGACGCCTGGCCGGCGACGGCCTAGACCCCCGCGGCGGGGCGGCCGGGCTCCCCGGGAGGGCGGGCCGCCCGGCGCGCTACGCGTCGTACACGTCCGCCTTCCTCGGCGTCGGGTCCTGGACCGCGGTGCTGAGGAAGGACGAGCGGGTGCCGAACTTCTCGGTGTCCACGCCGTTCTCCTCCAGGACCTTGATCGCCGCCGCGTGGACCACACGCAGCACCGGGGTCGCGGCCCGGAGCGCGTCGTCGGCCATGAAGCGGTGCCGCCAGGGCTGGTCGGCCCAGGCGTGCCGCAGGCCGAACGGCTCGGGCAGGACCAGCGACCCGCCCAGCCAGTTCAGGAACGGCGGGTACCAGGTGAAGGGGGCGCGCGCGGTGAGGCGGACCACCTCGTCCGTGTCGACCAGGGGCAGGGTCACCTTGCGGGTCTCCCAGAACCTGACGGACTTGGCGACCTCCTTCGTGGGGGCCTCGGGCTTGGTGGTGAAGAGGGAGTTGACCGGACCCAGCGCGTGGCCGGTCACCTCGATCCGCAGCGTCTCGTGCAGCACGGTCACGGTGATCAGCATGGTGAGGACGAGCTGGCCGTCCCAGAGGGTCCACTGCACGCCGAGGTAGTGCCGGTCGCCGCCGCCGAACTGCTGCTTGTTGCAGATGTCCTGGATGGCGTGGTTTCTGATCTGGTACGCGTCCACGTCCGTGCCCTCGGGACGGGACACCGCCTTGGCGTTCTCACCGATGGGCGTGACGATCCAGTGCTTGATCGAAGGCTTCGGGAAACCGCCGGTGTTGAGCGGGCCGCGCTCCAGCATGCGGAGCTGGTCGTGGATGGACCGGATGACGTCCCAGCTGCGGAACGGGTGGATCTCGCGGTCGGCGTCACGCGGCACCAGATCCTCGGCGAGCTGCCAGCTGCCCCACCGCGTGCCCATGCCGAGTATGCCCTTGGGCCCGGCGTAGAACACGGAGTTGGACTGCTGCTCGGCGCCGAGCCGGGCCAGGGCCTGGCGCAGCCGCTCGGCCGCGTTCTCGCCGGGGCTGCCCGGCACCGCCTCGGGGATCTTGGCGCCGAGACCGCCGCCGGCCAGCAGGCTGTCCCAGCGCTCGCGCAGGTCCTGGGCGGTCCGCTCGCAGATCCGCTTGGCCCAGAACCACCCGACGACCGGCATCACGACGGTCGCGCGTCCGTACCACCCCCAGAAGCCGCCGAAGGGCATCTTCAGTACGAAGAGCACGGCGAGGGCGCCCACGGCGAGCAGCAGGACGGTGGCGAGGGTGGGGGCGCGCTTGTCGCCCCGCCTGGTGACCGCCGAGCGGATCTGGAAGACGAGCAGCCACACGAGGAGGCCCGGCAGGAAGAGCAGGCCGCACAGCACCCAGACCGCCGTGAGCCAGTTGTCCCGCTCCCGGCGGATGCGGTTCGCGGCGAGGCAGTGCTCGACGACGACCTGCGGCTCCGTGCCGAAGGACTGGATGAGCGGTTTGCGGCCGGCGCCCAGCATGCGGTCCTGGACGGCCCGGGCGAAGGCCTCACCCAGATTCGGCCGCCACAGGGACGCCCACCTGCGCCCGGGGGTGACCACCGACTTGTGCCACTCGTTGTTGGTCTTGAGGATCTCCACGACCTCGTTGTCCCGGTACGCGGCCGACGCCAGGGCGTAGGTGGCCGCGGTCTGTCCCGCGGAGCCCGAGAGCGGCACCTGTGCCCCGGGACTGAAATCGAATCCGTCAGTGGCCACTGCCGCCCCCATCGCCGCCGTCCGCTGCTGCGGCTTTTCCCGACTTCCGTGCCTCGCACACCTGTTGATCAGGTCATCGTGCTGATCGAGTCGCAACTTGATCAGGTCATCAGCGTATCGGCAGCCGGAGGCGTCCGTCGGCGGACGGCCGAAAGCCGCCCGCCGACACGCGCTTCCGGCCCGAACTAGGAGCCGGCCCCGGTCTGTTCGCGTACCCGCTCGGCGACCTGGGCCGGCATCGGCTCGTGCCGTGCGTAGCGGCGCTCGAAGCGCGCGGTGCCGTGCGAGAGGGAGCGCAGGTCGACCGCGTACCGGCCGATCTCGATCTCCGGGATCTCGGCCCGTACGACGGTGCGTCCGCCGGGCGCCTGCTCGGTCCCGACGACCCGGCCGCGCCGTCCGGACAGGTCGCTCATCACGGTGCCCACGTACTCGTCGCCCACCAGCACCGTCATCTCGGCCACCGGCTCCAGCAGATGGATGGCGGCGCCGCCCGCGGCCTCCCGCAGGGCGAGCGCTCCCGCGGTCTGGAACGCGGCGTCGGAGGAGTCCACCGAGTGCGCCTTGCCGTCCAGCAGCGTGACCCGGACGTCGATGAGCGGATACCCGGCGACCACACCCCTGGCGGCCTGGGCCCGCACGCCCTTCTCCACGGACGGGATGAACTGCCGCGGCACGGCACCGCCGACCACCTTGTCCACGAACTCGATGCCGGAGCCGTTCGGCAGCGGCTCGACCTCGATCTCGCAGACCGCGAACTGTCCGTGACCGCCGGACTGCTTCACGTGACGGCCGCGCCCCGTGGCGGCGGCCGCGAACGTCTCCCGCAGCGGCACCCTGTGCGGGACCACGTCCACCCGGACGCCGTACCGGCTGCGCAGCCGTTCCAGCGCGACGTCGGCGTGTGCCTCGCCCAGGCACCACAGCACGACCTGGTGGGTGTCCTGGTTCTGTTCCAGGCGCATGGTGGGGTCCTCGGCGACCAGCCGGCCGAGGCCCTGGGAGAGCTTGTCCTCGTCCGCCTTGCTGTGCGCCTCGATGGCGAGCGGCAGCAGCGGGTCGGGCATCCGCCACGGCGCCATGAGCAGCGGATCGTCCTTGGCCGAGAGGGTGTCGCCGGTCTCCGCGCGGTTCAGCTTCGCCACGCACGCGAGGTCGCCCGCGATGCAGTGGGTGAGCGGGCGCTGCTGCCTGCCGAAGGGGGCGGACAGGGCGCCGACGCGCTCGTCGACGTCGTGGTCCTCGTGGCCGCGGTCGGACAGTCCGTGCCCGGAGACGTGCACGGTCGCGTCGGGGCGCAGCGTGCCGGAGAAGACACGCACCAGCGAGACACGGCCCACGTAGGGGTCGCCGGACGTCTTGACCACCTCGGCGACCAGCGGCCCGTCCGGATCGCAGGGCTTCACCTCGCGTGCCCGGCCGTCGGGCGTGGTGACCGCGGGCGCCGGGCGTTCCAGGGGTGTGGGGAAGCCGCCGGTGATCAGTTCGAGCAGTTCGACCGTGCCGATGCCCTGCCGGGCGCCCTCGGCGGCGGGGGCGGCGGCCAGCACGGGGAAGAAGGTCCCGCGCGCCACGGCCCGCTCCAGGTCCCGCACGAGCGTCCCGAGGTCGATCTCCTCGCCGCCGAGGTAGCGGTCCATGAGGGTCTCGTCCTCGCTCTCGGCGATGATCCCCTCGATCAGCCGGTCGCGGGCCTCCGCGATGAGCGGCAGCTGCTCGGGGCCCGGCTCGGACTCCTTGCGCTCCCCGGAGGAGTAGTCGAACAGCCGCTGCGAGAGCAGTCCGGTCAGTCCGGTGACGGGCGCGTGCCCGTCGGGGCCCTGCGGGCCGTGCAGCGGCAGGTACAGCGGCAGTACGGCGTCGGGGTCGTCGGCTCCGAAGGCCTGCGCGCAGACGCGGGTCATCTCCTCGAAGTCGGCCCGGGCGGCCTCCAGGTGCGTGACCACGATGGCCCGCGGCATGCCGACCGCCGCGCACTCGTCCCACACCATCCTGGTCGGGCCGTCCACGCCGTCGGAGGCCGAGACGACGAAGAGGGCCGCGTCCGCGGCGCGCAGACCGGCCCTCAGCTCCCCGACGAAGTCCGCGTAACCGGGTGTGTCCAGCAGATTGATCTTGTATCCGTCCCACTCGACGGGGACCAGGGAGAGCTGCACCGAGCGGTGCTGCCGGTGCTCGATCTCGTCGTAGTCGGAGACGGTGCCGCCGTCCTCCACGCGGCCCGCCCTGTTCACCGCCCCCGCCGTCAGCGCGAGAGCCTCCACCAGCGTCGTCTTGCCGGATCCGCTGTGGCCGACCAGCACCACATTCCGTACGGACGCGGGGTGGTCGGCCGCCGTAGCCCTGCCGGCGGCTCCGGGGTGTGCGTTCGCCTTGTCGCCCATGGTCCTGCCTCCCGTGCACGGTGAGGTCACTGTGGGCGCGGACATCCGGGTCCGCGTGCGGTGGCGGCTCCGGTGACGCCCGCGGTTCTTCGAGCTTTCCACTCACCTCACGGTGCGTCCATACGAGGGACGCACTCCCGGCGTGACGTCGGCGGGGGGCCGCGGTGACACGGGGCGAGGGTGCCCGGCGGTCGCACCGGCGCGCGCGTGGCTACGATGGGCCAGCCGGTGGCCAGCAGGGGCCGCACGGCGACACCGACCCTCGGGAAGGCCATGCTGAACAAGTACGCGCGTGCATTCTTCACGCGTGTCCTCACACCGTTCGCCGCGTTTCTCGTCCGCCGGGGGGTGAGCCCCGACACCGTGACGCTCCTCGGCACGGCCGGAGTGGTGGCGGGCGCGCTGGTCTTCTACCCCATGGGCGAGTTCTTCTGGGGCACGGTCGTGATCACGCTGTTCGTGTTCTCGGACCTGGTCGACGGGAACATGGCGCGCCAGCTCGGCCGCTCCAGCCGCTGGGGAGCCTTCCTCGACTCGACCCTGGACCGGGTCGCCGACAGCGCGGTCTTCGGCGGCTTCGCCCTCTGGTACGCGGGCGGCGGCGACGACAACGTGCTGTGCGCGGTCTCCATCTTCTGCCTGGCCAGCGGCCAGGTCGTCTCGTACACCAAGGCCCGCGGCGAGTCGATCGGCCTGCCGGTCGCGGTCAACGGCCTGGTCGAGCGCGCCGAGCGGCTGGTGATCTCGCTGGTCGCGGCCGGGCTCGCCGGGCTGCACAAGTTCGGGGTCCCCGGCATCCAGTGGCTGCTGCCGATCGCGCTGTGGATCGTCGCCGTCGGCAGCCTCGTCACGCTGATCCAGCGGGTCGTCACGGTGCGCCGGGAGGCCGCCGAGGCAGACGCGGCGGCCGCCGCCCAGGGCAGTGAGGCCACCTCGTGAGCAAGCTGCGGGACCGGCTGGCGGACGGGGCGTACGCGCTCGGCTGGAGCACCGTCAAGAAGCTCCCCGAGCCCGTCGCCGTCCGGCTCGGCCGGATCATCGCCGACCTCGCCTGGAAGCGGCGCGGGAGCGGCGTGCGGCGGCTGGAGAGCAACTACGCGCGGGTGGTGCCGGACGCGACCCCGGAGCGGCTTTCCGAGCTGTCCAGGGCGGGCATGCGCTCGTACCTGCGCTACTGGATGGAGTCCTTCCGGCTGCCCGCCTGGAGCGCGGAACGGGTGCGGACGGGCTTCGACCCCAAGGACCTGCACCACCTCACCGACGGGCTCGCCGCGGGCAAGGGCGTGGTCGTCGCGCTGCCGCACCTTGGCAACTGGGACCTCGCGGGCGCCTGGGCCACCACCGGGCTCGGCATCCCCTTCACGACGGTCGCCGAGCGGCTCAAGCCCGAGTCGCTGTACGACCGTTTCGTCGCCTACCGCGAGGGCCTGGGCATGGAGGTCCTGCCGCACAGCGGCGGCTCCGCGTTCGGCACGCTGGCCCGGCGGCTGCGCGCCGGCGGCCTGGTCTGCCTGGTCGCCGACCGCGACCTGTCCTCGTCCGGTGTCGAGGTCGAGTTCTTCGGCGAGAAGGCCCGGATGCCCGCGGGACCCGCCCTGCTGGCGCAGCAGACCGGCGCCCTGCTCCTGCCCGTGACGCTCTGGTTCGACGACTCGCCCGTGATGAAGGGCCGGATCCATCCGCCCGTCGAGATCCCCGCGACAGGCACCCGCGCGGAGAAGACGTCCGTCATGACGCAGGCGCTGGCCGACGCCTTCGCCACGGGAATCGCCGACCATCCGGAGGACTGGCACATGCTGCAGCGTCTGTGGCTCGCCGACCTGGAGCCCCGCCCCGAGCCGTCCGACCGGGAGGGCCCGTGAGGATCGGCATCGTCTGCCCGTACTCCTGGGACGTCCCGGGCGGCGTCCAGTTCCACATCCGCGACCTGGCCGAGCACCTCATCCGCCTCGGGCACGAGGTGTCCGTCCTCGCCCCGGCCGACGACGAGACACCCCTCCCGCCCTACGTCGTCTCGGCGGGCCGGGCGGTCCCGGTGCCGTACAACGGCTCGGTCGCGCGCCTCAACTTCGGCTTCCTGAGCGCCGCCCGGGTCCGGCGCTGGCTCCACGACGGCAGCTTCGACGTGATCCACATCCACGAGCCGACCTCGCCGTCACTGGGACTGCTCGCGTGCTGGGCGGCCCAGGGACCCATCGTCGCCACCTTCCACACCTCGAACCCGCGCTCCCGGGCGATGATCGCCGCGTACCCGATCCTCCAGCCCGCGCTGGAGAAGATCAGCGCGCGGATCGCGGTGAGCGAGTACGCCCGCCGCACGCTCGTCGAGCACCTCGGCGGCGACGCCGTCGTCATCCCGAACGGCGTCGACGTCGACTTCTTCGCGCGCGCCAAGCCCAACCCCGAGTGGCAGGGCGACACCCTCGGCTTCATGGGCCGCATCGACGAGCCCCGCAAGGGACTTCCGGTGCTGATGAAGGCGCTGCCGAAGATCCTCGCCGCGCGTCCGCGGACCCGGCTCCTGGTCGCCGGACGCGGTGACGAGAAGGAGGCCGTGGAGGACCTGCCGGCCGAGATGCGCTCGCGCGTGGAGTTTCTCGGCATGGTCAGCGACGAGGACAAGGCGCGCTTCCTGCGCAGTGTCGACGTGTACGTCGCGCCCAACACCGGCGGCGAGAGCTTCGGGATCATCCTCGTCGAGGCGATGTCGGCGGGGGCGGCGGTGCTCGCCTCCGACCTCGACGCGTTCGCCCAGGTGCTGGACCAGGGGGCGGCCGGGGAACTGTTCGCCAACGAGGACGCGGACGCGCTGGCCGTGGCGGCCCTGCGGCTCCTCGGTGACGACGGGCGCCGGGCCGGACTGCGGCAGCGGGGGAGCGCCCATGTGCGGCGCTTCGACTGGTCGACGGTCGGCGCGGACATCCTCTCCGTGTACGAGACGGTGACCGACGGGGCGGCGGCGGTCGCGGCCGACGAACGCACGGGCCTGATGGCCCGCTTCGGGCTCGCCCGGGACTGAACGCCGTACGCCGCCCCCGGTGCGGGGAGTCCGGCGGGGCCCGCTGCCCCCGGTGCCGGGAGTCCGGCGGGGTCCACCGTCCGCCGGTGCCGGGAGGATCACGGGGCCCGCTGTCCCCGTGAGGGGGGCCCGCCGTACGGTCCAGGACCGCCGGGTGGCCGGTCCCTGACGCCAGGGGTCCACGTCGCGTTCCGTGACGCCGGGGGTCCACCCCGCGTTCCGTGACGCCGGGGCCGCACGTGGCGTTCCGTCGCGCACGGTGCCTGCGGGGCGCCGAGTGGTCACCGGTAGCCTTGCCGCCCGTGACCGCAACCCTCATCTGGATCCTCGTCGGCCTCGCCGCCATCGGCCTCTACCTGAGCTGGACCGCAGGGCGTCTCGACCGGCTGCACGTGCGGATCGACGCCGCGCGGGCGGCCCTGGACGCACAGCTGCTGCGCCGCGCGTCGGTCGCCCAGGAACTGGCGACGTCCGGAGTGCTGGATCCGGCCGCCTCGATCGTGCTCTACGAGGCGGCCCACGCCGCCCGGCAGGCCGAGCCGGAGCAGCGCGAGGTCGCCGAGAGCGAGCTGAGCCAGGCCCTGCGGGCGGTCTTCGGCGAGACGGCCCAGGTCGAGGCCGTCCGGGCGGCGCCCGGCGGCGAGGAGGCCGCGGACGAGCTGGCCCAGGCGGTCCGCAGGGTGCCGATGGCCCGGCGGTTCCACAACGACGCGGTACGCGCCGCCCGCGCACTGCGCCGGCACCGCAAGGTGCGCTGGTTCCGGCTCGCGGGGCATGCGCCGTTCCCGCTCGCCTTCGAGATGGACGACGAACCCCCGGTGGCCCTGGCGGACCGGCCCACCTCGTAGGCCCGCCGGACCCACCACAGCCGTGCCCCCCGTTCGGGGAGGCGAGCCGATGACAGGCCCGTGGCCTGGGCTTTTACGCAGGGTGGACGAAAAATGAGCCACCGGCTCATCATTGGCCCTTGCTGTGGACTGGTCCGCCGGCGTTTCCTCGGTGCTGCAGCAGCTCTCTTTTTCCACCGAGTGAGGTACACCCGTGTCCAGCACGCCTTCCAACTCCGCCCAGCGCGCCGACAACCCCGCGACCGGCACCGCGCGCGTCAAGCGCGGCATGGCCGAGCAGCTCAAGGGCGGCGTGATCATGGACGTGGTCAACGCCGAGCAGGCGAAGATCGCCGAGGACGCCGGCGCCGTGGCCGTCATGGCCCTGGAGCGGGTGCCCGCCGACATCCGCAAGGACGGCGGCGTGGCCCGGATGTCGGACCCGAACATGATCGAGGAGATCATCGAGGCGGTCTCCATCCCGGTCATGGCCAAGTCCCGCATCGGCCACTTCGTCGAGGCCCAGGTCCTGCAGTCCCTCGGCGTGGACTACATCGACGAGTCCGAGGTCCTCACCCCGGCCGACGAGGTCAACCACTCCGACAAGTGGGCGTTCACCACCCCCTTCGTCTGCGGCGCCACCAACCTGGGCGAGGCCCTGCGCCGCATCGCCGAGGGCGCGGCCATGATCCGCTCCAAGGGCGAGGCCGGCACCGGCAACGTCGTCGAGGCCGTCCGCCACCTGCGCCAGATCAAGAACGAGATCGCCAGGCTGCGCGGCTTCGACAACAACGAGCTGTACGCCGCGGCCAAGGAGCTGCGTGCCCCGTACGAGATCGTCAAGGAGGTCGCCGACCTCGGCAGGCTGCCGGTCGTGCTGTTCTCCGCCGGTGGCGTGGCCACCCCGGCCGACGCCGCGCTGATGCGCCAGCTCGGCGCCGAGGGTGTCTTCGTCGGCTCCGGCATCTTCAAGTCGGGCGACCCGGCCAAGCGTGCCGCCGCCATCGTGAAGGCCACCACCTTCTACGACGACCCGAAGATCATCGCGGACGCGTCCCGCAACCTGGGCGAGGCCATGGTCGGCATCAACTGCGACACCCTCCCCGAGACCGAGCGCTACGCCAACCGCGGCTGGTAGTCACCCATGAACACTCCTGTCGTGGGCGTCCTGGCACTGCAGGGCGACGTACGGGAGCACCTGATCGCCCTGGCCGCGGCCGACGCCGTGGCCAGGCAGGTGCGGCGCCCCGAGGAACTCGCCGAGGTCGACGGTCTCGTCATACCCGGCGGCGAGTCCACCACCATCTCCAAGCTGGCCGTGCTCTTCGGACTGATGGAGCCCCTCCGCGCGCGCGTGCGTGACGGCATGCCCGTCTACGGCACCTGCGCGGGCATGATCATGCTCGCCGACAAGATCCTCGACCCGCGCTCGGGCCAGGAGACCGTCGGCGGCATCGACATGATCGTGCGCCGCAACGCCTTCGGGCGCCAGAACGAGTCGTTCGAGGCGGCCGTCGACGTGACGGGCGTGGCGGGCGGTCCGGTGGAGGGCGTCTTCATCCGTGCCCCCTGGGTCGAGTCCGTCGGCGCCGCCGCCGAGGTGCTCGCCCGGCACGAGGGCCACATCGTCGCCGTACGCCAGGGCACCGCGCTCGCCACGTCGTTCCACCCGGAACTGACCGGCGACCACCGCATGCACGGGCTCTTCGTCGACATGGTGCGCGCGAACCGGACAGCGGAGTCCTTGTAGGATCTCTGGCGTTCGGAAAGAGTTGGGTTACGCGAAGGAGACAGGCAGATGTCCGGCCACTCTAAATGGGCTACGACGAAGCACAAGAAGGCCGTGATCGACGCCAAGCGCGGCAAGCTCTTCGCGAAGATGATCAAGAACATCGAGGTCGCGGCCCGTACGGGCGGCGCCGACCCGGGCGGTAACCCGACCCTCTTCGACGCCATCCAGAAGGCCAAGAAGAGCTCGGTCCCGAACAAGAACATCGACTCCGCGGTCAAGCGCGGCGCCGGTCTCGAGGCCGGTGGCGCCGACTACGAGACGATCATGTACGAGGGCTACGGCCCGAACGGTGTCGCGGTGCTCATCGAGTGCCTCACCGACAACCGCAACCGCGCCGCCTCCGACGTCCGCGTCGCGATGACCCGCAACGGCGGCTCGATGGCCGACCCGGGCTCCGTGTCGTACCTGTTCCACCGCAAGGGCGTCGTGATCGTCCCCAAGGGCGAACTGTCCGAGGACGACGTGCTGGGCGCCGTGCTCGACGCGGGTGCCGAAGAGGTCAACGACCTCGGCGAGTCCTTCGAGGTCCTGTCCGAGGCCACCGACCTGGTCGCGGTCCGCACCGCGCTCCAGGAGGCCGGCATCGACTACGACTCCGCCGAGGCCAACTTCGTCCCGACCATGCAGGTCGAGCTGGACGAGGACGGGGCCCACAAGATCTTCAAGCTGATCGACGCGCTCGAGGACAGCGACGACGTGCAGAACGTCTTCGCCAACTTCGACGTGAGCGACGAGGTGATGGCGAGCGTCGACGCCTGAGCGGACGGCACCAGCCGCGGGCCGACGGAACACCCACTCCGTCGGCCCGCGGCTTTGTCGGCGGTACCCGATAGCCTGCACGAACAGGAGATCGACGAAGGGGTTCGGGGTGCGGGTACTGGGTGTTGACCCGGGTTTGACCCGGTGCGGTGTCGGAGTGGTCGAGGGACTCGCGGGCCGCCCCCTGACCATGTGCGGCGTCGGTGTCGTACGGACCCCGCCCGACGCCGAGTTGGGGCTGCGCCTCGTCGCCGTCGAGCAGGGCATCGAGCGGTGGCTCGACGAGTACCGGCCCGAATTCGTCGCTGTGGAACGGGTGTTCAGCCAGCACAACGTACGCACGGTCATGGGCACCGCCCAGGCCAGCGCCGTCGCCATGCTCTGCGCCGCCCGGCGCGGCATCCCCGTCGCCCTGCACACCCCGAGCGAGGTCAAGGCCGCCGTCACCGGCAGCGGGCGCGCGGACAAGGCCCAGGTCGGCGCGATGGTCACGCGCCTGCTCCGGCTCGACGCACCGCCCAAACCCGCCGACGCCGCCGACGCCCTGGCCCTCGCCATCTGTCACATCTGGCGCGCACCCGCAAAGAACAGACTCCAGCAGGCCGTCGCCCTGCACGCATCGAAAGGGCGTCCCGCATGATCGCCTTCGTCAGCGGCCCGGTCGCCGCACTCGCCCCCGACTCCGCGGTCCTCGAGGTCGGCGGCATCGGCATCGCCGTCCAGTGCACGCCCAACACCCTCTCCGGACTCCGTACGGGACAGGACGCGAGGCTCGCCACCTCCCTCGTGGTCCGTGAGGACTCACTGACGCTGTACGGCTTCGTGGACGACGACGAGCGCCAGGTCTTCGAGCTGCTGCAGACCGCGAGCGGTGTCGGCCCGCGGCTGGCCCAGGCCATGCTGGCCGTGCACAGCCCCGACGCCCTGCGCCGCGCGGTGGCCACCGGTGACGAGAAGGCGCTCACCGCCGTCCCGGGCATCGGCAAGAAGGGCGCCCAGAAGCTCCTCCTGGAACTCAAGGACCGGCTCGGCGAGCCCCTCGGCCCCGGCGGCCCCGCCATCGGCAGGTCCGTCACCGCCGGCTGGCGCGACCAGCTGCACGCCGCCCTGATCGGTCTCGGATACGCGACCCGCGAGGCGGACGAGGCGGTCTCCGCGGTCGAGCCCCAGGCCGAGGCCGCAGGCGGCAGCCCCCAGGTGGGCCAGCTGCTGAAGGCGGCCCTGCAGACCCTCAACCGGACGCGCTGACCGCGCTCCGAGCGCCCCACGCCCGTTCGACCGACCCCACTGCGACCGCGAGGCACAAGCGATGAACTGGGACGACACGACCGACGAGACCGCCGACGAGCGGCTGGTGGGCTCGGTCGCCGACCACGAGGACCAGGCCGTCGAGGCGGCACTGCGCCCGAAGGACCTCGACGAGTTCATCGGACAGGAGAAGGTCCGCGAGCAGCTCGACCTGGTCCTGCGCGCCGCCCGCGCGCGCGGCGCCACCGCCGACCACGTGCTCCTGTCCGGCGCCCCCGGACTGGGCAAGACCACCCTGTCGATGATCATCGCCGCCGAGATGGGCGCCCCGATCCGCATCACCAGCGGCCCGGCCATCCAGCACGCGGGCGACCTCGCCGCGATCCTGTCCTCCCTCCAGGAGGGCGAGGTCCTCTTCCTCGACGAGATCCACCGCATGTCCCGGCCCGCCGAGGAGATGCTCTACATGGCCATGGAGGACTTCCGCGTCGACGTCATCGTCGGCAAGGGCCCCGGTGCCACCGCGATCCCACTCGAACTGCCGCCGTTCACGCTGGTCGGCGCCACCACCCGCGCGGGTCTGCTGCCGCCCCCGCTGCGCGACCGCTTCGGCTTCACCGCGCACATGGAGTACTACGAGCCGGCCGAACTGGAGCGCGTCATCCACCGCTCGGCCCATCTCCTCGACGTCGAGATCGACACCGCGGGCGCCGCCGAGATCGCCGGCCGCTCCCGGGGCACGCCCCGTATCGCGAACCGCCTCCTGCGCCGCGTACGCGACTACGCGCAGGTCAAGGCCGACGGGATCATCACGCGGGACATCGCCGGAGCGGCCCTCGCGGTGTACGAGGTGGACGCCCGCGGCCTCGACCGGCTCGACCGCGGCGTCCTGGAGGCGTTGCTCAAGCTCTTCGGAGGCGGTCCCGTCGGTCTTTCCACGCTCGCGGTGGCCGTGGGGGAGGAGCGCGAGACCGTCGAGGAGGTCGCCGAGCCCTTCCTGGTGCGAGAGGGGCTGCTGGCCCGCACTCCGCGTGGCCGGGTGGCGACACCGGCCGCCTGGGCGCACCTCGGCCTGGCCCCGCCGCGCCAGGCCCCGGGGGGAATCGGACAAGGAGACCTGTTCGGGGCGTGACGGCGCGGGCCGCTGCCCGGAGAGGAACCCCGGTGCCATGCTGAGCGTTGTTCCATGAGTGCGGACTCGCTTAGACTCCGCCGATGCCGCCCTTGTGGGCGGCGCCGACCAACCCCCATCCACCAGGCCGCCCCCCGCGCGGTCGTGCGAAGGAACCCCGTCCCGTGAATACCTTGACCTTCCTCCCGCTCGTCGTGCTCATCGGGGCCATGTTCCTGATGACCCGCTCGGCCAAGCGCAAGCAGCAGGCGGCCGCGCAGATGCGCAACGAGATGCAGCCCGGCACCGGCGTCCGCACGATCGGGGGCATGTACGCGACGGTGAAGGAGGTCAGCGAGGACACGGTCCTCCTCGACGCCGCCCCCGGCGTCCACCTGATCTTCGCGAAGAACTCGATCGGGGCCGTTCTGACCGACGACGAATACAACCGCCTCGTCCACGGCATCGACCCCGATCTCAAGGACGACGACGCCACTGTCGTGCCGGACGACGCCTCCTCCCTCACCGGGACGGACGAGCCCGTGGTCGCTTCCGACGACAAGCCTCTCGACCTCGGCAAGAAGGACACGGACGCGCGGGCCGTCGAGCCCACCGAGACCGACGCGGCCGAGCCGAAGAGGACCGACGGCGAGTCCGACGCGAAGTAGGCACGACCCGGGAGCGCGGCGCGACCCGCTCGCGACCGGCGTTCCGCGGGACGTGCGGTTCCGCACGGTATCCCGACACCATGTCATGGCCGCCCCGGCGCTCACCCGGCGTCGGGTGGCCCGAGAGGGAGTACGAGAAGGTGGCAGCACCGAAGAAGGGCCGGAGCGCGAGCGCCCAGAGCAGGCCGGGGCGCTCGCTGGCCCTCATCCTGATCGCCATCGTGGCGCTCACCGGGGGGATGTTCCTCTCCGGGCACCCCACCCCGCGTCTCGGCATCGACCTCGCCGGCGGCACGAGCATCACGCTCGAGGCGAAGAACGAGCCGGGCCAGCCGAACGCGATCAACAAGACCAACATGGACACCGCGGTTGACATCATGAACCGCCGCGTCAACGGTCTTGGCGTGTCCGAGGCGGAGGTGCAGACCCAGGGCGACAAGAACATCATCGTCAACATCCCCAAGGGCACGAACTCCAAGCAGGCCCGGGAGCAGGTCGGCACCACCGCCAAGCTCTACTTCCGCCCCGTCGTCGCGACGGAGGTCACCGGCGGCGCCGCGAAGGCCAGCCCCTCGCCGAGCGGCAGCGCCTCGAAGAAGCCCACGGACAAGGCGAGCGAGAAGGCGGGTGACAAGGCCACCGACAAGGCCACCCCGTCCGGCTCCGCGACCCCCTCGGCCAACGCCACCTCCCAGGGCCGCGCCGTCACCGACGCCCTGAAGGACGACGCCACGCCGTCCGCGAGTGCCTCGGCGAAGTCCTCGGCCTCCGCCGACGCCTCCCCTCCCGCGAGCGCCGACCCGGCGACGGCCAAGCTCCAGGCCCAGTACGCCGCGCTCGACTGCTCCAAGCCGGCCGACCGCGCCAAGGCCGGCGTGGGCGCCAAGCCCTCCGACTCCACCGTGGCCTGCGGCCAGAACTCGGACGGCCAGTGGCAGAAGTACGTGCTCGGCCCGGCCGAGGTGTCCGGTACGGACGTCAAGAAGGCCGCCGCCGTCTACGACACGCAGAGCGGTGCCGGCTGGAAGGTCACCATGGACTTCACGTCCGGTGGCGCCAAGAAGTTCGCCAGCATCACCGGCAAGCTCGCGCAGAACCAGCAGCCGCAGAACCAGTTCGCCATCGTCCTCGACAACGAGGTCGTCTCCGACCCGTACGTCAGCCAGGCGCTGACCGGCGGCAGCGCGGAGATCTCCGGCAGCTTCGACCAGACCGAGGCGCAGGACCTGGCGAACATGCTGAAGTACGGCGCGCTGCCGCTCACCTTCAAGGAGGCGAGCGTCACCACGGTGACCGCCGCCCTCGGTGGCGAGCAGCTGCACGCCGGTCTGATCGCCGGCGCGATCGGCCTGGCCCTGGTCGTCATCTACCTGGTGGTCTACTACCGGGGTCTGTCGCTCATCGCCGTCGCCTCGCTGCTCGTCTCCGCCGTCCTCACGTACGTGATCATGGCGTTGCTCGGTCCCACCATCGGCTTCGCGCTGAACCTGCCGGCCGTGTGCGGTGCCATCGTCGCGATCGGCATCACAGCGGACTCGTTCATCGTGTTCTTCGAACGCATCCGTGACGAGATCCGGGAGGGCCGTTCGCTGCGGCCCGCCGTCGAGCGTGCCTGGCCGCGCGCCCGGCGCACCATCCTGGTCTCCGACTTCGTGTCGTTCCTCGCCGCCGCGGTGCTCTTCATCGTCACGGTCGGCAAGGTCCAGGGCTTCGCGTTCACCCTCGGTCTGACCACCCTGCTCGACGTCGTCGTCGTCTTCCTGTTCACCAAGCCGCTGATGACGATCCTCGCCCGCAAGAAGTTCTTCGCGAACGGCCACAGCTGGTCGGGCCTCGACCCGAAGCGACTGGGCGCCCAGCCCCCGCTGCGCCGCACCCGTCGCGCGTCCGCCCCCGTCGACACGAAGGAGGCGTGAGATGTCGAAACTCGGCACCCTCGGCGCCCGGCTCCACCGCGGCGAGATCGGCTACGACTTCGTCGGCAAGCGCATGATCTGGTACGGCGTCTCGATCCTGATCACCATCACGGCCATCCTCGGCCTGACGGTGCGCGGCCTGAACATGGGCATCGAGTTCCAGGGCGGAGCCGTCCTCACCACCGAGCGGACCAGCGTCTCGGTGTCCCAGGCCGAGACGTACGCGGAGGAGGCCTCCGGGCACGACGCGATCGTCCAGAAGCTCGGCAACGGCGGTCTGCGCATCCAGATCGCCGGCATCGACACCGGCAAGTCGGACCAGATCAAGGACGAGCTGGCCAAGGACCTCAAGGTCGACTCCGAGTCGATCAACGCGGACCTGGTCGGCCCCAGCTGGGGTGACCAGATCGCCAACAAGGCCTGGCAGGGCCTGGCGATCTTCATGGTCCTCGTGGTGATCTACCTGGCGATCGCCTTCGAGTGGCGCATGGCCCTGGCCGCGCTCGTCGCGCTGATCCACGACATCACGATCACGGTCGGCATCTACGCCCTGGTGGGCTTCGAGGTCACCCCGGGCACCGTGATCGGTCTGCTCACGATCCTCGGTTACTCGCTCTACGACACGGTCGTGGTCTTCGACAGCCTCAAGGAACAGACGAAGGACCTCACCAAGCAGACCCGCTGGACCTACAGCGAGGTCGCCGACCGGTCGATCAACAGCACCCTGGTGCGCTCCATCAACACGACGGTGGTCGCGCTGCTGCCCGTCGCGGCCCTGCTGTTCATCGGCGGCGGTGTCCTCGGGGCCGGCATGCTCAACGACATCTCGCTGTCGCTGTTCGTGGGTCTCGCGGCCGGAGCGTACTCGTCGATCTTCATCGCCACGCCGCTCGTCGCCGACCTCAAGGAGCGCGAGCCGCAGATGAAGGCCCTGAAGAAGCGGGTCCTCGCCAAGCGGGCGCAGGCCGCCGCCCGGGGCGAGTCGCTGGACGCGCCGGAGTCCGCCCCCGAGGCGTACGACGACGAGGACGAGCCGCAGGACGCCGCGCCCGCGGTCGTGGGCCCGCGCAACCAGCCCGCGTCCCGCACCCGGGGCCGCGGCCGCCCCTCGGGGAAGCGCCGATGACCGGCATCGAGGAGCTGCTGCTCAGCCGCATCCGGGACGTCGCCGACTACCCGGAGCCGGGAGTGATGTTCAAGGACATCACGCCGCTGCTGGCCGACCCGGCGGCGTTCACCGCGCTGACCGACGCCCTGGCGGAGATCACCGTGCGCAACGGCGCCACCAAGATCGTCGGTCTGGAGGCCCGCGGCTTCATCCTGGGCGCGCCCGCGGCGGTCCGCGCGGGCGTCGGCTTCATCCCCGTACGCAAGGCGGGCAAGCTCCCCGGAGCGACCCTCAGCCAGTCGTACGACCTGGAGTACGGCTCCGCCGAGATCGAGGTGCACGCCGAGGACCTGGCCGCGGGGGACCGCGTGATGGTCGTCGACGACGTCCTCGCCACCGGCGGCACCGCCGAGGCCTCGCTCCGGCTGATCCGCCGGGCGGGCGCCGAGGTCGCGGGCGTCGCGGTCCTGATGGAGCTCGGCTTCCTCGGCGGGCGCGCCCGCCTGGAGCCGGCCCTCGCGGGCGCCCCCCTGGAGGCCCTCCTCAGGGTCTGAGGACGCCCCGGCGCCGCGTCGCGGTACGACACGGCGCCGTACCCGGACGCCGTCCTCCGGCACCCGCGAGGCACCTTGAGGACACCCGTTCGACACCGCGGAGGCGGGCCCGGAGGAATCCGGTGCCCGCCTCCGCTGTTTCCGCAGTACCAGGCCGTCCCACCCGGCCGAAGGCGAGTTCGAAGCCGGGGATCGCTACCATGGGGTTTCCGGAGCCTGACCGGGGGACCCGGAAAGTGTACGAGGAGCCCTCTTGCCAGACGAGGCCCAGCCACTCGCCCCCAGTGCCGACCGCCCGGGGGGAACTCCGGCCGCCAAGCCCGTACCGACTTCGGGCCCCGCGGCCGAGCCCGCGAAGAGCGTCGCGCACGGGCCGGTCGAGCACGCCCAGTCCGCGCCCGAGGGGAAGGCGGCGGAGGAGCCGCGCCCCAAGCCGGCGCCCGGTGAGGGCGGGCAGTCCAGCACCCCGGTGGCCCGTCCCGCGGCCGGCCAGCCCGCGCGGACCGGCGGCGGCTCCTCCAACCGCGTACGGGCCCGCCTCGCCCGGCTCGGCGTCCAGCGCTCCAACCCGTACAACCCGGTGCTGGAGCCCCTGCTGCGGATAGTGCGCGGCAACGACCCGAAGATCGAGACGTCCACGCTCCGCCAGATCGAGCGCGCCTACCAGGTCGCCGAGCGCTGGCACCGCGGTCAGAAGCGCAAGAGCGGCGACCCGTACATCACGCACCCGCTGGCCGTCACCACCATCCTGGCCGAGCTCGGCATGGACCCGGCGACGCTGATGGCCGGCCTGCTGCACGACACCGTCGAGGACACCGAGTACGGGCTCGACTCCCTGCGCCGCGACTTCGGCGACCAGGTCGCCCTCCTCGTCGACGGTGTCACCAAGCTCGACAAGGTCAAGTTCGGCGAGGCCGCGCAGGCCGAGACGGTCCGCAAGATGGTCGTCGCGATGGCGAAGGACCCCCGCGTCCTGGTCATCAAGCTCGCCGACCGCCTGCACAACATGCGCACCATGCGCTACCTCAAGCGCGAGAAGCAGGAGAAAAAGGCGCGCGAGACCCTCGAGATCTACGCGCCGCTCGCCCACCGGCTGGGCATGAACACCATCAAATGGGAGCTGGAGGACCTCGCCTTCGCGATCCTCTACCCCAAGATGTACGACGAGATCGTGCGCCTCGTCGCCGAGCGCGCCCCCAAGCGCGACGAGTACCTCGCCATAGTGACCGACGAGGTGCAGTCCGACCTGCGCGCCGCCCGCATCAAGGCGACGGTGACCGGCCGCCCGAAGCACTACTACAGCGTCTACCAGAAGATGATCGTCCGCGGCCGTGACTTCGCGGAGATCTACGACCTGGTGGGCATCCGCGTCCTCGTGGACACCGTCCGCGACTGCTATGCGGCCCTCGGCACGGTGCACGCGCGATGGAATCCGGTCCCCGGCCGGTTCAAGGACTACATCGCGATGCCCAAGTTCAACATGTACCAGTCGCTGCACACGACGGTCATCGGCCCCAACGGCAAGCCGGTCGAACTCCAGATCCGTACGTTCGACATGCACCGCCGTGCCGAGTACGGCATCGCCGCGCACTGGAAGTACAAGCAGGAGGCCGTCGCCGGCACCTCCAAGGTGCGCTCGGACGTGCCGCGGACCACCGGCAAGGACGACCACCTCAACGACATGGCGTGGCTGCGCCAGCTCCTCGACTGGCAGAAGGAGACCGAGGACCCGGGCGAGTTCCTGGAGTCCCTGCGCTTCGACCTGTCCCGCAACGAGGTCTTCGTCTTCACGCCGAAGGGCGACGTCATAGCGCTCCCGGCGGGCGCCACCCCGGTGGACTTCTCCTACGCCGTGCACACCGAGGTCGGCCACCGGACCATAGGGGCCCGCGTCAACGGCCGGCTGGTGCCGCTGGAGTCCACCCTCGACAACGGCGACCTGGTCGAGGTCTTCACCTCCAAGGCCGCGGGCGCCGGCCCGTCCCGGGACTGGCTGGGCTTCGTCAAGTCGCCGCGGGCCCGCAACAAGATCCGGGCCTGGTTCTCCAAGGAGCGCCGCGACGAGGCGATCGAGCAGGGCAAGGACGCCATCGCCCGCGCGATGCGCAAGCAGAACCTGCCGATCCAGCGCATCCTCACCGGCGACTCCCTGGTCACCCTCGCGCACGAGATGCGCTACCCCGACATCTCGTCGCTGTACGCGGCGATCGGCGAGGGGCACGTGGCCGCGCAGAGCGTCGTGCAGAAACTGGTGCAGGCGCTCGGCGGCGAGGAGGCGGCCAGCGAGGAGATCGACGAGAGCATCCCGCCCGCCCGCGGCCGGAGCCGCAAGCGGCGCTCCAACGCCGACCCGGGCGTCGTCGTCAAGGGCGTCGACGACGTCTGGGTCAAGCTGGCCCGCTGCTGCACTCCCGTGCCCGGCGACCCGATCATCGGTTTCGTCACCCGCGGCAGCGGCGTCTCGGTGCACCGCAGCGACTGCGTCAACATCGACTCGCTGTCCCGGGAACCCGAGCGGATCCTCGAGGTCGAGTGGGCGCCCACCCAGTCCTCGGTCTTCCTCGTCGCCATACAGGTCGAGGCGTTGGACCGCTCTAGGCTCCTGTCGGACGTCACCCGCGTCCTGTCGGACCAGCACGTCAACATCCTCTCCGCGGCCGTGCAGACCTCCCGCGACCGCGTCGCCACCTCGCGCTTCACCTTCGAGATGGGCGACCCCAAGCACCTCGGGCACGTCCTGAAGGCCGTACGGGGCGTGGAGGGCGTGTACGACGTGTACCGCGTGACGTCGGCCCGCAGGCCCTGACCGACCGGACGACGGGGGACGAGATGGACGGCATCGGCTTAGTGGCCGGCCGCTACCGCCCGGTGGGGCTCCTCGGGCGGGGCGGCATGGGCGTGGTGTACGAGGCGGTCGACGAGGTGCTCGGGCGCCGCGTCGCGGTGAAGATGCTGACCGCCGTGGAAGGACTGGCCGCCGACAGCGAGGCACTCGAGCGCTTCATGCGCGAGGCCCGCGCGCTGGCCAGGATCGACCACCCCTCGGTCGTCACGCTGTACGACACGGGGGTCCACGACGGCACGCCGTACCTGGTCATGCAGGTGCTCGACGGCATGACCCTGGCCGACCTGGTCGCGGCGACGGGCCCGCTGCCGCCGGCCGCGGTCGCCTCCGTCGCCTCCCAGGTCGCCGACGCGCTCGCCGCCGCCCACGCGGCCGGTGTGCTGCACCGGGACGTCAAGCCCTCGAACGTGGGGATCGACCGCGGCGGACGGGTCGTCCTCCAGGACTTCGGACTCGCCCGCCTCGCCGGGGAGGCGGTGATCACCCGGACCGGCATGCTGATGGGCACACCGCAGTTCATCGCGCCCGAGGCGATCCGCGGGGCGCTGCCGGAGCCCGCCGCCGACCTCTACGGGCTGGGCGCCTGCATGTACCTGATGATCACGGGCGAACTGCCGTTCGGCGCGACCATGGACGTCGGAGCCATCGTGGAGAAGGCCCTGGGCGACGGCATCCCGCGGCTGGCCGGGCGGACACCGCCGTACCCCGTCGATCTGACCGTCCTCGTCGACCGGCTCTGCGAGCAGGATCCCGCCGACCGGCCGCAGCGGGTCGAGACGGTCGAGGAGGAACTCAGGGGCCTCGCCGACGGCGGCACCGCACTGCTGGCCGGCCTGCTGGCGCGGCACATCCGCGCCGAGGTGCTGGAAGGCCTCGCCGAGCCGCCCGGCGCACTGGGTTCGCCCCCGGACGGCGGCCCGCCCGCCCGCAAAGGCCAGGGCCCGTCCGAGCCGCCGGTCGAGGCGCCCGAGTACGACTGGGACCAGTCGGCCGTGCCGCCGCTGCCCCAGGGCCTCGCCGGTGCGGGGTGGGGGGCCGGAGCGCCGGACGGCGGCGCCTTATCCGAGCAGGACGCGGGGCCATCGTTCCGCAGGGCCCGCCGCGCTCTGGCGCCGCCCACCCTCAGCGACGCCACCCGGCGGCTCGTCCTGAGCAGCATGACCGCGTCGAACGCGCTGTCCCGGCAGCGCGAGGCGGTCAATCTGGTGCTGCGCGGTGAACTCCGCGAAGCCGCCCAGATGTTGTCGGTGATCGTGCCGGTGTGCCTGTCGTCGCTCGGCCCCGACCACCTCACCACCCTGACCAGCCAGTACTGGCAGGCCGTGTGCCTGGCCCGGCTGGACGCCGGGGACCAGGCACTCGACCTGTTCTCGCAGGTGAACAAACGTGTAGGCCGACGAACGGACGGGATCGATGACTGACTTCGTCGCGGGGATCGCGGAGGTCCCGGCGGCCGCGGGGGCCCAGCGGACGCCGGACACCGGGGAAGCACTCGGCAGCGAGGACGAACTCCGCTCCCTGCTGCGCTGGTTGCACGCGGACGAGACGCTCGACGTACGCGCCCGGATCGGCGGCGAGCCGGCCGCCGCACAGCACATGGGCTCGGGGTTCGACCTGCTGCAACTCGCCCTCGGCAGCGGGCTGTCCACCGCGTCGCTGGTCGTCTCCGTGCTCCAGTGGCAGAGTTCGCGCCGCCGGGCTCCCGCCGTCACCCTGCGCCGCGGCGAGGTCGAGGTGCTGCTCACCGCCGAGGCGGCGCGCGACGAGGAGACCCTGCGCCGGATCGTCGGACTCCTCGACGGGGAGGAAGCCGAGAGTGACCTCGACGCTCCCTGACCCGGCCCGCTCCAGAGCGGTCCTGATCGGCACCGCCTCCTACCGGCACCTGCCCCAACTGCCCGCCGTCGAGGCGAACGTGGTCGACCTCGCCGCCGAACTGTGCGACGCCACGGTCTGGGGGCTCCCGGTCCAGCACTGCACCGTCGTCACCGACCCGCAGAGTCCGCTCGCCATGCTCGACCCGGTGCACCAGGCGGGCGACGAGGCCACCGACACCCTGATCGTGTACTACGCCGGGCACGGCATGCGCGACTCCGAGTCCGCGGACCTGTACCTCGCGCTCGGCGACTCCCGCGACCACCTGGGCTACACCGCCGTCGCCTACCAGCACCTGCGCTCCGCCCTGCGTGCCTCACGGGCCCGCCGCAAGGTCGTCGTCCTCGACTGCTGCTTCAGCGGCCGGGCCGCCCGCACCCTCGTCGGCGGCGGTGACGTACTCGCCGCGCAGGCCGCCGTCGACGGCGCCTTCGTGCTCACCGCGTCCCCGCGCGACCGGCTGGCGCTCGCACCCGACGGCGAGCGCTACACCGCGTTCACCGGTGAACTCCTCACCGTCCTGCGCGACGGCGTCCACGACGGACCCGAACTCATCGACCTCGACACCCTCTACCGGGTCCTGGAGGAGCGGCTGCGGGCCAAGAACCGCCCGCTGCCGCAGCGCTCCCAGGAGAACGGCGTGGGACGGCTCGCCTTCGCCCGCAACAAGGCCCGCGCCGGCCACCGCGCCCCCGCCGGACCGGTCCTCGCCGCCGACGTACGCGCCGCGATGGTCGCCACCGGCCTCAACGTGGCCCGGGCCCTGCGCGCCGCGGGCAACACCAGGGACGCGCTTCCCGTGCTGCGGCTCGCCCTCCAGGAACAGACGACGAACGGCCGGGGCGACCTGCTCGCCGTACAGCTGGAACTCTCCGAGCTGCTCGCGGAGTCCGGCCAGGTGGGGGAGGCCATCGAGGTCCTGGAGCTGGCCTTCCGGCAGGTCCACCGGCTGTACGGGCCCGAGGCCGTCCTCGTGTGCCGGCGGCTCGCCGATCTCCTCCAGGAGTGCGGGAACCACATCCAGGCCTGCGAGGTCCTCAAGCACGCCCTCCACATCGCCGAACAGGGCGGACCGCGCGTCCCGTCATGAACGCGGTGCGGCCCGGCGGTGGAAGATCCACCGCCGGGCCGCACAGGAGAAGAGCCGCGCGCCGTCAGCCGGCCGACGTCAGCCGCCGAACTCCTGCAGACCCTTCAGGGCCTGGTCCAGCAGCGCCTGACGGCCGTCGAGCTCCTTCTGGAGCTTGTCGGCCCTGGCGGTGTTGCCCGCGGAGCGCGCCGCCTCGATCTGACCCGTGAGCTTGTCCACGGCGGCCTGCAGCTGGCCGGTCAGCCCCTCCGCACGCGCGCGTGCCTCGGGATTGGTCCGCCGCCACTCGGTCTCCTCGGACTCCTGCAGAGCCCGCTCCACCGCGTGCATCCGGCCCTCGATCTTCGGCCGGGCGTCGCGCGGCACGTGGCCGATGGCCTCCCAGCGCTCGTTGATCGAACGGAACGCGGCACGGGCGGCCTTGAGATCCTGCACCGGGACGAGCTTCTCGGCCTCCTCGGCCAGCTCCTCCTTGAGCTTCAGGTTCTCCGACTGCTCCGCGTCCCGCTCGGCGAACACCGAGCCGCGCGCCGCGAAGAAGACGTCCTGGGCGCCGCGGAAGCGGTTCCACAGATCGTCCTCGTGCTCGCGCTGGGCACGGCCCGCGGCCTTCCAGTCCGCCATCAGCTCGCGGTAGCGGGCCGCCGTCGGACCCCAGTCCGTCGAAGCGGACAGCGCCTCGGCCTCGGCGACCAGCTTCTCCTTGGTCTTGCGGGCCTCCTCGCGCTGCGCGTCCAGCGACGCGAAGTGCGCCTTGCGCCGCTTGGAGAACGCCGAGCGCGCGTGCGAGAAGCGGTGCCACAGCTCGTCGTCCGACTTGCGGTCGAGCCGCGGCAGCCCCTTCCAGGTGTCCACCAGCGCGCGCAGCCGCTCACCGGCCGACCGCCACTGCTCGCTCTGCGCCAGCTCCTCCGCCTCGGTGACCAGGGCCTCCTTGGCGTGCCGCGCCTCGTCGGACTGCTTGGCCCGCTGTTCCTTGCGCTCCTGACGGCGCGCGTCGACCGTCTCGACGAGCTTGTCCAGCCGCACGCGCAGCGCGTCCAGGTCACCGACCGCGTGGTGGGCGTCCACCTGCTCACGGATGTGCGCGATGGCGGCCTGGGCGTCCTTCGCCGACAGGTCGGTGGTCTTCACTCGCTTCTCGAGGAGGCCGATCTCCACAACCAGGCCCTCGTACTTGCGCTCGAAGTAGGCCAGCGCCTCGTCGGGGGAGCCGGCCTGCCAGGAACCGACGACCTGCTCACCCTCGGCCGTACGCACGTACACGGTCCCCGTCTCGTCGACGCGGCCCCACGGGTCGCTGCTCACAGCGCCTCCTCCACATGATGCCCGCGGGAGGCTTCCGCGCCCCCGGGCATCGTCCACAGTTTCGTCACGGCCAACATAGGCGACCGGCGGGGCGGCTGTCCGCATCCCGCGCGACCGAAGTTTCGCAGCTGGCGGTCAGGATTTCGTCACGGTCAGCTTGTTGATCACGACGGTCGCGTTGGGTGCGCCGTCGCCCTGGCCGGAGCTCTCCCCGGCCGCGGCGATCTTCTTCAGAACGGTCATGCCGGACTTCGAGATCGTCCCGAACGGTGTGTAATTGGGCGGCAGCTGACTGTCCCGGTACACGAGGAAGAACTGGCTGCCGCCGGTGTGCTTCTGGCCGGTGTTGGCCATGGCGACCGTGCCCGCCGGGTAGATGCCGCCCTTCAGGTTTTTGTCCTTCAGGTTCTCGTCCGGGATCGTGTAGCCCGGGCCGCCACTGCCGGTGCCCTGGGGGTCACCGCACTGCAGCACGTAGATGTTCTTCGTCACCAGCCGGTGGCACTTGGTGTGGTCGAAGAACCCCTTGCCCGCGAGGAAGTTGAACGAGTTCACCGTGTGCGGCGCCGCGGCCGTCTTCAGGTCGACGTCTATGTCGCCGCAGGTCGTCGCCAGCTTCATCGCGTAGTCCGCGGACTTGTCGATGGTGACGGCCGGCTCCTTCTTCCAGCTCAGCGACTCCACCTTGCCCGGGGCGGCCTTCTTGCACGGGTCCGGCGCCTTGCTCGGCGCCGAGGGGCTCGGCGTCACCTCCGCACCCGCGTTGGTCTTCTTGTCGTCGTTCTTGAAGACCCCGGTCGCGTACGACACGACGCTGCCCACCACGACGACGCCGAGGACCGACGCGATCACCGCGTTGCGTGCGTGCGTCCTGCGCCGCGCGGCCGTACGCCGCTGCTGCTGCCGCAAGAACTTCTCCCGGGCGAGCTGACGCCGCCGCTGCTCCTGGCTGACCACCGGGTTTTCTCCTCGTGCGTCTCGTTCGGCAAAGGGGACGCGTGCGTTCAGAGAGCCGACCGCCTGCGTGTGCCCCGTACCGTATATGGGTTCGCTGAGGAAACGGCAGCGCCGGTAGGCTCTGATCCGCAGCCACCCGCCCCGTACGACGCCGTATGACCTCGTACGACACAAACGAAGGACGATCGTGCTCATTGCCGGGTTCCCCGCCGGGGCCTGGGGGACCAACTGTTATCTGGTCGCCCCCGCCGCGGGTGAGGAGTGCGTGATCATCGACCCGGGCCACCAGGCCGCCCAGGGAGTCGAGGACGCACTCGCCAAGCATCGGCTCAAGCCTGTCGCGGTCATCCTCACCCACGGCCACATCGACCACGTCGCCTCGGTCGTACCGGTCTGCGGAGCGCACGACGTACCGGCCTGGATCCACCCCCGGGACCGCTACATGATGAGCGACCCGGAGAAGGCGCTCGGCCGTTCCATCGGGATGCCGCTGATGGGCGAACTGACCGTGGGGGAGCCCGACGACGTGAAGGAACTCACCGACGGCGCCGAGCTCAGGCTCGCGGGCCTCGACCTCTCCGTCGCGCACGCGCCCGGCCATACCAAGGGGTCGGTGACCTTCCGCATGCCCGAGAGCGCGGACATCCCGTCCGTGTTCTTCTCCGGGGATCTGCTGTTCGCCGGCTCCGTCGGACGCACCGACCTGCCCGGCGGCGACGCGGCCGAGCTGCTCGACTCGCTGGCCCGTGTGTGCCTGCCGCTCGACGACTCGACCGTGGTGCTGTCCGGCCACGGCCCCCAGACGACCATCGGCCAGGAGCGCGCCACCAACCCGTATCTGCGGCAGGTGGCCGCCGCCGGCCAGGGAGCACCCGAGGCTCCCCGACGAGGAATGTGACGAGACCTTCCGTGAGCACCTTCAAGGCCCCCAAGGGCACGTACGACCTGATCCCGCCGGACAGCGCCGCCTACCTCGCCGTGCGCGAGGCCATCGCCGCCCCGCTGCGCACCTCCGGCTACGGGTACATCGAGACGCCCGGCTTCGAGAACGTCGAGCTGTTCGCCCGCGGTGTCGGTGAGTCCACCGACATCGTGACCAAGGAGATGTACGCCTTCGAGACCAAGGGCGGCGACATGCTGGCGCTGCGCCCCGAGGGCACCGCCTCCGTGCTGCGCGCCGCGCTGGAGGCCAACCTGCACAAGGCCGGCAACCTGCCCGTCAAGCTCTGGTACTCGGGCTCGTACTACCGTTACGAACGCCCGCAGAAGGGCCGGTACCGCCACTTCTCGCAGGTCGGCGCCGAGGCGATCGGCGCCGAGGACCCGGCGCTCGACGCCGAGTTGATCATCCTGGCCGACCAGGCGTACCGCTCGCTGGGGCTGCGCGAGTTCCGCATCCTGCTGAACTCCCTGGGCGACAAGGAGTGCCGTCCCGTCTACCGCGCCGCCCTCCAGGACTTCCTGCGCGGCCTCGACCTCGACGAGGAGACGCTGCGCCGCGCCGACATCAACCCCCTGCGGGTCCTCGACGACAAGCGCGACGACGTCCAGAAGCAGCTGACCGGCGCTCCGCTGCTGCGGGACTACCTGTGCGACGCGTGCAAGGCGTACCACGAGGAGGTGCGCGAGCTGATCACGGCCGCGGGCGTCTCCTTCGAGGACGACCCGAAGCTGGTGCGCGGCCTCGACTACTACACGCGCACGACCTTCGAGTTCGTCCACGACGGACTCGGTTCGCAGTCCGCGGTCGGCGGCGGCGGCCGCTACGACGGGCTGTCCGAGATGATCGGCGGCCCCGCGCTGCCGTCCGTCGGCTGGGCGCTCGGCGTCGACCGCACGGTCCTCGCACTGGAGGCGGAGGGCGTCTCGCTCGAAATCCCGTCGGCGACCAGCGTCTTCGCGGTGCCGCTCGGAGACGAGGCCCGGCGGTTCCTCTTCGCGAAGGTCAACGAGCTGCGCAAGGTGGGCGTCGCGGCCGACTTCTCGTACGGCGGCAAGGGCCTCAAGGGCGCGATGAAGAACGCCAACCGCAGTGGCGCCCGCTACGCGATCGTCGCCGGCGAGCGCGATCTCGCCGAGGGTGTCGTCCAGTTGAAGGACATGGAGTCCGGCGAGCAGACCCCGATCGGGGTCAACGAGATCGTGGCGGAGCTGGAATCCCGCCTGGGCTGACGGCCGCCGGTCCCGTCGGACGGGCCGGGGCCTCCCGCACCGGGAGGCCCCGGCCCGTCCGGCGTTTTCGCGGCGACGGCCACCCGGCGGTCATGCGACTTCCGGCGTTATCGGGACGAATGCCTCACGGTCGGCCGGGCCGTCAACTTCACGGGTGCGGATTCCCCCTGCCGGACGCTGCCGGGGTCCGGGCCGGGCGGAACACCTCTCCGTGCCGGAATCCGAGGCCGGCGGGGTCGACCGCGATCACCTACCCGTCCTGCTGGGGCGGTCTCCGTGGGCCCGCCGCGAGTTGATCGCGTGTTCCGTCGGGCCGACCGGCTCCCGGGAGCGGCGAACGCGACGGCACGGCCTTCCGTACCTCCTTATGTCCATCGAACGGTGGACACGCGCGTGCGTGCGGCACAATGACCGTGCCCGCAGAGCCCACTCCCAGTAACGGATCGGCGTGATGAGCAAGACGACAGTCAAGGACGGCGTCTCCCTCGACCGGGAGCGCGGCGGCGCTCCGCGGACCGTGGGCGGCAGCCCGGCCTTCGCCCTGCTGCTGGTGATCACCGGCGCGGCCGGTCTGCTCGCCGCGTGGGTCATCACGATCGACAAGTTCAAGCTGCTGGAGGACCCGGGCTTCGTGCCGGGCTGCAGCCTCAACCCGGTCGTCTCCTGCGGCAACATCATGAAGAGCGACCAGGCCTCCGTCTTCGGGTTCCCCAACCCGATGCTCGGACTGGTCGCGTACGGCATCGTGATCTGCGTCGGCGTCAGCCTGCTCGCCCGGGCGACCTTCCCCCGCTGGTACTGGCTGACCTTCAACGCCGGCACCCTCTTCGGCGTCGCCTTCTGCACCTGGCTGCAGTTCCAGTCCCTGTACCGGATCAACTCGCTGTGCCTGTGGTGCAGCCTGGCCTGGGTCGCCACGATCCTCATGTTCTGGTACGTGACCTCCTCGAACATCCGCCACGGCTTCCTGCCGGCACCGCGCCCGGTGAAGAGCTTCTTCGGCGAGTTCACCTGGGTCCTGCCCGTGCTGCACATCGGCATCATCGGCATGCTGATCCTCACCCGCTGGTGGGACTTCTGGACCAGCTGACCCCGGCGGGCCCCCGGCCGACCGGGCCCGGCGGCGTTGTCAGTGGCGTGGCATAGGGTTTTGTGCGTGGAGCCCGACCTGTTCACCGCCGCAGCAGAAGAACGCCAGGAGAAGGACCCGTCCAGCAGTCCCCTGGCGGTCCGGATGCGCCCGCGCACCCTCGACGAGGTCGTGGGTCAGCAGCACCTGCTGAAGCCGGGCTCGCCCCTGCGCAGACTGGTGGGCGAGAGCGGCGGCGGCCCCGCCGGACCGTCCTCCGTGATCCTCTGGGGCCCGCCGGGCACCGGCAAGACGACCCTCGCGTACGTCGTCTCGAAGGCCACGAACAAGCGCTTCGTCGAGCTGTCCGCGATCACCGCGGGCGTCAAGGAAGTGCGCGCGGTCATCGAGGGCGCCCGCCGGGCCACGGGCGGCTTCGGCAAGGAGACGGTCCTCTTCCTCGACGAGATCCACCGCTTCAGCAAGGCCCAGCAGGACTCCCTGCTCCCGGCCGTCGAGAACCGCTGGGTGACCCTGATCGCCGCGACCACGGAGAACCCGTACTTCTCGGTGATCTCCCCCCTACTGTCCCGCTCCCTGCTGCTGACCCTCGAACCGCTCACGGACGACGACCTGCGAGGACTGCTGCGCCGGGCCCTCACCGACGAGCGCGGCCTCAAGGAGGCCGTCACCCTCCCCGAGGACACCGAGGAGCACCTGCTGCGGATCGCCGGCGGCGACGCCCGCCGGGCCCTCACCGCCCTGGAGGCCGCGGCCGGCTCCGCGCTCGACAAGGGCGAGCCCGAGATCACCCTCCAGACCCTGGAGGAGACGGTCGACCGCGCCGCCGTGAAGTACGACCGCGACGGCGACCAGCACTACGACGTCGCGAGCGCCCTGATCAAGTCCATCCGCGGCTCGGACGTGGACGCCGCCCTGCACTACCTGGCGCGGATGATCGAGGCCGGCGAGGACCCCCGCTTCATCGCCCGACGCCTGATGATCTCCGCCAGCGAGGACATCGGCCTCGCCGACCCGAACGCGCTGCCGATCGCGGTCGCCGCCGCCCAGGCCGTCGCCATGATCGGCTTCCCGGAAGCCGCGCTCACCCTCAGCCACGCCACCATCGCCCTCGCCCTGGCCCCCAAGTCGAACGCCGCGACCACCGCCATCGGCGCCGCCATGGAGGACGTGCGCAAGGGCCACGCCGGCCCCGTGCCCGCCCACCTGCGCGACGGGCACTACAAGGGCGCGGCCAAGCTCGGCCACGCGCAGGGGTACGTGTACCCGCACGACCTCCCCGAGGGCATCGCCGCCCAGCAGTACGCACCGGAGGAGCTCAAGGACCGGGAGTACTACACACCCACCCGCCACGGCGCGGAGGCGCGCTACGCGGACGCCGTCGAGTGGACCAGGAAGCACCTCGGTCGAGGACGGCCCTGACCACCCTGTAGACTCCCTGAAGCGCTGCGTCCCGTGTCCGGCTCCGGTCGGCACCACCAGAACGGGACATCCAGCCGGAACCCGTGCGCCGCGAGGCACAGGGGATCCAGGAGCGTCGCGCACCGTCGAAGGTGTCGCGGGCAGCCCACCACCCTCCCGGACCACCGGGAACAGGTCGGTGGGCCACTCGCGTGCTGCACGTATGTGCCCAGACCGGAGAGCGGCTGCCCGGCAGGTCCCGCAACGGACCCGCAGGGTTTCCCCGGCTGCGGATTGCGACCTCCCCTAACCCTGGTGAAGCCGTATTCACATCAGAAACACGAGGTGTTTGGTTCATGCCGAACCAGTCCCGCCCCAAGGTCAAGAAGTCGCGTGCCCTCGGCATCGCGCTGACCCCGAAGGCCGTCAAGTACTTCGAGGCCCGCCCCTACCCGCCGGGCGAGCACGGCCGCGGCCGCAAGCAGAACTCGGACTACAAGGTCCGTCTGCTCGAGAAGCAGCGTCTGCGCGCGCAGTACGACGTGTCCGAGCGTCAGCTCGTCCGCGCCTACGAGCGTGCCGCGAAGACCCAGGGCAAGACCGGTGAGGCCCTGGTCATCGAGCTCGAGCGCCGTCTCGACGCGCTGGTCCTGCGTTCGGGCATCGCCCGCACGATCTACCAGGCCCGCCAGATGGTCGTCCACGGCCACATCGAGGTCAACGGCCAGAAGGTCGACAAGCCGTCCTTCCGCGTCCGGCCGGACGACGTCGTCATGGTCCGCGAGCGCAGCCGCCAGAAGCCGCTGTTCGAGGTCGCGCGTGAGGGTGGCTTCGCCCCCGACGGCGAGACCCCGCGCTACCTCCAGGTGAACCTCCGTGCCCTGGCCTTCCGCCTGGACCGCGAGCCGAACCGCAAGGAGATCCCGGTGATCTGCGACGAGCAGCTCGTCGTCGAGTACTACGCCCGCTGATCGTCTTCCGGCGGATGTAGCACCACCTGCGTGTCAGCCCGCCGTCTCGCCGCCCTTCGGGGTGGGCGAGGCGGCGGGCTTCCGCATGTCCCCGCGTGCCCGCGTCGACCGCGGCGCCGGCACCGCGGCGAGCGTCCGCTTCCCGGCCCGCCCGAGCGCCCGGGCCACCGCCGCCTCCTGCTCCAGCCGGGCGCCCTCCCGGACGCACTCCTCGTACCGCTCGTCGCCCAGCAGCTCCCGTGCCGTCGCCTCGCAGCGCTCGTGCGGCGCGTTGTAGTACGCCGAACCGAACAGCGGCAGCCCCACCGACGGCCACATCCGGGACGCCGCGCCCTGCAGCAGCGCCGCCTCGGCCGGATCGCCGTCCTCCGCGGTCACCAGGGCGAGCAGCTCGACGGCGAGGACCGTGCCGAGCAGGTCGTGGAAGGCGTGCCCGATGCCGAGGCACTCCTCCAGCAGATCCCGCGCCCGCCGCCGGTCGCCCCCGGCCCATGCCCCGTAGGCCAGCACGTACAGCGCGTACGCCAGCGCCCAGCGCTCCCCGTGGTCCTCGCAGACCCGGCGGACGTCCTCGCACAGCTCGACCGCACCCGGCAGGTCGCCCTGGAACGCCCTCGCCATCGCCAGCTCGACCTGCCCCATCAGGACGTTGCTGTTGAGCTCGCCGATCTCGCGGTAGCGGCCGAGCGCAGAGCGCAGCAGGCCCTCCGCGCGCGGCATGTCGTCCGTGACCAGCGCCAGGCAGCCGGTGCGGTGCTCCGCGTACGCCACCGCCGTGGGGTCCCCGGCCCGCTCGGCCTCGGCACGGCACTCCTGGAGCGCGGCGAGCGCGGGCACCGCGTCCCCCTGGAGGACCGCCACGTAGCCGAGCACCCAGAGCGCCTTGAGCCGCGACTGCTCGTACGCCCCGTCCTGCGAGGACGGTTCGACGCTGCGGTCCAGCCAGTGCCGCCCCTCGGCGAGCCGGCCGCAGCCGACCCAGAAGAACCAGAGGCTTCCCGCCAGGTACTGGCCCAGGTGTGTCTCGCCCGGCTCGGTCAGGCAGTACTCGAGAGCGCACCGCACATTCGGCAGCTCCGCCTCGATGCGCGCGGCGACCTCTCCCTGGCGCGGCGAGAACCAGTCCAGCTCGCACCACGTGGCCAGGCCCATGAACCAGTCGCGGTGGCGGCGGCGCAGCCGCCCCGCGTCCCCCATCGCCTCCAGCCACTCGGCGCCGTACGCGCGGACCGTGGCGAGCATGCGGTAGCGGACGCCGGCGGGGCCCTCCTCGCGGGTGACCACGGACTGGGCGAGCAGTGCGCCCAGGACGTCGAGGACGTCCTCGGCGCGCAGCCCGTCACCGCTGCACACGTACTCGGCGGCCTCCAGGTCGAACCGCCCGGCGAACACCGAGAGGCGCGACCAGAGCAGCCGTTCCTCCGGTGTGCACAGCTCGTGGCTCCAGCCGATCGCCGTACGCAGCGTCCGGTGGCGCGGCGGCACGTCCCGCCCACCGCCCGTCAGCAGCCGGAACCGGTCCTCCAGGCGCGACAGCAGCTGCGCGGGGGAGAGCGTGCTCAGCCGGCCCGCGGCCAGTTCGACGGCGAGCGGAATCCCGTCGAGGCGCCGGCACAGCTCCAGGACGGCGGACCGGTTCGCGTCGTCCACCGCGAACCCGGGCACCCGGGCCGCGGCCCGCACCCCGAACAGCTCCACGGCCTCCGCCCCGGTCATCGGCGCCAGCGGGAACAACTGCTCGCCCTCGACCTCCAGCGGCCTGCGCCCCGCGGCGAGCACCCGCAGACCCGGCACGGCCCGCAACAGCTCGCCCACCAGCGGGGCGCACGCGTCCACCAGATGCTCGAAACCGTCCAGGAGCAGCAGGAGCCGACGCCCGGCGAGATGGTCGAGCAGTACCTCGCGCGGCAGCCGGGACGTGGTGTCCGTCAGTCCCAGGGCCTCCAGCACGGCGTACTCCACGAGCTCCGGCTCACGGACCGCGGCCAGCTCCACCCGCCACGCTCCGTCGCCCGGGTCCGTCCGTGCCGCCGCGCGTGCCGCGAGCCGCGACTTGCCGACGCCCCCCATGCCCGTCACGGTCACCAGCCGGTCCGACTCCAGTGCCTCGTCCAGCCGCTTCAGTTCCGCCGAGCGCCCCACGAACGCGTTGAGTTCCAGGGGGAGATTGCGGGGGGACGGGGAGCCCGCGGGCCGGGGCGGGTGAGAAGGGCGCATGGGACACGGAGCGTACTGACACGTGCGCGCTCCGTACAATCGGTTCGCGCGAACTCCGGGCGGGGGCGGCGGTAATCGGGTGCGGAGCGGCGGCCCCGGCGCGATAGGCTCGGGGGACGACTTTTCGAAGTTCAGGCACGTATCAGGGAGCGGGTGCAATCAGAGTGTCCGGTGGAGAGGTGGCCGGGATCCTGGTGGCCGTGTTCTGGGCGATCCTGGTCTCCTTCCTCGCCGTGGCACTGGCGAGACTGGCCCAGACGCTCAGGGCGACCACCAAGCTCGTGGCGGACGTGACCGACCAGGCCGTCCCGCTGCTGGCCGACGCCTCCTCGGCGGTGCGCTCCGCACAGACCCAGATCGACCGGGTGGACGCCATCGCCTCCGACGTCCAGGAGGTCACGTCGAACGCGTCGGCGCTGTCCACGACGGTCGCGTCCACCTTCGGCGGCCCCCTGGTGAAGGTCGCGGCGTTCGGCTACGGCGTCCGCCGGGCACTCGGTGTCCGACGTGAGAACGAGCCCCCCAAGGCGTCCCGCCGCACCGTGATCGTGGGACGCACCGTCCCGTCCGCGCGACGGGGAAAGCGGAAGAAGGACTGACGCAGCGATGTTCCGCCGTACGTTCTGGTTCACCGCGGGCGCAGCCGCCGGCGTATGGGCCACCACCAAGGTCAACCGCAAGATCAGGCAGCTGACTCCCGAGAGCCTCGCGGCACAGGCCGCGAACAAGGCGATCGAGGCGGGCCACCGGCTCAAGGACTTCGCCCTCGACGTCCGTGAGGGCATGCTCCAGCGCGAGGCCGAGCTCGACGAGGCACTCGGGCTGAACGCCGCCACGGACCCCGGACTGCCCGCCCCGCGGCGCCTGGCCGCCATCGAGAACCGCAGCAACCCCGAGTACGTCGAGAGGTCGACGCACTCGTACAACCGGAATGAGGACCACTGATGGAGTCGGCCGAGATTCGCCGCCGCTGGCTGAGCTTCTTCGAGGAGCGCGGTCACACCGTCGTCCCTTCGGCGTCGCTCATCGCGGACGACCCGACTCTGCTCCTGGTCCCCGCGGGCATGGTCCCGTTCAAGCCGTACTTCCTCGGCGAGGTCAAGCCGCCGTTCCCGCGCGCCACCAGCGTGCAGAAGTGCGTGCGCACCCCCGACATCGAAGAGGTCGGCAAGACCACCCGCCACGGCACCTTCTTCCAGATGTGCGGCAACTTCTCCTTCGGCGACTACTTCAAGGAAGGCGCCATCACGCACGCCTGGGAGCTGCTCACCTCGCCCCAGGACAAGGGCGGTTACGGGCTCGACCCGGAGCGCCTGTGGGTGACCGTCTACCTCGACGACGACGAGGCCGAGCAGATCTGGCGCGAGAAGATCGGCGTGCCCGCCGAGCGCATCCAGCGCCTCGGCAAGAAGGACAACTACTGGTCCATGGGCGTCCCCGGCCCCTGCGGCCCGTGCTCCGAGATCAACTACGACCGCGGCCCCGAGTTCGGCGTCGAGGGCGGCCCGGCCGTCAACGACGAGCGCTACGTGGAGATCTGGAACCTGGTCTTCATGCAGTACGAGCGCGGTGAGGGCACCTCGAAGGAGGACTTCGAGATCCTCGGCGAGCTGCCCCAGAAGAACATCGACACCGGCCTCGGCATGGAACGCCTCGCGATGATTCTGCAGAACGTGCAGAACATGTACGAGATCGACACCTCCATGGCCGTCATCAGGAAGGCCACCGAGCTGACCGGCGTCGAGTACGGCGCCGCCCACAACTCCGACGTCTCGCTGCGCGTGGTCACCGACCACATGCGCACGTCCGTGATGCTCATCGGCGACGGCGTCAGCCCCGGCAACGAGGGCCGTGGCTACGTCCTGCGCCGCATCATGCGCCGCGCCATCCGCAACATGCGGCTGCTCGGCGCCACCGGCCCGGTGGTCAAGGACCTCATCGACGTCGTGATCGAGATGATGGGCCGGCAGTACCCGGAGCTCGTCTCCGACCGCCGGCGCATCGAGACCGTCGCCCTCGCCGAGGAGGCCGCGTTCCTCAAGGCCCTCAAGGGCGGCACCAACATCCTCGACACCGCCGTCACCGAGACGAAGTCCGCCGGCGGCACGGTGCTTTCCGGCGACAAGGCGTTCCTGCTCCACGACACCTGGGGCTTCCCGATCGACCTCACCCTGGAGATGGCGGCCGAACAGGGCCTCTCCGTGGACGAGGACGGTTTCCGCCGCCTGATGAAGGAGCAGCGGGAGCGCGCCAAGGCCGACGCCCAGGCCAAGAAGACCGGCCACGCCGACCTCGGTGCCTACCGCGAAATCGCCGACGCCGCCGGCGAGACCGAGTTCGTCGGCTACACGCAGACCGAGGGCGAGTCCACGATCGTCGGCATCCTGGTCGACGGCGCCTCCTCGCCGGCCGCCACCGAGGGCGACGAGGTCGAGATCGTCCTCGACCGCACGCCGTTCTACGCCGAGGGCGGCGGCCAGATCGGTGACACCGGCCGCATCCGGGTGGACACCGGCGCCGTCATCGAGGTCCGCGACTGCCAGAAGCCGGTTCCCGGCGTGTACGTACACAAGGGCGTCGTCCAGGTCGGCGAGGTGACCGTCGGCGCCAAGGCCCAGGCCACCATCGACGTGCGCCGCCGCACGTCGATCGCCCGCGCCCACTCGGCCACGCACCTCACCCACCAGGCCCTGCGGGACGCTCTCGGCCCGACGGCCGCCCAGGCCGGCTCCGAGAACCAGCCCGGCCGTTTCCGTTTCGACTTCGGCTCCCCGTCGGCCGTGCCCACGACCGTGATGACGGACGTCGAGCAGCAGATCAACGAGGTGCTCGCCCGCGACCTGGACGTGCACGCCGAGGTCATGGGCATCGACGAGGCGAAGAAGCAGGGCGCCATCGCCGAGTTCGGAGAGAAGTACGGCGAGCGCGTGCGCGTCGTCACCATCGGCGACTTCTCCAAGGAGCTGTGCGGCGGCACGCACGTCCACAACACGGCCCAGCTCGGCCTGGTCAAGCTGCTCGGCGAGTCGTCCATCGGCTCCGGCGTGCGGCGCATCGAGGCCCTGGTGGGTGTCGACGCCTACAACTTCCTCGCCCGTGAGCACACGGTCGTGGCCCAGCTCCAGGAGCTGGTCAAGGGCCGCCCCGAGGAGCTCCCGGAGAAGATCTCCGCCATGCTCGGCAAGCTGAAGGACGCCGAGAAGGAGATCGAGAAGTTCCGCGCGGAGAAGGTCCTCCAGGCCGCCGCCGGTCTCGCCGAGTCCGCCAAGGACGTACGCGGCATCGCGCTGGTGACCGGGCAGGTCCCGGACGGCACGACCGCCGACGACCTGCGCAGGCTCGTGCTCGACGTGCGGGGCCGCATCCAGGGCGGACGGGCCGTCGTCGTCGCCCTGTTCAGCACCGTGGGCGGCAAGCCGCTCACGGTCATCGCCACCAACGAGGCGGCCCGCGAGCGCGGCCTCAAGGCCGGTGAACTCGTCCGTACGGCCGCCAAGACCCTCGGTGGCGGTGGCGGCGGCAAGCCGGACGTCGCCCAGGGCGGCGGCCAGAACCCGGCCGCCATCGGTGACGCCGTGGACGCCGTCGAGCGCCTCGTCGCCGAGACGGCCAAGTAAGGGTCTGGAGATGCGCAGAGGACGTCGGCTCGCGATCGACGTCGGGGACGCCCGCATCGGGGTCGCCTCGTGCGACCCCGACGGGATCCTCGCCACCCCGGTGGAGACGGTGCCGGGACGCGATGTCCCGGCCGCGCACCGCCGGTTGCGGCAGCTCGTCGAGGAGTACGAGCCGATCGAGGTCGTCGTCGGACTCCCTCGCTCCCTCAAGGGGGGCGAGGGCCCGGCCGCGGTCAAGGTCCGCGCCTTCGCCCAGGAGCTCGCCCGGGGCATCGCACCCGTCCCGGTGCGGCTCCTCGACGAGAGAATGACCACGGTGACGGCCAGTCAGGGACTGCGCGCCTCGGGCGTGAAGTCCAAGAAGGGCAGGTCGGTCATCGACCAGGCGGCCGCCGTCATCATCCTCCAGCAGGCCCTGGAGTCCGAACGGGCGTCAGGCGGGGCGCCCGGCGAGGGCGTCGAAGTGGTCATCTGATCGCGATACGGTAACGTTCCGCGCGATGCGGCGGTGTTCGAACAGTCGCCGCACAGAGAAGAGGCGGACAGGAGCCGTGCCAGGCGCCAGTAGCCACCGCCTCGCGGCTCTAGGGGATCGATGACTGAGTATGGCCGGGGCCCAGGCTCCGAACCGTGGCATCCGGAGGACCCGTTGTACGGGGACGGCGGATGGGGAGGGCAGGCCCAGGAGGGCCAGTCCCCCTACGGCGGCCAGCCGCAGCAGCATCCGCAGCAGCCGCAGTACGGCGACTGGGACAACGGCCACCGGGCCACGTACGAGCAGCAGGACCGGCAGCAGTACGGCGACCGGGGCCGGCAGCCCTACGCAGAGCAGAACCACCAGCACGGCCAGGCCCCGCAGCAGTACGGCGAGCAGGATCATCAGCAGTACGGCCAGGGCGGACAGCCGCAGTACGACCAGGACCGGCAGCAGTTCCAGGGGCAGGGCGGGCAGTACCCCGACCAGGGACAACAGCGGCAGTACGCCGGCCAGGGACAGCAGGAGTCCGACGACGGCGGCTGGAACACCGGGTCGAACGCCCAGGTCCCGTACCCCGCCGACCCGGTCGACCCCTACGGTGCCCACGCGGCCCCCTACGCCGGCGGTGAGCAGCCCGACTTCTACAACACCCCGGACGCGTACCCGCCGCCCGAGCCGCCCGCCCGGCGCCGTGCCGAACCGGAGCCGCAGACCGACTGGGATCCCGGACCCGACCAGGGCGAGCACGCCTTCTTCGCGGACGATGACGACGACTCCGACGACGACGCGGACGGCCGCGGCCGGCGCGGGGACCGGCGGGGCCGGGGCGGCGGCAAGGACCGCAAGCGCCGCAACGGGTGCGCCTGCCTCGTGGTCGTCCTCGTCTTCGGCGGCGGCCTCGGCGGAGTCGGATATTTCGGCTACCAGTTCTACCAAAATCGTTTCGGCTCGGCGCCCGACTACGCGGGGGACGGCACGGACGACCAGGTGACGGTCGTCATCCCGAAGGGCGCCTTCGGCTCCGCGATCGGCCAGAAGCTGAAGGAGGCCGGCGTCGTCAGGAGCGTCGACGCCTTCGTGAGCGCGCAGACGAACAACCCCGACGGCGACGAGATCCAGGCGGGCTCCTACCTGCTCAAGACCCGGATGTCCGCGGAGAGCGCCGTGGCCCTGATGCTCGACCCGAAGAGCCGGAACAACCTGACGGTCTTCGAGGGTGAGCGCAACGCCCAGGTCTACGCGGCCGTCGACAAGGCCCTCGAGATCAAGAAGGGCACCACCCGGGGCGTCGCCCGGAAGGAATGGCCTGACCTCGGCCTGCCCTCCTGGGCGAACACGGGCAAGAACATCAAGGACCCGCTGGAAGGATTCCTCTTCCCGTCGACCTATCCGGTGGCCAAGAGCATGAAGCCCAAGGAGGTCCTGGAGCAGATGGTCGACCTGGCCAAGGAGAAGTACGCCGAGCTCGGCATCGAGTCCAAGGCCGACGACCTGAAGCTGAAGAACCCCCTGGAGGTGCTGACGGTCGCGAGCCTCGTCCAGGCCGAGGGCAAGTACAAGCGCGACTTCGAGAAGGTCGCGACGGTCGTCTACAACCGCCTGAAGCCGGACAACACCGAGACCTACGGACTGCTCGACTTCGACTCGACCGTCAACTACCTCCGCGGCGAGTCCAAGCTCGCGACGGGTTCCGTCAACGAACTGCGCCGGCTCGACGACCCGTACAACACGTACAAGATCAAGGGTCTGCCGCCGGGACCGATCAGCAACCCCGGCGAGGTGGCCATCGAGGCCGCGCTCAAGCCGGCCAAGGGCAACTGGTACTACTTCGTCTCCGTCAGCGAGGACAGGACGCTGTTCGCCGAGACGAACGCGGAGCAGAACCGCAACCGTGAGAAGTACCTCGAAGAACAGAAGGGGCAATGAGCGGCACCGGCACCGACGTCAGCAAGCGCAGAGCCGCCGTACTGGGCTCTCCGATCGCCCACTCCCTGTCCCCGGTGCTGCACCGGGCCGCGTACGAGCGGCTGGGTCTCGGCGGCTGGTCCTACGACCGGTTCGAGGTCGACGAGGAGGCGCTGCCCGCCTTCGTCGGGAAGCTGGGACCGGAATGGGCGGGGCTGTCACTGACCATGCCGCTCAAACGGGCCGTCATCCCGCTGCTCGACGAGATCAGCGAGACGGCCGCCTCCGTCGAGACGGTGAACACGGTCGTCTTCGCCGAGGACGGCCGGCGCACCGGTGACAACACCGACATCCCCGGCATGGTCGCCGCCCTGCGGGAACGGGGCATCGAGCAGGTCGACTCCGCCGCCGTGCTCGGCGCCGGTGCCACCGCCTCCTCGGCGCTGGCCGCGCTGGCGCGGATCTGCACCGGCGAGGTCGTCGCCTACGTCCGCAGCGAAACGCGTGCCGCCGAGATGCGGCAGTGGGGCGAGCGGCTCGGCATCGACGTGCGGACGGCGAGCTGGCAGGACGCGGCACAGGCCCTGCACGCGCCCCTCGTGATCGCCACCACCCCCGCGGGTGCCACGGACGCGCTCGCCGCCGCCGTGCCCGAGCGCCCCGCCACTCTGTTCGACGTGCTGTACGACCCGTTCCCCACCGAGCTGGCCGCCCGCTGGTCGGCGTACGGCGGCGCCGTCGTCAGCGGCCTCGACCTGCTCGTGCACCAGGCGGTGCTCCAGGTCGAGCTGATGACCGGCCGTTCGCCCGCGCCGCTGGACGCCATGCGCAAGGCGGGCGAGCACGCGCTCGCGGGGCACTGAGACCCCCGGGCAGCTCCGCGCTGCCGTCCGCCTGATGGACCTGGGGCCGGTCCCCGCCGCCGGACGTGGGAGGATCGGAGGCGGCGGGCCAGGGCCGCGCACCCGGTCCCGCCTTCGCCGTACGCGAGGACGCGCGTACGCAGCAGCAGTACCAGGGCGCTAGCAGGAGGAGCACCGTTGAGCAGGTTGCGCTGGCTGACCGCGGGGGAGTCCCACGGTCCCGCACTTGTCGCGACGCTGGAGGGACTTCCCGCCGGCGTGCCGATCACCACGGACATGGTGGCGGACCACCTGGCCCGCCGGCGCCTCGGCTACGGGCGCGGTGCGCGGATGAAGTTCGAGCGGGACGAGGTCACCTTCCTCGGGGGCGTCCGGCACGGCCTCACCCTCGGCTCCCCGGTCGCGGTCATGGTGGGCAACACCGAGTGGCCGAAGTGGGAACAGGTCATGGCGGCCGACCCCATCGCCCCGGAGATCCTCGCCGACCTGGCCCGCAACGCGCCGCTGACCCGGCCCCGCCCCGGCCACGCGGACCTCGCGGGCATGCAGAAGTACGGCTTCGACGAGGCCCGGCCGATCCTGGAGCGCGCCTCGGCGCGGGAGACCGCGGCCCGGGTGGCGCTCGGCGCGGTGGCCCGCTCCTACCTGAAGGAGACGGCCGGCATCGAGATCGTCAGCCATGTGACCGAGCTGGCGGGCGCCAAGGCGCCGTACGGGGTGTACCCCAAGCCCTCGGACGTGGCGAGGCTCGACGCCGATCCGGTGCGCTGCCTGGACGCCGACGCGTCGAAGGCGATGGTCGCGGAGATCGACCAGGCCCACAAGGACGGCGACACCCTGGGCGGTGTGGTCGAGGTGCTGGCCTACGGCGTCCCGGTCGGCCTCGGCTCGCACGTGCACTGGGACCGGCGGCTCGACGCCCGGCTCGCCGCGGCGCTCATGGGCATCCAGGCCATCAAGGGCGTGGAGGTCGGCGACGGCTTCGACCTGGCCCGGGTGCCCGGCTCCCAGGCGCACGACGAGATCGTCCACACCGACCAGGGCATCAAACGCTCCACCGGACGCTCCGGCGGCACCGAGGGCGGTCTGACGACCGGTGAACTCCTGCGCGTGCGGGCCGCGATGAAGCCGATCGCGACCGTGCCGCGCGCCCTGGCCACCATCGACGTGGCCACCGGCGAGGCCGCCAAGGCCCATCACCAGCGCTCCGACGTGTGCGCGGTCCCGGCCGCCGGCATCGTCGCCGAGGCCATGGTGGCGCTGGTCCTGGCGGACGCCGTGGCCGAGAAGTTCGGCGGCGACAGCGTCCCCGAGACCCGCCGCAACGTCGAGTCGTACCTCGAGAACCTGGCCATCCGGTGAGCCCCGCGCCCCTGGTCGTGCTGGTGGGCCCGATGGGCGTCGGCAAGTCCACGGTGGGCGCGCTGCTCGCCGAGCGGCTGGGCTGCGCCTACCGGGACACGGACGACGACATCGTGGCCGGCGAGGGCCGCACGGTCGCCGACATCTTCGTCGACGAGGGCGAGCCCGCCTTCCGCGCGATCGAGAAGCGTGCGGTGCACCGGGCGCTCGCCGAGCACGACGGTGTGCTGGCACTGGGCGGCGGCGCGGTCCTCGACGACGAGACGCGCTCGCTGCTCGCCGCACACCGGGTCGTCTACCTCTCGATGGACGTCGAGGAGGCGGTCCAGCGCACCGGTCTGAACGCGGCGCGGCCGCTGCTCGCGGTCAACCCCCGCCGGCAGTGGCGCGAGCTGATGGAGGCCCGCCGCCACCTGTACACCGAAGTGGCCCGCGCGGTGGTCGCCACCGACGGCCGCACCCCCGAAGAGGTCGCCCAGGCGGTCCTCGACGCACTGGAGTTGAAGGAAGCATGAGCGAGGCTGTGACCCGGATCCCCGTCGGCGGTACGGCGGGCACCGATCCCTACGAGGTCCTGGTCGGCCGTCAGCTCCTCGGCGAACTGGGCGCGTTGATCGGCGAGGGGACCAAGCGCGTCGCGGTCATCCACCCCGAGGCACTGGCCGACACCGGCGAGGCGCTCCGTGCCGACCTGGCCGGACAGGGCTTCGAGGCCATCGCCGTCCAGGTGCCGAACGCGGAGGAGGCCAAGACCGCCGAGGTCGCCGCGTACTGCTGGAAGGCGCTGGGCACCTCCGGCTTCACGCGTACCGACGTCATCGTAGGTGTGGGCGGCGGCGCGACCACCGACCTCGCCGGTTTCGTCGCGGCGAGCTGGCTGCGCGGGGTGCGCTGGATCGCCGTCCCGACGACCGTGCTCGGGATGGTGGACGCGGCGGTCGGCGGCAAGACCGGCATCAACACCGCCGAGGGCAAGAACCTGGTCGGGGCCTTCCACCCGCCCGCCGGGGTGCTCTGCGACCTCGCCGCGCTGGACTCGCTGCCGGTCAACGACTTCGTGTCGGGTCTCGCGGAGATCATCAAGGCCGGTTTCATCGCCGACCCGGCGATCCTGGACCTCATCGAGGCCGATCCGCAGGCGGCCCGCACCCCGGCGGGGCCGCACACCGCCGAACTCATCGAGCGCTCCATCAGGGTGAAGGCGGAGGTCGTCTCCGGGGACCTGAAGGAGTCGGGGCAGCGGGAGATCCTCAACTACGGGCACACCCTGGCCCACGCGATCGAGAAGAACGAGCGCTACCAGTGGCGGCACGGCGCGGCCGTCGCGGTCGGCATGCACTTCGCCGCCGAGCTCGGCCGGCTGGCGGGCCGCCTCGACGACGCCACCGCCGACCGGCACCGCACGATCCTGGAGGCGGTGGGCCTGCCGCTGCACTACCGCTACGACCAGTGGCCCAAGCTCCTGCAGAACATGAAGGTCGACAAGAAGTCCCGCGGTGACCTCCTGCGCTTCATCGTCCTCGACGGGCTGGCCAGGCCGACCGTCCTGGAGGGTCCCGACCCGGCCGTCCTCCTCGCCGCCTACGGCGAGGTGGGGGAGTAGGTCCACTCGGTCCGCTTGGTCCGATTTCGCGGCGCCCCCGGGCACTGCGGGCCCTTCCCGGCCGTTCACACAACGGCGGCCGGGGACGGTACCGTTCGGTGGGCGGCGGGGCTCGGGCCCCGCCGCCCAGCGCCAACAGCCTGCGGCGACCGGGCTTCAGGGGCGTGTCGGTGCCGTGGGGGAGAGCGCGCGGAGGCCCGCAGGGGTTGAGCGCGACCGGCCCCCGGCAGCGACAGAGGCGTCCCGGAGGCGACCGGGCCGAAAGATCACGAGACGGAGTGGCACCGGATGCAGCACGCAGTGGGGGCTCCGCTGCCGCCGCCCCATCAGCCGGGGCACGGACCGGCCGTCGGCTGGTCATCTGCCGGACAGCACCCGGGACCGGGTCCGGTACCCGCGTCCCCGCCCGCCCCGGGCTTCGCCGGGCCCCCCCTTCCCCCTGGGGTCCCGCCCGCCCAGGCCCCGCACCACCCCCCTGCCCACCAGGCTCCCGCGCCGCCCGCGCAGGCTCCGGTGCCGTCGGCGCACCAGGCCCCCGCGCCGGACGCCACGGGCCATGTGCGGCTGCCCCCGGGTGCCCCCGTGGCCGTGCCGTCCCCGCCGCCCGCCGTGGGCACCCCGGACCCGGCGGCCACCACGCTCGCGGTGCTGCTCATCGGCCCGGCCGGAGCGGGCAAGACCAGCGTCGCCAAGTACTGGGCGGAGCACCGCCGGGTCCCCACGGCGCACATCAGCCTCGACGACGTACGCGAATGGGTGCGCTCGGGCTTCGCGGACCCCCAGGCCGGGTGGAACGACCACTCGGAGGCGCAGTACCGCCTCGCCCGCCGCACCTGCGGATTCGCCGCCCGGAACTTCCTGGCCAACGGCATCTCGTGCATCCTCGACGACGCCGTGTTCCCGGACCGGCCGGTCGTCGGCCTCGGCGGCTGGAAGCGGCACGTGGGCCCCGGCCTGCTGCCGGTGGTCCTGTTGCCGGGCCTGGAGATCGTCCTCGAGCGCAATGCCGAGCGCTCCGGCAACCGCCGGCTCACGGACGAGGAGGTCGCCCGGATCCACGGCCGGATGGCCGGCTGGTACGGCTCGGGGCTGCCCATCATCGACAATTCGCAGCTCGACGTGCCGGCCACCGCGCGGATCCTGGACGACGTCCTCGCCCGCTCGATCGCCAGCCCGCCGCAGTGGTGACCTGCCGAGACTGAGATCGCCGGCGCTCCGGCCGCGGGCCCGGCGGCGTCGGGGCGGTGCCGTCCCGACGCCCGGTCGGCCCCGCTGGACCGGCGACATCCGGCCACCGCTCGTAGGCTCGGAACATGTCAGAGGTGTACGCGGCGCGCCGCGAGCGGCTCCGGGAACGCAGCACGGCGGGCGGCAGCCCCGCGGCGCTCGTCACCCGCCCGGCCAACGTGCGGTATCTCGCGGGCACGGCGCCGGACGGCGCCGTCCTGCTGCTCGGCAAGTCCGAGGACCTGCTGCTCTGTGCCTCCCTGCCGGGCGGGGACGCCGCCGAGGGACGGCCCGACGAGGCGCTGCGGGTGCGGCTGACGGGTGTGCCGGGCGGTGACGCGGCCGTCGCCGCGGCCGACCTCGCGGCCGCGCAGGGTGCGGAGTCCCTCGCCGTGGAGGAGCACCACCTGACAGTGCGGCGGCACCGCGCCATCGGCTCGGCGGCACCCCGGCTGCGGCTGGCGGACCTGGGCGGCGCGGTGGAGCAGTTGCGGGTCGTCAAGGACGAGGAGGAGATCTCCTGCCTGCGCATCGCCGCCGAGATCGCCGACCAGGCGCTGGGCGAGCTTCTGGAATCGATCCTCGTGGGCCGCACCGAACGGCATCTCGCGCTCGAGCTGGAGCGTCGGCTCGTCGACCACGGCGCCGACGGCCGGGCGTTCCCGACCTCCGTCGGCACCGGCCCGAACTCGGGGCGCCGCGGACACCGGCCCACCGACCGCCGGGTCGAGGAAGGTGATTTCCTCTCGGTCTGTCTGGGCGCCGTGTACCGCGGCTACCGCTGCGAGATCGGTCGCACATTCGTCGTCGGGACCTCGCCCGCGGACTGGCAGATCGAGCTGTACGACCTCGTCTTCGCCGCTCAGCGCGCCGGGCGTGAGGCTCTGGTGCCGGGTACCGCCTACCGTGACGTGGACCGGGCGGCCCGTCAGGTACTGGACTCCGCGGGGCATGCCGAGGGCCTTCCGGCGCTCACCGGACACGGTGTCGGGCTCGAAATCGACGAGGACCCGCAGTTGGCCCCCGCGGCCATGGGTAAACTGGACGCTTGCGTGCCGGTCACCGTCGAACCGGGGGTTCACCTCCCGGGCCGGGGCGGTGTCAGGATCGATGACACGCTCGTCGTGCGCCACGAGGCGGACGGCGGACCCGAGCTACTCACCATTACGACCAAGGAGCTGCTCGCGCTGTAGCGCGTGTCTTCTGGTCGTCCACGTCAGTCCAGGAGATTCCGCAACCGTGGCTTCCACGAACGACCTCAAGAACGGCCTGGTCCTCAAGCTCGAAGGCGGCCAGCTCTGGTCCGTCGTCGAGTTCCAGCACGTCAAGCCCGGCAAGGGCCCGGCCTTCGTGCGCACCAAGCTGAAGAACGTGCTCTCCGGCAAGGTCGTCGACAAGACGTTCAACGCCGGCGTCAAGGTCGAGACGGCCACGATCGACAAGCGTGACATGCAGTTCTCGTACATGGACGGCGAGTACTTCGTCTTCATGGACATGGACACGTACGACCAGCTCATGGTCGACCGCAAGTCCGTCGGCGACGCCGCCAACTTCCTGATCGAGGGCTTCACCGCCACCGTCGCGCAGCACGAGGGCGAGGTGCTCTTCGTCGAGCTGCCGGCCGCCGTCGAGCTGACCATCCAGGAGACCGAGCCCGGTGTCCAGGGTGACCGCTCCACCGGTGGCACCAAGCCCGCCACCCTGGAGACCGGCCACCAGATCCAGGTGCCGCTCTTCATCACCACCGGTGAGAAGATCAAGGTCGACACCCGTACGAGCGACTACCTCGGCCGGGTGAACAGCTAACCGTGGCTGCCCGCAACACGGCCCGCAAGCGCGCCTTCCAGATCCTCTTCGAGGGCGACCAGCGCGACGTGGACGTCCTCACGGTCCTCGCGGACTGGATCCGGCACTCCCGGTCCGACACCCGGCAGCCGCCGGTCAGCGAGTACACGATGCAGTTGGTCGAGGGGTACGCCGAGAAGGCCACCCGGATCGACGATCTCCTCGCGCAGTACTCCGTCGGCTGGACGCTCGACAGGATGCCGGTCGTCGACCGCAACGTCCTGCGCCTCGGCGCCTATGAGCTGATCTGGGTCGACGAGACCCCGGACGCCGTGGTGCTCGACGAGGCGGTCCAGCTGGCGAAGGAGTTCTCCACGGACGAGTCGCCCGCGTTCGTCAACGGCCTGCTGGGCCGTCTGAAGGAACTGAAGCCGTCGCTCCGCCGGGACGAGGCCTAGGCCCGGCTTCCGCCGGGCTTGACCTGGTCGTACGGCACGCCGTGACGACGTACGAAACGCCGGAGGGCCCGCAGCGCACCCGCTGCGGGCCCTCCGGCGTTCGGTGCGCCCTCCCGCGCCCCGGGGCGGCCCGGCCCGCCCTCCGGTGCCTCTGAGGCCCGCGAGGCGCGCAGAAAGCCGCCGGGGTGGCCGGAACGTTGTGTTCCGGCCACCCCGGCGGCACGTTTCTTCACAAGTGCGGGAAGGGATCAGCCCTCGTCGTGGGAGACCGCGCGGCGGGCATCCGCGTCCAGGACGCCCCAGCTGATCAGCTGCTCGGTGAGGACCGAGGGCGACTGGTCGTAGATGACGGCGAGTGTGCGCAGGTCGTCCTGGCGGATCGACAGCACCTTGCCGTTGTAGTCGCCGCGCTGGGACTGGATCGTGGCCGCGTACCTCTGCAGGGGGCCCGCCTTCTCGGCCGGGACGTGCGCCAGGCGCTCCAGGTCCAGGACGAGCTTCGGCGGCGGCTCGGCGGCCCCGCCCGGCGTGGTGCCCGGAAGCAGCTCCTGTACGGGGACCCCGTAGAAGTCCGCCAGCTCGGCGAGGCGCTGTACGGTCACGGCGCGGTCGCCGCGCTCGTACGAACCGACCACGACCGCCTTCCAGCGGCCCTGGGACTTCTCCTCGACGCCGTGGAGGGAAAGGCCCTGCTGGGTGCGGATGGCGCGGAGCTTGGCCCCGAGCTGTTTGGCGTATTCGCTGGACATATAGCTCCCCGGACGCTGTATCAACGTGCGGCTCCGCCGCGCGGCTGGTGACTCACTGTGAGGTTACGCAGCGTTACTCTCCCCCGTCAAGCCGAACGGTCCGCCCGCGCCCCCGCCCGCAGCCGCCGTCCGGGTGATTCCGAGGGGGTGATCAGGCGCGTTGCCTTGCTGGTAGCGTGGGAGGCGCACATCCGACGTCCTTTAATGATCCGTCCCGTGAGGCGGAGAAGGAGGTCCGTTTCCTATGGACTCAGAGCAGGACAAACAGCAGTACGAGTCCGATGCGCGGCCCGTTCTCGAAGGCCCCGACATCGCGCGGGTACTGACCCGCATCGCCCACGAGATCGTCGAGCGCGCCAAGGGCGCCGACGACGTGGTGCTCCTCGGCATTCCGACCCGGGGCGTCTTCCTCGCCCGCAGACTGGGCGACAAGCTCGCGGAGATCACCGGCCGCACCATCCCGGTCGGCTCCCTCGACATCACCATGTACCGCGACGACCTGCGCATGCACCCGCCGCGCGCGCTCGCCCGCACCGAGATCCCCGGTGACGGCATCGACGGCCGGCTGGTCGTCCTCGTCGACGACGTGCTCTTCTCGGGCCGCACGATCCGCGCCGCCCTCGACGCTCTGAACGACATCGGGCGACCGCGCGCCGTGCAGCTCGCCGTCCTCGTCGACCGCGGCCACCGCGAGCTGCCCATCCGTGCCGACTACGTCGGCAAGAACCTCCCCACGTCGTTGCGGGAGACGGTCAAGGTCCAGCTCGCCGAGGAGGACGGTCGCGACACCGTGCTGCTCGGCGCGAAGCGGACCTCCCCGGCCGGCGAGCAGTAGCCCCACTCGGACGCACGTCCCCGAGTGCGCCGCCGCGCGCCCGTATGCCCGATTACGCCTGAACTGCCCTACGGAGCCTGACAGATGCAGCGTCATCTCATCTCGGCCGCCGACCTCACCCGCGACGACGCCGTGCTCATCCTCGACACCGCCGAGGAAATGGCCCGGGTCGCCGACCGGCCGATCAAGAAGCTGCCGACCCTGCGCGGCCGCACCGTCGTCAACCTCTTCTTCGAGGACTCGACCCGTACCCGGATCTCCTTCGAAGCGGCCGAGAAGCGGCTCTCGGCGGACGTCATCAACTTCACCGCCAAGGGATCCAGCGTCTCCAAGGGCGAGTCCCTCAAGGACACCGCCCAGACCCTGGAGGCGATGGGCGTCGACGCCGTCGTCATCCGGCACGGCGCCTCCGGCGCCCCCTACCGCCTCGCCACCTCCGGCTGGATCGACGCCGCCGTCATCAACGCGGGCGACGGCACCCACCAGCACCCCACGCAGGCCCTGCTCGACGCGTTCACCATGCGGCGCCGGCTCGTCGGCCGCGACGCCGGACTCGGCAAGGACCTGGCGGGCCGGCGCATCACGCTGGTAGGCGACATCCTGCACAGCCGCGTCGCCCGCTCCAACGTCGACCTGCTGCACACCCTGGGCGCCGAGGTCACCCTCGTCGCACCGCCGACGCTGCTCCCCATCGGTGTCGAGGCGTGGCCCTGCGCGGTCTCCTACGACCTCGACAGCACGCTGTCCAAGTCCGACGCGGTGATGATGCTGCGCGTCCAGCGCGAGCGGATGAACGCCGCGTTCTTCCCGACCGAGCGCGAGTACTCGCGTCGCTACGGCCTCGACGGCGACCGCATGGCGAAGATGCCGGAGCACGCCATCGTCATGCACCCCGGCCCGATGGTCCGCGGCATGGAGATCACCGCAGCGGTCGCCGACTCCGACCGCTGCACGGCCATCGAGCAGGTGACGAACGGCGTGTCCATCCGCATGGCGGTCCTGTACCTCCTGCTGGGCGGCAACGAACCCGCCGTCACGCACACCCGCCCGCCCGTCTCCCACCCCCACCCTTCCAGCGAGCGCTCCGCGCACACCCTTTCCGCGGACGAGGAGAAGTAGGACCATGAGCAAGATCCTTATTCGCGGTGCGAAGGTGCTCGGCGGCGAGCCGCAGGACGTCCTCATCGACGGCGAGACCATCGCCGAGGTCGGCACCGGCCTGAGCGCCGAGGGCGCCGAGGTCGTCGAGGCCGACGGCCGCGTGCTGCTGCCGGGCCTCGTCGACCTGCACACCCATCTGCGCGAGCCGGGCCGGGAGGACTCCGAGACCGTCCTGACCGGCACCAGGGCCGCGGCGAGCGGTGGCTACACCTCCGTGTTCGCCATGGCCAACACCTTCCCGGTCGCCGACACCGCAGGCGTCGTCGAGCAGGTCTACCGGCTCGGCCAGGAGGGCGGCTACTGCGACGTGCAGCCCATCGGCGCCGTCACCGTCGGCCTGGAGGGCAAGAAGCTCGCCGAGCTGGGCGCGATGCACGAGTCCGCGGCCGGCGTCACCGTCTTCTCCGACGACGGCAAGTGCGTCGACGACGCGGTGATCATGCGCCGGGCCCTGGAGTACGTGAAGGCCTTCGGCGGGGTTGTCGCCCAGCACGCCCAGGAGCCGCGGCTGACCGAGGGCGCCCAGATGAACGAGGGCGTCGTCTCCGCAGAGCTCGGGCTCGGCGGCTGGCCCGCGGTCGCGGAGGAGTCGATCATCGCCCGGGACGTCCTGCTCGCCGAGCACGTCGGCTCCCGCGTGCACATCTGCCACCTGTCGACCGCCGGCTCCGTCGAGATCGTGCGCTGGGCCAAGTCCCGCGGCATCGACGTCACCGCCGAGGTCACCCCGCACCACCTCCTCCTCACCGACGAACTGGCACGCACGTACAACCCGGTCTTCAAGGTGAACCCGCCGCTGCGCACCGAACGTGACGTGCTGGCGCTGCGCGAGGCGCTCGCCGACGGCACCATCGACATCGTCGCCACCGACCACGCCCCGCACCCGCACGAGGACAAGGACTGCGAGTGGGCCGCCGCCGCCATGGGCATGGTGGGCCTGGAGACCGCGCTGTCCGTCGTCCAGCAGACGATGGTGGAGACCGGCCTGCTCGACTGGGCCGGCGTCGCCGACCGCATGTCCGTCAAGCCCGCCGCGATCGGCCGGGCCACCGGACACGGGCGTCCCGTCTCGGCAGGTGAGCCCGCCAACCTCACCCTCGTCGACACGGAATACCGTGGGACCGTGGACCCCGCGGGCTTCGCCTCGCGCAGCCGCAACACTCCGTACGAGGGCCGCGAGCTGCCGGGCCGTGTCACGCACACGTGGCTGCGGGGCCGGGCCACGCTCGTCGACGGGAAGCTCGCGTGACATCTCTGCAACTGACCTACCTCGCCGCCGGACAGAAGTCGGCGGAGGTGACCGACTGGGCCGCCCGCATCGGCTGGCTCGTCGGCCTCGCCCTCTTCGTCGCGCTCCTCTACTGGCTGATGCGCGAGGGCTGGAAGTGGCGCGGCACCCTCCAGGGCGACCTGCCGGAGCTGCCCGCCCGCCCGACGCCCGCCGGCACCCCGGACGGAGACGGCAGGCCGCCCCTGCCTGGAATGCCGGAAGGACCGGGTCCGGCGAGACTGAGCATGAGCGGCCGCTACCACGGCTCCACCACCGCCGGGCAGTGGCTCGACCGCATCGTGGCGCACGGCCTGGGCACCCGCAGCCGGGCCGAGCTCACGCTGACGGACGCGGGACTGGACGTCGTACGGCCCGGAGCCACCGACTTCTTCGTCCCGGTGGGAGCACTGCGCGAGGCCCGGCTGGACAAGGGCATCGCGGGCAAGGTCCTCACCGAGGGCGGTCTGCTCGTCGTCACCTGGGCCCACGGCGACAGACTGATCGACTCCGGATTCCGGTCGGACCGCGCGGCCGAGCACCACGAGTGGGTCGAGACCCTGAACCGAATGATCAACAAGAGCAGCGACACGGAAGGCGCACGATGACGACCTCCACAAGGGAAACCGGAAGGGTTTCCGCCGTACTCGTCCTGGAGGACGGCCGGATCTTCCGCGGCCGTGCCTACGGGGCCGTGGGGGAGACCTTCGGCGAAGCGGTGTTCTCCACCGGCATGACCGGCTACCAGGAGACCCTCACCGACCCGTCGTACCACCGCCAGGTCGTCGTCATGACGGCCCCGCACGTCGGCAACACCGGCATCAACGACGAGGACCCCGAGTCCAAGCGGATCTGGGTCGCCGGATACGTGGTGCGCGACCCCGCGCGCGTGCCCTCCAGCTGGCGCTCCCGGCGGACCCTCGACGACGAGCTGCGCGCCCAGGGCGTCGTCGGCATCAGCGGGATCGACACCCGCGCGCTCACCCGGCACCTGCGTGAGCGCGGCGCCATGCGCGTCGGCATCTTCTCCGGCGACACGCTGCCCGACGAGGGCACGATGATCACCGAGGTCCGCCGGGCCCCCGAGATGAAGGGCGCCAGCCTCTTCGAGGAGGTCGCCACCAAGGAGACCTACGTCGTCCCCGCCGTCGGCGAGAAGAAGTTCACCGTCGCCGCCGTGGACCTCGGCATCAAGGGCATGACCCCCCACCGCATGGCCGAGCGCGGCATCGAGGTGCACGTGCTGCCGGCCACCGCGACCGCGGAGGAGCTGTACGCCGTCAACCCCGACGGGGTGTTCTTCTCCAACGGCCCCGGCGATCCCGAGAAGGCCGACCAGCCCGTCGCGCTGATGCGGGAGGTCCTCGGCCGCCGGACGCCGCTCTTCGGCATCTGCTTCGGCAACCAGATCCTCGGCCGCGCCCTCGGCTTCGGCACCTACAAGCTGAAGTACGGCCACCGCGGCATCAACCAGCCCGTGCAGGACCGTACGACGGGCAAGGTCGAGGTCACCGCGCACAACCACGGCTTCGCCGTCGACGCCCCGCTCGACCGGGTCTCCGAGACCCCCTTCGGCCGCGCCGAGGTCTCCCACGTCTGCCTGAACGACCAGGTCGTCGAGGGACTTCAGCTCCTCGACCAGCCGGCCTTCAGCGTCCAGTACCACCCCGAAGCGGCAGCGGGCCCCCACGACGCCGCCTACCTGTTCGACCGCTTCGTATCCCTGATGGAGGGCCAGCGTGCCTAAGCGCACCGATATCCAGTCCGTCCTGGTCATCGGCTCCGGCCCGATCGTCATCGGCCAGGCCGCCGAGTTCGACTACTCCGGCACCCAGGCGTGCCGCGTGCTCAAGGCCGAGGGCCTGCGCGTCATCCTGGTGAACTCCAACCCGGCGACGATCATGACCGACCCGGAGATCGCCGACGCGACCTACGTCGAGCCGATCACCCCCGAGTTCGTCGAGAAGATCATCGCCAAGGAGCGCCCCGACGCTCTGCTGCCGACGCTCGGCGGCCAGACGGCTCTCAACACCGCGATCTCCATGCACGAGCAGGGGGTGCTGGAGAAGTACGGCGTCGAGCTGATCGGCGCCAACGTCGAGGCCATCAACAAGGGCGAGGACCGCGACCTCTTCAAGGACGTCGTGGAGGAGGTCCGCAAGAAGATCGGGCACGGCGAGTCCGCCCGCTCCGTCATCTGCCACTCCATGGACGACGTGCTGAAGGGCGTCGAGACGCTCGGCGGCTACCCCGTCGTCGTGCGGCCCTCCTTCACCATGGGCGGCGCCGGCTCCGGCTTCGCCCACGACGAGGACGAGCTGCGCCGCATCGCCGGCCAGGGCCTCACGCTCTCCCCGACCACCGAGGTGCTCCTGGAGGAGTCCATCCTCGGCTGGAAGGAGTACGAGCTGGAGCTGATGCGCGACAAGAACGACAACGTCGTGGTCGTCTGCTCCATCGAGAACTTCGACCCGATGGGCGTCCACACCGGTGACTCGATCACCGTCGCGCCCTCGATGACGCTGACCGACCGCGAGTACCAGCGGCTGCGCGACATCGGCATCGCGATCATCCGCGAGGTCGGCGTCGACACCGGCGGCTGCAACATCCAGTTCGCGGTCAACCCCGAGGACGGCCGCATCATCGTCATCGAGATGAACCCGCGGGTGTCGCGCTCCTCGGCCCTCGCCTCCAAGGCCACCGGCTTCCCGATCGCCAAGATCGCCGCCAAGCTGGCCGTCGGCTACACCCTCGACGAGATCCCGAACGACATCACCGAGAAGACGCCGGCCTCCTTCGAGCCGACGCTCGACTACGTCGTCGTCAAGGCGCCCCGGTTCGCCTTCGAGAAGTTCCCCTCGGCGGACTCGACCCTCACCACCACCATGAAGTCCGTCGGTGAGGCCATGGCCATCGGCCGCAACTTCACCGAGGCCCTGCAGAAGGCGCTGCGCTCGCTGGAGAAGAAGGGCTCGCAGTTCACGTTCGTGGGCGAGCCCGGCGACAAGAAGCAGCTCCTCGAAGAGGCCGTCCGGCCGACCGACGGGCGCATCAACACCGTCATGCAGGCCATCCGCGCCGGAGCCACCCAGGAGGAGGTCTTCGACGCGACGAAGATCGACCCGTGGTTCGTGGACCAGATGTTCCTGATCAAGGAGATCGCGGACGAGCTGGCCGCCGCCGACCGGCTCGACCAGGACCTGCTGGCCGAGGCCAAGCGCCACGGCTTCTCCGACGTCCAGATCGCCGAGATCCGCGGCCTGCGCGAGGACGTCGTCCGCGAGGTCCGGCACGCCCTCGGCGTCCGCCCGGTCTACAAGACGGTCGACACCTGCGCCGCCGAGTTCGCCGCGAAGACGCCGTACTTCTACTCCTCCTACGACGAGGAGACCGAAGTCGCGCCCCGCGAGAAGCCCGCGGTCGTCATCCTCGGCTCCGGGCCCAACCGCATCGGCCAGGGCATCGAGTTCGACTACTCCTGCGTCCACGCCTCCTTCGCCCTCAGCGAGGCCGGCTACGAGACCGTGATGGTCAACTGCAACCCCGAGACCGTCTCCACCGACTACGACACCTCCGACCGCCTGTACTTCGAGCCGCTGACGCTCGAGGACGTGCTGGAGATCGTCCACGCGGAGTCCCTCGCGGGCCCGATCGCCGGTGTGGTGGTGCAGCTCGGCGGCCAGACCCCGCTCGGCCTCGCGCAGGCGCTCAAGGACAACGGGGTACCGGTCGTCGGCACCTCGCCCGAGGCGATCCACGCCGCCGAGGACCGCGGCGCGTTCGGCCGCGTCCTCGCGGAGGCCGGCCTCCCGGCCCCCAAGCACGGCACCGCCACCACCTTCGCGGGCGCCAAGGCCATCGCCGACGAGATCGGCTACCCGGTCCTCGTCCGGCCGTCGTACGTCCTCGGCGGACGCGGCATGGAGATCGTGTACGACGAGACGCGCCTCGAGTCGTACATCGCCGAGTCCACCGAGATCAGCCCCTCCCGGCCGGTCCTCGTCGACCGTTTCCTCGACGACGCCATCGAGATCGACGTCGACGCCCTGTACGACGGCGAGGAGCTCTACCTCGGCGGCGTCATGGAGCACATCGAGGAGGCCGGCATCCACTCCGGCGACTCGGCGTGCGCCCTGCCCCCGATCACCCTCGGCGGCTTCGACATCAAGCGGCTGCGCGCCTCCACCGAGGCCATCGCCAAGGGCGTCGGCGTCCGCGGACTGATCAACATCCAGTTCGCCATGGCCGGGGACATCCTCTACGTCCTCGAAGCCAACCCGCGCGCCTCCCGCACGGTCCCCTTCACCTCGAAGGCGACCGCCGTGCCGCTGGCCAAGGCCGCCGCCCGCATCTCGCTCGGCGCGACCGTGGCCGAGCTGCGCGCGGAGGGGCTGCTGCCCGCGAACGGCGACGGCGGCACCCTGCCGCTCGACGCGCCGATCTCCGTCAAGGAGGCCGTCATGCCGTGGTCGCGCTTCCGCGACATCCACGGCCGGGGCGTGGACACCGTCCTCGGCCCGGAGATGCGCTCCACCGGCGAGGTCATGGGCATCGACTCGGTGTTCGGCACCGCGTACGCCAAGTCCCAGGCCGGCGCGTACGGGCCGCTGCCCACCAAGGGCCGTGCCTTCATCTCGGTGGCCAACCGCGACAAGCGCTCGATGATCTTCCCGGCGCGTGAACTCGTCGCCCACGGCTTCGAACTGCTCGCCACGTCCGGCACGGCCGAGGTGCTGAAGCGCAACGGCCTCAACGCCACCGTCGTGCGCAAGCAGAGCGAGGGCGAGGGTCCGAACGGCGAGAAGACCATCGTCCAGCTCATCCACGACGGCCAGGTCGACCTCATCGTCAACACCCCGTACGGCACCGGCGGCCGCCTCGACGGCTACGAGATCCGTACGGCGGCCGTGGCACGGTCCGTCCCGTGTCTGACGACGGTCCAGGCCCTCGCCGCCGCCGTCCAGGGCATCGACGCGCTCAACCGCGGCGACGTGGGCGTGCGCTCACTCCAGGAACACGCCGAGCATCTGATCGCGGCCCGCGACTAGCAGCCCGAGGGGGACACCGGAAACGGTGTCCCCCTCTTCATGAGGACACTGACACATGTACAAACTCTTCTTCCGTCTGGTCTTCCGGCGCATGGACCCGGAGCAGGCGCACCACCTGGCCTTCCGCTGGATCCGTCTCGCCGTCCGCGTGCCCGGCCTGCGGACCTTCGTCGCCGCCGCGCTCGCCCCGCGGTACGAGGAACTGCGCACCGAGGCGTTCGGCCTGCGCATGCACGGGCCCTTCGGCCTGGCCGCCGGCTTCGACAAGAACGCGGTGGCCGTCGACGGCATGTCGATGCTCGGCTTCGACCACGTCGAGATCGGCACGGTCACCGGCGAACCGCAGCCCGGCAATCCGCGCAAGCGTCTGTTCCGGCTCGTGCCGGACCGGGCGCTCATCAACCGCATGGGCTTCAACAACGACGGCTCGGCGGCCGTCGCCAAGCGACTGGCCCGCCGCACGCCCGTCTTCCGGACCGTCGTGGGCGTCAACATCGGCAAGACCAAGGCCGTCCCCGAGGCCGAGGCCGTCGGCGACTACGTGAAGTCGGCCGAGCGGCTCGCCCGGCACGCCGACTACCTGGTCGTCAACGTCTCGTCGCCGAACACGCCCGGCCTGCGCAACCTCCAGGCCACCGAGGCGCTGCGCCCGCTGCTGACCGCCGTCCGCGAGGCCGCCGACCGGACGGTCACCGACCGCCGCGTGCCGCTCCTGGTCAAGATCGCGCCGGACCTGGCGGACGAGGACGTCGACGCCGTCGCCGACCTCGCCGTCGAACTCGGTCTGGACGGCATCATCGCCACGAACACCACCATCGCGCGCGAGGGACTCGGCCTGCGGTCCGGCCCCGCCCTCGTCGAGGAGACCGGCGGACTGTCCGGCGCCCCGCTGAAGGAACGCTCCCTGGAGGTGCTGCGCCGCCTCTACGCGCGCGTGGGCGACCGGATCACCCTGGTGGGCGTCGGCGGCATCGAGAGCGCCGAGGACGCCTGGCAGCGCATCCTGGCCGGCGCCACCCTGGTCCAGGGATACAGCGCCTTCATCTACGAGGGCCCCTTCTGGGGGCGCGCCGTCCACAAGGGTCTCGCCGCGCGGCTGCGGACGAGCCCGTACGCCACCCTCGCCGACGCCGTCGGCGCCGACGTGAGGAAGTCCGCATGACCCTGGAGCCCTTCGGCGCACGTCTGCGCCGGGCCATGGACGACCGTGGCCCCCTGTGCGTCGGTATCGACCCGCACGTCTCGCTGCTCACCGACTGGGGACTGAACGACGACGTCGCGGGCCTGGAGCGGTTCAGCCGCACCGTCGTGGAGGCCCTGGCCGACCGGGTCGCCGTCCTGAAGCCGCAGAGCGCGTTCTTCGAGCGCTTCGGGTCGCGCGGCGTCGCCGTCCTGGAGAAGTCGGTCGAGGAGGCGCGGGCCGCCGGGGCCCTGGTCGTGATGGACGCCAAGCGCGGCGACATCGGCTCGACCATGGCCGCGTACGCGGAGACCTTCCTGCGCAAGGACGCCCCGCTCTTCTCCGACGCCCTCACCGTGTCCCCGTACCTCGGCTACGGCTCGCTGCAGCCGGCCGTGGAGCTGGCGCGCGAGAACGGTGCCGGGCTGTTCGTCCTGGCCCTCACCTCCAACCCGGAGGGCGGCGAGGTGCAGCACGCGGTCCGTACCGACGGCCGGGACGTCGGCGCGACCATGCTGGCCCACCTCGCCGCCGAGAACGCGGGAGAGACGCCGCTGGGATCCTTCGGGGCGGTCGTCGGTGCCACGCTCGGTGATCTGTCCTCGTACGACCTGGACATCAACGGCCCGCTCCTCGCGCCCGGCATCGGCGCCCAGGGGGCCACGCCGGCCGGTCTCCCGGGCGTCTTCGGCGCGGCCGTGCGTCAGGTCGTGCCGAACGTGAGCCGGGGTGTGCTGCGCCACGGTCCCGATGTGAGCGCCCTGCGGGGGTCCGCGGAGCGCTTCGCCGAGGAGATCAGGGCGGCCGTGGCGACCGTCTGAGCGGCTCGAGGGGGGTCCCGCGTCTGGATGCATCCTCAAATTCGGGGCGTAATGTCGGGAATGCCGGGCCCGACGGAGGCTGACCAGGACTTTTCCGCTGTTCTCGCTGACTCCGGCGGACTTGCCCGCTAGTCTCCGTCGAGTGGGAGCTCCTCCCGCATTCCACAAAGGCAGGCGGGGGAGATCGGGCGAGCGTGTTGCCCATAACTCCCCAGGTGTGGGGCACTAGGTTCCGCACCGGTCCGTATCCGACAGTTGACATCCGAGGTGACGTAGGCGTGGCTCTTCCGCCCCTTACCCCTGAACAGCGCGCAGCCGCGCTCGAAAAGGCCGCCGCGGCTCGCCGGGAGCGGGCCGAGGTCAAGAATCGACTCAAGCACTCCGGCGCCTCGCTCCACGAGGTCATCAAGCAGGGTCAGGAGAACGATGTCATCGGCAAGATGAAGGTCTCCGCTCTCCTGGAGTCCCTGCCGGGCGTGGGCAAGGTCCGCGCCAAGCAGATCATGGAGCGGCTCGGCATCTCCGAGAGCCGCCGAGTGCGGGGTCTCGGCTCCAACCAGATCGCCTCCCTGGAGCGCGAGTTCGGCAGCACTGCCGGCTGACGTTCTCAGGCACTCCTGAGAACCTGGATAATCGCTGCATGAGTGAACGTTCGCGGCTGACCGTGCTCTCCGGCCCCTCCGGGGTCGGCAAGAGCACGGTCGTCGCTCATATGCGCAAGGCACACCCCGGAGTCTGGCTCTCGGTGTCGGCGACGACCCGCAAGCCCCGCCCCGGTGAGAAGCACGGGGTCCATTACTTCTTCGTCACCGACGACGAGATGGACAAGCTGATCGCCAACGGCGAGCTGCTCGAGTGGGCCGAGTTCGCCGGCAACCGCTACGGCACTCCGCGGGCCGCCGTGCTGGAGAGGCTGGAGGCGGGCGAGGCGGTCCTCCTGGAGATCGACCTCCAGGGAGCCCGACAGGTCCGCGAGTCCATGCCGGACGCCCAACTGGTGTTCCTGGCCCCGCCCTCCTGGGAGGAGCTGGTGCGCAGGCTCACCGGACGCGGCACCGAACCGCCCGAGGTGATCGAGCGCCGCCTGGCCGCGGCGAAGATCGAACTGGCGGCCGAGTCCGAGTTCGACGTCACCCTGGTCAACACCTCCGTCGAGGACGTGGCGCGCGAGCTGCTAGCCTTGATGAACGTTGTGTGATCTTCACTGATCTCATCCCACCTTTCGGAAGGCAGAGCGTGTCCTCTTCCATCACCGCTCCCGAGGGCATCATCAACCCTCCGATCGACGAGCTCCTCGAGGCCACCGACTCGAAGTACAGCCTGGTGATCTACGCCGCCAAGCGCGCCCGTCAGATCAACGCTTACTACTCGCAGCTCGGCGAGGGTCTCCTCGAGTACGTCGGTCCCCTCGTGGACACCCACGTCCACGAGAAGCCGCTCTCGATCGCCCTGCGCGAGATCAACGCGGGTCTTCTCACGTCCGAGGCCGTCGAGGGCCCCGCGACCTGACCGTCCGTTCGCTCATCCCAGGCCCGGCAGCGCGACTGCCGGGCCTGAGGTGTGTCGGGGGCGCCTCAGCCGTCCCCGCGCGGTGATGCAGCATGGAGTCGTACTCCTCCGAGTGCGTCGAACGTTTTCCGAGTGCGGGGAGACCCTGGTGGGCAAGCCGAAGGTCGTTCTGGGCGTCAGCGGCGGCATCGCCGCGTACAAGGCCTGCGAGCTGCTGCGCAGGCTGACGGAGTCGGGCCACGACGTGCGGGTCGTGCCGACCGCGTCCGCCCTGCACTTCGTCGGCGCCGCCACCTGGTCCGCGCTCTCCGGCCACCCCGTCTCGACCGAGGTCTGGTCCGACGTCCACGAGGTCCCGCACGTCCGCATCGGACAGGACGCCGACCTGGTGGTCGTCGCGCCCGCCACCGCCGACATGCTCGCCAGGGCCGCCCACGGCCTCGCCGACGACCTCCTCACGAACACCCTGCTCACCGCCCGCTGCCCGGTCGTCCTCGCCCCCGCCATGCACACCGAGATGTGGGAGCACCCGGCCACCCGGGAGAACGTGGCCACGCTGCGCCGCCGGGGAGCCGTCGTGATCGAGCCGGCCGTCGGCCGCCTCACCGGCGTCGACACCGGCAAGGGCCGGCTGCCCGACCCGACGGAGATCTTCGAGGTCTGCCGTCGGGTCCTCGCCCGCGGTGTGACCGAGCCCGACCTCGCCGGCCGGCACGTCGTCGTGAGCGCGGGCGGCACGCGCGAGCCGCTCGACCCCGTCCGCTTCCTCGGCAACCGCTCCTCGGGCAAGCAGGGGTACGCCCTCGCCCGCACCGCGGCGGCGCGCGGCGCCAGGGTCACGCTCGTCTCCGCGAACACCGGGCTGCCGGACCCCGCGGGAGTGGACGTCGTCCAGGTGGGGACCGCCGTGCAGCTGCGCGAGGCCGTGCTGAAGGCGGCCGCCGACGCCGACGTCGTGGTGATGGCCGCGGCGGTGGCCGACTTCCGCCCCGCGGCCTACGCGGCCGGGAAGATCAAGAAGAAGGACGGACAGGAGCCCGAACCGGTCGTCCTGGTCCGCAACCCGGACGTCCTCGCCGAGATCTCCGCCGACCGCGCCCGCGCGGGCCAGGTGGTTGTGGGCTTCGCGGCCGAGACGGACGACGTCCTCGCCAACGGCCGGAGGAAGCTGGAGCGCAAGGGCTGCGACCTCCTCGTGGTGAACGAGGTGGGGGAGCGCAAGACCTTCGGCTCCGAGGAGAACGAGGCCGTGGTGCTCGGCGCGGACGGCAGTGAGACCCCGGTGCCCCACGGGCCCAAAGAGGCCCTGGCCGATACCGTGTGGGACCTGGCGGCCGAACGACTCGGCCGACTGTCTCAATAGCTCCCTCCGGTACCGCACGCCACCCCGAATTCGGCGTGGCGACCCTGGCGGAGAGCGATCCACAGCGGGCAGAATGCCCGTGCCGCAGGTCACAGCGCTCCCGAGAGGCGAGACGGGTGGGCCCGCGGACGAGCGCGACCGATAAACTGTTCTCGGACGACGCCGGGCGCAGCCCCCGTCCCGTCCAACAATGATCAGCCAGCAGCCGCTGCAACCACAGGGAGCGTTGTGTCCCGTCGCCTGTTCACCTCGGAGTCCGTCACCGAGGGTCACCCCGACAAGATCGCTGACCAGATCAGCGACACCATTCTCGATGCCCTTCTGCGGGAGGACCCGAAGTCCCGGGTCGCCGTGGAGACGCTGATCACGACCGGCCTGGTGCACGTGGCCGGGGAGGTCACGACCAAGGCGTACGCGCCGATCGCCCAGCTGGTCCGCGACAAGATCCTCGAGATCGGTTACGACTCCTCCAAGAAGGGCTTCGACGGCGCGTCCTGCGGCGTCTCCGTGTCCATCGGCTCGCAGTCCCCCGACATCGCGCAGGGCGTCGACACGGCGTACGAGAACCGGGTCGAGGGCGACGACGACGAGCTGGACCGGCAGGGCGCGGGCGACCAGGGCCTGATGTTCGGTTACGCGACGGACGAGACGCCGAACCTGATGCCGCTCCCCATCCACCTCGCGCACCGCCTCTCCCGGCGGCTGTCCGAGGTGCGCAAGAACGGGACGATCCCCTACCTCCGCCCCGACGGCAAGACCCAGGTCACCATCGAGTACGACGGCGACAAGGCGGTCCGCCTGGACACCGTCGTGGTCTCCTCCCAGCACGCCTCGGACATCGACCTGGACTCGCTGCTCGCCCCCGACATCCGCGAGTTCGTCGTGGAGCCGGAGCTCAAGGCACTCCTGGACGACGGCATCAAGCTGGACACCGAGGGCTACCGCCTCCTGGTGAACCCGACCGGCCGTTTCGAGATCGGCGGCCCGATGGGCGACGCCGGCCTCACCGGCCGAAAGATCATCATCGACACGTACGGCGGCATGGCCCGCCACGGCGGCGGCGCCTTCTCCGGCAAGGACCCGTCCAAGGTCGACCGTTCCGCCGCGTACGCGATGCGCTGGGTCGCGAAGAACGTGGTCGCCGCGGGTCTGGCCACCCGCTGCGAGGTCCAGGTCGCCTACGCCATCGGCAAGGCCGAGCCCGTCGGCCTCTTCGTCGAGACCTTCGGCACCGCCAAGGTCGACGCCGAGCGCATCGAGACCGCCATCACCGAGGTCTTCGACCTCCGCCCGGCGGCCATCATCCGCGACCTCGACCTGCTGCGCCCGATCTACTCCCAGACCGCCGCGTACGGCCACTTCGGCCGCGAGCTGCCCGACTTCACGTGGGAGCGCACGGACCGGGTGGACGCGCTGCGCAAGGCCGCGGGGCTGTAGCCCGCACCCGCACGGTCACGAGGCCCGGTTTCCTTCGGGAGGCCGGGCCTTCGTGTGTCACGGGCGCGGCGCCGGACGGGTCCGGGGGGTGTCCGGGACGTGGCGGCGGTGTCGGTGGGGTCTGGTAGGAATGCAGGCGTGAGCAGCGAGAACGGGCGGGCGGACGGGGTGGCGGACGGAGCGCCGCCCGAGCAGCTTGCGCTGGTCCGGGACGCCGTGCGCAAGGCCGAGGTGCCGAAGGCGAAGCCGCGGACCTGGCGGGGGGCCGCCCTGGCGGAGGAGCTTCCCGTCGCACGCGTCGTCGTCGACAAGGGCGTGCTGCACCTGGACCGGTACTTCGACTATGCCGTGCCGAAGGAGCTTGACGAGATCGCCCGGCCCGGGGTGCGGGTGCGGGTCCGGTTCGGCGCCGGGGGGCGCCAGGTGCGCGGCGGGCGGCGCGAGGGCGGCAGTCTGATCGACGGGTTCCTCGTCGAGCGGGTCGCCGAGTCGGACTACTCGGGCCCGCTCGCCGCGCTGGCCCAGGTGGTGTCGCCGGAGCCGGTCCTCGGGCCCGACCTGCTCGGCCTCGCCCGGGCCGTCGCCGACCGCTACGCGGGCAGTCTCGCGGACGTGCTGCAGCTGGCGGTGCCGCCCCGGCACGCCCGCGCGGAGGCGGCCGTACTGCCCGAGCCACCGCCCCCGCCTGCCGCCCCGGACCCGGGGACCTGGACGCGGTACGGGCGGGGTGCGGAGTTCCTCGGTGCCCTCGCCGCGGGCGGGGCACCTCGCGCCGTGTGGACCGCGCTGCCCGGGCCGCAGTGGGCCGACGAGATCGCGCGGGCGGTGGGGGCGACGCTCGCCTCCGGACGGGGGGCCCTGGTCGTCGTACCGGCCGGGCGGCCCGCCGCGCGGGTGGACGCGGCGCTGACCGCCCTGCTGGGGGAGGGGCAGCACGCGGTGCTGACCGCCGACGCCGGCCAGGAGCGGCGGTACCGGGAGTGGCTCGCCGTCCGACGGGGGGCGGTGCGTGCCGTGGTGGGGACCCGGGCCGCCATGTTCGCGCCCGTACGGGATCTCGGGCTCGTGGTCGTCTGGGACGACGGTGATGCGGCGCACGGCGACGACAACGCGCCCTTCCCGCACGTGCGGGAGGTGCTGGAGCTGCGGGCCGCCCGCGACAGGTGCGGCTTCCTGCTGGGGAGCTGGAGCTGCACGGTGGAGGCCGCGCAGCTCGTCGAGAGCGGCTGGGCGCTGCCGCTGGCCGCCGAGCGGGACCAGGTACGGGCGAGCGCGCCCCTCGTGCGCACGGTGGGGGACGGGGACCTCGCCCGTGACGAGGCCGCGCGGGCCGCACGGCTGCCCACCCTCGCCTGGCAGGTCGCCCGCGAGGGGCTGCGGCACGGCCCCGTCCTCGTGCAGGTGCCGCGCCGCGGGTACGTGCCGCGGATGGCCTGCGCGCAGTGCCGGGCGCCCGCGCGGTGCCGGCACTGCGCCGGGCCGCTGGAGGCTCAGGAGGCCGCGGCCCTGCGGTGCGGGTGGTGCGGCCGGGAGGAGGCCGCGTGGCACTGTCCCGAGTGCGGGGGGTTCCGGCTGCGGGCTCAGGTGGTGGGGGCGCGGCGGACGGCCGAGGAGCTGGGGCGGGCGTTTCCGGCCGTTCCGGTCCGGACGTCGGGGCGGGAGCAGGTCCTCGACACGGTGTCCGGGGCGCCCGCGCTCGTGGTGAGCACGCCCGGCGCCGAGCCCGTCGCCGAGGGCGGGTACGCGGCCGCGCTGCTGCTCGACGGGTGGGCCATGCTCGGCCGGCCCGACCTGCGGGCCGGTGAGGACGCACTCCGGCGGTGGACAGGAGCGGCGGCCCTCGTCCGGCCCCAGGGGGACGGCGGGACGGTGGTCGTCGTGGCCGAGCCGACGCTGCGGCCCGTGCAGGCACTTGTCCGGTGGGACCCCGTGGGGCACGCGGTGCGTGAACTCGCCGAGCGGGCCGAGCTCGGCTTTCCGCCGGTGTCCCGGATGGCCGCGGTCTCCGGGACGGCCGAGGGCCTGGCCGGCTTTCTCGCCGGTGTGCGACTCCCGGGTGACGCCGAGGTGTTGGGGCCCGTTCCGGTGCCCTTCACCCAGGCGGGGCGTCCGCGGCGGGTCGGGGGGCCGCCTCCCGGCGAGCACTGGGAGCGGGTGCTGATCCGGGTCCCCCCGGGCAGTGGTGCGGCGCTGGCCACCGCGCTGAAGACCGCGCAGGCGGCACGGATGGCTCGTGGCGGCAGCGAGCCCGTACGGATCCGGATCGACCCGCTGGACATCGGCTGAACGCCGACGCCGAGGCGGTCTGTGGGTGTCGGTGTCGGTGCCGGTGCCGTTTTGTCCGTGTCTCCGTCGACCGCTGTGCGGCGTTGGCGCAAGGGCCGTCTGCGGGACGCGACACCGACCGCCGGGGCTGGTCGCCGTGCCGGCCGCGGGCGTCTGCGGCAACCTTCCTGGCGAGCGCCGCCGGCGTCGCGCCGCTGCCGGGCCGACAGCGGCCGGGCGTCGCGGGCGAGGGCTGACGGGCGGCCGGCGCACGGACCGGAGGGCGGGTACCGCCAGGTCGGTGGTCGGGACAGCGCACGGGTGGCGGAGTGGGTCGGCCACCGGGGAGTCCGGGGCCGGCAGTCCCGCGGCGGGCGGGAGGGGCCGGTGCTCCCGTGGCCGGGCGCTCGGTCCGGGCACGTGTCCGGAGGCGGGGGTGCCTCCCGGGAGCGGGCCGGGAGGCGGCGGGGTCAGCCGTTGCGCGGGCTCGGGAAGGCCGTCGGCCTGACCTCTTCGCGGAGGGTGGAGCTGCCCGCCGTCGGCTGGGTCGGCATCGAGCGGGCCGCGGGCACCGTGGGCACGGAGGGGATGCCGGTGGTGACGGCGACCGTGCGGGCGGTCGACGGCTCGGTCGCGCGCTCGGCCTCCGCCGCTGCCTGGGCCGCGGCGCGCCGGGCACCGTACCGCCGGTGCACCGCCTGCTTGGTGACGCCGAGCGCGGAGCCCACCGCGTCCCACGAGAAGCCCAGCGAGCGGTCGAAGTCCACGGCGGCCGTCACCAGCGTCTCGACGCTGTCCCGCAGCTCCTGGGCGAGCCGGACGGTCGGTGCGGGGGCGCGTCCGTAGACGACGAAGCCCGTGGACGGGCCGGAGCGGCGCGGACGGTAGACGTTGCCCAGCTGGGCGGTGAGCGTGCGCAGTGCGTCCACCTGCCGGCGGACCCGCTCGATGTCCCGCACCAGCAAGTGCAGGCTGGCCCGAGCCTGGGCGTCGTGGGTTGCGTGGTCGGCCATGAACAAGCCTCTCGAACCGGCGGAGCAGAAAAGGAAGAGGGCCACGACCGCGGCCCCTGGGGTCAACTCTTTCTTGACAACGCGTTACGGGGTGAGTGGTCACGCTGTAGGGGCGTAGGGGCATATGCACGGGGCGCGCACCGCGACGCACGCCCCCTGGGGCGGGGTACCGCCTCCGGGGCCCGCCGCCCCGCGGGGCCGTACGACCGGCGGACGGGGGTTCGCCCCCGCCCCGCGGGGCCGTGCGACCGGCGGACGGGGGTTCGCCGCACCCGGTGGCGGCCGGGCTCATAGACTGGTGCGCCGCCCCGCACCGCACCGCTTTCGCCGGCAACGTGCGGGCCGTTCCGAACTTCCGCCCGAGAGGCCAGCCGCCACCCATGAAGCTCGTCTTCGCAGGTACCCCCGAGGTCGCCGTTCCCGCCCTGGACGCCCTGCTCGCCTCCGGGCGGCACGAGGTCGCCGCCGTCGTGACGCGGCCCGACGCGCCGGCCGGGCGGGGCCGCAGGCTCGTCGCGAGCCCCGTCGCCGAGCGAGCGGCGGACGCCGGCATCGAGGTGCTCAAGCCGGCGAAGCCGCGGGACGAGGAGTTCCTGGCGCGCCTCAGGGAGATCGCGCCCGACTGCTGCCCCGTGGTGGCGTACGGCGCCCTGTTGCCCCGGGTCGCGCTGGACATCCCGGCACACGGCTGGGTCAACCTGCACTTCTCGCTGCTGCCGGCCTGGCGGGGTGCCGCCCCCGTGCAGCACGCCATCATGGCCGGTGACGAGATCACCGGCGCGTCCACCTTCCTGATCGAGGAGGGGCTGGACTCCGGACCCGTCTACGGCACCGTCACCGAGGAGATCCGCCCCACCGACACCAGCGGGGACCTGCTCACGCGGCTCGCCTTCGCCGGGTCCGGGCTGCTCGCCGCGACCATGGACGGGATCGAGGACGGCGCCCTCAAGGCCGTACCGCAGCCCGCCGACGGCGTCACCGTGGCCCCGAAGATCACCGTCGAGAACGCGCACGTCGACTGGTCCGCACCGGCTCTGCGCGTCGACCGGGTCGTCCGTGGCTGCACTCCCGCACCCGGCGCGTGGACCCTGTTCCGCGGCGAGCGCCTCAAGCTGATCCAGGTGGCGCCGGCCCTGGAGCGCACGGACCTGGCCCCCGGTGAGCTCGCCGTGGGCAAGAACAACGTGCACGTCGGCACCGGCTCGTACGCCGTCGAACTGCTCTGGGTCCAGGCGCAGGGCAAGAAGCCGATGCGCGCCGCGGACTGGGCCCGCGGGGTCCGCATCCCCTCCGGGGAGCGGCTCGGGTCCTGACGCGAGGCGGGCGGCCGGGGGAGGCGGCCGAAGTCCCGGTGCTTCGTGCGGCGTACGCTGAGAGGCGCACCTTTTCCCGGATCCGGAGCACCTTTCCCGTGAGTGAGCAGTCCCGTCGGCCGAGCAGGCCGGGCAAGCCCTACCGTCGTCCTCAGAAGGACCCCGTGCGCATCCTCGCCTTCGAGGCGCTGCGCGCGGTGGACGAGCGGGACGCGTACGCGAACCTCGTCCTGCCGCCGCTGCTGCGCAAGGCCCGGGAGAAGGGCGGCTTCGACGGGCGGGACGCGGCGCTCGCGACCGAGCTGGTGTACGGGACGCTGCGCCGGCAGGGCACGTACGACGCCGTCATCGCGGCCTGCGTCGACCGGCCGCTGCGGGAGGTCGACCCCCCGGTCCTCGACGTGCTCAGCCTCGGAGCCCACCAGCTGCTCGGCACCCGGATCCCGACGCACGCCGCCGTCTCCGCCTCCGTGGAGCTGGCCCGGGTCGTGCTCGGCGACGGGCGGGCGAAGTTCGTCAACGCCGTGCTGCGCAAGATCGCCCAGGACGATCTCGACGCCTGGCTCGAGCGGGTCGCGCCGCCCTACGACGACGACGCGGAGGCCCACCTCGCGGTGGTGCACTCGCATCCCCGCTGGATCGTCTCCGCCCTGTGGGACGCCCTCGGGGGTGGCCGCGCAGGCATCGAGGACCTGCTGGAGGCCGACAACGAACGGCCCGAGGTCACCCTCGTCGCCCGGCCCGGCCGTTCCAGCGCCGGTGAACTCCTCGACGCGCTCGGCGAGGAGAACGCGCTGCCGGGCCGCTGGTCGCCGTACGCCGTGCGGCTCACCGAGGGCGGCGAGCCCGGGGCCATCGACGCCGTGCGCGAGGGGCGCGCCGGCGTCCAGGACGAGGGCAGCCAGCTGGTGGCACTCGCCCTGGCGAACGCGCCGCTCGACGGGCCCGACGAGAAGTGGCTCGACGGCTGCGCCGGTCCCGGCGGCAAGGCGGCCATGCTCGCCGGGCTCGCCGCCCAACGCGGGGCCGTGCTGCTCGCCGCCGAGAAGCAGCCGCACCGGGCCGGTCTCGTCGCCAGGGCACTCGCCGGCAACCCCGGGCCGTACCAGGTCGTCACGGCCGACGGCACCCGCCCGCCGTGGCGCCCCGGCACCTTCGACCGCGTACTGATGGACGTGCCCTGTACGGGGCTCGGTGCCCTGCGCCGCCGTCCCGAGGCCCGCTGGCGGCGCCGCCCCGCGGACCTGGAGGGCTTCGCGCCGCTGCAGCGCGGGCTGCTGCGCACGGCGCTCGACTCCGTACGGATCGGTGGCGTCGTCGGCTACGCGACCTGCTCGCCGCACCTCGCCGAGACCCGCGCGGTCGTCGACGACGTGCTCAAGCACTACGACGGCTCCGCCGAGCTGCTCGACGCCCGCCCGCTCCTGCCGGACGTACCTGCGCTCGGCGACGGCCCCGACGTACAGCTGTGGCCGCATCTGCACGGGACGGACGCCATGTATCTGGCCCTGATCCGCCGGACGGCGTGACCGGCAGCCCCTTTCCCGTGCCCCCTCCCGTGCGGTCAGCCGTCCGGTCGTGACGCCGGTTCCCCGGGAGCCGGCGGCGGAGGGTTCCCGGGGTCCTCCCGGGCCAGGCGGTGCGGCCACCACACCTTCGGGCCGACGTCCAGGAACAGGGACGTCACCAGGACCGAGCGGACGATGAAGGTGTCCAGCAGGACGCCCAGGGCGACCGCGAAGCCGATCTCGGCGAAGGCGACCATCGGCAGGGTGCCGAGCGCGGCGAACGTGCCCGCGAGGACCAGGCCCGCCGAGGTGATGACCGCGCCGGTCGCGGCGAGTCCGGTCACGACGCCCGCGCGGGTGCCCAGGCGGGCCGCCTCCTCGCGGATGCGGGTGCTCAGGAAGATGTTGTAGTCGATGCCGAGAGCCACGAGGAAGACGAAGACGAACAGCGGGAAGTCCGTCGACTCGCCCGCGTAGTCGAAGAGGTGGCGGAAGGCGAGCGCGCTGGCCCCGAGCGCCGCCGCGAAGGACAGCACGACGGTCCCGATCAGCAGCAGGGGCGCCACCACCGCGCGCAGCAGCAGCATCAGGATCAGCAGGACGACCAGCAGGACCGCCGGGATGATCACCAGGTTGTCGTGGGTCGTGGCCGCGTCCATGTCGAGCAGGGCCGCGGTGCCGCCTCCCACCTGCGCGTCGGCGCCCGGTACGGCGTGCACGGCGTCCCGTACCCGTTCGACCGTCTGCTTCGCCGCCTCGCTGTCGGACGGGGCGGACATCGTCGCCTCGAAGAGGACCCTGCCGTCGTGCGACGCCGCGGTCCCGGCGGGCACGGTGATGCTGCCGGGCACCACCCCCTCCGTGCGCGCGACCGCGCCGCGCACCTCGGCGTTCCTGGTCTCGTCCGCCACGATCACCAGGGGGTCGCCGCTCCCTGCCGGGAAGTACCGCGCGGACACCTCCTGGCCGGCGATCGAGTCCGGTTTCCCGGTGAAGGCGTCCGCGTTGCCGATGCCCTCGGCGCGCAGCTGCAGCAGACCGAGGGAGAGCACCGCGAGCGCGAGGGCGGTGCCGGCCCAGACGGCGCGCGGACCGCGGGAGATACGGCGGCCCATGCGGGCCCAGACGCCGTGCGACGTCGGGTCGGCGGAACCGAAGTGCGGGACGGACGGCCAGAAGACCCAGCGGCCGAAGACCAGCAGCAGGGCGGGGAACAGCGTGATCATGGCGAGGAGGGCGACGGCGACGCCGATCGCGGCCACCGGGCCGAGACCGCGGGTCGAGTTCATCTCGGCGGCCAGCAGCACCAGCATGCCGAGGACGACCGTGGCACCCGAGGCGAGCACCGCGGGACCCGCCCGGTTCAGGGCCAGGGCCATCGCCTCGTGGCGGTCCTCGTGGCGGCGCAGCTCCTCCCGGTAGCGGGCGACCAGCAGCAGCGCGTAGTCCGTGCCCGCTCCGAAGACGAGGACCGTGAGGATTCCGGCGCTCTGCCCGTTCACGGTGAGACCGGCGTGCTCGGCCAGCAGGTAGATCAGCGCCTGGGAGGTGAACAGCGCGACGACCACCGCGATCAGCGGGACGAAGATCAGCGTGAGGCTGCGGTACGTGAGCAGCAGCATCACGATCACGACCGCCATCGCGGAGAACAGCAGGGTCGAGTCGATGCCCTCGAAGGCCGCGGAGAAGTCGGCGGAGGTGCCGCCGGGCCCGGTGATGTGCACGGCCAGTCCGTCGCCGCCCTCGCCGGTCTCGGCCCGGATCGAGTCGACGGCCGGCGCGATGCGCTCCCATCCCTTCTCGTCCATGGTGATCGGCACGAAGATCTCGGCGGCAGCGGGCGCCGCCCGGTCGTTGTAGAGGGGGCCGCGGGTCTCGGCGCCGCGCACGCCGTGGGCGGTGAGCGCCTTGATGTCGCGGACGTCCTCGGTGATCCGCTGCTTGTCCTGCGCGGTGAGGCCGCCGTCGCGCGCGTACACGACGACGGCGGGGATCTGCTCGGGCCTGAAGCCCTCCGAGGCGTCCAGGACCTGGGTGGACTCGGCGGTGCCGGGCAGCCAGGAAGCCGCGTCGTTGTCCTGGGCGCCGGTCAGTTTCGTCGCGAGCGGCGCCGCGACCACGAGCAGCACCAGCCACAGTCCGACGATCAGCCACTTGCTGCGCCGTCCGCACACGAACCCGATGGCTCCCCTGCGCACCCGGCGTTCCCTCCCCGCCGTCACGGCCACCCCCGCAGTCGTGTCCCGGGCCGGTGGGCCGCCCGGCACGGCATGTCCGGCCATGGCGCGACATCGGCACGACGGACCCGGACCCCCGCGGACCGGTCCGGGTACGGACCGGGGGGAGCAACCGGCGCCGGGCATGGCAGTCTTGGGGCATGGCCCCGCAGATCAACCCCAGCATCCTGTCCGCCGACTTCGCCCGCCTTGCCCAGGAGGCAAAGGCGGTGGAAGGCGCCGACTGGCTCCACGTCGACGTGATGGACAACCATTTCGTACCGAACCTCACGCTTGGTGTGCCGGTCGTAGAGTCCCTGGCCCGGGCGACGGACACGCCGCTGGACTGCCATCTGATGATCGAGGACGTCGATCGGTGGGCGCCGCAGTACGTGGAAGCGGGAGCCGGTTCGGTCACCTTCCACGTGGAGGCGGCCGCCGCGCCGGTGCGGCTCGCCCGCGAGATCCGGGCCAAGGGCGCCCGGGCCTCCATGGCGCTCAAGCCCGCGACGCCGATCGAGCCGTACGAGGACCTGCTCCCCGAACTGGACATGCTGCTGATCATGACCGTCGAACCGGGATTCGGCGGCCAGTCGTTCCTCGACATCATGCTGCCGAAGATCCGCCGCACCCGCGAGTTGATCAGCAAGCACGGCCTGGAGCTGTGGCTTCAGGTGGACGGCGGCGTCTCGGCCACCACCATCGAGCGGTGCGCCGAGGCAGGCGCCGATGTCTTCGTCGCCGGATCGGCGGTCTACGGGGCGTCCGACCCGGCCGAGGCGGTACGTGCCCTGCGCACGCAGGCGGCGGCGGCGACCGCCGGTGCCTCCTGGGCGTGCGACCACTGAACCAAGGGAACGTGAACGCCGTCCCATCGGGGCAAATCAAGTGCGCCGGATCTGCAAGGATGAACGGCGAATCCAGAGTGTGAACAGCAGTGAGGAGATCGCCGTGTCGGGTATGTCGGCGGGCCGGTCAGCCATGCGGATGGGGCCCGCTGAGCTGGTCCAGGCGGCGGCCATGGCCCGCCGCTTCTACCTCGAGGGCAAATCCAAGATCCAGATCGCCGAGGAGTTCGGCGTCAGCCGCTTCAAGGTGGCCCGGGTCCTGGAGACCGCTCTCGAACGGGATCTCGTGAGGATCGAGATCCGCGTCCCTGCCGAGCTGGACGCGGAGCGCTCCGACGCGCTGCGCGCCCGCTACGGCCTCAGGCACGCCGTCGTGGTCGAGTCCCCCGCCGACGCCGAGGAGTCGCCCGACCCCGAGAACCTCGGGGAGGTCGCCGCGGACCTGCTCGCCGAGCTGGTCAACGAGGGCGACATCCTCGGCCTGGCGTGGGGCCGCTCCACCATCCACATGGCGGCCGAACTCTCCCGGCTGCCTCCCTGCACGGTGGTGCAGCTGACGGGGGTGTACGACGCCGGGACCGCCGAGCGCGGATCGGTGGAGGCGGTGCGGCGGGCCGCCCAGGTGTCGGGCGGGGACGCCCACCCCATCTACGCGCCGATGCTGCTGCCCGACGCGGCCACGGCGGCCGCGCTGCGCAACCAGACCGGGCTCGCCCGTGCCTTCGAGTACTTCGACAAGGTCACGGTCGCCTGCGTCTCCATCGGCTCCTGGGAGCCCGGCATCTCGACGGTGCACGACATGCTCAGCGACGAGGAACGCGGGCACTACGCGTCCCTCGGCGTCGCAGCCGAGATGTCCGCGCACCTCTTCGACGCGGAGGGGCGCCGGGTCGGCCGGGACCTCGGCGAGCGGTGCATCACCGTCAAGGCGGACCAGTTGCGCCGTATCCCCGAGGTCGTCGCGATCGCGGGCGGGCAGCGCAAGGCGGCCGCGATCGACGCGGTGCTGCGTTCGGGTCTCGTCACCAGCCTGGTGACGGACACGTCGGCCGCGGACTACCTGATGACGGCGGGCCCGACGCCGCGTCCCGCCCTCAACCGGGCGGACCCGGACGGGCCCTGAGCGGCCGGTGACGACGGGGCGGCCGTACGGGCGGTAGGCGGCCCTTCCCGGCGGTGAAGCGGCCTCCCCGACAGCTCCGGTGTCGACGGGGAGGCCGCTCGGGTGTTGACGGGACGCTCGCTCCGGCGGTGACGGCGGCGGCTCCGGCGGTGACGGGGTCGTCGTTCAGGCCGTGACCGGCGTGACCGGCGTGACCGGCGTGACCGGCGTAACCACGGTGACCGCGGTGGCCGCTCAGGCCGGCAGCCGGGTCACCCCTTCCGCGGCGACCGGGTCACCCCTCCTGAGGCGGCGGGACGCAGTCGAGCCGGCGTCCGTCGTCCTCGCGCTTGGAGGATCCGACCAACCCCTTGCGGCGGGCCTGGATGATCTGTCCGGGCCGCTCACACCCGTCGACATGGGACAATGAAGTACGTGCTCTTCCCCCTGGCTGACCTGTCCGGGGGCCACCTCTGATCGACTGGGATGTGCAGCACGTGCGTTTCCTCAACGACATCCAGCCCCCGTACGACCTGACGTACGACGACGTCTTCATGGTGCCGAGCCGCTCCGCGGTCGGATCCCGCCAGGCCGTGGACCTCACCTCGCCGGACGGCTCGGGCACCACCATCCCGCTCGTCGTCGCCAACATGACGGCGATCGCCGGGCGCCGGATGGCCGAGACCGTAGCCCGTCGCGGTGGCCTCGTCGTCATCCCGCAGGACATTCCGATCGAGGTCGTCACCGAGGTCGTGTCCTGGGTCAAGGGACGCCACCTCGTGCTGGACACCCCGATCATCCTGGCCCCCCACCAGACCGTCGCCGACGCGCTGGCCCTGCTGCCCAAGCGGGCGCACAACGCGGGTGTCGTCGTCGACGAGGACGCGCGCCCGGTCGGTGTGGTCACCGACACCGACCTCTCCGGCGTCGACCGCTTCACGCAGCTGTCCGAGGTCATGTCGAAGGACCTCCTGCTGCTCGACGCGGACATCGAACCGCGCGAGGCATTCAACCGCCTCGACGCCGCCAACCGCCGGTACGCCCCGGCCGTCGACCGGGACGGCAGGCTCGCCGGCATCCTGACCCGCAAGGGCGCCCTGCGCGCCACGCTCTACACGCCCGCCACCGACGCGCGGGGCCGGCTGCGGATCGCCGCCGCCGTCGGCATCAACGGCGATGTCGCGGGCAAGGCCAAGCAGCTGCTCGACGCGGGGGTCGACACCCTCGTCATCGACACCGCGCACGGCCACCAGGAGTCGATGATCGCCGCGATCAGGACGGTGCGCGCGCTGGACCCGCAGGTCCCGATCGCCGCGGGCAACATCGTCGCCGCCGAGGGCGTCAAGGACCTCGTCGAGGCGGGCGCGGACATCATCAAGGTCGGTGTGGGCCCCGGCGCCATGTGCACCACCCGGATGATGACCGGTGTCGGCCGCCCGCAGTTCTCCGCGGTCAAGGAGTGCGCCGCCGAGGCGAGGAAGTACGGCAAGCACGTGTGGGCCGACGGCGGTGTCCGCCACCCGCGCGACGTCGCGATGGCGCTGGCCGCCGGTGCCTCCAACGTCATGATCGGTTCCTGGTTCGCGGGCACGTACGAGTCCCCGGGCGACCTCCAGCAGGACGCCGACGGGCGTCTGTACAAGGAGTCGTTCGGCATGGCGTCGGCCCGCGCCGTCAAGAACCGCACCAGTGAGGAGTCCGCGTACGACCGCGCCCGCAAGGCGCTGTTCGAGGAGGGCATCTCCACCTCGCGCATGTTCCTCGACCCGTCCCGGCCGGGCGTGGAGGACCTGATCGACTCGATCATCGCGGGCGTCCGGTCCTCCTGCACCTACGCGGGCGCCAACTCCCTCGAGGAGTTCGCCGAGAGGGCCATCGTCGGCATCCAGAGCGCCGCCGGCTACGCGGAGGGCAAGGCGCTGCACGCCAGCTGGAGCTGACGCGCCACCGACCCGGACGGCCCCCGCGGTACGACCACGGGGGCCGTCGGCGTACCCGCACGCACCGGCCCCGGCCCCTTCGGCGCGGCCCCCGCGGGGCTCCGTGCAACGGTCGAAAGACGCCGCGCAACGAACGTGCGCCCGGGTGCGATGAACGCAACGATCTTGCGGAGACGCGCAAGGTTGCTGCATTACGCCCGTGAAGCCCGGACTCGTAGGGTCAAGCGCTGTACGTGGTGTGGCGGGGACCCCGCTCGGTGGGTCCCTGCTGTCAGGGGTGCCGCCGGTCCCCGCCCTTTTCGACCGGCAGCGATGAAGGAGCCAGCGCGTGCTCGACCAAGGCGCACCCCCGCAGTCCCGCACCTCCTCCACCCCACCGTCCCCCGGCCTCGGCGCACGCCTCATGCGGCGCAAGCCCGTGGAACGCCTGGTCGCCGAGGGCGGCCAGGGCGAGGGTGGCAGCCTGCGCCGCTCCCTCGGCCTCTGGCAGCTGACCATGATCAGCATCGGTGCCACCCTCGGCACCGGCATCTTCGTCGTCCTCGGCGAGGCCGTCCCGAAGGCCGGTCCCGCGGTCACGCTGTCCTTCGTGATCGCCGGTCTCACCGCTCTCTTCTCGGCCCTCTCCTACGCCGAGCTGGCGGGCACGATCCCCGTCTCCGGGTCCTCCTACTCGTATGCGTACGCAACGATGGGCGAGCTGATCGCCTGGATCTGCGGCTGGTGTCTCGTCCTGGAGTACGGCGTCTCGGTCGCGGCCGTCGCGGTCGGCTGGGGCGAATACCTGAACGAGCTGCTCGACGGCACGATCGGCGTCACCATCCCGGACGCGCTGTCCGCGCCGCCCGGCGACGGCGGCATCTTCAACCTGCCCGCGCTCATCGTCGTCCTGCTGGCGATGGCCTTCCTGCTGGGCGGCGCCAAGGAGTCGGCCCGCGCCAACACGATCATGGTGGTCGTGAAGATCGCGGCGCTGCTGATGTTCTGCGCGATCGGCGTCCAGGGCTTCCGGTCCGGCAACTACGAGCACTTCATGCCGCTCGGCATGGCGGGCGTCAGCGCCGCCGGTGCCACGCTCTTCTTCTCCTACATCGGCTTCGACGCCGCGTCCACGGCCGGCGAGGAGGCGAAGAACGCGCAGCGCGACCTGCCGCGCGCGATCATGCTCTCGCTCGTCATCGTGACGGCGCTGTACGTCGTCGTCGCGGCCGTCGCCGTCGGCGCCATGCCCTGGCAGGGGTTCGGCGACTCGGAGGCCGCGCTCTCCGGGATCATGAAGGACGTCACCGGGCAGACCGTCTGGGGCACCCTGCTCGCGGCCGGCGCGGTCATCGCCATCGCCAGCGTCGTGCTCACCGTGCTCTACGGCCAGACGCGCATCCTCTTCGCCATGTCGCGCGACGGACTGGTGCCGAAGGTGTTCTCCCGCGTCCACCCGAAGAGCGGCGCGCCCCGCGCCAACACCGTGATCGTCTCGCTGTTCTGCGGTGTCCTCGCCGCCGCGATCCCGCTCGGCCAGCTCGCCGACGCGACCAGCATCGGCACGCTCTTCGCCTTCGCGCTGGTCAATGTCGCGGTCGTCGTCCTGCGCCGTACGCGCCCGGAGATGCACCGCACGTTCCGGGTGCCGCTGTCGCCGGTGCTGCCGGCGCTCGGCCTCGCCTTCTGCCTCTGGATGATGGGCAGCCTGTCGGCCGTCACCTGGGTGGTCTTCGGGGTCTGGATGGCCCTCGGGCTCGTGTTCTACTTCAGTTACGGCCACCGCCGCTCCAAGCTGGCCGCCGCCGGTACTCCGGCCGCAGACTCCGCAGCCATCGCAGAAAAGTGAACCACCCGCCTTGCTGAACGATCTCGACGAACGCATCGTGCACGCCCTCGCCGAGGACGCCCGCCGCTCCTACGCCGACATCGGGCAACTCGTCGGCCTGTCCGCGCCCGCCGTGAAGCGGCGCGTGGACCGGCTGCGGGCCACCGGCGCCATCACCGGATTCACCGTCCGGGTGGACCCGGCGGCGCTCGGCTGGGAGACCGAGGGGTTCGTCGAGATCTACTGCCGGCGCAACACCTCGCCGGAGACCATCCAGCGCGGCCTGGAGCGCTACCAGGAGGTCGTGGCCGCCTCCACCGTCACCGGTGAGGCGGACGCGGTCGTCCAGGTCTTCGCCTCGGACATGCGGCACTTCGAACGGGTCCTGGAGCGCATCGCGGGGGAGTCGTTCGTCGAGCGGACCAAGTCCGTGCTCGTCCTCTCGCCGCTGCTCAGGCGCTTCTCGGCCGGCTCACCCACGTAGGACCGTTGGCGCCGCCCGGCCGGCCCCACGACCGGGTTCAGAGCTTCGGCCGCCACGGCACGACCCGGTAGTCGCCGGTGCCCCGCCGCACCTTCTCGAAGGGCGCCGACCCGACGCACGCGGGCAGAGCCCCGGTCTCCGCGGGACTGCCGACCGACGCCCAGCTGTAGCCCAGCCGGTCGTGGGAGCCGAGGTCGTGGACCGTGATGCCCACCCGCCTGCCCTCGGCGCCGGGCAGGTCGGAGTCGGTGATCACCCCGGAGACCACGGCGACCCTGCCCCCGGTGAGCAGGCAGTCGACCTCCGCCTTCGCCCGGGCGCCGACGCCGTTCACGTAGTGGCTGAACTCGAAGGTGCCGGTGGCCTTCGTCGGGTCGGCGTCGTCCTTCGCGGCGAGATGGGCGTCGAAGGTGAACGTGATGTCGTCGCCGGCCGACCGGTACAGCTTGGCGGTGCCGGTCAGCGCGGCGGCCTCGCGCTTCTCCCGATCACCGGCGCCGCTCGCGACGGCGTGCCGGGTTCCGGACCGTTCGGTGCCGGACGCGGCGGCGGATTCCGCCACTCCGGCGATGAGGAGCAGGACGGTGCCGAGCGCGGCGAGCCCGGTGCGCCGGTCAGAGCGGTTCATGACGGTCCTTTCCGCAGGTCAGGTGGACAGTCATCACTCTGCCGCCGGGACCGGGAACGCACATCGTGCCGGCGACGTCACCGTGCCTCCGCCGTCCGGCGGGGACGCGCGCACGGCCTGCACCCCGAGGGGGAGGGGAGGTACGCCTCAGGGTGCGCAACGAATCACCGCACGCCCCCGCCCGCACGCAACGAATCGTTCACCGGCGCGCAACGGCTGCTCCTTGTCCCGCCGAGCGCGGCGACCGTACCGTCTATCCGGGAGACCACGCTGGTCACCCGGCCCCCGAACCCCCTCCGCCCCGGTGAGGAACACGCATGCGCACAGCCCTGCTCCAGAGCTCCGGCCGCCCCGGCTCCGTCGCCGAGAACATCAAGGTTCTCGACGACGCCGCGGGCCGTGCCGCCGCCGCGGGCGCCGGACTGGTCGTCGCGCCGGAGATGTTCCTGACCGGATACGCGATCGGCGACGACATCGCCCGCCTCGCCGAGCCCGCCGACGGCCCCGCGGCGGACGCGATCGCGGAACTCGCCGCCCGGCACGGTGTCGCCGTCGCCTACGGCTACCCCGAGCGCGACGGCGGGCGGGTCTACAACTCCGTCCGGCTGATCTCCGCCGACGGCCCCCTCGCGAACTACCGCAAGACCCACCTCTTCGGCTGCTTCGAGCGCGAGCACTTCACCCCCGGCGACCAGCCGGTCGTCCAGGCCGACCTCGGCGGACTGCGCGTCGGCCTGATGATCTGCTACGACGTCGAGTTCCCGGAGAACGTCCGGGCGCACGCCCTCGCCGGCACCGACCTCCTCCTGGTGCCGACCGCCCAGATGCACCCCTTCCAGTTCGTCGCCGAGTCCGTCGTCCCGGTGCGCGCCTTCGAGAACCAGATGTACGTCGCGTACGTCAACCGCACCGGCCGGGAAGGGGAGTTCGAGTTCGTCGGGCTCTCCACGCTCGCCGGGCCCGACGGAGTCGCCCGCGGCCGCGCGGGCCGCGGCGAGGAACTGGTCCTCGCCGACGCCGACCCCGTCCTGCTGGCGGCCTCGCGCGAGGCGAACCCGTACCTGAAGGACCGCCACCCCGGTCTCTACGGGTCGCTGGTCTGAACCCGGCCGCCCTCTCCCCGCACCCAGCTTTCCCCGCAAGGAGTCCGTACCCCATGACGTCCACGGTGCCCACCGCCGTCCCGCACGCCGACGCGCAGCAGCCGCCGATCACCATGTTCGGCCCGGACTTCCCGTACGCGTACGACGACTTCCTCGCGCACCCCGCGGGCCTCGGCCAGATACCCGCGACCGAGCACGGCACCGAGGTCGCGGTCATCGGCGGCGGACTGTCCGGCATCGTGGCCGCCTACGAGCTGATGAAGATGGGTCTCAAGCCCGTCGTCTACGAGGCCGACCAGATCGGCGGCCGGCTGCGCACCGTCGGCTTCGAGGGCTGCGACCCCTCCCTCACCGCCGAGATGGGCGCGATGCGCTTCCCGCCGTCCTCCACCGCTCTCCAGCACTACATCGACCTGGTGGGCCTGGAGACCCGGCCGTTCCCGAACCCGCTGGCCGAGAGCACGCCGTCGACCGTCGTCGACCTCAAGGGCGAGTCGCACTACGCCGAGACCGTCGAGGACCTCCCCGAGGTCTACCGGCAGGTGGCGGCCGCGTGGAACGCCTGCCTCCAGGACGGCGCCGACTTCTCCGACATGAACCAGGCCATGCGCGAGCGCGACGTACCGCGCATCCGCGAGATCTGGTCGAAGCTCGTCGAGAAGCTCGACAACCAGACCTTCTACGGCTTCCTCTGCGACTCCGAGGCCTTCAAGTCCTTCCGGCACCGCGAGATCTTCGGCCAGGTCGGCTTCGGCACCGGCGGCTGGGACACCGACTTCCCGAACTCCATCCTGGAGATCCTGCGCGTCGTCTACACCGAGGCCGACGACCACCACCGCGGCATCGTCGGCGGCTCCCAGCAGCTGCCGCTGCGCCTGTGGGAGCGCGAGCCGGAGAAGATCGTGCACTGGCCGTACGGCACGTCGCTGTCGACGCTGCACGACGGGACCCCGCGCCCGGCCGTGACCCGGCTCGGCCGCACCGCCGGCAACCGGATCACCGTCACGGACGCGAACGGCGACATCCGTACGTACCGGGCGGCCATCTTCACCGCCCAGTCCTGGATGCTGCTCTCCAAGATCGCCTGCGACGACTCGCTCTTCCCGATCGACCACTGGACGGCGATCGAGCGCACGCACTACATGGAGTCGAGCAAGCTCTTCGTCCCCGTGGACCGGCCGTTCTGGCTGGACAAGGACGAGGAGACCGGGCGGGACGTCATGTCGATGACGCTCACCGACCGTATGACGCGCGGGACTTACCTCCTCGACGACGGTCCGGACAGGCCGGCGGTCATCTGCCTGTCGTACACCTGGTGCGACGACAGCCTGAAGTGGCTGCCGCTGTCCGCGAACGAGCGCATGGAGGTCATGCTCAAGTCGCTCGGCGAGATCTACCCGAAGGTCGACATCCGGAAGCACATCATCGGCAACCCGGTGACCGTGTCCTGGGAGAACGAGCCCTACTTCATGGGCGCGTTCAAGGCCAACCTGCCGGGCCACTACCGCTACCAGCGGCGGCTGTTCACCCACTTCATGCAGGACCGGCTCGACGAGGACAAGCGCGGCATCTTCCTCGCGGGCGACGACATCTCCTGGACGGCCGGCTGGGCCGAGGGTGCCGTGCAGACGGCGCTGAACGCGGTGTGGGGCGTCATGCGCCAGCTCGGCGGCGCCACCGACCCGACCAACCCCGGGCCCGGCGACGTCTACGACGAGATCGCCCCGGTGGAACTGCCCGAGGACTGACGGACGCGGGGGAGCGGGGAGCCCGCCGGCTCCCCGCTCCGGCCGTTCACACCCCGGCCCGGAGTCCGCCCGGCCGGTACGGCAGCGGCGTGAGCAGCATCCGGCCGGTGAGGCCGACCGCGGCGTCGAGGCGCCGGCCGAACTCCTCGGCCAGTTCCGGGAGTCCGCGCAGCGCCCACAGCGCCCGGGCCGCCGACCAGGTGGCGTCGCGGGCCCGTTCGAGGCTCCAGGAGCCGAGCAGATGGGTGAGCGGGTCGGCGACCTGGAGCAGATCGGGGCCGGGCATCAGATCCTCGCGGATGCGTTCCTCCAGCGAGACGAGGAGGTCGCCCACCCGCTCGAACTCGTCCTCCAGATCGGCCGGTTCGCAGCCGAGCGCGCGACAGGCGTCCACGACGGCGAGCGCCAGGTCGTGCCCGATGTGGGCGTTGATGCCCGCGAGGGCGAACTGCAGCGGCCGTACGCCGGGATGGCGGCGGAACTGGAACAGCGGCCGCCAGCAGGCGGGCCGGTGCTCCTCCTCGGCGACCGCCAGATAGCGCTGCGCGAACCGCACGTCCAGGGTGACGGCGGCCGCCGGGTCGGAGAAGTGACCGACCGCCAGACGCCGGGCGACCTCCTCGGTGACGGCGAGGTAGACGCGGTTGAAGACGGCGACACCGTCCCGCTCGGGCAGGTCCGCGTCGAGGGCGCGCATACGAAGGACGACCGCGTCGACGGTCCCGGTGAGCTGCTGCGACTGCGCCATGGGGGCAGGGTGCCAGTCCCGGGCCCGGCGGAGTGCCGCCGGGCCGGGCGCTTCCCCGGAACGGGGGAACGACGCGCACCGGGACCCTTCCCGCGTGGGGACGGCTAGGAGTCGGCGTGCCGGGCCCCGGCGTCCGCCGCGGAGCCCTCGTCGTACGACGAGGTGCCGGAGTCGAGCAGCGGCTCCTGGGTCTTGAGGTGGGCCGGTGCCATTGCCCGCAGGGCGTGGTAGCCGGTGATCACGACGAGGGTGCCGAGCGCGATGCCGCTCAGTGAGAAGGTGTCGGTGAACGTCAGGGTGACGTTGCCGACGCCGATGATGATGCCCGCGGCGGCCGGCACCAGGTTGAGCGGATTGCGCAGGTCCACGCCCGCGTTGAGCCAGATCTGGGCGCCGAGCAGGCCGATCATGCCGTACAGGATGACCGTGATGCCGCCGAGGACGCCGCCGGGGATCGCGGCGACGACCGCGCCGAACTTGGGGCAGAGGCCGAACAGGAGCGCGAAACCGGCGGCGGCCCAGTAGGCGGCCGTCGAGTAGACACGGGTCGCGGCCATCACGCCGATGTTCTCCGAGTAGGTGGTGTTCGGCGGGCCGCCGACCGCCGTGGAGAGCATCGAGGCGACACCGTCCGCGGAGATCGCGGTGCCCAGCCTGTCGTCCAGCGGGTCGCCGGTCATCTCGCCGACCGCCTTCACATGGCCGGCGTTCTCGGCGACCAGCGCGATCACCACCGGCAGGGCGACCAGGATCGCCGACCACTGGAAACTCGGGCCGTGGAAGGACGGCAGGCCGACCCAGTCCGCCCGGCCGACGCCGGAGAGGTCCAGGCGCCAGTGGTCGGTGATCTTCCCGCTCGCGTCCGCCGAGTGGATCCGCCCGAAGACGCGGTCGAAGACCCACGAGACCGCGTAGCCGAAGACCAGGCCCAGGAAGATCGCCACGCGGGACCAGAAGCCGCGCAGGCACACCACGGCCAGCCCGGTGAACAGCATGACCACAAGCGCCGTCCACTGGTCCTGCGGCCAGTACGTGGTCGCCGTCACGGGTGCCAGGTTGAGGCCGATCAGCATGACGACCGCGCCGGTGACGATCGGCGGCATGGCCGCGTGGATGATCCGGGCCCCGAACCGCTGCACCGCGAGGCCGACCAGGAACAGCGCTGCGCCGACCACGAACACCGCGCCGGTCACCGTGGCGCTGGTGCCGCCCTGCGCGCGGATCACCGCGGCGACGCCCACGAAGGACAGGGAACAGCCGAGGTAACTGGGCACCCGGCCACGGGTCGCGAGCAGGAAGATCACCGTCGCGACGCCGGACATCATGATCGCGAGATTGGGGTCGAGCCCCATCAGCACAGGTGCGACGAAGGACGCCCCGAACATGGCGACCACGTGCTGGGCGCCTAGCCCGGCCGTGCGGGGCCACGACAGGCGTTCGTCGGGGCGGACCACCGCTCCGGGTGCGGGCGAGCGCCCGTCACCGTGCAGTTTCCAGCGCACGCCGAGATCCATGATGCAGCTTCGCTTTCTTCGTCCGTGAACGTGTCCGGACCATTGTCACGGCTGTCCGGCGGTCCACGGTCACCCGGTCCCACGGCCCGCCGAGGCCCTGCGACCGGACTCGACGGCGGGCTGACCTGCACCGCACCGGAGGACGGTCCTGAGCGGTTGCTTAGTATGGAACGGTCCCACCGCCCCGACCGGCACCCTCAGGAGCCCCGCACGTGACCGTCGAAGCACCACCCGCAACGCCCGCAGCCACCGACGGCCGGCTCGTCCCCGTCACCGTCCACTTCGACGACCTGGACGCGCTCGGACTGCTCCACAACGCCCGTTACCCGGTCATGGTCGAGCGCGCCTGGACCGCGCTGTGGCAGGAGCGCGGCTTCGGCTTCGACGGCGACTGGGAGGCGGCGGGCGACTTCTGCAACGCGGTCAGAGAACTGCGCATCAGTTACGACGCCCCGGTGAACCGGCCCGGCGCGTACGCCGTCCACCTCTGGCTCGAACGGCTCGGCACCACCGGCCTGACGTACGGCTTCCGCTTCTGCTCGGCCGACGGGGCCGTGACCTACGCGCACGGCAGCCGGGTCCTCGTCCGGCTCGACGCCGGCACGCTGCGTCCGACCCCGTGGAGCGAGCGGTTCAGGGCCGCGGGCCGGGAACTGCTTCGCTCGCGGGACTGACCTGCGCCGTCCTGCGGTCGCCGGCGCGCAGCACGCCCGCGAACACGACGAGCGCCAGGGCCAGCACCGTGACCAGACCGAAGGACACCATCAGGCTGGTCGCCTGGGCCAGCGTGCCGATGGCGCTCGGCGCGACCAGTCCCGAGGTGTACGTGATGGTGGCGACACCCGCGATGGCCAGGCTGGGGTTGGGGCCGCTGCGCCCCGCCGCCGCGAACGCCAGCGGCACGACGACCGCGATGCCGAGGCCCATCAGGGCGAACCCGCCCATCGCCGCCGCCGGGTTCCCCGCGAAGACCACCAGCAGCCCGCCGAGCGTGGCGAGGACGCCCCCCACGCGCACGGTGCGCACGGCGCCGAAGCGGTCCACGACCGCGTCGCCCGCGAGGCGCGCGATCGCCATGGTGAGCGTGAATCCGGTGGTGGACGCGGCGGCGAGCCCCGCCGAGGTGCCCAGCTGGTCCCGCAGGTAGACGGCCGACCAGTCCAGACTCGCGCCCTCGGCGAACACCGCGCAGAAGCCGACCGCGCCGATGAGCAGCGCCGACCTGGGCGGCAGTGCGAAGCGCGGCGGCGGTTCCTCGTCCTCCGTGGGCTTCAGGTCGAGCACCCATTGGCAGGCGACGAGGCCCAGCACGGTCAGCACCGCCGACGCCAGCACGTGGTGCGCACGCGCGTCCGAACCCAGGTGCGCGGCGAGGGTGCCGGCCGCCGAGCCGATCAGGGCACCGGCGCTCCACATGCCGTGCAGCCCCGACATGATCGACTGGTTCATGCGGTTCTCGACCTCGACCCCGAGGGCGTTCATGGCGACGTCCGCCATGCCGGCCGTGGCGCCGTACGTGAAGAGGGCCAGGCACAGGGTGAGCAGGTTCGGCGCGAGAGCCGGCAGGACCAGGGACAGCGTCCACAGGGCGAGCAGGCCGCGCAGCGCCGTACGGGCACCGAAGGTGTGGCTGATCCGGCCGGCGAGCGGCATCGCGACGGACGCGCCGACGGCCGGGAAGGCGAGCGCGATGCCGAGCTGGCCCGCGCCGATCGAGGCGTGGTCCTGGATCCACGGCACCCGTGTCGCGAAGGAGCCGACGACCGCGCCGTGCACCGCGAAGACGGCGGCCACGGCATACCGTGCCCGCTTCAACTCGCGCTTGCTGTAGACCACTGCACTCATCCTGCCGCCGCCCCTCCCGGACGTCCTCCCGCGCTGTCGCCGTAAACTATCAGGAAGCCTGCCTGATAAATAGTCGATTCAGGGCCCGGTGGCCCGGGGCCGTGTGCCCTCCCGATCTGGAAGGATCCCGGCATGCCCGCATCTCCGAGCACCGCCCGGGCCATGAACGACCGGCTCGCCCTGCGCCTCCTCCAGCAGGAGGGGCCCCTGACGGCGAACCGGCTGAAGCAGCTCACGGGACTGTCCCGGCCGTCCGTCGCCGACCTGGTCGAACGGCTCACCGCCGCCGGACTGGTCGCGGTCGTGGGGGAGTCCGGGGAGCAGCGGCGCGGCCCGAACGCACGGGTGTACGGGATCGTCGCCGACCGGGCCCACCTGGCGGCACTGGACGTGCGCACCGAGGGGGTGACGGTCGTGGTCGCCGACCTGCTCGGCGTGGAACTCGGCCGGGCGTCGGTCCCGATCGCCGGCGACGCGGGGACGGGGGCCGCCGTGGAGCAGGCGGTCGCGCTGGTCGAGCGGACGGCCAAGGAGGCGGGCGCGGAACGGCTGCACACGGTCGGCATCGGCGCGCCCGGCCTGATCGACCCGGCCACCGGTGAACTGCGCGACTCCTCCGGACTGCCCGAGTGGCACCGCCGCCTGGTCGCGGCCCTCCAGGAACGCCTGCCCGCCCGCGTCCTGGTGGAGAACGAGACCAACCTGGCGGCCCTGGCGGAGCAGCGCGACGGCGCGGCGCGCGACCGGCGGACCTTCGTCCTGCTCTGGCTCGGCCTCGGCACCGGCGCCGCCGTCGTCCTCGACGGGGCCCTGCGCCGCGGCGCCTCCGGCGGCACCGGGGAGATCGGCTTCCTCCCGGTCCCCGGCACCCGGGTCCTCCCCTCGGCGACGGACTGCGAGGGCGGATTCCACTCCCTTGCGGGGTCCGCGGCCGTCGCGGCGCTCGCGGCCGGGCACGGCATCACGGCGGACGCCGCGGCGTACGAGCCGCACGCGGCGGCGCTCGTCCGCCGGGCCGTGGCCACCTCGAAGGCCGCGGAGTCCGCGCGCTTCCTGGACGTCCTCGCCGACCGGATCGCCATCGGCGCCGCGTCCGTCATCGCCGTGCTGGACCCCGGCTGCGTGGTCCTCGGCGGTGAGACCGGGCAGGCGGGCGGGGACGCGCTGGCCTCGCGGGTCGCGCGGCGGCTCGTCCGGATGTCGCCGCTGCCGACCGAGGTGCGGGCCGGGAAGCTGGGCGGCGGAGCGGTTCTGCGCGGGGCGCTGCTGACGGCCCGCGACGGCGCGCAGGACGAGGTGTTCGCCCAGGGCGCTCGCCCCGGCCCGCTGCCGCACTGAGGCGCTCGCCCCCGGGCCCGCCGACGCCGCGGCGGGCCCGGGGGCGGCCCGGGTGGGGAGACCCGGCGGCGGGGCAAGGGCCTCCGTCACCGCCGCCGGGTCGCTGTGGGGCGGGCTCGACGAGGTCGTGATCGCCGACCCTAAGAGGACTAGACCAAAGCGTCAATAGGTATGGACCATTGCGGGCCGACCTCGCCGTACAGCCGTTCACCTCCCCGGGTACACGCAGACGTGTCCAGGGAAACCTCCTGTGAGCCAGCCCACAGGGACTCGCCCGTCTGAGTGCCGATCAGGCGTGGCACACTGGCCCTGTACCAGAAGCAGCGCACTCCGGGGTCGGTGTAATTCCGAACCGGCGGTTACAGTCCGCGACCCGGCCGCATCCAGTGGCCGGTTGACCAGGTGAAATTCCTGGACCGACGGTGAAAGTCCGGATGGGAGGCAGTGCGCGGCGGGCGGGCATCACGCACGTCGCCGTAGTAGGTCTGTTCCGCTTCCGAGCGGCCGGGCCTCCGTCCGGCGTCGCCCCTGATGTTGTCGTCCGTTGATTCTGTCGTCATCGACAGGCCCCGGAGTCCGTGCCCCAAGAGGCAGGGAGGACCCGGGAAGTGTTCACCGGAATCGTCGAAGAGCTGGGTGAGATCACCGCCGTCGAGAACCTCGGCGACGCCTCCCGCTTCAGGCTCCGCGGACCAGTAGTCACCCAGGACGCCAAGCACGGCGACTCCATCGCGGTCAACGGCGTCTGTCTGACGGTCGTGGACCACGAGGGCGACGAGTTCACCGCCGACGTGATGGCGGAGACCCTGGACCGCTCCAGTCTCGGCGCCCTGTCCGTCGGCTCCCGCGTCAACCTCGAACGCCCCACCGCCGTGGGCGCGCGTCTCGGCGGGCACATCGTGCAGGGCCATGTCGACGGCACCGGCGCGGTCCTGGAGCGCAGTCCCTCCGAGAACTGGGAGATCGTCAAGATCTCCCTCCCCGCGGACCTCTCCCGCTACGTGGTCGAGAAGGGCTCCATCACGGTCGACGGCATCAGCCTCACCGTGGTCGACGCCGCCCCCGACCACTTCACCGTCAGCCTCATCCCCACCACCCTCGCGCTGACCACGCTCGGCCTCAAGCAGACCGGCGACCCGGTCAACCTGGAGGTCGACGTCATCGCCAAGTACGTCGAGCGGCTGCTCGGCGCGCGGGCGGACCAGCCGGCCGCACGGCCCGGCGTCCAGGGGGCGGCATCGTGAACTGGCTCAACTCCGAGGCCTTCACGCTCTTCGGCCAGCACATCAAGTGGTCCGACATGATCGGCAACACGATCGGTCTGATCGCCCTCGCACTCGGCTGGCGCCGCTCGATATGGACCTGGCCCGTCCAGTTCCTGTCCGGCGTCGTCCTCCTCGCCGCCTTCGCCACGGCCCACCTCTCCGGCAGCGCCGGAAAGCAGCTCGTGGTGATGGCCGTCGCCCTGTGGGGCTGGTGGCAGTGGAACCGCGGCCGGGGACAGGCACAGGACGGCTCCATCGCCGTACGCTTCGCCACCTGGCGCGAGCGCGCGTACCTGGCGGGCGGCGCCGCGGTCGGCACGCTCGCGGTCGGCGGCCTGTTCACCGCCTACCCGACGCTGTCGTGGGACCCCTGGCCCGACGCGTACATCTTCGTCGGCACCGTCGTCGCCATGTACGCCCAGGCGCGCGGCATGGTCGAGTTCTGGTTCGCCTGGCTGCTGGTCGACCTGGTGGGCGTCCCGCTCAACTTCGCCAACGGCTTCGCCTTCTCCGGTTTCGTCTACGTCGTCTACGGCGCGCTCGTCCTGTGGGGCATGCGCGACTGGTGGCTGCGCTCCCGCCGGAGCCCGCAGCCCACTCTCGAAGGAGCCCCGGCATGACCACGGCGCCCGTCTGGTACAGCACCGACAACATCGAGGACTTCGCGCTCGACCCCGTCGAGCGCGCCATCGCCGACATCGCGGCCGGCCGCCCGGTCGTCGTCGTCGACGACGAGGACCGCGAGAACGAGGGCGACCTCGTCATCGCCGCCGAGAAGGCGACCCCCGAGATCATCGCCTTCATGATGAGCGAATGCCGCGGACTGATCTGCGCGCCCATGGAGGGCGACGAACTGGACCGCCTCCGGCTCCCGCAGATGGTCGACGACAACACCGAGTCGATGAAGACGGCCTTCACGGTCTCCGTCGACGCGAGCGGCGCCCACGGCGTGACCACCGGCATCTCCGCGGCCGACCGCGCCACCACCCTCCGACTGCTCGCGGAGGGCCGGTCCGAGGCCGGCGACTTCGTGCGCCCCGGCCACGTCTTCCCGCTGCGCGCCCGGTCCGGCGGCGTCCTGGTCCGCAACGGCCACACCGAGGCCGCCGTCGACCTCGCCCGCCTCGCCGGCCTGCGCCCCGCCGGCGCGATCGTCGAGATCGCCGGCGAGGACGGCCACATGCTGCGCCTGCCCGAACTGATCCCCTTCGCCCGCAAGCACGGCCTGACGATCATCTCCATCGAGGACCTGATCGCCTACCGCCGCACCGCCGAGCCGACCGTGCGCCGTGAGGCCGAGGTCCAGCTGCCCACCGCCTTCGGCGAGTTCACCGCGTACGGCTACCGCTCCACCGTGGACGGCGTCGAGCACGTCGCCCTCGTCCACGGCGAGATCGGCGAGGGCGAGGACGTCCTCGTCCGCATCCACTCCGAGTGCCTCACCGGCGACGTCTTCCACTCGCTGCGCTGCGACTGCGGCCCGCAGCTGGAGACGTCCCTGCGCGCCATCCGGACCGAGGGCCGCGGAGTCGTCGTCTACCTGCGCGGGCACGAGGGCCGCGGCATCGGCCTGCTGTCCAAGCTGCGCGCCTACGAACTCCAGGAGCGCGGCCGGGACACCCTCGACGCCAACCTGGAACTGGGCCTGCCCGCGGACGCCCGGGACTACGCCGCAGGCGCGCAGATCCTCCAGGACCTCGGCGTCCGCAGCCTGCGCCTGATGACCAACAACCCCGAGAAGAGCGAGGCACTCGTCCGGCACGGACTCGACGTCGTCCGCCGGGAGCCGATGCCCGTACAGGCGGGCGAGCACAACCTCCGCTACCTGCGCACCAAGCGGGACCGGATGGGGCACGACCTGCCCTGGCTGGACACGGCCGCCGTGTCCGCCTGCAACAGCCAGTAAGCAGTAACAGCAGTAACAGCACGAGAAGCACAAGAGCACGAAGAGAACGCTGAGGAGAGACGTGAGCGGCAAGGGTGCACCCGAACTGTCCGTACGCAACTGCGGGGACCTGCGCGTCGCGGTCATCGCGGCACAGTGGCACGAAAAGGTGATGGACGGCCTGGTGGACGGCGCGCTGCGCGCCCTGCACGAGCTCGGGATCGACGAGCCGACCCTCCTGCGGGTCCCCGGCAGCTTCGAGCTCCCGGTCGTCGCGAAGGTCCTCGCGGGCCGCGGCTACGACGCGATCGTCGCGCTCGGCGTCGTCATCCGCGGCGGCACCCCGCACTTCGAGTACGTGTGCCAGGGCGTCACCCAGGGACTGACCCAGGTCTCCATCGAGACCGGCGTCCCCGTCGGCTTCGGCGTGCTGACCTGTGACACCGAGGAGCAGGCGCTCGACCGCGCGGGCATCGAGGGCTCCCGCGAGGACAAGGGGCACGAGGCCGTCACCGCCGCCGTGGCGACCGCGGCCACGCTGCGCTCGGTGTCCGAACCCTGGCGCTGAGGCACGGACGCTTGCGCGTAGGGTAGGCAGCACCATGTCCAAGAAGACTTTCGAGGAGCTCTTCACCGAGCTCCAGCACAAGGCCGCCAGTGGCGACCCCGCCACCTCCCGCACCGCCGAACTGGTCGGGAAGGGGGTTCATGCCATCGGCAAGAAGGTCGTCGAAGAGGCCGCCGAAGTGTGGATGGCCGCCGAGTACGAGGGCAAGGAAGCAGCCGCCGAGGAGATCTCGCAGCTGCTCTACCACGTCCAGGTGATGATGGTCGCCCGCGGCATCACCCTCGACGACGTCTACGCCCACCTCTGAGCCGTACCCCGCTCCCGCTCCGTACGCACGAACGAACGAACGAAGGAAGCCGACCTCATGCTGCGCATCGCCGTCCCCAACAAGGGTTCCCTGTCAGGCCCTGCGGCGGAGATGCTGCATGAGGCCGGCTACCAGCAGCGCCGGGAGTCCAAGGAACTGCGCATCGTCGACCCGGTCAACGAGGTCGAGTTCTTCTACCTCCGCCCCCGCGACATCGCGATCTACGTCTCCTCCGGGCGCCTCGACATCGGCATCACCGGCCGCGACCTGCTCATCGACTCCGGGGCCAACGCGGAGGAGATCCTCCCGCTCGGTTTCGCCCGCTCCACCTTCCGCTTCGCCACCAAGCCCGGCACGGCCACCACGGTCGAGGACCTGACCGGCATGACCGTCGCCACCTCGTACGAGGGCATCGTCGACAAGTACCTCGCCGACAAGGGCGTCGACGCCTCCGTGGTCCACCTCGACGGAGCCGTCGAGACCGCCATCGAACTCGGCGTCGCCGAGGTCATCGCGGACGTCGTGGAGACCGGCACCTCGCTGCGCAACGCGGGCCTCGAGGTCTTCGGCGAGCCGATCATGAAGTCGGAGGCCGTCGTCGTCCGCCGCGTCGGCGGCGACGTGGACGAGAACGCCGAACCGAAGGTCCAGCAGTTCCTGCGCCGCCTCCAGGGCGTCCTGGTCGCCCGGACCTACGTGATGATGGACTACGACTGCCGTGCCGAACACCTGGAGCGGGCCGTCGCGCTCACCCCGGGTCTGGAGTCGCCCACCATCTCGCCGCTCCACAACGAGGGCTGGGTCGCCGTCCGCGCCATGGTCCCCGCCAAGGAGGCCCAGCGGATCATGGACGACCTGTACGAGCTGGGTGCGCGGGCCATCCTGACCACCGCCATCCACGCCTGCCGGCTCTGACCGGAGGACGGACCACACCCATGACGGATTTGCCCGTCCTCCCCGTCACCTTCCGGCCGTCCCGCACCCGGGCCGTGCTGCTCACCGCGGGCGTCGCGATCCTCGTGGTGATCACCACCGTCGCGATGCTCCTGGAACAGCTCAGCCCGGGCGAGCGCGTCAGCTTCGTCCTGACCGGAGCACTGCTGTGTGCCGTGCTCGTCCTGCTCGCCCGGCCCAAGGTGGTCGCCGACGAGAGCGGGGTCACCGTCGTCAACATCGTCAGCAGGCGGCGCCTGTCCTGGCCGGAGATCATCCAGGTCAATCTCCGTTCCGGCGACCCCTGGGTGTTCCTCGACCTCAGCGACGGCACCAGCCTGCCCGCCCTCGGCATCCAGCCCGGCATCGCCAGGCAGCGGGCCGTCGAGGACGCCCGCGCCCTGCGCGCGCTCGCCGAGACCCGCTCGGTCCACGATGCCGGGCAGCCGGAGGGGTAGCCCGAGAGCCGTCTCACAGGCAATCGGGGCCGACTCGGGGATCCTCCCCTGACGTACCGGCCCGTGTCTTGATTAATCTGGTGACGGAGGCGTTTTCGTTGCGCCTCCGCCCCTGTGGTGCCGACCGGTTCCCAGGGGCTCCTGCTACCCGAGGAGTGACTCCCTCCAGCGATGGACGGATCGTCCTGTAGTACCTGCGCCGCCCCCTCCCGACACAGCGAGGCGGCGGCATCATGACCATCCCCCTGCTGCTCCTCGGGGCGGCGTTCCTGCTCATTCTCGCCAACGGCTTCTTCGTCGCGGCCGAGTTCGGCCTCGTCACCGTGGACCGCCCCGACGCCGAGCGCGCCGCGGCCGCCGGCGACCGACGGGCCCGTACGGTCGTGGACTCGCTCAAGGAGCTGTCCTTCCAGCTCTCCGGCACCCAGCTCGGCATCACCATCACCTCCCTGGTCGTCGGCATGCTCGCCGAACCGGCGCTCGCCGACCTGTTGCACGGGCCGTTCACCGCGATCGGCGTCCCCGAAGGCGCCGTTCCCGGCGTCGCGGTGGTCGTCGGCATGCTGTTCGCCTCGGCGGTGCAGATGGTGATCGGCGAACTCGTGCCCAAGAACTGGGCGGTGTCCCGTCCACTGCAGGTCGCACGTTTCGTCGCGCGCCCGCAGCACGTCTTCTCCAGTCTGTTCCGTCCCGTGATCGCCGCGCTGAACACGGTGGCCAACCGGCTGGTCCGCGCCCTCGGCGTCGAACCCGCCGACGAACTGGCCTCCGCCCGCACCCCCGGCGAGCTCGTCTCGCTGGCCCGGCACTCGGCCCGGGCCGGCGCCCTGGAACAGAACACCGCCGACCTCTTCGTGCGCACCCTGTCGCTGGGCGAGCTGACCGCGCAGCACGTCATGACCCCGCGCGTGAAGGTCAGCGCGCTCCAGTCCTCGGCGACCGCCGAGGACGTCGTCAACCTCACCCGGGCCACCGGCCTGTCCCGCTTCCCCGTCTACCGGGAGCGGATCGACGAGATCGTCGGCATGGTGCACCTCAAGGACGCCCTCGCGGTGCCCGCGCACGACCGGCTGCGCACCCCCGTCGGCCGGATCGCCCAGGCCCCGCTGCTCGTCCCGGAGACCCTGCCCGTGCAACCCCTCCTCAAGCAGCTGCGCAGTCAGCAGCCGATCGCCGTCGTCGTCGACGAGTACGGCGGTACGGCGGGCGTGGTCACATTGGAGGACATCGTCGAGGAACTCGTCGGCGAGGTCCGTGACGAGCACGACGCCAAGGACCTGCCGGAACTCGCGGTGGCGCCGTCGGAGGACGGACGGCCCGCGTGGGACGTCGACGGCAGCTGCCGGGTCGACGTGCTCCAGCGCACAGGCCTCGTCGTGCCCGAGGGACCCTACGAGACCGTGGCCGGACTGGTCGCCGACCTGCTCGGCCGTATCCCGGCCCCCGGCGACAAGGCGGAACTCGACGGCTGGCGTCTGTCGGTCCGTCAGGTCGGCCACTACCGCGCCGAGCGCGTCCGGCTGGTGAGGACCGCGGATGCCGCGGTCGCCGCGGAGGGTGTCCGATGATCCTGCTCCAACTCCTGTTCGCCGTACTGCTCGTCCTCGCCAACGGCTTCTTCGTCGGCGCCGAGTTCGCGCTCGTCTCCGTGCGGCGCAGCCAGATCGAGCCACTGGGCACCGCGCGCGCCCGCCAGGTCCTGTACGGCCTGGAGCGCCTGCCGCAGATGATGGCTGCCGCTCAGTTCGGCATCACCGTCTGCTCGCTGACCCTCGGCGCGGTCGCCGAGCCGACCGTCGCCCACCTGCTGGAGCCCGCCTTCGAGGCGGCCCGGCTGCCCGAGGGGATGATCCACCCCCTCGGTTACGTCATCGCGCTCGCCCTCGTCGTCTTCTTCCACCTCGTCATCGGCGAGATGGTTCCGAAGAACCTGGCGATGGCGGCGCCCGAGAAGACCGCGCTGTGGCTGAGCCCGGGACTGGTCGCCTTCGCGCGCCTGTGCCGGCCGGTGACCGTGGCCCTCGGCGCCTGCGCGCGCGTGATCCTCCGGCTGTTCCGGGTCGAGCCCAAGGACGAGGTCGAGGCGGTCTTCACGAGCGAACAGCTCAACCGTCTGGTCGAGGACTCGGGCCAGGCCGGACTGCTGGAACCCGAGGAGCAGGAGCGCCTGGAGGACGCGCTGGAGCTGGGCTCCCGCCCGGTCACGGACGTCCTGCTGGACGCCGGCTCCCTGGTGAAGGTGGGCCCCTCGGTCACCCCCGGCCAGGTCGTCGCGCTCACCGCCCGCACGGGCTACTCCCGTTTCCCGGTGGCCGCGGAGAACGGCGCCTTCATGGGCTATCTGCACGTGAAGGACGTACTCGACCTCGAGGAGTCCCAGCGGGCGGTGCCGCAGCACGTGTGGCGTCCCATGACGACGCTGCGGGCGGAACTCCCGCTGGACGACGCCCTGACGGTGATGCGCCGCGCCGCGACGCACCTCGCCCAGGTCGCCGACGCCTCCGGCAGGGTGCTCGGCCTGGTCGCCCTGGAGGACGTCCTGGAGCTCCTGGTGGGAGAGGTCCGCGACCCCGCCCACCGCGACGCGCCGCAGCCCGCCCGCGTCACGGACCCACGCCTGAGCGCGCCCCAGGAGGAAGCGCTGGCGAGCTGACCCACGCGAAGGTTGGAGGGGCTGGAGGTATGTGATTCAGCCCCTCCGGCGTTTGAGGAGCGGGGTCCGGGGCGGAGCCCCGAGTCGGGACGGAAAGGGGCGAGGGCCGAAGAAGCGTGAGTGGAAGCCGGGCCCGGGGCGTCACGGGGCTGAGGGATCCTGCGGCCCCCGCCCGGACAGCACCTCCCCGTACGCCTGCATCAGGTCCGGCAGCCGCAGGGTCGACAGGTCGTCGCGCGACAGACTCCCGGGATACCCCGTGAGCCGCAGATCGCGGTACGCGCAGCTCTTCTCGTACAGCGTGCGCAGGAACCGTCCGTTGCCCAGCTCGTCGATCCAGCCCTGGTCGACCACGTGCCCGCTGATGGAGCGCAGTTCGTCCAGCGCCTCCTCGTCCCAGACGTCGCCGTTGTCGGCGGCCAGCACCTCGCCGATGGCGGTCAGTTCGAGGGGGCGGTACGAAGGGAAGTCGACGCGGGTCGTGAAGCGCGAGGACAGGCCCGGGTTCGCGGCGAGCAGGCGGTCCATGCCCTCCGGGTAGCCCGCGAGGATGACGACGAGGTGGTCGCGGTTGTCCTCGGCACGCTTCAGCAGCACCTGAAGGGCCTCGTCGCCGTACGCGTCGCCCTTGCCGTAGCCCGAGTTGGAGAGCGAGTACGCCTCGTCCACGAACAGGACGCCGCCGATCGCCGAGTCGATCAGTTCGTTGGCCTTGACGGCCGTCTGGCCGAGGTACTCGCCGACCAGGTCGGCGCGCTGGGCCTCCACCAGATGGTCGCCGCCGAGCAGTCCGAGGGCGTAGAAGACCCGGCCCAGGATGCGGGCCACCGTGGTCTTGCCGGTGCCGGACGGGCCGGAGAAGACGAAGTGGCGCTTGGGCGGCTGCACGGGCAATCCCTGGCCGGCCCTGAGCCGGGCCATTTTCAGCTGCGCGGACAGCGCCTTCACCTGGCGCTTGACCGGTTCGAGGCCGACCATTCCCTCGAGCTCGGCGAGCGCCTCCTCCAGGAGTGCCGGATCGGTCGGCCCGGTCGGCGGCGGCTGCACCGGGATCACGGCCTTCTCCCGTACCGCGTCCCGCTCGGGAGGCAGCCCCCCCGAGGGCGGCGGATCCGGCTCCGAGAGCTTCAACTCCCGTCCCTCCGTGCCGAAGAGGGGGTCCGCACCGTCCGGCCCCTCCAGCACGTCCTGTCCGGCACCGGAGAGGGTGACCGCCGCGAAGTCGGCCGCGTCGTCGTACCCGTCGCCCTCGGAGATCGCCGCCAGCCGTGCCGAGGTGTCCATGAAGGCGGGGTCCACCCGGTGCACCGCCCGGTACAGCGGCAGAGCCGCGGCGGACCGTCCGGTGCCCTCGTGCGCCCGGGCCAGCCAGTAACGCAGTTCCTTGCGCTGCGGCTGCTCGCTGCGGCAACGCATCAGCGCGGACGACAGGAGCGGCTCCGCGTGCCCGTACATCTCGAGCCGGACCCGGGCCATCCCGCCGAACAGGCCCGCCTCGATGCCCAGCATGGGGTCGTCGACCAGTGGATCCGTGTGCCGGACCAACTGCTCCCAGTCCTTGACCAGATAGGCGCGGCAGGCGTGCAGGAAGCGCACCTGCGGGTCGGCGTCGACGGGAGGCAGGCTCGCCAGCGCCCGGTCCAGCTCGGGGACATGGCGGCCGTCGAGCCAGTGCGAGGCGTGCGCCAGCAGCAAATCGCGCGGGCTCTCCAGCACCGGCTGCACCCACCAGCCGAGCCAGTACCAGGAGTTGAGGGTGCGCCGGTGACGGGAGCGCTGTTCGCCGAAGCGGTCCCGGTGGCGGAACATGCGCAGCAGCGCGGTGGTCGTGTCCACCCGCAGCGCGTGCAGCCCGAGCCAGCCGTCGGCCATCCCGGGATCGATCCGGACCGCGGCGCGGAACTCCTCCTCCGCCTGCGGATAGGCGCCCATCGTGTAGGCGTCGACGCCTCGCAGCCAGGCGAGGTCGGCCGGGGCCGGTGGGCCCTGCGTGCCGAAGTCCATCACGTCCCCCACAAACCGTGCCCCCGATGGGTGTGCCGACGGGCCGGTACCCGCCGACAGCCTGCGTCGAACCGCTGTGCTGCGGACGGGAGTTGACTCGGTGCGCAGAGCAGCCGTCCGATGGTCGCACCGGAAGGCATCGTACCTGCGGGGGAGTGGTGGGCCGTAGGGTGCCGCACGGCCCGTTCTGCGAGGCGGGAGCGGACGGGGCGCACTCGCTGTCGGTGACCCAGGGTGAGCAAACAGGGGCCAGCGGCGTGCCGAAACCCGGCTCGGGGCAGAACGAAGCCCCCGATCACGGGGGAACAACCGGGGGCTTCGCGTCTGAGGGGCAGCCCCGAAAGGCCGCACATTCAGAACGTAAGACCTGTACGGCCCCTGGGTCAAGCCGAGTTGGGGCACTCGAACAGGTTCGCCCGTAGGGGTCTTCACAAGTTCAGCACACAGCGGACGGTCCGTCACCGTGAGTGAGGATTCGGGTGGATCCGTCGGTCCCGGCAGGCCCCGGAAGCACCTCGTATCCCTGCCGGCACTGCCGTACCAGGAGATCCGCGAACGGCCGTGCGGGGTCCTCGGCGAAGTGCCGGCGTTCCGCCGGGACCCATCCGTCCCAGAACGCCTCCTGTGCCTCCCCGTCCCGTACTCGCCCACGGGCCCAGGCCTCCTCGGGAGGCAACTCCATCCACAGCAGCCCCGCCAGACGGGTGCGCAGCGCCCGGCGCCCGGCGCCGACCCCCTCCAGCAGGACGACGGGCGCGGGCGGGAGCGTCCGGGCGGGGCCGAAGTGCCGCGCGTGCCAGTCGTAGGGGCGGTAGTGCGCCGCCTCGCCGCGGCTCAGGGGCCCGATCACCTCACGGTCCAGCCGGCCGGTCCAGGCGAAGAGTTCCTCGTGGGTGGCGATGTCGTCGAGGTGCAGGACGGGTGCGTCGCCGAGCGCCGCCGCCAGCCGCCCGGCGAAGGTCGTCTTCCCGGAGCCCGCGTGTCCGTCGACGCCGAGCAGGCGCACGGGACCGCAGGAGGGCGGCAGCAGGCGGATGCGGGACGCGAGGTCGTCGATGGCGGTTCCCGGGGCGGATCGAGGGGTGGCATATTCCGGCTGCACATTCTACAGCCGTCGATACCGGTTGAATCCGGAGGAAGGGGGATGGTGTCGAATTGAACGAATCAGCGTCCGTCCATTCCCGTGGGCCCTTCGTGACAGGACGGGTACAACCTGCCTTTTCGGAAGTGGCGTTCCTGTCCTGGGTGATGCTGAGTAGTGTTCGGTTTGCTGTCCGTGCGGGCCTGGCCGGGCCCTGACCGAATTTCAGCGCGGGCGGCACAGGCGCACCGCTGTGGTGTAGTACGGGGACGGACAGGGGAACATGACCACGGGGTTATTCGAGGGGCAGTACGTGTGGCACCCGGCGGCCGACGACCGCAGGCTCGCGAGTGTGTGCACGGACGTGCGGGCCGGCCGCTATCTGAGTGCGCACGAGGTACTGGCCGAGTCGCGCCGGGACTTCGGACTGCGCGCCCATCGCTCTCTGGTGCTGGCGTCCGAGGCCGCCGACTCCGATCTCGCGGAACGCTGGCTGGCCGAGGAGCCGACCCCGGAAGCCGCCCTGCTGTGGGCGCGGGTCGCCGTCCTGCGGGCACTGCGCGCCGCCGACGCCCGGGACGAGCGGGCCGAGGCGCTGGAGCGCATCGCCGTGACCGCCTGCGACCGGGCCTCCGCGATGACGCCGTACGACCCGACACCGGCGGTGGCGAAGCTGGCCATGGCCCGGCTGCACGAGATCCGCGAACCAGCCCCGCAGGGACTGCTGACCGCGCCGCCCGGCCCCTGGCAGCTCTTCTCGCACATCCTGCGGCTCGACCCCTGGAACCGTGAGGGTCACCACCGCTTCCTGGCGTTCTTCTTCACCCGCCACGGCGGCTCGGTGAACGCGGCCTGGGACGTCGCGGCCTTTTTGAGCCAGCGGGCGCCCGCCTCCTCTCCGCTGCGACTGCTGCCGCTGGTCGCCCTGGTCGAGAGCTACGACCCCTCGCAGCTGCTGGCCGACCGGGTCTGGGAGCAGCCCCAATGGCGGTCCACGGCGCTCGGCATCTACCAGAACTGGCTTCCGCACGTGACGGGTTACCAGTTCACGCCGGTGATCGACCTGGCGTACCTGGCGCACGCGCTCTTCATGGCGCAGCGCGAGTTCGAGGCCCGCGCCGTCTTCACGGCCATGGGCCCGTACGCGTCACGGATGCCCTGGTGCGTGTTCGGCGACCCCGAGGAGCAGCTGTCCCGCGCCCGGCGGTCCTGTGGGCTGCCCGTGCCCGGAGCCGCCTGACCCGCCCTTCCCCGTCCACCCGGCAGATCTCTCTTCCCCCAGGAAAGGTCCGGTTGTGTCAGAACGGATAACGGCCCCTCGCACGAGAGCACGCGGCCGTGAGGTCCCCGCGGAGCTCGACGACGACGCGACGCTGCATGCGATGGGTTATCCGAGAAAGCTCACGCGTCGATTCCAGGCGTTCGACAATTTCGCTATCTCGTTCACCATCATCAACATCATCTCGGGTATTTTCTCGGCTTTCGGATTCGGAATGAACGCGGGCGGCCCGCGCATTCTCGTATTCGGCTGGATCGGGGTGTCCGTCATGGTGCTCTTCATCGGCGCCGCCATGGCCGAGGTCGCCTCCGCCTATCCCACGAGCGGTGCCCTGTATTTCTCCGCGGGTAAACTCGCCAAACGGCACAAGGGCGCCTGGTCCTGGTACACGGGCTGGCTGAACTTCGTCGGCCAGGTCGGCGGAACGGCCGCCACCGGATACGCGGCCGCCACCTTCATCCAGGCGTTCATCGCACTGCAGTGGTCCTCGTACGAGCCGACCGCCCACCAGACGGTCCTGATCACGGCGCTGATCATCGTGCTCCAGGGGCTGGCCAACACCTACACGGTCCAGGTCGTCGCGCTGCTCAACCGCATCTCCGTGTGGTGGCTGCTGATCGGACTCGTGGTGATCGTGAGCACACTCGTCGTGATGCCCGACGATCATCAGTCGGCGTCTTTCGTCACTCATTTCGCGAACAACACCGGTTTCACCAACGGGTTTTACGGGGGCATGCTCGGTCTGCTGGTCACCAGTTGGACCTTCACCGGCTTCGACGGCAGCTTCCACATGTCCGAGGAAACGGTCCGGGCCACGGTCAACGCGCCAAAGGGGATCATGCGGGCGATCGGCTATTCGGCGATCACCGGTCTCGTCCTCATGCTCGCGCTCGTGTACAGCGTCCAGGATTACGACCGGGTCGCCGGCTCCTCGGCGCCGCCCGTGCAGATCCTCCTGGACGGCCTCGGTGCGGGTGCCGCGAAGGTGATCCTGCTGATCGTGATCGGTGCCATGCTCTTCTGCGGTCTGGCCAATCTGACCAGCAACACCCGGCAGATCTTCGCCTTCTCCCGGGACGGCGCGATGCCCGGCTCGCGCTGGTGGCACTCGGTCTCGCCGCGCACCCGTACCCCCGTGAAGGCCGTCTGGCTGGCGGTCGGCTGCTCGCTCGCCCTGGTGCTGCCCGGCTGGTGGTCCCACACCGCGTTCACCGCGATCGTCAGTGTCAACGTGGTGGGGCTGTACCTCGCCTACGCCGTGCCGATCTTCCTGCGGCTGCGGCTCGGCGACGAGTTCCGGCCCGGCCCCTGGAACCTCGGCCGCTGGAGCAGGCCCGTCGGCATCCTCGCCGTGGTCTGGATCCTGCTCAGCAGCGTGCTGTTCATGCTGCCCCAGGCCTCCCCGATCACCGTCGACACCTTCAACTACGCCTCGATCGCCCTGGCCGTGGTGCTGGCGATCGCCACGGTGTGGTGGTTCGCCACCGCGCGCCGCCGCTTCCAGGGGCCGGTCAGCTACGGCCGCCCCGACGAGGTCGCAGCCATGGACCTCATCTGACCCACCCGTCCGGGGCCCCGCTGCACAGCACTCCTGTGCGCCGGGGCCCCGGCCCGTCCGGCCCGTCCGGCAAGCCCGGCCCGTCCGGCCCGTTCGGCACGTTCGGCACGTCCGGGGTCACCGGCTCGGGGACGCGCAGGTCGTGCCAGTGGTCCCGACCAATATTGGTGGGCGCGGCGAGGCCCGAAGTGCTGGCAGAAGCCGGCCCCCGGCATCCATAGTTGGGCCACAGCCGTGCTGTTGAACCGCCCGTTCCGGACAACTGGGGGTCACCCACCCATGACCAGAGCTTCCGAACCGTCCCGCAGAACCGTCCTCGCCGCAGCCGTCGCAGCGGCGGCCGCCGGGGCAGCGGGACCGGCGGCCGCCGCCGCTCCGCCGCGCTCAGCGAAAGCCCCGAACAGCCTCGTGGACCTCCACGCCTGGACCTCGTACCCCGACTGGCGCTCGGGCGCCGCCCGGGGCACCCGTGCGGTCGCCGGCGCCCGTCCGGGGCTGGTGATCGCCACCCCGGCCGGCACCACCGACTACACCGACCCGCACACCGGGAGGACCGCCGCCTGGGAGTACGCGACCTGGACCTCCCCGGTCCACCGGCTCACCGTCCCGGCCACCGAGGTCATCGCGTCCTGGAACGCGCACACCCCGGCCGGCACCTGGCTCCAGATCGAGCTGACGGGGACGTACTCCGACGGCACGGACACCCCCTGGTACGTGATGGGCCGCTGGGCCGCCGGCGACCAGGACATCAGGCGGACCTCGGTCGACGGCCAGAGCGACGGCAGGAGCAGCATCTGGACGGACACGTTCGCCGTCGACGACACCGCCTCCGGCCTGCGCCTGGTCTCCTACCGGCTGCGGCTGACGCTGTACCGGACCCCCGGCACGCAGCACACGCCCACCGTCTGGCGGGCCGGCGCGATGGGCTCCGACGTCCCCGACCGCTTCACCGTCCCGGCCTCCACGCCCGGCGTCGCCCGGGAGCTGCGGGTCCCGCGGTACTCGCAGGAGATCCACGCGGGCCAGTACCCGCAGTACGACAACGGCGGCGAGGCCTGGTGCAGCCCCACGTCCTCGCAGATGATCATCGAGTACTGGGGACGCGGGCCCACGGCGGAGCAGCTCGCCTGGGTGGACCCGTCCTACGCGGACCCGCAGGTGTGCCACGCGGCCCGCTTCACGTTCGACTACCAGTACGACGGTTGCGGCAACTGGCCCTTCAACGCCGCCTACGCGGCGACGTACAAGGACCTCCAGGGTGTGGTGACCCGCCTCGGCTCCCTCACCGACCTGGAGACGCTGATCGCCGCCGGCATCCCGGCCATAACGTCCCAGTCGTTCCTCAAGACGGAGCTGACCGGCGCGGGCTACGGAACCTCGGGCCATCTGATGACGGTCATCGGCTTCACCGCCGACGGCGACGTGATCGCCAACGATCCCGCCTCGCCGAGCGACGACGCGGTGCGCCGCGTCTACGACCGGAGGGAGTTCGAGAACATCTGGCTCCGTACGAAGCGCTACAACGCGTCCGGGAAGGTGGTTTCCGGCACCGGCGGCGTCTGCTACCTGTACTTCCCGGCGCACCCCTCCGCGCGTCAGCGCAAGGCACTGGCGGCGGTGGGCGTCCGCTAGCGCCTGCGGCGGCCCCCTTGACCACCGTGGGGGCCGCCCGCTCGACGGCGGCCCCCCGCCGTCGTTGCTGCCCGGACGGGTCGGCCGTGGTGGTGTGAGGAGAAGCACAGCCCCGCGCGCCGTGGTGGAATCCCGGGCCTTTCGGACCTCGCCGGTGCGTTCGCGTGACCAAGCTCTCTACCGCGAGGAGCCGGTCCGGTGGCAAGGTGGTCGGGTCGGCGGGGAGCCGGCGGGGCGGGGATCCACTCAGCACTACGTGAGCGAGAAGCCATGACCGCGACCTCCGCCACCACGGCCCCTGTCCGCGCCCGCACCGGCGGCCCCGGGGAAGACGGGCCGAAGATCCTCGAGCACGCCCTCGGCTGGACCCTCGTCGTGGTCCTGGCCATGCTGGTCGCCCAGCTCGGCCTGCTGTGACCCGGGCCGGCCGGCGCTGAGCCGAGCCGGTCCACGCCTGTCGTGCAGCGCTGAGCCCAACGCCCGCGCAGGGCGATGGAGTTGTCGATCCGAGTCGAACAGGCAGGTGACAGGGGTCTGCCATACTGCCGATGTCCCGCCGGCAGTTGGAGACCAGGGGCCGACATTGAACAGCAGCGGACAGCGCGGCCTCGACCGCCCACGCACGCGCGGCACCGACCGTTCCGTGGCACGTCGCGCCGAACTCATCGCCGTCGGCCGGAAGTTGTTCGCCGACCGGTCCTACGACGCGCTGTCGATGGACGACATCGCCAAGCAGGCGCAGGTCGCGAAAGGGCTGATCTACTACTACTTCCAGTCCAAGCGCGGCTACTACCTGGCGATCGTCGAGGACGCGGTGGCCGATCTGACAGCGCGCGCGGCCGACGGTCTCGGCCTGCCACCCGAGCAACGCGTGCACCGCACGGTCGACGGCTACCTCCGCTTCGCCGAGCACCACCAGGCCGCGTACCGCACGATCATCAGCGGCGGGGTCGGTTTCGACTCCGAGGTGCAGGCCATCCGGGACGGTGTCCGCGAGGCGATCATCACGACGATCGCCGAGGGAGCCTGGGGCCCCGCCCGCACGGACCGGGCCGGGAGCGGTGCAGGCCGGCAGCGGGTCCGGCCCCTGCCCCGGGCGGCGCTGCTCGCCTGGCTGTGCAGCGTCGAGGGGGCCACCCTGGACTGGATCGACCGGCAGGACCTGACCCGCGACACCATGCGCGAACTGCTGGTGAAGATGCTGGGCGGGGCGTTGCGGGCCGTCGAGGAACTCGACCCCTCGTACGTGGCACCCGCCGCCGCCCGCCGGGACGGCTGACCAAGGGGCGGGAGCCGCCGGACCCCCGCCCCGAGTTCTGTGCCCGACCGGTCAGTTGATCGCCCTGATCAGCTCACCGTTCGAGGTGTCTCCGCTCAGCTCCCAGAAGAAGGTGCCTCCGAGTCCCTGCGCGTTCTTGTAGTTCATCTTCCCGGCGATGGTCGACGGGGTGTCGTAACTCCACCAGTTGCTGCCGCACTTCGCGTACGCCGTGCCGCCGACCGTGCCGGTCGCCGGGCACTTCGCCTTGAGCACCTTGTAGTCGTCGATGCCCTGCTCGTACGTCCCCGCCGCCGGGCCGGTGGCCGAGCCGCCCGGGGCCGACTGGGTGACTCCGGTCCAGCCGCGTCCGTAGAAGCCGATGCCGAGCAGCAGCTTGGCGGCCGGGACGCCGAGGCCCTTGAGCTTCGCGATCGTCGCGGAGGTGTGATAGCCCGCCTTCGGGATCCCGGGGTAGGAGGTGAGCGGGGAGTGCGGAGCCGTGGGACCGGTCGCGTCCCAGGCGCCGAAGAAGTCGTACGTCATCGGGTTGTACCAGTCGACGTACTGGGCGGCGCCCGCGTAGTCGGCCGCGTCGATCTTGCCGCCGCTGGTGGCGTCGGCCGGGATCGCCGAGGTGAGGAGGCTGCCGCTGCCGAACTTCGCGCGCAGCGCCGCCATCAGGTTCTTGTAGGCCGCCCTGCCGCTGGTGTCGCAGCTGAGGCCGCAGGCGTTGGGGTACTCCCAGTCGATGTCGATGCCGTCGAAGACATCGGCCCACTTGGAGTTCTCGACCAGGTCGTAGCAGGACTGCGCGAAGGCGGCCGGGTTCCTGGCGGCCTCGGTGAAGCCGCCCGACCAGGTCCAGCCGCCGAAGGACCACAGGACCTTGAGGTTCGGGTGCAGCTTCTTGAGCTTGCGCAGCTGGTTGAAGTTGCCGCGCAGCGGCTGGTCCCAGGTGTCGGCGACGCCGTCGACGGACTGGGCGGCGGTGTACGCCTTGTCCGTCGCCGCGTACGCGTCGCCCATGGCGCACTTGCCGCCGGTGACGTTGCCGAACGCGTAGTTGATGTGGGTCAGCTTGGCGGCCGAGCCGGACGTCTCGATGTTCTTGACGTGGTAGTTCCGGTCGTACACGCCCCATTCGGTGAAGTAGCCGACGACCTTGGAGCCGGCCGCCGCGGCGGTGCTCTGCCCGGCGGTCGTGGCGGTAGCGGACTCGCCGGCGGCCGCGGCGCCCGCGCCGGCGAGCAGTCCGGCGCCGAGGGCGGCGCAACACGCGGCGGACAGAAGCGCCCGGAAGCGGGCGCGGGTGCGGTGCGGTCTGAACATCGTTGCTCCTCGTGGGGGAGGGGAACGTGTGGGGGCCGTGCTGCCGGACCTGCGGGCGGGCCTGGGCCGCCGCGGGGACGTCCGGTCGCCGACCTCCTCGTACCGTTTGGCATGAACGCGGTAACGCGTTGCGGGAACAGTAGGAGGACTAGACCAGTGCGTCAATGGTTCGGACCAATTCCCCTGTCTTTTAGTAAGCGGTCGTTAACTGGTGACTCGGTGCCTCCGATCGGGCATACTCACAGCGCCACAGCCGCTGATCAGCACCTTCCGCGACCCGGACGGGCAGCATCGGCTGGGCACTGTGAGACCCGGTGGATCCGCCCCATCCCAGGCGTGCGTCCGCCGCTGTGCCCGACAGGGAGGAGAGCGTCGACATGCCCGACCGCGCCCCGCAGCCGGTGGACCGGCAACTGCCCACGGACGAGGCCCGGGATCTGATCTCGCTCGTCCGCGACATCGCGCACCGTGAGATCGCGCCCGGGGCGGCCGAGGAGGAGGACGCCGGCCGGTTCCCGCGCCACGTGTTCGGACTCCTCTCGGAATCGGGCCTGCTCGGACTGCCCTACGACGCCGAGCACGGCGGGGGCGACCAGCCGTACGAGGTCTACCTCCAGATCCTCGAGGAGCTCGCCGCGGCCCGCCTCACCGTCGGCCTCGGCGTCAGCGTCCACACCCTCGCCTGCCACGCGCTCGCGAACTACGGCACCAAGGAGCAGCGGACCGAGCATCTGCCCGCCATGCTCGGCGGCGGCCTCCTCGGCGCCTACTGCCTCTCCGAACCCTCCTCCGGGTCCGACGCCGCTTCCCTGCGGACCAAGGCCGTCCGGGACGGCGACGACTGGGTGATCACGGGCACCAAGGCCTGGATCACGCACGGCGGGATCGCCGACTTCTACACCGTGCTGGCGCGCACCGGCGGCGAGGGCGCCCGGGGCATCTCCGCGTTCCTCGTGCCCGGCGACGCCGAGGGGCTGAGTGCCGCGCTGCCCGAGAAGAAGATGGGCATGAAGGGCTCGCCCACCGCCCAGGTCCACTTCGACGGCGTCCGGGTCGGCGACGACCGGCGCATCGGCGACGAGGGACAGGGCTTCGCGATCGCCCTCTCCGCGCTCGACTCCGGTCGGCTCGGCATCGCGGCCTGCGCCGTCGGCGTGGCCCAGGCGGCACTGGACGAGGCCGTCGCGTACGCCACCGGGCGGCAGCAGTTCGGACGGCCGGTCTCGGACTTCCAGGGGCTGCGCTTCATGCTCGCCGACATGGCGACCCAGATCGAGGCGGGCCGGGCGCTCTACCTGGCCGCCGCCCGCCTGCGCGACGCCGGTCGGCCGTTCGCCAAGCAGGCGGCCATGGCCAAACTGCTCTGCACGGACGCCGCGATGAAGGTCACCACGGACGCCGTGCAGGTCCTCGGCGGGTACGGCTACACCGCCGACTTCCCGGCCGAGCGCTACATGCGCGAGGCCAAGGTGCTCCAGATCGTCGAGGGCACCAATCAGATCCAGCGCATGGTCATCGCCCGTCACCTCGCGGGTCCGGAGTCACGCTGAACGGATCCCGGCCCGTACCGAACTGGCTCAGGCCCGCCGGGGGCGCCGCCAGCCGCGCCCACTCCGGGTCGTGCTGCCCCGGCAGCGTACGGCCGCGGTCGGCCCAGGTCCGGATCAGCGCACGGTAGATGGGCGGGTCCTGGTACTGGGAAGGCCCCGGGGGCACCGGTGCCGCCGGCGGCGGGACGTAGATGCGGCGCCGACGCCCGGTGGCCGGGAAAGTAGGGGTCATACCAGGGCAACGCGCGCACGGGCGCACAGGTAACCGGCACGGGAATTCGGGCTTGAGTTCGCGCTGAGCCCGTACGGGGGTGCCGGCGGGTCCCGCCTCAGGCGGCACCGGGCACCGGACACACCGAACCCGCACCACGGCCCGACCCCGCGGGCCGTGGTGCGGGACGACTACGAGAAGCGGCTCAGGCGGCGTGACGCCGCATGCCGGGGACCCTCATGGGGCGCGAGCCCGGTCCGCCGACGTGCGAGAACGGCTGCTTGCGCCAGTCGAGTCCCTGGGGGAGCGTCAGCAGCAGTGCGGTGTCCTGCTCCTGGGGCTCCGTCGACTCGTCGGCGGGCCGCGCGTCGGCAGCCGCCCGGCCCGTACCGGCACAGGCCGTGAGCCCGAAGGGGTTCCACGGAGAGGCGCACAGCGCGTGCTCCGGCAGGATCTCCTCGTCCGCCAGGAGCGCGATGGGCTGTGCGCAGTCCGGGCAGATCACCCGGTACATCTCGAAGGTGTCGTACGCGTCGAACTCCTCGCCGTCCAGGACGTCCGGTTCGACGCCCTCCGGCTCGGGTTCCAGGACCTGCTGCTGCCTCTTGGGCGTGGTACGTCCAGGGCGCTTGAGACTCTGCATGGGTTTCTCCCCCTCGGGTGGGCCGACAAGGCGCTGCGACCTCGACCACAGCAAGCACTTCCCGCCAGGCCTGCGAGGTAATCACGAGAACATCACGGACCCTGCCGCGGATCTGTGGCGTTCGTCACACGCCCTTCACGGATGCCCGGCCCGGCGGGTTCCTTTCGGGCGGCGCACCGGCCGCACCGGTCACATCACGAACCGGGAATGACCTGGGCCGCTGAGGTATCCGCCGGGATCAAGGGCCCTGTAGGTTCTGCGGCATGGAGGACCTGGATCGACGGATCGTGCAGCTGCTCGTCGAGGACGGGCGGATGAGCTACACCGACCTGGGCAAGGCCACGGGCCTGTCCACGTCGGCCGTGCACCAGAGGGTGCGCCGGCTGGAGCAGCGCGGTGTGATCCGCGGCTACGCGGCCGTCGTCGACCCCGAAGCCGTCGGGCTGCCCATCACCGCCTTCATCTCGGTGAAACCGTTCGACCCCAGCGCCCCGGACGACATCGCGGAACGGCTCGCCGACGTCCCCGAGATCGAGGCCTGCCACAGCGTCGCCGGCGACGAGAACTACATCCTCAAGGTGCGCGTCCCGACCCCGCACGAGCTGGAGGAGCTGCTCGCCCGCGTGCGCTCCCTCGCGGGCGTCTCCACCCGCACCACGGTGGTGCTCTCGACGCCGTACGAGGCAAGGCCGCCCCGGATCTGACGGCGCCCGCTCCTTGTCCCCGCCCCCGCGCGCGGACCGGCTGCCCGAAGCAGCGAGACTGTCCCTCATGAGTGAGAGCACCGCCCCGACGGACACCGTGCTGCTGCGCGGTGGCGAAGTCCACAGCCCCGCCGATCCCTTCGCCACCGCGATGGTCGTCGAACGCGGGCAGATCGCCTGGGTCGGCTCCGAGGGCGCGGCCGACGCCTTCGCGAGCGGGGTCGACGAGGTCGTGGACCTCCAAGGTGCCCTCGTGACGCCCGCGTTCACCGACGCGCACGTCCACACCACCGCCACCGGGCTCGCCCTCACCGGCCTCGACCTGTCCGGCGCCCCCTCCCTGGACGCGGCCCTCGCCCTCGTCCGCGAGTTCGCAGCCGCCCGACCCGCCGACCGGGTCCTGCTCGGCCACGGCTGGGACGCGGCCCGCTGGCCCGACGGACGGCCCCCGGCCCGCGCCGAACTCGACGAGGCGAGCGGCGGACGCCCGCTCTACCTCTCCCGCATCGACGTCCACTCCGCCGTCGTCAGCACCGCCCTCCTCGACCTCGTGCCGGGCATCACCGGACGCGCCGGGTACGCGGACGGCCCGCTCACCCGCGACGCCCATCACGCCGTGCGCGCCGCCGCGTTCGCTGCCGTGACCGCCGCCCAGCGCACCGAGGCGCAGCGCGCCGCGCTCGCCCACGCCGCCTCCCTCGGCATCGGCTCCGTGCACGAGTGCGCGGGACCCGAGATCTCCTCCGAGGAAGACCTCACCGGGCTGCTGCGTCTCGCCGGCGCGGAGGCGGGCCCCCGCGTCGTGGGCTACTGGGCCGAGGCGGGCGAGGAGGGCATCGCCAGGGCGCGTGCCCTGGGCGCGGTCGGCGCCGCCGGCGACCTCTTCGTCGACGGGGCGCTCGGCTCGCACACCGCCTGTCTGCACCGGCCGTACGCCGACGCCGGGCACACCGGCACGGCCTACCTCGATGCCGGTGCCGTCGCCGCCCACGTGATCGCGTGCACCGAGGCGGGCCTCCAGGCCGGTTTCCACGCCATCGGGGACGCCGCCGTGACCGCCGTCGTCGACGGGGTGCGCGCCGCCGCCGAGAAGGTCGGCCTCTCCCGCGTGCGCGCAGCCCGCCACCGGGTCGAACACGCCGAGATGCTCACTCCGCACACCATCGCCGCCTTCGCCGAGCTCGGGCTCACCGCCTCGGTGCAGCCGGCCTTCGACGCGCTGTGGGGCGGCGAGGACGGCATGTACGCCCGGCGCCTCGGCGCCGAACGGGCCCGCACGCTCAATCCGTACGCGGCCCTGCTGCGGGCCGGCGTCCCGCTCGCCTTCGGGTCCGACAGCCCGGTGACCCCCCTCGACCCGTGGGGCACCGTCCGTGCCGCCGCCTTCCACCGGACCCCCGCGCACCGGATCTCGGTACGCGCCGCGTTCACGGCGCACACACGCGGCGGGTGGCGGGCCGTCGGACGGGACGACGCGGGTGTCCTGGTCCCCGGGGCTCCCGCGGACTACGCCGTGTGGCGCACCGAGGACCTGATCGTCCAGGCCCCCGACGACCGCGTCGCGCGCTGGTCCACCGACCCCCGCTCCGGCACGCCGGGGCTGCCGGACCTGACCCCCGGCGCGGACCTCCCGGTCTGCCTGCGCACGGTGGTCGGCGGCCGGACGGTATTCGTACGGCCGGACGAGTGATGTCCCGGGACGGCGCCGCCCCGGCCGGTGCGGGCCGCCGCGCGGCGCGACCTGCGCATCCTCGGCACTGAACAGGCCGTTGGCCGAATAGTCGCAGGTCAGAGGGGTGTTGACAGTCGGCGGCGAAGGGCGGGTAGGTTCGGCCGGGTCCACCACCGGACGTCCGACCGGGGAACTTCACTCAGTCGCCGCAGCGCCGCTGGGTCAGGGATGGTGTGCCGCACCGGCACACCACCACCGGGTGCCAGGTCCAGCGCCCGCGCCACGGGGCGGGGGAACGTTCCGGCCGGATGGGTCCCTCCCCGCTCCGCAGGAGCGCGGGGGAAGGTGCGACCCGGGTGGGGCCCGGACGTTCAGTAGACAACGGCTTTCGGTCGACCCGCAGCCAGCGGGTCCCTGGTCGGCCCGAAGGGCGCCGGGCCCCGATCCGCAGGGTTCGCCGTCCGGCAGCGGGCCGGCGCCGCGCCCGCACGGCTCGGGCGGGGACGGACACCCCGTACGCGTACGTGCCGACACGGCAACGCAGGCCGCGGCCACTATGGTGGTCCCCTGCGTACGGACATGAAGGGGCAGTGGTGAACGACGGCGACGGGACCCTCGCGGCAGGAGCCCAGGGGAGACAGTTCGGCCCCCTCGGGAAGGCCTTGGTGATCATTCCGACCTACAACGAGGCGGAGAACATCAAGAAGATCGTCGACCGGGTGCGGACCGCCGTGCCCGATGCGCACGTTCTCGTGGCCGACGACAACAGCCCCGACGGCACGGGCAAACTCGCCGACGAGCTGGCCGTGGGCGACGAGCGCGTCCAGGTGCTGCACCGCAAGGGCAAGGAGGGCCTCGGCGCCGCCTACCTCGCGGGCTTTCGCTGGGGCATGGAGCACGGCTACGACGTACTCATCGAGATGGACGCCGACGGCTCTCACCAGCCCGAGGAACTGCCCCGGCTGCTGACCGCCCTCAAGGGGGCCGACCTCGTGCTCGGCTCCCGCTGGGTGCCGGGCGGCCGGGTCGTGAACTGGCCCAAGTCCCGTGAGTTCATCTCGCGCGGCGGCAGCCTCTACTCCCGGGTCCTGCTCGACGTGCCGATCCGGGACGTCACCGGTGGCTACCGCGCCTTCCGGGCCGGGACCCTGAAGGGCCTCGGTCTGGGCGAAGTGGCCTCGCAGGGTTACTGCTTCCAGGTCGACCTCGCCCGTCGCGCCGTGAAGGCCGGCTATCACGTCGTCGAGGTGCCCATCACCTTCGTCGAGCGGGAACTGGGCGACTCCAAGATGAGCCGCGACATCCTCGTGGAGGCCCTGTGGCGGGTCACCAGCTGGGGCGTGCGGGAGCGCGTCGGCAAGGTCCTGGGCCGCAAGGCCCTCTGAGCGGCACCGGCGCACAGGTTCGGCTGATCCTTCCCTTATCCCGTGCTGAGCCGGGCCCGGGCACACTGGGTGCATGACGACTGGCGTTCCGACCCCCGCGCACCCCGTCCGGCCCCGGCGCTCCCGGCTGCGTACGTTCCTGCCGCTCGGCCTCGCCGCCTGGCTGGTGCTGGAGATCTGGCTGCTGACCGTGGTCGCGGGCGTGGCGGGCGGCGGCGCGGTCCTGCTGCTGGTCGTCGCCGGGTTCGTGCTCGGTGGTGTGGTGATCAAGCGGGCCGGGCGCCGGGCCTTCCGTAATCTCAGCGAGACGCTGCAACAGCAGCAGAGTGGTGTGCCGCCCACCGGCGGCAGCACCCGGGGCAACGGCCCGATGATGCTCGGCGGTCTGCTGCTGATGCTCCCGGGCCTGGTCTCCGACGTCCTGGGACTCCTCCTGCTGCTCCCTCCGGTCCAGAAGGCCGTCAGCGCCCACACCGAGCGCGCCGTCGACCGCAGGATCCGCGCGACCGTCCCGGGTAATTTCCAGGACGCCTTCCAGCAGTCCCGGATGCACCGCCCCGACGGAAAAGTCGTCCAGGGCGAGGTCATCAGGGACGAGGGCCCGCGGGAACAGGGACCGACGCCGCCGCTCGGCCGCTGAGCAGCGCCCCGTACGCTCCGGCCGGGCCTCGCTGCCCGGCCGGAGCGCACGGGCGAGTGCGGAGCGCGCGACGACCGCGGGCACCGTACAGAACGTACGGTGCCCGCGGTCGTCGTGCGTGTGTGTCGGTATGCCGCCCAACCCCGGAGGGATTACGCGGACTTGCGGCTGTCCCGCGGATGTACCGCGATGTTCATCGCGCCTGAGCGCAGAACGGCCAGGCGCTCCTCGAGGACCTCTTCGAGTTCCTCTCGGGTACGCCGCTCCATCAGCATGTCCCAGTGCGTACGCGCGGGCTTGGCCTTCTTTTCCTCAGGGCCGTCGCCGTCCACCAGGAGTGCCTGGGCCCCGCAGACCTTGCACTCCCACTCGGGCGGGATCTCCGCCTCGACCGAGAAGGGCATCTCAAACCGGTGCCCCTTCTCGCATGCGTACTCCACGGCCTGGCGCGGGGCCAGGTCGATGCCGCGGTCCGTCTCGTAGCTGGTCACCACGAGGCGCGTGCCGCGAAGAGCTCGCTCACTCATGAATCGTGCCTCCCGGGCTTGTCGCCCACAGGACAGGTGTCGCTGTCGTCGTCATCCGGTCAACGTCCGGTCGGCGGTAAAGATTCCCGTTGGGGGTCATGCGTCGCCGTCGTAGCCGCCCCTTGTTGTACCCACCAGCACCCGGTTTGTCACATCTATCAACAGATGTGACCCCGCGTTTCGTCGTCTTTGACGCGCAGTAACGGTACGCCAGGCAGGCCAAAGGCGTACACTACCGGCCTTTGGCGTTGCGCGCTAAATCCTGGGGGTTCGGGGTTGCCCGCGTCGCGTACGGCCCGTCGTAACGCGACCCGTGCGAGCAGCACGAACCCGACGACGAAGAAGGCGCCAGGGTCGGCGCTGACCGACGGGCCGGGCCGGATCGCGCACCGTCCCTGGTCGGCCTCGTCCTCAGTGGCGGCAGGGGTGACGTGGGCGCGTGCTCACCGGGGCAGTGCCGCGCCCTCCGGTCCACCCGCGGCAACGACCGTGCCGGCGGGCGGCGTGGGCGCGGCGGCGAAGACGCGCAGGAAGAGCTGGGCGAGCGGGCCGATGGCCAGCGCGTACAGGACGGTGCCGACGCCGACGGTTCCCCCGAGGGCGAAGCCGGTGGCGACAACGGTCACCTCGACGCCGGTGCGCATCAGGCGGATCGAGCGGCCGGTGCGCCGGTGCAGGCCCGTCATCAGGCCGTCCCGCGGACCGGCGCCGAAGCCCGCCGTGATGTACAGGCCCGTCGCCGTCCCGTTGAGCACGATGCCCGCGCCGAGGAGCGCGATCCGGACGGCCGTACCGTGCGCGTCGGGTACCAGGGCGAGGGTGCCGTCCATGGCGATGCCGACCACGAAGACGTTGGAGACCGTGCCGAGCCCGGGCCGCTGGCGCAGCGGTATCCACAGCAGCAGGACGCCCGCCCCGACGACGATCGACACCACCCCGATGGTCAGCCCGGTCAGCTCGGCCAGGCCCTGGTGCAGCACGTTCCACGGCTCCAGCCCGAGACCCGACTTCACGAGCAGCGCGGAGCTGGCGCCGTACAGCGCGAGGCCGGCGTACAGCCGGACGAGTCGGCCCGGGAGCCGTCGCCCCGCCTCGGAACGCATGGACAACGGAACTCCCGTGTGGTCGCAGTGGCCTGACGCATGACACTCTGTGGCTTGGTAACAGACGTCATCCATGGCCAATTCGGGGAAGGTGGACTGGAATCATGGCGCAGTGGACTTCGGCGGTGGGGGCGGCACAGCTCGCCCGGCTGCTCACCTCCCAGCAGGAGCGCCCCGCCGGACCCGGCACCCGCCGCCCCCCGGCCTACCGCGCGCTCGCCGACGGCATCCGGCTGCTCGTGCTAGAGGGCCGGGTGCCGGTCGCCGCCCGGCTGCCCGCCGAGCGCGAGCTCGCGCTGGCCCTGTCGGTCAGCCGTACCACGGTCGCCGCCGCGTACGAGGCGCTGCGCGGCGAAGGGTTCCTGGAGTCCCGGCGGGGCGCGGGCAGCTGGACCTCGGTGCCGGCGGGGAACCCGCTGCCCGCCCGCGGCCTCGAGCCGCTGCCGCCCGAGGCGCTGGGCTCCATGATCGACCTCGGCACGGCGGCACTGCCCGCGCCCGAACCGTGGCTGACCCGCGCCGTGCAGGGCGCCCTGGAGGAGTTGCCGCCGTACGCGCACACCCACGGCGACTATCCGGCGGGGCTGCCCGCGCTGCGCTCGATGCTCGCCGAGCGGTACACGGCGCGCGGCATCCCCACCATGCCCGAACAGATCATGGTGACCACCGGCGCGATGGGTGCCATCGACGCGATCTGCCATCTGTTCGCGGGACGCGGTGAACGTATCGCCGTCGAGTCGCCCTCGTACGCCAACATCCTGCAGCTGATGCGGGAGGCCGGCGCCCGGCTGGTGCCGGTCGCCATGGCCGAGGGGCTCGCGGGGTGGGACCTGGACCGCTGGCGGCAGGTGCTGCGGGAGGCCGCGCCCCGGCTGGCGTACGTGGTCGCCGACTTCCACAATCCGACCGGTGCCCTGGCCGACGAGGACCAGCGGCGCCGGCTGGTGGACGCGGCGCGTTCCGCGGGGACCGTGCTCGTCGTCGACGAGACGATGAACGAACTGCACCTGGACGCGGACGTCGACATGCCGCGCCCCGTCTGCGGGTTCGACCCGGCCGGGTCGACGGTGATCACGGTCGGATCGGCCAGCAAGGCGTTCTGGGCCGGCATGCGCATCGGCTGGGTGCGGGCGGCCCCCGACGTCATCCGCAGCCTGGTCTCCGCGCGCGCGTACGCCGATCTGGGGACACCCGTCGTGGAGCAGCTCGCGGTGAACTGGCTGCTCAGCACCGGCGGCTGGGAGCAGGCCGTGGAGGTGCGCCGGCAGCAGGCCAGGGAGAACCGCGACGCGCTGGTCTCCGCCGTCCGCCGGGAGCTGCCCGAATGGGAGTTCTCCGTCCCCCGCGGGGGACTCACACTGTGGGTGCGCACCGGAGGCCTGTCGGGCTCGCGGATCGCCGAGGCGGGGGAGCGGGTCGGGGTGCGGGTCCCCTCGGGGCCGCGCTTCGGGGTGGACGGTGCCTTCGAGGGGTATGTGCGGCTGCCGTTCACGGTGGCGGGCGCGGTCGCCGAAGAGGCGGCGGCGCGGCTGGCCGCGGCGGCCCGGCTGGTGGAGACGGGCGCGAGCACCGGGTCGGACGCACCGCGCACCTTCGTGGCGTAGTCCCGGCCCGGGACGTCCGTCCCGGGCCGGCCGGCGCACGGCCGACTCCGGCGTGTGCTCCGGAGTGCGCCCCGGACGTGTGCTCCGGTCCGGGACCTTCAGCTCTCCGCGGCGGCGACCTCGGTCGTCATGGGCTCCCGCACCGGGACGGAGCGGGGCTCCGCCTTCCCCACGGGCTTCTTCTCCAGGTCCTTCTGCAGCTCCTTGTCCATCTCCACCTCCGCCTCCACCGGAACCACGTGCTCGGGACCGACCGGAGACGTGTGTTCCGGGAGCAGGTCGAGCACCGCGCGGCGATGGGCCTCGCTCGTCGCGTCGTCGTACGGGTCCGGGGTGGCCGGGACCTGGAGGCGGTGGACCGGTCCAGAACCCAGCCGGGCGTAACCCCGCCCGGCCGGCGTGTCCGGAGTGGGCGTGGTGTGCGGGGGCACCCCCAGGACCGCCTGGAGCTGCGAGGCGGACGCCGGGCCGAGGACCACGCGCGCCCGGGTGTGCCGGCGCACCGCGTCGGAGAGGGCGTCGAGGCTGTCGAACTGGTCGGCCACCACGACCGTGACATTGGCCGCGCGCCCGTGCCGGAGCGGAACCTGGAGCAGCGACTGGGGATCCTCGCGGCCGTCGGCGGCGGCCGGCGGACCGAGCGTGCTGGGACGGTCCACGAGGATCCAGAGCGGACGCCTGATGTCGTCCGGCGCGGGACGGCCGGCCTGCCGCGCACGGTTCGCGGCGGCGAGCCGGCGCTCCGTCTCGTGCGCCGCCCATTCCAGGCTGGTGCACGCGCCGGTCAGGCCGCACTCGACGGCCAGCACGCCGTTGCGGCCGGCCAGGCAGGCGAACTCGCCGGTCCCGCCGCCCTCGACGATCAGGACGTCGCCGTGCTGGAGCGCCTGCAGCGCGATCGAACGCAGCAGCGTGGTCGTGCCGCTCCCCGGCTCGCCCACGACCAGCAGGTGCGGCTCCGTCGAGCGGACGCCCGTGCGCCACACGACGGGGGGAACGTCGCGCTGCTCCTCGCCGTGGGTGAGGGGGAGCGTACGGGGGACGTCGCCCGGGTCGGTGAAACCGAGGACGGTCTCGCCGGGTGCCGTGACGAAGCGCTGGGCGGCGATGTCGGTGGGCAGCGGGGACAGTACCGAGACCGACAGTTCGTTGCCCTCCTCGTCCCAGACGAAGTGGTACTCGCGGCCGCGGCCCGACTTGGTGTGCAGCAGCTGCTCGATGCGGGCGCGGGACTCCGCCTCACCGTCGGTGAAGTACGCCGGATAGCGGACGAGCAGCCGCGAGACGCGGCCGGTGCCGTCGAACTCGTACGACGGGAAGGCCTGCTCCCACTCGCCGCCGTGGGCGTACAGGGGAGCGGGGTCCTCCGCCGCGGAGAAGTACGGGACGAGCGCCTCGTACAGCGACTGAAGGCGCTTGGTCTGCGGTTCGTCGGGGCCGTCGGGCTCCGACGACCGCGGTTCGCGGCCCTTCCAGGCCGCTGCCGCCATCACCGTGGCGACGGCCAGCAGCGGCCCGTACGGCACGAGAGCCACGACCAGGACCACCGAGGCGACCAGGAACAGGAGCGGCCCGCGCCGGTCCTTCGGTGTCTCGGCCCACCTGCGCCGCCCGGCTCCCGCCAGCCGGCGCAGTCCACGAGTGATCGTGATCAGCGGGTGGAGGACGTCGGTGGCGCTGTCGGCCGCCGTCCGGGCCAGCTCCCGGCTCCGGGCGATCTGTGCGCTGCCGTTGCTCAGAATGCGGGGAAGAGGGCGCCGCGCCACTGCTGTCTCCTGATCGTGCGTGCGTAGGGGAGGGGCGTCAGAACCTGATGCCGCCGAGGAGGCCCGCCAGGCTCTCGCCGCCCGCCTTGATGCTCGGCGCGAGGGCCGTGCTGGCGAGGTAGAAGCCGAAGAGCGCGGAGACCATGGCGTGCGACGCCTTGAGGCCGTCCTTGCGGAAGAAGAGGAAGACGATGATCCCGAGGAGGACGACACCGGAGATGGACAAAATCATTTTTGGCTCCTGGTTGTGGGGACAGTCACCATGAGTTCTTCCAGGCTCACAGCATGTATCCATACGATAAAAGGTGCAACTGAGTGAAATTCCCCAGATTTCCCCCGGACGGCCGAGCCGCCGGAGCCACCCGAGGTGCGCTGACGCGTCCGGCGGTGTCCGGGGTGATCTTTGCCTCGGACGGCACCGCTCATGTGCTGCCGGAGCCAGTACGCTGGCGATTCACCCGTACGGCCGCGCCGCCCGCCGTCGTACCCTCCCGGCACGACGGCGGCGCGCGCTGCCGTAAGCTCCCGCAGTCCCGAAACAGTCGTAGTGAGAGGCGGTCCGGCCGATGAGTGAAGCCCCCGACCCCGAGGTCGTGGAGCTGGCGACCAAGATCTTCGATCTGGCGCGCCGCGGCGAGACCGAGGCGCTCGTGTCGTACGTCGACGCGGGCGTCCCCGCCGACCTCACCAACGACCGCGGCGACACCCTCGTGATGCTCGCCGCCTATCACGGCCACGCGGACGCGGTGCGCGCCCTGCTTGAGCGCGGGGCGGAGGCCGACCGGATCAACGACCGGGGACAGACCCCCCTCGCCGGAGCCGTCTTCAAGGGCGAGGAAGCCGTGATCCGGGTGCTCCTCGACGCCGGCGCCGATCCCGCCGCGGGCACGCCGTCGGCGGTCGACACCGCCCGGATGTTCGCCCGGACTGAACTGCTCCAGTTGTTCGGCGCGCACTGATCTCTACGCTCTGACCAGGCAGAAAACAAAAAACGGGGGAGGCGGTACGGGGCCGCCGGAAATGCGGTCGCGGCAGGAAGAACCGCTGGGTCATCATGACGTCGTGATTCACGGACGCGATGGCCGGGCAGGTGTTGCCGCACCGCGCGGGCCGTGACGCGGCCCGCACGGGCCACCGACGAGAGGCAGAGGAAGATGGTCTACAGCAAGCACGAAACGGCGGGCGCCCCGACGTGTTGTCACGCGGCCAGGTAAAGCACGATCCCCGGTTGCGTCGACGCTTGATGTGAGGCTGTTTCCCATGTTCGATCCGGTCATAGCGCCCAGCGGTACGCTGCTCGGCCTGCTCCAGAGGGGCCGCGGCGACGGCACGCTGCACGCGCTCACCGCACCGCGCGCCGAAGCGCTCGCGGCGCTCGACCACTGTGTGCTGCGCGACCCCCGCCACGACTGGCAGGTGGAAAACCGCTCCCTCTACTACGCCCGGCTCTACCTCGACCTGAGCGGTGAGCTCGACACGATCGAGCGGCACCTCTTCGACACCGAGGACGTCCTCGACCCCTGCGAGTCACGCACGGGGCTCGCCCTCGCGGTCCTCGGCCACCTCGCCTCGTACGGCAGGCGCGACGCGCTGGAGCTGCTCCGCAGGTACGCGGCCGTAGGCGCCAACTGGGCCTGGGCCCTCGACGAGCTGGCCCTGCGCGACGACGACTCGGGCCTGCGCGGCCTCGCCGCCCCCGTACTGGCCCGTTTCCCCGCCGACGCGGCCGGCGAGGCCGAACTCGCCGCGCATGTGCGCGACGCCTTCGAGCCCCGGCCCTGGCGGCTGTGGGCCGAGGATCCGCGCGCCTCGATCGGCGCACGCGTGCGTGCCGCTCAGGAACAGGGCTCCTTCGACCGCTGGCAACGCCAGATGCGACCGGCCGGGCCACGGCCCGGCTGGAGCGTGCAGGCCGTCTTCCACTGGGCCCAGGAGGGCCTCGAACGCGGAGCCGCGCTTCACGTGCCCGCCGCCCGCTGCCTGTCCGCCGTCGCGGGACCGGAGGACCGTCCCGGGATCGTCGAGGCCGCCCGCACCGGCGGCGACGGCGCCCGCTGCACCGCCCTGCGCTACCTCGCCGACAGCGATGATCCCGGCGCCCTCGATCTGATCGAAGGTGCCGCGGCCGCCGGCACGGCACTCGTCGTGGACGCCGCCGTGGACGCCTTCGAGCGGATGCGCAGTGCCGCCGCCGTCGACCGGGCACGAAGTTGGGCGCACCGCCCCGACGCCCTGGGAGCCGCCGCCGGACGGATGCTCGCCTGCCGGGGCGGCGCACAGGACAGCGACCTGGTCCTCGGGGCGCTGCGGGAAGCGGTACGGGGTGAGGGGCCCGACGCACCGACCCTGTGGACGCTCGTCGACGGCGCCGGACGCCTCGGCATCGCCTCCGCCGGCCCCGTCCTGCGCCACGTCTACCGCGAGACCGCCTCCTCCCAGCTGCGCGGACGGGCCGCCCGCGCCCTGGCCGCCACCGACCCCTCCTTCCCCGCCGGCTTCGCCGTCGAATGCCTCTGGGACTGCGAGGAATCCACCCGCGAGGTCGCCGCACGGCACGCCGAGACCGGCGACACCCGGGTCGTCGACCAGTTGCGCCGGCTCGCCGCGGACCCGGCCGAGGAGGCCGAGGTGCAGACGGCCGTACGCAGTCGGATCGGGCCCGACATGCCCGCCGTGTGAACACCGGATGACCCGGCGGCCGGGCGTTCGTGGCCGTCGGCCGACCGCCCGGGTGCGCAGCGCAACGCTCACGGGACGTTTCTCGCCAGGAAAGATCGACGTTGACGTGACCACGTCCGGCGCGACGACAACACCGGTGTGCGTGTCGTCATCGTGACCGAATCCTTTTCCCCCGACGTCAACGGCGTGGCCCACTGCGCCCTGCAGACCGCCCGGCATCTCGCCGACCGCGGGCACACCCCCCTCGTCGTAGCCCCGGCCACCGCGGCCGGGAGCGGGCCCGACGCGCTCGCGCCGTGCCCCGTCGTCCGGGTCCCCTCCCTGCCGCTGCCCGGCTACGCCCAGGTCCGGGTCGCCCTCCCCAGCCGACGCGTCGCCGCGGCGATCACCGAACACCGTGCCGACCTCGTCCACCTGGCGGGCCCCTTCGTGCTGGGCGTGCGCGGCATGGCCGCCGCCACCCGGCTCGGCGTCCCCGCCGTGGCCGTCTATCAGACCGACCTCGCCGGCTACGCCCGTACGTACATGGGGGCCGGGGAGGCCGCCGCCTGGCGGCGCATCCGCTCCGTCCACGCGGCCGCCCACCGCACGCTGGCCCCCTCCACCGCGGCCCTGCACGACCTGCGGACGCACGGGGTGCCCCGGGTGCGGCTGTGGCCGCGCGGAGTCGACACGGACCGCTTCCACCCCGGGCGGCGCGACGAGGCACTCCGCCGGGAGCTGGCGCCCGACGGCGAGCTGATCGTCGGATACGTCGGCCGCCTCGCCCCGGAGAAGCAGGTCGAACTGCTGGCCGGGGTCTGCGGGATCGCGGGCGTGCGGGTCGTGGTCGTGGGTGACGGGCCGAGCCGGCCGGCGCTCGACGAGGCGCTCCCCGGCGCCGTCTTCCTCGGCCGCCGCACCGGCGACGACCTCGCCCGGATCTTCGCCTCGCTGGACCTCTTCGTGCACACCGGGCCCTTCGAGACGTTCTGCCAGACCGTGCAGGAGGCGATGGCGAGCGGAGTACCGGTCGTCGCGCCCGCGGCGGGCGGGCCGCTCGACCTGGTGGAGCACGGACGCACGGGCCTCCTCGTCCCGCCGCGCGACCCGGCCGCGGTGCGGGACGCGGTGTGGTCGCTCGCCGCCGACCCCGCGCTGCGCACGGCCTACGGGAGCACCGGGCGGGCCGCCGTGGAGGGCCGCACCTGGGCCGCCGTCGGCGACGAGCTGATCGGGCACTACGCGGACGTGCTCGCGGCACGGACGGCGGTGGCGGCATGACCGCGCGCACCGTCACGGGCCGTACGGGCGGGCGGACCGGCTTGCGGATCGTACGGCTGGCGAACTTCGTCACCCCCGCCTCGGGCGGTCTGCGGACCGCGCTGCGGGAGCTGGGCGCCGGGTACCGGGCGGCCGGGCACGAGCCCGTTCTGATCGTCCCCGGCGAGCGCGCCACCGACCGGGAGACCGGCCAGGGCCGGGTGATCACCCTTCCCGGGCCGCTGCTGCCCGGCACCGGCGGCTACCGGGTGCTCACGGACCGGCGGCGGGTGGCCGCCCTGCTGGAGTCGCTCGCGCCCGACCGGCTGGAGGTCTCCGACCGGACCACGCTGCGCTGGACCGGGGTGTGGGCGCGGCGGGCCCGGGTGCCGGCCGTGATGGTCTCCCACGAGAGCGCCGACGGCATGCTGCGGACCTGGGGGCTGCCCGAGGGGCTGGCCCGGCGTACCGCCGACTCCCTCAACACCCGTACGGCACACACCTACGCGCGCGTGGTGTGCACCACGGAGTTCGCCGAGCGGGAGTTCGTGCGGATCGGCGCCCGCAACGTCGTACGGGCTCCCCTGGGCGTCGACCTGGCCGGGCGGCACCCCGCGCTGCGGGATCCGGGGGTGCGGGCACGGCACGCGCGTGCGGGGCAGATTCTGCTGGTGATGTGCTCGCGGCTCTCGGTCGAGAAGCGGCCCGGCACCGCGCTCGACACCCTGGAGGCGCTGCTGCGGCGCGGACGGCAGACGGTGCTCGTCGTGGCCGGGGACGGACCCCTGCGCGGTCGGCTCGCACTGCGGGCCAGGGAGCGGGGGCTGCCCGTGACGTTTCTCGGACACGTCGCCGACCGGGCGGCTCTAGGCGCGCTCCAGGCGTCCGCCGACGTGTGTCTCGCGCCGGGGCCCGCGGAGACCTTCGGGCCCGCCGCCCTGGAGGCGCTGGCCTGTGGTACGCCCGTGGTGGCCAGCGCGTCGTCCGCGCTCCCCGAGGTCGTCGGGTCCGCCGGTGCGACCGCCGCGGACGACGGGGAGTCCTTCGCGGACGCGGTGGACTCGCTCCTCGCGCGGCCCGAGGCCGAGCGGAGGAACGGCGCACGCGCGCGTGCCGAGTGCTTCGGATGGGGCGCCGCGGTGGAGGCGTTTCTCGCCGCGCACGACGCGGCGCCCCGGGTGCTCGGCTCGGTGGAGGACGGCGCGGGCGCCCCGGCGGCGGGACCGGCTGTGACGGCGACCGGAACGGAGCCGGGTGCGCCCGTCCACCGGTGATCGTGCCGGGTGCGCGCGTTCGACGGTGATCGTGCCGGGTGCGCCCGTTCGACGGTTGCCGGTGGTATCGGCCGGGGTTTCGGCGCGTCAGGGGTGGTGGCGGCTCGTCAGGAATCGGACTGGTGTTCCGGGCGTGGCCTGGGCTGCCGCGGGGAGGTCGGGCGGGTGGACGACCGCGATCACCGGGTAGCCGCCGGTGGTCGGGTGGTCCGCGAGGAACACCACCGGCCTGCCGTCCGGCGGGACCTGGACCGCGCCGAGGACCATGCCCTCGCTGGGCAGTTCCCCGGACACGGCCCGCTCCAGGGCGGGTCCCTCCGTACGCAGTCCGATGCGGTTGCTCGCGGAGGACACCCGGTAGGACCCCGCCGTGAGCGTGCGCAGGGCCGCCGCGGCGAACCAGTCGTCGCGCGGCCCCGGCGTCACGCGCAGCACCAGTTCGCGGGGCGGCGCCGGCTGGGGGACGACGTCCACGCGCGCGGGGAGACCGCTGACGGGCCCGAGCGGAAGCACCGTGCCGTCCGTGAGGGGAGGAGGGCCGAGTCCCGAGAGCAGGTCGGTGGACCGGCTGCCGAGCACCGGCTCGACGGCCACTCCGCCGGACACGGCCAGGTAGGCGCGGACGCCCGCGCGCGCGGAGCCGATGGCCAGCAGCGCCCCGCCGGGGACCCTGACGGGCGCGCCCCAGGGGACCGGCCGGCCGTCCACCGTGACCGGACAGGGCGCGCCGCCCACCGCCACGGTGACCGCGCAGCGCGGCCGCACGGCACAGCCGTCGAGCGTGGTCTCCAGGACGGCCGCGCCGGGCGGGTTCCCGACGAGCCGGTTCACCAGGGCGGCGGCAGGCGCGTCGAGCGCTCCGGAGCGCGGTACGCCGAGATGGGCGTGGCCGGGGCGCCCCCGGTCCTGCACCGTGGTCAGGGCGCCGGCGCGGACGACGGCGAGGGCGCGGTCCGTCATGAGCGCCCCGCGGGTACGAAGCGGACGCGTGTGCCCGGGGCCAACAGCGCCGCCGGCTCCCTGCGGTGGTCCCACAGGACCGCGTCCGTGGTGCCGATCAGCTGCCAGCCCCCGGGCGACGAGCGCGGGTACACGCCCGTGTAGTGACCCGCGAGGCCCACGGATCCCGCGGGGACCGCCGTCCGCGGGGTCGCGCGCCGGGGGACGTCGTACCGGGAGGGGAGCCCCGTGAGATAGCCGAAGCCGGGCGCGAATCCGCAGAAGGCGACGCGGAACTCGGTGGCCGCGTGGATCTCCGCGACCTCCCGGGGCGGCACCCCCCACCGGGCCGCGACCTCGGCCAGGTCGGGACCGTCGTACCGTACGGGGATCTCCACGGCCTGCTCCGTGCGGGCGGGCAGCGGCGGGATCTTCCAGGCGGCGAGCCGCTCCGCGAGCCGGACGGGGTCCGGCACGCCGTCCAGGAGGACCGTGCGAGCCGCGGGCACGATCTCCTCCGCGCTCAGATCACCGTCCGCGCGGCGGCGCAGCAGTTCGGCGTGCAGGGCCTGGACCGCCTCGCCCGAGGAGACCTCGACGAGCAGGGCGTGGCCGCCCACCGCGAGCGCCCTCACGTGAACGCCTCCACACGGACACCGGACGCCTCCAGGCGGGCGCGGACCCGGCGGGCGAGGTCCACCGCGCCCGGGGTGTCGCCGTGCAGGCACAGGGAGCGGGCCCGGACCGCGATCCGCTCCCCGGAACGGGACACGACCGCACCGGAGCGGGCCAGCTCCACCGACCGTGCGACGACCGCGTCCCGGTCCGTGATCACGGCGCCGTCCTCGGTACGGGGGACCAGGGTGCCCTCCGACGTGTACGCGCGGTCGGCGAACGCCTCGGTGACGGCGGGCAGCCCCGCCTTCCGCGCCAGATCGAGCAGGCGGGAGGACGGCAGGCCGAGGACGGGGAGGGCGGGGTCCGCGAGCAGGACGCCGGCGACGACCGCGCCCGCCTGCTCCTCGTCGTGCACCACGCGGTTGTAGAGCGCCCCGTGCGGTTTCACGTACGACACGCGCGTGCCGGCCGCCCGGGCGAAGACTTCCAGGGCGCCGATCTGATACGCCACTTCGGCCGCGAGTTCGTCGGACGGAACGTCCATCGCGCGCCGCCCGAACCCCGCCAGGTCCCGGTAGGAGACCTGCGCGCCGATCCGCACGCCGCGACCGGCCGCGAGTTCGCACACCCGCCGCATGGTGATCGGGTCCCCGGCGTGGAAGCCGCAGGCCACATTGGCGCTGGTGACGACGGACAGCAGCTGCTCGTCGTCGGTCAGCCGCCAGCGGCCGAAGCCCTCGCCGAGGTCGGCGTTCAGATCGATCAGGGTCATGGCTCTTCCGTTCTCCTGTTCAGGCTACGCGGTACCGCTTTCCGAGCGGTGCGGGTTCACCGGAGTTCCCTCCCGCGGGTCTCGGGAAGTCCGAGGAGTGCCAGCGCCGCCAGGCCGTAGCCGATCGCGCCGAAGACCAGCGCACCGCCGACGCCCCAGCTTCCGGCCAGGAAGCCGACCAGGGTGGGAAAGACGGCACCCACCGCGCGGCCCGTGTTGTAGGTGAAGCCCTGCCCGGTGCCCCGGACCGCCGTCGGGTACAGCTCGCTGAGGAACGAGCCGAAGCCGCTGAAGATCGCCGACATGCAGAAGCCGAGCGGGAAACCGAGCACCAGCAGAAGGGTGTCGGCGCCGCGGGGGATGTTCGCGTAGACGAGGATGCCGAGGGCGGACAGGACCGCGAAGAGCAGGATGTTGCGCTTGCGGCCCAGCCGGTCCGTCAGATGGCCGCCGGTGAGGTAGCCGAGGAAGGCTCCGGAGATCAGCAGCGTGAGGTAGCCGCCCGTACCGACGACGGACAGACCGCGTTCGGTCTTCAGGTAGGTGGGCACCCAGGTGGCCAGCGTGTAGTAGCCGCCCTGGACGCCGGTGGAGAGCAGCCCCGCGAAGACGGTCGTGCGCAGCAGGCCGGGGCCGTCGGCGGTCCCGGGCCGGAAGATGGCCGCGAAGGAGCCCTTCTGTGGGTTCCTCCTCCGTTCGGCGGCGGCCTCCGGGGCGTCCTGCACCCGGCGGCGCACCCACACGACGAGCAGCGCGGGCAGCGCGCCCGTCCAGAACATCACCCGCCACGCGAGGTCGTCGCCGACGAACTGGAAGACCAGCGTGTAGACGACGACGGCCAGCCCCCAGCCCACCGCCCAGGAACTCTGGACCGCGCCGAGGGTGCGCCCGCGGTGCCGGGAGCCCGCGTACTCGGCGACGAGGATCGCGCCGACCGCCCACTCCCCGCCGAAACCGAGGCCCTGCAACGCCCGGAACACCAGCAGGGTCTCGTAGTTGGGTGCGAAGCCGCAGGCCACCGTGAAGACCGCGTACGTGATCACGGTGATCATCAGTGCCTTGACGCGGCCGATCCGGTCGGCGACCACACCGGCGACCGCGCCGCCGACCGCCGAGACGACCAGCGTGACCGTGGTGAACAGCCCGGTCCGGCCGCTGTCCAGGCCGAAGTGGGCGGCCAGCGCCACCATGCTCAACGGCAGCGTGAAGTAGTCGTACGAGTCCAGGGCATAGCCGCCGAACGCGCCGGCGAAGGCGCGGCGGCCGCGTGGTCCGAGCGCGTGCAGCCAGCCGAACGGGCCGTCGCCGGAAGGGAGTTCACTCGCGGCGGCCCCGGGGTCGGGCTTCAGGGCGTGCGGGGGAGGAGTCGTGCTCATGGGCACCTCGCAGTGCGGGACGAAGGGTGCTTGAGGGGCTGAGCCGTTCCGTGCCGTGTTGCGCCGTTCCGTGCTGTTCCGTAGTGGTTCCGTGCCATGCCGAAGCTCCGTGCCGTGCCGTGCCGTGCCGTGCCGTGCCGTGCCGCGCCGTGCCGCGCCGAAGCGTCGGGCTGATGCGGTCGGCGTCGTCCGGTCAACGTAGAGGATCGTTGAACGATCCTTCAATACCCGCGTTGTTCCGTCCTCGTATCTACGATTCAATTCCGGGCATGGCAGAGCTGACCGGACTGGCCGACGACCGCGCCCTGCTGGGGCGTACCAGCACCGCCGAGCGGGTCTCGGACATCCTCAGGAGCCGCATCGCCGACGGCTTCTTCCCGCCCGGGACGCGGCTGTCCGAGGACAGCATCGGCGGCGCGCTCGGCGTCTCCCGAAACACCCTGCGCGAGGCGTTCCGGCTGCTCACCCACGAACGGCTGCTCGTGCACGAGCTCAACCGCGGTGTCTTCGTGCGGGTGCTGACCGTCGACGACGTGACGGACATCTACCGCACCCGCGGCCTCGTCGAGTGCGCCGTCGTCAGGAGCCTCGGTGAGCCTCCGTACGCCGTGGAGGGACTCGCGGCAGCCGTCGCGGAGGGGCGGCGGGCGGCGGGCGAAGGTGACTGGAAGAGCGTCTCCACGGCCAACATCCACTTCCACCGGGAACTCGTGGCGCTCGCCGGGAGCGCCCGCACGGACGAGGTCATGCGCAGTGTCTTCGCCGAACTGCGGCTCGCCTTCCACGTCGTGGACGACCCGCGCCGGCTCCACGAGCCCTATCTGGCCCGCAACGGCGAGATCCTCCAGACCCTCCGCGCGGGCCGGCGCGAGGAGGCGGAGAAGCTGCTCGCCGACTACCTCGACGACTCCCTCGCGGGGTTGGTCGAGGTGTACGGGCGCCGGGTGTCTGACGGGGGCGGGGGCGTCGGCTGAGCGGGCGGCGGTCCAGGTCCCGGAGAGGGCCGCGGGCCCCGACGGGGCGGGTTCGGCCGTCCGGCCGCGTGGGCGCTTCTGCGCCGTTTCGACCGTTGTCAGACCGAGGACCTAGTCTGTGCACCGTGACTTCGCCTGCATCGACGGACCGTGTTCCGCCCCAGCTCAGCGCGGGGCCGCGCCCCGCACCGGGTCCGGCCGCCGACGAGGGCCTGGCGCGGCGGCTGCGCGCGCTCGCCTGCACCGCGCCGCTGCACGACCTCGACGCACGCAAGGCCAACCTCGCGGGCGAGTACTCGGTGTACGGGATGGCGGAAGTGGCCCTCGCCGCCATCGATCTCATCACGCTGAACATGGACTTCGACACGGGCGCCGACCACGACCAGATAGTGGCCCGCCTCGTCCCCCGCATCGCGGCGCAGGCCCCGCAGCGGCCCGTCGCCGAGCACGAGCGCGTGGCCCGCTGGGTCCTGGAGAACCTGATCAACGTCGGCAGTGTCGACCGCGGCTTCCGGGCCGTGTACGGCACGTTCGCGTCCGACGGTTCGTACGTCCGGCGTGACTACGACTTCAAGCTGATCGAGGAGGTGCCCGGCTACGGGGGAAGTGTCTACCTCCGTACGACGGACGAGGCGGTCAACGTCCTCGTCGGTGCCCTCGACACGGACGTCACCAGCGCGCAGATCGCCGCCGAGGTCAAGCTGGAGGTGCTGATCAGCCGGGGCAGGCTCGCCGACGCCCAGCTGGCCGCCGAGCAGGCCCGGTACCGCACCGTGCAGTACTCGGAGACGCTGCGCAGGGCCCTCGACGCGACCCGGCGCAACGTGCGCGCGGTCGACTGGCTCCAGGCCGTCCCCGACATGATCGCGGAGGCCCTGGACCACGTCGCCGACCGCTACCGCCACGAGAACGCGATCCTCACCAACATCCGCAAGGCCCGCGACGAGTCCGAGGACCCCGAGCAGAAGCGGCGCGCCGCGGAACTCGTGGACATCGTCAAGGACTGCATCCGGCGGCACACGCAGTTGCAGTCCCGGCTGCTGGAGGCGGGGCCGCTGTTCCGCGCCGAGCAGGACAGGCAGGCCTTCGCCACCCCGATGACCACCGCGGGAATCGACCTCTACGGTCACCTGGTCGCCCCGGTTCTGCCGCTGCCCGTGGAGCAGGCGACGCGCGTGACGGACGCCTTCTTCGCGCACGGGACGGGGCTGCGCACGCCCGTCTCGGTGCGGGTCGGGGACCTCGTCGACATACTGCTGACGCCGCCCGTGGAGCGCGAGCACCTCGGCGCCGAGATGCCCGAACCCGACCTGATCGCCACTCCGGACGACAGCCGCTTCAGCGAGGAGCAGCTGACCGCCGCCATGCAACTGCTCGAACTCCCCGCCGACGCACCCCGACGGCTGTCCGGGCTGCTCGCCGAGGCCCGCGACAAGGACCCCGAACTGCCGTATCTGGTCGCCCTGCTGGCCGTGCACGCGGCCAGCCCGCCGGTCGGCACCGCCTACCGGCAGGGCGAGGAGAAGCTGCTGTTCGCGGTGGACGACGGGACCGAGCTGGACGATCCCGAGTTCGGTGGCGCGGACCTCATCGTCGGGACGGCCCTGCTGGACGCCGCCGGGATGGCGGCCGGCCGTACGGAGGCGGCGTGAACGCCATGCCCGAACCGGCGGCCGTCCGCCCGCCGGTGGGCTGCATGTCGGGCGTCCGCGCGCCGGTGGGCTGCACATCGGCCGTTCGTACGGCGGTGGCGCGCACGTCGGCCGGTCGCGTGCCGTCCGTCCGCGGTCGCCCCGCCCGCCTGTCCGACGGCCCGTCCGCTGCCTTCCACCGTGAGTCCGGGCCGGGCTGTGGGGGAGACCGGTCCGGCCGGGACCCCGTCACGGTGGCACGCGCCCGTGTGACGTGGCCGCCCGACGGCGCACCGCCCGTCCCTCACCGGGGTTCCACCCCCGCCAGGGCCTGTCCACCGTGGCAGTGGTCATGACCCGGGGGCCCCGTGAACGCGGTCTGTCGGCCCGTGTGCCGGGTCCGTGTCCGAGTCCGTCCGATGCCGTACCGCGCGCCCCTCGCCGGGGCGCCGTCACCCCCGTAACGCCGAATCAAGGAGCCTGAGCCGTGACCGAGCACGTCGAGTGGAGTGAACCGGAGGCCGCCGCCACTCCGGCGAGCGCCGCCGTCACCCCCGCCGACGCCGCCGACGCGGCGCGCCTCGTCGCCTTCGGGCTCCAGCCGAAGCTGCAGCCCGCCCGTGACCAGGAATACGCGGAACTGCTGCGCCGCTACCGCGAGGACCCGCCGTTCGCCCGGCTCGCCGACGCCGTGGCGACGGGGCTGGGGCTGATCGTCCTGGAGGTGTCCCCGCGCGCGGGCATGGCCGTGACCGCCGCCGAGGACTCGGTGTTCGCCGTCCGCATGGGCGACTACGCGCGCCGGACGTCCGCGGACTCCGGCGACCGGTTCCTGCACGGCCTCGCACATCTCGCCGTCGCCGCCATGGCGTTCCCGCGCCCCGAGGACCTCGCCGACGACGGCTACATCGGACGCGTCACGGTCAACGGCGTCGACGCCTTCGTCCGGCAGGCCTGCCGCCGCCTGGAGGAGCGGGCCGACGAGCAGGGGCAGAACACCGACCCGGCGACCGACGCGCCGGGACTCGAAGCCGCCTGGCGGATCTGGGCGCGGCGCAGCGCGGCCGGCGCCACCAAGGACGCGCGCAGACTGGCCGGTTCCACCACGGGCATCGTCGGCAAGGCCGTCGCGTTCCTCACCGACTCCGGCTTCCTCCAGCGCACCGGCGACGACTCCGGAGGGACGTACCGGACCACCGCCCGCTACCAGCTCCAGGTCCGTGACATGGCGGGCAGCGCAGCCATGGCCGAACTCCTCGAGCTGGGCGTGGTCCCCGTGACCGACGGCACGGCGACCCTGCTGCCCGCCGAGGACACCGACGACCTGGAACTCGTCGCAGACGCCGGACTGCCGTTCCATTCCTGACCGCTCCCCCCCACACGATCACGAGAGTCCGCCGCCATGTACGAGCTGTCCCGGGTCCGCCTCTACTCCATCGGGCCCGCCGGTGCGCGCTACGCCGACACCGTCCTGGACCTGAGGGGCGTGGGCGAGCCCGTGCCCGACCCCGCGCCCACCCAGGCGGAGTTCTTCCAGGAGGAGCCGGTCGGCCCGCCGCGCCGCCCCGCACCCGCGGGCGTGCTCTTCCTGGAGAACGGCGGCGGGAAGTCGGTCCTGCTCAAGCTGATCTTCTCGGTGATGCTGCCGGGCCACCGGAACACGCTGGGCGGCGCCAGCTCCGGCGTCCTGCGCAAGTTCCTGCTCGCGGACGACTGCGGGCACGTCGCGCTGGAGTGGCAGCACACGCTGACCGGGGAGTGCGTCGTCGTCGGCAAGGTGAGCGAGTGGCGGGGCCGGCAGGTCTCCAACGACCCGCGCAAGTTCGCCGAGGCCTGGTACTCCTTCCGCCCCGGCCCCGGGCTGAGCCTGGACAACCTGCCCGTCGCCGAGGCCACCGCCGTCCGCCCGTCCGTCGAGGGCGTCTCCGGTGCGCAGGGGCGGCGGCGCACCATGAAGGGCTTCCGGGACGCGATCACCGAGGCCGGCAAGGCCTACCCGCACCTCGAAGTGCACTGGGAGGAGATCCACGACCGCTGGATCGAGCACCTCGGCGACCTGGGACTCGACCCCGAACTCTTCCGCTACCAGCGCGAGATGAACGCCGACGAGGGCGAGGCCGCCGGTCTCTTCGCGGTCAAGAAGGACTCCGACTTCACCGACCTGCTGCTGCGTGCCGTCACCGACACCCGGGACACGGACGGGCTTGCCGACCTGGTCAGCGGCTTCGGCAACAAGCTGGGGCGGCGCGCCGAACTGATCGCCGAACGGGACTTCACGGCGGGGTCGGTGGACCTCCTCACACGGATCGTCGACGCGGCCGAGGCCCGCGGCCGGGCACGGGACATCCACACGGCGGCCGAGCGGCGCACCCGGACCCTGGCCCGGCGCCTGTCCGCCCGGTCGGTCCGGGAGCGGCACCGCGTGGGCGACCTCGCCCGGGGGGTCACGGCCGCCGCGCACACGGTCACCGAAGCCGAGGACGCCCGCTCCCACAGTGCGCTGATCTCCGCCGAACTGGCCTACCGGCACGCCTCGTTGGCGCTCGCCGGAGCCGAGAGGTCCGCCGCCGCCCAGAAGCGGGAACTGGCCGACGCACGGACGCTGCACGCCGCCTGGCAGGCCGCCGAACTCGTCCTGCGGCACCGCTCCGCCGCCGACCGCTCCGCCCGCGTCGCCGCGGCGATCCGGGAGGCCGAGCGGGACGCGGCGCCGGCGCTCGCCGCCCGGGCGAAGGCCGCCGTCGACCTCGTACGCGCTCTGCACGGCGCCGCCGAAGGAGCCGAGGCGCTTGCCAACGAGGAGGAGGAGCGGTCCGCCGCCCTCCAGGAGGTCGGCGAGGCCGCGCACCGCGACGCGACGGCCGCCGCGACCGAGGCCCAGCGCGCCCGCAGCGAGGTCGGGCACCTGCGCCAGCGGCTGGCCGAGGTCGAGCAGGAGACCGCCGAGGCGGTGCGCGCGGGCTGGCTGGACGACAGCGCCCCGGACGCCGATCCGGCGCGGGCCGCGCTGGCCGCCAGCGACGCCGAGAAGTCCGCCGTGGCGGCCTGGGACACCGCCCGGGACGCCGCGCGCCGTGCCGCGGAGCATGCCCGGGAGGCGGCCTCCGCCGAGTCCCGCGCCGAGCTGACGGCGGCGCGCGCGGCGGACGCGGCCACGGCGGCGGAGCGCGCCCACGACGCGGAGCGGCGCACGGCACAGGCGCTGGCGGGCGAGGAACGGCTCACGGAACTGCTCGGCCTGCCGGGCGCTCCCGCACGGACGGGCGTTCCGCAGCCCCGGCGCGACGAGAGCGCCGGCGAAGCGGGCCCCGCGGGCGGAACCCCGCTCACCCCTGAACAACTGGACCGGTACGCCGACGAACTGCGGGAACTGCTCGACGAGGGCGTCGCCTCCGCGGAGCGCCAGCTCTTCGAACTGCGGACGGCCGCCGCCGACGACGCGCGCATCCTCGGCGCGCTCGGCGACGGCGGCCTGCTGCCGCCCGGCCCGGACGTGCTGGCCACCGTCGAGTTCCTCGGCGAGCACGGCATCCCGGCGCTGCCCGGCTGGCGCTACCTCGCGCAGGCCGTCGACCCCGCCGACCACGCGCGCGTGCTGACCGCCCGCCCCGAGCTGGTCGACGGTGTGATCATCACCGATCCCGACACCCACGCCCGGGCCCGTCAGGCGCTCGGCGAGGCCGCGCTGCTGCCGCGCTCCGCCGTCGCCGTGGGCACCGCCGCCGCGCTGCTCGCCCCCACCCCGGCCCCGGGAGACGACAGCGGAGACGTCTTCCTCGTACCGCCGAACCCGGCCATGCACGACGAGCACGCCGCCGACGAGGAGCGGCAGGCACTGCGCGGCCGCGCGACCCGCCGGGACGAGGAGATCCGCACGCTCGCGGCCCGGCTCGGCAAGGACCGGGAACTGGCCGCCCGGCTGGCGTCCTGGCGCGCCGGGTGCCCGGCGGGGCGGCTCGTCGAGCTCGCCGCCGCGGCCCGTGACGCACGCGCGTTCGCCGAGGAGACGGAGGCCGAACTCACCGAGGCGCGCGCCGTCCGCGCCGAGGCCGACGAAGAGGCCGCCGAGGCGGCCCTCGTCCGGGACGAGCGGCAGGAGACCGCCCAGCGGGCCCGCCGTGCCGCCGACGCCCTCGCGGGGCTCGCCTTCCGGCTGCGCGAGCGCGCCGGCTGGCAGGTCAAACTCCGTGAACTCGCCGACGAGGCGGCGGAGTCGCAGACCCGCGCCCAGGTCTGCCTGGAGCGCGCACGCGCCGCCGACGAGGACCGCCGCGCCGCCCAGCGCGCCGCCGACGACGCCCGCCGCACGGCCCGGGCGCTGCGCGCCGAGCGCGCCGAGATCGCGGGCGTACCCGACGACGTGAAGGACAAGGACGAGGACGACAGGGCGCCCGGAGCCGGCGACAGCACGCCCAAGTCCTCCCTGCCCGCCCTCCGGGAGGCCTACCGGGCCGCCTCCCAGCTCTACGAGAAGGTCGGTGTCGGCGCCGATCTGCGCGCCGAGCAGGCACGCGCCGAGAGCGACGAGAGCGCGGCGATCGCCGAGTTCGAACGGCTCAGCAACAAGGTGCGGACCCGCGCCGCACAGCTCCTGGAGTCGCCGGACGGCTCCGACGGCCCGTCCCGGCAGGCCGCCGCGGCCCGCGCCGAGGAGCTCGTCCAGCTCCTGGAGACCCGGATGTCGACCGCGAGCGAACAGCTCGGCCGGCTGCGCGGCGAGACCGAGCGGCACGCCCCCCAGGAGGGCGAGGCCCACACCGCACTGCCCGAGGAGCTGACCCCCCGGGACGCCGAGCACGCCCAGGCGCTGCTGCGCACCGCGACCGGTGAACTCGCCGCGCGCACCGAGGCGGTGAGCCGGGCGCGCGAGACTCACGCCGAGCTGCTCGACGCGCACCGCGCGGCGGAGGACGCCGCCGGCGGCTTCGAGGAGACGGCGGCCCTGCTCCGGGACCTGCTGCGCGAGACCTCCGAGGAGGAGCAGGAGGAGACCGAGCCGTACCCCGGCACGCTGGAGGAGGCCCGGCACGCAGCCACCGAGACCCGCCGCTCGCTGCGCGGCTGCGGCGCCGACCTGTCCGCGGCCGAGGCCGCCGTGCGCGAGGCGAGCGACATTCTCGTACGGCACGCCAATTCCACGCGCTACGAGCAGGTGCGCACCCCGGCCCGGCAGCAGATCCGCGAGCTGCCCGCCGCCGCGCTGCCCGAGCACGCGCAGAAGTGGGCGGACGCGTTCGCCCCCCGACTGCGGGTGCTCACCGACGAGTTGGCACAGCTGGAGCGGAACCGGGACTCGATCGTCGACCGGCTGCGGGGACTCGTGGAGTCCTCGCTGGCCACGCTGCGGTCCGCGCAGCGGCTCTCCCGGCTGCCCGAAGGGCTCGGCGAGTGGTCCGGGCAGGAGTTCCTGCGGATCCGCTTCGAGGAGCCCGACCAGGCCACGCTCACCGAGCGGCTCGGCGAGGTCGTCGACGAGGCCACCCGCGCCGCCGTCAAGAAGAACTCGGACATGCGCCGCGACGGCATGTCCCTGCTGCTGCGGGGCGTCAGCGCCGCCCTCCAGCCGAAGGGCGTCGCCGTCGAGATCCTCAAGCCGGACGCCGTGCTGCGTGCCGAGCGCGTCCCCGTCGGACAGATGGGCGACGTCTTCTCCGGTGGTCAGCTGCTCACCGCCGCCATTGCCCTGTACTGCACGATGGCGGCGCTGCGCAGCAACGACCGGGGCCGCGACAAGCACCGGCACGCCGGCACGCTCTTCCTCGACAACCCCATCGGGCGTGCCAACGCGACGTATCTGCTGGAGCTCCAGCGCGCCGTGTCCGACGCGCTGGGCGTGCAACTGCTGTACACCACCGGCCTGTTCGACACGACCGCGCTCGCCGAGTTCCCGCTCGTCATCCGGCTGCGCAACGACGCCGACCTGCGCGCGGGGCTGAAGTACATCAGCGTGGAGGAGCACCTGCGGCCGGGACTGCCGCGGGAGGCCGCCGCCGGGGAGCCGGGGCACAGCGAGATCACCGCGACTCGCATGTACAGGCGTCCGGCGCCCAGCGCGTCGTAGTGTCCGGCGCCGGCTTCGCCGCGGGCCGGTCCGGGAGCCTCGCCGTCCGCGTCGCCCGTCTCGTCCGTCGCCCGTCTCGTCCTACGAGTGCGACAGCCGGCGTGCTCCGCCCCGGCGGCGTATCCGCCCCTCGGGCCGCTCCGTGGCCCGGGCGTGCCGCCGGGCCACGCGGCGCTCGCGCCTGAGCGCGCGTGCCGTGCTGCTCGGTACGGACACCACTCCATGGCGCTGATTCCACACCTGGCGGGTCACCCAGACGTCGAGGGCGGCCCAGGTGGCGACCACCGTGCAGGCCACGCTGCTGAGCACCATCGGGAACGCCAGCCAGGAGCCGGCCAGAGTGCACAGGAAGGCGATCACGGCCTGCGTGAGCGTCACCGCGATGATGATCACCGCGCGCACCGCCGCCGTACGCACGGGATCCGGCAACCGCCGCCTGCGCGCGGGCTCCTCGACCCACAACGGCCGGTAGTAACGCTCTTCATCCTCCCGGGTGGCGGTCCCGCCGTCCGCGGCGACTCGACGCGCGCCCGAGCGGTCCGTCGCCGGGGCGGACCGGCGCCCGGCCGGGGAGCCGTCCTCCGAGGTGACCCGGCCGGCGGCGGCGGCGTCTCCCCGCGAGGTCGACCCGCGCGGGTCCGTGAACTCGACCGCGGCGTGCGGAGCCTGCCCCCCGGCCGTCGTCGCACGGCGTTCGCTCACCGGGGCGCCGGGCTCGGGTGTCTGCGGACCCCGCCGTGCCGTCACCGGCGCCGCGACGCCGCTCCTGAGCGCCTCGCGCTCCACCGTGCCCATCAACACGTCACTCCCCATCCCCAGCAGACCGCTTGCCCTGGTACCCCCGAGACCTCCGAAGACTCCCGCTTCCCAGTGGCTGCCCGGTTTGCGCTGTTCTACGCGGCCCGGGCGCGGCATGCGACGCCTTGTGGCCGATTCCGCCACTCATTCCCGTACAGAAAGACGAACGACCTCCCGCGAAGATTCCCGACCACCGAAGAATTCCGGCCAACCAGCAACCCGCGCCGGCGGCTTGCGAGGTGGGCACGGGTGCCGGAACGGGGGAGGCAATCTCCCGCAATGCACCGACAACTACTGATGTCCCGTTCAGTTCACGGCAGATGCGGGTTCGGACAGCCCTTCGAGATACCTGTGCGTCGGTAGTAGGCTCACGCCGTTTGTTGACGCACATGTGTGCCCCCGGACCAGCGGGGGTCGAGCTGGGGGAGGCCATGCGCTTTCGCGGGAAGTCCATCCGCCGGAAGATCGTGGCGCTGCTGCTCGTGCCGCTGGTGTCCCTGACCGCGATCTGGGGCTTCGCCACGGTGCTCACCGGACGCGAGGCGCTCCACCTGTTCGACGTGTCGGACGTCGTGGAGAAGGTCGCCTTCCCCACCGAGGACACCATCGCCGTCCTCCAGCAGGAACGCCGTCAGAGCCTCGTGTACCTCGCCGACCCCCGCGCCTCGGACGCCCGGGCGGCACTCGGACGCAGCCGGGCCGCCACCGACAAGGCCGTCGCGAAGGTCCGCCGGAACGCCCAGGACCACGACGTACGGGCGGAGATGAGCGAGGGCACCGGCGAACGTGTCACCTCGATCCTCGACGCCCTCGGCGGACTCGACTCGCTGCGGGGCGGCATCGACGAGGGCACCGTCGACCGGACCCAGGCCCTCGGCCTCTACAACCAACTCGTCGACCCCTGCTACGTCCTCCTGGCCAACCTCCACGTGCTCGACGACGTCGAGATGGACAAGCAGGGGCGCGCCCTCGCCAACGTCGCCCGCGCCCGGGAACTGCTCTCCCGTGAGGACGCGCTCCTCGGATCCGCGCTCGTGGCGGGCCGGCTCACCGACGACGAGATCCGCGACGTCTCCGACCTCGTGGCCCAGCGCGGCCTCCTGTACGACACCAGCCTGCCGCTGCTGCCCGCCGCCGAGCGCGTCCGCTTCGAGCGCTACTGGAAGAACGCCGTCACCGCCCCGCTCCGCAACGCCGAACAGTCCGTCATCGGCTCCGCCCCCGGCGCCCCCCGCGGAGTCACCGCGAAGAGCTGGGACGAGACGGCCGGACGGGCACTCGCCGAACTGGACCGGCTCGGTGACGAGGCGGGGGACCGCTACCAGGACCGGGTCCACCCCCTGGCCGTCAACGTCATCGTCAAGGCGGCCATCGCCGGCGTCCTCGGCCTGGCCGCCCTGCTCGTCTCCCTGTTCATGTCCGTACGCATCGGCAGCAGCCTGATCCGTGACCTGCGCAGGCTGCGCCTGGAGGCCCACGAGGCGTCCGGCGTCCGGCTGCCCAGCGTCATGCGCCGCCTCTCCGCGGGTGAACAGGTCGACGTGGAGACGGAAGTGCCGCGCCTTGAGTACGACAGGAACGAGATCGGCGAGGTCGGCCAGGCGCTCAACACCCTGCAGCGGGCCGCCGTCGAGGCCGCCGTCAAGCAGTCCGAGCTGCGCGAAGGCGTCTCCGATGTCTTCGTCAACCTCGCCCGCCGCAGCCAGGTCCTGCTGCACAAGCAGCTCACCCTGCTCGACACCATGGAACGCAGGACCGAGGACACCGACGAACTCGCCGACCTGTTCCGCCTGGACCACCTCACGACGCGCATGCGCCGCCACGCCGAGGGCCTGGTCATCCTCTCCGGAGCCGCCCCCTCCCGGCAGTGGCGCAAGCCCATCCAGCTCATGGACATCGTCCGCGCCGCCGTCGCCGAGGTCGAGGACTACGAGCGCATCGAGGTACGCCGTCTGCCGCGCGTCGCGGTCACCGGCCCCGCGGTCGCCGACCTCACCCATCTCGTGGCCGAACTCCTGGAGAACGCCACGGTGTTCTCACCCCCGCACACGGCCGTCCAGGTCCTCGGCGAACGCGTCGCCAACGGCTTCACGCTGGAGATCCACGACCGCGGTCTCGGCATGGCGGCCGAGGCCCTGCTCGACGCCAACCTCCGGCTCGCCGAGACCCCCGAGTTCGAACTGTCCGACACCGACCGGCTCGGCCTCTTCGTGGTCAGCCGGCTCGCGCAGCGGCAGAACGTCCGGGTCTCCCTGCAGCCGTCCCCGTACGGCGGCACCACCGCGGTCGTCTTCATCCCCGACGCGCTGCTCACGGACGACGTCCCGGACACGAACGGCATCGGCTTCCGCCTCGACCGCGCGGCGGCCACGAAGGAGGCCGAGACCGGGCAGGACCGCACCGCGGCCCTGTCCGAGGTCCCGGTGCGCCTGCCCGGACTGCCCGCCTCGATCCTGGACGGTCCCGTCGAGCTGGAGGCTCCGGTCGGTCTCGACGGCCTGGACGGCCTTCCGGGAACCCTCGGCGAGGACGACGGCGAACGCGACGGCCTCTTCTGGCCGCGCCGCTCCCTCACCGGTGTCCTCGGCGAACAGCACCAGCAGGCCCGCGAGGGCCAGGGGGAGACCGCGCGCCCCGCTGGGCCCGACCGTCCGGACGCCCCCGTCCCGCTGCCGCAGCGTCGCAGGGCACCCAAGCTCGTCAGCTCCCACGGACGCCCGGTGTCGGACGTCCGGACCCGGCGCGGGGATCCCGACGGGACAAAACCGCTGGGCCTGCAACCCCCGGCCCCGGGACGCGCGGAGTTCGAGGACACCCGGCCGTCCGCGGCGCGCCGCGGCTCCCGTGGCGCGGCACCCGCACACTCCGGCACCGAGCCGGCCGGTTCGGCGAGCCGGTCCGGCGCCGGACGCGGCGAGGCGCCGGGCCGCTCCGGCGGCGACCCCGTCCCGCCGGCCCCCGCCGAACACCCCGACACCCCCGGACGCCTCGACGGCACGGCCCCCGGGGCTCCCGCCCGGCCGTCGGGCGCACGCCGCCCGGGCCGCCCGGCCGGTACGGAGGAGACGGGCGCGCACCCCGGTCCCGCGACCGCTTCACCGGACGCGGGCCCGCTGCCCCGCCGCGTACGGCAGGCCAGCCTCGCGCCGCAGCTGAAGGACGGACCCGCGCGGCGCACCGAGCGCGACGGATCGGGGAGCGGCGGCGCGGAACCCGCCGAGCGCGACGCCGACGACGTGCGCAGCCGGATGGCCTCGCTCCAGCGGGGCTGGCAGCGCGGCCGCGAGGAGAACGCCGGGGGCGACGATGCCCATGACGGCTCAGCACAAGGAACGACAGAGGGAGACGGTCGATGACCGCACCGAAGGCCGCAGGGCACCCCGTGAGCAGCGCGACGTCGGGGGAGCTGAACTGGCTCCTCGACGACCTGGTGGACCGGGTCGCCAGTATCCGCAAGGCGATCGTGCTCTCCGGCGACGGACTGCCCACGGGAGTCTCCAAGGACCTGACCCGGGAGGACAGCGAGCACCTGGCCGCCGTCGCCTCGGGATTCCACAGCCTCGCCAAGGGGGTGGGCCGGCACTTCGAGGCGGGCAGTGTCCGGCAGACGATCGTGGAACTCGACGACGCCTTCCTGTTCGTCACGGCCGCGGGCGACGGCAGCTGCCTCGCCGTCCTCTCCGAGGCCGAGTCGGACATCGGACAGGTCGCCTACGAGATGACGCTCCTGGTCAAGCGGGTCGGTGTACATCTGGGCGCCGCTCCGCGCACCGACCTGCCCGCCGACGGGTAGTGGGATGGCATGAGCGGAGACGGTCACGCAACACGCCACTGGTTCGACGACGACGCCGGACCGGTGGTTCGTCCGTACGCCATGACGCGGGGCCGCACCACCAGCCCGGGCCAGCACCGGCTGGACCTGATCGCGGTGGTCGTCACGGAGACCCACGCGGACGATCCCGAGGCGGACCAGGCGCTGTCCCCGGAGCACGTGGACATCGTCGAACTCTGCCGCGACGCACCGCAGTCGGTCGCCGAACTCGCCGCGGAGCTCGACCTTCCCATCGGGGTGGTACGCGTCCTGATCGGCGACCTCGTGGACGAGGAACTGGTCCACGTGACCCGTCCCGTACCGCCCGCGGAGCTGCCGGACGAGAGCATCCTCCGCGACGTGATCAGCGGCCTCCGGGCGCTCTGAGCGGCACGGGATCACGGTGACGACGTGCCTGCCCCACGGGTTCGCGGTCCGGCGCGGCGACGGCGGCGTACGGCACGGGATGAGCCGGGAGAGCTCGGCGCGGGCCGGGTCGGTACGCCGGCGGGACCGGCACGCGATGTGGCGGAAGTGCTACGGCAGAAGCCCGCTCCCCAGACGTACCCGTCAGCGAACCCCGGCGGTGGCGGCCACGGTCCGCCCCGTCCGACACCAGCGAAGCAGGAGAAGAGATCGATGATCTTCGGGCGTACTGAGCGCGGCAAGCCTCCGGTCGAGCCCGTCACGCTCAAGATCCTCGTGGCCGGCGGTTTCGGCGTGGGGAAGACGACCCTCGTCGGCGCGGTCAGCGAGATCAGGCCGCTGCGGACGGAGGAGATGCTCACCGAGGCGGGGCGCCCGGTCGACGACGTCAGCGGCGTGGAGGGCAAGAGGACGACGACCGTCGCGATGGACTTCGGGCGCATCACCCTCCGCGAGGACCTGGTGCTGTACCTCTTCGGGACGCCCGGACAGGATCGCTTCTGGTTCCTGTGGGACGAACTCGCCACCGGGGCCCTGGGCGCGATCGTCCTGGCGGACACCCGCCGCCTGGAGGACTGCTTCGCCGCGGTCGACTACTTCGAGCGGCGTTCCATCCCCTTCGTGATGGCCGTCAACTGCTTCGAGGGCGCCGCCCGGCACCCCGCCGAGGACGTCCGCAGGGCGCTCGACCTGGACGACGGTGTCCCCGTGGTGCTCTGCGACGCGCGGGACCGGGGATCGGCCAAGGAAGTCCTCATCCGGGTCGTCCAGCACGCGATGCAACAGGCCGCAGGGCGCCGCGAGTCCGTCACCACCTGACCGCGGGCCGGGCCCGTGCGTACGGCCCGTACCCCCGCCGACCGGGGTACGAGCCGCACTTCGCACGCGCGCGTGGTTCACGGGACGCTCACGCGCGCGTGGACCCAGGTCGGCTCACACGTCCTCCTCGTGCCAGCCGAAGCTCTTCTCGACCGCCTTGCGCCAGTTGTGGTACTCGCGGTCCCGCTCGGCGGCCTCCATGGCCGGCGTCCACTCGACGTCCTTCCGCCAGTGCGTCTTCAGTTCGTCGAGGCCGCTCCAGACACCCGTCGCGAGCCCGGCCGCGTACGCGGCGCCCAGACACGTCGTCTCGGACACCTTCGGACGGATGACGGGCACCCCGAGGACGTCCGCCTGGTGCTGCATCAGGAGGTTGTTCCCGGTCATGCCGCCGTCGACCTTCAGGGTGGTGATTCGGACCCCGGAGTCCTGGTACATGGCGTCCACGACCTCGCGGGTCTGCCAGCTCGTGGCCTCCAGAACCGCCCGGGCCAGGTGTGCCTTCGTGACGTAACGGGTGAGGCCGGTGACGACACCGCGGGCGTCGGAGCGCCAGTAGGGCGCGTACAGGCCGGAGAAGGCCGGCACGATGTACGCCCCGCCGTTGTCCTCGACGCTCGCGGCCAGCGTCTCGATCTCGTCGGCGTTGCGGATGATCCCGAGTTGGTCGCGGAACCACTGGACCAGGGCCCCCGTGATCGCGATCGAGCCCTCCAGGCAGTAGACGGGCGCCTCGTCCCCGATCTTGTAGCCCATCGTGGTCAGCAGGCCGTTCTTCGAGGGAACGGGCCGGCTGCCGGTGTTGAGCAGCAGGAAGCTGCCGGTGCCGTAGGTGTTCTTGGCCGTGCCCACGTCGTAGCAGGCCTGCCCGAACACGGCCGCCTGCTGGTCGCCGAGCGCCGACGCGACCGGGACGCCCCCGAGTTGGCCCACGGCCGTCCCGTACACCTCGGAGGAGGACCTGATCTCGGGCAGCATCACCTCGGGGATGTTCATCGCGGAGAGGATGGACGGGTCCCACTGGAGTGTCTCCAGGTTCATCAGCATGGTGCGCCCGGCGTTCGTCACGTCGGTGACGTGCCGCCCGCCCGCCGTGCCGCCGGTGAGGTTCCAGATCAGCCAGGAGTCGATCGTGCCGAAGGCGATCTCGCCGCGCTCGGCCCGGGCGCGCAGGCCCGGTACGTTGTCCAGCAGCCAGGCCGCCTTGGGCCCGGAGAAGTAGCTGGCCAGCGGCAGTCCGGTCTGCTCGCGGAAGCGGTCCTGCCCGTCCGTGCCGCCCAGTTCGCCGCAGAGGGCGGAGGTCCGGGTGTCCTGCCAGACGATGGCGTTGTGCACGGGCTTGCCGGTGGCGCGGTCCCACAGGACCGTCGTCTCACGCTGGTTGGTGATGCCCAGCGCGCTGAGCTGGTCGGCGCGCAGCCCGGCCTTGGCGACCGCTCCCGCGACCACCGCCTGCACCTTGGACCAGATCTCGGTCGCGTCGTGCTCCACCCAGCCGGGCTTGGGAAAGATCTGCCGGTGCTCGCGCTGGTCGACGGCGACGATCGCGCCGGCCCGGTCGAAGACGATGCAGCGGCTGGAGGTGGTGCCCTGGTCGATTGCGGCGACGTACTTCTCGGCGTTGTCCGGCATGGATACCCCTTGGTCGCTCGGGTCAGCTCGGGTCAGCTCGGGTCAGAAGGCTGCGTTGTAGATGAGGCCGGCGAGCGCCCCGCCGATCAGCGGGCCGACGACCGGGACCCAGGAGTAGCCCCAGTCGGAGGTGCCCTTGTTCGGAATGGGCAGGAACGTGTGCACGATGCGCGGGCCCAGGTCCCGCGCCGGGTTGATGGCGTACCCGGTGGGTCCGCCGAGGGAGAGTCCGATGCCGACGACGAGCAGGGACACCAGCAGGACGGAGATGCCGGAACCGTAGATGCCCTGTTCGCCGGGGACCGGGCCGATGCCGATGCCGACGTTCTTGCCGAAGGCGAGGATCGGAAGCACCAGGCCGATCGTCGCGATGACCTCGGTGATCAGGTTGGCGACCGGGTTCCGGATCTCGGGGATGGTGGAGAAGATGCCCAGGGTCGGCGTCGGCTCGTCCACCGTCCCCTCCGTGGTTCCCGTCTTGCGGACGTTGGCCTGGAACTGCGCGAGGTAGACCAGGTACGCGAGGACGGCGCCGAGCATGGCGCCCACCATCTGGCCCAGCACATAGACCCAGACCTTGTCCCACACGCCGGTGTCGACGGCGACGCCGATGGTGACGGCGGGGTTGAGGTGACCGCCGGACAGGGGCGCGGCGGTGTAGGCGCCGGCCAGTACGGCGAAGCCCCAGCCGAACGCGATGACGATCCAGCCGGAGGCCCGCGCCTTCGAGAATCTGAGGGTGACGGCGGCGCACACTCCGGCACCGAACAGGATGAGGATCGCGGTACCGATGACCTCACCGACGAATATGTCTCCGTTGCTCATGGCGGCTCCTAGGCCCTCGCCCGGGGCGGGGGCCCCGGTCCACCGTGCAGGGTGCGTTTCCCATGGCTACTTCAGCCGAGGGCAGGGAGAGTCCCGCGCCCCGCCCGGCGTCCGTGACGAGCGTGCCGTAGCAGCGGAATCGCCCGTGGGGGATGGCCCTTCGTGCAGGCGGGAACCCTTGCGGTACAGCGCCTGAAGACGCCCGAATGCGGCGATGCCGACTGACACCGGGAAGTGTTCACCGGCACTCAGGGGGCGTCAAGGTCGCCGACCGGAACGGTTCGCGACCACGGGCCGCGCACCACGCGGGTGCGGCGTCCGGGGAGCGGAGAGAGCCCCGACACCGGCGGTCCTGCCGTCCCGCGCTGTCAACGCCCTTGCAAGGGCGCCCCGTTGACGCCGCACGCGAGTGGACGCGCCGCCCGGGGGAGGGCGGTCGTCCCCGCCACCGTGCGTCGGCAACATTCGTGCGAGGGACGCCCGTTGATGCCGTAAAGGCTGACGCCTCGTCCGGTGAAGGACGGTCGGTCCGCCCTACGTCGTCAACGCCCCAATGCAGACCGCTTGTTGCAGCTACGAAGGCTGACGCGCCGTCCACAGAGGGCAGTCGCTCGCCACCGCGGCCCCCGGCTCACCTGGGGTGAGTGCCGGCGGCGCAGGCAGCGTGAGGCGTCGGCCCGGCCAGGGGCCCCCGGCGCACCTCGTGGCCCGGCAGCCCCGCCCGCCCGAGGATCCAGCTCGCCCCCGGCAGGGCCTTCGCCGCCTGCTTGAGCGGTGCGAGACAGGCGGCGGCCTGCCGGTGACCGCTCACACTTCCGGGTGGGCACAGGACGGTGGCGAGGGAGAGCGTCACGGCGAGCCCGCCCGCCGACCACGGCGTGTCGAGCACCGAGGCGGCCACCCGGTCGAGCCCGTCCGGGTCCGCGAGGACCAGGAAGTCGTCGCCGCCGATGTGCCCCACACGCACGTCCTCGGACGCGGCGAGCTGCAACGCCCGCCCCACCGCCCGGATCAGCTCGTCCCCGGCCGCGAACCCGGCCCCGTCGTTCACCCGCTTGAAGTGGTCCACGTCCAGCCAGCTCAGCGCGAACGTCCGGCCGTCCGCGATCCGCCGGTCCACCTCCTCGGTGATGGCGTCCGAACCGGGCAGCCGGGTCAGCGGGTTGAGCCCCGCCGCCTCCTCGACCCGGGTCTCCGCCAATGCCCGTACGAGGTCGGCGAGCCGCACGACGCCCACGCACCGCCCGCGCCCGTCGACCACGGCGACGTCGTCGGACGTACGGTCCCGGTCTCCGCCCGCGACCACGTCGAGCACCTCCCACGCCGTCGCGTCGACGCCGACCGTGCGCGGTGGGTCCCCGAGCCTGACGGCCGGCCGGTCGGCGTACAGGGCATGCCCGTACCGCCCCGACATCGACAGCAGGAAGCGGGACCGGTGCACCGAACGCACGGGCACACCGAAGGCGTCCACGAGCAGTACTCCCGACACGTCGGCGGCCCCCGTGAGCAGCGCACGCACCCGCCCCGCGGATGCCGTCGCGGGCAGCAGCGCGGCGGGCCGCACGAACTGCCGCACCGAGGGCCCCGAACGGGGCACGGCCGTCACGGCGGGTGCCACCGCCGGGACGTACACGTCCGCGGCGGGCAGTCGCGCCGGCGGTGCGAACAGCTGACCCTGTGCCAGTTGCGCACCCGCGGCCACCGCCGCCGCGCACTGCGCCTCCGTCTCCACGCCCTCGACGGACAGCAGGGCGCCCGACTGCTCGCACAGCGTCCGCATCGCCCGCACCGCCGCCGGACGGCACAGCAGGGACGCGTCGAGTTTGATCAGCTCAGGAGCGAGGTCGGTGAGCAGCCGCAGGGGTACGTCGCCGTCCCCGACACCGTCCGCACAGATCCGGAAGCCGTCCGCCCGCAGCCCGGCGACCGCCTCCAGCAGCACCTGCCGGGGCACGTGCGTGTACGGCGGCCCGACGTCGACGGTCACCTCCCACGTCATCCGCCCCGCGTCCCGTACCGCGTCGCGCAGTGCGGCCAGGCCTCCGAGGTCGGCCAGTGTCCCGGCGAAGACGTTGACGTGCAGCGGCAGCAGCGTCTCCTTGCGAGCCGCCGCACGGATGGCCAACGCGGCCACCCTCCCGTCGAGTTCCGGGTCGCGACGGGCCTCCGCGAGGATGTCGCCGGCCTCCGGACGCGCGAGTATCTCCAGCGCGGCGACCCCTCCGGTCGCCAGGTTGACCACCGGCTGGAAGGCGAAGCGCAGAGTTTCCGTCCAGGAGTGCACGGAAGCATGATGGCGCCGCTCACGCGCGACCGGGCGCGATTCACGCGCTGTTCATGCAGGATTCCCGGGTGGTCACACTCCGTGCGCACACCTGTCCGGACGCGGCCGTCCGTACACCCCGTCCGTGTACTCCTGTTCGTTCGTCCGCGTACCGGTGTCCCTCTTCCGGGGCGTCTCCCGGGTCCGTCGGTGTCACCGCACGGCGACCACGGACGAACCGTGCCCGAACAGGCCCTGATTGGCGGTGATCCCCACCCGCGCGCCCGTCACCTGCCGGTCGCCCGCGTCCCCCCGCAACTGCCAGGTCAGTTCGCACACCTGCGCGATGGCCTGTGCCGGGACCGCCTCCCCGAACGAGGCGAGCCCGCCACTGACGTTCACCGGTATGCGCCCGCCCAGCGCCGTCGCACCTTCCCGGAGGAGCTTCGCCGCCTCGCCCTCGCCGCACAGCCCCAGATCCTCGTACCACTGCAACTCCATTGCCGTGGACAGGTCGTACACCTCGGCGAGGGAGAGATCCCCGGGGCCGACCCCCGCTTCCTCGTACGCGGCGCGGACGATGGACGAACGGAACGTCCCGTCGGCGGCGGTCACCGTCACCGCGGAGTCCGTGGCGATGTCCGGCAGATCCAGCAAGGTCCTGGGGTAGCGCGGCGTCACCGTGGACACGGCCCGGATGCGCACGGCGTCGGCCGCGCCGTGCCGCCGCGCGAACTCCAGGCTGGACAGCACGAGCGCCGCGCCGCCGTCCGAGGTCGCGCAGATGTCGAGCAGCCGCAGCGGATCCGCGACGACCGCCGAGGCGGCCACCTCCTCGGCGGTGACCCGTCTGCGGTAGCGCGCGTGCGGATTCAGCGCGCCGGCCGCCGCGTTCTTCACCTTGACCAGCGCGAAATCCTCGGGGGTGTCCCCGTGCACGGCCATTCGCCGCCGCGCGTAGAGCCCGAAGTAGGCCGGATTGGTCGCCCCGAGGACCCGGAAACGCAGCCAGTCCGGGTCCTCGGGCCGGTCCCCGCCCGCCGGCCGGAAGAATCCCTTGGGCGCCGCGTCCGCGCCGACCACGAGCACCACGTCCGCGAGTCCCGAGAGGATCTGCGCCCGGGCCGCGTCGACGGCCTGGGCCCCGGAGGCGCAGGCCGCGTAGACACTCGTCACCCGGGCCCCCTGCCAGCCCAGCGCCCCGGCGAACGTCGCGCCCGCCACATACCCCGGATAGCCGCCCCGCACGGTGACCGCGCCCACGATCGAGCCGACGTCGCGCCAGTCGAGCCCCGCGTCGGCGAGCGCGGCCCGGGCGGCCACCGTCCCGTACTCCACGAAGCCGCGCCCCCACTTGCCCCAGGGGTGCATGCCCGCGCCGATCACTGCCACGTCACCCGTCATGCCGTCACCCTCCGTCGCCGGACGCCCCCACGGGCCGCCAGTGCCAGGTCGTCCACGTCGTCTCCGCGTCCTCGTTCAGCACCCCGGGGACGAGCTCCACCTCCATGCCCACCGCCAGGTCGGCGACGGTGACCCCGGGAACGGCCTGTCCGAGCACGACGACGCGCTCGGCGGCCAGCTCCACCGCGATCAACGTGTACGGGCGCCAGGCGAGTTCCGGGTCGGACACGTACGGTGACGGGGGCCGGTACCGGCTGTCCGTGTACGACCAGACGTGTCCGCGCCGGGACAGGGGCACCTCCGTCAACGCGCCCCCGGCACACCCGGGGTTGCGGCAGAAGACGTCCTCGCGGGGAAAGAAGACCGAGGCGCACGCCGAGCAGCGCGTGCCGAGCAGACGGAAACCGTCCCCGTCCCCGGCGAACCATCCGGCCACCACCGGTGTGCGTGTGCGCGCCACGGTCCCTCCAGAGCCCCAGATCTGACGGTACGTCAGAAGTGTGTCACGGGTGACGGGAACTGGGCAGGGCACCGGAGTCCGTACGTGATCCCCGTCAGCCGGCGGGACGCGGCGCGCCGTCCGTACATGATCCCGTCACTCGGCGTGGAGACGCGGCGCGCCCGCGCACCCTTCCCAGACGCGACCCCGGCCTGGTAGACGCAGGGGCATGACACGACTCTCCGCCGCCGTCCGGGGCCTGGTGACCACGCTCGCGGCCCTGCTGTCCGTGGCCGCAGCCTCCGCCACCGCCCGCGCCGAGCCCGGGCCGAGGGCCCCCGACGACTTCGTGGCCCTGAGATCCGTCGACCACACGATCCGCCAGGACATGCGCTACTTCACCCCGCACAACTTCGTGGGCGAGCGCATCGACGGCTACCGGCAGCCGCTCTGCATCCTGACCAGGCCCGCCGCCGAGGCCCTGCACAAGGCCCAGACGGAACTGCTGCGCAAGGGCTACAGCCTCAAGGTCTACGACTGCTACCGGCCGCAGCGCGCGGTGGACCACTTCGTGCGCTGGGCCAAGGATCTCGACGACCAGCGGATGAAGCCCGAGTTCTATCCGCAGGTCGACAAGTCCCGCCTGTTCGAGGACGGTTACATCGCCGAGAAGTCCGGACACAGCCGCGGCTCCACCCTGGACCTGACGATCGTCGAGCTGCCGGCCCGGCCGACGCGGCCGTACGTCCCCGGGCAGCCGCTCGTGCCCTGCTACGCCCCTCGGAGCGAGCGCTTCCCCGACAACTCCGTGGACATGGGGACGGGTTACGACTGCTTCGACCCGCTCGCGCACACCCTGGACCCGCGCGTCCAGGGCGAACAGCGCGCGCACCGGCTGCTCCTGAAGGGGACCCTCGAAGGACTCGGTTTCGTCAACCTCGCCGAGGAGTGGTGGCACTACACGTACAAGCCGGAGCCCTACCCGGACACCTACTTCGACTTCCCGGTGAGCAGGAGGTCGCTGACACCGGCGCACTGAGCGCCGCCGTGGGGGCCGGCGCCGGACGGCTCCGCGGCGTCCTGTCGGCCTCCCCGCAGACGCCCCCCGCATGATCGGATACAGTCCGCCGCGTGTCCGCAACCCACCACACGCCGACCGCCGGCGCCGCACCCGGCTCGCACTGCTCCAGCTGCGGGGCGCCCTACGGAGAGAGCGTCTCCGGCTGGCCCCGCACCTGCGCCGCGTGCGGCACGGTCACCTACCGCAATCCCCTGCCGGTCGCGGTGGCCCTGCAACCCGTGTACGACACCCGGGGCACCGCACTGGTGGTCATCACCCGGACCATCGCCCCCGCGCTCGGCGGCCTCGCCCTGCCCGGCGGGTTCGTCGACCACCGGGAGGACTGGCGTCACGCCGTGGTGCGGGAACTCCAGGAGGAGACGGGCATCGACGCGGCGGGCCGCGAGGTGCGGCTCGCCGACGCGATGAGCTCCCCCGACGGGCACCTCCTGCTCTTCGGTCTGCTCCCCGAACGCCCCGCCGCCGACCTTCCGGAATCCGCCGCCACGGACGAGACGGACGGCTGGCACCTGCTCCGCAGGCCGACGGAACTCGCCTTCCCGCTGCACACGCTGGCCGTCCGGGCCTGGTTCGAGGGACGCTACATCTGAGCACCTCCCGGCGGCGCGGGTCCGCCCGGCGCTCACTCAGTCCGCTCCGGGCCCCCGCCGCCGCACCCGGTGCGGCGGCTCGCCGGGACCGTCCTCGCCGTGCCGCTCGACCACCAGCCGCCGGCCCTCCCAACGCGTCACATAGCGTTCGATCCGCGCCTCACTCCACCCGTCACCCGCGTCCTGCACCACCAGACCGCCTCCGGTGCGGCCACGCGCGGGCGCCCACACGTCCAGCTCCAGGCTGCCGTCGTCACCCCGCACGGGCACCACGGCACCCGCCCGCGCGAGGACCGGAATCCGGGACAGGGGGGCGTCGATCAGCACCTGGGCAGGACCCTCGTACGCCCTCCCGGTCGCGGTGTCGTACCAGCGTCCGCGCGGCAGCCGCACCGCGCGCCGGTCCGCTCCCGGATGCAGCACGGGCGCCACCAGAAGACAGTCACCGAGCAGGAAGGCGTCCTCGCAGTCACGCAACGCCCGGTCCTCGGTCGCGCCCCACCACAGGGGACGTACGTACGGCGCTCCGGTGCGCCGCGCGAGATGCGCCAGAGTCATGAAGTACGGCAGCAGGCGGCGCCGCTCGACGAGCGCCACCCGCGCGTGCGCCAGCACGTCGTCGCCGAACTCCCAGGGCTCCCCACGCCCCGCCCGCGGGCCGGCGTGCGTACGGAACAGCGGCAGGTACGCCCCCAGCTGCAGCCACCGCAGATACAGCTCGGGAGACAGGCGCCCGTCGCGACCGCCCACGTCGGGCCCCGAGTACGGCACCCCGCTCAGGCCGAGCCCCAGCACCAGCGACAGCGAGGCCCGCAGCCCGGGCCACCCCGCCGACACGCCGCCCGACCAGGCCCCGCCGTAACGCTGCATCCCGGCCCACCCGGATCGCGAGAGGACGAACGGCCGCTCCCGGGGTGATATCTCGCGCAGCCCCTCGTACCCCGCCCGGGCCATGCACAGGGCGTAGACGTTGTGCGCCTCGCGGTGGTCCCCGCCGGCGCCCTCCAGGAAGTGCCGGGCCGAACGCGGCAACGTGTTCTCACCGAACGCCGTGAACGACGTCGGCTCGTCCATGTCGTGCCAGAACCCCGCGAAGCCCTGGCCGATCCGTTCCTCGTAGAGCCGTCCCCACCAGCGCCGCACCCGCGCGTCGGTGAAGTCGGGGAAGAGCGACTCCCCGGGGCGGCCCACCGCCTCCACGAGCCGGCCCCCGGCGTCGCGCACGAAGACGTCCTCGGCCGTCCCGCTGTCGCGGACGGCGTTGCCCGGCACGGACCCGACCGCGGGTTCCACGACCGACACCAGCCGGATCCCGTCCCGCCGCAGTTCGTCGGCGAGCACCGGCAGCTTGGGGAAGCGTTCCCGGTCCACCGTGAATGCCTGGTGCGCTTCATGGTGGCCGGCGTCCAGATGGACCGCGTCGAGCGGGAGGTCGCGTTCCTGATAGCCCGCCACCATCCGCCGCACCTCGTCCTCGCCGTCGAGCTCCGAGCGCACGTGATGGTGCCCGAGCGCCCAGGCGGGCGGCAGCGCGGGCGCCCCGGTGAGCGCCGCCCAGGCGTGCAGCACGCGCGCGGGGGTGCCCACCAGCACCCAGCAGCGCAGCGGACCGCCGTCCATCCTCAGCCGGCACGTGCCCACCCGGTCGTGTCCGGAGCCGGCCCCCTCCTCGCCCTCCCGCAGCGTCACCGTGCCGTCCCACGAGGTGTCGTGGAACACCAGATGCGTCGCCGCTTCGGCCACCACCAGCTGCACCGGCATGGTGATGTGCAGCGGGTCGTCGCCGGGCCCGGCCGCGCGGCCGGGATCCGTGTTCCACAGCCGGTAGGTGCCGTCGCGCAGCCGTACCCCGGCGGCCCGTCCCCCCAGACCGAAGAAGCGCGCGTCCGCCGCCACTTCGGAACGCTGCATCCAGCGCGCCGCGCCGCCCTCCGGCGTCTCCCACCACCGGGGCGGCAGATCGCGCCGCAGGGTCACCCCGCCGGGCGTACGCACCTCGACCGCTCCGTGCCGCGACACGGCGACCGTGACGCGCTCCGCGACGATCCGCCAGCCGCCGTCCTTGTCGGGTTCCAGAACGGCCCGCGGATCCGGTTCGGGGCAGCGGCCGGACAGCGCGTGGGACGGCACCGGTCCCGCACCGTCCCAGCCCCAGAACACCGATCCGTTCACCGCCACGCTGATCCGCAGCTGTGACCGCGTGAACGTGACGACCCCGCCACCGGGTCCCGGCTCCGCCCCCAGCACCGGTCCCGGCACCCGCGCCCGCTCGCCGTCCCGCTGCGGCAGACCGGCGGCGTCCAGCCGCCTCCTGCGCCATGCGGCTCGCACGGTGCGCAGCCCCCGGGCGGCACCCCCCGAACCGATCGCCTTCACCGAACGCACCAGGTCACGACCGTCCATGCTGTGCAGCCTGCCATTCACGGTGCCTCGGGGGTGAGCCGTTCAACTGCCGTTCACCCATGGCGAGGGCACATCTTCACGACACGGACTATGTGCGGCGCGCCCTGGTGTAGAAGTCGATCACATGGCATCGTCCGTGTCAGCCGCGTGACGCGCACACCCCTGCCCGTGCGCGCCAGACGCACACGACGCGCACAGTCCGGGAGCCGCCCCATGTCCTCAGCGAACGCCTCGCCGCTCTGGCAGCCCGACCAGGCACGTATCGACCGCGCCCAGGTCACCAGGTTCCAGGCCTGGGCGGCCGAGCACCACGGAGCCCCGGCCTCGGGCGGCTACGCGGCGCTGCACCGCTGGTCCGTCGACGAGCTGGACACGTTCTGGAAAGCCGTCACCGAATGGTTCGACGTACGGTTCTCCGCTCCCTTCGCGCGCGTGCTGGGCGACCGCTCGATGCCGGGCGCCGAGTGGTTCCCCGGGGCCACGCTGAACTACGCGGAGCACGCCCTGCGCGCCGCGGACACCCGCGCGGACGAGCCCGCCCTGCTGTACGTCGACGAGACCCACGAGCCGAGCCCCGTGAGCTGGTCCGAGCTGCGCCGCCAGGTCGGCTCCCTGACCGCCGAGCTGCGCGCCCTCGGAGTGCGCCCCGGAGACCGGGTCAGCGGCTACCTCCCCAACATCCCGCAGGCCGTGGTGGCCCTGCTCGCCACGGCCGCCGTCGGCGGCGTGTGGACGTCCTGCGCCCCCGACTTCGGCGCCCGCAGCGTCCTGGACCGCTTCCAGCAGGTCGAACCCGTCGTCCTGTTCACCGTCGACGGCTACCGCTACGGCGGCAAGGAGCACGACCGCCGCGACACCGTCGCCGAGCTGCGCCGCGAACTGCCCACCCTGCGCGCCGTCGTGCACATCCCGCTGCTCGGCACCGCCGCCCCCGAGGGCGCCCTGGAGTGGTCCGAGCTGACGGCCGGCGACGTGGAGCCCGTCTTCGAGCCGGTGCCCTTCGGCCATCCCCTGTGGGTGCTGTACTCCTCGGGCACGACGGGCCTGCCGAAGGCGATCGTCCAGTCCCAGGGCGGCATCCTCGTCGAACACCTCAAGCAGCTCGGCCTGCACTGCGACCTCGGCCCGCGGGACCGGTTCTTCTGGTACACGTCCACCGGCTGGATGATGTGGAACTTCCTCGTCTCCGGCCTGCTCACCGGCACCACGATCGTCCTGTACGACGGCAGCCCCGGCTACCCGGACACCGGAGCGCAGTGGCGTATCGCCGAGCGCACCGGAGCCACCCTCTACGGCACCTCCGCCGCCTACGTCATGGCGTGCCGCAAAGCAGGCGTGCACCCCTCGCGGGACTTCGACCTCTCACGTGTCCAGTGCGTGGCCACCACCGGCTCGCCCCTGCCGCCCGACGGATTCCGCTGGCTGCACGACGAGGTCCGCGACGACCTGTGGATCGCCTCGGTCAGCGGCGGCACGGACGTGTGCTCCTGCTTCGCGGGCGCCGTACCGACGCTCCCGGTGTACATCGGCGAACTCCAGGCCCCGGGCCTCGGCACCGATCTCCAGTCCTGGGACCCGGGCGGGAAGCCCGTCGTCGACGAGGTCGGCGAACTCGTGGTCACCAACCCGATGCCGTCCATGCCCGTCAGCTTCTGGAACGACCCCGACGGCAGCCGCTACCACGGCAGTTACTTCGACACGTACCCCGGAGTGTGGCGGCACGGAGACTGGATCACCGTGACCTCGCGCGGCTCCGTCGTCATCCACGGCCGCTCCGACTCCACCCTGAACCGCCAGGGCGTACGGATGGGATCCGCCGACATCTACGAGGCCGTCGAGCGGCTCCCCGAGATCAGGGAATCCCTGGTCATCGGTGTCGAACAACCCGACGGCGGCTACTGGATGCCCCTCTTCGTGCATCTCGCCCCCGGAGCCGAACTCGACGACGCCCTCCTGGACCGCATCAGGCGGACCATCCGCGAACACCTCTCGCCGCGCCACGTCCCCGACGAGGTCATCGAGGTGCCCGGCATCCCGCACACCCTCACGGGCAAGCGCATCGAGGTCCCCGTGAAACGCCTTCTCCAGGGCGCCTCCCTCGAAAAGGCGGTCAACGTCGGCTCCGTGGACAACGTCGAACTGCTCCGCTTCTACGAGGACCTGGCCCGCGAGCGCTCCTGATCAGCCCCCGGAGAGGGTGGCGGCCTCGGCGTCCACGCGCTCGCCCCGTCCGACCAGCGCAGCGTGGGACCACTGGCCGTCACCGCGGCCATCGCCGCCGGCCCCCTCGGCTGGACCGGTCTTCGGCGGTGTCATCGCGCTGACCTGCGGAATCCAGCACCGCCTCGTCCGTGACCGCATCCACGGGGAGGCATTGTCAGTGCCGTCGATTACTGTGAGTGACCATTGATCGACCGCGCACAGGGGGAAACATGGCGCACACCCAGGACCGGACCATGCGGCGCGTTGTGCGCCGCGAGATCGCCGGCACCATCGGCCTGCTCACCGACGAAGAGGACTTCGCGGCGATGCGGCGCTACCGGACCTTCACCTTCGACGACCACCGCACCTACCTCCGACAGGTGGAAGCCCTCCTCACGACCCTCGCCGCGGAGGGCAGCCACACCACCGTGGCCCTCTTCGACCCCGAGGAGTATGCCGAGTTCTGCACCCACAGCGGCCTGGACCCCGACGCCCCGTCCAGCCGCACCCGCTTCACGGCCGAGCTGGCCGCGACGGGCCCCACCCTCCCGTACGAGGGACAGCCCCTCACCGAACTCGTCCCGGACCTCGTGGACGAAGCCGTCCGACAGGCCACCTGGGAGTACGCGACCACACTCCTGGCCCGCATCGGCGACTGCGCGTCCTGCGGGGAGGACATCGGACGCGCCGCGTTCACCCGGGCCACACACCTGCTCACCCGCATCCTCGACACCGCCGGCCCCGGCGAACACCACCTCGTACTGAGCGTCTCCACAACGCCCGAAGCGCTCATGGCCGTACTCCACACCGAAGCCGCCGAGGACTCCACGAGCCCGGACGAGACCGAGGCCCTCGAATTCGCCACGGTCCTCGCCCTCGGCATCGCCACCGGGACACCGGCCGGACTGGTCATGCGCACCAGCGCCCCCGGCACGACCGACCGGGTCCACGGCTGGCGCCTGCGCGGCGAGAACCTCCAGCCCCTCACCGCGGCCGAGGTCTTCGACGCGTACTGCACCGACCTCGACTCCGGAGACCTCGTCTCCCCGGAGTCCGGTGTCGACTACTGCGCGCCACCCGACCTGGGAGAGGACGGACGGGACGGAGGGCACAGGCACTGAACACAGGAGGGGCGCCCCACCCGCAGGCGGAGCGCCCCTCACCACAGCCGGTCGCCCGGCGACGTGTCCCGCCTACTCGCCGGACAACACCGCCTGAGCCGCGCTCCGCGCCTCCTCGGCGGTGTCCGCGGCACGCGCGGCGGCGGCGGCACGCTCGCACTGCGCCAGCGTGTACTTCGCCAGCGTCGACCGCACATACGGAATCGACGCGGCGCCCATCGACAGGGAGGTGACCCCGAGACCCGTCAGCACACAGGCGAGCAGCGGGTCCGACGCGGCCTCACCGCAGACACCACAGCTCTTGCCCTCGGCCTTCGCCGCCTCGGCGGACAGCGCCACCAGGTCCAGCAGCGCGGGCTGCCAGGGATCCTGCAACCGGGAAACCGCACCCACCTGCCGGTCCGCGGCGAACGTGTACTGCGCGAGGTCGTTCGTCCCCAGCGACAGGAACTCGACCTCCTGAAGGATCGAGCGCGCCCGCAGCGCGGCCGACGGGATCTCCACCATCGCGCCGAACTTCGCCCGCAGCCCGGCCTCCCGGCACGCGTCGGCGAACGCCTTCGCGTCGGTGCGGTCCGCCACCATCGGCGCCATGACCTCGAGATGGACCGGCAGTCCCTCCGCGGCCTTCGCCAGAGCGGTCAGCTGGGTACGCAGCACGTCCGGGTGATCGAGCAGTGAGCGCAGCCCGCGCACACCCAGGGCGGGGTTGGGCTCGTCCGCCGGAGTCAGGAAGTCGAGCGGCTTGTCCGCACCGGCGTCGAGCACCCGCACGACGACACGGCCCTCGGGGAACGCCTCGAGCACCTGGCGGTACGCCTCCACCTGCTTCTCCTCGGACGGCGCGTTCTTGCTGTCGTCCAGGAAGAGGAACTCGGTACGGAACAGTCCTACGCCCTCGGCACCCGCCTCGACAGCGGCCGGCACGTCCGAAGGACCGCCCACGTTGGCGAGCAGCGGCATCTTGTGCCCGTCGGAGGTGGCGCCGGGACCGGTCGAGGCCGACAGCGCGGCCCTGCGCGCGGCTGCCGCGGCCTCCAGCTGAGCCTTCTTCTCGGCGCTCGGCTCGACGAAGATCTCACCGGTGCTGCCGTCCACCGCGATCATCGTGCCCTCGGCGAGCTCGCCCGCGCCGGGAAGCGCGACCACGGCGGGAACACCCAGCGCCCGCGCGAGGATCGCGCTGTGGCTGGTGGGGCCACCCTCCTCGGTGACGAAACCGAGGACGAGAGTCGGGTCGAGCAGCGCGGTGTCCGCCGGGGCGAGATCACGCGCGATGAGGACGTACGGCTCGTCGCTGTCCGGCACACCCGGCATGGGCACGCCGAGCAGCCGGGCCACGATCCGGTTCCGTACGTCGTCGAGGTCGGCCACGCGTCCGGCCAGATACTCACCGGCACCCGCCAGCAGCGCCCGGTACGCGGCGAACGCGTCGTAGACCGCTCGCTCCGCCGTGCTGCCGACGGCGATACGCCGCTCGACGTCGGCCATCAGCTCGGGGTCCTGGGCCATCATGGCCTGGGCCTCGAGCACCGCCTGCGCCTCGCCACCGGCCAGGTTGCCGCGTGCCGTCAGATCGGCCGCCACAGCTTCCACGGCCTTGCGGGCGCGCCCCTGTTCGCGCTCCGCGTCCTCCGCGGGAATCTGCTTGGCCGGCGGTTCGAGAACCGCCGTTCCCATGTGCCGAACCTCGCCGATCGCCACACCGTGGCTCACGCCGACGCCTCGCAGCGTTGTCTCCATCTCACCCGTCTCCGATAGTGCGGCGGGTCCCGCCGCCGCGGTGGTTGTCCCGGTGCCGTCCCGTGACGGCACCGCCGTCACTGCCAGCCGAAGAGGCTGTCGCCGGCCTTCACGTCGCCGTCTTCGCGGACTTCGGAGAGAGACTCCGCGGTGGCCTCGAGCGCCACCACCGGGCACACCGGGGACTTGCCCGCGGCCTCCACGTCGGCCGGATTCCAGCGGATCACGGACTGGCCGCGGGCCACGGTGTCGCCCTTGTTCACGAGGAGCTCGAAGCCCTCCCCGTTGAGCTGCACGGTGTCGATGCCGAGATGGGTGAGCACGCCGTGGCCCTGGTCGTCGACCACGACGAAGGCGTGCGGGTGGAGCGAGACGATGACTCCGTCAACGGGGGCCACCGCCTCGGAGGCCTCACGCACGGGGTCGATCGCCGTACCCGGGCCGACCATGGCTCCGGAGAAGACGGGGTCCGGCACTGCGGCGAGCCCGATGGCGCGTCCTGCAAGAGGGGACGTCACGGTGGTCATGGGAAGCCTCCCAGGGGTGGAGATTCAAATGGGCCGTCACTCCCTGTATCGGACGGCGCACTGTTCAGCAGCGTATGTCATATGAACTGCCGCTTCCGCACGATAGCTCCCGAGTAGAGGTCTAGACCACCTCTCCAACGGATTTGCACCCACTCGGGGGGCGGAGGTAGAGTCGTACTCCTGCTTGGGGCTGAGCGATGCGAACGCGTGTCCTTGCCCGGCAGCATCCAAACTCGTCAGATCCTATCTCGGGATGCGTTCCCCATGTCCGGGGTCCGGCGGTCAGGGAGACGGAAAATCACTGGTAGAGTTTGGAACGCAAGACCGAAGGGAAGCGCCCGGAGGAAAGCCCGAGAGGGTGAGTACAAAGGAAGCGTCCGTTCCTTGAGAACTCAACAGCGTGCCAGAAATCAACGCCAGATATGTTGATACCCCGTCTCCAGCATCAGCTGGGACGAGGTTCCTTTGAAGAAAACATCAGCGAGGACGCTGTGAACCTTCC
>NZ_JBIAJE010000013.1:0-174542 GCF_042871785.1 Streptomyces sp. NPDC005551 | reverse complement strand
CGCTGCTGGGGCTTTTTCGCCCTCGGGGTCCTCGCCGAGCGCGCGACCAGCTCCTGACCGGCGGTCTTTGTTTGTTGCTTCCAGGGCTGGGCGCGGGGGGGCGGGGCGCCCGGCCCCCCCACGACCGGCCGTGGGCCCCACGGCCGGGAGCGGGCGGTTACAGGCCGGGAATCCGGCCGTTGCGGAAGAGGTCCACGAAGATCTGGTGGTCGGCACGCGCGCGTGCCCCGTAGTCGTGGGCGAAGTCGACCAGGAGGTCGGCGAAGCCGTCCTCGTCGGCCGCGATCGCGGCGTCGATGGCCCGCTCCGTGGAGAACGGGACCAGATCCGAGTGGCCGCTCTCGTCGTCCGCCGCCGCGTGCATCGTGGCCGTGGCGCGGCCGAGGTCGGCGACCACCGTCGCGATCTCCTCCGGGTCGTCGATGTCGCCCCAGTCCAGGTCGACCGCGTACGGCGACACCTCGGCGACCAGCTGGCCCGCGCCGTCCAGCTCGGTCCAGCCGAGCCACGGGTCGGCGTGCGCCTGGAGGGCACGCTGCGAGATCACCGTGCGGTGGCCCTCGTGCTGGAAGTACTCGCGGATCGAGGCGTCCGTGATGTGCCGGGAGACGGCCGGGGTCTGGGCCTGCTTCACGTAGATCACGACATCGTTCTCCAGGGCGTCGCTGTTGCCCTCCAGGAGGATGTTGTACGACGGCAGGCCCGCCGAGCCGATGCCGATGCCGCGGCGGCCCACGACGTCCTTCACCCGGTACGAGTCGGGGCGGGTCAGCGAGGACTCCGGGAGCGTCTCCAGATAGCCGTCGAAGGCGGCGAGCACCTTGTAGCGCGTGGCCGCGTCCAGCTCGACCGAGCCGCCGTCCTCCGCGAAGCGGCGCTCGAAGTCACGGATCTCGGTCATCGAGTCCAGCAGCCCGAAGCGGGTCAGCGAGCGCGCGACGCGCAGCGCGCCCAGCAGCGGGCCCTCGGCGGTGTCCAGGGTGAAGGGGGGCACCTCGTCGCTCTTGGCGCCCGTGGACAGGGCGCGGATGCGCTCGCGGTAGGCCTGCGCGTAGACCCTGACCAGCTCGGTGATCTGTTCGTCACTGAGCGCCTTCGCGTACCCGATCAGCGCCACGGAGGCGGCGAAGCGCTTGAGGTCCCAGGTGAAGGGTCCGACGTAGGCCTCGTCGAAGTCGTTCACGTTGAAGATCAGACGGCCCTGGGCGTCCATGTACGTGCCGAAGTTCTCGGCGTGCAGGTCGCCGTGGATCCACACCCGCGACGTGCGCTCGTCCAGGTAGGGGCCGCCCCGCTTGTCGGCGTCCAGGTCGTGGTAGAAGAGGCCCGCCGTGCCCCGGTAGAACGCGAAGGCGCTGGCCGCCATCTTGCGGAACTTCACCCGGAACGCGGCCGGGTCGGCGGCCAGGAGCTCGCCGAACGCGGTGTCGAAGACGGCGAGGATCTGCTCGCCGCGTTGCTCGGCGCTGAGCTGCGGGACCGACATCGCTGGGTGCCTCCTGGTGCAGGTGGTGCGTGACATGGGGGACGGTCGCGCCGCCCTGGTGGGGACGGACGGCCCCGTCCGCTTCAACGGACGACGGTACGCGGGAGTGCCCGCGTGCCCCGCACGAAGGTACGGGGGAGAGCCCCCGGAGTGTCAGTGCCGCGGCATAGACTTCGACGCTGTCCCACCGGACCGTCCGCAGTCCGTCGACGATTGTTCTTCTGTTCTTCCTGGAGGCCGAAGCCGTGTCAAAGCCGCCGTTCACGCACCTGCACGTCCACACCCAGTACTCGCTGCTGGACGGTGCCGCGCGGCTCAAGGACATGTTCGCGGCGTGCAACGAGATGGGCATGACGCACATCGCGATGAGCGACCACGGCAACCTCCACGGGGCGTACGACTTCTTCCACACGGCGCAGAAGGCGGGCGTCACCCCGATCATCGGCATCGAGGCGTACGTCGCCCCCGAGTCCCGGCGCAACAAGCGCAAGATCCAGTGGGGCCAGCCGCACCAGAAGCGCGACGACGTGTCCGGTTCGGGCGGTTACACGCACAAGACGATCTGGGCTGCGAACAAGACGGGCCTGCACAACCTCTTCAAGCTCTCCTCGGACGCGTACGCCGAGGGCTGGCTGCAGAAGTGGCCGCGCATGGACAAGGAGACCATCTCCCAGTGGTCCGAGGGGCTCATCGCGTCCACCGGCTGCCCGTCCGGCGAACTGCAGACCCGGCTGCGCCTCGGCCAGTTCGACGAGGCCCTGAAGTCGGCCGCCGAGTACCAGGAGATCTTCGGCAAGGACCGCTACTTCCTGGAGCTGATGGACCACGGGATCGAGATCGAGCGCCGGGTCCGCGACGGCCTCCTGGAGATCGGCAAGAAGCTCGGCATCCCGCCCCTGGTGACGAACGACTCGCACTACACGTACGCGCACGAGGCGACCGCCCACGACGCCCTGCTGTGCATCCAGACCGGCAAGAACCTCTCGGACCCCGACCGCTTCCGCTTCGACGGCACCGGCTACTACCTGAAGTCGACGGACGAGATGTACGCCATCGACTCCTCGGACGCCTGGCAGGAGGGCTGCGCCAACACCCTCCTGGTCGCCGAGCAGATCGACACCACGGGCATGTTCGAGGCCAAGAACCTCATGCCGAAGTTCGACATTCCGGAGGGGTACACCGAGGTCACCTGGTTCCAGGAGGAGGTCCGGGTCGGCATGGGCCGCCGCTACCCGGGCGGTGTCCCCGAGGACCGCCAGAGGCAGGCGGAGTACGAGATGGACGTCATCATCCAGATGGGGTTCCCGGGCTACTTCCTCGTCGTCGCCGACTTCATCATGTGGGCCAAGAAGAACGGCATCGCCGTCGGCCCCGGCCGGGGGTCCGCGGCCGGTTCGATCGTCGCGTACGCCATGGGCATCACCGACCTCGACCCGATCGAGCACGGTCTGATCTTCGAGCGGTTCCTGAACCCCGAGCGCGTCTCCATGCCCGATGTCGACATCGACTTCGACGAGCGCAGGCGCGTCGAGGTGATCAGGTACGTGACCGAGAAGTACGGCGCCGACAAGGTCGCCATGATCGGCACCTACGGCAAGATCAAGGCCAAGAACGCGATCAAGGACTCCGCGCGGGTACTGGGCTACCCGTACGCGATGGGCGACCGGCTCACCAAGGCCATGCCCGCCGACGTCCTCGGCAAGGGCATCGACCTGAACGGCATCACCGACCCCTCGCACCCCCGTTACAACGAGGCCGGCGAGATCCGCGCGATGTACGAGAACGAGCCGGACGTCAAGAAGGTCATCGACACCGCCAAGGGCGTCGAGGGCCTGGTCCGGCAGATGGGCGTGCACGCCGCCGGCGTGATCATGTCCAGCGAGCCCATCGTCGACCACGCCCCGATCTGGGTGCGGCACACCGACGGCGTCACCATCACGCAGTGGGACTACCCCCAGTGCGAGTCGCTCGGCCTGCTCAAGATGGACTTCCTGGGCCTGCGGAACCTGACCATCATGGACGACGCCGTCAAGATGGTGGAGGCCAACAAGGGCGTCAGACTGGAGCTCCTCGAGGTCCCGCTGGACGACCCCAAGACCTACGAGATGCTCTGCCGCGGCGACACCCTCGGTGTGTTCCAGTTCGACGGCGGGCCGATGCGCTCGCTGCTGCGCCAGATGCAGCCCGACAACTTCGAGGACATCTCCGCCGTCTCGGCCCTGTACCGGCCCGGCCCGATGGGCATGAACTCGCACATCAACTACGCCGAGCGCAAGAACGGGCGCCAGGAGATCACCCCGATCCACCCGGAGCTCGAGGAGCCCCTGAAGGAGACGCTGGGCCTGACCTACGGCCTCATCGTCTACCAGGAGCAGGTGCAGAAGGCCGCCCAGATCATCGCCGGGTACTCGCTCGGCGAGGCCGACATCCTGCGCCGCGTGATGGGCAAGAAGAAGCCCGAGGAGCTGGCGAAGAACTTCACGATCTTCCAGGCCGGCGCCAAGAAGAACGGCTTCTCCGACGAGGCGATCCAGGCCCTGTGGGACGTCCTGGTGCCCTTCGCCGGCTACGCGTTCAACAAGGCGCACTCCTCCGCGTACGGCCTCGTCACGTACTGGACCGCCTTCCTCAAGGCCAACTACCCGGCCGAGTACATGGCGGCCCTGCTGACCTCGGTCAAGGACGACAAGGACAAGTCGGCCGTCTACCTGAACGAGTGCCGGCGCATGGGCATCAAGGTCCTGCCGCCCAACGTGAACGAGTCCGAGCACAACTTCGCCGCCCAGGGCGACGACGTGATCCTCTTCGGGCTCTCCGCCGTCCGCAACGTCGGCACGAACGTGGTCGAGGCGATCATCCGCGGCCGCAAGGCCAAGGGGAAGTACACGTCCTTCCCCGACTACCTCGACAAGGTCGAGGCGGTCGCCTGCAACAAGCGCACCACCGAATCGCTGATCAAGGCGGGCGCGTTCGACACGATGGGGCACACCCGCAAGGGCCTCACCGCACAGTACGAGCCGATGATCGACAACGTGGTGCAGGTCAAGCGCAAGGAGGCCGAGGGCCAGTTCGACCTCTTCGGCGGCATGGGCGACGACGCCGCGGACGAGCCGGGCTTCGGGCTCGACGTCGAGTTCACGACCGACGAGTGGGACAAGACCTATCTCCTCGCGCAGGAGCGGGAGATGCTCGGGCTGTACGTCTCCGACCACCCGCTCTTCGGACTGGAGCACGTCCTGTCCGACAAGGCGGACGCGGGCATCTCCCAGCTCACCGGCGGTGAGCACGCGGACGGCGCGGTCGTCACCATCGGCGGCATCATCTCGGGCCTCCAGCGCAAGATGACCAAGCAGGGCAACGCCTGGGCCATCGCGACGGTGGAGGACCTCGCGGGCTCCATCGAGTGCATGTTCTTCCCGGCGACCTACCAGCTGGTGTCGACCCAACTCGTCGAGGACGCCGTGGTGTTCGTCAAGGGACGCCTCGACAAGCGCGAGGACGTGCCGCGGCTCGTCGCGATGGAGCTGATGGTCCCCGACCTGTCGAACGCGGGCACCAACGCGCCCGTGATCCTGACCATCCCGACCGTGAAGGTCACCCCGCCCATGGTCAGCCGACTCGGGGAGATCCTCAGCCACCACAAGGGCGACAGCGAGGTCCGCATCAGGCTCCAGGGCCCTCGCAAGACGACCGTGCTCCGGCTCGACCGACACCGGGTCAAGCCCGACCCCGCCCTCTTCGGCGACCTGAAGGTCCTGCTCGGACCGGCCTGCCTGGCGGGCTGACCACCGGGAGAGCGACGGAGCCGGGCCCGCGGCGGGCCGGCCGGACGGACGCAGCGAGGGGCGCACCCACCCGCGGGTGCGCCCCTCGCTGCGTGCTCAGGCCTCAACGGCCCTGTCGCCCGCCTCAGTTGTGGCCGAAGCGCTTCTGGTGCTTACGGGCGACATCGGAGGGGCTGCCCTGGACCTGAGCCAGCTGCGCTGCCTCGGTCGCGGTGGAACGCGTGTGCTCCGGGGCCTGGTCCGGCTGCGCGGAACGGTCCTGGGCGGCGCCCTGCTTGCGGTTCTTGTTCTTGGCCATGGTGATCTGCCTCCTGAAGGGGATCTAGGGGCCAGGGCCGGAACCAGATTCACACGGCCCGACAAGCCGCGCATGTCGGATAATTACCGTGCGTGACAAGCACCGTCGGGGAACGATCCGCCGCTGCGCCACGCCGAAGATCGAGTTCGGGCCGTTAACCTTCGCGCCGTCGGGCAGACTCGAACCAAGCCCGAAGCGAACCTCCCGGAAACCGGAAAGAGGGTGGACCCGTGGACCGCTGCATCGTCCTGGTGGACGCCGGGTATCTGCTCGGGGCCGCCGCCAGCCTGCTCGCCGGGGAACCCTCTCGCTCCCGGATCACCGTCGACCACGCCGCCCTCATCCAGGGGTTGCGCGAGCGCGCCGAGTCCGACACGGAACGGCCCCTGCTGCGCATCTACTGGTTCGACGGCGCCCCCGACCGCGTACCCCAGCCCGAGCACCGCAGGCTGCGCGTGATGCCGCGGGTGACGGTGCGCCTGGGCGCGCTGACCCGCAGCGACGGCCGGTGGGCGCAGAAGGGCGTCGACGCCGCCATGCACGCCGAGTTGACCGAGCTGGCGCGCAACCGCGCCTGCTCCGACGTGGTCCTGGTCACCGGCGACGGGGATCTGCTGCCCGGCATGATGGCGGCGAAGGAGCACGGCGTCGCCGTCCACCTCTGGGCCGTGCAGGCCGCCGACGGCGACTACAACCAGTCCGAGGACCTCGTCGCCGAGGCCGACGAGCGCCGCGTGCTCGACCGGATCTGGATCACCAGGGCCGTCCGCGCCAAGGAGACGGGCGCGGTCTGCGCGCCGTCGCCCGTGCCGCGGCCCGAGATCGCCGCCATCCTCTCCGCGCCGCTGCCCGAGTCGGCGCCCTCCGCCGCGGCCGACCGGACCGCGGAGCAGACCGAGCACGTCACGGCGGCCGAGCCCCGCGACGGTACGCAGGAGCGGGTCCCCGCACCCAAGGGCGTCCCCACCCCCAAAGACCTCGCCGCCCTGCGCGGGCCCGGCACCCAGCCCGCCCAGCACCCCACGACCGCGACACTGCGCTGGTCCTCCGACAAGGGCTGGGTCGAGCGCCCGGGCGGCGCCGGGGAATCCGCCGAGGCCGCCTCGCTGCCCACACTCGCCCAGCTCACCTCCGCCGAGCAGCGCTGGGCGGACCGCGAGGAGGACATCACCACCGTCGGCGGCGACCCCTACGAGGTCGGACAGGTGTTCGCGCGCCGCTGGATGGCCCGGCTCACGGACCAGAACCACCTGCAGAAGCTCTCCGCGATGTACCCGCGCGTCCCGCACCGGGTGGACGGGGAGCTGCTGCGGTACGCCGCCCGCTTCGGGCTCCTCGCGCACAAGGACGACCAGATCGACGAGCACGACCGGTACGCGATCCGGGCCGGCTTCTGGCGCGAGATCGACGTGCGCACGGCGGCGGAGCACGCGCCCGCGGGGGAGTGAGCGGCGGCCCCGGGCGCATAACGGGGCATCGGACCCCGTAGTCTCGTCCCTCGTGAGTACGCGCACGGCACAGGCAGTCCGCAGGGGACACGGTGGTGCTGTCGTGTGCGCCGTCCGGGGCCTGACGAAGACCTACCCGGCGGTGCGCGGACGGCGCGGTGCCCCCGCGACACCCGAGGTGCGGGCCAACGACGGGGTGCGCCTCGACATCCGGCGCGGCGAGATCTTCGGACTGCTCGGGCCCAACGGCGCCGGCAAGTCCACCCTCGTACGGCAGCTGACCGGGCTGATGCGGCCCGACGGCGGCAGTGTCGAGATCCTCGGCCACGACATCGTGCGCCACCCGGAGCGGGCGGCGCGCATCCTCGCGTACCTCGGGCAGGAGTCCACCGCCCTCGACGACCTGACCGTGTCGCTCGCCGCGGAGACGACCGGGCGGCTGCGCGGCCTCGAGCTGCGGCAGGCGCGCGCCGAACGGGACGCGGTCCTGGACGAGCTCGGCCTCACGCCGCTCGCCTCCCGCCCGCTGCGGCGGCTGTCCGGCGGACAGCGGCGGCTCGCCTGCTTCGCCGCCGCCCTGGTCGGCGAGCGCCCGCTGCTCGTCCTCGACGAGCCGACGACCGGCATGGACCCCGTCGCCCGCCGGGCCGTGTGGGCCGCGGTCGACCGGCGCCGGGCCGAGCACGGCGCGACCGTCCTGCTGGTCACCCACAACGTCATCGAGGCGGAGACGGTCCTCGACCGGGTCGCCGTCCTCGACCGGGGCCGGGTCATCGCCTGCGACACCCCGGCCGGGCTCAAGGAACGGGTCGCGGGCGAGGTACGGGTCGAACTCGTGTGGCGGCAGAGCGCCCCCCTGCACGTCCCCGAGGTCGCCGCGCTGCGCGCCCGCGCCGTCGAGTCCGGCCGCCGCTGGACGCTGCGGCTCGCGCCCGAGGAGGCCCGCGCGGCCGTCGCCACGGTCACCGGGGGCGCCGCCTTCGCCGCCCTGGACGACTTCACGCTGGCCACCCCGAGCCTGGAGGACGTGTACCTGGCGCTGGGCGGAAATGGCCAGGGGCTGGTGAAATCGTGAGCGCACAGGCCGCGGTGTCCGTACGGGACGCCGGAGGTGCCGCCGGGTGCCGCCCGCGCGGGGTCGCGGGCGCCGGGAACAGGACGGCTGCCGGAGCGAAGAGGAGCAGCTCGACGTGAGTGTCGTACCCGCTGGGGTTCTGCCGGGCGGCGCGCTGCCCGCGGCCGAGGATGCCGGCGACGCCGCGGAACTGGGGCCGCGGGCCCGGCTGTGGCCGTCGCTGGCCGCCGTGTACCGGGCGCAGCTCTCCCGGGCCCGGGTCGCGCGGATCCCGCTGCTGTTCGTGGCCACCTTCCAGTCCGTCGGGATCATGATCCTGATGCGCGGCGTGGTGGACGGCGGCGGCGAGGCGCGTTCCGTGGTGGCCGGGGCTTCGGTCCTGGTGGTGGCCTTCGTCGCCCTCAACCTCCTCGCCCAGTACTTCGGGCAGCTGCGGGCCGGCGGCGGACTCGACCACTACGCGACGCTGCCGGTGCCGCCCGCCGCCGTGGTGCTCGGCGCCGCCGGCGCGTACGCCTCGTTCACCGTGCCGGGGACCTTCGCCACCGCCGTCTTCGGCTCCGTGCTCTTCGGGCTGCCGATGACGCACCTGTGGGTGCTCGCCGCGGTGATCCCGCTCGCGGGCGCCGCGCTCGCCGGGCTCGGGGCCGCGCTCGGGCTGCTCGCGCCGCGGCCCGAACTCGCCACGCTCCTCGGTCAGCTGGGCATGTCGGCGGCGCTGCTGCTCGGGGTGCTCCCGCCGGAGCGGCTGCCGACGGTGGTCCGGTACGCGCGTGACCTGCTGCCGTCCACGTACGGCGTCGAGGCGTTCGCGCGGGCCTTCGACGCCCGTCCCGACTGGGCCCTCGTCGTCGGGGACCTCGCCGTGTGCGCCGGGGTGGGCGTCGCCTCCCTGGCGCTCGCGACCTGGGCGTACCGCCGGGCGGCCGTCCGGTGACGCGGCCCACAGGCGGGCCTGGCACGATGTCAGGGTGACCGCACCGCTGACTCCGCCTCCGCCGCCGCACCAGGGTTCCCCGCACCACGACTGGCAGGCGCCGCCCGCCGACGGCGCCACCGGGCCCTCCCTGTACGAACAGGACGTCCCCGGAATGAAGACCGAGGTGCGGGAGGCCGCCGTCGTCACCGTGGCGGTGGCGCTCGGCGGGGTGCTGCTCGGTCTGCTGTGGTGGTGGCTCGCTCCGCACGTGCCCCTCGTCGGCGGCATCGTCGACAAGAAGTGGGTCGTGTACTTCAAGGACACCGAGGGTGAGCAGGCCATCGGGGTCGACGGAACGTTTACCCTCCTCGCGGTCGCGTTCGGGGCGCTCAGTGCGCTCGGGGTGTTCCTGGTGCGGCGGCGCGGGGGTGTGCCGCTCGTGGTCGGGCTCGCGCTGGGAGGGCTGCTCGGGTCGCTGCTCGCCTGGCGGATCGGCGTGTGGCTCGGGCCCACGTCCAACGTGATCGCCCACGCCAGGGCCGTCGGCAAGGGGGTCACCTTCTCGGCGCCGCTGAAGCTGAACGCCAAGGGGGCGCTGCTCGCGTGGTCGCTGGCCGGGCTGGCCGTGCATCTCGGGCTCACCGCGATGTTCGGGCCCCGGGATCCCGAGCCGTATCCCGGCGGTCACGGGGCCGCGTCGGTGCCTTCCGCGGGGGCGTAGGTCCCCGGGGGCCCGGGGCGGGCGTGGGTGTTCTCGCCCCCTCCGCCCCTTCCCGTCCCGTCCCCGGGGGCTGCGCCCCCGGACCCCCTCGTCGCGCTGCGTGCTCGTCCTCAAGCGCCGGACGGGCTGAAATTTGCCGCCTTGTCGCGCTGCGTGCTCGTCCTCAAGCGCCGGACGGGCTGGATTGGCCGCCTTGGACGGGCTGGATTGGTCGGCCAGTGGTCAGGCGCGGGACACCGGGGCCGTCACCGCTCCGGTCAGGGCGGTCAGGGCGTCCGGGGACAGCTCCACCTCCAGGCCCCGGCGGCCGGCCGAGACGCAGATCGTGGCGTGGTGTGCGGCGGAGGCGTCGAGGACCGTGCGGAGCTTTTTGCGCTGGCCGAGGGGGGAGATGCCGCCGCGGACGTACCCCGTGGTGCGCTCGGCCGCCGCCGGGTCCGCCATCGCGGCGCGTTTGCCGCCGACCGCCGTGGCCAGGGCCTTCAGGTCCAGGGAGCCCGCGACGGGGACGACGGCGACCACGAGGGCGCCGTCGACGTCCGCCACGAGGGTCTTGAACACCCGGTCGGGGGAGACACCCATCGCCTCCGCGGCCTCCTCGCCGTACGAGGGGTGCGCGGGGTCGTGCTCGTAGGCGTGGACCGTGTACGGGACGCCCGCGGCCGTGAGGGCCACCGTGGCCGGGGTGCCGCCGGGCTGCTGCTTCTTCGGCTTCTTCGCCATCGCCTTCTCGGATCCGGGAGACGCGTCGGGAGGGACGTCAGTTCAGACTCGTCGGGCCGCGCGTCAGCTCCGACGCCGGCAACGACGGCAGATTGCGGATGATCGCCGTCTCGGCGCGCAGCAGGGTCAGCTCGTCGCGCAGGCGCGAGGCGGTGTCCGGCGCCTGGAGCAGCCGCTGCTTCACCGGGATGTCGTGCATCATGGCGGCCGCGACGAGATACGAGACGACGGACGGCTCGTCCGGCAGGTCCGCGCCGGTCGTGAGCGAGCGCTCCCGGGCCCCTGCCAGCCGCTTCTGGTACTGCCTGAAGGCTCGCAGCACGCCCTCGGCGAGCGGACCGGCCTCGTCGCCGGGCTCCTCCTCCAGCTCCTCGAGCTCGGCGGTGAGATACGGGCCCGAGGCCTCCACGGACAGCAGCCGCACCCGGGTGGTGCCGGTGGCCAGCACCTCGAAGCTGCCGTCGGCGCGCTCGCGGATGGTCGCCGCGTCCGCGACACAGCCCACCTCGTGGAAGGCCGCGGCGGGCTCGTCGCCGAAACCGGCGGCGGGTCCGCGGTTCAGTACGGCGGTCGGATCCGGCATGCCGGGTGCGGTGGGGGCGACCTCGTGGCCGTCGCGAATGGCGACGACGGCGAACCTGCGCGGTTCGTCCTCGGGGGTCTTCAGGAGTTCGCGCATCATCGCGCGATAGCGCTCCTCGAAAATGTTCAGGGGAAGCACGAGACCCGGGAACAGAACCGAGTTCAGCGGGAAGAGCGGGAGCCGGACGGTGGTCACGACGGCAAAGCCTAATGGTCGCCGGAGGCGGCACGTCCGCGCCGCCCACCCTGTGGATGGCCGGAGCGTCCCGGCGAGCCCAGCGGCAGCCCGGCGGCCACCTCCAGCCGGATCCCGTCCCGCAGCTCCAGGAACTGGCCCAGCGGGTCGTCCGAGACCCGGTCCCAGGGGAACGACGTGGCGTACGGGCCGATCCGCCGCACCTGCTCCAGGGCGTCCTCCCAGCGGCCGAGCGTGACCAGGACGCAGGTCAGAAGGTTGCGGACCTCCGCGGGCCAGGGGTCGGCGGGCGGATGGGCCGCGGACACCCCGATCGCCAGGTCGGCCGCCGCGTCGAGGCGGCGGCGCGGTACCGCGGGCCCGCCGCCCTCGGCCAGGTGGGCGAAGGCGGCCCGCAGCGGCAGCGCCCGCACCAGGGAACCGGGCAGCGCGTCCCGCGCGGCCCGCTCGGCGAAGTCGAAGCACTCGTGGTGGGAGCCGTACCAGGCGGCCGAGAGGTACTGCAGCGCCGCCACGTGGCAGCCGTAGTGGTGCGGGGAGCGGCGTACGGCCTCGCCCCACAGCTTCTCGAACTCGGTGTGCCCGGTGTTCGTGCCGCGGGCGTGGTCGAGCGCGATGCGCCAGGGCACCGGATCGCGCGGGTCGCCCTCGGCGGCGGCGTTGATCAGCGGGGCGGCCTGGCGCAGCAGTTCGGCGCGGGCCGGCGACTCCCAGCCCCGCCGGACCGTGAGTTCGGCCTTGACGAGCAGGGCGTCGGGGTCGTGGGGTGCCGCGGCCTGCCAGGCGCGGAGCCAGGTGTCGCGGGAGCGGGCGAAGACGGCCAGCCGGACGGCGTAGCGGTCGCGGTCCTCCCACTCCGCGGCGTCGCGGGTGGTGGCGAGGAGCTTGGCCGCGGGCCCGTACTCGTCGTGGCCCGCGGCGACGAGCGCCGGCCCGAGCCGCTCGTCGGGCGCGTCGAGGAGCACCTCGTCGTCGGTGGGGAGTCCGGCCGCGAGGCGCGACGTGTTCGTCGCCATCCGGGCGGTACGGAGCAGAGCGCGCAGCAGTGCCATCGTGAACCCATTGAAAACCGCAGGTGGGGACAGGGCCAGGGGGTATCCGGTGACACTTTCGTAACCGTGTCCCGGTTGCTCGGCCGATGGTCAAGGACGAGTAAAAGATGGGGGGGTGCCGCCCTCGGGCGTCCGCGGGCCCTCAGTTCCTGCGCAGCGTGCGGGTCGCTCCCGCCGCCACCGTCGTGGCGAGGACCCAGCCCAGCAGGATCACGACCGCGGCCAGCCACTGCCACCCGCCCCGCAGCTGCCAGTAGCCCACCTGGCCCAGGTCGATGACGGGCAGCAGCAGGTCGAGGGCGAACAGTGAGGGGTTCCACGGCGGATGTTCGCCGTCCGAGATCGGCGGATGGCTCGCGTGGGCGAAGGCGAACGAGCCGGCCGCCCAGAGCACCGCCATCCACACGGCGGCCCGGCCGGGCCGGTACCCGTAGGCGACCGTCCAGTCCTGGGCGTACCCCCACAGCTTGCCCGCGAGCGGCAGCGTCTCGCGGCGCCGGCGCTGCTTCTCCAGCAGCACCTCGCGCGCGTCCTCGTCCTCGCCGGAACCGCGCAGCACGGCCGCGAGGCGTTCGTACGGTTCCGGGTTGTACTCGGCGGTCGCCGCGGCCACCCATTCCAGGCGCCGGGTCAGCGGGAACGCGCCCTGCGGCACCAGGTTCTCGTAGCCGAAGCCGCCCATGTGGACGTTGCCGGGGCCGGGCCAGCTGGCCGCCCTGTCGACCAGGTTCACCACCCGCGCGCCCGACAGCACGACCTTGCCGCGCTCGGGCCGCTCCCCGAGGAAGCGCAGCTCTGGCGTCTGCACCCGGCGCAGGGAGATCTCCTGGTCGTCCTCCAGGACGAAGCGGGCCTGGTCGAAGTCGACGGCGTCCCCGAAGCGTCCGTCGTCGAGCCGGATGCCGCCCTGGCACACGAACCGCTGGAGCCGGGTGCCGCGCGCCGGGGTGCCCCCGCCGGTCAGCAGTGGATTCCCGACGCCCGCCGGGGTCAGGTACAGCGTGCGCTCGACCGTCAGCTGGGGCGCGTTCAGCGCGAGACGTCCGTAAGGGTTCGTCAGCCGGCTGCCGCGCAGGCTGAGCGAGACGCCGACCTGGGCCCCGCGCAGGCTCAGCTCGCCGTGCGACTCCAGCAGCTCGGCCTGCAGGTCCTGGCCGACACTCATGCCGTCGCCGGTGATCGAGCGCATCCGCCGGTCCCGGTAGACCACGGCCTGGTTGAGCAGCAGGTCGGTGCCGATCCGGGCGTCGGTGAGCCGCACGCCGTTGTGGAAGCGGCAGCGCGGCAGATGGAGGTCGCCCTCGGTGTGCACCCGGGCCGCCTCCAGCCGCGGCACCGAGCAGTCGACCAGGCGTACGGTCGTGAACCGGGCCTCCGGCAGCAGGATCTCCTTCTCGAACCGGCACCCCTTCAGCTCCAGGTACGGCTCGATCGTGCCGCCCGCGAGATCGAGCGTGTCCATGATCTGGACGCCGGTCAGCTTCAGGGAGGAGACGCGGCCGTCCAGCGCGGGCGGCCCGTCCAGCAGCAGCCAGGCCACGATCCGCGCCCGTACGCTGCGCTCGGGTCCCCAGGGGTGGCCGCCGTGCGGATCGTCCACGACGGTGTCGCCGCTGCGCAGGTCGTACACGCTGCCGTTGCGGAAGGCCTGCCACATGCCGGCCTCGGCGGCGGTCAGCTCGTCCGGCAGGTCCCCGTTCCTCGCGTCCGCACCCTCGGTCACGTCTCACCCTTCCTTCCCGGCTACTCGCCGGTTTCGCACAACCGTTCAATGCCCGTTCCGTGACGGGCGGAACGCGGGCGGTGACGAATGATCTCCCGGGGCGGCCACCGGCCACCGGTTCCGGCCACGGTCCGGCCCGCTGTCCAGGGCTCGTATCAGCCATTGATACGGGCGTCCGGCGCCCGACGGCGGTCTGAGAGAATTGGCCATGTGATCTCCCGAATCGATCTGCGCGGCGACGCCCTCCCCGAGGGCTCGGCCCTGCGCGACCTGCTGCCCCGAGCCGACTTCGACGTTGCGGCCGCCCTGGAGAAGGTGCGTCCGATCTGCGAGGCCGTGCACCATCGGGGCGACGCGGCGCTGATCGACTACGCGGAGAAGTTCGACGGCGTCCGCCTCGAGTCCGTCCGGGTCCCCGCCCGGGCCCTCGCCGACGCGCTGGAGCAGCTCGACCCGGCCGTGCGCGCCGCCCTGGAGGAGTCCGTCCGCCGTGCCCGGATGGTGCACCGCGCCCAGCGCCGCACCCCGCACACCACCCAGGTCGTGCCCGGCGGCTCGGTCACCGAGAAGTGGGTGCCGGTCGAGCGCGTCGGCCTGTACGCGCCCGGCGGCCGGTCGGTCTACCCGTCCTCCGTCATCATGAACGCGGTCCCGGCGCAGGAGGCCGGTGTCCCGTCCATGGCCCTCGCCTCGCCACCGCAGAAGGAGTTCGGCGGCCTGCCGCACCCCACGATCCTGGCCGCCTGCGCGCTGCTCGGCATCGACGAGGTGTACGCCGCGGGAGGCGCCCAGGCCGTCGCGATGTTCGCCCACGGCACCGAGTCCTGCGCCCCCGCCCGCATGGTCACGGGGCCCGGCAACATCTGGGTCGCCGCCGCCAAGCGGTACTTCACCGGAAAGATCGGCATCGACACCGAGGCCGGTCCCACCGAGATCGCGATCCTCGCCGACGACAGCGCCGACCCGGTGCACGTCGCCTCCGACCTGATCAGCCAGGCCGAGCACGACCCGCTCGCGGCGGCGGTCCTCGTCACCGACTCGGTGGCGCTGGCCGACGCGGTCGAGAAGGAGCTGGCCCCGCAGGTCGCCGCCACCCGGCACGTCGAGGACCGGATCGCCCCCGCGCTGGCGGGCAGGCAGTCCGCGATCGTGCTGGTCGACGGCGTGGAGGAGGGTCTGCGGGTCGTCGACGCGTACGGCGCCGAGCACCTGGAGATCCAGACCGCCGACGCGGCCGCCGTGGCCGGCCGGGTCACCAACGCGGGCGCGATCTTCGTCGGCCCCTGGGCGCCCGTGTCGCTCGGCGACTACTGCGCCGGCTCCAACCACGTGCTGCCCACCGGCGGCTGCGCCTGCCACTCCTCGGGCCTGAGTGTCCAGTCCTTCCTGCGCGGGATCCACATCGTCGACTACACGCGCGACGCCCTCGCCGAGGTCGCCCACCACGTCGTGACGCTCGCCGAGGCCGAGGACCTGCCCGCCCACGGCGCCGCGATCAAGGCCCGGTTCGGATGGAAGGTGCCCAACGAGTGACCGGCATCGACGACCTCCCCGTCCGCGACGAACTGCGCGGCAAGTCCCCGTACGGCGCACCCCAGCTCGACGTGCCCGTGCGGCTGAACACGAACGAGAACCCGTACCCGCTGCCCGAGGCGCTCGTCGAGCGGATCACCGAGCGGGTCCGCGAGGCCGCCCGCGGCCTCAACCGCTACCCCGACCGGGACGCGGTCCAGCTGCGCACCGAGCTGGCCCGGTACCTGACGGACACCGGCGGGTACGCGCTCGGCCCGCAGAACGTGTGGGCGGCCAACGGCTCCAACGAGGTCATCCAGCAGCTGCTGCAGACCTTCGGCGGCCCCGGCCGGACCGCGATCGGCTTCGAGCCCTCGTACTCGATGCACGCGCTCATCGCGCGCGGCACGGGCACGGGCTGGATCTCCGGCCCGCGCAACGAGGACTTCACCATCGACGTGGCCGCCGCCGAACAGGCCGTCGCCGAGCACCGTCCCGACGTCGTGTTCATCACCACCCCGAACAACCCCACCGGCAACTCGGTGCCGCCCGAGACCGTCCTTGCGCTCTACGAGGCGGCGCAGGCGGCGAAGCCGTCCATGGTGGTCGTCGACGAGGCGTACATCGAGTTCAGCCACGGAGCGTCACTGCTCCCGCTGCTCGAAGATCGGCCGAATCTCGTCGTCTCCCGCACGATGTCGAAGGCGTTCGGCGCCGCCGGGCTGCGACTCGGCTACCTCGCAGCGCACCCCGCGGTCGTGGACGCCGTCCAGCTGGTACGGCTGCCGTACCACCTGTCGGCCGTCACCCAGGCGACCGCGCTGGCCGCCCTGGAGCACACCGACACGCTGCTCGGTTACGTCGAGCAGCTGAAGACCGAGCGGGACCGGCTGGTCGACGAACTGCGCGCGAGCGGCTACGAGGTCACCGCGTCCGACGCGAACTTCGTCCAGTTCGGGCGGTTCGAGGACGCGCACGACGTCTGGCAGAAGATCCTCGACCGGGGCGTCCTGGTCCGGGACAACGGCGTGCCGGGCTGGCTGCGGGTCTCCGCCGGCACCCCAACCGAGAACGACGCGTTCCTGGACGCGGTCCGTGAACTACAGAGCCCTGTGGGGGACACCCCCACACCCCCGAAGGAGCAGAGCGCATGAGCCGCGTAGGCCGCGTGGAACGGACGACCAAGGAGACGTCGGTCCTCGTCGAGATCGATCTCGACGGCACCGGCAGGGTCGAGGTGGCGACGGGCGTCGGTTTCTACGACCACATGCTCGACCAGCTCGGCCGCCACGGTCTGTTCGACCTGACCGTGAAGACCGAGGGCGACCTCCACATCGACTCGCACCACACCATCGAGGACACCGCCCTCGCCCTCGGCGCCGCCTTCCGGCAGGCGCTCGGCGACAAGGTGGGCATCTACCGCTTCGGAAACTGCACGGTCCCGCTGGACGAGTCGCTCGCCCAGGTCACCGTCGACCTCTCCGGCCGCCCCTACCTGGTGCACACCGAGCCCGAGAACATGGCGCCGATGATCGGCGAGTACGACACGACGATGACCCGGCACATCCTGGAGTCCTTCGTCGCCCAGGCCCAGATCGCCCTGCACGTGCACGTGCCCTACGGCCGCAACGCGCACCACATCGTGGAGTGCCAGTTCAAGGCGCTGGCCCGCGCCCTGCGGTACGCGAGCGAGCGCGACCCGCGCGCCGCGGGCATCCTCCCCTCCACGAAGGGCGCGCTGTGACCGGCCTGTCGACCCTCCTGATCGTCGTCGGGCTGTTCCTGCTCGGCGGCATCTACTCCTTCGTCAAGCAGCAGATGCCCAAGGGCCTGATCGTGCTGCTCTCCATCGGCGCGGCGATGTGCCTCGTCGCGGGCGTCATGCGGCTGGAGGTGTGGAATTGAGCACCCGCAAGAAGGTCGTCGTCTTCGACTACGGCTTCGGCAACGTCCGGTCCGCCGAGCGGGCCCTCGCCCGCACCGGGGCCGACGTCGAGATCACGCGTGACTTCGACACCGCCATGAACGCCGACGGGCTGCTGGTACCGGGCGTCGGCGCCTTCGCCGCCTGCATGCAGGGTCTGAGGGAGGCGCGCGGCGACTGGATCGTCGGCCGCCGGCTGGCCGGCGGCCGCCCGGTCATGGGCATCTGCGTCGGCATGCAGATCCTCTTCGCCCGCGGCATCGAGCACGGCGTGCAGACCGAGGGCCTGGACGAATGGCCCGGCGCGGTCGAGCCGCTCCAGGCCGACATCGTGCCCCACATGGGCTGGAACACCGTCGACGCCCCGGCCGGCACGCAGCTCTTCGCGGGACTCGACACCGACGCGCGCTTCTACTTCGTCCACTCCTACGCCGTCCACGACTGGTCCCTGGAGACCGCGAACCCGGCGCTGCGGGCCCCGCTGGTCACCTGGTCGACCCACGGCAAGCCCTTCGTGGCGGCCGTCGAGAACGGCGCCCTGTGGGCCACGCAGTTCCACCCCGAGAAGTCCGGTGACGCCGGAGCGCAGCTGCTGAACAACTGGATCGGAACCCTCTGATGCCTTCGAAGCTCGAACTCCTCCCCGCCGTCGACGTCCGCGACGGCCAGGCCGTCCGCCTCGTGCACGGCGAGTCCGGGACGGAGACGTCGTACGGCTCCCCGCTGGAGGCCGCCCTCGCCTGGCAGCGCTCGGGCGCGGAATGGCTGCACCTGGTCGACCTGGACGCCGCGTTCGGCACCGGCGACAACCGCACGCTGATCGCCGAGGTCGCGAAGGCGATGGACATCAAGGTGGAGCTGTCCGGCGGCATCCGCGACGACGACACCCTCGCCGCCGCCCTGGCCACCGGCTGCACCCGGGTGAACCTCGGCACGGCCGCCCTGGAGACCCCCGAGTGGGTCGCCAAGGTCATCGCCGAGCACGGCGACAAGATCGCGGTCGGTCTCGACGTACGCGGCACGACGCTGCGCGGCCGCGGCTGGACCCGCGACGGCGGCGACCTCTACGAGACGCTGGCGCGCCTCGACTCCGAGGGCTGCGCGCGCTATGTCGTCACCGACATCGCCAAGGACGGCACGCTCCAGGGCCCGAACCTGGAGCTGCTGCGGAACGTGTGCGCCGTGACGGACCGCCCCGTCGTGGCCTCCGGCGGCGTGTCCTCCCTGGACGACCTGCGGGCCATCGCCGAACTCGTGCCGCTCGGTGTCGAGGGCTCGATCGTCGGGAAGGCGCTGTACGCGAAGGCGTTCACCCTGGAAGAGGCCCTGGAGGCGGTTGCCCTGTGAGCGACGTACGACGTGTGAGGACGGGCGCGCCCTGGGAGGAGACCTTCGGGTACTCCCGCGCGGTGCAGCTGCCCAACGGCCTGGTGCTGGTCTCCGGGTGCACCTCCATAGTGGACGGCGAGATCGCCGGAGGCGGTCCGTACGAGCAGACCGTCAACGCCTTCAACGTGGCGTTCGCCGCCCTGAAGGAGCTCGGTCTCGGGCGCGAGGACGTCGTCCGTACGCGGATGTACCTGACGCACGCCCGGGACGTGGAGGACGTCGGGCGCGCGCACAAGGAACTGTTCGACACCGTGCGGCCCGCCGCGACCATGCTGATCGTCTCCGGCTTCGTGGACCCCAGTCTGGTCGTCGAGGTCGAGGTGGAGGCCTACCGAGGAGTGTCCGCGGCATGACCCTCGCCGTACGAGTCATTCCCTGCCTGGACGTGGACAACGGCCGGGTCGTGAAGGGCGTCAACTTCCAGAACCTGCGCGATGCGGGTGACCCCGTCGAGATGGCAAAGGTGTACGACGCCGAGGGCGCCGACGAGCTGACGTTCCTCGACATCACCGCGTCCTCCGGCAACCGCGAGACCACGTACGACGTGGTGCGCCGCACCGCCGAGCAGGTGTTCATCCCGCTGACGGTGGGCGGCGGCGTGCGCACCGCCGAGGACGTGGACAGGCTGCTGCGGGCGGGCGCGGACAAGGTGGGCGTGAACACGGCCGCCATCGCCCGCCCCGACCTCATCCGGGAGATCGCCGAGCGGTTCGGCCGGCAGGTGCTGGTGCTGTCGGTGGACGCGCGCCGCACCCGGACGGGCTCCTTCGAGGTCACCACCCACGGCGGCCGTCAGGGCACCGGCATCGACGCCGTCGAGTGGGCACACCGGGCCGCGGAGCTGGGCGCGGGCGAGATCCTGCTCAACTCGATGGACGCGGACGGCACGAAGGACGGCTACGACATCGAGATGATCGAGGCCGTCCGCAAGCACGTCACCGTGCCGCTCATCGCCAGCGGGGGAGCGGGCCGGCTGGGGGACTTCCCGCCCGCCGTCGCCGCGGGGGCCGACGCGGTGCTCGCCGCGTCCGTCTTCCACTTCGGTGATCTGCGGATCGGGCAGGTGAAGGACACCCTCCGGGAGGCCGGGCACCCCGTCCGCTGACGGCTGGGCGCCGGTGCCCGTCGGACGGGAGCCGCCGCCCGGGCCGCCGCCCGGGCCCGCACCTGCCTCGCTCCTTCCTCGCCCCGGACTACGGCCCGTGTCGGGCAGCCTCACGGCTGCCCGACACGGGCCGTTCGGCTGCCGGGGGTTGTGAGCGGGGCCCGTGCGGACCGGTGTTCCGCCGTGGTGGCCGGGCCCGGTCCTGAGTGAGACCGGTGATTCTGCCGATGTGCGGGGGCGGGCGGGCCGGGACAGTTGCCGCTGCAACCAACCGAGACGGATCCCGCCGTGCCGGAGGCGTTCCTTCCGGCGCCCCACGCCCTGCGGTACGCCGACCCGCGGCCGGGTCCGTCGCCCCTTCCGAGAGGATGCACACCGTCGTGCAGCAGCCGAGCAGCGAACTCCCCACCGCCGCCCCCGCCCCGGCCGGATCCCGGCCGAGCCGCGTCAAGTCCCGCCTCGTCCGGTCCGGCCTCGCGGCCTTCCTGGCCGTCGGCGCGCTCGTCGCCGGCCAGGCCACCGGAGCGCAGGCCGCCGGGACGGAGGCGGCCGCGAACCCCTACGAGCGCGGTCCCGCGCCGACCGAGTCGAGCATCGAAGCGTCCCGCGGCCCGTACGCCGTCTCCGAGACCTCCGTCTCCTCCCTCTCCGTCACCGGCTTCGGCGGCGGCACCATCTACTACCCGACCTCGACCAGCGACGGCACGTTCGGCGCCATCGCCATCTCGCCCGGCTACACCGCCTACCAGTCGTCCATCGCCTGGCTCGGACCGCGGCTCGCCTCCCAGGGCTTCGTGGTGTTCACCATCGACACCAACACGACCCTCGACCAGCCCGCCAGCCGCGGCGACCAGCTGCTGGCCGCACTCGACTACCTGACCTCGCGCAGCACGGTCCGTACGCGCATCGACAGCAGCCGGCTCGGCGTCATGGGCCACTCCATGGGCGGCGGAGGCACGCTGGAGGCCGCCAAGGACCGTCCCTCGCTCCAGGCGGCGATCCCGCTCACCGGCTGGAACCTCGACAAGACCTGGTCGGAGATCAAGACGCCGACCCTGATCTTCGGCGCCGACGGCGACACGATCGCGCCGGTGGCCTCGCACTCCGAGCCCTTCTACACGAGCCTGCCCAGCTCGCTCGACAAGGCCTACCTGGAGCTGAACGGCGCCACGCACTTCACGCCCAACAGCTCGAACACGACGATCGCGAAGTACAGCATTTCCTGGCTGAAGCGGTTCATCGACAACGACACCCGCTACGAGCAGTTCCTCTGCCCGCTGCCGCGGCCGTCCCTCTCCATCGAGGAGTACCGCGGCAACTGCCCGCACACCTCCTGAGCCCGGCGGGCGCCCCCTTCCGTGGCGGGGGCGCCCGACCGGTACAGCAATGACGGCCGTGTGACACGCGGCCGTCATCGGCGTGTCCGGGCGTCGATCGCCCGTCCGGTTCGGGGGCGCTGCCGGCCGTGCGAGCCCGCCCGGCACTGTGCGGCCGCACAAGCTTGCCGTGCCGCGGCTGGGACCTTGCCCATCGCGCATCGTCCCGGCAGACACCTTCCGGCTGGTCACGCGGGGTGCCCGGGCGGGCGGAACAAGTGAAGGCAGGACTTCCGCGTTCGGTTACGCGGAAGTAACGTGACGGTCGTGACCGGAATGACGACTGCGCGAAGTCCACTCCGGATTTACGGCCGGAGTGCAGAACCCCCGCCCGCGCGGGGGGCGTCGGAGGAGCCGGGGCATGCCCTCGGCCCCGTGCCGCCGCCCGGCGCCGGGCCCGCCCCAGGGCCTGCCCCGGCGCGGTCCCGCGCCCTCACGGCCGGACCGCCCGACCTCCCGGCACCGGGCACCGAGCAGCTCCCGCCGCGTGGAGGGGACGCGGCGGGAGCCCCCGCCCCCGCCCCCGGGGACCACCGGGACACCGGGACGGCCGGGCCCGCCGTATACGGCGCCGGGGGCGAGCGGGGTGAGGCTGTGCGGGACGACCCGGCCGGTGACTCACGGGGCGGGTTCTCCGGGAAGCCCGGGTCCAGCGGTTGCGTGAGCGGAGACGCCCGGCGCGATGCGGCCGAGGGTGTGCCCGCGGGGGCGGCCGGTGACGTGCCGGACGCCGCCCGCGGCCGGTCGGCCGGTGGTGCGGCCGAGGGTGTGCCGGGCGGTGTACGGCCGGGGGCCGCCGATGCCGCGGGCGCCGCTGGGCAACCCGGCGTGTCCGACGGTCTTGGGGCGGGCCTCGGTGGTGTGGAGTCGGGTTCCGGGGGGCCGGTGGATGACCCGGGTGCTTCCGGAACGGACGGGCCGTCCGCCGTCGTGGCGGACGGTGTCGGGGCGGGCCTCGGCGGTGCGGCGTCCGGTTCCGAGCCGGCCGGTGATCCGGGTGCTCCCGGAACGGACGGGCCGTCCGCCGCCGTGGCGCAGTTGCTGCTGCTGGCCGCGGCCGAGCAGGAGCGGGACCCGGGGGCGGCCGGGGTGGACGCCGGGGTCGTACTGCGGGCGGCCGGGGCGGCCGGGCTCGACGCCGGTGTCGTCGAGGCCGCGGAGGCCGCGGGCGTCGTCCGGCCGGCCGGGGGCCGCCTGTGCCTCGTGGACCCGCGGTGGGCCCGCACCGTCTACGCCGCCGCGCCGCGCGCCCGCCGCCGCGCCGCCCACCGCCTCCTCGCCGACGCCTTCGAGGCGGAGCTGTGTGCGGCCCCCGGGGCGTCCCGCGCGGGCCGCCCCGACCAGGCGGACGAGCCGGACGGCGCCCGCGAAGGTGACCGGTACGCGCTGCCGCTGCTGTACCACCGGGCCTCCGCCGCCGAGGGTCCCGCCCCGGGGCTCGGTGACGAACTGGCCGCCGCCGCGGGCGCCGCCGCCGGTCCCCGCCGGCGGCCGACGCACCCCGAGCGGGCAGCCGCGTACGCGCGTTCCGCGGAACTCGCCGTGGCCGAGGGCCCCCGGGCCGTCCGGCTGACCGCCGCGGCGGACCACGCCCGGCTCGGCGGACTCCCGGACCGGGCCGGGGAACTGCTCGACGCGGCCGGCCGCGAGGACCTGACCGACGCCGTGCGCGGAGCCGCCGAACTCGTCCGCGGCCGGCTCGCCCTCGGCGACGGGCCCGTCGCCGACGCCCGCGAGACCCTGCTCCTGGCCGCCGAACTGCTCGCCCCGCACGACCCTCCCCGCTCCCTCGCGGCACGCCTCGCCGCCATGGAGGCGGCCTGGGCGATGGGCGACGCGGCGGCCTACCTGGAGGCGCTGGACCACCCCTCGGCCCGCACCGACCCCGACCAGCGCCTCGCCGAGTACCGCGCCGGGATGTCCGCGGTCATGCACGGACGCCTGCACGCCGGACGGCAACGGCTGCGGGGATACCTCGCGAACGGGCGCACCGAGGCCACCGACGACCCGGACCGCCTGCTGCACGCCGGGGTCGCCGCCCTCGTCGTCGGCGACCTCGTGGCCGCCTGCCGGATCAACTCCCGCGCCCTGGCCCTCGCCCGGGCCCGCGGGCCGTACATCCTCGTGCCGCAGGCCCTGGAACACCTCGCCTACGGCGAACTGCGCGCCGGCCGCCACGCGCGGGCCCGCGCCCACGCCGAGGACGGACTGCGCACCGCCCTCGACACCGGGCAGCGCAACACGGCGGCCCACCACCACGCCATCCTCGCCCTGGCCGCCTCCGTCGAGGGCGACCCCGACGCCGTGGCCGAACACGCCACCGCCGCCGAACGCGTGGCCGCGCCGCACGGACTGGTCCAGGCGGCCACCCTGGCCCAGTGGGCCAGGGCCCGGGCCGACCTCGGCCGGGGCCGGGTCCCCGAGGCCGCCGCCCGCCTCGGCCCGCTGGTGGGCCCCGGCCCACGGAGCGGCCACTTCGCCGTCCGCATGCTGGCCATCCCCTGCTTCGTGGAGGCGTCGGCGCGGGCGGGCCAGCCCGGTGCCGCCCGGGCCGCGGTCGCCGAGTTCGCCGGCTGGGCCGCGCAGGGCGCCGATCCCCAGGCACCGGCCCAGCTGGCCCGCTGCCAGGCACTGCTCGCCGGTCCCGAGGAGTGCGAACCGTTCTTCGCCACCGCGCTGGCCTGCCACGACCGGGCGGACGGTGACTTCGAGCGCGGTCGCACCCTGCTCCTCTACGGAGCCTGGCTGCGGCGGCGGCGCAGGCCGGGCGAGGCCCGCGGCAGGCTCCGCGACGCGCTCGTCTCCTTCGAGCGCGGCGGGGCCCTGGGCTGGGCCACCCAGGCACGGGCGGAACTGCGCGCGACCGGCGAGGCCGGCGCCCAGGAACCGCCGGGGCCGCTGGCGCTGCTGACCCCGCAGCAGCTGCGGATCGCCCGCTGCGTCGCGGAGGGGGCCACCAACCGTGAGGTGGCGCTGCGGCTGTCCGTGAGTCCGCGCACAGTGGACCACCACCTGCGGAACGTCTTCGCAGCTCTGGGGGTCCGTTCCCGCGTCGAGCTGTCCCGATTGGTGGACCGGGCGGAGAAGACAGCCGCACACCCCTAGGTACCGACCGGGCGGTATGCCATCCTGCGGGCTCAGGAAAGGTCCGGCGGGACCGGTGTGCCGTGCGGCGTCACACCGTGCCGAGCCGGTCCGAGCCGATTCCGGTGGAGGACAGCGCATGCAGCACCTCGTACAGGACCACGTCCGTACCGTGTCCGGTCCGCGGCCACTCGTACCCGCCGCCCGCTCGGCCGTCGACGCGGAGGCGCTCTCCGTGCTGCACCGGGCCGCCCGGGTCCTGCTGGCGGGGCTGCCCGAGCTCACCGAGGCGCTGATGGCCGTCCTGCGGGAGCGCGAACCCGCGTACCGGGCGGCCATCCACGCGGACGTCGACAGCGTCCGCGAGGAGGTGCAGCGCTCGCTCCGGCTCAACGTGGGCTCCCTCCTGCGGCCCGGCGAACTGCGCGAGGCGGCGCGCCGCTGCTCCTGGGGCATCGGCAGGACCCGCGCCGAACGCGGCCTCCCGCTGGACGCACTGCTGCGCGCCTTCCGCCTCGGCGGCGGCATGGTCTGGCAGGGGCTGGTCGACGAGACGAGCCGCCGCCATCCCACGGACGTCCGCCTCCTCGTGCACGTGGCCGCCGACGTGTGGAACTTCGTCGACGAGCACTGCGCGATCGTCGCCGACGCCTACCGCCAGACGGAGCGCGAACTGTCCTGGCGCCGGGAGAACCGGCTGCGGCTGATGACCGCCGCGCTGCTGGACGGCACCGCCCGCATCGCCGACCTCCCGGCGACGGCCGCCGGGCTCGGCCTGCCCGAGCAGGGACGGTACGCCGTCGTCCTGGCGCAGAGTGCCGCAGGACCGGCGCTGGTGAACGGCCGCGCCCCGGTGGATCTCCCGGGCCTGCGGGTGCAGTGGCACCGGGAGGCGGGCGGCGACTACGGCATCGTCCTGCTGGGCGGGCGCCCGCACGGCGACACCGGGCCGCTCCGCGGTGACGGGTGCGGGCAGGACACCCGCCCGCACGGCGACACGCGCCTTCCGCGCGGCCAGCTGCCGGGCGACGGAGAGCACCTGCCCGGCGACGACGGCGGTCCCCGCGGCGACGGCCAGCACGACCGCGCGCACGACCGCGCCGACGACGGCCACGAGGGGCACGTGCACGACGGCACCGGGGAGGGAGGCGGGGCGCCGGAGCGTCCGCGCGCCCACGGGCTCGCCGAGGACGCCGGTGACATCGCCCGCCGGCTGAGCGCCCCGCCCGGCACCCGGATCGGGGTGAGCCCGGTCGTCGACGGCCTCGCCGCGGTCGGGGACGCCCGGCGGCTCGCCGACACGGCGCTGCGCGCCTGTCCGCGGGCCGGGGGGACCGTCGTACTGGAGGAGAACCTGCCCGCCGCCCTCGTCGTCTCCGCGCCCGCCCTCGGTGCGGCGCTCGCCGAGCGGGTCCTCGGTCCCCTGCTGCGCCTGGACCCCTCCGACCGGGACATCCTGCTGGACACCCTCACCGCCTGGCTGGCCTGCGACGGTTCGGCCCAGCGGTCCGCCGCCCGGCTCTACTGCCACCGCAACACCGTCCTGAACCGGCTGCGCCGCTGCGAACAGCTGACGGGCCGCTCCCTGACCCGCCCCACGGACGTGGTGGAGCTCTCGCTCGCGCTGGCCGCCCGCACCCTGCTGGATCCCGGCCGGACCGGCCGCTCCGAAGGCGGGCCGGAGGGGCCCCGGCCCAGGGCGGCGACTCCCCGGTCCTGAGCCGGCGGACGGCCGATAGGCTGTCCGCGCCGACCGGCGAGCCGCTCGCCGTGCTCGCGACGTCCGAGGAACGGTGCCGTGCCGCCGAGGCGGCGGTGCCGTGCAGCCCGGGCGTCCGGCGACACCGAGGGGCGCGGGAGCGTGGCGCCGCACGTGTCCGGCCGCCCGTTCCGTGCCCGAGAGGACGCCGCCCGTGACCGCCGGCACCGCGTACGCCGTCGAGCCCGCCGTCGCCGCCGAACGGCCCGCGCACCGGGACGGCAACGTCCTGCGCTGGCTCGCCGCGTACACCGCGTCGATGCTTGGCGACAACATCTACTACCTCGCCCTGTCCTGGGCGGCCGTCCAGGCCGGAACGCCCGCGCAGGCCGGACTCGTGACGGCCGCGAGCGCCGTGCCCCGGGCCCTGCTCATGCTGGGCGGGGGAGTGGTCGCGGACCGCTTCGGACCCCGCAAGGTCGTCATCGGCAGCGACGCCGTGCGCTGCGCGGCCGTCCTCGCGGTCGCCGCGCTGCTGTTCGCGGCCGAGCCCGGTCTGTGGCCGCTGGCCCTGCTCGCCCTGGTCTTCGGCACCGTCGACGCCGTCTTCATGCCGGCCGTCGGCGCGCTTCCCGCCCGCATCACCGGACGGGGGCAGCTCGCCCGCGTCCAGGGCATGCGCGGTCTCGCGATCCGCTTCGCCAACGTGGTGGGCGCCCCGCTCGGCGGCCTCGGGGTGGCCGCGGGCGGCGCGGCGGCCGCCTTCGGCCTGGCGGGTCTGCTGATCGCCGTGTCCGTGCCGCTGCTGGTCTCCGTACGGATGACGGACCCGCCCCCGCACCCGGCCGACGGCCCTGCCACAGCCGCCGGAACCGGGCCGGTCGACGGAGACGGACCGGCTGACGCCCCTGCCGTGTCCGCCGGACCTGGACCGGCCGCCGCCGCCGGGGTAGCCGTACCCGCGGAGCAGGGGTCGACTGCCGAAGCCGCGCCGGTCGGCAGGGCTGCTGCCGCACCCGCCGGACACGGACCGGCCGCCGGGGCAGCGGCACCTGCGGGGCCTGAGCCGAGAGCCGGAGCCGAGCCCGTGGACGGGGCCGGACGGGTCGACGCGTCTGCCGCGAAGGCCGGAACCGGGGGGACCGACTCGGCTGTCGTGTCCGCCGGGGCCGGACCACTCGCCGGGGCCGAGCCGCCCACCGCGTCTGCCGTACCGGCCGGGGCCGAGTCACCCGTCGGGGTTGCCGGGGCCGCCGGGGACCGGGTGGTCGACGGCGCTCGGCCGTCGTCTCCGAACGCGTGGCGGGAGCTCCGTGACGGTCTGCGCTACATCCGGCGGCACCCGGTGCTCGCCCCGCTGATTCTTGCCGTAGCCCTCGGCGACCTCGGCTTCGTCGGTCCGCTCAACGTGGGGCTGGCCCTGCTCGCGGACCAGCGCGGCTGGGGAGCCGCCGGCATGGGCTGGGTGCTCGCCGGTTTCGGCACCGGGGCGGGGCTCGTCTCCCTGCTGCTGACCGCGCGGGGACGGCTGCCGTACGCCGGGCGCGTCATGGCCGTCGCGCTCCTCCTCGGGTGCGTGGCGATGGGTTCCCTCGCCCACCTCCCCGGCGTGGCCGCCGCGACGGGAGCCGCCCTGCTCGTCGGACTGCTCGCCGGGCTCAGCGGCGTCCTGTGCGGGGCGCTGCTGCAGACCGAGACCGACCCCGCCTATCTCGGCCGGGTCAGCGCGGTGGCGGGGATCGTCAGCCTCGGCTTCGCCCCGCTCAGCATGCCGCTCTCCGCCACCGCCATCGGCGTGTGGGGCACCGGCCCCGTCTTCGTCGTCAGTGCCGCGGTCTGCGGTCTCGGCGGCGTCGTCGCCCTCTGCTCGGGCCCCCTGCGCCGCGCCGAGCTGCCGAAGTAGCGCGGACGGACCCCGGAGGGGGATCCGGGGCCTTCATCCGGCGGACGCCCGGTGAAGGGGACCGTGCGCGGCGTCCGGCTCCGGGCGCCGTCCCGGCACCCCGCGGCCCGCGCGGCAGTCACGGCGCGCGGTCCGGGAGGTCCGGTAGGTCCGGGAGGTCAGATGCCCAGCGGCTTCGCCTCCCGCAGCTTCGCGATCGCCTCCGTGTCGCCCTCCAGCTCCACGGCGGCCACACTCTGGCGTCCGTAGGCGAAGAGCAGCAGCTCCGAGGGCTCGCCGGTCACCGTCACCACCGGGGTGCCCCTGCGGGCGACCACCGTCTGGCCGTTCGGGCGGCGCAGCACCAGGCCGGTCGGCGTGCCGCGGCCCACCAGCCGGGCCGTGCGCTCCAGCCGCGACCAGAGGGTCTCCTGGAAGACGGAGTCCAGCGGCCGGGGCGTCCAGGCGGGCCTGGCCCGGCGCACGTCCTCGGTGTGGACGTAGAACTCGATCGTGTTCGAGGCCTCGTCGACCTGCTTCAGGGAGAAGGGCGAGAATCGCGGCGGCCCCGTACGGATGAGCTGGATCAGCTCCTCGTACGGCTTCTCGGCGAACTCCGCCTGCACCCGTTCCAGCCGGGGCGCGAGCTGTTTGATCAGGATTCCGCCCGCGGCGTCCGCGCGGCGCTCGCGCACCACGACGTGCGCGGCGAGGTCACGAGTGGTCCAGCCGTCGCACAGGGTGGGGGCGTCCGGCCCCTCGGCCTCCAACAGATCGGCGAGGAGAAGTCGTTCACGCTTCGCATGGGTCGACATGACGCCAGCCTACGACCGCCGCGCCACTCCGCCCAGTGGACATCCGGCGGGAAGGCCACCCGGTCCGCCCAGTGGACGCCCGCCGGTCGCGTCCGGCGGGCGCGGCACAATGGTCGCCATGACCAGTACGCCCCCGCCCAGCAGCCTCGACCCCGGCATCGCCGCGCGTCTCAAGCGCGGCGCCGACGGGCTCGTCCCCGCGATCGCCCAGCAGTACGACACCGGGGAGGTGCTGATGCTGGGCTGGATGGATGACGAGGCCCTGCACCGCACCCTCACCACGGGCCGCTGCACCTACTGGTCCCGCAGCCGCCAGGAGTACTGGGTCAAGGGCGACACCTCGGGGCACGTCCAGCACGTGAAGTCCGTGGCGCTCGACTGCGACGCCGACACCGTCCTCGTCAAGGTCGACCAGACCGGCGCCGCCTGCCACACCGGCGCCCGGACCTGCTTCGAGGCCGACGTCCTGCTCACGGACGCCGGGTCGGACACACCGCTCGCCGGTCAGTAGGGTCAGCCGTCATGGACCTCGAGACGTTCCGCAAGCTGGCCACCGACCGCAGGGTGATCCCCGTCGGCCGCAAGCTCCTCGCGGACGGCGACACCCCCGTCGCCCTGTACCGCAAGCTGGCCGCCGAGCGCCCCGGCACCTTCCTGCTGGAATCGGCCGAGAACGGCCGGTCCTGGTCTCGCTATTCCTTCGTCGGCGTCCGCAGCCACGCGACGCTGACCGAACGCGACGGCCGGGCCCACTGGCTCGGCACGCCCCCCGTCGGCGTGCCCGTCGACGGCGACCCGCTGGCCGCACTGCGCGCCACGATCGAGGCGCTGCACACACCGCGCGCGGACGGCCTGCCCCCCTTCACCGGCGGCATGGTCGGCTACCTCGGCTACGACGTCGTGCGCCGCCTGGAGAAGATCGGCCCCGGCGAGCGGGACGACCTGAAGCTCCCCGAGCTGACCATGCTGCTCACCAGCGACCTCGCCGTCCTCGACCACTGGGACGGCACGGTCCAGCTGATCGCCAACGCCATCAACCACAACGACCTCGACACGGGTGTCGACGAGGCGTACGCGGACGCCGTCGCCCGCCTCGACGCGATGGAGGCGGACCTGTCGCGCGCGGTCTCGCAGCCCCCGGCCGCGCTCCCGCCGTCCGAGCTTCCCGAGTACACGGCGCTGTGGGGCGGCCCGCAGTACCAGGACGCCGTCGAGGACATCAAGGAGCGCATCCGCGCCGGCGAGGCCTTCCAGGTCGTGCCCTCCCAGCGCTTCGAGACCCCCTGCGCGGCCAGTGCCCTGGACGTCTACCGGGTCCTGCGGGCGACCAACCCCTCGCCGTACATGTACCTCTTCCGCTTCGAGGGCTTCGACGTCGTGGGCTCGTCCCCCGAGGCCCTGGTCAAGGTCGAGGACGGGCAGGCGATGGTCCACCCCATCGCGGGCACCCGGCCGCGCGGCGCCACCGTCCAGCAGGACCAGGCACTCGCCGACGAGCTGCTCGCCGACCCCAAGGAACGCGCCGAGCACCTCATGCTCGTCGACCTCGGGCGCAACGACCTGGGGCGGGTCTGCGAGCCCGGTTCGGTCGAGGTCGTCGACTTCATGTCCATCGAGCGGTACTCCCACGTCATGCACATCGTCTCGACGGTGACCGGCCGGGTCGCCCGGGGCCGTACGGCCTTCGACGTGCTGACCGCCTGCTTCCCGGCGGGCACCCTGTCCGGAGCGCCCAAGCCCCGCGCCATGCAGATCATCGACGAACTGGAGCCCTCCCGGCGCGGCCTGTACGGCGGCTGCGTCGGCTACCTCGACTTCGCCGGCGACTCGGACACCGCCATCGCCATCCGTACGGCGCTGCTGCGGGACGGCACGGCCTACGTGCAGGCCGGTGCCGGCGTGGTGGCCGACTCCGACCCGGTGGCGGAGGACACCGAGTGCCGCAACAAGGCCGCGGCGGTGCTCCGCGCCGTGCACACGGCGAACCGGCTCGGCAAGTAGGACGCTTCTCACGTGAACCCGGGTGACGGTTCGCCCGGGGTTCAGGCGATAGTGGAGTACGTGACTGCTGTGCCTCACCCCCGATCCGAAGCCGCCGCGGGACCCGACGGGTCCGGCCGCCGCAGCCTGGCCGTGGCGCTGTTCTGCGGCGCGCTCGGCGCCGCCGTGACGCTGCTCGCCACCCGGCAGGGCTGGTCGGAGGGCACCACGTCGGTGGCCGGCGGCGAGTTCCCGCTGTCCGCGAAGGGCAGCGACGTCACGGGCGTGCCCGCCGCGCTCGCCGTGGTCAGCCTCGCCGCGCTCGTCGCCGTCTTCGCCGTACGCCGCTCCGGCCGGCTCCTCGTCTCCGCGCTGCTCGCCCTCTCGGGCGCCGGCGTCGCCGCGGCGGCCCTGCTCGGCGCCGAGGACGGCTCCGCGCTCGACGACAAGGCCGCCCAGGCGTCCGGCGACACCTCCGCGACCGTGCACGCGCTCAGCCACACCGCCTGGCCGTACGTGGCCGCGGCCGGCGGCGTGCTCATCCTGCTGGCCGGGCTGCTCGCACTGCGCTACGGGCGGCGGTGGCCCGCCATGTCCGGCCGCTACGAGCGCGACGGCACCCCCCGGCCGCGCAGGACCAAACCCGTGGACCCCGACCGGCCGGAGGACCTGTGGAAGGCCCTGGACCGCGGCGAGGACCCGACCGGGACCTGAGACGCCCCTCCCCGGGGCTTCCGACCCGGGACACCAGTCTCCCGGCGCTGCCGGGACCTGTGACCCCCCGCCCTCCGGGGCCGCCGGGACCTCCGGCCCGGGACGTCCGTCCCGATCCGGCCCGGCCGCCGCGGAAGGGGCCACCCCGCGCTCAAGGCGGACCCGCGGGTACGGGACAATGGACGCCGAGCGTCCGACTCACACACGCACACAGCAACGAGGAGCAAGTCATGGCGGGCAGCAGCCACGGCCACACCCCGGCCGCCTGGACCGGTGTCATCATCGCCTTCATCGGTTTCTGCGTCTCCGGCGCGTTCATGGTGCTGGCCAACCCGCTGGGCTTCTGGGCCGGCATGGTCATCGTCGTCCTCGGTGGTGTCGTCGGCGGCATCATGCGCGCGATGGGGATGGGCCAGCCGAAGGAGGCTCACGTCCAGAAGCCGCACTCGGCGCCCCAGGTCGCGGGCGCGGAGGGCTGAGGCCTCCCGCCCGACCTCGCCGTCACCGAGCGGCCTCCGGAATCCGCCGGGGGCCGCTTCGCCGTGTGTGAAGGCCCCGCGCGCGACGGGCGTCCGGGCGCCGCGCGGGGCAGAATGCTGCGGGTGAACGCCGAAACCCACAGAGTGACCCCGCCGGACGCGGGCACCGGTCCGCCGACCGGAGCGGCGCGGCGGCTGGCGGTCCCCGCCGGTGTGCTCGCCGCCGTCGTCGGCGCCTTCGCCTACGTCGCGGCCGTCGACCCGAACGAGCCGGGGCACTACCCCCTCTGTCCGCTGCTGCGCCTCACCGGGCTCTACTGCCCCGGCTGCGGTGGCCTGCGCAGCGCCCACGCCTTCGTGCACGGGGACTTCGCGGCGGCGCTCACGGACAACGCGCTCGCCGTCGCGGGGTACCTGGTGTTCGCGGCGGTGTGGTCCGTCTGGGTGGTCCGCGCGGCGCGCGGCCGGCCGGTGCGGATCGACCTCGGGCCCGTCCACCTGTGGTGCGTCGGCGTGTTGCTGCTGGCCTTCACCCTTGTCCGGAACCTGCCGTTCGGTGACCGGCTCCACCCGTGATCAATGGGTGAACGTCCAGGTGGTGGGACCGGCGTCAACCGGATGCGAGGCCTGCGCCTTCCTCCGGATACCATCGCAGTGACCCGTCTCAACCGTCAGGGACGGCGGACCCGGGTCGACCGCCCGACCGCTCAAACCGTCCACCGCAGGAAGGGGGCCGCTCGCGTGAGTGTGCTCGACGAGATCATCGACGGAGTCCGTGCCGACCTCGCGGAGCGACAGGCGCGCGTCAGCCTCGACGAGCTCAAGGAGCGCGCCGCGAAGGCTCCGGCGGCCAAGGACGGCGTGGCCGCCCTGCGCGGTGACGGCGTCAAGGTCATCTGCGAGGTCAAGCGCTCCAGCCCCTCCAAGGGCGCGCTCGCCGCGATCGCCGACCCGGCCGCCCTCGCCGCGGACTACGAGGCGGGCGGTGCGGCCGTCATCTCCGTGCTGACCGAGCAGCGCCGCTTCGGCGGCTCGCTGGCCGACCTGGAGGCCGTCCGCGCCAAGGTCGACATCCCCGTGCTGCGCAAGGACTTCATCGTCACGTCGTACCAGCTGTGGGAGGCCAGGGCCTACGGCGCCGACCTCGCCCTGCTGATCGTGGCCGCCCTCGACCAGGCCGCCCTGGAGTCCCTCATCGAGCGCGCCGAGTCCATCGGGCTCACCCCGCTCGTCGAGGTGCACGACGAGGACGAGGCCGAGCGGGCGGTGGACGCCGGCGCGAAGGTGATCGGTGTCAACGCGCGCGACCTGAAGACGCTGAAGGTCGACCGCACCACCTTCGAGCGCGTCGCCCCCGAGATCCCGGACCACCTCGTCAAGATCGCCGAGTCCGGTGTCCGCGGCCCCCACGACCTCATCGCGTACGCCAACGCCGGCGCCGACGCGGTCCTGGTCGGCGAGTCCCTCGTCACCGGCCGCGACCCGAGGGCCGCGGTCTCCGACCTCGTCGCGGCCGGGGCCCACCCCGCGCTGCGCCACGGACGGGGCTGACGCTTCCGTGGCCGGCCCGACCGCACCCCGGCACCGGGTGAGCCTGCGCTCGCCCGGCGCCGCCGGGTGCCTGCGGTCGGCCGCCCCGCTCCCCGCCGCCCGGACGGCGCGGGACCCCTACGCCCGCCTCGCCCGAGGCTGCCGCCCGCGCGGCTGCCGGGCCCCGGCCCGCCGCGTCCACGGCCGCCGGGTCCGCTACGTCATCGGGGACGAACCGGGGCAGGTCAACGGCATGCGATGGCGCGTGCGCGTGCGCGCGCTCACGCCGGCCCCGGCCCGGTCCGCCCTCCGGGTGGTCTGACCGGTCCCTCCCACCGCCGCCCCGCCCGTCGGCGGCGACGGGGACGGGCCGCCGGGTACCCGCGGCGTGGTGCGCACGTGCGTCGACGACGTGACTCCTGTCCGATCCGTGACCGGGGCAGACGCCCCTGTGAGGTATCCGCATGCCCAGCGAGTTCTTCATTCCCGACCCCGAGGGTCTGATCCCCAGCGCCGAGGGGTACTTCGGCGCGTTCGGCGGCAAGTTCATCCCGGAGGCGCTCGTCGCCGCCGTGGACGAGGTCGCCGTCGAGTACGACAAGGCCAAGGCCGACCCCGAGTTCGCCCGCGAACTGGACGACCTGCTCGTCCACTACACCGGGCGCCCGAGCTCCCTCACCGAGGTGCCGCGCTTCGCCGAACACGCGGGCGGCGCCCGGGTGTTCCTCAAGCGCGAGGACCTGAACCACACCGGCTCCCACAAGATCAACAACGTGCTCGGCCAGGCGCTGCTCACCCGGCGCATGGGCAAGACACGGGTCATCGCCGAGACCGGGGCCGGACAGCACGGCGTGGCCACCGCCACCGCCTGCGCGCTGTTCGGACTCGACTGCACCATCTACATGGGTGAGATCGACACCGAGCGACAGGCCCTGAACGTGGCCCGGATGCGCATGCTCGGCGCCGAGGTCATCGCCGTGAAGTCCGGCAGCCGCACCCTCAAGGACGCCATCAACGAGGCGTTCCGCGACTGGGTCGCCAACGTCGACCGCACCCACTACCTCTTCGGCACGGTGGCGGGCCCGCACCCCTTCCCGGCCATGGTGCGGGACTTCCACCGGGTGATCGGCGTCGAGGCGCGCCGGCAGATCCTGGAGCGCGCGGGACGGCTCCCCGACGCCGCCGTCGCCTGCGTCGGCGGCGGCTCCAACGCCATCGGCCTGTTCCACGCCTTCATCCCCGACACCGGCGTCCGCCTCATCGGCTGCGAGCCCGCCGGGCACGGCATCGAGACCGGCGAGCACGCGGCGACGCTGACCGCCGGCGAGCCGGGCATCCTGCACGGCTCGCGGTCCTACGTCCTCCAGGACGAGGAGGGGCAGATCACCGAGCCGTACTCGATCTCGGCCGGCCTCGACTACCCCGGCATCGGCCCCGAGCACTCCTACCTGAAGGACAGCGGACGCGGCGAGTACCGCGCCGTCACCGACGACGCCGCCATGCAGGCACTGCGCCTGCTCTCCCGCACCGAGGGCATCATCCCGGCCATCGAGAGCGCGCACGCGCTGGCCGGCGCCCTGGAGGTCGGCAGGGAACTGGGCAAGGACGGGCTGATCGTCGTCAACCTGTCGGGGCGCGGCGACAAGGACATGGACACCGCCGCCCGCTACTTCGGGCTGTACGACACCGACGCCGTCGTCGAGGCGGACGAGGCCGGCGACGGCGCCGAGATCGAGGGGGACGCCAAGTGAGCGGCAACATCAGGCTGTTGGGCGACACGCTCGCCGGCGCCAGGGCCGAGGGCAGGGCCGCCCTGATCGCGTACCTCCCGGCCGGCTTCCCGACCGTGGACGGCGGGATCGCGGCGATCAAGGCAGCCTTCGACGGCGGTGCCGACGTCGTCGAGGTGGGGCTGCCGCACAGCGACCCCGTCCTCGACGGTCCCGTCATCCAGACCGCCGACGACATCGCCCTGCGCGGCGGCGTCCGGATCGCGGACGTGATGCGCACGGTCCGCGAGGCGCACACGGCCACCGGGAAGCCGGTGCTCGTGATGACGTACTGGAACCCCATCGACCGCTACGGCGTCGAGCGCTTCACCGCCGAACTCGCCGCGGCGGGCGGGGCCGGGTGCATCCTGCCCGACCTGCCGGTGCAGGAGTCGGCGCTGTGGCGGGAGCACGCCGACAAGCACGGTCTCGCGACCGTCTTCGTCGTCGCCCCCAGCAGCAAGGACGCCCGGCTCGCCGAGATCACCGCGGCGGGCTCCGGCTTCGTCTACGCCGCCTCGCTGATGGGCGTCACCGGCACCCGTGAGTCGGTGGGCGCCCAGGCGCAGGACCTGGTGCGCCGCACCAAGGCCACCACGGACCTGCCCGTCTGCGTCGGGCTCGGCGTCTCCAACGCCACGCAGGCCGCCGAGGTGGCCGGCTTCGCCGACGGCGTGATCGTCGGCTCGGCCTTCGTGAAGCGGATGCTGGACGCGCCGGACGAGGCGGCCGGGCTGGACGCCGTACGTGCCCTCGCGAGCGACCTGGCGAAGGGCGTGCGCGGCACGGCGTGACGCACACCGGCGATCCGCTCACTCGAACGGGTGGACCTGGGGCCGGGGAGGCGCGCTGCGCCTCCCCGGTTCGTTCTGCCGGATGTGAGCGAGAAGAACCGTGACGGAAAGCGCACCGCCCGCGAGCGGCTGGCGGTCGAGCGAGAGAAGCAGAAGGCCGGGGAGAAGCGCCGGCGGGCGCTGATCGTGGGGGCGTCGGTGGTCTGCGTCCTCGGTCTCGCCGCGGTGGTGGGCGTCGTCGCCGCCAACGCGGGCAAGGACGACAAGAGCGACGCCGCGGGCCCCGTCGTGTCGCCCTCGGGGGCGCGGGGCAAGGACGGTCTCGCGATCCCCGTGGGCAAGGAAGCCGCCGGATCCACCCTCACGGTCTACGAGGACTTCCGCTGCCCGGCCTGCAAGTCCTTCGAGACGGCGTACCGCCCGACCATCCACGAGCTGGTGGAGGCCGGGCAGCTGAAGGTCGACTACCACCTCGCCACGCTCATCGACGGGAACATGGGCGGCAGCGGCTCCCGCCGGGCGGCCAACGCCGCGGCCTGCGCCCAGGACGCCGGGAAGTTCACCGCGTACCACGACGTCCTGTACGACAACCAGCCCCAGGAGACCGACGACGCCTTCGCGAAGCCGGACAAGCTCCTGGAGCTGGCGGGCAAGGTGGAGGGGCTGGACACCCCGGCGTTCCGCAAGTGCGTCGACGACGGCACGCACGACACCTGGGTCCTGAAGTCGAACCAGGCCTTCCAGGCGGGCCACTTCGGCGGCACGCCGACCGTGCTGTTCGGCGGCAGGAACATCTACGCGGACCGGGCGATGACCCCGGCGAAGCTGAAGCAGCTGGTGCAGGCGGAGAACAGGGGCTGAGCCCCTCCGCCGCAGCCCCGGCGGGGGGTGCCCGGCCCGGGTCTCCCGCGGGCCGGGGGCGCGCCCCGTTATGGACCCGTAGCCGGGCTGCCCGCCGTCGGCCCGGCCCGGCACGGTAGCGTCGACCCTGCCATGGAACTTGCCTACATTCCCAGCCCGTCGCGCGGGGTGCTGCCCCTCGGCCCCATTCCGCTGCGCGCCTACGCGTTCTGCATCATCATCGGCGTCTTCGTGGCCGTCTGGCTCGGCAACAAGCGCTGGGTCGCCCGCGGCGGGCGTCCCGGCACGGTGGCCGACATCGCGGTCTGGGCCGTCCCGTTCGGCCTGGTCGGCGGACGGCTCTACCACGTGATCACGGACTACGAGCTGTACTTCAGCGAGGGCCGTGACTGGGTGGACGCCTTCAAGATCTGGCAGGGCGGCCTCGGCATCTGGGGCGCCATCGCGCTCGGTGCGGTGGGTGCGTGGATCGGCTGCCGCCGCCGCGGCATCCCGCTGCCGGCGTGGGCCGACGCCCTCGCGCCCGGCATCGTCTTCGCCCAGGCCATCGGGCGCTGGGGCAACTGGTTCAACCAGGAGCTGTACGGCCGGGAGACGTCGGTTCCCTGGGCGCTGCACATCACGTCCTCGACGGCCGGGCGGGTGCCGGGCTACTACCACCCGACGTTCCTGTACGAGTCGCTGTGGTGCGTCGGCGTCGGCTTCCTCGTCATCTGGGCCGACCGCCGCTTCAGGCTCGGGCACGGACGGGCGTTCGCGCTGTACGTCGCTGCGTACTGCGTGGGCCGCGGCTGGATCGAGTACATGCGCGTCGACGACGCCCACCACTTCCTCGGCCTGCGCCTGAACGACTGGACCGCGATGGCGGTCTTCGTCCTCGCCGTGGTCTACCTGGTCCTGTCCGCGCGGATGCGGCCCGGACGCGAGGAGGTCGTCGAGCCGGACACGGGCGCGGACCCCTCGGCGGAGGACGCCGGGGACACCGACGGCAAGAAGGCAGCGACCGCCGTCGAGCCGGACGCCGGGACCGACGTCGAGCCGGACGCCGTGACGGGCGCCGCGACCGACGGCAAGACGGGCGCCGGGACGGGCGCCGGGACCGACGGGAAGACGGTCGCCACGACGGCCACGTCCGACGGTGACGCCGTCGAGCCGGGCAGGAAGCCCGGGGCCGAAAGCCCCGCGGACACCGCCGGGGCCAATGGGTCCGCCGCGTCCGAGAGGGACGGGGCCGGGTCGGCCAAGAAGAACTGACCGTACCCGCCACGACGGGTCGAAGGGCGCCGGATCACGGATCCGGCGCCCTTCGCGTGTGCGGGCCGCGGACCCGCACGCCGTCAGCCGCGGCGGGCCAGCGCCAGGGTGCGGTGGGCGCCCGCCACCACCGCCGCGTCGACGAACCGGCCGTCGGGCAGCGCCAGGGCGCCCGGGTGGACGGCGGCGGCCTCGACCACCGCCTCGGCGGACTCGATCTCCTCCGGGGTCGGGAGGTACGCCCGCTCGATGACGGGGAGCTGCCGGGGATGGATGGCGGCCCGCCCGAGGAAGCCGAGCGCACGGCCGTGCGCACAGGACACGGCCAGCCCGTCCAGATCCCGGATGTCCGGGTAGACCGACTGGCTGGGCGGCGGCAGACCCGCCGCCCGGGCGGCGACGACCACCCGGGCCCGCGCCCAGTCCAGGCCCGCGCCCTCCCGTACGCCGAGATCGGCCCGCAGGTCGGCCTCGCCGAGCGCGATCCCGCGCAGGGCGTGGTGCGCGGACGCGACGGCGAACGCCTGCTCCACGCCGAGGGCCGTCTCCAGCAGGGCGTACAGCCCGAGGGCGCCGCCCTCGGCGCGGACGGCGCCCTCCGCCACCCGCACGACGTCCCACGGCGAGGTCACCTTCGGCAGCCGGAGACCGGACAGGCCGGGCAGTGGGGCGAGCGTCTTCAGGTCGGCCTCGGCCAGGGGGCCGTCCAGGGCGTTCACACGGACGTGGACCCGGACCGGGGCCGCGTCGGAGAGCAGCTCCGCGGTGGCCGCGCGGGCGTACTCCTTGCGGGCGGGGGCGACCGCGTCCTCCAGGTCGACGATCACGGCGTCCGCGCCGCACGCGAGCGCCTTGACCACCACGTCGGGCCGGTCGCCGGGGACGTACAGCCAGGTCAGGACCGGTTCCGCGGTCACAGGGCGCCCTCCGACCGCAGACGGTCGAACTCGTGCTCCGTCAGTCCGAGTTCGGTCAGCACCGCTGCGGTGTCCGCGCCGTGCGGCCGGCCCGCCCAGCGGATCGCGCCGGGCGTGGCGGAGAGCCGGAAGAGGACGTTCTGCATGCGCAGGGGGCCCAGTTCGGGGTCGTCGACGGTGGTGATGCTGTCCAGGGCCGCGTACTGCGGGTCCGCCATGACGTCCCGTACGTCCTGGACCGGCGCCACCGCCGCCTCCGCCTTCTCGAAGGCGCTCAGCACCTCCTCGCGGGTGTGGCGGGCGATCCAGGTGCCGACGGCCTCGTCCAGCACGTCCGCGTTGCGGGCCCGCTCCGCGCCCGACGCGAACCACGGCTCGTCGATCAGCTCCGGGCGCCCGACCAGCCGCATCAGCCGTTCCGCGACCGACTGCGCCGACGTGGACACCGCGACCCACATGCCGTCGGCCGTGCGGTAGGTGTTGCGGGGCGCGTTGTTGGCGGAGCGGTTGCCGGTACGGGGCTGGACGTGGCCGAGCTGGTCGTACCAGAGGGGCTGCGGGCCGACGACGGTGAGGATCGGTTCGATGATCGCCATGTCGACCACCTGGCCCTCGCCCGTGCGGTCCCGGGCCGTCAGCGCCGTCATCACCGCGTACGCCGTCGTCAGGCCGGCGATCGAGTCGGCCAGGCCGAAGGGCGGCAGGGTCGGCGGGGCGCCCGGTTCGCCGGTGATCGCCGCGAACCCGCTCATCGCCTCGGCCAGCGTGCCGAACCCGGGGCGGTGCGCGTACGGGCCGGACTGGCCGAAGCCGGTGACCCTGGCGAGCACCAGCCGCGGGTTGGCGGCCGACAGCTGCTCCCAGCCGAGGCCCCACTTCTCCAGGGTGCCGGGGCGGAAGTTCTCGACGACGACGTCGGCCGTCGCGGCGAGGCGGAGCAGGGTGTCGCGGCCGCCGGGGCTCGACAGGTCGAGCGTGATGGTGCGCTTGTTGCGGCCGAGGAGTTTCCACCACAGGCCGACACCGTCCTTGGACGGGCCGTGGCCCCGGGAGGGGTCGGGCTTGGCCGGGTGCTCGACCTTGATCACCTCGGCGCCGAAGTCCCCGAGCATGGTGGCGGCCAGCGGTCCCGCGAAGAGGGTCGCGAGGTCGAGCACGCGCAGACCGGTCAGCGGGCCGTGTTCCTGGCGGGCGCTCATGACGCCGGCCGCGACGCCTGGGCGTCGATCTCGGAGCGGTAGGGCATCGAGGAGGAGGCGCCGGCCCGCTGCACGGACAGCGCGGCGGCGGCCGAGGCCCAGGCGAGGGCGGACCGCATCGGCCTGCCCTCGCCGAGCGCGACGGCGAGGGCGCCGACGAAGGTGTCGCCCGCGCCGGTGGTGTCCACGGCGGTCACCCGCGGCACGGGGACACTGATCGGGTCGTGGTCCCGGGCGACGTACAGGCAGCCCGCCGCGCCGAGCGTCACGATCACGGCCGGGACCCGTGCGAGCAGGGTCTTGGCCGCCTCCCGGGGTTCGACGACGCCGCCGAGCGCGGCGGCCTCGTGCTGGTTGGCGACCAGCAGGTCCACGGAGTCGAGGAGTTCGGGTGGCAGCGGCTGGACGGGGGAGGGGGTCAGGACCGTGCGGACGCCGTGCCCGCGTGCTGCCTGGGCGCCGGCGACGACGGCGGCCAGCGGGATCTCCAGCTGGAGCAGGAGCGCGTCGGCGGCGGCGATGAGGGCCTCGTCGCCCGGGGCCAGGTGGTCGACGGTGCCGTTCGCGCCCGGGATGACGACGATGGCGTTGCCGCCCTCGTCGTCCACGACGATGTGGGCGGTGCCGGACGGGCCCTCGGCGGTGCGCAGGTGGTCGGTGTCCACGCCGGAGTGTTCGAGGGTGGACCGCAGTCCGGTGCCGAAGGCGTCCTGGCCCACCGCGCCGATCATCGAGACGTCGGCGCCCGCGCGGGCCGCGGCGATCGCCTGGTTGGCGCCCTTGCCGCCGGGGACCGTGCGGAACTCGCGGCCCGTCACGGTCTCGCCGCGCTGCGGGGCCTTGGCGACGTACGTGACGAGGTCCATGTTCGTGCTGCCGAGTACGGCGATGAGAGTCATGGGCGGCAGGCCTCCTGGTGGCTCTGGCGGTGGGTGAGCTGGGCGAGGGTGTCGAAGCCGACGCCGTCGAAGTCGGCGATCGAGGTGGCCAGCCGGTTCTTGAGCGGAGCGGTCCACCGCTCGGGGAGGGCGGCGGGGTCCCCGGCCAGCAGGCCCGCGACGCTGCCCGCCGTGGCGCCGTTGGAGTCCGTGTCCCAGCCGCCCGACACGGCACGGCAGACGGAGCCCGCGAAGTCCCCGTCCGCGTGGGTGAGGGCGGCGGCGATCAGGGCGGTGTTGGGGACGGCGTGGACCCAGTGGTAGGCGCGGTGCGTGGCGTGCAGTTCGTCGACGACGGCGTCGAAGTCCCCGGTCGTACGGGCGAGCCGGACGGCGTGACGGACGGCTTCGGCCAGCCGGGAGCCGGCCGGGACGACGGCGAGTCCCGCCAGCAGGCACGCGTGGACGTCGCTGCTGCCGCCCGCCGCCGCGGCGAGGGTCGCCGCCGCGAACATCGCCGCGTACACCCCGTTCGCCGTGTGGGTGAGGGTGGCGTCCCGGTGGGCCTGTTCCGCGGCGGCCGCCGGGTCGCCGGGGTTCGTCCAGCCGTGCACGTCCGCGCGGATCAGGGCGCCGATCCACTCGCGGAAGGGGTTGCGGTGGCGGGCCGTGCGCGGGGGTTCCACGCCGGCCAGGAGGTTGCGGTACGCGACGCGCTCCGCGGTGAACGTGCGGCCCGCCGGGAGTTCGTCCAGCCACAGCCGCGCCACGTCGGCGGTGGTGAACCCGCGGCCGTACCGCTGGAGCAACAGCACGTTCAGCAGGGGGTAGTTGAGGTCGTCGTCCTCCGGCATGCCGTCGATGTTCTCGGCGAGCGAGGTGGGCGCGGAGCGCTTGTTCCAGGGGTGGGCCGTCGCGAGTTCCGCGGGGACTCCGCGGGCCGTGAAATAGGTGCCCAGCGGCCAGTTGCCGGTGGCGCGGGCCAGTTCGCGGATTCCCCGCAGGGGGAGTTTCTCCACCGGTTTGCCCAGCAGGCAGCCCGCGGCCCGGCCGAGCCAGGCGGCCTCCAGCCGGCGGGGGCCGGCCGCGGCGGGCGCGGGACCGGCCGGATTCCGTGCGGGCCAGTTTGGGCAGCGGTCCCTGATCCGTCCGAGGCCGGTCGGTTCCCGGTCCGCCAGGGCGCCCGGCAGGTCGGCCAGTTCGTCGAGCAGGTCCTCCGCGAGGACGCGCAGGTACGGGGAGGCCGGTGTCGGCGAGGCGCCCGCCCGGGCGGGCGCCTCGGGTCCGCCCGCCGCCCGCCAGCGGGCCGTGACGGCCGCGGTCTCGCGGCCGTCCTGGGCGGCCTGGCGCAGCTCGTGGCCGAGGAGGTCCTCGGGCTGGACCCAGGTCAGCCGGAGCACGGTGCCCCCGTGAGCGTGGCGAACGCCGCCTCGTGGGCCCTTCGGCGCCGGACGTCCCGGTCGAAGATCTCGCGGGTGACCTCGGCGAGGGCCGTCGCGGGTGCGTGCAGGTCGAGGCGGCTCGACTCCGCGACCGTCTTGGACCAGTCGCGGGGGACCTCGGAGCCCAGGGCGCCGGCGAGGGCGCCGGCCATGGTGGCGATGGAGTCGCAGTCCCGGCCGTAGTTGACGCTGCCCAGCACGGCGTGCCGGTAGTCGCCGCCGGCGACCAGCAACATGCCCAGCGCGACGGGGAGTTCCTCGATGGCGTGCAGGCGGGAGGGACGGCGCGCGCCGAGCGAGGGGGCGCGGTAGTCGGGGCCGACGGTGTCGAAGGGGGCCACGGCCTCCCGCAGCGGGCGGAGCGCCGACTCGAAGTCCGTGTGCCGGACGGCGACTTCGCAGACCGCCTCGACGGCGGCCCGCGTGCCGTCCTTGGCCAGGGCGAGGCAGGCGTCGACGACCGAGGCCGGGCTGGCCCCCGGCGCGCACGCCGCGGCGACCGCCGCCGCGAAGACGCCCGCCGCCTCACGGCCGTACGACGACTGGTGGGCACCGGCGACGTCGAGCGCCTCGGCGTACGCGGCGGCGGGGTCGGCGGCGTTGACCAGGCCGACCGGGGCCATGTACATCGCCGCACCGCAGTTGACGATGTTCCCGGTGCCGGCCTCGCGCGGGTCGACGTGCCCGTAGTGGATCCGGGCCACCAGCCACTTCTCGGCGAGGAAGATCCGCTGGAGGGGGAGGGCCTCGGCCTCCAGTTCGGGGATCCAGCGGGGCGTGCCCATGAGGTCGGGGACCAGGTGCCCGGCGACCGCGTAGGCGTCGAGGTGGTCGCGGACCGTGGTGTACACCCGGACCAGGGCGTGGGTCATCAGGGTGTCGTCGGTGACGTGTCCGTCACCCTTGTGGTACGGCGCGATCGGGCGGGCGGTGCGCCAGGTGTCGCCGTTCCAGGGGCCGACGACGCCGTGCACGCGGCCGCCGTGGCGTTCGAGGATCTGCTCGGGGCTGTACCCCTCGACCGGTCCGCCGAGGGCGTCGCCGACGGCGGCGCCGACGAGGGCCCCGGTGATCCGTTCTTCGAGGGTTTCCGTGGTTGTGGGCGTCATGCCCGAATCATCCTCCTGGTGTGCTCAGTTCCGTGGCTGCCAGGAGTCCGGCGAGTTCCACCAGGTCGGTGCCGGTGAGGCGGGGCAGGGCGCAGCCGGAGAGGGTGCGGCAGGCGTCGCGCCAGGCGGCGGGGATCGTGTCGCCGCCGCCGAGCGCGCCGGTCAGGGCGCCGGCCAGGGCCGGGGCGGAGTCGGCGACCCGGGACAGGCACGCGGCGGCCGGCACCGCCTCGGCGATGCGGCCCCGCGCGGCGGTCGCGAGGGCGAGGGCGACGGGGACGGTCTCGGCCGCCGCGATGCCGTAGCTGTAGACATGGTCGACGATCTGATGCTCCAGCAGGGGTACGAGACCGAAGGTGCTGTCGGCGCCCCGCGCGAGGGTGATCGCGTGCCGCGCGTTGCGGCCGATCTCCGTCGCCGCCGGCAGCTCGGCGAGCGCGGCGGTCACACAGGCGTCGACGTGCGCGCCGGTCAGGGCGAGCGCGACGGCCGCGGCCATGGCGCGGGCGCCGTGCACGCCGTCACCGTCCTGGGTGTAGCGGGCGTCGAACTCGGCCAGTTCCGCGGCGAGTCGGGGATCTCCCGGGTGGGCCACGGCGAGCACGCAGGCGCGTACGCAGGCGGCGTCGTCGAAGTAGTGGGGGTTGTCGTGGCCGGTGGCGGGCGGGCGCAGTCCGGCGGCGAGGTTGCCGAGGCCGGCCCGGACCGAGATCCGGGCGCGCAGCGGCAGCACGGCCGACTCGACCTCCGGGGCGCGTTCGGCCGCGGCGGCCACCTCGCCGGCGACGGCGTTCCACGCCAGGTCGATCGCCGCGCGCATCCGGCGCTCCCGGCTCAGGTCGCCGAGGGCGCTGCCGTCCCCGGCCCGCAGGACCGCCTCGGCCGCGAAGGCGGCCCATTCGGCGTCGTCCGAGGGTCCGAGCCGCAGGGGTTCGGGCGGCTGGTTGAGGGCGATGGGCACGGGCAGGGTGGTGGTCGCGTTCTGCTCCGCGAACGTGTCCAGCTCGCGGGTGAGCCGCCGCGTCCACTCGGGCATGCGGGCGGCCCGGTGCCGGGCGGCCGGCCATCCCGCGGCGTCCCCCGCGGCCAGCCCGAGCAGCAGCCCCTCGATCCGCCGCACCGCGACACCGGCCCCGCCCGGGGTGCCCTCCGTGAGGAGGCTCGCGGGCGGGCTGCCGGGGGCCGGTGGGGGAGGCGTCGCCGTGGGGTGCGGCGCTAGGAGGTCGGGGGGTTCGGTGCGCAGGCTCGCCCCTCGTACGTCGGGGCTCGCGTGCTGGAGGTCGGGGGGCGCGGGCTGGTCCCCGTGGCCTGGGGGCCGGACACCGGGGGGCGCCGGTGACACCGTGTGGGCGGGCGCGGTGGCCGTCTCCTGGGATGCCGGCGACGGCGTGACGGCGGCACCCACGTCCCCGTGGGTCGGGGACCAGGCACCGAGGGGCGCCGGTGACACCGTGTGGGCGGGCGCGGTGGCCGTCTCCTGGGATGCCGGCGACGGCGTGACGGCGGCACCCACGTCCCCGTGGCCCGGGGGCCGGACACCGAGGGGCGCCGGTGACAGCGTGTGCGCGGGCGCGGTGGCCGTCTCCTGGGATGCCGGCGACGGCGTGACGGCGGCACCCACGGCGGGCGCGCCACCGCCCTGCGAGGGCTCCGCGTGCGTCCGCGTGCCGGAGCACAGTGCCGTCCGCGTCTCCTCGCCGGGCGCCGAGGCGGCGTCCTCGCGGGGCTCGTCCCCCACCAGGCGGGGGGTCACGGCCGTACCTCGCCGGTGATCACGTACGTGTGCGGGTCGGGGCGCAGGTGTGTGCCGCCGGGGTCGAGGAGTTCCCGGGGGGCGGGGCCGGGCCCCGCGGTCCACTTCTCGTCGTCCTCCGGGGTCAGCAGCTCCGCCACGTCCAGCACGTGGTGGCCCGCCATCGAGGGAAGGCAGCTGCCGAGCGCCGGGCCGATGGCCGCGGCCCACTCGGCCGGAATGGAGACGGCGCCCCGAGTCGCCCCGGCCAGCGCGCCGGCCACCGCCGCCGTGGTGTCGGCGTCGCGGCCCATGTTGACCGCGGTGAGCACGGATCCCGTGAAGTCACCGTCGGCCGCCGCGTACGCGCCGAAGGCCAGGGCGACGGCCTCCGGTGCGAGGTCCGTCCACGGGTAGCCGCCGACGACGACCGCCGAGCGGACCGCGCGTTCGCCCCGGTGGGCGACCGCGACCGCGCGCCGCAGCGACCGGGCCGTCCAGGAGTCGTCCGGGACCACGGCGAGGGCGCAGGCCACCACGGCGATGGTGGAAGCGCCGGTCATCGCCGCCGCGACCCCGGCCGCCACCGCCTGCCCGCCGTAGATGCCCTCCCCCTCGTGACTGACCGAGCCGTCGATCGCCACCAGGCGGGCCGCCTCGGCCGGGCGTCCCGCCGCGAAGACGCCGAAGGGTGCCGCGCGCATCGCGAGACCGTCGCTCCACGCGTGCCGGTGCTGGGCGGAGATGGGCGCCGCCAGCCCCCGGCGCAGGTTCTCCAGGGTGCCCCGCTCACTGAACCCGGCGCCGCGGAACGGCCCCTCGTCCCGGTCCGCGATCCAGTGGTGCCAGGCCGTCTCCACATGGGCCGCGGTGAGCGCCGAGCCGTGCCGGGCCAGCAGGAGCCCGGAGAAGATCGCGTACTCGGTGTCGTCGGTCCCGGCCGGGTGCTCGGCGACGTACCCGGTGATACGGCCCCACCGCGCCCGGATCTCGGACGGCTTCATGTTCTCGGCGGGTGCCCCGAGCGCGTCCCCGACGGCGAGCCCGAGCAGCGCACCGCGCGCCCGGTCCCGCAGGCGGGCGGCGTCCTGGGGCGGCGGGACCGAGGGGACGCAGGCGATGGGAGCCATCCGGTGCCTCTTCTCTCCCGGCTCCGGTCACAGCGCGGAGCCACAGCGCGGAACCGTGTGCGGCACCACGGGGCGGAACCGTGCGCGGAACCCTTTGCGGATCTGTCCCACCGGAACGGCCCGGCACGGCCTCACGGCCCGCAGCGTCACCCGGTCGACATCTGCGCGCGACCCGCCACGGATGAGCGTCGACGGGCAAAGGCGCAGGTTAGCGCAGCCTTTCCTTGCTGGCGGGCGGGAAATTCGAGGCGTACCTTGCTGTTGTCGAAAAGTAGAACCCGTCCAAAAAGAGCCTGCTGGGGGACCGAGATGGCCATCATCGACACCGAAGCCGCACTGCACGAGGCGCACCGCGACAACCACACCCACCGCGACGTCAACGGCGGCTGGCTGCGCCCCGCCGTGTTCGGCGCGATGGACGGACTCGTCTCCAACCTCGCCCTGATGACGGGCGTCGCCGGCGGATCCGTCGCGCACCAGACGATCGTCATCACCGGTCTCGCGGGACTCGCGGCCGGCGCCTTCTCGATGGCCGCGGGCGAATACACCTCCGTCGCCTCCCAGCGCGAGCTGGTCGAGGCGGAACTGGCCGTCGAGCGCCGGGAGCTGCGCAAGCACCCGCAGGACGAGGAGCGCGAGCTCGCCGAGCTGTACGAGGCCCGTGGTGTCGAGCCCGCCCTGGCGAGGGAGGTGGCCAGGCAGCTCTCGCGCGATCCCGAGCAGGCGCTGGAGATCCACGCGCGCGAGGAGCTGGGCATAGACCCGGGCGACCTGCCCTCGCCGTCCGTCGCCGCCGTCTCCAGCTTCGGCTCCTTCGCCCTGGGCGCCCTGCTCCCCGTCCTGCCCTTCCTGCTGGGTGCGACCGCACTGTGGCCCGCGCTGCTGCTCGCGTTCGCCGGACTCTTCGCGTGCGGCGCGCTCGTGGCCAGGGTGACCGCGCGTTCCTGGTGGTACAGCGGGCTGCGGCAGCTGGCCCTCGGTGGCGCCGCGGCGGGTGTGACGTACGTCCTGGGCAGCTGGTTCGGTACGGCCGTAGGATGAGGTGCAGCGCACTTATGCGAAGGGCTGCATAACTAGTCGTTACCCGGCGGTTTCGAACGCTTAACCACCGGGCATGACCCGTAAGCGCGTGGGCAAAGAGGCCCGCGCCGCACCCTGCGCGACCGGCGACGCCACCCGCCCCGCCCGGGCCCGAGGACATCGATCTGTCCGGATGGGTCCCCATACTCCACCGCCGTACGCGGTACCCCCACCGCGACCGCGGTGTCCGCATGCTGAAACGGAGTATCCGGTTCCCGAGAACCGCTCCATCATGTAACCTGCACGAAATTTTGCACTCCACAGCAGAGGGCCAACGTCGTCCCTCGGCAACCGCTCCCCCAGAGCCTCAAGAGCCTGGGAGGTGCCCCCAGCCACGACGACGACGGGAGAGCCGATGCGTACGCCGCGCCAGCCGTCCCAGCACTCCGCGAATGGCCAGAACTGGCCCTTCATGGATGCTCGCCCTGCCGCGCAGGGTATGTACGACCCCCGCAACGAGCACGACGCCTGCGGCGTCGGCTTCGTGGCCACCCTCACCGGCGAGGCGAGCCACGCGCTGGTCGAGCAGGCGCTCACGGTTCTGCGCAACCTGGAGCATCGCGGTGCCACCGGCTCCGAGCCCGACTCGGGCGACGGCGCCGGCATCCTGTCCCAGGTCCCGGACGCCTTCTTCCGCGAGGTCGCCGGGTTCGAGCTGCCCGAGGCCGGTTCGTACGCGGTAGGCATCGCCTTCCTGCCGGAGGACAGCGCCCACGCCGTCTCACAGATCGAGACGTTCGCCGCGGAGGAGGGCCTCACCGTCCTCGGCTGGCGCGACGTCCCCGTCGCCCCCCAGCTGCTCGGCGCCACCGCGCGCTCGACGATGCCCGCCTTCCGCCAGCTCTTCGTGGCCGGACAGGACGCCACGGGCATCGACCTGGACCGCAAGGCGTTCGTGCTGCGCAAGCGCGCCGAGCGCGAGGCCGGTGTCTACTTCCCGTCCCTGTCGGCCCGCACCATCGTCTACAAGGGCATGCTGACCACCGGCCAGCTGGAGCCCTTCTTCCCGGACCTGTCCGACCGCCGCTTCGCCTCCGCGATCGCGCTCGTGCACTCCCGGTTCTCCACGAACACCTTCCCCAGCTGGCCGCTCGCCCACCCGTACCGCTTCGTCGCGCACAACGGCGAGATCAACACGGTCAAGGGCAACCGCAACTGGATGAAGGCCCGCGAGTCGCAGCTCGTCTCCAGCCTGTTCGGCAGCGAGAAGCTCGACCGCATCTTCCCCGTCTGTACGCCGGACGCCTCCGACTCGGCGTCCTTCGACGAGGTCCTGGAGCTGCTCCACCTCGGCGGCCGCTCCCTGCCGCACTCCGTGCTGATGATGATCCCGGAGGCCTGGGAGAACCACGCCTCCATGGACCCGGCCCGCCGCGCGTTCTACCAGTACCACGCCACGCAGATGGAGCCCTGGGACGGCCCCGCCTGCGTCACCTTCACCGACGGCACCCAGGTCGGCGCGGTCCTCGACCGCAACGGCCTGCGCCCCGGCCGCTACTGGGTCACCGACGACGGCCTCGTCGTCCTCGGCTCCGAGGTCGGCGTCCTCGACATCGACCCCGCGAAGGTCGTCCGCAAGGGCCGCCTGCAGCCCGGCCGCATGTTCCTCGTGGACACCGCCGAGCACCGCATCATCGAGGACGACGAGATCAAGGCCGCCCTCGCCGCCGAGAACCCGTACGCGGAGTGGCTGGAAGCCGGCGAGATCGAGCTGTCCGACCTGCCCGAGCGCGAGCACATCGTGCACACGCACGCCTCGGTCACCCGCCGCCAGCAGACCTTCGGCTACACCGAGGAAGAGCTGCGCGTCATCGTCGCGCCGATGGCCAGGGCCGGCGCCGAGCCGATCGGCTCGATGGGCACCGACACGCCGATCGCCGCGCTCTCGCAGCGCCCGCGGCTGCTCTTCGACTACTTCACGCAGCTGTTCGCGCAGGTCACCAACCCGCCGCTGGACGCCATCCGCGAGGAGCTCGTCACCTCCCTGCGCTCGTCGCTGGGCCCGCAGGGCAACCTGCTCGAGCCGACCGCCGCGTCCTGCCGCAGCGTCACCCTGCCGTTCCCGGTGATCGACAACGACGAGCTGGCCAAGCTCATCCACATCAACGCCGACGGCGACATGCCGGGCATGAAGGCCGCGACGCTGTCCGGCCTGTACCGGGTCTCCGGCGGCGGCGAATCGCTGGCCGCCCGGCTCGAGGAGATCTGCACGGAGGCCGACGCCGCCATCGGCAACGGCGCCCGGCTGATCGTCCTGTCCGACCGGCACTCGGACGCCGAGCACGCGCCGATCCCGTCGCTGCTGCTCACCGCGGCCGTCCACCACCACCTCATCCGCACCAAGCAGCGCACCCAGGTGGGCCTGCTGGTCGAGGCCGGCGACGTCCGCGAGGTCCACCACGTGGCCCTCCTCATCGGCTACGGCGCCGCCGCCGTCAACCCCTACCTGGCGATGGAGTCCGTCGAGGACCTGGTCCGCGCGGGCACGTTCCTGGAGGGCATCGAGCCCGAGCAGGCCATCCGCAACCTGATCTACGCCCTCGGCAAGGGCGTCCTGAAAGTCATGTCCAAGATGGGCATCTCGACCGTCGCCTCCTACCGCGGCGCCCAGGTCTTCGAGGCCGTCGGCCTGGACCAGGCCTTCGTCGAGAAGTACTTCAACGGCACCGCGACGAAGATCGGCGGCGCCGGTCTCGACGTCATCGCCAAGGAGGTCGCCGCCCGCCACGCCAAGGCGTACCCGGCCTCCGGCATCGCGCCCGCGCACCGCGCCCTGGAGATAGGGGGCGAGTACCAGTGGCGCCGCGAGGGCGAGCCGCACCTGTTCGACCCGGAGACGGTCTTCCGCCTCCAGCACTCCACGCGCACCCGCCGCTACGACATCTTCAAGAAGTACACGGACCGCGTGAACGAGCAGTCCGAGCGCCTCATGACGCTGCGCGGCCTGTTCGGCTTCACCTCCGGCCGCGAGCCGATCTCCATCGACGAGGTCGAGCCGGTCAGCGAGATCGTCAAGCGCTTCTCCACCGGCGCCATGTCGTACGGCTCCATCTCCAAGGAGGCGCACGAGACCCTCGCCATCGCCATGAACCAGCTGGGCGGCAAGTCCAACACCGGTGAGGGCGGCGAGGACGCGGACCGGCTGTACGACCCGGCCCGCCGCTCGTCGATCAAGCAGGTCGCCTCCGGCCGCTTCGGCGTCACGTCCGAGTACCTGGTCAACGCCGACGACATCCAGATCAAGATGGCGCAGGGCGCCAAGCCCGGCGAGGGCGGCCAGCTGCCCGGCCACAAGGTCTACCCCTGGGTCGCCAAGACCCGGCACAGCACCCCCGGCGTCGGCCTGATCTCCCCGCCGCCGCACCACGACATCTACTCCATCGAGGACCTGGCCCAGCTGATCCACGACCTGAAGAACGCGAACCCGCAGGCGCGGATTCACGTCAAGCTGGTCTCCGAGGTCGGCGTCGGCACGGTCGCCGCGGGTGTCTCCAAGGCGCACGCGGACGTGGTGCTCATCTCCGGCCACGACGGCGGCACCGGTGCCTCCCCGCTGACCTCCCTCAAGCACGCCGGCGGACCCTGGGAGCTCGGCCTCGCCGAGACCCAGCAGACGCTGCTGCTCAACGGGCTGCGCGACCGCATCGTCGTGCAGACCGACGGCCAGCTGAAGACCGGCCGCGACGTCGTCATCGCCGCGCTGCTCGGCGCCGAGGAGTTCGGTTTCGCGACCGCGCCGCTCGTCGTCTCCGGCTGCGTCATGATGCGCGTCTGCCACCTGGACACCTGCCCGGTCGGCATCGCCACGCAGAACCCGACCCTCCGGGACCGGTTCGCCGGCAAGGCCGAGTACATCGTGAACTTCTTCCAGTTCATCGCCGAAGAGGTCCGCGAGATCCTCGCCGAGCTGGGCTTCCGCTCCATCGAGGAGGCCGTCGGCCACGCGGAGGCGCTCGACGTCACCCGCGCCGTCGACCACTGGAAGGCGCAGGGCCTGGACCTGTCCCCGCTGTTCTACGTGCCCGAGCTGCCCGAGGGCGCGGCGCTGCACCAGGTCATCCAGCAGGACCACGGCCTGGAGAAGGCGCTCGACAACGAGCTGATCAAGCTCGCCGGCGACGCGCTGGCAGCGAACTCCGCCACCGACGCCCAGCCGGTCCGCGCCCAGGTCGCGATCCGCAACATCAACCGCACGGTCGGCACCATGCTCGGCCACGAGGTGACGAAGAAGTTCGGTGGCGCGGGCCTGCCCGACGACACCGTCGACATCACCTTCACCGGCTCCGCGGGCCAGTCCTTCGGCGCCTTCCTGCCGCGCGGTGTCACGCTGCGCCTGGAGGGCGACGCCAACGACTACGTCGGCAAGGGCCTCTCCGGCGGCCGGGTGATCGTCCGTCCCGACCGGGGCGCCGACCACCTCGCCGAGTACTCGACGATCGCGGGCAACACGATCGCGTACGGCGCGACGAGCGGCGAGCTCTTCCTGCGCGGCCGCACCGGCGAGCGCTTCTGCGTCCGCAACTCCGGTGCCACGGTGGTGTCCGAGGGCGTGGGCGACCACGGCTGCGAGTACATGACCGGCGGTCACGCCGTCGTGCTCGGCGAGACGGGCCGCAACTTCGCGGCCGGCATGTCCGGCGGCGTCGCCTACGTCATCGACCTGCACCGCGACAACGTGAACGTGGGCAACGTGAACGCCGTCGAGGCCCTCGACGACACCGACAAGCAGTGGCTGCACGACGTGGTGCGCCGCCACCGGGAGGAGACGGGCTCGACCGTCGCCGAGAAGCTCCTGGCCGACTGGGACACCGCGGTGGGCCGCTTCAGCAAGATCATCCCCAGTACGTACAAGGCAGTGCTCGCCGCCAAGGACGCCGCCGAGCGAGCCGGTCTCTCCGAGACCGAGATCACCGAGAAGATGATGGAGGCGGCGACCAATGGCTGATCCCAAGGGCTTTCTCAACCACGGGCGCGAGGTCGCCAGGTCCCGCCCCGTCGAGGAGCGCGTCAGGGACTGGAACGAGGTCTACGTCCCGGGCTCGCTGCTGCCGATCATCCCCACGCAGGCCTCGCGCTGCATGGACTGCGGCATCCCGTTCTGCCACAACGGCTGTCCGCTCGGGAACCTGATCCCCGAGTGGAACGACTACGCCTACCGCGAGGACTGGCAGGCGGCCTCGGAGCGCCTGCACGCGACCAACAACTTCCCGGAGTTCACCGGCCGCCTGTGCCCGGCACCCTGCGAGTCGGCCTGCGTCCTCGGCATCAACCAGCCCGCCGTCACCATCAAGAACGTCGAGGTCTCGATCATCGACAAGGCGTGGGACACCGGGGACGTCAACCCCCAGATCCCCGAGCGCCTCAGCGGCAAGACGGTCGCCGTCGTCGGCTCGGGACCGGCGGGTCTCGCCGCCGCCCAGCAGCTCACCCGGGCCGGTCACACGGTCGCGGTGTACGAGCGCGCGGACCGCGTCGGCGGCCTCCTGCGGTACGGCATCCCCGAGTTCAAGATGGAGAAGCGGCACATCAACCGGCGTATCGAGCAGATGCGCGCGGAGGGCACCCGCTTCCGTACCGGCATCGAGATCGGCCGCGACCTCAAGGCGACGGACCTGCGCAAGCGGTACGACGCCGTGGTCGTCGCCGCCGGCGCCACCACCGCCCGTGACCTGCCCGTCCCGGGCCGCGAACTGAGCGGCATCCACCAGGCGATGGAGTACCTGCCCCTCGCCAACAAGGTGCAGGAGGGCGACTTCGTGACGCCCCCGATCACCGCCGAGGGCAAGCACGTCGTCGTGATCGGCGGCGGTGACACGGGCGCTGACTGCGTGGGCACCGCCCACCGTCAGGGCGCCGCCTCCGTCACGCAGCTGGAGATCATGCCGAGGCCCGGCGAGGACCGCGCCCCGCACCAGCCGTGGCCGACCTTCCCGATGCTCTACAAGGTCACCTCCGCGCACGAGGAGGGCGGTGAGCGGGTCTACTCCGTCAACACCACCCACTTCGAGGGCGACGAGGACGGCAACGTCCAGTGGCTGCACCTCGTCGAGGTCGAGTTCGTCGACGGCAAGCTGACCCAGAAGCCGGGCACGGAACGGAAGATCCCCGCCCAGCTGGTGACGCTGGCGATGGGCTTCACCGGCACCGACGTCCAGAACGGCTTGGTCTCGCAGTTCGCCCTCGACCTCGACGAGCGCGGCAACATCGCCCGCGACGGCGACTACCAGACCAACGTGCCCGGCGTCTTCGTCGCCGGTGACGCGGGCCGCGGCCAGTCGCTCATCGTGTGGGCCATCGCGGAGGGCCGCTCGGCCGCCCGCGGGGTCGACCGCTTCCTGACCGGTGCCAGCGACCTGCCGGCGCCGATCCGTCCCACGGACCGTTCCCTGATGGTCTGAGAGCCGGACGCTCCACCCCCACAGACGTCCCGTACAAAGGCGTACGGAACTGAACGCGGCGCCTGCCCCGTCCCCGACCGGACCTGGGCGGGCGCCGTGGTGCGTCCGCGCCCGGCCCGGCTACTCCACCCGGTACGGCTCCCCGTACACCTTCCACTCCAGCGGGGTGTCGAGGTCCAGGTTGCCGTCGTAGAGGAAGCGGCGCTGGGCGGTGTCGATACGGGTCGTGTCGCGGTGGTCGGGAGAGGCCTTCATGGCACGACGGCGGACGTCGAGGAAGATGTCGAGGTACTCCTTCTCGGGGCCGCCCTCGGCCGGGGTGTCCGCCTCCGCGACGGCCCGCTCGCGCAGGCCGTCGAAGCCGTCGGGGCCGCGGCCCGCGCCGTGCATGACCATCGCGTCGTAGTAGACGAACTGCCCGAGCGTGCCGAGGCCGTCGCGCTCGGCGCGCCGGACCGCCGGACGGAAGTACACGCGGTCCCGTTCGGCGTCCTGGACCCGGCGGAACGCCGCGACGCGGGCCTCCGCCCGCCAGGCGGCCGTGAACCCCGGGCCGAGGCCGCGGTGGGAGTCCGTGCCGTCGACGTCGCGCAGCGCGGGGAGGTAGCGGGCGAGGCGGTTGCCGGGGTGGCCCTTCGTGTAGCGCTCCACCACGGTCAGCAGGTCGTGGGTGCCGGAGCAGAAGCCGACGATGCCCGCGGTGTAGCCCCGCCCGTCGCCGATGTCCTCGATGTAGCCGTACTGCCCGCGCCAGTCGAGCGTGGAGTTCTCGGCACTCGACACCAGCTGCTGCGCCAGCTCCTTCTTGTCCGGCGCGGCGAGCCCGGCCCGCCGGCCGGCCGCCGGTTCCGCCGTCGTGCTCCCGGGCCCCGCGTGCCGTGACGCGGTGGCCCGGCCCTTGTCGTGCTCCGTGCCGGAGTGACCGGCCGGCGCGCACGAGAGAACCGTCGCGGCCACGAGAGGGACGGTGACCCACAGCGGGCCGACGGCACGTTTCATGCCGCACAGGGTACGGCGGGACCGGGCGCGGAGGCGGACCGGGCCGGGCACCGGGAGAGGTGGGTGGGCCCCGGATGACGTGGGCACGGTGCCGTAATCTCGGCATCCGCGTCACCCGACGACGCCCCGGGAAGGGAGCCCGCATGACCGGAATCGGCCTCACCGAGGTGGCGGAGACGGCGCCCGCCCTGGTCAGCCTGTACAAGACCGCCGGGGTCTCCCTCACCAAGAACGGGCTGGACGGACAGCGGGCCGCCGTCTACCTCGTCGTCGACTACTCGGGCTCGATGAAGCCGTACTACAAGGACGGCAGTGTGCAGGCGCTCGCCGACCGCGTGCTCGGTCTCGCGGCGCACTTCGACGACGACGGGACGGTCCCGGTCGTCTTCTTCTCGACCGGCATAGACGCCGTCACCGACATCGCGCTCGCCGGGCACCGGGGCCGGATCGAGCAGATCACGGCCGGGCTCGGGCACATGGGCAAAACCAGCTACCACCTGGCGATGGACGCGGTCATCGACCACTACCTCGACAGCGGCTCCACCGATCCGGCCCTCGTCGTCTTCCAGACCGACGGCGGACCGATCAACAAGCTCGCCGCCGAACGGTACCTGTGCAAGACGGCGAAACTGCCGCTGTTCTGGCAGTTCATCGGCTTCGGCGACCCGGGCAGCAGGCAGTTCGACTTCCTGCGCAAGCTCGACGAACTCGCCGTACCGCAGAAGCGGGTCGTCGACAACGCCGGTTTCTTCCACGCGGGTCGGGAGCCGCGCGAGGTCTCCGACGCCGAGCTGTACGACCGCCTGGTCGGCGAGTTCCCGCAGTGGCTGGCGGCGGCACGGGCGCGCGGGATCGTCCGGTGATCCGGCCGCTGCCCGCCGCGGGGCGGGTTGCCGTGCCCTGGAAGAACGGCGGCGGCGTCGCGCGCGAGATCGCGGCCTGGCCGCCGGGCACGGACATGACGGACTTCGCATGCCGGGTGAGCCTCGCCGAGGTCGGCGCGGACGGACCGTTCTCCGCGTTCCCCGGCGTCGACCGCACCCTGACCCTCGTCGAGGGCGCCGGGATGGACCTGACGGTGGGCGGCGAGCGCCGGCTCGTCGACACGCGCCACGCCCCGCGGCACTTCCGCGGTGACGAGCCGACCCACTGCCGGCTCATCGCCGGGCCGGTGGTGAACCTCAACGTCATGTGGAGAAGGGACGGCGGCCGTCCCGCCCCGACCGTCGCGGTGGTACGCGGCACACTGTCCCTGCCCGCCGCGCCCGCGCTGGTCGTCACGCTCGACGGGAGCGCCGAGGTGGCGGGGGCGGCCCTCGGCCCCTACGACGCGGTGCTGCTGGCCGGCGCGCACACCGTCCTGCGCGCGACGGGCCGCACGGCCGTCATCGGCAACGTGCCGCGGGACTGACGGCCCCGGGGCCGGCCTCGGCAACGTGCCGCGGGACTCACCGCCGGGGCCGTCCTCGGTGACGTGCCGTGGGATTCACCGCCCCGGGGCCGTCCTCGGCGACGTGCCGCAGCACCGACGGCCCCGGGAGATCCGCCCGGTCGTCGACTCCCGCGCCGTCGGGGGCGCGGGTCGCCCCCTCCCGCCGGCTGCGCGCCCGGCCCACCCGCGCCCCGTACGGGCCGGGGAGGCTGCGCGCCCGGCCCGCCCGCGCCCCCGTACCGGCCGGGGACGCGGACCCCGGCGCCGACGGGGGAGCAGCACCGGGACTCACCGGCCGCGATCACCCCCACCGAGGACAGCGGCCCGGCACTCGGACGGCGTCCCCCAGGCCGTCCGCAGGGCGCGTGCCCTGGTCAGCCACAGCGAGAGGTCGTACTCCGCGGTGTAGCCGATCGCGCCGTGCAGCTGGAGGGCCGCCCGTGCCGTCGCGTACGCGCTCTCGCAGGCCATGACCTTGGCGGCGGCCACGTCGGCGGGGTCCATGGTGACGGCGGCGCCGAACAGCAGCGGCCGGGCGAACTCCAGGGCCGTCTTGGCGTCCGCCAGCCGGTGCTTGACGGCCTGGAACGAGCCGACCGGAACACCGAACTGGGTGCGCCGCCCCACGTACGCGACGGTCCGCTCCAGCAGCGCCAGCCCGGTGCCCAGGGCCTGGGCGGCGGTGGCGAGCCGGGCCCAGGCGAGGGCGCGGGCGCTCGCGCGGATGACGCCGGGACCTGCCGCGAGGAGCTCACCGCCCGGCAGCGGGCGGGTCAGCGGGCGGGCCCTGTCCAGCGAGCCGTGCACCGGACCGTGCCCGGGGGCGGCCCGCAGCTCGTCCCCGGTCACCACCAGGATCACCTCGGCCGCCTCACCGTCCAGCACGCATGCGTCCCCGAGGGCCAGCGTGGCGAGGGCCCCGCCCGACACCAACGCCGGCAGCAGCCGCCCGGCCGGCCCCGGGGCCCCGAGCTCCGCCAGCAGGACGCCGGCCGCCGCCGTCTCCACCAGCGGCCCGGGAACCCCGTGCCGCCCCAACTCGACGAACGCCACCGAGAGTTCCACGGGGAGCGGGCCGACCCCCTCGTACGTCACGGACACCGGCAGCGCGAAGACGCCCGCGTCGGCGAGCCGGGACCACAGGGCGCGACCCGGCGCGCGGTCGCCCGCACCCCACGCCCGGACGACGGCGGGTGTGTCCGCGGCCGTCAGCATCGCGTCGAGCGAGCGGGCGAAGGCACGCTGCTCGGCGTCGAGGAGGAAACGCATCAGCGGCGGCCCTTCGGCAGGCCGAGCAGCCGCTCGGCGACGATGTCGCGCTGGATCTCGTTGGTGCCCGCGTACAACGGGCCGGCCAGCGCGAAGACGTACCCCTGCGCCCAGCCGGTGCCCGCCGACTCCCCGTCCGCGCCCAGCAGATCGAGCGCCGTCTCGTGCAGCGCGATGTCGTACTCGGACCAGAACAGCTTGTTCAGACTGGACTCCGCTGCGAGCGCCTCGCCCGCGGCGAGACGGGACGCCTGGGCACAGGCGAACAGCTGGTAGGCGCGGGCGCCGATCACCGCGTCCGCCACCCGGTCCCGCAGGGCCGTGTCCGCCGGATCGGCGCGGGAGCGCCACAGTGCGGTCAGCCGGCCGGCGGCGGCGAGGAAACGGCCCGGGGAGCGGAGCGCCGGACCGCGTTCGTCGCCCGCCGTCGACATGGCGACCCGCCAGCCGTCGCCCGGCTCGCCGATCACGTCCTCGTCCGGCACGAAGACCTCGTCCAGGAAGATCTCGGCGAAGGCGGGTTTCCCGTCGAGGCGGCCGATGGGCCGGACCGTGACGCCGGGCGCCCGCAGGCCGAACATCAGATACGTCAGCCCCAGGTGCCGCCTCGGCGCGGCGGTATCGCTGCGGAACAGGCCGAACGCCCGGTCCGCGAACGCCGCCCGTGACGACCACGTCTTCTGCCCGCTCAGCAGCCAGCCCCCGTCGGCGCGCACCGCGCGGGAGGTGAGCGAGGCCAGGTCGGACCCCGCTTCCGGCTCGGACCACGCCTGCGCCCAGACGGTCTCGCCGCGGGCCATGGGGGGAAGCACGCGGGCCCGCTGCTCCTCGGTGCCGTGGGCGAAGAGCGTCGGGGCGAGCAGGCTGACGCCGTTCTGGCCGACCCTGCCCGGGGCGCCGGCCGCGTAGTACTCCTCCTCGAAGACCAGCCACCGGAAGAGGTCCGCGTCCCGGCCGCCGTACCGCGCCGGCCAGGACACCACCGACCAGCGGTCCGCGGCCAGTTCGGCCTCCCACGCGCGGTGCGCGGCGAAGCCCTCCGCGGTCTCCAGGGAGGGCAGCGGCACCGGCGGGACGTGGCGCGCGAGCCAGGCCCGGGCCTCGGCGCGGAACGCCTCGTCGTCGGGGGAGTGCGTGAGGTCCATGGACGGCACCCTTCGGTGGCGGGCTCGGGGCGGCGGGACGGGTATCGGAGCTTTGGCCGGTGTCGGGGGCGTTGGTCGGTGTCAAGGGCGTTGGCCGGTGTCGAGGCGCTGGACGGTGTCGGGGCGTTGGCAGCCGAGGGACGGCGGCGGTCACGGGACGACGGAAGCCGCGGGGCGGTCGCGACGCGGCTTCCCTAACAAGTGTTTGGTAGGTTAGCTTGAAGGCATGAGCGACGTCGAGAGTCCGGCGTACGTGCCCGGGCACGGGCTGCTGAGGGACCGCACCGCCGTCATCACCGCCGCGGCGGGCGCCGGCATCGGCGGGGCCACCGCACGCCGCTTCCTGGAGGAGGGCGCGCGCGTGCTGCTCAGCGACGCGCACCCCCGCCGCCTCCAGGAGACCGCCGCCGCCCTCGCCGAGGAGTTCGGCGCCGCGCACGTGGCCGCGCTGCCCTGCGACGTCACCGACGAGACCCAGGTCCAGGCCCTCTTCGACACCGCCACCGGACTCCACGGCCACCTGGACGTCGTCGTCAACAACGCGGGCCTGGGCGGGACTTCACCGCTCGTCGACATGACCGACGAGCAGTGGTCGAAGGTGCTCGACGTGACACTGACCGGCACGTTCCGGTGCACCCGGGCCGCACTGCGGCGGTTCGCGGCCCACGGCCGGGGCGGAGCGGTCGTCAACAACGCCTCCGTCATCGGCTGGCGCGCCCAGGCCGGGCAGGCGCACTACGCGGCGGCCAAGGCCGGGGTGATGGCGCTCACCCGGTGCGCGGCCGTGGAGGCCGCCGCCCACGGGGTCCGGGTCAACGCCGTCGCCCCGAGCCTCGCGATGCATCCGCACCTGGTGAAGGTGACCACCCCCGAACTCCTGGCGGAACTCACCGCCCAGGAGGCCTTCGGACGGTACGCCGAGCCCTGGGAGGTGGCCAACGTGATCGTCTTCCTGGCGTCCGGCTACTCCTCGTACATGACCGGCGAGGTCGTCTCCGTCAGCAGCCGGCATGCGTAGGACGAAGGGCCGAGGGACCACAATGGACCCGTGCCTACCAAGAAGAAGTCCCAGGTGACCGCGTCACCGGAGCGACGCCGTGAACTCCTCGGCACGGCCGCCGAGGTCTTCGCCGAACAGGGCTACAACGCCACCACCGTCCGCAAGATCGCCGACCACGCCGGAATGCTCGCGGGCAGTCTCTACTACCACTTCGACTCCAAGGAGTCGATGCTGGAGGAGATCCTGCGGACCTTCCTCGACGAGCTCTGGGACGGCTACGACACCGTCCTCGCCGCCGAACTCGGCCCCAGGCAGACCCTGGAGGCCCTGGTCACCGAGTCCTTCCGGGAGATCGACCGGCACCGCGCCGCCGTCGCGATCTACCAGAAGGAGTCGAAACACCTCGCCGCGCAGGAGCGGTTCGCCTTCCTCGCCGCGTCGCAGCGCAACTTCGAGAAGGCGTGGCTCAGCACCCTGGAGCGCGGTGTCGCCGCCGAGGTCTTCCGCGCCGACCTGGACATCCGGCTCGCCTACCGGTTCGTGCGCGACACGGTGTGGGTCGCCGCGTCCTGGTACCGGCCCGGCGGACAGCACAGCCCCGAGGAGATCGCCCGGCAGTACCTGTCGATGGTGCTGGACGGGATCTCCCTGCGCGACACGTGAACCCCGGAGGGACACCGTCATGGCCGAGGCCTACATCGTCGAAGCGGTCCGCACACCCGTCGGGCGACGGGGCGGGGGACTTGCCGGCGCCCATCCGGCGGACCTGGGCGCGCACGTCCTCAGGGCCCTCGTCGCACGGTGCGGGGTGGACCCGGCCGCCGTCGAGGACGTCGTCTTCGGCTGCCTGGACACGGTGGGCCCGCAGGCCGGCGACATCGCCCGCACCTCCTGGCTGGCGGCCGGACTGCCCGAGGAGGTGCCCGGCGTCACCGTCGACCGGCAGTGCGGATCCTCCCAGCAGGCCGTCCACTTCGCGGCCCAGGCGGTCCTGTCCGGCACGCAGGACCTGGTGGTCGCGGGCGGCGTCCAGAACATGACCCAGATCCCCATCGCCTTCGCCTCCCGGCAGGCCGCCGAACCGCTCGGCCTGAGCCAGGGACCCTTCGCGGGCAGCGAGGGCTGGCGGTCCCGCTACGGCGACCGGCCCGTCGACCAGTTCCACGGCGCCGAACTGATCGCCGCCACGTGGGGCATCACCCGCCGCGCCCAGGAGGAGTTCGCCCTCCGCTCCCACCAGCGGGCCGTACGCGCCCTGAACGAGGGCCGCTTCGCCCGCGAGACCGTGGCGTACGGGAAGGTCACCGCCGACGAGGGACCGCGCCGGGACACCTCGCCGGAGAAGATGGCCGCCCTGAAGCCGGTCGTCGAGGGCGGCACGATCACCGCCGCCTGCTCCTCCCAGATCTCCGACGGCGCCGCCGCGATGCTGCTCGCCTCCGAGCGTGCCGTACGGGACCACGGGCTGACCCCGCGCGCCCGGGTCCACCATCTCTGCGTACGCGGTGAGGACCCCGTCCGCATGCTGTCCGCGCCCATCCCGGCCACCGCGCACGCCCTCAGGAAGACCGGCATGACCCTCGACGACATCGACCTCGTCGAGATCAACGAGGCCTTCGCACCGGTCGTCCTCGCCTGGCTCGCCGAGACCGGAGCGGACCCGGACAAGGTCAACGTCAACGGCGGCGCGATCGCGCTGGGCCACCCCCTCGGCGCCACCGGCGTGAAGCTGATGACGACCCTGCTGCACGAACTGGAGCGCACCGGCGGCCGTTTCGGGCTCCAGACCATGTGCGAGGGCGGTGGCCAGGCGAACGTGACGATCATCGAGCGGCTCTGAAGTCCCCGGACCGTGGGCGCACGCGGGACAGCCGGTCCGGATCCGGGAGTGGGTCTCAGAGGGTCATTGCCCCGGACGGGGGCGCCTCCGGGGCGGGGGCCCCGGGTGCCGGCAGCGCGTGCAGTGTCGCGTGGGCCTGCGCCATCACCCGCTCGACCAGCTCCGCGCACGACGGCAGATCCTCGATCACACCCGCGACCTGCCCCGCCGCCATCACCCCCAGATCCGTACGTCCGTCGACCATCGACGCCTTGAGCAGCATGGGCGCGTTGGCGGCGAGCAGGACCTGGCTCCAGGTGAGGTCCCTGCCGTGTCTCATGGCGAGCCCGTCACGCATCATCCGGGACCAGGAGAGACCGGAGACTCTCCGTAACCCGGCGGCCCGGCGGAGCGCCCGGACCAGGGACGCCGTACGGCCCGCGCCCTCCAGGGAGTCGACGAGGTCCGTGCGCAGCATGCGGTGCGGCAGTCCGTCGACGGCCGTGGTGACCGTCACGTCCCCGACCGCCGCCGCCAGGTACCTCGCCTTCACGGCGTCCGGGACCGTCGAGTCGGACGTCAGCAGGAAGCGCGTGCCCATCGCCACGCCCGCCGCGCCGTACGCCAGTGCGGCCACCAGCCCCCGGCCGTCGTGGAAGCCGCCCGCCGCGACGACCGGGACACCGACCGCGTCCACCACCTGCGGCAGCAGCACGGACGTCGCGACCTCGCCGGTGTGCCCGCCGCCCTCGCCGCCCTGCACGATCACCGCGTCGGCGCCCCAGGCGGTCACCTTCTCGGCGTGCCGCCGCGCCCCGACGGAGGGGACGACGACCACGCCCGCCGCCTTCAGCTCGGCGATCAGCTCGCGCGAGGGGGCGAGGGCGAAGGACGCGACACGCACCCCCTCCTCCACGAGGATCCGCACCCGGTCGCCCGCGTCCCCCGCGTCCGCCCGCAGATTCACCCCGAACGGTGCGTCCGTACGGGACTTGACCTCCCGCACGGCCTCTCGCAGCCGGCCGGGCGTCATCGTCGCGGAGGCCAGGATCCCGAGGGCGCCCGCGTTCGCCGTCGCGGAGACCAGGCGCGGGCCGGCCACCCACCCCATGCCGGTCTGCACGATCGGGTACCGGACGCCGACGAGCCGGGTGAACGAGGTCTCCATCAGCGCCCGGCCCCACGCGCGGGGACGGGGCCGGGACCGGTGACCGTGCCCGGACCGATGGCTGAGCCGGAGCCGGAGCCGGGGCCGGGGCCGGTGACCGTGCCGGGACCGGTGGCTGTGCCGGGACCTGCGACCGCGCCGGCGTCGGGAACCTCGTGGTCTCTGACGCCCTCCGGGTCGATGACCTCGCGCAGCAGCTCCCGCTCCTCCCGCGTCGGTTCACGGGTGCGGGGCACCTCGTCCGGGACGTGCAGCTCGAACCCCGTCGCCGCTCTGACCTGCTCGACCGTGACCCCCGGATGCAAGGAGACGAGGCGCATCACGTGGTCCGGGGTGGCGAAGTCGAAGACGCCGAGGTCGGAGACAACCCGGGGGATGCGGTGGAAGCGGGTGGCGCTCAGCCCCGCCGCCGAGGCACTGTCGTACCCCACCCCGCACACCACGTCGACCGCCGCGACGAAGACGCGCGGGGAGTGCTTCGGCACCCAGTAACTGGTCGGGTTGTTCAGGGTGTTGACCGGGGCACCCCGCACGCCGAGCAGCTGGCGGGCGGGCCGGGACCAGTCGCCGATGCACGAGATGTTCTGGTTGCCGAAGCGGTCGAGCTGGCTCGCGCCCATCATCACGTGCCGCCGGCCACCCGTCACCATGGCCAGGTGCTGCCGGTAGGGCAGCCAGCCCTCCGGTGTGCCGTCCGGCCCGACGAGCGTCGCCTCGCCGTCCGTCAGCAGCAGGTCCGGCGCGAAGGTGCGCCTGGCGAGCCGGGCACCCAGGGACGGGATCACACCCATCGCGGCGGCGAGCACCTCGCCGTCCCCCCGCCAGGCATCGGCGCAGGCGATCACGCAGTACTCGGCGCGGGTGGGCGGCGGGAGGGGTGCCGTGGACCCGGCCGGCGGCGCCCCGGCGGGCGGGGGAGCGGGTGGGGCCGGGGGCGGGGGTGCTGCGGGTGTGCTCACGGGGTCCGCTCCTTCTGCCAGGCCTGGACGGCACGCTGGTAGGCCCGCTCGTCGCCGTCGAGGAACCGCGCGGCGAACTCGGCGTACGGCGTGGTGGCGTACAGCTTCTGGAAGGCCTCGTCCCGGCCGTGGTCCGGGGCGCAGGACGTGAAGTGCGCGCCGTTCGGCGTCTCGATCACCCCGGTCACGTACGACCTTTTCAGCAGCAGCGTCTGGGGCGCGGCCTGCCGGGTCAGCGCGGCGGTGTCCACGAGCCGTTCGCACGAGACGTAGGCGGCGTCGGCGGCCTCGCAGAACAGGTCGTCGAAGTACGGGTCGGGGCCCAGATACCGGGCGTTGCCGAGGCGGTCCGCTCGGTTCATGTGGACCAGCGCGGCGTCCAGGTGCAGGGCGGGCATGGCGACGAACTCCTCCCGGATCCCCGTCGACGCGTCGGCGTACGGCGAAGTGACCGTCCGCAGGCCGGGGTTGACCCGCATCACGGCCGAGCCGATCCCGGCCCGCACCGGCAGGAAGGGCAGCCGGTTCGCCGCCGCGTGCAGTCCCCACATGAACATCGCCTCGTCGACCTCGGTCAGCTCGAAGTCCGCCCGCTGCCGCGCCGCGCGGTAGTGCGGTTCGAGCGGGATCGAGTCAAGGGTCACGAAGGCGGCGACGAGTCTGTGGATCCGCCCGGCCGCGGCCAGCAGACCGACGTCCGGCCCGCCGTACGACACGACGGTGAGGTCACCGATGTCCGTCCGGAGCAGCGCTCTCACCAGAGCCATCGGCTTGCGGCGTGAGCCCCAGCCGCCGATGCCGAGTGTCATCCCGCTCTCCAGCCGGCCGACCGCCTCCTCCGCCGACATCGTCTTGTCGCTCACCGCGCCTCCTCCTGCTTGCCGCGCTGGCTGCGCCTGCCGCCGAAGGTGTCGCGGACGCGGCCGGCGGCCCCGCTGAGATTCGCCTCGAAGGTGAAGCCCTGCTCGAAGCGGTAGCTGCGGCGCACGTCGACGGGGTCGATGCCGTTGATCGAGGCCTTGGCCAGCCGCAGGAGATCGCCGTCCTTGGCGGCCATCTCGCGGGCCAGCGCCCGCGCGGACGCGTCGAGTCCACCGCGCGGCACGACCTGCCAGACCGAGCCGTGCGCGCGCAGCTCGGCCGCGGTCGCGGTGCGCGAGGTGAAGTACAGGACGCGCATCAGGTGGGGCGGGACCAGCCGGGCGAGATGCGTGGCGGCGCCGAGCGCGCCCCGGTCCAGCTCGGGCAGCCCGAACACGGCGTCCTCGCTGGCCACGATCGCGTCCGCGTTCCCCACCAGGCCTATGCCGCCGCCCAGGCAGAAGCCGTGCACCGCGGCGATCACCGGGACCTCGCACTCGTACACCGCGGCGAAGGCCTCGAAGCAGCCCCTGTTCGCCCCGATCAGCGCGCCGTGACCCCTGGTGTCCCGCTGCAGCTCCTTGATGTCGACGCCCGCGTTGAACCCGCGCCCCTCGGCTCTCAGCACGACGCAGCGGACCCCGGGGTCGCGCCCGGCCGACCGGACCGCGTCGGCCAGCGCGAACCAGCCCCGCACCGGCAGCGCGTTCACCGGCGGGTAGTCGACCGTGACGACGGAAATCCCCTTTTCCGGGGACGAGGTGGAGACACCCATGGACGCATCAGCTACCTTTCCACCAAACGTTTGTTAGGTGCACTGCCGAAGCTAGCAGCGAACGCATCCGAGCGGGAGGCCCTGTGGACAACGCGGATCTCGGCGGCAGGACCGTCGTCGTCACGGGCGGCACCCGGGGGGTCGGCGCCGGGATCGCGCGGGCCTTCGCCTCCGCGGGCGCCGACGTCGTGGTCTGCGCGCGCCGGCCGCCGCCGCGGCCCTTCGCGGGCGTCCGCTTCGCCGCCGTCGACCTGAGGGACCCGGCCGCCGTCCGCGACCTCTTCGAGGACCTGGCCCGGGTCGACGTCCTCGTCAACAACGCCGGCGGCAGCCCGCACCGGCTCCTCGCGGAGTCGGAGGCCGAGCGGCACGCCCGCGTCATCGAGCTCAACCTCACCGCGCCGCTGACCGCCTCGCTCGCCGCGCGCCGCCGACTGTGCCGTACCCGGGGGGCGATCGTGATGGTCGGCAGCGTCAGCGGCACCCGGCCCTCACCCGGCACGGCGGCCTACGGCGCGGCCAAGGCGGGCCTGGAGAGTCTGGCCCGCTCGATGGCCGTCGAGTGGGCCCCCGACATCCGGGTCAACACCCTCGTCGTCGGCATGGTCCGCACCGAGCGTTCCCACCTGCACTACGGCGACGCGGACGGGGTCGCCGCCGTCGCCCGGACCGTCCCGCTCGGCCGCCTCGCCGAACCCGGCGACGTGGGCCGGGCCGCCGTCTTCCTCGCCTCCGACGCCGCCGCCTACATCACCGGCGCGAGCCTGCTCGTGCACGGCGGCGGGGAACGGCCCGCCTTCCTCGATGCCGCGACCGTCAACAGGGGGAGCTGACATGAGTGCACCGCTGCTGTGCGAGGGGCGGGTCGTGGTGGTGACGGGCGCGGGCCGCGGACTCGGCCGGGCGCACGCCCTCGCGTTCGCCGCGCAGGGCGCCCGCGTCGTCGTCAACGATCTCGGGGTCGGCCTCGACGGCACCCCGGACCCCGACAGCCCCGCCGCGCGGGTGACCGAGGAGATCCGCGCGGCCGGCGGTACGGCGGTGGCCCACGACGGCGACATCGCGACCACCGAGGGCGCCGCGTCCCTCGTACGCACCGCGCTGGACGCCTACGGGCGCCTCGACACCCTCGTCAACAACGCCGGTTTCCTGCGCGACCGGATGCTGGTCAACCTCGACGAGGACGACTGGGACGCCGTGCTGCGCGTCCACCTCAGGGGGCACTTCCTGCCGCTCCGGCACGCGGCGGCGCACTGGCGGGCGGAGACGAAGGCGGGCCGCCCGCCGCGGGCCCGCGTCGTCAACACCAGCAGCGGCGCGGGCCTTTCGGGATCGGTGGGACAGGGCAACTACAGCGCCGCGAAGGCCGGGATCCTCGGCCTGACCCTGGTCGCCGCGGCCGAACTCGCGCGGTACGGCGTCCAGGTCAACGCCATCGCCCCGGCGGCCCGCACCCGCATGACCGAACGGACCTTCGCGCAAACCATGGCCGCGCCGGGCAGCCCCGGCGCCTTCGACGCGATGGCCCCGGAGAACGTGTCACCGCTGGTCGTCTGGCTCGGCTCCGCCGCCTGCGCGGGCGTCACCGGACGGGTCTTCGAGGCCGAGGGCGGACGCATCACGGTGATGGAGGGCTGGCGCCCGGGCCCCACCGCCGACAAGGGCGCGCGGTGGACACCCGCCCAGGCAGGGGAGACGGTACGGGGACTACTGGCGGAAGCGGTCCGTCCGGCGGCGGTGTACGGGGCGACGGGCGGGGTGTTGTAGCGACGGACGAGATGCTGTGGCGACGGGCGGGGTGCTGTAGCGACGGACGAGATGCTGTAGCGATGGACGGGGTGCCGTAGCGCGTGCGGGCCGGAGCGCTCCGGCGGTCCGGTGCCCCGCCTCCCGCCGGGCCCCGCCGCCCGTTCAGGTGTCGCACTCCAGGACCGTCCGGCACAGGGCGCAGCGGGCCCGGACGCGACCGCGGACGGGGACGCGGATGCGCTGGTGGCAGGTGGGGCAGGGGAAGGAGACGCGGAGCGACCCGCCGTCGTCCGGGGCGAAGGTGTAGGGCGCGTCCGGCCGGGAGCCGGGCCCGGTCCCGTGGGCCCGGGCGTGCCGGCGGTCCTGCGCGTACCGGCGGCGCCCCGCCCAGCCCGCCGCGGTCAGCGGCGGCTGCCGCTCGTCCCCGTGCGCCTGCTGAAGCCCCTTGGTGTACGCGGTGTACGCCTGCGGGCTGGTGAACCAGATCGACGGGTCCTCGCCGAAGACCAGGGCGCGCTTGGCGAGGACGTAACCGAACTCCTCCGGGGTGAGGTAGCCGAGCTTCTGCGAGGAGGCGGCGTCCTCGCGGAAGGCGTCCAGCAGGAGCCAGCCCGCGCCGAGATACGCCGCAGCCGTGTCCGTGAGGATCTCGTTGTCCCGGGTGCCGGGGAAGGAGAGGTCGAGACGGTGCAGGTAGACGTGCATCACCTCGTGGGCGAGGGCGGCCCCGATGTCACGCCGATGGGCGCGGAACCGGTCGTTGAGCTCCACGAAGTACTCGGGCCCTGCGGTGAGTTCGACGTTCGCGGCATGGGTCATCTCGCGGAATCCGACGACCATCCGGGCGTCCGGCAACCGGTAGTGGCGCACCATCTCGCGGGCGACGCGCTGGGCGCCCAGATGCAGGTCGTCGGTGTCGCAGAAGGCCACGTCGGCGGGGGCCACGCTGGCCGCGAACGTCTGGACCGTGTCGCAGGACAGCCGCCGGTACAGCGCGGTGATCGACGCCCGCACGGTGTCCAGGTGCGGGTAGCCGTGCTCGACCGGTCCGCCGTTCGCCACGTCCGCACCCCCTGAAGACGCCGGAACAGGCCCTGGGGGGACCTGGACTCCTCTCCACTCTAAAGCGCCGTCCGCCGTGGCCGGAAAGGGAGCCTTGTGGGACGAGCGCGCGGATCTCCATAATCCAACCCCCACGTTGTCGCGGTCATGCCATTCGACTCCGCTTCGTGGTGCAACCCCCCACGAAAGGAAGCACGTTGAAGACTCTCCAGAAGCTCACCGGACTCAGACGCCTGCTCGCCGTCGGCGCCGTGACCCTCGCCGCCGTCTCCCTCCAGCCCCTGTCCGCGCAGGCCGCACCGCAGCCCGTCGTCGGCGGGACCCGGGCGGCACAGGGCGAGTTCCCGTTCATGGTGCGCCTCTCCATGGGCTGCGGCGGCGCCCTGTACGCCAAGGACGTCGTCCTGACCGCCGCGCACTGTGTGAACGGCTCCGGCAACAACACGTCCATCACCGCCACCGCCGGCGTCGTCGACCTGCAGAGCAGCAGCGCGACCAAGGTCAGATCGACCAAGGTCCTCCAGGCACCCGGCTACAACGGCAAGGGCAAGGACTGGGCCCTCATCAAACTCGCCAGGCCGATCGAACAGCCCACCCTGAAGATCGCCACCACCACCGCCTACAACAGCGGGAACTTCACCGTCGCCGGGTGGGGCGCCGCACGCGAGGGCGGTGCCCAGCAGCGGTATCTGCTCAAGGCCACCGTTCCCTTCGTCGACGACGCCACCTGCCGCCAGGCCTACGGCAGCGACCTCGTCCCCGGCGACGAGATCTGCGCCGGATTCCCGCAGGGCGGTGTCGACACCTGCCAGGGCGACTCCGGCGGCCCCATGTTCCGCAAGGACGACACCGGCGCGTACCTCCAGGTCGGCATCGTCAGCTGGGGCGAGGGCTGCGCGCGCGCCGGCTACCCGGGCGTCTACAGCGAGGTGTCGACCTTCGCGGCGGACATAGCCCGGGCGGCGGCCGGACTCTAGACCCCACGGCCGCCGGAGCCGGCGCACACGGCAGACCGGACGCCCGCGCGGCGGCATACGGCACACGGGACGCCCGCGGCGGCATACGGCACACGGGACGCCCGCGGCGGCATACGGCACACGGGACGCCCGCACACGGCACACGGGACGCCCGCGCGTGGCACAGGGCTCAGACTCCCGTGACCGGCTCGCGGGCGTCCTTCCGTACCGCGGGCGTCCTGCCGTACGCCGCCACCCGCGCGCTCGTACGCGTCCGGCGACCGCGCGCTCGTACGCGTCCGGCGACCGCGTGCCGGGACCAAGGCGTTCACCCGCGCCCGGCCGGGCGCGGTGCGGCCGTAGCGGCCGGACACCGGACAGCGACGATCCGCCGATCATCGAAGGACCGGCCGCCCCTTAGGGTGGACCCCCATGACCCACGGCAACACCAACGAAGCGACCACTCCGGGCGGCAACGGCGGGACCGACCCCGCCGTGCGCGCCGAACTCGGCCGGCTCCGCGACAGCATCGACAACATCGACGCCGCCGTCGTCCACATGCTCGCCGAACGCTTCAAATGCACCCAGCAGGTCGGACACCTCAAGGCCGAGCACCAGTTGCCGCCCGCCGACCCCGCCCGCGAAGCCCGCCAGATCGCCCGGCTGCGGCAGCTCGCCGAGAACGCGAAACTCGACCCGGCCTTCGCGGAGAAGCTGCTCAACTTCATCATCGCCGAGGTGATCCGCCACCACGAGCACATCGCCGACCACTCCGGCAGCGGCCCGACCGACCCGGGGCAGTGACAGCCGGCCACACGGGCAGCGGCCCGACCGGCCCGGGGGAGTGACGGCCGGCCCCGCCGGCACGATCCGCACGCCCGTCGGGCGCGGCCACCCGCCGTGACCGTCGGGACGCGCGACCCACCCGGTACACGACCGGCGCCGCCCCGCGGACAAAGGCCGTGTACCGATCCGACGCTGTGCCATCCCGGGGGCATCAGGCAGCATGTCCCCCATGTCCGTACTGACGCGCGACGAAGCGCAGACCCGTGCCAAGCTCCTCGACGTCCACCGCTACACGATCGCACTCGACGTGACCGGCGGAGACGAGACCTTCGACTCCCGCACCGTCATCCACTTCACGGCCCGCGCGGACGCGGACACCTTCGTCGAGCTCAAGCCCGCCGACCTGCGCTCCGTCACCCTCGACGGACAGCCCCTGGACCCCGCCACCCTGAGCGGCAACCGGCTGCCGCTCACCGGCCTCACCGCGGGCGAGCACGAACTGCGCGTCGACGCCGCCATGCGCTACTCCCGCACCGGCGAAGGCATGCACCGCTTCACCGACCCCACCGACGGCGAGACCTACCTCTACACCCAGCTGTTCATGGACGACGTCCAGCGCGTCTTCGCCGCCTTCGACCAGCCCGACCTGAAGGCCGTCTTCGAGCTGTCCGTCCACGCCCCCGACGGCTGGACCGTCCTCGCCAACGGCATCACCGAACACCTCGGCGAGGGCCGCTGGAAAGCCGCGCCCACCCCACCGGTCTCCACCTACCTCGTCGCCGTCGCCGCCGGCCCCTGGCACTCCGTACGCACCGAACACCGGGGCCTGCCCTTCGGCATCCACTGCCGCCGCTCCCTGGCCCCCCACCTGGACGCCGACGCCGACGAGATCCTCGACGTCACCCGCGCCTGCTTCGACCGCTACCACGAGAAGTTCGAGGAGCCCTACCCCTTCGACTCCTACGACCAGGCGTTCGTCCCCGAGTTCAACGCCGGCGCCATGGAGAACCCCGGACTCGTCACCTTCCGCGACGAGTTCATCTACCGCTCCGCCGTCACCGACACCGAGCGACAGACCCGCGCCATGGTCATCGCCCACGAAATGGCCCACATGTGGTTCGGTGACCTCGTCACCCTGCGCTGGTGGGACGACATCTGGCTGAACGAGTCCTTCGCCGAGTACATGGGCTACCAGACCCTCACCGAAGCGACCCGCTTCGACGACACCTGGACCGACTTCGGCGTCGCCCGCAAATCCTGGGGCTACGACGCCGACCAGCGCCCCTCCACCCACCCCGTCGCCCCCGACCCCGACGCCGTCCCCGACACCGCCTCCGCGATGCTCAACTTCGACGGCATCTCCTACGCCAAGGGCGCCTCCGCACTCCGCCAACTGGTGGCCTGGCTCGGCGAGAAGGACTTCCTCGCCGGCATCAACACCCACTTCGCCCGCCACAAATTCGGCAACGCCACCCTCGCCGACTTCATCGAATCCCTCGCAGACGCCACCGAACGCGACGTGCACGCCTGGGCCCAGGCCTGGCTCCGCACCACCGGCGTCGACACCCTCACCCCCGCCGTCACCGCCGGCGCCGACGGCACCTGCACCCTCACCGTCGACCGCGACGGAAGCCGCCCGCACCGCATCAGCGTCGGCCTCTACGACCACGACCTCACCCACGACGGCCGCCTCACCCCGCGCACCCGCCTCGTACTCGACGTCCCGCAGAGCGCCCCCACCCCCATCGGCAAACGGCCCGCACTGCTCCTCCTCAACGACGGCGACCTCACCTACGCCAAGATCCGCTTCGACCCCGAATCCTTCGCCACCCTCCGCACCTCCCTGTGCCGCCTGCCCGAACCGCTCACCCGCACCGTCGTGTGGAACGCCCTGCGCGACGCGGTACGCGACGGCGAACTGCCCCCCGCCGCCTACCTGGAGGCCGCCCGCGCCCACCTCCCCCACGAGACGGACCTCGCCGTCGTCCAGGGCGTGCTGTCCTTCGCCACCGTCCAGGTCGCCGACCGCTACCTGCCCGCCGCCGACCGCCCCGCCGCCCTCGCCACCCTCACCGACCTGTGCCGCGACCTCATCCGCCGCACCGAGGACGGCTCCGACCCCGGCCTGCGGCTCACCGCCGTACGCCACTGCATCGACGTCGCCGCCCACCCCGACACCATCAGCGCCTGGTTCTCCGAGGGCACCGTCCCCGGCGGACCCGAACTCGACCCCGAACTGCGCTGGCGCATCCTCGGCAGGCTCGCCGTCCTCGGCGCCATCGACGACGCCGTCATCGAGGCCGAACTCGTCCAGGACCCCAGCGCCACCGGCCAGGAAGGCGCCGCCCGCTGCCGCGCCGCACTGCCCGACCCGCAGGCCAAGAGCAAGGCCTGGGACGAGATGTTCGCCTCCGACGACCTCTCCAACTACCTGTTCACCGCCACCGCGCAGGGCTTCTGGCAGCCCGAACAGACCGACCTGCTCCGCCCCTACGTCGAGCGGTACTGGCACGACGCGATCGCCGTCGCCGCCCGCCGCGGCCCCGCCATCGCCGAGGCCGCCGGACGCTGGGCCTTCCCCGTCACCGCCGTCTCCGCGGAAACCCTCCACCTCGGCGAACAGTGCCTGCGCGACGCCGACCCCATCCCCGCCCTCCGCCGCAAACTCACCGACCAGCTCGACGACCTGGCGCGGGCACTGCGGGTGAGGCACGCGTAGGAACGGGACACGGCCCCGGCGCCGTACGACACGAGGGGGCGCCCGGAACCAACCGGACGCCCCCTCCCGCACCCGCGCCGGACCGCACCCACCGGGGGCCCGCTTCCCCGCCGACCTTGGTACGCGGGGAATCCGCCCCGCGCCGGACCGGGCGCCCAGGCGGACAGCCGGCTCCTGCGCCGAACCGGTGGCGCGTGGGATCGCGCCCGACCTGAGCGGGGTACGCAGGGAATCAGATCCGCGCCGAGCAGGGCGCGCGGTGACCCGACTCCGCGCCGACTCCCCGTACGCGGGGGAGGGGGAATCCCGTCTCGGGCCGAACCGGGCACGCAGTCGGCCCGGGGCCGTGCGCCGGACCTCGGCCCGCGGGGAAACCGCCCCGCGCCGGGCTTTGGTACGCGGGGCGTCCGGCCCGCGCTGAGTAGGGCAGGCTCCGCGCCGACCCCCGTACGCGGGGGAATCCCGCCCCGGGCCGAACCGGGCACGCAGTCGGCCCGAGCTGTGCGCCGGACCTCGACCTGCGGGGAATCCGCCCGCGCCGGACCGGGCACGCAGGCAGCAGCATCCTGCACCGAACCCGGTCGGCGGGGAGTCCGCCCCGCGCCGAACCCCGGCCCGCGGGGAGCCCGACCCCGCGCCGAACCCCAGCCCGCGCCGAACCCCGCCCCGCGGTGCCCCCTAGCACCCCCCAGCCCCCCGCACGTTCCTCCCACGTGGCAGTACCCCCTTTCGGGTTTCCGTCGGGGGGCTTTTCGGGCGCGGCGGTCCTCGCGCGTACACGCTGGAACTCCCCGCCCCGCGGCCCTCGGAGGACGCCCATGAGCTCGCCGCCCCTCGCCTCAGGTCCCGGCGGCCCCGCCGCACTGCGGCCGCTGCTCGACACCGTCCTCGACGCGCTGCGCGACGGCGCCGAAACACGCGGCGGCCCCCTGCCCGCGGGCGGCCCCCAGGCCGTCGCCCGGCACGTACGCGACACCGTCGGCGAGGTGCTGCCCCGCGAAGGATCCGACGACGCCCTGCGGCTCCTGGTCCACACCCTCGCCGCAGGCGCCGCCGACCCCGCCGACCCCCTGTGCGCCGCCCACCTGCACTGCCCGCCGCTCGCCGTCGCCACCGCCGCCGACCTCGCCGCCTCCGCCCTCAACCCCTCCCTGGACTCCTGGGACCAGGCCCCCGCCGCCTCCGCACTCGAAGCACTCGTCACCGACGCCCTCGCCGCGGAGATCTACGCACCCACGCCGACCGACCCCGAACACCGCGGCGACGCCGACCCACCCGAAGCGAACACACAACCGAAGAAAGGTGCCGCCGTCGTCACCACCGGCGGCACCGAATCCAACCAGCTCGCCCTCCTCCTCGCCCGCGAGGCCCACCACGGCACCACACTCGTCTGCGGAGCCAACGCCCACCACTCACTGCGCCGCGCCGCCTGGCTCCTCGGCCTGCCCGACCCCGTCGTCGTCCCCGCCCCCGCCGGCACCATGGACCCCGCCGCCCTCGACGACGCCCTCACCGAACTGCGCGGCCCCCGCGGCTCGTTCACCGTCGCCGCCACCGCAGGCACCACCGACGCCGGACTCATCGACCCCCTGACCGACATCGCCGACCTGTGCGCAGCCCACGGAGCCCGCCTCCACGTCGACGCCGCATACGGCGGCGGCCTCCTCCTCAGCGACCGCCACCGCAGCAGACTCGACGGCCTCGCCCGCGCCCACACCGTCACCCTCGACCTGCACAAACTCGGCTGGCAACCCGTCGCCGCCGGCCTCCTCGCCGTACAGAACCCCCACGACCTGCACGTCCTGAACCACCCCACCGACTACCTCAACGCCGACGACGACACCCGGGCCGGACTGCCCGACCTCCTCGGCCGCTCCCTGCGCACCAGCCGACGCCCCGACATCCTCAAGATCGCCGTCACCCTCAAAACCCTCGGCCGCCAAGGACTCGGCGCCCTCGTCGACCGCGTCTGCGCCCTCGCACAGGAACTCGCCACCCTCGTCGAAGCCCACCCCGCCTTCGACCTCTACGACCGGCCGACCCTCAGCACCGTCCTCTTCCGGCCCGCCCACGCCACCGACGACACCGTCGCCGCCCTACGCCGCACCCTCCTCACCGAAGGCCACGCCGTCCTCGGCCGCGCCGCCCCCGACGGCCGCCTCTGGCTCAAAGCCACCCTCCTCAACCCGCACACCCGGCCCGACGACCTGGCCGCACTCCTGAAACTGGTGGAAGGACACACCGCCCGATGAGCCCGACACCCCACCCCCCACACCACGAACCCGAAGCCCCACGCGACCTCGTGGGCATCGGCATCGGCCCCTTCAACCTCTCCCTCGCCGCCCTCGCCCACCCCCTCACCGAACTCGACACCAGCTTCTACGAACAGCGCCCCGCCTTCGACTGGCACCCCGGCCTCCTCATCGACGGCACCACCCTCCAAGTCCCCTTCCTCGCCGACCTCGTCACCCTCGCCGACCCCACCAGCCCCTGGTCCTTCCTCAACTACCTCAGAGCCCGCGACCGCCTCTTCCCCTTCTACTTCGCCGAGCGCTTCCACATCCAGCGCGCCGAATACGACAGCTACTGCCGCTGGGTCAGCGACAACCTCCCCGGACTCCACTTCGGCCACCAGGTCGACGCCGTCCGCTGGATCCCCGAACGCGCCCTCTTCGAAGTCGACTTCACCCAACTCGACACCGACGGCGAAGCCGAAGCCCTCGGCCGCACCCACACCCGCAACCTCGTCATCGGCGTCGGCACCGCCCCCCACATCCCCGACGCCCTCCAACCCCTCGTCGCAGCCCCCGGCGCCCCCGTCATCCACGCCGCCGACTACCTCGAACACCGCGAACACTTCCTCACCGCCGGCCACATCACCGTCGTCGGCGCCGGACAGTCCGGCGCCGAGGTCTTCCTCGACCTGCTCAAGAACCGCCCCCCGGGCCACGAGAAGATCCACTGGCTCGCCCGCACCGAAGCCTTCGCCCCCATGGAGTACTCCAAACTCGGCCTCGAACACTTCACCCCCGACTACACCCGCTACTTCCACGCCCTCACCGAACCCGTACGCGACCGGCTCGTCGCCGCCCAGTGGCAACTCCACAAAGGCATCGACGCCGACACCCTCGCCGCCATCCACGACGAGCTCTACCGCCGCACCCTCCACGGCGGCTGGCCCGACGCCGTCCTCACCCCCGCCGTCAACGTCCGCACCGCCGGACGCGTCGCCACCACCAAAGTCGAACTCCACCTCGAACACGTCCAGCAGGGCACCCGCTCCCGCCTCACCACCGACGCCGTCGTCCTCGCCACCGGCTACCGCGAACGCCCCCTCGGACGCATCCTCGCCGGACTCGACCCCTACCTCCGCCGCGACAGCGCCGAACGCCCTCGCATCGACGACCACTTCCGCCTCGTCCTCGACCCCTGCGTCACCGGCCGCGTCCACGTCCAGAACGCCGAACTCCACACCCACGGCGTCGGCACCCCCGACCTGGGCCTCGCCGCGTGGCGCAGCGCCACCATCCTCAACTCCCTCACCGGCAAGGACCCCTACCCGCTCCCCGACCGGACCTCCTTCACCACCTTCGGACTCGAACCCCGCCCCCACATCCCCACCGCCCACCAGACCCCCGTCCTCACCCCCCTGATCGACGAACGCTAGAAAAAACGACACCAGATCACCCACGAGGGATAGCCGCAGGCCGCTCACCACGTCGTGATGGATGCGAGAAGGGGAGGGCTGATGGAGGCCTCAAGTCACGACGAGTTCCGCGAGTTCGTAGCCATGCGCTCCACCGCGCTGCTGCGGCTCGCGGTACTGCTCACCGGCGGGGACCGGCACGCCGCCGAAGACCTGCTGCAGATCGCGCTGATGAAGGCCTACGGGCGCTGGACACACATCGAGCAACCCGAGGCGTACATCCGCCAGATCATGTACCGCCAACAGGTCAACCGGTGGCGGCTGCGCAGACACCGCGCCGAGACGACGGTGCCGGTACTGCCCGAACCGGACATCGAGTCCGCCACCGAACCGGACTCCGAACTGCGCATCGCGCTGTGGGCCGCCCTCGGCCGGCTCACCAAACGGCAACGCGCCGTGGTCGTGCTCCGCTACTTCGAGGACCTGCCGGAAGCCGAGGTCGCGACGCTGCTCGGCTGCCCGGTCGGCACCGTACGCAGCACGGCACACCGCTCGCTCGCCAAACTCCGGACGCTCGTACCGGAACTCGGACCCGGACAGCCCACGGGACAAACGCAGCAGCTCAGCTACACCTCTGAGGGGATCCAGGGATGACGACGGAGCACGTGGAGGAAAAGGTCCGGGAGACACTGCACGCGGTCGCCCTCGACCGGGTGCGAGCCCCCGGAGACCTGGCCGAGAAAGTCGTACGGCGACACACCAGGCGTCGCCTCACCCAGGCCGCGGGCGCGGTGGCCGCCGTCACCGCGATCACCGCCGGAGCGGTCTTCGGCCTCGACGCCGGCACCACGACGGAACAACCCCCGCCCACACGTCCGGCGGCGTCCCCGCAGGGCTGGCAGCCGTGGCGGAACGCCACCCCCGGCGCCACCGAACGACACTGCCTCGTCGACGGCTCCGCCCTGTACTGCAGCGGAACCAAGTACGACGTCGCCAAATTCGACGCCAACACCGGGAAACGCCTGTGGACGGTCAAGGTCAACCGCGAAGGCGACGGCATCAGCGGCCCGTTCGCCGCGCGCGACGGCGTCATCTACACCTACCGCAACCACACCGCGCACAACACGCCGGACGGCGACTACGCCGGCGGCACCGACCTGATGGCGGTGGACGCCGACAACGGCACCACGCTGTGGAAGGCCGAGATGCCGCAGGACGACCGCACCGACCAGGCCGCCATGCTCATCGACGGCGCCGTCCTCGCCAACACCCCGACACTGCGCACCATGTCCGCCCTGGACCCGCTGACCGGCAAGGAGAAATGGCGCCACACCTGGGACAAGGGCACCGTCTGCCAACGAGCGGTCCTCAGCGGCACACCCCACCTCCTGTGCACCCGGGACACCGAGAAACCGCACGACTCCGAACTCCTCCGGCTCGACCCCGAAACCGGAATCACCGAGAAGACCACGACCGTCCCCGGCAGGCAGCAGCTCCTCGGAACCTCCCGGAACCGGCTCGTCCTCCTCGAGGACAACAGCACGCCCGGCCAGAACCGCCGGGTCACCACCTTCACCAAAACGGGAGAGCGGACCACACACCCCTACCCGCTCGAAGGCCGACTCGCCAAGCTGGACCTCGTAGGCGACCACCTCATCGCCGTCACCTGGAAAGGCACAGCCACGGCCTACTCACCCACCACCGGAAAAACCCTCTGGACCAGCCCCGCCGGCATCAAGATGCCCCCGAGTGACACGATGACCGGCATCGCCTCTCCCGTCGTGTCCGCGGCACAGGGAACCGTGTACTTCTACGGCCCGAACGGTGACCTGTCCGGCCTCGACCTGCGCACCGGCAAACAGGTCTGGCACACCCACATCGACCCCCCGGAAACCGGACCCCACTACGGGCCCTCCCCCCAGCTCCTCCGCTACGAGGACACCCTGATCACCCGCAACGGCAGCAAGATCGTCTCCCTGCTGCCACCCACCGGACACTGACCCGACACACACACGGCCGGGGCGCACCACCACCGCCCCGGCCGAACAACACCCAGATACTCCCGGACCTAGAAGACCGGCACACCGTCCCGCGTCAGCCGCCAGTCCACCGACGCGAACTCCGCCGGGTCCAGCACACCCTTCGCCGTCACCCACTCGGCGATCCGCGTACGGATCTCCGTCGACTCCGACCACAGCTCCTTCGCCGACGCCACATGCGGGAACGCACCGCCACCGTTCGCCCGGTAGTTGTTCACCGCGAACACGAACCGCTCACCGTCCGACAACGGCGCACCGTTGAACGACAGGTTCTTGATCCGCGAACCCGGCGCCTGCGCGATGTCGATGTCGTACCGCAGCCCCGACACGTAGTCGTAGTTGTAGTCCGGCCGGTTGTTCGCGTTCGTCAGCTTCTCCGGATCCACCACCGCGTCCGCCGCCGTCCGCACGAAGTACTCCGCCGAATACTCCAGATACGCCCGCACCTGCGCACCCGTCAGCAACTTCGCCACCAACGTGTTGTCGTACACATACAGACTCGACAGATCCCGGATCGTCACCTCACCCGCCGGAATCTCCGACGTACGCGAGAACGGCGACGCCTGCGCGATCACCGGCAACGACGCGTACTCCGTCCCCGCCAGCGCCGCCCTGACCACGTCCTCCTGCACCCTCGTGATCAGATCGATGATCGGCGCGTCCTTGAACCGCGCCTCCACCGTCGTCAGCGTCCGCGTCGCCGTCCCCACCACCTGGTTGACATACGCCACCACCGCGTCGTGCTCCGCCTTCAGCAGCTTCGTGATCCGCGGATCGTCCGCCACCGACTTCGAATCCCGCAGCGACGCCGCCACCGACTCGACCCGCCACCGGCCCTTCTCGAAGACCAACTCGAAGTCGAACAGCGACAGCCGCTCCGCGTAGCACAACGGCTCCGACAGCACGACCGTCCGGCCCGTCGCCGCGTTCGTCACCCTCAGCTCCGGAATCTCCACATGCGCGTGCCCCACCAGAATCGCGTCGATCCCCGGCACCTGCTGCGCCACCAGAGCCGCCGAATTCTCCACGTACGGCAACTGGTCACCGTACGACGACGTACCCGACGAACCACTGTGCGCCGACACCACCACCACGTCCGCACCCATCGACCGCAGCTTCGGCACCCACTTCGCCGCCTGCTCCTCAAGCCCCGGGAACGTCAACTTCCCCTGCACATACGCCTTGTCCCAGATCGCGATACCCGGATTCGTCAACCCCAGCACCGCCACCCGCACCGGCGGCAGACCCGGCACATGGAACTTCTTCATGAAATACGGCGGGAAAGCCGGCTTCAACGTCTTCGCGTCCAGCGCGTTCGCACCCAGCAACGGGAAATCACACTGCGACTCGAACTTCCGCAGCGTCTCGATCCCGTAATTGAACTCATGATTGCCGAGCGCCACCGCGTCATAACCGATCGCGTTCATCGCCTGCGCCATCGGATGCACCGGACCACCCTTCGCGGTGATCGGATCCACCTTCGCGAAGTAGTACGTCAGCGGAGTGCCCTGAATCGTGTCGCCCGCATCCAGCAACAACGTGTTCCGGCGCCCCTTCTCCGCCCGCACCTGGTCCACCAGCGTCGAAATCCGCGCCAGACCCATCGCGTTGCCCTTGGCGTCGGAATACTCCGCGTCCTTGAAGTAGTCCCAGTTGAAGACATGCCCGTGCAGATCGGTCGTCCCCATCACCGTCAGCGCATACCGCTTCGGCCGCTTCCCGCTCCCCCCGGCCGCAGCCTCAGCAGCCGGCGCACCGACCCCACCGGCCAACGCCACCCCGGCACCCGTCACAGCGGACTTCTTCAGGAACTTCCGGCGGTTCAACGGCATCTGTGGCTCCTTGGGGCGATGGTCAACGACGCGCGTAGATTCTCACCCACCCACCACACCCCCGAACAGATCCCGCAGGTTTCGATCCGGTGACCAGCAAACCCCCAGAACGCGCCCAGCAGTGCCACAGTGGGACGTATGACCCCCACCCCGGACGACCCCAGGGCCACATCCGCCCACGCCACCCCCGAAACCCCCCACCTCACCGTCCGCGGCGAAGCCCACCTCGAAACCGCCCCCGAAACCGCCCGCATCGACATCACCGTCAGCGCCCGCGGCACCAACCGGCACGACACCCTCGCCGACCTCACCCGCCGCAACACCACCACCCTCGACCTCATCAAAACCTACGCGGACACCGTCGAACACCTCGAAACCGGCACCCTCACCATCAGCCCCGAACTCACCAAACACAGCCGCGGCGAACGCATCCGCGCCTACCACGGCCACATCCACCTCACCGCCGAACTCGCCGACTTCACCGCACTCGGCGAACTCACCACCCGCCTCGCCGACCTCGAACTCACCCGCGTCGACGGCCCCACCTGGACCCTGCGCCCCACCTCACCCGCCTACCGGCAAGCCCGCCGCCAAGCCGTCCACGACGCCGTCCAGCGCGCCCGCGAATACGCCGAAGCCCTCGGCACCACCCTCACCGCACTCATCGAACTCACCGACACCGACCCCACCCGGCCATACCCCGCCGACCGCACCCTGCGCACCATGACCTACGCCGGCGCAACCCCCGACGACACCGCACCCCTCGACCTCGAACCCCAGCGCCAGCACATCCACGCCGAGGTCACCGCCCGATTCACCATGGCACCCCCGAATTTGTAGTACCGCAGCGCTCATCGGAGCGACCCCACGCACAATTCAACACCCGTCAACAGCCCTTCACCCAAAGGCTGTTGGACAGACACACACACCCAATTCGCTACCCACCGGTAAGGCCTAGGCTCAGACCATGCGCCGAGCAAAAATCGTCTGCACTCTGGGGCCCGCCACCGACTCGTACGACCAGATCAAAGCACTGGTCGAAGCCGGAATGGACGTAGCCCGATTCAACCTCAGCCACGGCACCTACGCCGAGCACGAGGAGCGCTACCAGCGCGTACGAAAAGCCTCCGACGACGCCGGCCGCAGCGTCGGAATCCTCGCCGACCTGCAAGGCCCGAAGATCCGCCTCGGCCGCTTCCGCGAAGGACCCGTACTCCTCGAACGCGGCGACACCTTCACCATCACCGTCGAACCCGACACCGAAGGCGACCGCCACATCTGCGGCACCACCTACGACGGACTCGCCACCGACGTCACCCCCGGCGAACGCATCCTCGTCGACGACGGCAAGGTCTGCCTCGAAGTCACCGCCGTCGAAGGCCCGAAGGTCCACACCGCCGTCATCGAAGGCGGCATGGTCTCCGACCACAAAGGCCTCAACCTCCCCGGCGTCGCCGTCTCCGTCCCCGCCCTCTCCGACAAGGACGAAGCAGACCTCCGCTGGGCCCTTGGCACCGGCTTCGACGTCATCGCCCTCTCCTTCGTCCGCAGCGGACACGACATCGACGACGTCCACCGCATCATGGACGAAGAAGGCCGCCGCCTCCCCGTCATCGCCAAAGTCGAAAAACCCCAGGCCGTCGACAACATCAACGACATCGTCGCCGCGTTCGACGGCATCATGGTCGCCCGCGGCGACCTCGGCGTCGAAATGCCCCTCGAACAGGTCCCCATCGTCCAGAAACGCGCCATCAAACTCGCCCAGCGCAACGCCAAACCCGTCATCGTCGCCACCCAGATGCTCGACTCCATGATCGAGAACTCCCGCCCCACCCGCGCCGAGGCCTCCGACGTCGCCAACGCCGTCATCGACGGCACCGACGCCGTCATGCTCTCCGGCGAGACCAGCGTCGGCGCATACCCCGTCGAGACCGTGCGCACCATGTCCCGCATCGTCGAAGCCGCCGAAGAGGACATCCTCGCCAAGGGACTCCCGCCCCTCACCGAGCGCAACAAGCCCCGCACCCAGGGCGGCGCCGTCGCCCGCGCCGCCGCCGACATCGGCGACTTCCTCGGCGCCAAATTCCTCGTCGCCTTCACCCAGTCCGGCGACACCGTCCGGCGCCTGTCCCGCTACCGCTCGCCGATCCCTCTCCTGGCGTTCACGCCCGACCCCGCGACCCGCTCCCAGCTCACCCTCACCTGGGGCGTCGAGACCTTCCTCGGGCCGCACGTCGAATCCACCGACGCCATGGTCGACCAGGTCGACGAGCAGCTCCTGAAGATCGGGCGCTGCCGGCAGGGCGACATGGTCGTGATCACCGCCGGCTCCCCGCCCGGCGTCTCCGGCTCGACCAACCTCGTCCGCGTCCACCACATCGGCGAGGACGACGCCCCCAAGTGACCGGCCCCGGGCCCCTCATGAGGAGGGGCCCACCGCGCCGGACTCAGTACTTGGGACCCACGTGCGCATCCATCCGGGCCACGTCGTTCCTGCGGGCCACGGAGATGTTGTAGGCGTTCCCGTGCCGGGTGCAGTGCGTCCACGCGACACCGAGCTTGTCGAGGGTGTCCGTGTACAGCCGACGGATGTCGTCGGAGACGTTGGTGAAGAAGTACCGGGGGTACTCGTAGCGCTTGCGCTGCCCGGCGACGACGCGGGTCGTCCAGTTGGTGATCCGGCACCCGTCGGAGTGGACGAGCCCCCGGACGAACTCCCAGGGGTGAGCGTCGACGATCTCCTGCTGCCAGCCCGCGAGCACGATCGGCCGCTCGTGCTTCTTACCGGGGCCGTGCTGGGGGAAGAGGCAGGGCCAGTGCGCGTAGTAGCCGACGACTGACACGTAGCCGTGAGCTTGTACGCGGTTGGCGCTGCCCGCCGGGCTGACTGCACGCACAGCGGCTTCGCAGGCCGCGACGAGCCCCGGCCACGTATCGGCACAGGCGATGCGAAGGTAGTGGCCAGCACGCCGCGGATGAGCGCTGATGCAACCGTCACCAAGATAAAGGCCCAGCAGGTAGGCGTACGCGGCTTGGTCAGCCGGTGGGCCGGGAGGCCGAGGCGCCATGCGGGGCAGCGGTTCGAGGCGGCCCTGCCAGGAGCGGATGGCTGAACGGGAGATGCCCGTTTCCCGGCTCACCGAGTTCAGGCTGCGGCCCTGTTCCAGCAGTGAGAGTGCTCGCTTACGCGTGCCGATGTCGTACATGCGAACAGTCTGTGAAAAGAGATCGGGAGGGCGGACAGCAAAAGGCGGATGTTCACGAGAACGTGGACATCCGCTACCGAATGCTGACCTTGGGATCGAAGGAAAAGTGCCCCGGGTCGGACTCGAACCGACACTGTATGGGTTTTGAATCCATTGCCTGCTGCCAATTGGGCTACCGGGGCCCAGCGAATCAAAGGTTCACGCCGACCCGCTGCCCGACCACCTTACCGCAGCTAGGTACGCTCTTGGGAGCAGTACTTGCCTGCCCTGGAACGAGGAGCACCCCGTGACCGCCCCCGAGTCGCCCCAGCCCGTGGACGCGCCCGACGACGACAAGTCGCACGTGCCTCCGCTGACGACCCGTGTCGTCATCGCCGAGGACGAGGCCCTGATCCGTCTCGACCTCAAGGAGATGCTGGAGGAGGAGGGCTACACGGTCGTCGGTGAGGCGGGCGACGGTGAGCGGGCCGTCGAGCTGGCCCGGGAGCACAAGCCGGACCTGGTGATCCTCGATGTGAAGATGCCGAAGCTGGACGGGATCTCGGCGGCGGAGAAGATCGCCGAGGAGAGCATCGCGCCGGTGCTGATGCTGACGGCGTTCTCGCAGCGTGATCTGGTGGAGCGGGCGCGGGACGCGGGTGCGATGGCGTACCTGGTGAAGCCGTTCAGCAAGAGTGACGTGGTGCCGGCGATCGAGATGGCGGTGTCGCGGTTCACGGAGCTGAAGGAGTTGGAGAGGGAGGTCGCTGACCTGAGTCAGCGGCTGGAGACGCGGAAGCTGGTGGACCGGGCGAAGTCGGTGCTGCAGACGGAGTACGGGCTGTCGGAGCCGGCGGCGTTCCGGTGGATCCAGAAGACGTCGATGGATCGGCGGATGTCGATGCAGCAGGTGGCGGAGGCGGTCATCCAGGACGCGGAGGAGAAGAAGGCGTCGAAGGGTTAGTCCGCCGGTTCGGCCTGGTGGGTGGTGCGAGAGGCCCGCGACCCCGTTGGTGGGGTGCGGGCCTCTTCGTGTGCCCCGGGTGGGGTGGGTGGGTCAGTCTTCGCCGAGGTAGGCCTTGCGGACGGACTCGTCGTGGAGGAGGTCCCGTCCGCTGCCGGAGAGGACGATGTTGCCGATTTCCATGACGTGTCCCTGGTCGGCGAGGGAGAGCGCCGCCTGGGCGTTCTGTTCGACGAGCAGGATGGTGGTGCCCTGGGACTTGAGTTCGGCGATGGTGGCCATGATCTTCTGCATCATGATCGGTGAGAGGCCCATGGAGGGTTCGTCGAGCATGAGGAGTTTGGGCTGGGACATGAGGGCCCGGCCCATGGCGAGCATCTGCTGTTCGCCGCCGGAGAGGGTTCCGGCGGCCTGCTTGCGGCGTTCCCCGAGGATGGGGAAGAGGTCGTAGGCGCGCTGGATGTCCTTCTCGATGCCTGCTTTGTCGTTGCGGAGGAAGGCGCCGAGGCGGAGGTTGTCCTCGATCGACATGCGGGGGAAGATGTGCCGCCCCTCGGGGGAGTGGGCGAGTCCGAGGGAGACGATCTGGTGGGCGGGGGTCTTCTTGAGTGACTTGCCGTTGAACTTGATCTGGCCGCCGGCGGGCTTGAGGAGGCCGGAGAGGGTGCGCAGGGTGGTGGTCTTGCCGGCGCCGTTGGTGCCGATGAGGGTGACGACTTCGCCTGCTTCGACCTTGAACGAGATGCCCTTGACGGCTTCGATCTTGCCGTAGGCGACGCGGAGGTCCTCGACCTCGAGGAGTGCGGTCATCGGTCGTTCTCCTTGGCGGGCGCGGCGTCCGTGGTGGGGGCGGCCTTTGCCTCGGCGTTCTCGACTTCGGTGGCTTCCTCGTTGCCGGGGGCGCCTTCGAAGGGTTCGCCGAGGTAGGCGGCGATGACGCGTTCGTCGCCCTGGACGGTGGCGCTGTCGCCTTCGACGAGTTTTTCGCCCTGGACGAGGACGGCGACGCGGTCGCAGAGGTTGAAGATGAAGCGCATGTCGTGCTCGATGACGAGGACGGCGATGCCGCGGTCGCGGATGGCGAAGACGAGTTCTTCGGTCGTCCGTGTTTCCTGGGGGTTCATGCCGGCGGTGGGCTCGTCGAGGAGGAGCAGGCCGGGTTCGCTGGCCAGGGCGCGGGCGATTTCGAGCTTGCGCTGCTCGCCGTAGGGGAGGTTGCGGGCGAGGTGTTCGGCCTTGGCGTCCAGTCCGACGAACTCGAGGAGTTCCATGGCGTGGGCGCGGGAGGCTGCTTCGGCCTTGTGGAAGCCGGGGCCGCGCAGCAGTGCCGACCAGAGGCCTTCTTTGGTGCGGGTGTGGCGGCCGACGAGCACGTTTTCCAGGACCGTCATGTTGGCGAACAGGCGGATGTTCTGGAAGGTGCGGGCGATGCCGGCTGCGGTGACCTTGTAGGACTTGGGCGGCAGGATGTTGCCTTTGTAGCGGACTTCGCCCTCGGTGGGGATGTAGAGGCCGGTCAGGCAGTTGAAGAAGGTGGTCTTGCCGGCGCCGTTGGGGCCGATGAGGCCGACGATTTCTCCGGCGTTGACGGTGAGGTCGACGTTGCGGACGGCGGTGAGGCCGCCGAAGCGCATGGTGACGCCGCGGGCGTTGAGGACGGGTTCGCCGGGGGTGTGGGCGCCCGGGGTGGTGTCTTTGGTGGTGGTGTCGGTCGTCATGGTGGTCAGGCCCCTGCCTTGCTGAGGACTGCGGGTGCTTCTGCCTCTTCGTGGAATTCGAGCTGGCGCCGCCGGTTGGGGATGAGGCCTTCGGGGCGGAAGCGCATCAGGAGGACCAGCGTGATGCCGAAGGCGAGGAGTTGGTAGTCGCCGAGGAACTGGAGTTTGGCGGGGATGAGGTAGAGGAGGGCGGCGCCGACGAGGGGTCCGCTGATGGTGCCCATGCCGCCGAGGACGACCGCTGCGAGGAGGAAGGCCGAGTTGGGGGGGACGACGTGGGCGAATTGGTACTGCTCGGGGGTCACGGTGTAGGTGACGTGTGCCTGGACGGAGCCGGCGAGGCCGGCGAGGCAGGCGCCGAGGGCGAAGGCGATGAGTTTGACGCGGAAGCCGTTGATGCCCATGGCGAGTGCGGCGGTCTCGTCTTCGCGGATGGCGATCCAGGCGCGGCCGATGCGGGAGTCGCTGCTGCGTCGGAAGACGATGACGACGATGAAGGTGATGAGCAGCATCAGCAGGAAGTAGTTGGCGAATCGCGCGATGGTGAAGCCGCCGAGGCTGTGTTCCTGGCCGAAGTCGAAGCCGAAGATGCTGAGGTTCGGGATCGAGGAGATGCCGTTGGAGCCGTTGGTGACGTCGGGGCCGGAGGTGCCGTCCATGTTGAGGACGGTGATGCGGAAGATCTCTCCGAAGCCGAGGGTGACGATGGCGAGGTAGTCGCCGCGGAGGCGGAGGGTGGGGGCGCCGATGATGACGCCGAAGATCATGGCGACGACGGCGCCGGCGATGGCGGAGGCCCAGAAGGGCCAGTGGACGTGGAGGGGGGAGGAGGGGGAGCCGGAGACCAGGGCTGCGGTGTAGGCGCCGACGCCGAGGAAGGCGACGTATCCGAGGTCGAGGAGGCCGGCGAGGCCGACGACGATGTTGAGGCCGAGGGCGACGGTGGCGAAGATGAGGATGTAGACGCCGATGGTCGCGTAGCGGTCGTCGGACTGGGTGAAGGGGAAGGCTGCTGCGGCGACGAAGGCACCGGTCATGGTGATGGTGCGGTGCTTGGTGGTGATGGCCGAGACCCGGGCCACGAGCCCGGTCTTGGCGAGGGCGGCGAAGCCGAAGCCGACGGTGATGAGGAAGCCGACGAAGAGTTCGTCGTATTCGGTGCCGATGCCGTAGGTGAAGATCGTGAGGCCGAGGGCCATGGCCAGGATGATCACGAGGATCTCGGCGTATGCGGGGATGTCGCGGGCGGGGCGGGCGGGGCCGCTTGCGAAGGTGGCCCTGGTGACGGCGCCGGCGTGGCGGGCGTGGTGCAGGAACTGCTCCCATTGGGTGTCTTCGGGGTCGACCGGGTCGGGGGCCGGGCGTTCGAAGGGCAGGGAGAGTGCGCCGAGGAGGGCGATGAGGGTGACGGCGGCGGCGATGTAGCCGCCGGGTTCGAGGTTGACGACTCCGCCGAGGTTGACGGTGATGGCGATGACGGTGAACCAGGCGGTGGTGAAGGTGCCGAGTGCGGCGAGTTTGAGGGCGCCGTCGGCGCCGGCGGGGGTGAGCCAGCCCAGGCCCATGACGCCGTAGGAGGCGAGGCCGAGGAGGGTGGTGAGGATGCCGCCGATGAGGACGAGGACCTGGAGGCCGCCCGGGTAGCCGTAGACGGTGAGGTCGCCGGGGAAGGCGGAGGTCCAGGTCCAGGCGAGGAAGGTGGAGATGATGGTGAGGACGCCGCCGCCGGTGGCGAGTGCGCGGCCGGTGGTGGGCGGTATGCCGATGAGGCCCTTGGGGGTGCCGCTGGTGGGGGCGGTGGGGGTCTGGGGTGGTGTGGTCTGTGTGGTCATCGGTGTCACGCCCTGTCCGCGACGCGCTCGCCGAGCAGGCCCTGCGGCCTGAGGAGGAGCACGAGGATGAGGAGTACGAACGCCCAGACGTTGGCCCAGGACTGGCCGCCGAGCTGGTCCATGCCGGGGACGTCGGCGATGTAGGCGGTGGCCATGGTTTCGGCGATGCCGAGGACGAGGCCGCCGATCATGGCGCCGTAGATGTTGCCGATGCCGCCGAGGACGGCTGCGGTGAAGGCCTTGAGGCCGAGGATGAAGCCCATGCGGAACTGGACCTGGCCGTATTTGAGGCCGTAGGCGACGGCTCCAACGGCGGCGAAGGCGGCGCCGAGGGCGAAGGCGACCACGATGATGCGGTCGGTGTTGATGCCCATGAGCTTGGCGGTGTCGGGGTCCTGGGCGGTGGCCTGCATGCCGCGTCCGGTGCGGGTCTTCATGACGAAGTAGGCGAGGATCGCCATGCTGATGGGGGCGGCGACGAGGAGGAACACGTCGCCGGTCTGGATGGTGACGCTGCCGATCTCGAAGGGGCCGCCGTCGATCTCGGGGAAGTTGATGGATTCCTTGGCGCCGGGGTACCAGGCCCATACGGCCTGCTGGAGGGCGAGGGAGAGGCCGATGGCGGTGATGAGGGGGGCCAGGCGTGGGGCGGTGCGCAGGGGCCGGTAGGCGAATCGTTCCGCTCCCACGGCGACGACGACTGCGGCGAGGACGGCGCCCAGGAGCATGAGCGGCAGTGCGATCCACATGGTCGTGCCGTCGGGCAGGACGTAGAGGTAGACCGTGAGGGCGCCGAAGCCTCCGATCATGAAGATCTCGCCGTGGGCGAAGTTGATGAGCTGGACGATGCCGTAGACCATTGTGTAGCCAATGGCGACGAGCCCGTACATGGATCCCAGTAGCAGGCCGTTGACCAGCTGCTGCGGCAGTTCGTTCACCGCAATGTCCTCCGAGACTTTCGGACGTTCGACGGATGTGACCGGGGGTGACCCGGATGTGAGTCCGCGCGGGGCGCCTGTGGTGCGGCGCCCCGCGCGGCTCATCGGTGGTTCGGGGGTGGGTCAGCCGGTGTAGGTGCCGGACTTCACGGCCTTCCAGGCGCCGTTCTCGACGGCGTACACGGTGAGCTGCTTGTTGGTGGCGTCACCGAACTCGTCGAAGGAGACCTTGCCGGTCACACCGTCGAAGGAGACGTTCTGGACGGCGGCGGTGATCTTCGCGCGGGCGTCGGACGGCAGCTTGCCGTCGTTGTCCTCGACGACCTGCTTGACGGCCTGGATGATGGCCCAGGCGGCGTCGTAGGAGTAGCCGCCGTATGCCGCGTACTCCTCCTTGTAGCCGGCTTCCTTGTAGTCGGCGACAAATTCTTTGGCGGAGGGGAGTTCCTCGACCGGGGCGCCGACGGAGGTGGCCAGGTCGCCGGTGCTCTTGGCGCCGCCGAGCTTGATGAAGGTCGGGTCGTAGATGCCGTCGCCGCCGACGAGCGGGACCTTGGCGCCGGAGGCCTTGATCTGCTTGCTGAGCGGGCCGGCCTGGGGGTACTCGCCGCCGTAGTAGACGACGTCGGCGCCGGAGTTCTTGACCTTGGTGGCGACCGCGGAGAAGTCCTTGGTGTCGGGGTCGATGTGGTCGGAGCCGACCACCTTGCCGCCGACCTTCTTGAATTCCTCGGTGAAGGTGGCGGCGAGACCGGCGCCGTAGGTCTTCTTGTCGTCGATGACGAAGACCTTCTTCTTCTTGGCGTCGTTGTAGACGTACTGCGCGGCGAACGGGCCCTGGATGGCGTCCGTGGTCGCGGTGCGGAAGTACGACTTGTACGTGCGGACCTTCTTCTTCTGCCAGTCGGCGCCCTGGGTCAGGCCGGGGCCGGTGTTGGCGGGCGAGATCTGGACGAGCTTGGCGTCGTCGAAGACCTTCTGCATGGATTCCGCGACGGAGGAGTTCAGCGGGCCGACGACGCCGTAGACGTTCTTGTCGGCGACGAACTGCGAGGCGTTCTGCTGGCCCGAGGAGGGCTGCGCCTGGTCGTCGAGTGCTTCCACCTTGAAGGTGACTCCGTCGACGAGCTTGTCCTTGTTGGCCGTCTTGGCGGCGAGGTCGACCGAGTTCTTGATACCCAGGCCCAGCGCGGACAGGTCGCCGGTCAGCGGGGCGTCGACTCCGATGGTGACGGTGGTGCCGCCGCCGTTGTCGGAGTCCGAACCGCCGTCGTCGTCGCGCGAACCGCAGGCGGTGAGGGTGAGTGCTCCCGCCGCCAGCGCGGCGGTGATGGCGATGAGCGAACGTTGGCGCACGATCAGTCCTTTCCCTGGCACGGCCCTTCCCCCTGGAAAGACCGAGTCGGTGCGCTGGGCCGAAGTGATTTTCCGGGGCGCGGTGACTGGCCGTGACTCTAGGCGGGTGTGAGGAACATCGAGGAGGGTCTGGCGGAGGCTGTGACGCTCTTGTTATGACACGACGTAATGCAGAGCGGTGCTTCCTGGGCGGTACAGCGCGCTTACGGCGGATTCGCCCTGTCCGCATGCTGAGAACATGCAGGACCCGGCCGGGCTTGTTCAGGCGTCTCGAGTCTTTTGGTAATTACCGAAAATCGTTGCTGCAGGCGACTTGCAGGGCTGCTGAGAGGTGCTGGGCATAGCGTGTGCCGAGGATGAAACTGTGGGCCTGTATTGCGCGCGTATTACGCAGAGTTACGTCGAGGAAAGGCAGTCCGGCGTCTTTCGGAGCCTTCCGGCAGTCCGTGACGTGCAGGGTGACGACGATCCTGCGGCTGGATCCTGCCGTCGTCCGGAACGGGGCGCGCGGTGCCGACGTCAGCGACAGGCCGGCATAGGGCTGGGTCATGCGCGTCACGGTGACCGGGGGGCCGGAAAGGACGCGCACCTCGACGGCGAAGCTGAAGCTCCTGGGGCCGACTCCCCCGGGGGCGGACGCCTCTTCGAGGTAGGTGACGTCCACGGACTGGGAGGGGTACGGCGGCAACGCCGGGGGTGGTGAGGGGGTCTTGTGCGGCCGGGTGGCGTAGAGGAGTCCGCCGCTCGCGAGCAGGGCGGCGGCCGTGGCCGCGGCGAGCACGGGGCGCCGGTGGCGGGCGTACCGGTCTGCGATGCGGCCACGTGAACGGTCGCGTGGGGAAGGGGGGTTGGGTTCCGGAGCGTCGAATGCCCGCGTGCCCTCGCCCGGTTCGACGGGCCCGATGCCGCTCACTGCCACGGTCCGTCGGCCGGGCCGCCGGTGCGGTACCACGCCGCGCAGCCCTTGCGGGCCTCGCGGTCGATCAACTCCTCGGCGGCCGTGGGGTTTTGGCGCTTGCGTTCGGTCCGTGCGGCGTCCACGACGTGTCGCAGGATCTCGTACTGCCCGTTGGACAGCCCCATCGACTGGTAGTCACCGTAGGTGTTGTCGTCCAGCACCTCGCGCGACCAGTGGGCGACGAGCCGCGTGCACAGGTCCTCGGGGGGTGTGGCCGAGGCGGAGGCGGACGTCGTGCTTGCGGTGGCGGTGCCTTCGGAACCGGACTTTCCGCATCCGGTGATCAGGGTGCCGGTCAGCAGCGCCAGTGCCGGCACGAGCCCGAGCGCGACTGCCGCCCGGGGGGTTCCTCCCGTTCCCATACCCCGACGCTAGGGCCTGTGTGCCGGTTCGAGCCAGGGGTCGCGTACGGAACCGGTCCGGCGGCGGACCCCCGGGAGGGCCGTCAGGTCACGCACCGCGACCGCCGGGCCCGCTCTGTGACCGGAGACGGCCCGCCGGAGCGGGCCCCGGCGGCCGCGTGACCCGTCCGGTCTCCCCACGGCGTCAGGCCGAGCGCACCCGCTCCGCGTCGCCCGGGTTCACGTCGCGCAGCATGCAGGTCAGCCGCGCGCTGCACACGCGCCGCCCGTCCTCGTCGCTGATCACGATCTCGTACGTCGCCGTCGACCGCCCCCGGTGCAGCGGGGTGGCCACGCCGGTGACCAGTCCGGAGCGTGCGCCGCGGTGGTGGGTGCAGTTCAGGTCGACGCCGACGGCGAGCTTGGAGCTGCCGCCGTGGAGCATGGCGCCGATGGAGCCGAGGGTCTCGGCGAGGACGGCGGAGGCGCCGCCGTGCAGGAGGCCGTACGGCTGGGTGTTGCCTTCGACGGGCATGGTGCCCACGACGCGGTCGGCGGAGGCTTCGAGGATCTGCACGCCCATGCGGGTGCCGAGGTGGCCCGCGGAGAAGAGCGCGGGCAGGTCGACGCCGAGGGAGGCGTATTCGTCGATGACCTCTTGCGGGAACTTCACGGTGTGCTGCTCGCCCATGGGGCCGGGCTCCGTTCGTCGTGGATCACTTCGTCGTGGATCGCTGTCGCTGAGCAAACGCTCAGTCGGTCGCCGATTGTTCCAGACGGACGACGACGGACTTGCTCGCCGGGGTGTTGCTGGTGTCGGCGGTCGCGTCCAGCGGGACGAGGACGTTGGTCTCCGGGTAGTACGCGGCGGCGCAGCCCCGGGCGGTCGGGTAGTGCACGACGCGGAAGCCGGGCGCGCGGCGTTCGACGCCGTCGTGCCATTCGCCGACGAGGTCGACGTACGAGCCGTCGGCGACGCCGAGTGCGCGGGCGTCGTCCGGGTTGACGAGGACGACGCGGCGGCCGTTCCTGATGCCGCGGTAGCGGTCGTCCAGGCCGTAGATGGTGGTGTTGTACTGGTCGTGGGAGCGCAGGGTCTGCAGCAGGAGGCGGCCTTCGGGCAGCCGGGGGTGTTCGACGGGGGCGGCGGTGAAGTTGGCCTTGCCGGTGGCGGTGGGGAAGCGGCGTTCGTCGCGCGGGGCGTGCGGGAGGGTGAAGCCGGCGGGGTCGGCGGCGCGGGCGTTGAAGTCGTGGAAGCCGGGGATCACGCGGGCGATGCGGTCGCGGATCGTGGCGTAGTCCTTCTCGAACTCCTCCCAGGGTGTCCGGGTGCGGTCGCCGAGGACGCGGCGGGCGAGGCGGCACACGATGGCGGGTTCGGACAGCAGGTGGGGGCCGGCGGGCGCGAGGCGGCCGCGGGAGGCGTGCACCATGCCCATGGAGTCCTCGACGGTCACGAACTGCTCGCCGCCGTCCTGGAGGTCGCGTTCGGTGCGGCCGAGGGTGGGCAGGATCAGGGCGCGCGCGCCGGTGACGACGTGGGAGCGGTTCAGTTTCGTCGACACGTGGACGGTCAGGCGGGCGCGGCGCATGGCGGCCTCGGTGACCTCGGTGTCGGGGGACGCGGAGACGAAGTTGCCGCCCATGGCGAAGAAGACCTTCGCCCTGCCGTCGCGCAGGGCGCGGATGGCGCGTACGACGTCGTAGCCGTGTTCGCGGGGCGGGGCGAAGCCGAACTCCTTCTCCAGCGCGTCCAGGAAGGCGGGGGCGGGGCGTTCGAAGATGCCCATGGTGCGGTCGCCCTGGACGTTGGAGTGGCCCCGCACGGGGCAGACGCCCGCGCCGGGGCGGCCGATGTTGCCGCGCAGCAGGAGGAAGTTGACGACCTCGCGGATGGTCGGCACCGCGTGCTTGTGCTGGGTGAGGCCCATGGCCCAGCACACGATGGTGCGGCGGGAGGCGAGGACCATCTCCAGTGCCGTCTCGATCTCGGCGCGGGTGAGGCCGGTCGCGGTGAGGGTGTCGTCCCAGTCGGCGGCGCGGGCGGCCTCGGTGAACTCCTCGTACCCGTGGGTGTGTTCGCGGACGAAGTCCTCGTCCACCGCACCGTCGGTCTGAAGGATCAGTTTGTTGAGGAGGCGGAAGAGGGCCTGGTCGCCGCCGAGGCGGATCTGCAGGAACAGGTCGGTGAGGGCGGCGCCCTTGATCATGCCCTGGGGGGTCTGCGGGTTCTTGAACCGCTCCAGTCCCGCCTCCGGCAGCGGGTTGACCGTGATGATCCGCGCGCCGTTCGCCTTGGCCTTCTCCAGTGCGGACAGCATGCGGGGGTGGTTCGTGCCGGGGTTCTGCCCGGCGACGATGATGAGGTCGGCCCGGTACAGGTCGTCGAGCAGGACGCTGCCCTTGCCGATGCCGATGGTCTCGGTGAGCGCGGAGCCCGAGGACTCGTGGCACATGTTCGAGCAGTCCGGCAGGTTGTTCGTGCCGAGTTCGCGGGCGAACAGCTGGTAGAGGAACGCCGCCTCGTTGCTGGTGCGGCCGGAGGTGTAGAAGACGGCCTCGTCGGGGGAGGCGAGTGCGGTGAGCTCCTCGGCGATGATGTCGAAGGCCCGCTCCCAGGTCACCGGCTCGTAGTGGTCGGCGCCCTCGGCGAGGTGGACGGGTTGCGTGAGGCGGCCCTGCTGTCCCAGCCAGTAGCCGCTGCGGCCGGCGAGGTCGGAGACGGGGTGTGCGGCGAAGAAGTCGGGGGTGACCCGGCGCAGGGTGGCCTCCTCGGCGACCGCCTTCGCGCCGTTCTCGCAGAATTCCGCCGCGTGCCGGTGCTCGGGCTCCGGCCAGGCGCAGCCCGGGCAGTCGAAGCCGTCCTTCTGGTTGACGCGCAGGAGGGTCAGGGCGGTGCGGCGCACTCCCATCTGCTGCTGGGCGATGCGCAGCGTGTGGCCTATGGCGGGCAGTCCGGCCGCCGCGTGCTTCGGTTCGGTGACCTGCGGCGCGTCCTGGACCGGATCACCCTTGGGCGGTTTGCTGGCCATCGCTTCGACCCTTTCGCGTGCACGCGTGTGCGCTGTGTGTCCGGCTCGTCCCGGGGGTCCGCCCCGGGGGCCTGCGGCGGATCCGATCCTCGCACGCGCCGGTGGCGGTGTCCGTGCCCCGGGCCCGGGCGGCTCGGGCTGTCAGTGCGGCGTGGCAGGATCGGGGGCGTGGCAGAAACAGCATCGAAGAAGACCGAGCAGACCTCCGGCACGGGCCGTCCGCGGCTGATGCTCATGGACGGGCACTCGCTGGCCTACCGCGCGTTCTTCGCGCTCCCCGCGGAGAATTTCACGACCGCGACGGGCCAGCCGACGAACGCGATCTACGGTTTCGCGTCGATGCTGGCGAACACGCTGCGCGACGAGGCGCCCACGCATTTCGCGGTGGCGTTCGACGTGTCCCGCAAGACGTGGCGCTCCGAGGAGTTCACCGAGTACAAGGCGAACAGGTCCAAGACCCCCGACGAGTTCAAGGGGCAGGTGGAGCTGATCGGTGAGCTGCTCGACGCGATGCACGCCGAGCGGTTCGCGGTGGACGGCTTCGAGGCGGACGACGTCATCGCCACGCTCGCCACGCAGGCCGAGGCCGCGGGCTTCGACGTGCTGATCGTCACCGGCGACCGCGACTCCTTCCAGCTGGTCTCCGAGCACACGACCGTGCTCTATCCGACGAAGGGTGTCTCGGAGCTGACGCGCTTCACCCCGGAGAAGGTCTTCGAGAAGTACGGGCTGACGCCGGCGCAGTATCCGGACTTCGCGGCGCTGCGCGGTGACCCGTCCGACAACCTGCCGGGCATCCCCGGTGTCGGCGAGAAGACCGCCGCGAAGTGGATCAACCAGTTCGGTTCGTTCGCGGAGCTGGTCGAGCGGGCCGACGAGGTCAAGGGCAAGGCCGGGCAGAATCTGCGCGACCACCTGGAGTCCGTCAAGCTCAACCGCCGGCTCACCGAGCTGGAGCGCAACGTCGAGCTGCCGAAGACGGTCGCCGACCTGGAGCGCGCGCCGTACGACCGCAAGACCGTCGCGCTGGTCCTGGACACCCTGGAGATCAGGAATCCCTCACTGCGTGAGCGGCTGTTCGCCGTGGACCCGGGGACGGCGGAGGCCGAGGCGGCCCAGCCGGTCGCGCCCGGTGTGGAGCTGGACGGCGTGGTGCTCGGGGCCGGCGAGCTGAAGCCGTGGCTCGCCGAGCACGGCCGGGCCGCCCTCGGCGTGGCCACCGTCGACGCGTGGGCGCTGGGCGCGGGCTCGGTGGCCGAGGTCGCGCTCGCCGCGGCGGACGGGAAGGCCGCCTGGTTCGACCCGTCCCAGCTGGACGAGGCCGACGAGAACGCGTTCTCGCGGTGGCTCGCCGACGCCGCCCGGCCGAAGGTCCTGCACAACGCGAAGGGCGTGATGCGGGTCTTCGCCGAGCACGGCTGGAGCGTCGAGGGTGTGACGATGGACACCGCGCTCGCCGCGTATCTGGTGAAGCCCGGCCGTCGTTCCTTCGCCCTGGACGCGCTGTCCCTGGAGTATCTGGGCCGGGAGCTGGCGCCCGCCGCCGCGGCCGACGGCCAGCTCGCCTTCGGTGCCGACGACCAGGCCGAGGCCGAGGCGCTGATGGTGCAGGCCCGGGCGATCCTTGATCTGGGCGTGGCGTTCGGCGAGAAGCTGGAGGAGGTCGGTTCGGCCGACCTGCTGCGGGACATGGAGCTGCCGACCTCCGCGCTGCTGGCCCGCCTGGAGCGGTACGGCATCGCGGCCGACCGGGCGCACCTGGAGGCCATGGAGCAGATGTTCGCGGGCGCCGTGCAGCAGGCGGTGAAGGAGGCGCACGCCTCGGTGGGCCACGAGTTCAACCTCGGCTCGCCCAAGCAGCTCCAGGAGGTCCTCTTCGGTGAGCTGGGCCTGCCGAAGACGAAGAAGACCAAGACGGGCTACACGACGGACGCCGACGCGCTGGCGTGGCTGGCCGCGCAGACCGACCACGAACTGCCGGTGCTCATGCTCCGCCACCGTGAGCAGGCCAAGCTGCGGGTGACGGTCGAGGGCCTGATCAAGACGATCGCCGCGGACGGCCGCATCCACACCACCTTCAACCAGACGGTGGCCGCGACGGGCCGGCTGTCCTCCACGGACCCGAACCTGCAGAACATCCCGGTCCGCACCGACGAGGGCCGCGCGATCCGCCGCGGGTTCGTGGTCGGCGAGGGCTTCGAGTCCCTCATGACCGCCGACTACAGCCAGATCGAGCTGCGTGTGATGGCGCACCTGTCGGAGGACGAGGGGCTTCTCCAGGCGTTCACGTCCGGCGAGGACCTGCACACCACGGTCGCCTCGCAGGTGTTCTCCGTGGAGCGGTCCGCGGTCGACGCGGAGATGCGCCGCAAGATCAAGGCCATGTCGTACGGCCTCGCGTACGGGCTGTCGGCCTTCGGTCTCTCCCAGCAGCTCAACATCGACGCCGGTGAGGCGCGTGCCCTGATGGACACGTACTTCGAGCGCTTCGGCGGCGTCCGGGACTATCTGCGGCGCGCCGTCGACGAGGCCCGCGCCACGGGGTACACGGCGACGCTCTTCGGGCGCCGCCGCTATCTGCCCGACCTCAACAGCGACAACCGCCAGCGTCGCGAGGCGGCCGAGCGGATGGCGCTGAACGCGCCGATCCAGGGCACGGCCGCCGACATCGTGAAGATCGCGATGCTCAACGTGGACCGGGCGCTGCGCGAGGCGGGTCTGAAGTCCCGCATGCTGCTCCAGGTCCACGACGAAATCGTCCTGGAGATCGCCCCCGGCGAGCGTGCGCGGACGGAGGAGCTGGTCCGCCGCGAGATGGCGGGCGCGGTGCGGTTGCGGGCCCCGCTCGACGTGTCCGTCGGCGCGGGCCCCGACTGGGAGTCGGCGGCGCACTAGGGCCGAGGCCGGGCGACACCGGCCCCGGGTACGAGCGCGGTCTTGTCCGGGCGCCCCGGCCCGCTGTGGGGGGCGGGCAGCGGCGGGGGCGTTCGGTGCGGATTGCCCCCGGCCGGGTCCGACCATCCGTCCCACCCCTTCCGGGCGGGCCGGGAAGGGGGCCCGGGGCAGGCTGGTCCCGGCTCGGCGTCTCCCTGCGTCGGCCAGACGCCCCGTACCGTCGGCCCGTTGCCCCGCAGGGCGGAGGTCACCCGGGTGGCCCCGCAAAGGCGCCCCCCGGCGCGGGGTCCCGTAAGGATGCGGGCATGGGTATACGCCTGCTTCCCCGCCCTCCGGGGAGAGCCACCCCCTTCTCGGCGGCCGCCCGCGCGGCGACGCTGCGCACACCCGCCCCGGTCTTCGCGGCCGGGGCGAGTACCGCCCGGGTACGCGCCCCTCGCCGCAACCGCCCGCGCCGCGACCCCGCTGCGAGGCTCCATGCGTGCTTACGCAGGGCGGGGGAGCGGACGCGGCTGCGCGCCCTGTTCCGGACAGCGCACGCGGGCCCCACCTGTGTCGGCGCGGGCCGGAGAAGTCCGGACGCCCCGACGAGCGCCGTCGCCGGCCTGACCGGCGCGGCGCTCGTGCGCCGGCTCCGGGAGACGGGCCGTGGCCTCACTCGCGGAGCGCGGCCCACGCTGCACGCCGTGCTCACCCGCCCGGACCGGGGGGCCTCCCGGCGGCGGTGGGCCGGCCTGAGCCGTACGGTCCGACGGCACCGGGGGCGCAGGCCTCGCGGTATCCGTCTGGCCCGCTGCGTCGCCCGCGTCGCCCGCGTTGCCACGACGAGCGACGCCGAGGCCGCGTAGGCGTGGGCAAGGCGAATCACCAGGCCGCGTGGGCGTGGACGACGCGCGTGGACGACGCGAGGCCGCGAAGGCGCCAACCCGCGCAGGCGCCGAGCCACGCAGGCGTGGGCAACACGCATCCGCGGTGGCGTGGGCAACGCGCGCACTCCGCAGCCGCCGGACCGAGCCCGTCCGCCCCGGGAAGAGGCACCCCCGGCAGGTCCGCCTCAGCGCGCCCTCTCGCGACTCGGTCCCGCCGGTGTCCCGGTCGGCCGGGGCGGGGCCGGGCGGCGCAGCCTGGTGCCGGTGCCGTACAGGAGCAGGCCGAGCACGAGTCCGGCGCCCGCTCCGAAGCACACCGTCGGGATGAGTTCCCAGAGCTTCGCGTCCGACCCCCAGTACGCCCACCAGCGCGAGGCCCGCTGCACCGCGCCCACGAGGGCACAGCCCACGAGGAGCGCGCCCGCCGCCCACCGGTCCGCCCGGGACAGCAGGGGTACGCCCACCGGCTCGCCCGGGGAGGTCCGCCGGAGCGCGATTACGAGGAAGGACACGATCACGACGGCCGCCACCGCCGAACCCCCGTACTGCAGGTACCAGTAGAGCGGGGAACCGGCGATCTCCCGGCCGAGGACGGGGAACAGCCGCATCCCCCACCGGTCGAGGTGCGTGAACGCGTCCCAGACGACGTGCGTGAGCGCGCCGAGCACGGCGGAGACGTACCACCACAAGGCCGGCGAAGGACCGGGACGCGCGGGCGGCGTCCCGCAGCGCAGCAGGGCCGCCGGGCGCCCCTGCCGGGCCCGCGGCAGCAGGGCGACCAGCGGTTCGCGCAGGACGAGCCACAGGCCCACGAGCGCCCACGCGATGAGGACGTCGACGGTGAGGACACCGGTGAAGGAGTGGGTGAAGCCGCCGAACTCCATCGCACCCGGCAGCGCGCTCGCCGCGTAGTAGGTCATGTCGGGAGCGAACGACCCGGCGACGAGGACGGCCGGTACGAGCCGGCCGCGGCCGGTCCCGTCGCCGCGTACGGCGGGCAGTACGGCCGCCGCGTGGCTGAGAGTGAAAGGCACGTCGTCCCCCTGCGCCGGGCGTCGGGCGCGTGGTGCGGCCCCTGGCGATCACTCACGCCAGTATGAGGGATCCATGAGAATGTCCGGGGGATCCGCCCCCGACGGGCCCGTGGGCAGCGGGTATATGGCCAACCGGTGAAAACCGGGCGTGAACGGGTGCCCGGGCGGCGGAAGTTGTCGTAGGGTCACCTGCGTCACGTGCCGGGGAGCACGGCGGGACGAGAAGAGCGCGCGGAGCGCGAGGGTCGGCCACGGGAGGGGTTCACTCAATGGCGGCGCATTTCGGCAGGCTGCGCAAGGGAGCGGCGACGACCGCCGTGGCGGCGGTCGCGGTAGCGGCACTGTCCGCGTCCCAGGCACCGGGAGTGACCGCCGACGACCCCGGCAGACAGACCGCGGGCTCCGACTCCTCGGCCGACGGCGCGGGCGGCGGCACCGCGACCGGCAACTCGCCCTACTACACGGACCTTCCGCCGCTCAACAGCCCCACTGCCACGCCCGCCCCGGGCGGGGCCGGCGGGACCGGGGCGGACGCGGAGTCCGACATCCCCGCGACGGTCCTCGACGCCTACAAGCAGGCCGAGGCCTCGCTGCGCGAGTCCAAGCCGGGCTGCAACCTGCCCTGGCAACTCCTCGCCGCCATCGGCAAGGTGGAGTCCGGTCACGCCCGCGGCGGCCGGGTCGACGCCGACGGCACCACGTACCGGCCGATCCTCGGCCCGGTCCTGAACGGCCAGGGCTTCGCGAACATCTCCGACACCGACAACGGCGCGTACGACAGCGACACCCGGCACGACCGCGCGGTCGGCCCGATGCAGTTCATTCCCTCCACCTGGGAGTGGGCGGGCCGCGACGGCAACGGCGACGGCGCGAAGAACCCGAACAACATCTACGACGCGGCGCTGGCCGCCGGCCACTACCTGTGCCGGTTCGACCACGACATGTCGGTCCAGTCGGAGATGAACGCCTCGATCCTCAGCTACAACAACTCGACGGCGTACCTCAACACCGTCCTGTCGTGGCTGGACTCCTACCGCAGGGGCACCCACCGGGTGCCGGACGGCACGGGCAGCATCCCCTCGCACCGGAGCGACACCCCCGCCGTCACGGTCCCCGGCCCGACACCCCCGGTCACCCGCACGCCGGCCCCCGAGCCGAGCGAGCCCGGCGGCAAGGACCCGTCGGGCCCCGCCACGCCGCCGTCCACGCCCGGTACACCGTCCACGCCCGGTACGCCGAGCACACCGCCGAGCAAGCCGCCGACCACGCCACCCACCACGCCTCGGCCCACGCCCACCGACACGGTGCACCACCTCGAGGACGCGGGCACCGGCAAGCTCACCGCGACGGCGGGCGACACCTTCACCCGGAAGATCACCGCGCGGGCCGAGACGAAGCCGGGCCGGGCGGTGGCGAAGGTAAGGGTGCGGTTCACCGTCGTCGGCGACACGGACGCCGTCTTCGCCGGCGGTGAGAGCGTCGCCACCGTCACGACCGACAGCGCCGGCAAGGCCACCGCGCCCGCGCTCGTGGCCGGCGAGAAGACGGGCGACTTCACGGTCCGTGCCACCGTGGTGGGCCGTTCGGTGCCCGCCCTCGACTACACGGCGACCGTCACCGCCCGCCAGGCCGACGCCCTCGCCCGCACCGGTGACACCGCGCCGACCTGCACGCCCGGCGCCGAGTTCGCGGACCAGGTCGAGGTGAAGGCCACCTACAAGGGCGCCGTCGCCGGCGGTGTCGCGGCCACCGCGACGCTCGTCAAGTCGGCCGAGGACGCCACCGCGAACGACAAGGGCCCCTACTTCAAGGACGCGGACGGCAATGCCGTGCGCACCCTCACGGGCCTCAGGACGGACGCCGCCGGTCTGCTCAAGCTGCCGAAGCTGTACGCGGACGACACCGTCGGCACGTACCTGCTCCGTGTCACCACCACGGGCGGCGCGACGCTGACCGTGGAGCTGAAGGTGGCCGCCGCCGCTTCCTGAGTCCCCGCCCGTTCGCACGGCGCCCCTCCGGCTTTCCCGCGGAGGGGCGCCGTCGTCCGTGCGCGACGTGTTCTCATCCGGCTCCGCCGTTGCTACGGTGCCCCGACCTGACGACGTATCAGTTCCTGGTTCCGTGTTCTGTGTTCTGTGTTCTGTGTTCAGTGTTCGTTCCTGGTTCCCGTTCCGGTTCAGGTTGTCCAGTCAGCCGGGAGGCTCCCATGCGTGCCCTGATCGCCGCCGCGACCGGACTGGCCGCCGCGCTCGTCCTGGTCTTCACGATCACGGCCCTGGGCTCTCAGTCCGGCACGACCTCGCCCGAACCGCTGCTCACCAGCGTCCCCGAGCACCCGTAGACGTTCCCCGACGCACTGGGAGGGCCGCCGAGATGCGACGCAAGGCCAGCCTCGTCCTGCTCGCCCTCGCCGTGTTCTGCGCGGCGGTGTCCCCCCTGCTCCGCTGGTACGCCTACCCGCGACTGGCCAAGGTCCCCGCCGGCCAGTACCAGGACATGGTGCTGGAAGCGAGGAACGCGACCCTGCTCGACTACGGCACGATGAAGGCCGAGAAGGTCTCCCGGGTGACCGTCGTGCAGACCCTCAAGGGCAATGTGGAGGCGTCCGAGGCGATCGAGCGGTCCGCGGGCCGCGACGTCGTCGTCTGGGACTCCCTGTCCTACGTGGAGGGCCCCGACGGCACGATGGTCTCCAAGCTGCCGGAGCGCTACATCTTCGACGCGCACAGCCAGGAACCCGTCCACGCCACGGGCGAGTCCGTCGACGGCGACCCCGTCCGACGGGACGGCATCGAGTTCAAGTGGCCCTTCCGCACGGAGAAGCGGGACTACGAGTACTTCGACGCGCAGACCCGCACCACCGCCCCCATCCACTACAAGGGCACCCAGGACTTCCGGGGCGTCGAGGTCTACTACTTCGAGCAGACCATCCCCTGGACCGAGGTCCCCTTCCCCAGGGTCATGCCGGTCAAGGGCGTCACCGCGGAGTCGGTCGCCCGGACCGGCACCACCCGTTGGTACACCACGGTCCGCAGGTTCTGGGTCGAACCGGTCACCGGCGCGCCCGTGTACGGCGAGGAGATCCACCGGGAGGAACTGCGCGGCGGCACCCTGCTGGACGGCCGCGACAAGGTGACCGCCTTCTCCGGGCACGTCAGGATGCGCGAGGACTACATCGACTCGACGGTCTCCCTCGTCAAGTCGAACCGCACGGTGATCCTGCTGATGACCACGTACCTCCCCTGGGGCCTCCTCGTCCTCGGCGTCGGCCTGCTCTCGCTGTCCCTGTACCTGGAGGCCCGCGGCCGCAGACCGGACGACCCGGCACCCGCCGGCCGGCCGGAACCGGAAGGGGTCACCGCCTGAGCCGGGCGTTGGTGTACCGGGTCGGCGCGGCGGCGGCCGGATCCTCGGGCCACGGATGCTTCGGGTACCGCCCGCGCAGTTCGGCCCGTACCGCCCGGTACCCGTCCCGCCAGAACGACGCCAGGTCGGCCGTGACCGCGGCGGGCCGCCCGGCGGGCGAGAGCAGATGCACGAGCACCGGCACGCCCGCCACCGCCGGTGACTCCTGCAGCCCGAACATCTCCTGGAGCTTCACCGCCAGGACCGGTCGCTCCGGATCGCCGTAGTCCACGCGGACCCTGGAGCCACTCGGAACCTCGATGCGCTCGGGCGCGAGCTCGTCCAGCCGTGCGGCCTGCCCCGACGCCCACGGCAGCAGACGCGCCAGCGCCTGCCGGGCGTCGATCCGGCCGAGGTCGGCCCGCCGCCGGGCCCGGCCCAGCTCGGGCTCCAGCCACTCGTCCACGCGCGCGTGCAGCGTGTCGTCGCCGACGTCCGGCCAGGGATCGCCCAGGTGCAGCCGCAGGAAGGCGAGCCGCTGCCGCAGCGCCTCCGCGTCGCGCGTCCACCGCAGCAGCCCGAGCCCCTCCTCGCGCAGCCCCCGCACCAGCGCCTCCCGTACGAGCGCGGGATCGGCGTCCCTGAGCGGCCGCACCGTGAGCTCCACCGCCCCGAGCCGCTCGACCCGCCTCGCCACGACGTCGCCGTCGGCCCAGCCGACCTCGTCGCCCTCGGCGTGCAGGGTGGTGGCGGCCCGCCGCGCGGTGTCCTCGTCGACGGCCGCGCCGAGCCGCACGCGCGCGTGCCCCGCGCCCACCGGGCGGTCGGCCACGGCGACGGCCAGCCAGGGCGCTCCCCGCAGCGCCGAGCCGTCCCCGGCCTCGGCCCGCGTCCCGGACACCATGAGGTACGAGCCGCCCTGCGCCCGCGCGACCCGCTCGGGAAACGCGAGCGCGGCGACCAGCCCGGCGACCCGGTCGTCCCCGCCCGGCCCCCGGCCGCCCGCATCGACACCGCCGACCGTGCCACCGCCCGGCCCGGCGGCCGTACCCGGGCCGCGCCGCCCGGCCTGAGCCCTGCCGGAAGACGCCCGGCCGTCCCCGGCTGTGCCACCGCCCGTGCCAACGCCGGGCCCGGCGGTCGTGCCCGTGGTGCCGCGTCCGGTCCGGGTGCCTTCTCCGGTGCCGTCCGCACCGGCGGCCGTGCCCGTGTCACCGCCGGTGGCCCGGGCATCCCGGGAGGGCCCGCGGCCGTCCGCCCCGGCGCCGCCCCCGGCCGGACCATCCGCCCCCGTTCCGGTACCCCCCTCCGCCCCATTGCGGCCCGGGCAGAACGCCCGCCGCAGGCGCCGGGCCTCCGTGCGCCAGCGGGACGCGTACGCGTCACCTCCGCGGCGGGCGGACCGCCACGCCGCGGCCAGGTCGTCGCCGTACTCCCGCGGCGGCTCCTCGCTCAGCAGGGCCACCACCTCGGCGGCCCGCTCGGCGCCCACCTCGGGTGCCGCGTCCAGCAGGGCCCGCGCGAGCCGCGGATGCAGCCCGAGCCGGGACATCCGCACCCCCCGCTCCGTCGCCCGCCCCGCCGCGTCGACCGCCCCGACGGCCTCCAGGACGGTCCGCGCCGCCGCCATCGCCCCGGCCGGTGGCGGGTCCAGCAGCGCGAGGCCGGACGCGTCCGGGTCGCCCCAGCAGGCCGCCTGGAGGGCGAACGCCGTCAGGTCGGCCACCTTGATCTCGGGCGCCGGGAAACGGGGGAGCCGCACGTCCTCCGCCTCCGTCCAGCACCGGTAGACCACGCCCGGCGCCTCCCGCCCGGCACGCCCCGCCCGCTGCCGCCCCGCCGCCTGCGAGGCCCGTACGGTCGCCAGCGCGCTCAGCCCGCGCGCGTGGTCCACCCGCGGCTCCCGTGCCAGCCCGGAGTCGACGACCACCCGCACGCCGGGGACCGTCAGCGACGACTCGGCCACCGAGGTGGCGAGCACCACCCGGCGCCGCACACCGCCGGACAGCACCGCGTCCTGCACGGCCGCCGGAGCGCGCCCGTGCACCTGGAGCACCTCGGTCCCGCCCAGGTCCCCCAGCTGTCCCGCGACCCGCGCGATCTCGCCCACCCCGGGCAGGAAACACAACACGTCACCTGCGTGCTCGGCCAGCGCCCGCCGCACCACCGCCGCGACATGCGCCAGCTGCGCCGGGTCCACGCGCATCCCGTGCGGAGGCCGGACCGGCCGGACGGGCGGCGCCCACACCACGTCCACCGGGTAGGAGACGCCCGCCGCCTCGACCACCGGCGCCCCGCCGAGCAGTCGCGCCCAGCCCGCCGCGTCGGTCGTCGCGGACGCGGCCACCAGCCGCAGCTCAGGACGCAGCGCGGCCCGCACGTCCAGCAGGAAGGCGGCGACGGTGTCGGCGTCCAGATGCCGCTCGTGGCACTCGTCCAGCACCACCACGTCGACGCCCGCCAGTTCCTGGTCGCGCTGGAGCCGTTGCAGCAGCACCCCGGTCGTGACGACCTCCACGCGCGTGTGCCGCCCCACCACCCGCTCGCCGCGCACGGTGTACCCGACGCTGTCGCCCGCCTTCTCCCCGAGCAGCCACGCCATCCGGCGCGCGGCGGCCCGGGCGGCGATGCGCCGCGGCTCGGCGACGACGACCCTGCGGGCCGGCCCCGCGCCGGCCAGACCGGCGAGGACCAGCGGTACGAGCGTGGTCTTGCCGGTCCCCGGCGGCGCGCACAGCACCGCGGCCCCGTGTTCCTCCAGGGCGGCGCGCAGCGCGGGCACGGCGGAGCGGACGGGCAGCCGGTCGAGGGCGTCGGTACGGTTCACGCCCCCAGTCTCGTACGAGCGCTCACGTGCCCCCGCGCGCGTGCGGCGGAGGCGTCAGTCGCGCTCGCACACGAAGATCGCGGTACCCGGGATCAGTTTGCCGCGCAGCGGGGACCAGCCGCCCCAGACCTGGGTGTTCCAGGCGGGCCACTCCGGCTCCACGAGGTCGACCAGACGGAAACCGCCGGCCACGACGTCACGCACCCGGTCGCCGACGGTCCGGTGGTGCTCGACGTACACGGCGCGCCCCTCGTCGTCCTGCTCCACGTAGGGAGTGCGGTCGAAGTAGGAGGCGGTGACGCTCAGGCCCTCCGGGCCGGGCTCGTCCGGGAAGGCCCAGCGGACCGGGTGCGTCACGGAGAACACGAAGCGGCCGCGGGGACGCAGCACCCGGTGCACCTCGCGCAGTACGAGGACCGGGTCGGCGACGAACGGCAGCGCGCCGTACGCCGAGCACGCCAGGTCGAAGGAGCCGTCCGCGAACGGGAGCGCACCGGCGTCGGCCTCCACGAGCGGCACGCCGCCACCGATGCGCAGCGCGTGCTGGAGCTGGCGGTGGGAGAGGTCGAGGGCGACCGGACGGGCTCCCTGGGCGGCCAGCCAGCGCGAGCACTGGGCGGCGCCGGCGCCGATCTCCAGGACGTCCTTGCCCTTCAGTTCCTCCGGCGGGCCGAGGAGCTCGGCCTCGACCTCGTCCAGGCCCTCGGGGCACCAGACGAAACGGTCGTCGCCGAGGAACGTGCCGTGCTCGACCTGGTAGTCGTCCGCGTTCCGGTCCCACCAGCCCCGGTTGGCCCGGGTGCTCTCCGTGACGTCGGCGGCACGGCGGGTGGCTTCCGGTTCGAACGGTTCGTGCTCTTGGATGATCGGCTCCCTCGTACTAGTCTGCGGGCACTTCGGCGCAGGGCGTCCCGGGCGTGTCACCGCAGTGGCTTTGAGGGCCCACACGGCCTCCAGGGACACGTCTTGTGCCGGGTATGGGGCGTTCCGCCCCGGGTGTGGGCCTTCGCGCATTGACCCTGCCCCGCGGCCCCCGTATGCTACAAGTTGCGCTGCGGGCCTGCGCTCCTCAGACGTAGCAGGCTGCGCTCGCATCTGTTGTATGTCCCCTCGGTTGTCGAGGCGCCAACGGACTGTCCCTCATCGGACATCACCGGTTCTGGCGCTTCCTTGGCTGTCCGGCTTCTTCAGAGCGAAACGGGCTCCCGGCGTAAGCAGTACCTACGACTCTCTGTCCGTACCGGAGCCCTTTCCCACATGACGAGCAGCACCGAGACCACCTCTACCACGCCGCAGGTAGCGGTCAACGACATCGGTAACGAGGAAGCCTTCCTCGCCGCGATCGACGAGACGATCAAGTACTTCAACGACGGCGACATCGTCGACGGCGTCATCGTGAAGGTCGACCGGGACGAGGTCCTGCTCGACATCGGTTACAAGACCGAAGGTGTCATCCCGAGCCGCGAGCTCTCGATCAAGCACGACGTCGACCCGAACGAGGTCGTCAAGGTCGGCGACGAGATCGAGGCCCTTGTTCTCCAGAAGGAGGACAAGGAAGGCCGCCTGATCCTCTCGAAGAAGCGCGCTCAGTACGAGCGTGCCTGGGGCACCATCGAGAAGATCAAGGAAGAGGACGGCATCGTCACCGGCACCGTCATCGAGGTGGTCAAGGGTGGTCTCATCCTCGACATCGGCCTCCGTGGCTTCCTGCCGGCCTCCCTCGTCGAGATGCGCCGTGTCCGCGACCTCCAGCCCTACGTGGGCAAGGAGCTCGAGGCGAAGATCATCGAGCTGGACAAGAACCGCAACAACGTGGTCCTGTCCCGCCGCGCCTGGCTCGAGCAGACCCAGTCCGAGGTGCGCCAGACGTTCCTCACGACCCTGCAGAAGGGTCAGGTCCGCTCCGGCGTCGTCTCCTCGATCGTCAACTTCGGTGCGTTCGTGGACCTCGGTGGCGTCGACGGTCTGGTTCACGTCTCCGAGCTGTCCTGGAAGCACATCGACCACCCCTCCGAGGTTGTCGAGGTCGGCCAGGAAGTCACCGTCGAGGTCCTCGACGTCGACATGGACCGCGAGCGTGTCTCCCTGTCGCTGAAGGCGACGCAGGAGGACCCGTGGCAGCAGTTCGCCCGTACGCACCAGATCGGGCAGGTCGTCCCCGGTAAGGTCACGAAGCTCGTTCCGTTCGGTGCGTTCGTGCGCGTCGACGAGGGCATCGAGGGCCTGGTCCACATCTCCGAGCTGGCCGAGCGCCACGTGGAGATCCCGGAGCAGGTCGTCCAGGTCAACGACGAGATCTTCGTCAAGGTCATCGACATCGACCTCGAGCGCCGCCGCATCAGCCTCTCGCTGAAGCAGGCGAACGAGTCCTTCGGTTCCGACCCGGCCTCGGTCGAGTTCGACCCGACGCTGTACGGCATGGCCGCGTCGTACGACGACCAGGGCAACTACATCTACCCCGAGGGCTTCGACCCCGAGACCAACGACTGGCTCGAGGGTTACGAGACCCAGCGCGAGGCGTGGGAGGGCCAGTACGCCGAGGCGCAGCAGCGCTTCGAGCAGCACCAGGCCCAGGTCATCAAGTCCCGCGAGGCCGACGCTCAGGCCGAGGCCGAGGGTGTCACCACCCCGGGTGCGGCTCCGGCCGCCTCCGGTGGCGGCGGCGGCGGTTCGTACTCCTCGGAGTCGGACGACAACTCCGGCGCCCTGGCGTCGGACGAGGCGCTGGCGGCCCTGCGCGAGAAGCTGGCCGGCGGCCAGAGCTGATCGCTCACCGCTAGTCACTGACCGACCAGTGCGGGCCCGCTCCCTCCGGGGAGCGGGCCCGCAGTGCGTTCTCCGCGGCCCACTCGTCCACACCCGTCGCCCACGGTCCTCCCACGACGGAGCGAAGAGCCGTGCCCCGTCGGCCTGTTAGGCGGGCGCGGTGCCCCGTGGCGGGAATGCCCGCGCTCCGGACCACGTTGTCCAGGGGGAACACGAGGAGGAGCGGTCACAGTGCTTGATCCGCAGGGTTTGTACGCATGGGAGCCGAAGGGCCTGGCCGTCGTCGACATGGCGCTCGCCCAGGAGTCGGCCGGCCTTGTCATGCTCTACCACTTCGACGGGTACATCGACGCGGGCGAGACCGGCGACCAGATCGTCGACCGGCTGCTCGACTCGCTGCCCCACCAGGTCGTGGCCCGTTTCGACCACGACCGGCTCGTGGACTACCGGGCCCGCCGCCCGCTGCTGACGTTCAAGCGCGACCGCTGGAGCGACTACGAGGAGCCCACGCTGGAGGTGCGGCTCGTCCAGGACGCCACCGGAGCCCCCTTCCTGCTGCTGTCCGGCCCGGAGCCGGACGTCGAGTGGGAGCGCTTCGCCGCCGCGGTGCGGCAGATCGTGGAGCGGCTCGGCGTCCGGCTGTCCGTGAACTTCCACGGCATCCCCATGGGCGTCCCGCACACCCGCCCGGTGGGCCTCACCCCGCACGGCAACCGCACCGAGCTGGTGCCCGGCCACCGCAGCCCCTTCGAGGAGGCGCAGGTCCCCGGCAGCGCGGAGTCCCTGATCGAGTTCCGCCTCATGGAGGCCGGCCACGACGTCCTGGGCGTCGCCGCGCACGTGCCGCACTACATCGCCCGCTCGCCGTACCCGGACGCCGCGCTGACGGTCCTGGAGGCGATCACCGCGGGCACCGGCCTGGTCCTGCCCGGCATCGCGCACGGCCTGCGCACCGAGGCGCACCGCACGCAGACGGAGATCGACCGGCAGATCCAGGAGGGCGACGAGGAACTCGTCGCCCTGGTCCAGGGCCTGGAGCACCAGTACGATGCCTCGGCGGGCGCCGAGAGCCGCGGCAACATGCTCGCGGAGCCCGTGGAGATCCCGTCCGCGGACGAGATCGGCCTGGAGTTCGAGCGCTTCCTGGCCGAGCGGGAGGGCGACGGCTGAACCCCCGGGGCCCCGCCCGGCGCGGCGGGCGGCAGGCCCTAAGCTTCCGGTCATGCTGAAGGTGGGCCTGACCGGCGGTATCGGCGCCGGCAAGAGCGAGGTGTCACGGCTGCTCGTGGAGCACGGCGCCGTGCTGATCGACGCGGACAGGATCGCGCGGGAGGTCGTCGCGCCCGGAACGCCGGGGCTCGCCGCCGTCGTCGACGCCTTCGGCCAGGACGTGCTCGCGGCCGACGGCGGCCTGGACCGGCCCAAACTGGGTTCGGTCGTCTTCGCCGACCCGGAGAAGCTCGCCGTCCTGAACGCGATCGTGCACCCCCTGGTGGGTGCCCGCTCCCGGGACCTGGAGACGGCCGCCCCCGCGGACGCCGTCGTGGTGCACGACGTCCCGCTGCTCGCGGAGAACGGCCTCGCGCCGCTCTACGACCTCGTGGTGGTGGTGGACGCCCGTCCAGGGACCCAGGTCGACCGGCTCGTACGGCTGCGCGGCATGAGCGAACAGGACGCGCGCGCCCGGATGGCCGCCCAGGCCACCCGGGAGGAGCGCCTCAAGATTGCGGACATCGTCATCGACAACGACGTGCCGCTCGACCAGCTGCGACGCCGGGTCGGCGAGGTGTGGGCGGATCTCGAACACCGGGCGCGCACGGCCGGGGAATGACCGGGCGTACCCACCGAAGGAACCGCGCGGCCCGCCCGCCCCAGGAATAGCGGCCCCGGGCCGGGGCGTTGAACCGTTCCCGTGAGGGAAGGACTCAGCCGTGCCCGACACCAGCGGTTCCACCGGACGTACTCCGGAGACACACGTCATCGACTTCCGCGCCGCCGAGCAGCTGCTCGCCGCCCGCGATCCGCGGGGCGCGGTGAAGCTGCTCGACTCGGTCATCGCCGCCCACCCGGAGAACACGGCCGCCCGGCTGCTGCGTGCGCGCGCCTTCTTCGCCGCCGCCCAACTGCGGCCCGCCGAGCTGGAGTTCACCATCGTCCTGGAGCGTGAGCCGGACAACGCGTTCGCGCACTTCGCGCTCGCCCGCACCTACGAGCGCCAGCGGCGCCCGGACCAGGCCAAGCGGCACTTCAGGCTCGCGGCGGCCCTCGACCCGAATCCGCAGTACCTGGAAGCGGCCCGCTTCGACTCCTGAGCGCCCACTCCGTGTCCCAGGTCTCGTGAGGGGGTCGCCGGGGCTAGGGCCGGTGCTCCGGAGGAGGGTACGGCGGCACGTCGGGGCCCGGCTGGTAGTGGGGCCCCTGCCGGATGTGCCGCAGGATCATGAGCATGTCGGCGGTGGTGAGCAGCCACAGCGCGCCGCAGGCGGCCGCCCATCCGGGCCGTCCGGCCAGCGCGAAGCCCACCACCCCGCCGGTCGCCCAGACCAGCCCCCACAGGCTCAGCCAGAAGCGCAGCCGCAAAGCACTGCGTGCTGTCCTCGGCTCACTGCCTGTGCGCATCGGCATCACCGCTCCCACAGAAAAACGTACGCTTCGCGCCGCACCTCCACCACGGGACGGCGGCTCCGAGCCGCAGCACCTCCACCACGGGACGGCGGCTCCGAGCCGCAGCACCTCCGCGACGGGACGGCGGCCCGGAGCCCCGGAGAAGGCGACGGTGACGCCGGAGGGGCCCGCAGCGGTGTCGTGTCGCGACCTCGGCGGAGTCGGCACCCGCAAATCCCCGTCCGCAGCGATGAGTTCCGGGCCGACGGCCGGTCTACCTCCACGACAGCAGCCCACACCGCTTCGCAGGAGACCCACATGTCCGAGACCACCGCCTCCGTCGCCGGCGCCCCCTCCGTCACCCCCGCCGCCGCCCGTACCGGCCGCAGCCGCCGTGCCGAGATCTCCCTGAGGGCGCTCCAGACCGTGCTCGGCCTCTTCTTCGCCCTGGCGAGCGCGCTGCCCAAGCTGATCGCCCACCCGTCGGCCGCCGAGGGCTTCGACAAGCTGGGCTGGGGAAGCACGGGGATGTACCTGATCGGCGCGCTCGAACTCGCCGGAGGCATCGCGCTGTTGATCCCGCTGCTGTCGTCGGTGGCGGCGGTGTCCCTCAGCGCGTTGATGGTCGGTGCCTTCATCGTGAACGTCACCGCCATCCACGGCCCGTACCCCGCGACCCCGCTCATCCTGATCGTGCCGCTCGCGCTGATCGCCTGGGCGCGCCGCAGCCACAACGCCGACCTGGTCCGGGTGGTGCGGCGGCGCGCGTGAGGGGCGCGGGCGGCGGGGGCCTTCCCCGGCTGTACGTCGACGAGGGCTCCCCGTTCGTGTCGGGGAGCCCTCGTCGGTGCTCACGTGCGACGCGCCGGAAGCTCACGGGCGACGCGCCGGAAGCTCACGTGCGACGCGCCGGAGGAATCCGCCGCTCAGCCGCCGTCCGCGTCCCCGTCCGGCCGGACGAGACCGCGCAGGCGGTCCATCTCACGCCGGTCCCGCTTGGTCGGGCGGCCCGCTCCGCGGTCGCGGATGCCCGCAGGGGCGACGGCCTCGCGCGGCGGGGGCGGCGGACTGTTGTCCACGAAGCACTCGGCGGCGACGGGCGGCCCGACCCGCTTGCGGATCACACGCTTCACGACGACGACCCGCTCCCGGCCCGCGTGCCGCAGGCGGACCTCATCGCCCACGCGTACCGCGTAGGCGGGCTTCACGCGCTCACCGTTGACACGGACGTGGCCGCCGCGGCAGGCGGTGGCGCCCATGGACCGGGTCTTCACGAGCCGCACCGACCAGATCCAGCTGTCGACCCGCACGCTCTCGCCGGTCCGCGGCCCGGCCGCGCGGGCGGCGGCAGCCGCCGGGTCGTCGGAGCCGTGCGCACCGTCCGTGCCCCGCTCGTCCTCGTCAGCACCCTCAGAAGCCATGCCCCGACCTTAGTCCCGGCCGTGCGGGAGCCGGACGTCTTTTCCGTGCCGTCTCTCTCCGCCCTTCCGCGCCGAACCCGTGGGAAGACCGTCCACGACCCGGTCGTACGGTGGGGGGATGGACAGCAGCCTGGCCGGACTGGACGCCCGCATCACCGGATGCCGGGCCTGCCCGCGCCTGGTGGACTGGCGGGAGGAGGTGGCCCGTACCAAGCGCGCCGCCTTCGCGGACTGGACGTACTGGGGGCGCCCCGTCCCCGGCTTCGGCCCGCCCGACGCGTCGCTGCTCGTCGTCGGACTGGCGCCCGCCGCCCACGGGGCGAACCGGACGGGCCGGATGTTCACCGGCGACCGGTCCGGCGACGTGCTGTACGCGGCCCTGCACGAGGTGGGACTCGCGTCGCGGGGGACTGCGGTGAGCGCCGACGACGGACTCGCCCTGCACGGCGTGCGGATCACCTCGCCCGTGCACTGCGCCCCGCCCGCGAACAAGCCGACGCCCGAGGAACGCGACACCTGCCGGCCGTGGCTGCTCGGCGAACTGCGGCTGCTGCGGCCCTCCCTGCGGGCGGTGGTGGTGCTCGGGGCGTTCGGCTGGCAGGCCGCGCTGCCCGCCTTCGCGGAAGCGGGGTGGACGGTCCCCAGGCCGCGCCCCGTCTTCCGGCACGGCGCCCGGGTCACCCTGGACGGTGAGGCGGGCCCCCTCGACCTCTTCGGCTGCTTCCACGTCAGCCAGCGCAACACCTTCACCGGGCGTTTGACCCCGCTCATGCTGCGGGACGTCCTGCGTACGGCGGCCCGGCGAGCGGGGCTGCCGACGGCGCCGGAGTCCCCGTAGGCCGACGGCGCGGCGCACGACGCGGGCGAGGCGGACGTGCTGGTCGCGGCCACGGACAGGTACGCGGTGACCCCCTGACGGTGGCCGCCTCCGCCCGGAGTGCCGCCCACCCGCGCTCAGCATCCCCGCCCGTCCGTCCGCCGTACGCCCGGTGACGCCCCTGCGCCCGCATCCGACACCGCCGACGGTCCGGGGTGAGACGGCCCCGCGCCCGCACGCGGCTCCCGCGACCGCAGTGCGCGTCCCACACCGGAGCTTCCCCCGCCCCCGCCCGCGTCGTACCCCCGCAGCCGAGTTGCGTTCATAAAGAAGGCGGCATCTCCCGCACGCGTCACACCGTGGAAACGTTTGCGTTCCCTTTACAGCGGCAACGCGATCTACCCTGGACCCACCGCCCGGCCGACGTCGCCCGAAGGCAGACCCCGCCCTCGTCACGACAGGAGTCCCGTGCCCCTCCGCACCCCCCGCCTCGCCGTACCGCCCTGGTTCGCCCATGCGCTGCGCGCCCAGCGGGGGCCGGTGCCCTGGAGCGCGGTCGTCCGCGGGACGCTCGCCGCCGGGCCGCTGCTCCTCGTCGCCGTGCTCGCCGGACGCTCCTCCGCCGGGGTGGCCGCCGCCCTCGGGGCCATGCTCGCCGGGATCAACGACCGGCCGGGCAGCAGGCGGACCGCCGTCACCCGGCTGGGCCTGCCCGCCCTCGCGGGAGCCTGCGGGCTGCTCGCCGGGACGTACGCCGGGCTCCACGTCGGAGCCGTGGCGCTGACCGTGCTGCTGACCGGGCTCGGGCTGCTCGCCGGAGCCGTGAGCGCCGTCGGACCCGTCGCGAGCGGATCCGGCACGCAACTCCTGGTCGCCGCCGCGATCGGCGCGGGGATGCCGCTGCCCGAGCCCGGATGGCAGCGCGCGCTCTTCTTCCTCGCCGGGGCGGGCTGGCTGCTGGTGCTGCGGCTGGCCCTGCCGACGCGGGCGGCCGCCACCGGCGGCGACTACCGCTTCGACGGGGAACGGGACGCCGTCGCGGCCGTGTACGACGCCGTCGCCGCGCTGCTCGCCGGGGCCGGGGGAGCGGACGCCACCGCCCGTCGCGCCCGTCTCACCGCCGCACTCGACCACGCGCAGGACGCGCTGTCCGGACCCCGGCTGCGGCGGTACGCGAGCTCCTCGGCCGAGCGGCGGCTGCACGCGCAGTACGCCGCCGCGCTGCCGCTCGCCGAGGCCGCGACGGCGCTGGCCTGGGCCGGCGACGACGTGCCCGCGCGCGCCGCGCGGGGGCCCCGCCGACTCGCCGCCGCGGTGCGCGCCGGCAACCACCCGGGCCCGCTCCCGGCGCCCGCCCGCTCCGCACCCGCGCTGCGCGCGCTCGACGACGCACTGCTGCACGCCGCCGACGCCTTCGACCGCGGCGCCGGCACCCCGCACCCCGGGAAGCCCGCCCGGCGCCGTACCGCCGGAGCCCTGCTGCGCACCGTCGTCGGCCCCGGGGGGCGCGAGTACGGCTTCCGGGTCGCCCTCTCCTTCGGCGCCGCCGTCGCCGTGGCGCAGGCACTGCACCACACCCACTGGTACGGGGACCACGCGCACTGGTACTGGCTGCCCGCGACCGCGGTCTTCCTCGTCAAGCCGGACCTCGGACCGCTCGCCTCGCGTGTGCTGTGCCGGGCGGCGGGAACGGTGCTCGCGGCGGTGCTGTTCGCGGGGCTCGCGGCGCTGCTGCCCCGGCCCGCCGGGCTCGTCGCGCTGGTCGCCGTCTGCGGGGCGCTGATCCCCGTCGCCACCCGGCACTTCGCCGCGCAGACGGCCGTCATCACCGTCCTGGTGCTCGCCCTCGTCATGGTGGGCGGGGAGCCGCCCGCCTCCTGGAGCCGGATCGGCGAGACGCTGCTGGCCTGCGGGATCGTCCTGCTCGTCGGGCACCTGCCGGCGCCCGGCCAGCGCGGCGGGACGGTACGGGCGCGGCTCGCCCGGGCCGCACACGCGGCGGACGCCTACCTCGCGCACGTGCTGGGCGACGGCACGGCCGACGACCGGGCCGGGCGGTGGGCCCTGCGCCGCGAGGCCTACCGCACGCTGGCCGAGGCCCGCACCGCGATCGACCTCGCCGCCGCCGAACTCCCCGCCCTGGCAAAGCAGTCCGAGGGCACGGACGAGGTGGCCGCGGTCCTCGAACGGCTCGTCGACCTCACGACCGCCTGCGCCGTGCACCTCGACGACACCGGCCGGCTCACCTCCCGCCACACCGAGCGGATCACCGGCCTCCTCGACGAACTGGCCCGGCTCCGGGAGCGGGCGGGACTCCGGCCCTCGGAGATCCCGGACGCACGCCAGGCGCCGGCCCTCAGCGGCAGGCCCGTGCCGCGAACCGGCGTGGAGAGAATTCTCCCCGTACGCCGATGAGTTCCGCTCCCGCCACCGGTCCACCCCTGGGAAGGCACCGTTCCAGGTCCTCCGCAGGCAGCGGGGATCCTGTCGGCAGGAGGGGCACATGACGTTTCCGCAGATCGTCTCGCGCGAGGAGTGGCGCGTCGCGCGCCAGGAACTGCTCGTGAGGGAGAAGGCCGCCACACGCGCGTGTGACGCGCTCAACGCCGAACGGCGCAGACTGCCGATGGTCGAGATCGACAAGGAGTACGTGTTCGAGGGCGGTGACGGCAAGGCGACCCTGCTGGATCTCTTCGAGGGACGGCACCAACTCGTCGTCCACCACTTCATGTTCGCCCCGGAGTGGGAGGCCGGCTGCCGGAGCTGCTCGGCGTTCCTCGACCAGATCGGCCATCTGGCCCACCTGCGGGCCCGCGGTACCGCCTTCGCCGCCGTGTCCCGGGCGCCGTACACGAAGATCCTGCCCTTCAAGGCCCGGATGGGCTGGACGGTGCCCTGGTACTCGGCCCGCGACACGGACTTCAACCAGGACTTCCAGGTGTCCTTCGAGGGCGAGGGCGACAGCGAGCCCTTCGAGCGGCCGGGGATGAGCTGCTTCCTGCGCGACCGCGACCAGGTCTTCCACACGTACTCGACGTACGAGCGGGGCCTCGACGGTCTGGGGTCGACGACCTCGCTGCTGGACCTCACCGTCCTGGGCCGCCAGGAGGAGTGGGAGGAGCCGCGGGGCCGGGCGTCGCTCCTGGGGGCGCCCGCGGGCAGCGAGCGGATCCGGTACCACGACGAGTACGAGAACTGACCGTCACGACGGTGTGACCGGCGAGCCGGGAGCGAAAGAAGGGATCGGAAACCGCATCCGTAACGACACAGTGTGCTACGGAGGGTGAGAATCCGTCCCCCGAGACGGTGAACACGTGTCGACTGCGTATCAGTACCGTCACTTCGCGAGCCGTTCACCCCATTGTTGGCGTTTAACTCTACGAGTCGGCGCGACATGGAGGTGCAGGGTGAACGGGCGAATGGTGCTGGAGCGCTTCCCCGCCGGTGGACCGCGCGGGTCGTGGCCGGCGGAGGAGTTCGCGCAGGCGTGCCGTCTGCAGGGTCAGGCCGCGGAAGTCGTCATGGACCTCTCCACCGACGCGTTCCTGGTGATCGTGCGCGGCGCGGACGGCGTCGAGTAAGCCGGGGCACGTCGGAGTGACGTCACCCGGCGTCGCGGGTGGACACCTTCGCGTCGGCGGCGGGTGCGTCGGCGTCCTGGACGGGCACCTTCGCGTGGTCGTCCCGCCCGGGCACCTTCGCGTGGTCGTCCCGCCCGGGCACCTTCGCGTGGTCGTCCCGCCCGGGGACCTTCGCGTCGGCGGCGGGTGCGTCGGCGTCCCGGAGGAGATCTCTCGCGTGCGCGTCCCCGGTCGGCGGCCCGGCCATGAACTGCTCCGCCTGGAGCCCGTACAGCTCCGCGTAGACACCGCCCCTGGCCAGCAGCTCCTCGGGGCTGCCGGACTCCACGAGACGGCCCTGCGCCAGCACGTGCACCAGATCGGCATGGCGTACCGACGCCAGCCGGTGCGTGATCAGGACGACCGTCTGCCCGGTACCCGCCAGGGCGCGGATCTTCTCGAAGACCTCCAGCTCGGCCCGGGCGTCGAGCGCCGCCGTCGGCTCGTCCACGATCAGGATCCGCCCCCGCCGGTACGCCGCACGTGCGATCCCCAGCCGCTGCCACTGGCCGCCCGACAGCTCGTGGCCGCCGCTGAAACCGCGCGCGAGAAGGGTGTCGAGGCCGCGCGGCAGATCCGCCACGACGTCCTGCGCCCCGGCCTGGGCGACCGCTGAGGCCAGCCGTTCGTCGGTGAGCGGCGCCGAGGCACGGCCGACTGCCACATTCACGCGGGCCGTGAACGGCCACCGCTTGAAGTCCTGCGCCACCATCGCGACGCGCTCGGCGAGCCCGCGCCGGTCCGCGGTCGCCGCGTCCACGTCGTCCCACAGGATCCGCCCGTGATCCGGCGTGTACAGCCCGGCGAGCAGCTTGACCAGGGTCGTCTTCCCCGAACCGTTCTCGCCGACGAGCGCCACGATCCTGCCCAGCGGCAGCGTGAGGCTCACGTCGTCCAGGGCGGGCCGGGCCGCCTTGCCCGGATAGGTGAAGGTGACGTTCTCGAAGCGGATCTCGCGCGGATCCTCCGGCAACGGGTCGCCGCCCTCGGGAATCGCACGCTGCGCCGCCTCGACGTACAGGCGTTGCAGGTCACCCACGAACAGGGCGTCCTCGTGAAGGGAGTTGACCTCCAGTACGAAAGTGTCGAGGCTCGCCGAGCCGGTGCGGATCGCGATGACCGCCGTACCGGCCACGGAGAGCGCCATGGTGCCGCCCAGCAGCAGGGCGCCGAGGGTCGCGTACGTGGCCACCGTGGCGAGGCCCGTCCAGGCCGCCGCGATCAGGCCCGTACGCGCGGCCAGGCGGGCCAGCCGGGCCTGTTCCGCCTCCGCCGTCTCGGACATGGAGCGGAAGTGGCGCAGCAGGAACGGCCCGACGCCGTGCACGCGGATCTCCGGCGCCGCGGCCGGCTCGGTGAGCAGGTTGCCGATGAGCCGTCCGGCCCGGGCGTGCTGCACCCAGGCGTGGAACGACTCGTACCGGCGCCGGGCGATCGTCAGGGCGCTCCACGCGCTCGGCAGCGTCATCAGGACGAGGAGCGGCAGCAGCGCGGGATGCAGCACCGTGAGCACGCCCGCCGCGGCGACGAGCGAGATCATCGCGTTCACGACCTGGGTGGAGATGGAGATCATGCGCCGGGCGGACGAGGCGCCGTACTGGGCGGTGTCCAGCAGCTTGTGGAACGCGTCGTCCTCGATCGCGGAGAGCTCCACGGCCGCCGCCCGCTCCAGGTACAGCTCCGTCGCCACCCGTTCGACCTTCGGCTCCAGCCGGCCGGTGGCGTACGTCGAGGCGGCCCGCAGCAGGGCGGCGAGCAGCATGACCCCGGCGACCGTGACCAGCGCCGGGACAGCGCCGTGCAGCCGCTCCTCGACCGGTCCGCCCGCCATCAGCCGGCCCAGCACGCTGTTGACCGCCAGCAGGCCCACCGCCTGCGCCGCACCGCGGGCGATCTCGGCGCTCAGCACGATCCGGGCGGCGCGGCGGTCCGCCTGCCAGGCCAGCCGGAAGCTGGACGAGAGCAGGGCGGGAAGCCTCGTCACCATGGCGCGGAAGCCCAGTTCCAGGAAGGCGTCCGAGTGCTGCGACCAGCCCATGTCGTAGCGCAGTGGGCCGCCGAAGAGCAGGCGTTCCGAGTCGGACGGCGACGGATCGGTGTCGTCGCGTTTCTTTCCCACCGGTGACCTCCCCCGAGTGTGCACGCACGGTGCCCTCCCCAGGAATGGGGGCCTCCACCCGTAGCGGCGGCGGGGATCGCGGCGGACCGAAGCACTTCGGACCCCGGGAGTTCACGCCGTCGGCGCCCGGCGGTGCTTCCGCGCGGGGTGCGCCGCGAGACGGTGACGCAGTGGAGGGGGCGCGGCAGGCGGCCTTCAGGCACCGATGGAGTGCGACCAGGCCGGCGGGGTGCCCATGACCCGGCACACGGCCAGGTACAGCGGTATCGGCGGAGTGTACGGAACCGTACTCTCCGGTTTGTGTATGAGCCCGGGAATGGAGGGTGCCTCCGGTACGACCGCTCCCGCGGCGTACCGGGCGGGTGCGGGCCAGTCCAGGGCGACGTCCGAGTCGGAGGGGACGATCCACCACCACTGGGCCGCGTCCGCGTACACGCAGCCGACGCGCGGCAGACGGGACAGCAGGACCGGGCCGAAGTGCGCGGGGACCGCCACCGCGTCGCAGCCCAGCGGCACCGTCATGCCCTCGGGTATGGGGAGTCTTCTGGGTGCCCCCGGTGAGCGCTGTTCCCGCTTGAGGCGGACCAGCGTCTCCAAGGTCAGAACAGGGGCCGTCCCGGTCGACGTCGCCCTCACACCCATTCGGCCCCCGTCCCCCGGAACGCCTGCGTCCCGGAACCCCGGCCGTCGGCCGGGGGCTTCTTCGCGCTCCAGCCGAGGTCCGAACGCGCTTGCGTGTCCGGTTCCCGGCCCCCCGAGCGGGCCGGGACTCCGGAGTGCGGCGCCTGCGCGCCGACGGGGCGACAGGCGTGCGGCACGGTCGCCGCGCGGGGCGGCTCCGTCGCGTGCGGCAGACCGTCCGCCAGGCGCGGGAGGTCCTCCGCCAGGTGCGGCAGCGCTTCCGTCAGGTACGGCTTGTCGTCGGGCGGGTACGGCTGGTCCGCCGCGTCCATCGCGAAGAGGTCGTCCGCCGCGTCCGCCAGGTCCGCGAGGTCCGCGGCCGGATCCGTGGTGGGCGTGGCGTCCGCCGTGCGGGGCAGCTCCGCCCAGACCAGCAGGCCGGGCCCGTGCTCCTGGGCGCCCCAGGCGCGGCAGACGGCCGCGACGAGCATCAGGCCCCGGCCGTGCTCGTCCTCGGCCCCCTGCGGAGAGGGCCGCGGCTCACCCGGGGCGCACCCCTCGTCGCGTACGGCTATCCGCACCAGATCGTTGCCGTCGTGCAGCTCGCACACGATACGGCGGCTCGCCGTGTGGACGATCGCGTTGGTGACCAGCTCGGAGACGACCAGGTCCGCCGTGTCGCACGTGTCCGCGCAGACCTCCCAGCCCGACAGCCGGGCATGGGTCAGGCGCCGGGCCTGTCTCACAGAACCCGGGTGTGCGGCCAGCTCGAAGCGAAACCGGCGCTCCGCGGTCGCATCGGGGCGCACCCCTGCTGCGGCACGGAGACCGGTCCGGTCTGCGGCGGCGTCTGTTCCTAACGGCGCGGACGGAGTCACGCTTGCCACTATCGCCCCGCCGTGAACACTTGGCAAGTGTCACTCTGAAAATTGCAGAGTGCCGCGTGACTCCGTGAAGGGCCATGGCACACTGCTCGCAACAGCACCTCGAGCGGCGCCAGTTGGAATCCGGGAAAAGGACTCCGAACGGCGCCGCCCGGGCTGTCCGGACTCAGTGGAGGTGGGACGTGAGCGAACCGCGGTCCGCGCCGACGGTCGGCCAGGTCGTTCTCGGCCGGCGACTGCTGGACCTGCGGGAACGCGCGGGTCTGAAGCGTGAGGAGGCCGCGCGCATCCTCCGTGTCGCACCCGCCACGGTCCGCCGTATGGAGATGGCCGAGGTCGGCCTGAAGATTCCGTACCTCCAGCTCCTGCTGAAGTCGTACGGCGTCTCCGACGAAGAGGCCGAGGGCTTCGTCCAGCTGGCCGAGGAGGCCAACAAGCCCGGCTGGTGGCAGCGGTTCCACGACATCCTGCCGGGCTGGTTCTCGATGTACGTCAGCCTGGAGGGCGCGGCGGCGGTGATCCGCTCGTACGAGCCCCACTTCGTGCCCGGACTGCTGCAGACCGAGGACTACGCCCGGGGCGTCCTGAAGTCGGGCGCCATCGGCCAGACGCAGCCCGACGACATCGAGCGCCATGTCGCGCTGCGCATGCACCGGCAGAATCTGCTCACTCGCAAGGACGCTCCCCGGCTGTGGGCGGTGATGGACGAGACGGCCCTGCGCCGCCCCGTCGGCGGCCCCGAGGTCATGCGCGCCCAGATCGACAAGCTCCTCCAGGCCACGAAGCTGCCCAACGTGACACTGCAGATCGCCCCCTTCTCGTCGGGCCCGCACCCCGGCACCTACGGGCCCTTCGTGCTGTTCCGCTTCGCCATGCCGGAACTGCCCGACATGGTCTACAGCGAGTACCTGACCGGTGCCGTCTACCTGGACGCGCGCTCCGAGGTGGCGACCCATCTCGAGGTCATGGACCGCATGGCGGCCCAGGCCGCCACGGCACATCGCACGAAGGAGATCCTGCGGGACCTCCGCAAGGAGCTGTGAATGGAACGCATCAAGCCGCGGATACGCACCGGGCGGATCTACAACGGCATGCCCGCCCGTGAGCTGGGCAGCGAGGGCTGGCACAAGCCGTGGAGCGGCGGCAACGGCGGCAACTGCCTGGAGGCGATGAAGCTCGACGACGGCCGGATCGCCGTCCGTCAGTCCGCGGACCCCGACGGGCCCGCGCTGATCTACACGCCCGGCGAGATGACCGCCTTCATCCAGGGCGCCAAGGCGGGGGAGGCGGACTTCCTGCTGTCCTGAACGGTCCTGCCTCCCGTCACGCCTCTCCGCACGCCGCTGAGCCGTCACTCCTCCCGCGGCCTGGGCCGGGGTCCGTTCACCCCGGCGGCAGCAGCCCGCACAGCGCGTCGAGCGCGGCGCCGTACGCGTGCTCCGCGGGGGTCGCGTAGCCCACGACCAGACCGTCCGGCGCGGCCGTCGTCGCCTGCGGATGGCGGAATCCTGTGAGCCCTTCGAGGGCGACCCCCTGCCAGGCGGCGGCCTTGAGCACGGAGGCTTCGGTGCCGGACGGCAGCCGCAGGACCGCGTGCAGACCGGCCGCGATCCCGGTGACCTCGACCTGCGGCGCGTGGGTGGCGAGCGCGTCGACGAGCCGGTCGCGCCGCCTCCGGTACCGCTGCCGCATCCGCCGCACATGACGGTCGTACGACCCGCAGGCCACGAAGTCCGCCAGCGTCAGCTGGTCCAGAACGCTCACCCACGCCTCCCGCTCGCCCTTGGCCGCGAGCACCCCGTCGACGTACCGCTCCGGAAGGACCATCCATCCCAGCCGCAGCGCGGGGGACAGGCTCTTGCTGACGGAGCCGATGTACACGACGCGCTCCGGGTCCAGTCCCTGCACGGCGCCGACGGGCTTGCGGTCGTAACGGAACTCCCCGTCGTAGTCGTCCTCCAGGACCAACCCTCCACGCGCGCGTGCCCAGTCGATCACCGCGGCCCGCCGCGACGGGTGGAGCGGTCCGCCGGTGGGGAACTGGTGCGCGGGCGTGAGGAGTACGGCCCGCTCCCGGTCCAACTGGCCGACCCGGGCGCCGTCTTCGTCCAGGGGCAGCGGCACGGTGCGTACCGACGCGCCGCTCAGCAGCTCGCGATGGAAGCCGAGGCCGTACGACTCCACGGCCAGCGGTCCCCGCAGCACCGCGTCCGGGCCCGTGAACAGCAGCCGCAGCGCGTGCGCGAAGCCCGAGCACACCACGATCCGTTCCGGGTCGGCGCGCACCCCCCGCGCGCGTGCCAGGTAGGCGGCGAGGGCGGCGCGCAGTTCTGCACGGCCGGCCGGATCGCCGGGCCCGAAGACCTCGCTCGGCGCCTGCTGGAGCGCCCGCCGGTACGACGCGAGCCAGGCGGCGCGCGGGAACGACGACGCGTCCGGCGTGCCCTGCCGCAGATCGTGCCGGGGGCCACGCGCGCGTGGAGGTGCCTTCTTCGGTACGCGCGTGCCGGTGCCCAGCGGTTCGGCGCGCTCGGCGACCCGGGTGCCGGAACCCTGGCGGCCGGTGAGCCAGCCCTCGGCGACCAGTTCGGCGTACGCGTCGGCGACCGTGTTGCGGGCCACGCCGAGGTCGGCGGCGAGCGAGCGGTACGGCGGCAGGCGGGTGCCCGGCACCAGCCGGCCCGAGCGGACGGCCTCGCGCAGCGCACGGGTCAGCGCCGCCCGACGGCCGCCCGCCCCCGCCCCGGAGATCTCCAGATGCAGATCCGCACCGATCCGCTCCGCCGAATTGACCCATGATTCCGCCACAGAAATGCACCCTACAGCGGGTCTTTCAGGCCCGTAGATTCATGGTCATGACGACGAACCAGATGCACACGACGACGGTCACGGCGAACACGGACTCGACGACGACGACGCCGGTGGCGGCGGTGGCGGACGGGATCACGCGTGCGGCGGACACCTCGGGCACTCCGGCGGCCGGGAGCGGCTCCACCCGCCTCGACTTCGCGAAGACCGCCCCGAAGGTCTTCCGGGCCCTGATCGGCTTCGACGCGGCGGCCCGTGAGGGACTCGACCCGGCCCTCGTCGAACTCGTCCAGATCCGGGCCTCGCACCTCAATCACTGCGCCTACTGCCTCCACATGCACACCAACGATGCGCGCAGGGCGGGCGAGAGCGAGGACCGCCTGCACATGGTCCCGGTGTGGCGCGAGGCCCGTCACTTCTTCACCCCCAAGGAGCGCGCGGCCCTGGCGCTCACGGAGGCGGTCACCCTGGTCGCCGGCTCGGGGGTCCCCGACGACGTCTACGCGGAGGCCGCCGCCCACTTCGACGACCGGGAACTGGCCCACGTCCTCGCCCTGATCTTCACGATCAACACCTGGAACCGGGTCGCCCTGTCGACGGCGAAGCGGGCCGGTACGGACACCCGCGGCTGAGCACGCCTGCACCCCGACCGCCGGCCGGAACCCGCGGCCGTCCGGGCCGGGTACCGGCGGCCTGCGGCGGCCGGTCGGGTGGCGGAGGGTCCGCCGGTCACGCGGCGGTGGGCCGGCTACGCCGTCATCGGGCGGTCGTACGGTCCGATCGGCGCCGGCAGCCGCGAGTGGCCGGTCAGGTGGCGGTCCACGGCGGCCGCCGCCGCCCGGCCCTCGGCGATGGCCCAGACGACGAGGGACTGCCCGCGCGCGGCGTCGCCGGCGACATACACACCGGGCACGTTGGTCGCGAAGTCCGCGTCGCGGTCGATCGTGCCGCGGGAACCCACCGCGAGACCGAGCCCGTCGATCAGGCCGTCATGGGGGTCCGGCCCGGAGAAGCCGAGAGCGAGCAGGACCAGATCGACGGGCAGGACGCGCTCGGACCCCGGGACCGGGCGGCGCAGCTCGTCCACCTCGACCAGGTGCAGTGCGCGGACATGCCCCCGCGCGTCCCCGGTGAAGCGCAGCGTGGACGCCGCGAAGAGCCGCGCGTCCGCGTCCGCCGCCGGTGACGTCTCCAGGTCGCGGGCCTCCTCGTGCGCGGCGGAGAGCCGGTAGATTTTCGGGTACGTCGGCCACGGCTCGACGTCCTCGTCGCGAGCCTCGCCCGGCTGGGCGTAGATGTCCAGCTGCGTCACGGACGCGGCGCCCTCCCGCACGGCCGTGCCCAGGCAGTCGGCGCCGGTGTCCCCGCCACCCACGATGACGACGTGCTTCCCCGCCGCGGACAGCGGCGAGACCTCCAGATCCCCCTCGCACACCCGGTCGGCGAGCGGCAGATACTCCATCGCCTGATGGATGCCGGTCAACTCACGTCCCGGTACCGGCAGTTCGCGCCACGCGGTGGCACCCAGGGCGAGTACGACGGCGTCGTAACGCGCCCGCAGCTCCTTGGCGCCGACATCCCGTCCGACCGCCACCGACGTACGGAACCTGGTTCCCTCAGCCCGCATCTGGTCGAGCCGCCGGTCCAGTTGCCGCTTCTCCATCTTGAACGCGGGGATGCCGTACCGCAGCAGGCCCCCGATCCGGTCGGCCCGCTCGTACACGGCGACGGTGTGCCCGGCCCGCGTCAGCTGCTGCGCCGCCGCCAGCCCGGCGGGACCCGAGCCGATCACGGCGACCGTGTGACCGGAGAGCCGGTCCGGCGGGCGCGGTGGCGCGAAACCGTCCGCCCAGGCCCGGTCCGCGATGGCGACCTCGACGTTCTTGATGGTGACGGCGGGCTGGTTGATCGCGAGCACGCATCCCGCCTCGCACGGCGCGGGACACAGCCGGCCCGTGAACTCGGGAAAGTTGTTCGTCGCGTGCAGCCGGTCGCTCGCGGCCCGCCAGTCGTCCCTGGACACGAGGTCGTTCCACTCCGGGATCAGATTGCCCAGGGGGCAGGCGTCGTGACAGAAGGGGATCCCGCAGTCCATGCAGCGGTCGGCCTGCACGCCGATGATCGGCAGGAGCGCCCCGGGGACGTACACCTCGTCCCAGTCCCGCACCCGCTCCGCGACGGGCCGACGGGGCCACTCCTCGCGCGAAGCGGTGAGAAAACCCCTGGGATCGCCCATGGCCGTCTCCCTCGTGTGCGCGTGACGGGGGGCGTGCTCTTTCGGCCACGATACGGCGTCACCGCACCCCGCGCCGCTCGGCTCCGCCCACCGGTTTCCGCCGCTCCCGGGGTCGCTGGACAAGGGCTGGGCTCGGCACGGTGGGGTCGGCTGGGCTGCGGTCGGCCGGGCCGGGGTCGGCCGGGTCAGGGTCGGCTGGGCTGGGCTCCGCTGGGCTGGGCGCAGCGGGGCTGTGCTGGGCCGGGTTGTGCTGGGCCGGGCTGTGCTCGGCTCAGGCGAGGGCGAGCACGTACGACACCGCGGCGGCGGCCGACGCGACCGTACGGACGTGGTTCCACCTCGTCCACTCACGCACATAAGCGGGCCAGTACGCGGCGGCCTCCGGGGTGCCGGGAGCCAACTCGGCGAGCTTCTCGTTGCGCGGGACGTTGGCGACGGCCGTCACGCCGAACGAGCCGAACAGATACAGCGCGCCGCCCAGCAGCAACTCCACCGTGCCCTCGTCCGGCCACACGACGAAGGTGACCACCGTCAGCACCGCACACAGCACGGCCGTCCCCACGAACACGAGCATGAAGGCCGGAGTCGTCGCTGCCCCGTTGATCGCCTGCATGGCGGCCGCCCCCTGCGTCGCGGGCAGCTTGGCGAGCCCCTTCATCACGAACGTGGAGAACCCGCAGAAGACGCCCGCCACCAGGCCGGTGCCGAGCACACCCAGCACTGTCAGCACGAAGTGCGGCCCATCGATCATGTCAATTCCCCCGTCCGGCCCGGGCCAGATTTTGCCCAACGCCCGCTCTTACGGACAGTGAAGCCCGCCGCAGTCCCCCGTGACCATGGCCGAGCAGTGCATGAGCATGCGCGAACGTCCACGGTCACCGGCGTTCGAGATGCCTCCCCGCCGGTGCCGCAACCGCTGGCATCTGCTCCGCCCGGCACCGCCTCGCCCGTGAGGGCAGGTCGTGAGCCGGGCATCATGGGCCCTGTGCGACTCGAAGCGATCACCTGGGAACGGCTCGGCGACCTGCTCGCCGAGCGCCTCCTCGACCTGAAGCCGGAAGACGGCAGTCCCTGGCCGCGCATCGCCTTCGACGGGGCTCCGGCCGCCCGCCCCGGCGACCTCGCACACCGGGTGTCGGAGGCGCTGCGTATCCGCGGCAGGGCCTCGCTGGTCGTCGGAACCGAAGGCTTCCTGCGGCCGGCCTCGCTCCGCTTCGAGTACGGGCACCAGGACGCGGACGCCTACTACGACGGCTGGTTCGACACCGGCGCCCTGTGGCGGGAGGTCTTCGGCCGTCTGGAACCCGGCGGTGACGGCCGTGTCCTGCCCGACCTCTGGGACCCGGCGACCGACCGGGCCACCCGCAGTCCCTACATCCAACTCCCGCCCGGCGGGCTACTGTTGCTGCACGGACCCCTCCTTCTGCACCGCTGGTTCCCCTTCGATCTGACGGTCCACGTCCGCCTCTCGCCGGCCGCCCTGCACCGCCGCACTCCCGAGGGCGAACGCTGGAGTCTGCCCGCCTTCGAGCGCTACGAGGCCGAGGCGGACCCCAGTGCCGCGGCCGACGTCCTGGTGCGGGCCGACGATCCGCGCCACCCGGCGTGGAACGGCTGACGGGGGTCACCCGCCCCAGGGGCTACTGGGATAGCCCCCCCAGGGGCTACCGGGATCACTCGCCCCAGGGGCTTTTATATGCACGTGCATGTAGTTAGTCTGGGTCCCATGACACAGGCTTCCGATCATCCCGTCTCCTTCAGTGACTCCGTCCGGGCTCTCCTCGACGGCAAGAACTTCGCCGCCGTCGCCACCCTCGGCCCCGACGGTGCTCCCCAGAACTCGGTGGTCTGGATCAAACGCGAGGGCGACACCGTGCTTTTCTCCTCCACCGCCCGTCGGCAGAAGGTGCGCAACCTGATGCGCGACGCCCGCATCAGCCTCTCGGTCTTCGACCTCGCCAACCCCTACACCTCCGTCGAGATACGCGGCACCGCCGAGATCCTCCCCGACGAACGCAAGCGGCTGCCGCACGAGCTCTCGCACAAGTACCTCGGCATCGACCCGCCCGGCGAGAAGGACGACGAGGTCCGCGTGATCATCCGCGTCGTCCCCGAGAAGGTCGTGGGCTTCTCCGCCTGATGCCCGCCGCGGGCGGCCGGCATCAAGCGGACGCCCGCCGTGGGCGGTCGGTCCCGCAGGCCCGCGGTCTCCGGGTGCGTAGCCCCCGGAACGCGGAGAGAATGTAGGACGCCGGGACTAGCGGCACCCACCCGCGCCGCGCCGGCCGTCCGGCACCGGGAGGTACCCCATGACCACCGCCGGAGACATCATGCACCGCGGTGCCCAGTGGATTCCCGCACACGAGACGCTGGACCGCGCCGCCCAGCTGATGCGCGAACTCAACGTGGGCGCGCTGCCCATCAGTGACGAGAACGAACGACTGTGCGGCATCCTCACCGACCGCGACATCGTCATCGGCTGCGTGGCCATGGGCCATGACCCGGCCCGGGTCACCGCGGGCGAGATGGCTCAGGGCACGCCGCGCTGGATCGATGCGGACTCCGACGTGGGCGAGGTGCTCGCGGAGATGCGCGGGCACCAGATCCGCCGTCTTCCCGTCATCGAGAACAAGCGTCTCGTCGGCATGATCAGCGAAGCCGACCTGGCCGAACATCTGACGGACGACCAGCTGGCCTCCTGGGTCGAGGGCGTCTATGCGAGGAGCGCGGCTCGCTGACGCACGGCTCGCTGACGCGGTCGTGAGGAGACGGAGCCCCTTGTTTGGGCGCCCGTCCGTCCGGCCGACCGGACAGCTTGCCGTGCTGTGCCGGACGAGGGCTGCCGGGCGAGAGGCTTCTCAGAGCCAGCCGTTGCGCCGGAAGCCCCGGTAGAGGGTCAGGCACGCCGTGCTGATCACGGCGAGGACCAAGCCGTAGCCGTACTTCCAGTGCAGCTCAGGCATGTGCTCGAAGTTCATGCTGTACACCCCGCAGGCCATCGTCGGCACGGCGATCACCGCGGCCCATGCGGTGATCTTCCGCATGTCCTCGTTCTGCGCGACCGTCACCTGGGCGAGATGCGCCTGCAGGATCGAGTTGAGCAGCTCGTCGAACGCGGCTATCTGCTCGGTGACGCGCAGCAGATGGTCGGAGACGTCCCGGAAGTAGGCCTGTATCTCGGGGTCGATCACCCGCATCGGCCGGGACACCAGCTCGAGAAGGGGACGGCTCAGGGGGGCCACGGCCCGCTTCAGCTCCAGCAGTTCACGCTTGAGCTGATAGATGCGTCCCGGGTCGGTCCGCGCGCCGTTCTCCGCGAAGACGTCGGTCTCGACCTGGTCGATGTCCGCGTGCACGGCGTCCGTGACGGTCAGGTAGTCGTCGACGACGTGGTCCGCGATGGCGTGCAGCACCGCGGCCGGGCCCTTGGCCAGTTGCCCGGGGTCGGCCTCCAGCTCCTCGCGCAGCGGGCCGAGCGAGCCGTGCCTGCCGTGCCGCACGGTGATCACGAATTCCTGGCCGACGAACACCATGATCTCGCCGGTGTCGACCACCTCGCTGGTCGCCGTCAGCTCCGCGTGCTCGACGTAGCAGACCGTTTTGAACACCGCGAACAGCGTCTCCCCGTAACGCTCCACCTTCGGGCGCTGATGGGCGTGCACCGCGTCCTCGACCGCCAGTGGATGCAGGTCGAAGAGCTCGGCCACGCCGGCGAACTCCCGGACCGTCGGCTCGTGCAGCCCGACCCAGACGAATCCGTCGCCGTGCCTGCGCACCTCCTTCACGGCGTCGACCAGATCGCCGCCGCCGAGGACGCGGACTCCGTCCTTGTACGTCACGCAGTTGACCACTGCGGAGCCCAGCGGGGACCGCGCGGGGTGGCTCAGGTCGACCCGCGGCCGCCGCCGCGCGAGCCGTGCCACTCTGCGGAGGCCCCCGGCCCTGCCGAGGCTCGTGACCTTCCGCAGATTCCCTGCCATGGACATCTGAGCTCCTCGCGTGGATCTCCCTGCGCCGCGATTGCGCCTTTCCGCGGCCAGTCTGCCAGGACGGCCCGGGGGCCGGGAAAGCCTGTGGGAACGGAGCATTCCGCTTCACTTCGCGGGGTGGCTCTCCCGGGTCTACCAGCCCGCCTTCCGTTTCACCGATCGAGCTCGCGCTCCCGTTCGGCCGTCGAGTTCGCTCTCCCTTCCGCTTGCCCGGGTCGCACGCTCCGGCTCGTCGGCCGAAGTCGGGGGCTGTCGGTCACGAGCGGTCTGTGCGAGGCGAGGGCCGGGCTCCAGGGCCGGGTGCGTCAACCTCGCCGGATAAGTCGGGCAAATGGGATGATCTACTAGTGATGCGAACCGACAGGTATCTCCTGGACAACCGGCAGACCGAGGCGGGACAGCGTTTCGACGCCGTCGCCACTCTCTTCGACCCCACGACGTTCCGGCACCTCGAGCGCTTCGGCGTCGGCTCCGGCTGGCGCTGCTGGGAGGTCGGCGCGGGCGGCACCTCGGTGGTCTCGTGGCTGGCCAAGAAGGTCGGCCCGACGGGGCGGGTCCTCGCCACCGACATCGACACCTCATGGGTGTCCCTGGCGGCGCGTCCGCCGGTCGAGGTGCGTGTGCACGACGTGGGCGTGGACGAGCCGCCGGGGGAGGGTTTCGATCTGGTGCACGCCCGGCTCCTCCTGGTCCATGTGGCCGACCGGGAGCGGGCACTGCGGTCCATGATCAGGGCGCTGCGGCCCGGGGGGCGGCTCCTCGTCGAGGAGGCCGACCCCGCTCTGCAACCCCTTCTCTGTCCCGACGAGCACGGCCCCGAGCAGCAGTTGGCGAACCGTCTGCGGGGCGGCTTCCGCGACCTCCTCGCCGCGCGCGGCGGCGATGTGTCGTACGGCCGCAAGCTCCCGCGCCTGCTGCGCCAGGCGGGGCTGCGCCCCGTGGAGGCCGACGCGTACTTCCCCGTCACCTCGCCCGCCTGCGCGGCGGTGGAACTCGCGACGATCCGGCAGATCCGCGACCAGCTCGTCAGCTCGGGCCTGGCCACGGACCAGGACATCGACCGTCACCTGGCCAACGTCGCCTCCGGCACCATGGACCTGACCACGGCTCCGATGATCTCCGCCTGGGGGCGCAAGGTCTGAGGGAGAGCGGGCCCGGCGGCGGTCAGGGATCCGCCGGTGGTCTCCCGCCGACGCGTTCCACGGCCGCCGCCCCCGCCCTGCATCCCTCGGCCGCCGCATCCCCGGGTTCCGCTCCCGCGAGCAGAGCGGCGAGGAACGCGCCGGTGAAGGCGTCGCCCGCGCCGGTCGTGTCCCGTGGCGTGGCGGGCACCGCGGGGACGCGGGCCAGCACCATGCCACCGCGGGCGACCAACGCTCCGTCACCTCCCCGCTTCGCGACCACCAGCGGGACGTGGCGGCTCAACTTCGCCGCCGCGTCCGCCACATCCGGGAGCCCGGTCAGCAGGCATGCCTCGTCGTGACTCGGCAGCAGCACGTCGACGCCCTCGACGAGCGCGAGGAACCGGTCCGCTCCCAGTTCCGCCAGGAACCCCGCCGATGCCGGATCCACGCTCACCGGCACGCCACGCGCGCGTGCCGACGCCACAGCCACGGTCACCAGGGCACGGCTCGGCTCGGAGAAGAACAGATAGCCCGACAGATGAAGTCGGGCGACCCCGTCGAGCAGTGACGGCGACCAGTCGCCGGGGTCGATCCGCAACGCGGCCCCGCTGTCGGTGAGGAAGGTGCGCTCGGCCGCGGCGTCCGTGTCCACCAGGCAGATCACCGTCCCGGTGGGCGCCACGGGATCGACGACGAGGTGGGTGCGTACGCCGGAAGCCGTCAGCTCCCGCTCGTGCCAGGCAGCCGCGTCCCTGCCCACGCGTCCGAGCAGGCGGACGTCCGGGCAGCCCGTGTGCGAGGCCCAGCACGCCACGTTGGCCCCCGCGCCGCCCGGAACCGTCCGGACGGCCGCCACCGTGTCGGTGCCCGACGCGAGCGGCCCGCGGTGCCGGGCGACGACGTCCGTCACGATGTCGCCCACGACCAGCAGCGCCCCGCCGGCTGCGTCCGGCGCACCGCTCCCGCGCGCACCGTCGCCCCGCCCCGGTTCGCCTCGGTCCGTTTCCGTCACGCCCCCGCCCAGGCCGCCGCGATCCGGCCCGCGAGCCGGACATTGCCGCGCACCGCCGCCAGATTGGCGCTCAGGGAGGCGCCGTCGGTGTGGCGGACCAGATGGTCCAGCAGGAAGGGCGTGACGGCCTGACCGGTCACCCCTTGGGCCTCGCACGCGTGCAGCGCGTCGGCGAGCACGCGTGCGTGGAGGTCTGGATCGAGCTGCTCCTCCTCGGGCACGGGATTCGCGACGACGAGCGCCGACTCCGGCCCGCCGACCGCGTCCTGGGCGCGCATCACGTCGGCCACCTGGCCCGGGGACCCGAGTGTCCACTCCACCGGATGTCCCGAGTCGGTCAGGTAGAAGCCGGGGAACCGCTCGGTGCGGTACCCCGCCACCGCTACCCCCAGGGTCTCCAGGCGCTGGAGGGTCGCCGGCACGTCCAGGATCGACTTCACCCCCGCGCACACCACCGTGATCCTGGTCCGGGCCAGCAGGCCCAGGTCGGCTGACTCGTCCTGCGTCACCGTCCACTCCCGGTGCACCCCGCCGAGGCCGCCCGTGGCGAACACGCGCACGCCCGCGCGTGCGGCCAGCAGCGCCGTGGCCGACACGGTCGTCGCCCCGCTCGCCCCCGTCGCCACCGCGAGCGGCAGGTCGCGGTGCCCCAGCTTCCGGATCCCGTCCTCGTTCGCGACCCGCTCCAGCCGGTCCTTGTCCAGGCCGACGCAGGGCTGCCCGTCCAGGACGGCGATCGTCGCGGGGACTGCACCCTCCTGCCGTACGAGGTCCTCCAGCTCCAGGGCCACCTGCAGATTGCGCGGGCGCGGCAGCCCGTGCGCGATGATCGTCGACTCCAGGGCCACCACCGGGCGGCGCGCGTCGAGCGCCTCCCGCACCTCTTCGGACACCACGAGCACGCGCCTGCCTCCTGTCTGTCGGTCCTCCCTCATCCCTGGCGGGCGGCGCGCCCGGCCAAACCCCTTGCGGCCTGCGGGATACGGCACCAGCCTGGGCGCATGACGGACAACACGACACGTCTCGACCACATCGTCCTCTGGGTCGAGGACCCGGTCTCCGCGGCGGACTTCTACGAGAGGGCGGTCGGCCTGGAGCCCCTGCGGGTCGCCGAATTCACCGAGGGAAAAATCTCCTTTCCCTCCGTACGCGTCAACGGGGAGACCATTTTCGATCTCGCTCCACTGTCGATGGCCGAGCGCATGACCATGCTCCCCGGTGCCGCCGACAGCGCGGGCCATCCCGTGAACCATGTGTGCCTGGCCCTGGGGGAGGGCGATTTCGACGCGCTGCGGGCCCGGCTGGAGGAGCAGTCGGTGCCGGTCTCCGACTTCTCGTACGACGCCTTCGGCGCCCGGGGAGCGGCCGTACGCAGCTTCTACTTCCGCGACCCGGACGGCAACGTCTTCGAGGCGCGGCACTACGCGTAGGCCACAGAATGAGCCGGGTGCGGTCGCCGGTGGGCCTGCGGCTAGGGTGACCGCCCATGACCACGAGGAACCAGACCGTCCCGTCCTTCGCCGTGCACATCCCCGACGCCGAGCTGGAGCCGGAGCCGCTCGACCCGGCCCAGATCGTCTCAGGCACCCCGGTGGTGACGGGCAAGGTGCTGTGGGAGTCGGCCGACGGCAAGCAGCAGCGCGGCATCTGGCAGATGACACCGGGCGTCGCCACCGACACCGAGGCCGATGAACTGTTCGTGGTCGTCAGCGGGCGGGCCACGATCGAGGTCGAGAACGGTGACGTCCTCGAGGTGGGACCCGGTGACGCGGTGGTCCTGCGGGAGGGCGACCGGACGGTCTGGACGGTCCACGAGACGCTCCGCAAGGCGTACCACGTCAGCCTCTGACCCCCGGCGGCCCCACCCGGCCGCCCGCCTCTCCGCGCTGCCGCCCTCGCCGCAGTCTCCCGGCGCTCCTGCCTCCAGGGCCGGCGCTCCTGCCTTCACGCCGGCGCTCCTGCCTTCACGGCCGGCGCTCCGTGCCCGCGCCGCCGCCCGACTCCGCTCCCCGGCAGTTCAGCCTCCGGCCGCGGCCGTCCGGCGTCCGCGCCGGGTGAAGAGCATCAACGCGGTGAGCGGCAGCAGCAGGCAGGCGGCGAGGAGGTTGAGCCAGCCGTAACTCGCCCGCGCGATCACCAGGCCGGCGGTCGCGCCGCCGATACCGGCCGCCGTGTTCATCAACAGGTCGGACAGCCCCTGGGCGGCGGCGCGCGCGGGCTGGGGCACCGAGTCGGTGAGGAGCGCGGAGCCGGACACCATGCCCGCCGACCAGCCCAGCCCCAGCAGGAAGAGCCCGGCGGTGATCTGTACATGATTGCCGTCGGCCGTTCCGGCGAGGAGGGCGGCGCAGGCCAGCAGGCCCACCGCGAGGCCGATCCCGGAGAGCCGCCCGAGCCGGTCGGACAGTCGCCCCATGAGCGGTGAGAAGGCGTACATACCGGCGATGTGACAGCTGATCACGAACCCGATGAGGTCGATGCCGGCTCCGTGGTGATCGAGGTCGATGGGTGTCATCGCCATGATCGAGACCATCGCCGTGTGGCACACCGCCACCGTCCCGAGCGCCAGCCGCGCCCGCGGTGAGGCGGCGACGGCGGCGACACCGGCCCGCAGGGAACGTGCCTGTGGAGACTGCTCCTCGGCAGGAGCGAGGGCGCGGGCGGTCAGCAGCGGATCGGGCCGCAGCAGCAGGGCCACGATCAGCGCCGAGACGAGGAAGACCCCGGCCGCCCAGAGGAAGGGGCCGGCGGCCGCGGGAATGCCCAGCCCGGTGACGCTGCGCCCGGCCGGCGCGGCGATGTTGGGGCCCAGTACCGCGCCTATCGTGGTGGCCCACACGACGTTCGAGATGGCCCTGCCACGCCGCTCCGGCTCGGCCAGGTCGGCGGCCGCGAACCGCGCCTGCAGGTTCGCCGACGAGGCGGCGCCGAACAGGGCCATCCCGGCCAGCAGCAGCGGAAAACTGCCGACGGACGCCGCCAGCACGACGACACCGGCCCCGAGGGCGCCGATGAGGTACGCGAGCACCAGCCCCGGCCGCCGTCCGCGCGCCGTCATCAACGCGGCGAGCGGCATGGACAGCACCGCCGTTCCCGCGACGGTCGCCGTGGGAGCCAGTCCCGACAGGGACTCGGTGCCACTGACCTGCTCGGCCAGCACCACCGCGAGCGCGATGCCGGTGGCGACCCCGAGACCGCCGAGGATCTGACTGGCGATCAGCACCGCGGTCGTGCGGCGCCGCAGCGCGGGTATCGCCGCGGCGTCGACGGGCGCGGCGGACCGCTCGACGGCGGTCACCGCGGGCGCCCGGGTTCGGCGGCGGACGTCTCGGTACATCGGAAGAAGCGGTTCACCGGCGCAGCCTCCCAGTTCCCGGCCGTGTGCGCACTCCTCAGAACAGCGGCTCCGGAAGCACTCCCTCCAGCGCCAGCAGCTTCCGCTTGGTCTCCAGACCCCCTCCGAACCCGCCTATGCCGCCATCGCTCTCGACGACCCGGTGGCACGGCACGACGACCGGCAGCGGGTTGGAGCCCATGGCGACACCCACCGCCTGTGCCGCGCCCGGCTGGCCGACCCGGCCGGCGAGGTCGCCGTAGCCGACGACCGCCCCGTACGGGACGCCGGCGGCCAGCTCGCGCAGCACCTGACGGTTGAACCCGGAGATCAGTGACCAGTCGAGGGGCAGCTCGAAGTCGCGGCGCTCACCGGCGAAGTAGGCCCTCACCTGGCCCGCCGCTTCGGCCAGCAGGGGAGAACCGGGAGCCTCGGCCGGCTCGGCACCGAGGCGGGACGCGAGTCTCTCCAGCGCCTTCTCGCGCACCGCGTCCGTGGCATGGAACACCACGTTCACCAGGCCGTCGGGGGTCGCGGCCAACAGCAGCGGGCCGATGTCCGTGTCCACGACGGTCCACACGACCTGCTGCCCGTACTGCCCGTGGCTGTCCATGCGACCACCGTACGGCGCGGCACTGACAACGCCCGGGGCCTGCACGCCGCACGGCGTCCAGGCCCCGGGCGCCAGGCCCCGGGCGCCAGGCCCCGGGCGCCAGGCCCCGGGCGCCAGGCCCCGGGCGCCGGGCCCGGGTGGGCCCGCTTCAGTAGCCGCGCAGGGCGCGCCGCACCACGTCGGGCCTGTTGGTGATGACGCCGTCGACGTCGTAGCGGGCGACCCGGCGGGCGGTGTCCGCGTCGTCGACGGTCCAGGTGAGGACCTCCAGGGGGTTGCCGTGCGGGCCGCGGAAGGCGTGGACCGCGGCGACGTAGCCGACGGAGATGCTGGTGTACGAGGGGTTGATCTGGTCGGCGAAGCGCGCGTACTCGGGCAGGTCGGCGATCGACGGCGTTCCCAGCAGCGCGGTCTTGACGCCGGGACGCAGGTCGTGGACCTTACGGACGCTGTCCGGACGGAAGCTCTGGACGATCAGTCTGCTCCTGAGGTGGCCGGGGTCGAGCCAGCCCTCGTTGCTGAGCACCTGGAGCATCTGCCGTTCGATGCCCGGGTAGAGCTCGGGGTTCTTGATCTCCAGGACGAGCTTCTGGTGGTTGCGAGAGACACGGTTCATGTACTGACTGAGCGTCGGCACGCGTGCGCCCGCGTAGCGCGGGGCGAACCAGCTGCCCGCGTCCAGCCGCGAGATCTCCCTCGCGGTGAAGTCCGCCACCTTCCAGGGAGCCCGGCCGGGATAGACCTCCTCGACGTTGGTGGTCCGCGTCAGAGTGGCGTCGTGAAGGACGACGAGTACGCCGTCCTTGGTGCGCTGTACGTCGTTCTCGACCCAGCCGAAGCCCAGGTCGTCCGCCTTGTCGACGGCGGCCAGGGTGTTCTCGGGGGCGTACGCCGAGGCGCCGCGGTGGGCGACGACGGCCGGGCCGCGGTCGTCGGCCGCGGCGTGGGCGGAGGAAGTGGGGAGTATCAGAACGGTGCCCCCGAGAAGCGCGGTGGTCGTGGCGGCGGCAACGCGCGCGTGCATACGTACTCCTCGCGTCGAGCGATCACGGTCAGCACCAGACTGACAGCAGAGGGTCAACGGGAGGTGGGTGCGGAATGGCCGCGGATTGAATGGAGTTGCCCAAATCCGTGCACAGGGGCCTCACATGCGGTGCGGGCCCGTGATTCTTTGCCGGAAAATCGTTCGACCATTCCGGTGGGGGTCATACTCTTCGCCTCGGCCCGGTCCGTTCCTGCGGACCTGGCGGCGGGCGCTTTTCAGGAACATCCAGGACAGATCAGGGCGGGAAGGGCAACCGCGCATGCAGGGCACGGTCGACGGCTTCAGTTACGGACTCGTCACCCCGCTGGTGGCGTACCTCATGGCCTCACTGGGAGGGGCGCTGGGGCTGCGCTGCACCACAAGATCGATGCTCGTCGCCCGCTCCTGGCGGCCGGGCTGGCTCGCACTCGGCTCGGCGGCGATCGGCTCCGGCATCTGGACGATGCACTTCATCGCGATGATGGGGTTCTCCGTCGAGGAGAGCCCGGTGCGCTACGACAAGGCGCTGACCTTCGCGAGTCTCGGCGTCGCGATCGTCATGGTCGGCATCGGGATCTTCATCGTCGGCTACCGGGGCGCGACCGGAACGGCGCTCTTCACCGGTGGCACCATCACCGGCCTCGGCGTCGCCACGATGCACTACCTGGGGATGGCGGGCATGCGCCTCAACGGGAAGCTCGAGTACAACACCTTCACCGTCTCCGCCTCCGTGGTCATCGCGGTGGTCGCCGCCACCGCCGCCCTGTGGGCCGCGGGACAGGTCCGAGGCTTTCTGTGGAGCGTCGGCGCGAGCCTCGTCATGGGGCTCGCCGTCAGCGGTATGCACTACACGGGCATGGCCGCCCTGAGGGTGCACCTGCACGGAGCGGCCAGCACCCCGCCGGGCGACTCGCCCGCCGCCCTGCTCGCGCCGATGATGATCGGCCCGCTGGCCTTCCTCTGCCTGGCCGGGGTCGTCGTGATGTTCGACCCGCTGATGATCATGGGCCGACCCGACTGGACGTCCACCGGGAACAGGCCGGGCGTCCCGGCCCGCGCCGCCGTGCCGTACCCCGGCCCCCGCCCGCCGTCCCGCCTCGACCGGCGCCCCGGCCACCGCGGCTCTCGCACCCCGCAGAACTGGTGATCCCACCCTGTTGTCAGTGCGGGGTCGTACGGTTGATGGCATGCGGCCCGTTTCCAAGATCGAACGTTCGGTGGCGCCTTTCGAGGTCGTCAGCCCCTACCAGCCGAGCGGTGACCAGCCGACGGCCATCGCTGAACTCGAAAAGCGCATTCGCGCAGGTGAGAAGGATGTCGTCCTGCTCGGTGCCACCGGTACCGGCAAGTCCGCCACCACCGCGTGGATGATCGAGAAGCTCCAGCGCCCCACGCTCGTGATGGCCCCGAACAAGACCCTGGCCGCCCAGCTGGCCAACGAGTTCCGCGAGCTGCTGCCGAACAACGCCGTGGAGTACTTCGTCTCGTACTACGACTACTACCAGCCCGAGGCGTACGTCCCGCAGTCGGACACCTACATCGAGAAGGACTCCTCGATCAACGAGGAGGTGGAGCGCCTGCGCCACTCCGCGACCAACTCACTGCTCACCCGCCGCGACGTCGTCGTGGTCGCCTCGGTCTCCTGCATCTACGGCCTCGGTACGCCGCAGGAGTACGTGGACCGCATGGTCACGCTCAAGGTCGGCAAGGAGATCGACCGGGACGACCTGCTGCGCCGCTTCGTCGACATCCAGTACACGCGCAACGACATGGCCTTCGCCCGGGGCACCTTCCGGGTCCGCGGCGACACCATCGAGATCTTCCCGGTCTACGAGGAGCTGGCCGTCCGCATCGAGATGTTCGGTGACGAGATCGAGGCCCTCTCCACGCTGCACCCGCTCACCGGCGAGGTCATCAGCGACGACGACCAGCTCTACGTGTTCCCCGCCTCCCACTACGTGGCCGGCCCCGAGCGCCTGGAGCGCGCGGTCAACGACATCGAGAAGGAACTCGGGGAGCGGCTCGCCACCCTGGAGGCACAGGGCAAGCTCCTGGAGGCCCAGCGCCTGCGCATGCGCACGACGTACGACATCGAGATGCTCCGTCAGATCGGCTCCTGCTCCGGCGTCGAGAACTACTCGATGCACTTCGACGGCCGTGAGCCCGGCTCCCCGCCGAACACCCTGCTCGACTACTTCCCGGACGACTTCCTGCTGGTCATCGACGAGTCGCACGTCACGGTGCCGCAGATCGGCGCCATGTACGAGGGGGACGCCTCCCGCAAGCGGACCCTCGTCGACCACGGCTTCCGGCTGCCCTCCGCCCTGGACAACCGTCCCTTGAAGTGGGAGGAGTTCCAGGAGCGCATCGGTCAGGCCGTCTACCTGTCGGCGACGCCGGGCAAGTACGAGCTCTCACGCGGCGACGGCTTCGTCGAGCAGATCATCCGCCCGACCGGGCTCGTCGACCCCGAGGTCGTCATCAAGCCCACCGAGGGCCAGATCGACGACCTGGTGCACGAGATCCGCAAGCGCACCGAGAAGGACGAGCGCGTCCTGGTCACCACCCTCACCAAGAAGATGGCGGAGGACCTCACCGACTACTTCCTCGAGATGGGCATCCAGGTCCGCTACCTGCACAGCGACGTCGACACCCTGCGCCGGGTCGAGCTGCTGCGCGAGCTGCGCGCCGGTGAGTACGACGTGCTCGTCGGCATCAACCTCCTCCGGGAGGGCCTCGACCTGCCCGAGGTCTCCCTGGTGGCGATCCTCGACGCCGACAAGGAGGGCTTCCTGCGCTCCGGCACCTCACTGATCCAGACCATCGGCCGCGCGGCGCGCAACGTCTCCGGTCAGGTCCACATGTACGCCGACAAGATCACCCCGGCGATGGAGAAGGCCATCGACGAGACCAACCGCCGCCGGGAGAAGCAGGTCGCGTACAACAAGGAGCGGGGCATCGACCCGCAGCCCCTCCGCAAGAAGATCAACGACATCGTGGCGCAGATCGCCCGCGAGGACGTCGACACGGAACAGCTGCTCGGCTCGGGCTACCGCAAGACGAAGGACGGCAAGCCCGCCAAGGCCCCGGTCCCCGCGCTCGGCGGCAAGGCCGCCAAGGGCAGGGGGAAGAGCAAGGAAACGGTGCCGACGGACCGTCCCGCGGCCGACCTCGCCGATCAGATCGAGGAAATGACGCAGCGGATGCGCGCCGCCGCCGCCGACCTCCAGTTCGAGATCGCGGCCCGGCTGCGCGACGAGGTGTCCGAGATGAAGAAGGAACTGCGGCAGATGAAGGAAGGGGGCCTGGCCTGACGGCCCGAGGCTCCGGCCGACGGCCAGGAGCCCCGCCGGACCCTCGGGTGCGTGCGCTGTGTTGCAAGACCGACACAAAGTCCGTCCCAGGGTTCGGCACTGTCGGTGCCCCTGCGTAGGGTTCTGGTCATCCGCGGACTCCGCGGAAACAGGGGACGGTTCGAGAGGGGAACAGCGCGTGACGGTCAACATGACCAAGGGTCAGGCCATCAGTCTGCAGAAGAACGACGGGGGCACCCTGACCGCGGTGCGCATGGGGCTCGGCTGGCAGGCGGCCCCCCGGCGCGGCCTGTTCGGCTCGCGCACGCGGGAGATCGACCTCGACGCGTCCGCCGTGCTGTTCGCGGACAAGCAGCCCGTCGACGTGGTCTTCTTCCGGCACCTCGTCAGCGACGACGGCTCCGTACGGCACACCGGTGACAACCTGGTCGGCGGCGTGGGCCAGGGCGGCGACGACGAGGCCATCCTCGTCGACCTCCAGCGGGTCCCGGTCCACATCGACCAGATCATCTTCACCGTGAACTCCTTCACGGGTCAGACGTTCCAGGAGGTCCAGGACGCGTTCTGCCGCCTGGTCGACGAGACCAACGGCCAGGAGCTCGCCCGGTACACGCTCGCCGGCGGCGGGCAGTACACGGCCCAGATCATGGCGAAGGTGCACCGGGCCGGCGCGGGCTGGCAGATGACGGCCCTCGGCACCCCGGCCAACGGCCGGACGTTCCAGGACCTGATGCCCGCGATCCTGCCGCACCTGTAGGCACCGCGGGGCGCACAGCACACGAGGCGAAGTGACACGGGGGGACAAGGCGATGACGGCCGAGCTGGTCCGGGGACAGAACCATCCGCTCTCCCAGGTCCGTCTTGAGGTCCGCGTTTCGGCCGGCAGACCGGTCGTCGCGGGCGCCACGCTCAGCGACGAGAAGGGCAGGGTCCACGGCGTCGAGTGGGTGGCCCACCCGGGTGCGCCCACCCTGCCCGGACTCGAGGTCTCCAAGCAGGCGGCGGCCGACCATCGCCTCGCTTTCGACCTGGCCGCCCTGCCGGACGCCGTGCACCGGGTCAGCGTGCTGCTCGCGCTGCCGTCCGGGGCCGGCGGTCCGGTGCGGTTCGGCGCCGTCGCCGCCCCCTTCGTCGCCGTCACCGGCCTCGACGGCGCCGAGGTCGCCAGCTACACGATCACCGGCCTCGACGCCGAGTCGGCCGTCGTCGCCCTGGAGCTCTACCGCAGGCAGGGCGCCTGGAAGGTCCGGGCGGTCGGCCAGGGGTACGCGGGCGGCCTCGCCGAGCTGCTCACCGACCAGGGACTGCCCGAGGCGCAGCAGCTCGCCGCCAAGATCAACGAGGCGGTGGCCCAGGGACTGGCCCGCTCGGTGGCGGCGCCCCCGCCGCGTACGTCGGAGGGGGACCGCTCACGGCAGGCGGCCGCCTCGGCGGCCGGGCCGGACCAGCCCCTCCCCGGCACCCAGGCCGGCTCCGGCGACATACCGCCGCCGCCCCAGGCCCCGTACGACCCGCCCGGTCTGCACACCGGCCCGGCCGGGCACGGCGGGCACCCCGGCGGGCTCACCCAGCCGGACTCCTCACCCGTCACGCAGCCGACGGTCCCGGCCACCGGCGGGCCGGTCGACTACAGCCACCCGCGCCGGCAGCCCGCGGCGCCCCCTCCGCCCCCACCGGCCGCGCCCCCGGCGCAGCCCGGCCGGCCCGCACAGCCCGTGGCGGGTGACGCGACAGGCTGGTCCATGGATGAGCGGCTCTACAACCAGGTGTGGGGGATGTTCGAAGACCTGGCGCGCAGCACGGCGGCGTACCGCAGCGCCGTCGATTTCGCCGACTCCCGCATGGAGCAGGAGCTCGACAAGGTCCTGTCCGACCCGCGCAGCCGCATCAGCGGCCAGGGCGACGTCGCACGAGAGGCCGCGCAGGCCAAGCACGCGCAACTGGTCGACCAGGCCAGGGCGGTACTCGACCGGGACCTCGCCCAGCTCACCGCCGAGGCCGAGGTCGTCGAGCCGGCGCTGCCCCCGGCGTTCGCGCGCTGGGACAACCCGGTCTGGCACGGCTACCGGGTCCCGATGGAGGTCCCGATGGCCCTGCGGCTCGGCGATCTCCATCTGCCCGAGAGCGAGGGACTGAGCATCCCGATGCTGGTCCGGCTGCCGCTGGAGCGCGGTCTGTGGATCGACAGCGGGCGTTCCGGACTCGACGACTCCTTCGCCGATTCCGGGGATCTGCGCAGGCTGGCGATGGAATCGGCGGTGGCGCACGCCGCGCGTCTGCTCGCCGTCTATCCCGCGGGCGAGTTCACGGTGCACGCCATCGACCCCGCCGGTTCGGGTGCCGCCTCGCTCGCACCGCTGGTCCGGTCCGGTGTGCTCGCCGGTCCGCCGGCCGCGGGCGCCGCGGGTGTGGCCGATGTGCTGGCCCGGCTCACCCAGCGCGTCGACCTGGTGCAGATGGCACTGCGCGGCGGCGCGGCCGACTCGCTGCCGCCGGGCTTCGACACCGCCGAGCAGCTGGTGATCGTGCACGACTTCCCGCACGGTTTCGACGACCGTGCGGTGACGCAGCTGCGCTATCTCGCGGACGAAGGGCCGGCTGTCGGCGTCCACCTGATGATGGTCGCCGACCGGGAGGACGCGTCCGCGTACGGGCCGCTGCTCGATCCGCTCTGGCGCTCGCTTCTGCGGCTCACGCCGGTCCCGGAGGACCACCTCGCCGATCCGTGGGTCGGTCACGCCTGGACGTACGAGCCCTCGCTCGTCCCGCCGGGCAGTCAGGTGCTCGAGAAGGTGCTCGCGCAGATCGCCGAGGCCCGCCGCTCCTGGAACCGCTGAGTGGGTCTCCGGGGTCGCACCAAGCCTTAGTAAAGCCCTCTGAGCTGCCTTTTTGGGTTTTCTTTTACCAAGCTCTTTACCTTTCCTTGGTGATTCGCGTACTCTCTCCGTACGGAGGGGAGTACTCCCTACGAACTGCGGCGCACCCGTCAATACGGATCAGGCCAGATCCCGGGGCGTCGGCCCGCAGGCACCGGTCGCATCACGCGCCCCGGCCGCCTCGGGTGGAAGAGACCTCCGGTAGCGACGACGCTGACAATCTGCCGTTACGTACTGCCGGAGGCGCAGTGAATGTTTCCATGACCCTGTGGGTCCTGACCATCGTGGGTCTGGCCGCACTGATCGCGGTCGACTTTCTCATCGGGCGAAAGCCCCACGACGTATCGATCAAGGAAGCCGGGATCTGGACGGTGGTCTGGATCGTCCTGGCCGCTCTGTTCGGCCTCGGACTGCTCGTCTTCTCCGGCGGCCAACCCGCGGGAGAGTTCTTCGCCGGCTTCATCACCGAGAAGTCACTGAGCGTCGACAACCTCTTCGTCTTCGTCCTGATCATGGCGAAATTCGCGGTGCCGACGAAGTACCAGCAGCGTGTCCTGCTCGTGGGCGTGCTCATCGCGCTCGTCCTGCGCGCCATATTCATCGCCGCGGGCGCCGCGATCATCTCGAACTTCGCCTGGGTGTTCTACATCTTCGGTGCGTTCCTCATCTACACCGCCTGGAAGCTGATCCAGGAGGCCCGAGCCGACCAGGACGACGAGGAGTTCGAGGAGAACCGGCTGCTGAAGCTCGCCGAGCGGCGCTTCGGCGTGGCGGACCGGTATCACGGCACGAAGCTGTGGATCCGGCAGAACGGCAAGCGCGTCATGACGCCGATGCTGGTCGTGATGCTGGCGATCGGCACCACCGACGTCCTCTTCGCGCTCGACTCGATCCCGGCCATCTTCGGCCTGACCCAGGACCCGTACATCGTGTTCACGGCCAACGCGTTCGCGCTGATGGGCCTGCGGCAGCTGTACTTCCTCATCGGCGGTCTGCTGAAGAAGCTGGTCCACCTCAGCTACGGCCTGTCCGTCATCCTCGGCTTCATCGGCGTGAAGCTGGTGCTGCACGCTCTGCACGAGTCCGGGGTGCACGTCCCCGAGATCTCCATACCGGTCTCGCTCGGCGTGATCTGCGCCGTCCTGATCGTCACCACGATCACCAGCCTGATCGCCTCCAGGAAGCAGGCACGGGAGGAATCCCGTGCGGCGGAGGGCGCGCCGAAGGACAGCATCGACGTCTGACGACGTCGGCGACGGTGGCGGCCCTCGGGGCGGTGTGCGGCGCGGTGCGGCACTCCGCCCGCGGTGCCCGCCGCTCCTGGGCGTTCATCCGCACCCGGCGGTCCAGGGCGCCTGGCGGCTGAGGCCCCCGAGGCCGAGGCCTCCGAGACTGAGGCACCCGACGGGCTGGGGTCTCCGCCGTCGCCCGGTGGACCCACGCGGGCCGCGTCACCGGACGTGCAGGGCCGGGACGCGTCTGCGACGATCGCTGCATGATCGTTCCGCTCCGGTCGCTCGCGACGCAGTGGACGGCCGTCGTGCCGGCGGTCGCGGTCGTCCTGCTGGCCTTCACCTGGGGCCGCAACCTGTCCGGCGGCGTCGTGGCGCTCGTGACGGTGGTCCTAGCGGGATCGGTCCTGGCGGCCGTCCACCACGCCGAGGTGGTGGCGCATCGGGTGGGCGAACCCTTCGGCTCCCTGGTCCTGGCGGTGGCCGTCACCGTCATCGAGGTCGCGCTGATCGTCACCCTCATGGCCGACGGCGGGGACAAGAGCTCCACTCTGGCGCGGGACACCGTGTTCGCGGCCGTGATGATCACCTGCAACGGCATCGTCGGCCTCACCCTGCTCGTGGCCTCGCTGCGCCATGGGCTCGCGGTCTTCAACGCGGAAGGGACCGGCGCCGCCCTGGCCACGGTCGCGACCCTGGCCACGCTCAGTCTGGTGGTGCCGACGTTCACCACCAGCAAGCCGGGCCCGGAGTTCTCCTCGGCCCAGCTCACCTTCGCCGCGTTCGCCTCGCTGGCCCTGTACGGCCTGTTCGTCTCCACCCAGACAGTGCGGCACCGGGACTACTTCCTGCCGATCACCCGGCAGGGCGTGGTCATCGAGACGGACGATCACGCCGACAGGCCGTCCGCGCGTACGGCGGCCGTCAGCGTGGGGCTGCTCGGTCTGGCTCTGGTCGGTGTGGTGGGCCTCGCCAAGGCGGTCTCGCCCACGATCGAGTCCGGCGTGGACGCGGCCGGGATGCCGCAGGCCGTGGTGGGCGTGATCATCGCGCTTCTCGTGCTGCTGCCCGAGACCATCGCGGCGCTGCGGTCGGCCCGCCGTGACCGCGTGCAGACCAGCCTGAACCTGGCACTGGGATCGGCGATGGCCAGTATCGGCCTGACCATTCCGGCCGTCGCCCTGGCGTCCCTCTGGCTGTCGGGACCGCTGGTGCTCGGTCTCGACCCCCTGCACATGGTGCTGCTCGCGCTGACCGTCGTCGTGAGCTCCCTGACGGTCGTGCCCGGCCGCGCGACCCCCCTCCAGGGCGGCGTCCACCTGGTGCTGTTCGCGGCCTACCTGGAGCTGGCGGTCACCCCGTAGCCACCGCCGGGCGCTCCCGCCCGGGGGCACGGCGCACGGCACGGCGCGGCCCGCGACCGGCCGCACGGGTCAACCCGCGAGCGTCGCCACGCCGGAACGCCCCCCGGTCGGCGCGGGCCGTAAGCCCTCAGTCAGTCCGTGGCCTCCACGACGGTCAGGCGAGGTACCGGCCGCGTCTCGGGCAGCAGGGCGAAGCAGCCCAGGCTCAGCAGCGCGATGACCGTCAGATAGGCGGCCACACCCCAGGGAACACCGGCCCCCCGGGCCACGGCCGTCGCCACGAGGGGCGTCAGGGCACCCCCGAGCACCCCTCCCAGGTTGTAGCCCAGGGCCGCGCCGGTGCAACGCACCCGAGGCTCGAACAGCTCCGGGAGATACGCGGCGATCACCGCGAACATGCTGATGAAGGCGAGCAGCGCCACCAGGAACCCGAAGAACATGAGCAGGGGCTCACCGGTCGACAGCAGCGCCACCATCGGGAACATCCACAGCGCGGCGGCGGCGCTGCCCGTCAGACACAGGGGCCGCCGCCCGAAGCGGTCGCCCAGCATCGCGGCCACGGGCGTCAGCGAGCCCTTCACCACGACGGCGGCCATGATGCAGGCCAGCATGACGGTACGGCTCACCCCGAGCCGTTCGACACCGTAGGCGAGGGCCCAGGTCGTCACGGCGTAGAACACCGCGTAGCCCACCGCGAGTCCGCCGGCCGTCAGCAGCACGAGCCGCCAGTGGGAGCGCACCACGTCGACGAGCGGCACGCGCGCGTGCTCCCGCAGTTCGAGGAACTCGGGGCTCTCGCTGAGCGAGCTGCGCAGCCACAGGCCGGCGAGCGCGAGGACACCGGCCGCCCAGAAGGGCACCCGCCACCCCCATGCCGCGAACTGCGCGTCGGACAGTGTCGCGGACAGCGTCAGCATCACGCCGTTGGCGAGGACGAACCCCAGCGAGGGGCCGATCTGGGGAAAGCTGGACCACAGTCCCCGCCGTGCGGCGGGCGCGTGCTCCGCGGTCAGCAGCACCGCGCCGCCCCACTCCCCGCCGAGCCCGAGGCCCTGCAGGAAACGCAGCACGAGCAGCAGCACGGGGGCGGCGACACCGATCGAGCCGTAGGCCGGGACGCAGCCGACCGCGACGGTCGCGGCGCCGGTCAGCAGCAGCGAGGCGACCAGGACGGGCCGGCGCCCCCGGCGGTCTCCGAGGTGCCCGAAGAGGACGGAACCCAGCGGCCGGGCGACGAAGCCGACCCCGAACGTCCCGAACGCCGCCAGTGTCCCCGTTAGCGGGGAGAACGTTGGGAAGAACAGCGGACCGAGGACCAGTGCGGCGGCGGTGCCGTAGACGAAGAAGTCGTAGAACTCGATGGCCGTCCCGGCGAGGGAGGCGGTCGCGAGCCTGAGCATGGAGGGTGCCCTCACGGAGCGTGCGTCGTGCATGCCACGTCAACTACCCAGAGTGACCGACGGTTATGGGGGCGTGCGGTGGTGCGGAGCCCGCTCAGTAGGTGACCGTGATGCGCCGGGCGGGACCGTCGACGCGGATCGTGCCTCCGTAGGGGATGACGAGCTGCGGATCGGTGTGACCGAAGTCCACGTCCAGGACGACCATCATGTCCGGGGCGTATCTGCCGACGGCCCTGAGGACCGCCTCGCGCTGGTCCCGCGCGTAACGGGCCTTCGCGACAGCGTCGTTGGGCTGCTCGAAGGACCACGCCTTGGGGCGCCCCATGAGGAGGGCGGGGAAGCGCCGGAGCAGCCCGCGCTCCCCCATGCTCCGCAGGATCCGGAACACGTCCTCGGCCCTGGGCAGTTCTTCCGAGGTCTCCAGGAACAGCACGTGGCCGTCGTACACGGACGGGTCGGCGGCCATCTCACGGTCGGCCATCAGCAGCCAGGACAGGATCTCGATGTTGCCGCCCCAGGACCAGCCCTCGACGACGCGCTCGGCACGGTGCCAGCGCCAGCCGGTGCCCGGTTCCGTGGCGGGTTCGCGGTCGAAGGTCGACGGGTCGTCCCAGGGCCGGTCGACGTCGGTGAAGCGGTCGGCGGGCCGCAACTCGTAGGGGCCGCGGGTGAAGAGCGCGGCCCGCAGCGACTCGGCGGTCGGCCCGGCCATGGCACCGGGGCGGCCGAGCTCGCACATGACGCTCGCACCGTGGTAGCCGACGATGCCCGTGTTCCACAGGTACAGGAGCACATTCGTGTTGTCGCTGGACCCGAAGAACGGCTTGGGATTGGCCCGGATCAACTCCCGGTCCAGGAACGGCAGGACCGTGATCTGGTCGTCGCCGCCGATCGAGGCGATCACGGCCTTGACCGACGGGTCGGCGAAGGCGGCGTTCAGGTCGGCGGCGCGCTCCTCGGGCGCTGACCCCGGCCTGCGGGTCGTCGGATACTCGACCGGCTCCAGGCCGTACTCCTCCCGCAGCCGCTCAAGGCCCAGCTCGAACGGTCGCGGGAAGAGCGCGGGCAGCGCGGCGGACGGCGAGAGCACGGCTATCCGGTCCCCGGGCACGGGCTTGGGAGCGTAGACAGGGGTCGTCATGGCGGGAGCGTACGGCCGGCCGGCCGTGCGGCGCATCGTGATAAACCGGGTTCGAACAGCGGTCCTGTACGGGCCGCCAGACCGCAAGGACCGGAGGAACCGTGCCCCGCACCCTCGCCCACGCCCCGATCATGATCCTCAACGGACCCAACCTGAACCTCCTCGGGCAGCGCCAGCCGGAGATCTACGGCTCCGACACCCTGGCCGACGTCGAGGCGCTGTGCGCCGAGGCGGCAGCGGCACACGGCGGCACGGTGGACTTCCGCCAGTCCAATCACGAGGGCGAGCTGGTGGACTGGATCCACGAGGCGCGGCAGCGTCACGCGGGCATCGTGATCAACCCGGCCGCCTACTCGCACACCTCCGTCGCGATCCTGGACGCGCTCAACACCTGCGACGGGCTTCCGGTGGTGGAGGTCCACATCTCCAACATCCATCAGCGGGAGGAGTTCCGGCACCACTCGTACGTCTCGCTGCGCGCGGACGGTGTGATCGCGGGATGCGGAGTGCAGGGGTACGCGTTCGCGGTGCAACGGATCGCGACGCTGGCCGGGACGGGCCGGGCCAAGGCCTGACCGGGGACGATCGTGGGCGACCGTGGGCGAGACGGAGGCTGACACCCCCGGCCCGCTCGGGCCGGGGTCGGGGGAGGGCCCACCGGAGCCGGAGGCCCCCGGCCTCAAAGCCGGCCCGCCTCCACGATCCGGCGCAGAAACCGCTGGGTCCGCTCCCGCTGCGGGGCACCGAAGACCTCGTCGGCCGTGCCGCGTTCCAGGATCACGCCGCCGTCGAGGAAACAGACCTGGTCGGCGACCTCACGGGCGAAGCCCATCTCGTGCGTCGCCAGCACCATGGTCATGCCGTCGTCCTTCAAGTCCCGCACGACGGCGAGCACCTCACCCACGAGTTCCGGGTCGAGGGCGGCGGTGATCTCGTCGAGCAGCAGCAGCCGGGGGCGTACGGCCAGCGCGCGGACGATCGCGGCCCGCTGCTGCTGACCACCGCTCAGCCGGTCCGGGTACTCGTCCGCCTTCGCGCCGAGCCCCAGCCGGTCGAGCAGCTCACGGGCGTGTTCCTCGGCCTGTGAGCTGCTCACCCCGTGCACGCGGCGCGGGGCGAGCGTGACGTTCTCCAGGACGGTCATGTGCGGGAAGAGGTTGTACGCCTGGAAGACGACACCGATCCGGCGGCGTACCGCGTCCTGGTCGGTACGGGGGTCGGTGATCTCCTCGCCGTCCAGCCAGATGGCGCCGTCGTCGATCTCCTCCAGGAGGTTCGCGCAGCGCAGCAGAGTCGACTTGCCCGACCCGGAGGTGCCGATCAGCGCGGTCACCGTGTGCGGAGCGACCTCCAGGTCGACGTCCCGCAGGACGACGGACGCGCCGAAGGTCTTGCGGACGGACTCCATGCGAAGGACGGGGGAGCTGCTCATAGGGATCCTCCTTGCGCGCGCCGGCGGTCCATCCGCGCGGTGACCCAGTCCGTGAGGCGGGTCATGGGGATGGTCAGCGCGACGAAGACCAGGCCGGCGACGATGTACGGCGTGTAGTTGAGACTGCGGCCCACGATGATGTCGGCGGCGCGCACCGCGTCGACCGCCCCGCCGATCGACACGAGGCCGGTGTCCTTCTGGAGCGACACCAGGTCGTTGAGCAGGGGAGGCACCTGACGGCGTACGGCCTGGGGCAGCACCACGTGGCGCAGCGTCTGCCGGTTGGTCAGACCGAGCGAGCGGGCCGCGGCACGCTGCGAGGGGTGGACGGACTCGATGCCGGCGCGGAACACCTCGGCCACGTACGCCGAGTACGTCAGCGTGAGTGCCGTGCCGCCCAGCAGCACGGGGTCCACCGTCACGCCCTGCAGACGCAGCGCGGGGACGCCCAGCACCACGATCATCAGGTTGATGATCAGGGGGAGGCCGCGGAAGAAATCGGTGTAGGCGGCGGCCAGCGCGCGCACGGGGAAGAACACCGGACCGCGCAGCGTGCGGGCCACGGCGATCAGCATGCCGAGCACGAGGACCGCGGCGCCGCAGACGAGCAGGAGGCGGACGTTGAGCCAGAGCCCTTCCAGGACCTTGGGGAGCGCCTCGCGCGCGTACTGCGCGTTGAAGAAGGTCTCCTGGGTGCGCGGCCAGCCGGGAGCACTGACGACCACGAAGTACAGGACGACACCGGTGACGAGGGTGGAGACCGCGGCGATCGCCGTCGCGCGGCGGGTGCGGGCGCGCTTGTGGCGCTCCCGCTCGATCCGCCGCCGCGAGGGCACGTACGTCTCGCGCGGTTCCTCACCGGAGCTGTCGCCGGACACCTCCTTGGTAACCGTCACTTGAGGACCGGGGCGTCGACGGCGTCGGACAGCCACTGCTTCTCGATCTTCGCGAGTGTGCCGTCCTCGCGGAGGGCGTCGACGGCGTCCGTCACGCACGGGGTCAGCGCGCTGCCCTTGTCGAGGACGAGCCCGAACTGCTCCGGCGTACCGCCCTGGTTCTCGAACTGGCCGACGATCTTCGCGTCCGTCACCTCGGCCGCCGTGATGTAGAAGGCGGTCGGCAGGTCGGTGACGATGGCGTCGACCTGGCCGTTCTTGAGTGCGGACTTGGCCTGGTCGTTCTTCGCGTACGCGGCGGGCTGTCGCGTCGGCCGCACCACGTCGTCGATGTAGTTCAGGCTGGTGGTGCCGACCTGTGCGCCGAGCTTCAGGCCCTTGAGGCCGTCGAGGTTCTTCGCCCGGGCGGCCTTGGACCCCTTGAGCGCGATGACGGCCTGGCGGACGTCGTAGTACCCGGACGAGAAGTCCACGGCCTTCTTGCGTTCGGCACTGATCGACACCTGGTTGATGTCGAGGTCGAAGGTCTTCTCACCGGGTGCGAAGGCCTTGTTGAAGGGGACAATCTGCCAGACGACGTCGCCCTTGCCGTAACCGAGCCGCTGCGCGACCGCGTAGGCGACGGCCGACTCGAAGCCCTTGCCGTTCGCCGGCTTGCCGTCCTTGAACCAGGGTTCGTACGCAGGTTCGTCGGTGGCGATCGTCAGCTTTCCGGCGGTCTCGGTACGCAACTCGCCCCGGGCGCATGCCTTCGAGGCGCTCCCGGAGGCCTTGTCGTCCGTCTTGTCCTCCGGCTGCGGCGCACAGGCCGCGGCGGTGAAGAGCAGGGTGACGGTGGCGGCGGACGCGGCGCGGCGAAGGGCGCGTGGGGCGAGAGACATGGCGGGAGAGTGACAGCGCGGCGACCTGTCTGTCCAGGTCACGACAGGAATTGTCCGCATCGTGGGAACGGGTGTTGCATTCCTGTGAACGCCGCCCGGTCGGCAGGCACTCGGGGCCGGGCCGCCGGCCGGAGGCGGGGAAATCGAACGGCCGGCGGCCCCTTCCGCGCAGGCGCCGTCTCCTGTGCGGGGAGCTTCCAGTGGACTGCACCACTGCGCGCGCCGGGAGCGCGCGTGTGCCACCGGCGCGTGCGTTCGCTTCACACGGGGCGCGTGACGCACGCCCCCTCGGTGGCCGGCACCTAGGGCCTGTCGTTTGGCTCGGGTCGGTCAGGACGAACCGTCGGCCACAGCCGGCCTGATCCAAACGGCAGGCCCTGGCCCGCTTCACCAGCCGCGGGCGCGCCACTCCGGGAGGTGCGGACGCTCGGCGCCCAGCGTCGTGTCGTTGCCGTGTCCCGGGTAGACCCAGGTCTCGTCGGACAGCGGGGCGAAGATCTTCGCCTCCACGTCGTCGATGAGGGTGGTGAAGGCTTGCGGGTCCTTGCGCGTGTTGCCGACACCCCCCGGGAAGAGACAGTCACCCGTGAACACATGCGCGTGCCCGTGCGGATCGTCGTAGACGAGCGCGATCGAACCCGGCGTGTGACCCACCAGGTGGCGTGCGGTGAGTTCCACGTTCCCCACCCGGATCGCGTCGCCGTCGTCGACCAGGACGTCGGTCGGCACCGGGATGCCCTCGGCGTCGTCCCGGCCCGCGTAGGTGCGCGCTCCGGTGGCCGCCACGACCTCCGCGAGCGCCTGCCAGTGGTCGCCGTGCTGATGCGTGGTGACGACGGACGCGATCCCGTCGTCACCGATCAGCGTGAGCAGCGTCGAGGCGTCGTTCGCCGCGTCGATCAGCAACTGCTCGCCGGTCGCCCGGCAGCGCAGCAGATAAGCGTTGTTGTCCATGGGGCCGACCGCGACCTTGGAGATCATCAGGTCCGGCAGCTCGTGCACGTCGGCGGGTCCGCCGACCGTCACCGCTCCGCTGTACGTCATGGCGGCAGCCTATAGCGGGGGCAGGGCGGGAAGCGGGCCGCCGTCGACGGTCAGGTCCGTCCCCTCGCGGCGTCCCGACAGCCAGCCGAGCAGCGCGGGCGCGGGGCCGGTCACGGTGACCTCCGGGGTGCCCTGCGGGTCCCGTCCGGTGCACCACGCGCGCGTGGAGTCCGTCACCCGGGTGGAGGGCACGTCGGGATGCCCGGCGAAACGGTCGGCGAGGAACTCGATCTCCCGCGCCACGAACTCCTCCGGAAGATCCTCGAGCTCGTACCCGATGCCGAGGTCCACGTGATGCAGTTCCACCTCCACCCAGCGCCGGAAGGGCACCCGGGACGCGGAGTCCTTGACACCGTTGCGCAGCTCCACCGTGCGGGACCAGTCCGCGGGTGCGGCCCCGGCCTCCTGGAACCGGGCCGCGCTTTCGCGCACGTTCGTGAGCTGCTGGGCCAGGGGACGTGGGGCGTCCCGCTCGATGTCCGCGTCCCGGGCGTCCCCGGACACGTACATCGGGCGCCCGGCGAGGACGTTCACGAGCGCGTCCGCGTTGCGGGCGAGGTGGGCGAGGACATGGCCGCGGCTCCAGCCGGGCAGCCGTGACGACTCCGTCACTGCGGCGTTGTCCAGTCGGGCGGCTGCGCTGAGGAGCCGTTCGGTCGCGTCACGTACTGACGCCAGGTCGCGCACATGATCGTTCATGGATCCGACGATAGCGGCGCCACACCTTCGGGTGAAGGTGCTCGACCGCGCCCGTGAATCGCCGTGAATCGAATGTGCGTGCTATAAGGTCGAGCGTGGCGTCGGGCATGCTGGATGGTCCGGGATTGTTACCAACCATGGGATCCGACCGGCGTTGTCAGTGGCTCCCCCTAGTCTGAAGAAGACGGGGCCTCGCCCCTGTCACTTCTCTCAAGAAAGGTGCGGACCGGCGTGGCCGACCGTCTCATCGTCCGTGGAGCGCGCGAGCACAATCTGAAGAATGTCTCGCTCGACCTCCCGCGCGACTCGCTCATCGTCTTCACGGGCCTGTCGGGGTCGGGCAAGTCCTCCCTCGCCTTCGACACCATCTTCGCCGAGGGCCAGCGCAGGTACGTGGAGTCCCTCTCGTCGTACGCCCGGCAGTTCCTCGGTCAGATGGACAAGCCGGACGTCGACTTCATCGAGGGCCTGTCCCCGGCCGTCTCCATCGACCAGAAGTCGACCTCGCGCAACCCGCGCTCGACGGTCGGCACCATCACCGAGGTCTACGACTACCTGCGGCTGCTCTTCGCGCGCATCGGCAAGCCGCACTGTCCCGAGTGCGGCCGTCCGATCTCCCGCCAGTCGCCGCAGGCCATCGTCGACAAGGTCCTGGAGCTGCCGGAGGGGAGCCGCTTCCAGGTGCTGTCGCCCCTGGTGCGCGAGCGCAAGGGTGAGTTCGTCGACCTCTTCGCCGATCTCCAGACCAAGGGGTACAGCCGCGCCCGGGTCGACGGCGAGACGATCCAGCTCACCGAGCCGCCCACGCTCAAGAAGCAGGAGAAGCACACCATCGAGGTGGTCGTCGACCGCCTCACGGTGAAGGACGGCGCCAAGCGCCGCCTCACCGACTCCGTGGAGACCGCGCTCGGCCTCTCCGGCGGCATGGTCGTCCTGGACTTCGTCGACCTCCCGGCCGACGACCCCGAGCGCGAGCGCATGTACTCGGAGCACCTGTACTGCCCGTACGACGACCTGTCGTTCGAGGAGCTGGAGCCCCGCTCCTTCTCCTTCAACTCCCCCTTCGGCGCCTGCCCCGAGTGCACCGGCATCGGTACGCGCATGGAGGTCGACCCCGAGCTGATCGTCCCGGACGAGGACAAGTCCCTCGACGAGGGAGCCATCCACCCCTGGTCGCACGGACACACCAAGGAGTACTTCGGACGTCTCGTCGGAGCCCTCGCGGACGCCCTCGGATTCCGGACCGACATGCCCTTCGCCGGTCTGCCGCAGCGCGCCAGGAAGGCCCTGCTCCACGGGCACAAGACCCAGATCGAGGTCCGCTACCGCAACCGCTACGGGCGCGAGCGGGTGTACACCACGCCCTTCGAGGGCGCCGTACCGTTCGTCAAGCGGCGGCACAGCGAGGCCGAGAGCGACGCCAGCCGGGAGCGCTTCGAGGGCTACATGCGCGAGGTGCCCTGCCCCACCTGTCACGGCACGCGCCTGAAGCCGATCGTCCTCGCGGTCACGGTCATGGAGAAGTCGATCGCGGAGGTCTCCGCGATGTCCATCAGCGACTGCGCGGACTTCCTCGGCAAGCTGAAGCTCAACGCCCGGGACAAGAAGATCGCCGAGCGCGTCCTGAAGGAGGTCAACGAACGGCTGCGCTTCCTGGTCGACGTCGGCCTCGACTACCTCTCGCTGAACCGCGCGGCCGGCACCCTCTCCGGCGGCGAGGCCCAGCGCATCCGCCTGGCGACACAGATCGGCTCCGGCCTGGTGGGCGTCCTGTACGTCCTGGACGAGCCGTCGATCGGCCTGCACCAGCGCGACAACCACCGGCTGATCGAGACGCTGGTCCGGCTGCGTGACATGGGCAACACGCTCATCGTCGTCGAGCACGACGAGGACACCATCAAGGTCGCGGACTGGGTGGTCGACATCGGCCCCGGCGCGGGCGAGCACGGCGGCAAGGTCGTGCACAGCGGTTCCCTGAAGGAACTGCTCGCCAACGACGACTCGGTCACCGGGCAGTACCTGTCGGGCAAGAGGCAGATCGCCCTTCCGGACGTCCGGCGGCCCACCGACCCGAGCCGCCGGCTCACGGTCCACGGCGCCCGGGAGAACAACCTCCGGGACATCGACGTGTCCTTCCCGCTCGGCGTGCTCACGGCCGTCACGGGCGTTTCGGGCTCCGGCAAGTCGACGCTGGTCAACGACATCCTGTACACACACCTCGCCCGCGAGCTCAACGGCGCACGCAACGTCCCGGGCCGGCACACACGCGTGGAGGGCGACGACCTCGTCGACAAGGTCGTGCACGTCGACCAGTCGCCCATCGGCCGTACGCCCCGGTCCAACCCGGCGACGTACACCGGAGTCTTCGACCACGTCCGCCGGCTGTTCGCCGAGACGACCGAGGCGAAGGTGCGGGGTTATCTGCCCGGCCGCTTCTCCTTCAACGTCAAGGGCGGCCGCTGCGAGAACTGCTCCGGCGACGGCACGATCAAGATCGAGATGAACTTCCTGCCCGACGTGTACGTCCCGTGCGAGGTCTGCCACGGGGCGCGCTACAACCGGGAGACCCTGGACGTCCACTACAAGGGCAAGTCCATCGCCGAGGTCCTCGACATGCCGATCGAGGAGGCCATGGACTTCTTCGAGGCCGTACCGGCGATCTCCCGCCACCTCAGGACGCTCAACGACGTCGGCCTCGGCTACGTCCGGCTCGGCCAGTCCGCGCCGACGCTGTCCGGCGGTGAGGCGCAGCGCGTCAAGCTCGCCAGCGAGCTGCAGAAGCGGTCCACGGGCCGCACGGTGTACGTGCTGGACGAGCCGACCACCGGTCTGCACTTCGAGGACATCAGCAAGCTGATCAAGGTGCTCTCGGGCCTGGTGGACAAGGGCAACACGGTCATCGTCATCGAGCACAACCTCGATGTCGTCAAGACCGCCGACTGGGTCGTCGACATGGGCCCCGAGGGCGGCAGCGGCGGTGGCCTGGTCATCGCGGAGGGCACGCCGGAAGAGGTCGCCGGAGTCCCGGCCAGCCACACCGGCAAGTTCCTCCGCGAGATCCTCGGCGCCGACCGGATCAGCGACGGCACGTCGGTGAAGGCTCCGCGCAAGGCCACGGCCAAGAAGACGGTCGCTGCCGGGTCACCGGCCCGCAAGACGGCGACCAGGGCCGTAAGCGGCACGGCCGCCAAGAAGACCGCCGCGGCCACGAAGAAGACGGCGGCGAAGAAGACGGCCACGAAGGCGGCCCCCGCGAAGAAGACCACGCGGACCCGCAAGGCCTGACCGCGGACAGGCGCCCGCACCGGGCCTGAGATGTCGTCAGGCCCGCACCGGGCCTGACGCGCCGCCAGAGGCCGCGGCGCCCCACGGGACTCCCCGTGGGGCGCCGCGGCGTTGCCGGGAGTTCAAGCGTGTCGCGGTCCGGGCGCCCGGACCCCCGTCGCGGGCCTACGCGTCACCCAGCTCGGAGGCGTAGGGCGGCTGCGCGCCCGCGCGGGAGCAGGTGACGGCCGCCGCGCGGGCCGCGAACGTCAGCAGTTCCGTCCAGTCGCCCGGGCCGAGACCGGCCAGGGCCTCGGGCGACAGAGCGCCCCGGGCGGCGAGGCCGTGCAGCAGCGCCGCGTTCACCGTGTCACCGGCGCCGATCGTGTCCACGACCTCGACCGGTTCGCCGGGCACCGAGTGCGCCGCACCGTCGCGGGTGAAGACGGTCAGGCCGGCCCCGCCCCGTGTGACCACGACGGCGGCGGGGCCCGCGGCCAGCCACTCGGCCGGGGTGCCGCCGAGCCACTCCCCGTCCTCCGCGGACAGCTTGAGCAACGAGACCGAGGGCAGCCAGCTCCTGAACCGGGCCCGGTAGGCGTCCGCGTCGGGGATCAGCCCCGCCCGGACGTTCGGGTCGAGCGCGGTGAACACGCCGCGCGCGGCGGCGGCCCGCATCAGTTCCTCGTAGGCGCTCGCGCCCGGCTCCAGGACGAGCGAGCAGGTACCGAAGGACACCGCGGCCGTCGCGTCCGGGAGACGGTCGGGTACGGAGAACAGGCGGTCGGCCGTGCCCTCGACGTAGAAGGAGTACGCGGCCGAGCCGTCCGCGCCGACCGAGGCGACGGCCAGCGTCGTGGGCTCCGCGCCGCGCTGCACCGACGACACGTCCACACCCGCCTCGCGCAATCCGTCCAGCAGCGCCTCTCCGAAGGTGTCGGACGAGACGCGGGAACAGAAGGCGGTGGGAGAGCCGAGGCGGCCGAGGGCCACCGCCGTGTTGTACGGTCCGCCGCCGAGACGGGGCGACAGGTCCACGAGCGCCCCCGCGCCCTGCGGCACCAGATCGATCAGAGCCTCACCGGCGACGACGATCACGACGCGGTCCTTTCTGACGGTGGTCGGAGCGCCCGGAGCGCTCGGAAGGGTCATTGCGTCCTGAGCGGTCCGTGCGGCCGGCACGCTCCGGACGTGCCGGATGGCCGGGACCGTCGGCGCCCACGGAACCGGAACCGAGAGGGTCGGGGCCGCCAGATCCGCCGGAGCCAGATTCGTCGGATCCGCCGGAGCCAGAATCGGCGGATCCGCCGGGGCCGGATGCGTCGGATCCGCCGGGGCCATCCGTGGCCCGGCGGTCCACGGTGCCCGTACGGCTCCCGGAGGCCCGGCGCTCCTCGGGGCAGCCGCACGAGGTGCGGTGGACGAAGGCGCACGGCAGCCGCACGGTGCGGCCCGGGCGGTCCGGCGAGGCCAGCCGTTCCAGGAGCAGCCGGACGGCCTGGGCCCCCATCTCCCTGCTGGGCTGGGAGACCGCGGTCAGCCGGGGCGAGAAGAGGTCCGCCCACGCGAAGTCGTCGAAGCAGCACAGCGCCAGGTCGTCCGGCACGGACAGACCGAGGTCGCGTACGGCACGCAGCGCGCCGATGGTCATCGCGTTGTTCCCGGTGACCAGAGCCGTGGGAGGCGCGGCGAGGGCGAGCAGCGCACCCGTCGCGTGCTCCGCCGCCCGCGACTGCGAGTCACCGTGCACCACGAGCCGCTCGTCGTACGGCAGTCCCGCCCCAGCCAGTCCGTGCCGGTAGCCGGAGATCCGCTCGCCCGTGGTGCTGAGGCCGGGCAGACCCGCGACCAGTCCGATGCGCTTGTGGCCGAGTCCGGCAAGGTGGGTGACCAGTCGTGCCATCGGCTCGGCGTTCTCGGCGCTGATCTGGTCGAAGCGGTACGGGTGGGTCGGCGATCCGCCGTCACCTGGCGCGCGGACGCCTCCGGCACGTGTCTTCCTCTCCCACGTGTCGTCGATCAGGCGGTCCAGGAACACCGCCGGAACGGCATGCCGTCCCAGGTAGTCCACAAGTCCCCGGGGGTCGGCCGAGGGGGCGACGATGAGACCGTCGACCCGCCGCTCGTGCAGGAGCCGCACGACCTTCCGCTCGTGCTCGGGATCGTCGTGCGGATCGGCGATGAGCAGGCTGTACCCGTGCTCCAGCGCCCCGGCCTCCACACCCTGGAGGATCTCCGTGAAGTACGGGTTGCTGATCGCCGAGACCGCGAGCCCGATCGACCGGGTGCGCGCGGTGACCAGCGAGCGGGCCAGCGTGTTGGGCGTGTAGCCGAGCGCCTCGATGGCGTCGAGGACGGCCTGACGGGTGTGGGGGCGCACCGGCCGCGAGTCGTTCAGGACGTGCGAGACGGTCGCGATCGACACCCCCGCGTGTCGCGCCACGTCCACCATCGTCGCCACGGCGCTCCCTTTCATCACGCGGCTCTCGGCCCGGTCCTCGCGGGAACCTATCCCATCCAGGCGGCGACGTAAACGCTTACGCAAGCGTTTACGCCAGCCTGCGCAAACGTTTGCGTAAGCGTTTACGCCCCCGGTCCACGGACGTCCGCGCCCTCGCGCCCGCGCCCGCGCCCGCGCTCGCTCACGCCCGTCCGCCGCGCCGCGTCCCGGCCGGAGCGGAGTGCTCCGCCCCGGTATCGTCGGTGCGCCACACCCCTCACATACCGTCCGACCAGGGGAGACCTCATGCCCGGCCGACCGTCCGCGAGCCGCCGTACCGTCCTGCGAGGGGCCGCAGCGACGCCCGTCGCGGGGCTCGGCCTCGCCGCCTGTTCGTCGGGGGACGACACGGGTGCGGTGCCGCCGACGCCCACCGCATCCGTGGAGCTCGGCGCGGAGAACGAGATCCCCAAGGGGAGCGCCAAGCTGTACCGGGACCACAACGTGGTGGTCAGCCACGCCGAGGACGGTTCCCTGAAGGCGTACAGCACGATCTGTACGCACGCCGGGTGCCCCATCAACAAGCTGGCGGGGACGACCCTCATGTGTCCCTGTCACGGCAGTGAGTTCGACGCGACGACGGGCAAGGTGCTGCACCTGCCGGCCACCGAGCCGCTCAACGAACTGCCCGTGGAGGTCAGGAACGGGAAGATCGTCACGGGCCCGCCGGCCTGACGGTGTCAGTCCCAGTCCCAGGCGATCCCCACGATGCCTGACCGTACCCGCGGCTCGACCAGATGCACCGAGCGGTGCTGCCCGCTCAGCGTCAACTCCTGGCGGCCGGCGCGCGGTGCCGCCGCGGAGTGCTGGGTGAACCGGTGGCAGCGCGTGGGCAGCGCCCGTTCGTCGAACCGGACCTGGAGCGCGTACTGGCCGCCCGCGAAGCCGAACCCGCGGAGGTACTCGCTGGACGCGCCGGCCGTGCCGTCGTCGAATCCGTAGCGGAAGAGGAACGTGTCACCGGCGCGCAGCCGGGTGTCGAAGAGGAGCTCGGCCACGAGGACTCCGGTGTCATGGTGCCAGCGCACCCGGCCCGTGCGGCAGTTCTCCATGGCGTGCACCGCCATCCGGTTCGGGGCGCAGCCCGGGTCGCCGTGGTGGATGGCCACATACCGGTCCACGCCGTCCTGGTGGGCGCGCACGATGTGCTGCGACTCGCGGCCCCGGAGTTCGCGGTGCGCGCCGATGCGTACCCGCTCGTGGTGGCCGATGGTGTGCAGTCCGCCGTCGAGCGGGGACTCCAGTTCGGCGAGCAGGCGTTCAAGGACACCGGAGGCTTCCACCAGGGCGCGGTACGAGCGGCTCGCGGGGCGTTCCGGGCCCGGCCGGTCCCCGCTGTTCGCGAGCAGTCTGATCAGCGACTCGTCCGGCAGCTGGAGGATCTCCTCCAGGGCGCGTACCGCACGCAGCGACTCGGGACGCTGTGGCCGCCGGGCGCCCTGCTGCCAGTAACTGAGGCTCGTCACCCCGACCTTGACCCCGTGGCGTGACAGGTGGTGCTGCACGCGCTGCAGGGGCAGCCCACGAGCGGCTATCGCGGCGCGCAGCGCGATATGGAAGGGGCCGCCCCGCAGGGCCGTCTCCAGCTCCGCCGGGGCGAGGTCCACGTGCTCTGTGCCGTGCCGCATGCGCGGGCCTTTCTGTGAATGTTCACAAACGGCTGGTCAGACCGTTCGCGCGGGTTCCGGAGGCCGCCTGGTGGGCGTGCGGGGGATGGTTCACACCCGTACGGCGCTGTTCACGGCCCCAAGTTGCACCGCATTGAAGCGTGTTGACCAAGTCCCGACAACACCTGATGCTCAACCGCAGTGTCCGACGCGGTCCGCTCAGCTCCTCGAACCCCACTCGGGAGGACGCGATGCGCCTCAGAAGGCTCATCGTCCCCGTGGTCGCCCCGGTGTTCGTCCTGGCGGCCGTCTGCGCCGGACCGACCTCTGCCGCCGGACCGACCTCTGCCGCCGGACCGACCTCTGCCGCCGGACCCACACCGGCCGCCAGGGCGTCGGTCGACGCGGCACCCGCCGTCCTGGCCGCCCCGGTCCCTTCCGCCGACCCGGCGCCCCGGACCTCCGCCAGGAGGGCGACCCCCGCACCCGCTCCCGACCCTGAGCCCCCCGAGACGGGGGGCGCCGGGGGCGCCGGGGACGCCGGGGAAACCCGGGAGACGGAAGAGGGGAACGGGACCGGCCTGACCGTCGCCGTCGTCTCGGCGCTGGCCGGCGGCGGCGCTCTCCTGGCCCTCGTGCTGAGTGCCGCACGGGCCCTGCGGCGCGGCAGCGGCTAGCTGTATTGATCACGACCGCTGTCGACACCAGCCGGTCCGACGTCCGGTCCGATGTCCGGACCGGGCGGACGGCTCGCGCCGACGGCTGGGCCGGCCGCTCCTCAGGTGGCCGGCCCAAGGGGCCAGGAGGCCGGGGGAGCGCCCAGGCGCCGGCCATGGGTCGGACCCTTGCTCGCCCGGCGCCGTCGCGTCCTCCCAGGCCGGCCGGGGTGGCCCGGCGGGAGCGTGCCCGGCGGGGTTGTCCACAGGCGCGGCCGGGACCCCGGCACGCTGTCACCCCTCGCCAGTAGGGTGTGAGACATGGCCGACCCCTCCAGCTACCGCCCCAAGCCGGGAGAGATCCCGGACACACCCGGGGTCTACAAATTCCGCGACGAGCACCGCCGGGTGATCTACGTCGGAAAGGCGAAGAGCCTGCGCCAGCGCCTGAACAGTTACTTCCAGGACCTGGCGGGACTCCACCCGCGCACCCGCACGATGGTCACCACGGCCGCGTCCGTGGAGTGGACCGTGGTGTCCACGGAAGTCGAGGCGCTGCAGCTGGAGTACTCCTGGATCAAGGAGTTCGACCCCCGGTTCAACGTCAAGTACCGCGACGACAAGAGCTACCCCTACCTCGCGGTGACCATGAACGAGGAATTCCCCCGCGTTCAGGTGATGCGTGGCCAGAAGCGCAAGGGCGTGCGCTACTTCGGGCCGTACGGACACGCGTGGGCCATCCGTGACACCGTCGACCTGCTGCTGCGCGTCTTCCCCGTGCGCACGTGCTCTGCGGGCGTCTTCAAGAACGCCGCCCGCACCGGCCGCCCCTGCCTCCTCGGCTACATCGGCAAGTGTTCCGCCCCGTGCGTCGGCCGGGTCTCGCCCGACGAGCACGGCGAACTGGCCGATGAGTTCTGCGACTTCATGGCCGGCCGTACGGGCACGTACATCCGCCGCCTCGAGCAGCAGATGGCCGCCGCCGCCGAGGAGATGGAGTACGAGCGGGCGGCCCGCCTGCGCGACGACATCGGGGCCCTGAAGAAGGCCATGGAGAAGAACGCGGTCGTGCTCGCCGACGCGACCGACGCCGACCTGATGGCCGTCGCGGAGGACGAGCTGGAAGCCGCCGTGCAGATCTTCCACGTCCGCGGCGGCCGGGTGCGCGGCCAGCGCGGCTGGGTCACCGACAAGGTGGAGGCCGTCACCACCGGTGACCTCGTCGAGCACGCGCTCCAGCAGCTGTACGGCGAGGAGACCGGCGACTCCGTGCCCAAGGAAGTCCTCGTCCCGGCTCTCCCGGACCTCGTGGAGTCGGTCCAGGAGTGGCTCACCGCCCGCCGCGGTTCGAACGTGTCGCTGCGCATCCCCCAGCGCGGGGACAAGAAGGCGCTCATGGAGACGGTGCAGCGCAACGCGCAGCAGTCGCTCGTGCTGCACAAGACGAAGCGCGCCTCCGACCTGACCACCCGCTCGCGCGCCCTGGAGGAGATCGCCGAGGCCCTCGACCTGGAGAGCGCGCCCCTGCGGATCGAGTGCTACGACATCTCGCACCTCCAGGGCGACGACGTGGTGGCCTCCATGGTCGTCTTCGAGGACGGACTCGCCCGCAAGAGCGAGTACCGGCGCTTCCAGATCAAGGGCTTCGAGGGACAGGACGACGTCCGGTCCATGCACGAGGTGATCAGCCGCCGGTTCAGGCGCTACCTCTCCGAGAAGGAGAAAACGGGCGAGTGGGCCGACGGCGGCGCCGAGCTCACCGAGGAGGACGGCCGCCCCAAGCGGTTCGCCTACCCGCCGCAGCTCATCGTCGTCGACGGCGGCCGGCCGCAGGTCGCCGCCGCCAAGCGGGCCCTGGACGAGCTCGGCATCGACGACATCGCCGTCTGCGGCCTCGCCAAGCGCCTGGAAGAGGTGTGGGTGCCCGCCGAGGACGATCCGGTGGTGCTCCCGCGCACCAGCGAGGGCCTCTATCTGCTCCAGCGCGTCCGCGACGAGGCCCACCGCTTCGCGATCACCTACCAGCGCGCCAAGCGGGCCAAGCGCTTCCGGGCGAGCCCACTGGACGACGTGCCGGGTCTGGGCGAGACCCGCAAGCAGGCGTTGATCAAGCACTTCGGTTCGGTGAAAAAGCTGCGATCCGCGACAATCGACCAGATCTGTGAAGTCCCCGGCATAGGCCGTAAGACCGCCGAGGCGATCGCCGTGGCCTTCGCGCAGGCGGCTCCGGCCGCACCCGCCGTCAACACGGCGACCGGAGAGATCATGGAAGAAGAGGAACCCGGGACGACCGCGGGTTCCTCGGGGGAGCCCGTGTCCGCAGGCTCCTCGGACGAGCGACGGGGGCAGGAGAGATGACCGGACACCACGCTGAGGAAGAACGCCCGGCACAGGGCCGTGACACGCACAAGGAAGCAGGCGAGGACCACCCGGAGCTCGCGGCGGACCAGGACGCCGCGGGCCAGGAACCGGCAGCCGGGGGAGACGGAGCACAGGTGAGTACGGGCATCGAGAAGGCCGGGGTCCCGGAGGTGGCCATCCCCGAGCTGGTGATCATCTCCGGCATGTCCGGAGCGGGCAGGTCGACGGCCGCCAAGTGTCTGGAGGACCTCGGCTGGTTCGTCGTCGACAACCTGCCGCCGGCACTGATCCCCACCATGGTGGAGCTCGGCGCCCGCTCCCAGGGCAACGTCGCGAGGATCGCGGTCGTCGTCGACGTCCGCGGCCGGCGCTTCTTCGACAACCTGCGCGAGTCGCTCGCCGACCTGGCGGCGCGGCACGTCACCCGGCGCATCGTCTTCCTGGAGTCCTCGGACGAGGCGCTCGTGCGCCGGTTCGAATCCGTGCGCCGCCCGCATCCCCTCCAGGGTGACGGCCGGATCGTCGACGGCATCGCCGCCGAGCGCGAACTGCTGCGCGAGCTGCGCGGCGACGCCGACCTGGTGATCGACACCTCCAGCCTGAACGTGCACGAGCTGCGCGCCAAGATGGACGCCCAGTTCGCCGGCGAGGAGGAGCCCGAGCTGCGGGCCACCGTCATGTCCTTCGGTTTCAAGTACGGCCTGCCGGTCGACGCCGACCTGGTCGTGGACATGCGCTTCCTGCCCAACCCGCACTGGGTCCCGGAGCTGCGCCCCTTCACCGGCCTCAACGAGGAGGTCGCCAATTACGTTCTCAACCAGCCCGGTGCCAAGGAGTTCCTCGACCGCTACACCGAGCTGCTCCAGCTCATCGCCGCCGGATACCGGCGCGAGGGCAAGCGGTACGTGACCATCGCGGTCGGCTGCACCGGCGGCAAGCACCGCTCGGTCGCCACGTCCGAGAGGCTCGCCGCCAGGCTGGCGTCCGAGGGAGTGGAGACGGTCGTCGTCCACCGGGACATGGGCCGCGAATGACCGGAAGTGCACTGCGGCTGGCCAGGCTGCGCCGGTCCACGCCCGAGGGCCGCGGCGGCAAGGCGCGCCGCCGGGGCGCCCAGCCCAAGGTCGTCGCCCTCGGCGGCGGCATGGGTCTGTCCGCCTCGCTGGCCGCGCTGCGCCGGATCACCGGCGACCTCACCGCCGTCGTCACGGTGGCCGACGACGGCGGCTCCAGCGGGCGCCTGCGCGACGAGCTGGGCGTCCTCCCGCCCGGTGACCTGCGCAAGGCGCTGGCCGCGCTGTGCGGCGACGACGACTGGGGGCAGACCTGGGCCCGCGTCATCCAGCACCGCTTCCAGTCCAAGGGCGACCTGCACGAGCACGCGGTCGGCAACCTGCTGATCGTCGCCCTGTGGGAGCAGCTCGGCGACCACGTCCAGGCCCTGGACCTGGTGGGCAGGCTCCTCGGCGCGCAGGGCCGTGTCCTGCCCATGTCCGCGGTGCCCCTGGAGCTCCAGGCCCTGGTCAAGGGCCACGACCCGGCCCGGCCCGACGACGTCGACACCGTCCGCGGCCAGGCCACCGTCGCTCTCACACCAGGCGAGGTGCAGTCCGTGCACGTCGTGCCGCACGGCCCGCCCGCCGTCCCCGAGGCCGTGGCGGCGGTCCTCGACGCGGACTGGGTGGTCCTCGGCCCGGGCTCCTGGTTCTCCTCCGTGATCCCGCATCTGCTGGTGCCGGGCCTGCTCGACGCGCTGACGCAGACGAAGGCGCGCCGGGTGCTCTCCCTGAACCTGGTCCCGCAGCCCGGAGAAACCGATGGCTTCTCCCCGCAGCGTCATTTGGAGGTTTTGGGACGACACGCCCCTAAACTCGCCCTGGACGTGGTGCTGGCCGACGAGGCCGCCGTGCCCGACCGCGACTCACTGACCGATGCCGCCAAGCGGTTCGGCGCCGCGGTCGAGCTGGCGCCGGTGGCCCGGACCGACGGCACTCCGCGGCACGACCCGGAGCTGTTGGCCGCCGCGTACGACCGTATTTTTCGGATGCATGGAAGGATCGGCCCATGGCGATGACGGCAGCGGTGAAGGACGAGATCTCCCGGCTTCCCGTCACCCGGACCTGCTGCAGAAAGGCGGAGGTCTCCGCCATTCTGCGGTTCGCGGGCGGCCTTCACCTGGTGAGCGGCCGGATCGTGATCGAGGCGGAGCTGGACACCGCGATGGCGGCACGCCGGCTGAAGCGGGACATCCTGGAGATCTTCGGCCACAGTTCCGAACTGATCGTGATGGCGCCCGGCGGGCTGCGCCGCGGCTCGCGCTACGTCGTACGCGTCGTCGCGGGCGGTGACCAGCTGGCCCGTCAGACGGGGCTCGTCGACGGCCGCGGCCGTCCGATCCGGGGGCTGCCCCCGCAGGTGGTCTCGGGGGCCACCTGCGACGCGGAGGCGGCCTGGCGCGGCGCGTTCCTCGCGCACGGTTCGCTCACCGAGCCGGGGCGCTCCTCCTCCCTCGAAGTGACCTGCCCGGGCCCGGAGGCCGCACTCGCGCTGGTCGGCGCGGCCCGCCGGCTGTCGATCGGGGCGAAGGCCCGCGAGGTCCGCGGCGTGGACCGCGTGGTCGTCCGCGACGGCGACGCCATCGGGGCGCTGCTCACCCGTCTGGGCGCCCACGAGTCGGTGCTGGCCTGGGAGGAGCGCCGGATGCGCCGCGAGGTCCGAGCCACGGCCAACCGGCTCGCCAACTTCGACGACGCCAACCTGCGCCGCTCGGCCCGCGCCGCCGTCGCCGCCGGGGCCCGCGTGCAGCGTGCCCTGGAGATCCTCGGCGAGGAGGTCCCCGAGCACCTCGCCGCCGCCGGCCGGCTGCGCATGGAGCACAAGCAGGCCTCCCTCGAGGAGCTGGGCGCGCTCGCCGACCCGCCGCTGACCAAGGACGCCGTCGCCGGGCGGATCCGCCGGCTGCTCGCCATGGCCGACAAGCGGGCCCAGGACCTGGGCATCCCGAGCACGGAGTCCAACCTCACCGAGGAGATGGCCGACAACCTCGTGGGCTGACGCGCCATGGCCGGTCCCGGCCGCGCGCACAAAGACCAACACGCCGGTGCCGACGCCCACTTGGGTGATCGGCACCGGCGTTTCCCGATGCTGACGCACCCTTGACTTGATGCTCGGGTGTCATGAGCCTGGCTCTGTCCGCCGCCGTGGCGGACCAGTGCAAAGGGGACTCATGAGACGAAGAGCGAGAGCGATCCTCGCTGCGAGCGCGCTCCTGCTGGGTGGCGCGGGTCTGGCCCCGGCCGCCCAGGCGCAGGACGGCAGTTCACCCGAGCCGGACGCGAACGCCGTCAAGGTGTTCCGCGCCGAGGTCACGAAGCAGCAGGTACCCCTGCTGCTCGCGGCCGGACAGGACGGCCACGAACTCGGCGAACAGGCGCCGGACAAGGGGACCGCGACGGTCGAGGTCTACCTCACCGACAAGCAGGCGCAGAAGCTGGAGAAGCAGGGCGTCGCACTCACCGAGCACACGCTCTCGGCCAGGGCCGAGGCGCGGGTGACGGCGGCGGGCGACGGCGTGTTCCGCCCGTACAGCGGCAAGGGGAATCTCCAGGAGGAGATCCTCAGGGCCAGCCAGGAACATCCCGGGCTCGCCAAGGCCGTGTCCATCGGCAAGACCGTCAAGGGCCAGGACATCCTCGCGCTCAAGCTGACCAGGGGCGCCAGGAAGACGAAGGACGGCGCCAAGCCGTCCGTGCTGTACATGTCCAACCAGCACGCGCGCGAGTGGATCACGCCGGAGATGACCCGGCGTCTGATGCACTACTACCTGGACAACTACTCCACGGACAAGCGAGTCAAGAAGCTCGTCGACTCCACCGAGCTGTGGTTCGTCCTGTCCGCCAACCCCGACGGGTACGACTTCACGTTCGACGCCGACGGCGACCGGCAGTGGCGCAAGAACCTCCGGGACGTGAACGGCGACGGTGCCATCACCACCGGCGACGGCGTCGACCTCAACCGCAACTTCGCCTACAAGTGGGGCTACGACGACGAGGGCTCGTCCCCGAACCCCACCAGCCAGACCTACCGCGGCGCGAGCCCGGGCTCCGAGCCCGAGACCAAGGCCCTGGACGCCTTCGAGAAGCGCATCGGCTTCACGTACGGCATCAACTACCACTCCGCCGCCGAGCTGCTCCTGTACGGGGTGGGCTGGCAGGTGGCGACGCCGAGCCCGGACGACGTGATCTACAAGGCGCTCGCCGGCACCCCCGAGAACTCGGCGATCGAGGGCTACCACCCGCAGGTCTCCTCGGAGCTCTACACCACCAATGGCGAGGCGGACGGCCACGCCTCCAACGTCAACGGCATGGGGATGTTCACCCCCGAGATGTCGACCTGCCAGACCGCGTCGGACCTCGACCCGAACGACGCCTGGAACGCGGCCGACTGCGCCTCCGTCTTCACCTTCCCCGACGACGAGAAGCTGATCGAGCAGGAGTTCCGCAAGAACGTCCCGTTCGCGCTCTCCGTCGCCGAGACCGCCGCGCACCCCGACCGGCCGTCCTCCTCGGTCGGCATCGACGCACCCGACTTCACCCCCGCGGCCTTCCCGGTCTCGTACGCGCGCGGCGCCGACCAGGAGGTCTCCGTCGTCGCCCGCAGGTCCGTCCGCGACAAGGAGCTCAAGTACCGCGTCAACGGCGGCCGTACGCACGACATGGCACTGCGGCCCTGGAAGGGCGGCGAGACCTTCGGCGGCGAGGACAACCTGTACTTCGACGAGTACCGCGCCAAGGTCAAGGACGGCGACACGGGCGACAAGGTCGAGATCTGGTTCACCGGTGAGACCAGGAGCGGCAGGCCCACCTCCAGCACCCGCTTCACCTACACCGTGGCCGAGCGGCCGCGGGCCGGCACCCTCGTGGTGGCGGAGGAGGGCGCGGCCGCGACCCAGGCGCAGAAGTACGTCGACGCACTGAAGGCCAACGGGCGCAAGGCGCTCGTGTGGGACGTCGCCACCCAGGGCGCCCCCGACGCCCTCGGTGTCCTCGGCCACTTCGGCACGGTCGTCCACTACACGGGCGCCGGCCGGCCCGGCAACGCCACCCAGCTCCAGCTGCGCGCCTTCCTCAACGAGGGCGGCAGGCTGATCGAGGCGGGCGAGCAGGCCGGCGGCAGCGTCGACCTCGGCGGCGGCACCCTCTCGAACGACTTCAGCCAGTACTACCTGGGCGCCTACTCGCGGACGTCGACGCCGGGCGCCACCGGCTTCGACGGCTCCGGGAAGCTCGCGGGCTTCACGGGCCCGCTCGCCGACGCGCCCGGCAACCCGCTGAACGCGGCGGGCACCTACGGCGTCACCTCGGACACGCTGCCCGTCGACACGTACCCGCAGTTCGCGAGCGCGGGAGCGGGGCAGTTCGCCGGGACGGTCAACCCGTACGGGCCGTACGCGGGCTCCTTCATGGCTGCCGCCGTCCACACCGACGACGCCTACAAGCGGCTCACCCGCACGATCGACCTCACCGGGGTGAGCGCGGCCGACAAGCCGGCGCTGCGCACCCGGCTCCTGTGGGACACCGAGTCCGGCTACGACCACGCGGTGCTCGAGGCCCACACCACCGGGGCGGACGACTGGACCACGCTCCCCGACGCGGGCGGCGCCACCAGCACGGCCGTGCCGGCGGAGTGCGAGGCCGGCTATCTGATCAGGGAGCACCCGGCCCTCAGGCGCTATCTGACCCCGGGCGCCACGGCGTGCGCCAACACGGGCACCACCGGCGCGTGGAACAGCTTCACGGGCGCCTCGGACGGCTGGCAGCAGGTCGACTTCGACCTGAGCGCTTACGCGGGCAAGTCCGTGGAGGTCTCGCTGAGCTACATCAGCGACCCGAGCAGCGGCGGCCACGGGCTGCTCGCCGACGACGCCTCGCTCGTCGTCGGGGGCACGGTCACCGGCACCGAGGGCTTCGAGACGTCACTCGGCGCCTGGAGCGTCCCCGGACCGCCGGCGGGCAGCCCCGCCGTCCTCAAGGACTGGGCACGCGCCGGAACGCTGTTCCGCACCTACGGAGGTGTCACCACGGACGACACCGTGCTGCTGGGCTTCGGCCTGGAGCACGTCACCGCGGCGGCCGACCGTGCGGCGCTGATCGGGAAGGCGCTCGCGGCACTGCGTCCCTGACTCCGCCGCGTCAACGGCGCGTGACATCGGGTGATCAGAACCGGTGAGCGGATCTCCGGACCGGGGCGGTCCGTACCCCTACTGGCGGGTACGGACCGCCCTGCCGTGTATGGGCCGTCTCGATGTCACTCCGGAGGCATCAGGGAGGTAGGGTCGTAGGCGGTCGGGGACATCCCATACAGCTCGCCGGATTCGAACCCGGCGTACCAACGAGGAGATCGGTTTCGTGACGATCCGCGTAGGCATCAACGGCTTTGGCCGCATCGGTCGTAACTACTTCCGCGCGCTGCTGGAGCAGGGTGCAGACATCGAGATCGTGGCTGTCAACGACCTGGGTGACACCGCGACCACCGCTCACCTGCTCAAGTACGACACCATCCTGGGCCGTCTCAAGGCCGAGGTGTCGCACACCGCCGACACGATCACCGTCGACGGCAAGACCATTAAGGTGCTCTCCGAGCGCAACCCCGCCGACATCCCGTGGGGCGACCTCGGGGTCGACATCGTCATCGAGTCGACCGGCATCTTCACCAAGAAGGCCGACGCCGAGAAGCACATCGCGGGCGGCGCCAAGAAGGTCCTCATCTCGGCTCCGGCCAAGGACGAGGACATCACGATCGTGATGGGCGTCAACCAGGACAAGTACGACGCGGCCAACCACCACGTCATCTCCAACGCCTCCTGCACCACCAACTGTGTGGCGCCGATGGCCAAGGTCCTCGACGAGAACTTCGGCATCGTCAAGGGCCTGATGACGACGGTCCACGCGTACACGAACGACCAGCGCATCCTGGACTTCCCGCACTCGGACCTGCGCCGCGCCCGCGCCGCCGCCGAGAACATCATCCCGACCACGACGGGCGCCGCCAAGGCCACCGCCCTGGTCCTGCCGCAGCTCAAGGGCAAGCTCGACGGCATCGCGATGCGCGTCCCGGTCCCGACCGGCTCGGCCACCGACCTGGTCGTGACGCTGCAGCGCGAGGTCACCAAGGACGAGGTCAACGCCGCGTTCAAGAAGGCCTCCGAGGACGGCGACCTCAAGGGCTTCCTGACCTACACCGAGGACCCGATCGTCTCCTCGGACATCGTCGGCGACCCGTCGTCCTGCACCTTCGACTCCTCCCTGACCATGGTCCAGGAGGGCAACTCGGTGAAGATCCTCGGCTGGTACGACAACGAGTGGGGCTACTCCAACCGCCTCGTCGACCTCACGGTCTTCGTCGGCGGCCAGCTCTAGGTCCCGTAGCAGGCATCTCGATGTAGGAGCAGGGCTCGGGCAGCGCAAGGCCGCGCTGCCCGGGCCCTCTCTCACGTACTGATCGATCAGCCCTCCGGCGATCTCACGAGCTTTCCAGGAGTCCCTTCATGAAGACGATCGACGAACTTCTCGCCGAAGGCGTGGACGGCAAGCGGGTCTTCGTCCGCGCCGACCTGAACGTGCCGCTGGCCGACGGCCGCATCACCGACGACGGCCGCATCCGCGCCGTCCTGCCCACCGTCAAGGCCCTCGCCGACGCGGGCGCCAAGGTGATCGTCGCCTCGCACCTGGGCCGCCCCAAGGGTGCCCCGGACCCGGCGTTCTCCCTGCTCCAGCCCGCCGAGCGCCTCGGTGAACTCCTCGGCGCCCCCGTGGCGTTCGCCCAGGACACCGTCGGCCCCGCCGCCCACGACGCGGTGAACGGCCTCCAGCCCGGCCGGGTCGCGGTCATCGAGAACCTGCGCTTCAACGCCGGCGAGACCTCCAAGGACGACGCCGAGCGGGCGGCCTTCGCCGACCAGCTCGCCGCCCTGGCCGACGTCTACGTGAGCGACGGCTTCGGCGCCGTGCACCGCAAGCACGCCTCCGTGTACGACCTCCCGGCGCGTCTGCCGCACTACGCGGGCCACCTCATCGCCACCGAGGTCGGCGTCCTGAAGAAGCTCACCGAGGACGTCAGGCGCCCCTACGTGGTCGCGCTCGGCGGCTCCAAGGTCTCCGACAAGCTCGACGTCATCGACCAGCTGCTCGGCAAGGCCGACAGGCTGCTCATCGGCGGCGGCATGGCCTTCACCTTCCTGAAGGCGAAGGGGTACGAGATCGGCGCCTCCCTCGTGCAGGAGGACCAGATCCCGGTCGTCACCGAGTACGTCGAGCGCGCGGAGAAGAACGGCGTCGAGCTGGTCGTCCCCGTCGACGTGGTGGTCGCGTCCGAGTTCCCGGACCTGAAGACCAAGGCCCCCTCCCACCCCACCACCGTCGCCGCGGACGCCATCCCGGCCGGCGGGATGGGTCTCGACATCGGTCCTGAGACCCGCAAGCTGTACGCCTCGAAGCTCGCCGACGCGGCCACCGTCTTCTGGAACGGCCCCATGGGCGTCTTCGAGCACCCCGACTACGCCGAGGGCACCAAGGCGGTCGCCCAGGCCCTTCTCGACTCCCCGGCCTTCACGGTCGTCGGCGGTGGCGACTCCGCCGCGGCCGTCCGCACCCTGGGCTTCGACGAGCAGGCATTCGGCCACATCTCGACCGGCGGCGGCGCCTCCCTCGAATACCTCGAGGGCAAGACGCTCCCCGGCCTCGCCGCACTGGAGGACTGACCCAAATGAGCACGCGCACGCCGCTGATGGCGGGCAACTGGAAGATGAACCTCAACCACCTCGAGGCCATCGCGCACGTCCAGAAACTCGCCTTCGCCCTGGCCGACAAGGACTACGAGGCCGTCGAGGTCGCCGTCCTGCCGCCCTTCACCGACCTGCGCTCCGTGCAGACCCTGGTCGACGGCGACAAGCTGAGGATCAAGTACGGCGCCCAGGACCTCTCGGCGCAGGACTCCGGTGCCTACACCGGTGAGATCTCCGGTGCGATGCTGTCCAAGCTCAAGTGCACGTACGTGGCGATCGGCCACTCCGAGCGCCGGCAGTACCACGACGAGACCGACGAGCAGTGCAACGCCAAGGTCAAGGCCGCCTACAAGCACGGCCTCACCCCGATCCTGTGCGTCGGCGAGGGTCTGGACGTCCGCAAGGCGGGCAACCAGGTGTCCCACACACTCGCGCAGGTCGACGGCGCCCTCAAGGACATCCCGGCCGAGCAGGCCGAGTCCATCGTGATCGCGTACGAGCCGGTCTGGGCGATCGGCACCGGCGAGGTCGCCACCCCCGAGGACGCCCAGGAGGTCTGCGGGGCGATCCGCGGCCGCCTCGCCGAGCTGTACTCGCAGGAGCTGGCCGACAAGGTCCGCATCCAGTACGGCGGCTCCGTGAAGTCCGGCAACGTCGCGGCGATCATGGCCCAGCCCGACGTGGACGGCGCTCTGATCGGCGGCGCGGCGCTGGACGCCGAGGAGTTCGTCAAGATCGTCCGGTTCCGCGACCAGTGAGTATGCGGTAGCGGCGTTACGTCGTACTCTTGCGGGGGTCCGGTGGCAAACCACCGGGCCCCCGTCGTCATCCAGATCCGAGAGAGTTGGTCCAGCCGTGGTTATGGGGTTCTCGATCGCCCTGATCGTCTTCAGCCTGCTGCTGATGCTGCTGGTGCTGATGCACAAGGGGAAGGGCGGCGGCCTCTCCGACATGTTCGGTGGCGGTATGCAGTCGTCCGTCGGTGGCTCCTCGGTCGCCGAGCGCAACCTCGACCGGATCACCGTGGTGATCGGTCTGCTCTGGTTCGCGTGCATCGTCGCGCTCGGCATCCTGATGAAGACCGGCAACTGATCACCGGCTGACATCGGTACGGCGCCGCGACAGCGCGGTACGCACGCACATTCCGCACGTAAGGCCCCATGTCCGGTACGCGCAGCCCAGCGCGGCCTATCATGGGGCTTGCGTCTAGGGGCGGGAAGGTAACTCCAATCACTGGACGCGCGTTGGGCCTTACGTAGACTGAGGCGCTCGCAGCGAAGCGTCACGCCGACTCGTTTCGCGGCACCATTACGCAGGGAGTTACGACCGTGGCAAGTGGCAACGCGATCCGAGGAAGCCGGGTCGGGGCGGGGCCGATGGGCGAGGCCGAGCGCGGCGAGTCCGCGCCACGGCTGCGCGTCTCCTTCTGGTGCTCCAACGGGCATGAGACGCAGCCGAGCTTCGCCAGCGACGCGCAGGTCCCCGACACCTGGGACTGCCCGCGCTGCGGCTTTCCCGCCGGACAGGACCAGGACAACCCGCCGGACCCGCCGCGCACCGAGCCGTACAAGACGCACCTCGCGTACGTACGGGAGCGGCGCAGCGACGCGGACGGCGAGGCGATCCTCGCCGAGGCGCTCGCCAAACTGCGGGGCGAGATCTAGGAGTTGACAGTCGGCCGGACACCAAAGGGTGCCCGGCCGGACGTGTCTCGTACGACCGTGCCACCCGCCCCACGGCCGATTGTCAGTTTCTGGCCACTGGGCGGAGCGAGCGCCGACCGGGTGGACCGGCGACGCCCGATGTGGACCGCGGATCTGGTGCGGAGCCTGCCGGTGGCGGCCTTCGCCGCGGCCGTCGCCGAGCGCAGTCCCGCCGACCTGCTCGGCCGTGTCAGCTCGGCGTTCCGGACCCTCGCCGCCGCCGGGGCACCTCTGGGAGCCCTGCTGGGCGGGGCCGTCGCGACGGTCCGGGGGCTCAACACCCCGGCCTTGCTCGCCGCCGTGTTCTTCGCGCTCTCCGTCACCGCTCTGATACCCGCGCTCAACCCGGACGTATCCGTTGTCCACCCCGACGACGGCGTCAGGACAGCTCGCGTCAAGCCCTGATCAATTAGGTTGGGACGGCAGCGGGGCAAGGTACGCGGCAGCACACGCAGGAAAGAGGCGGAAGTCCGAGATGAACGCAGAAAGCCGTACCAGGCTCAACCAGACACCCGAATGGACCGCTCTGGCCAAGAACCGTGAGGAGGCCGGCGAGACCTCCCTGCGGGAGCTGTTCGCGGCCGACCCCGGGCGCGGCTCCCGGTACACGCTGGAGGTCGGTGACCTGTACGTCGACTACTCCAAGCACCGGGTCACCGACGAGACGCTGCGCCTGCTGCGCGAGCTGGCCGCGGCGACCGGCGTGTTCGGCCTGCGGGACGCCATGTTCCGTGGGGAGAGGATCAACGTCACCGAGGACCGGGCGGTGCTGCACACCGCGTTGCGGGCCCCGCGGGACGCGGTGGTCGAGGTGGACGGGGAGAACGT
>NZ_JBIAJE010000012.1:0-186372 GCF_042871785.1 Streptomyces sp. NPDC005551 | reverse complement strand
CGGGTCGCCCCCCCGGCGGGGGCGGCGGCTGTGGCGGGCCGCGGGGGGCCCCTGCCCAACCCTGGGGGGGGGCGCCTTCGCTGGGGGCGTGTTGGGGGGGGGGGGGGGGGCCCCCGGGGGGGGGGGTCCCCACCACCCGGAGACGGCGGGACGGCGCACACGCAGGGACAGCACAATGCGCGTGGGCACAGCAAAAAGCCGGTCCACTGGGAAGTGGACCGGCTCAGAGCAGCGAACCAGCAGTAGCCGCGCGCGACGGGGAATCCCCCTGCTCGAGCGGAGCCAGAGCGTGGGGAAGATGCGTCAGCGCGAGACCTTGCCGGCCTTGATGCACGAGGTGCAAGCGTTCACGCGCTTCGGCGTCCCGCCCACCACGGTACGGACGCGCTGGATGTTCGGGTTCCAGCGACGGGGCGTACGGCGGTGCGAGTGCGAGATGTTGTTGCCGAAGCCCGGCCCCTTGCCGCAGACGTCGCAGTTGGCAGCCACGGGTCACTCCAAAGACTTCAGATGCTCTTACGGTGGATCCCGGCATGCCGGGATCAAGATCTAGGATCTGAGTGGCGCTGCCAGGGGGAAGGCCCGATCGGATCGGGCAACCGGAGCAGCATACAACGACTGCGTCCGTACAACGAAACTACCATGGCCGCGCGGGACCCCTTCCCGGCCCCGGCAGGGCCGTCCACCGGCAAGGACCCGTCCTGGGTCTACGCTGCCTCCCACGTCCGGCAGCTCAAGGAGGCGCAGGTGCCGCAGGTGCCGCAGACATTGGACGCATCCGCGGTGCGGACCTGGTGCGCTCTCGCCCTGGACGCGCTGGGCGGGGCCCGCGAGGAGATCGACGCCATCAACGTCTATCCCGTGGCCGACGGGGACACCGGGACGAATCTCTATCTGACGGTGGAGTCGGCGGCCACGGCGGTCGAGGCGGTCTTCGCGGGGCACGGCGCGATGTCCGCGGTGGCCGGGGCCCGGTCCGCCGGCGCCGCGTCCGCGGGCGGCGAACCGGGTCCGGCCGCGGCGGGTCTGCCCAGCCTGGCCGAGGCGGTGCGGGCGATGGCGCACGGGGCCCTGATCGGGGCCCGGGGGAACTCCGGGACGATCCTCGCCCAGCTGCTGCGCGGGATGGCCCAGGTCCTCGCCGCCGACCGTGACACCTCTCACACCGACGGACGGGGACTGCGGCTCGCGCTGCGGCACGCCGCCGACTCCGCCCGCCAGGCCGTCGCCCATCCCGTCGAGGGCACGGTGCTCACCGTCGCCTCGGCCGCCGCCGACGCGGCCGACGGCACCGAGGGCGACTGCGGGACCGTCGCGAGAGCGGCGTACGAGGGTGCGCTGGCGGCGCTGGCGAAGACTCCGGGGCAGCTGGCCGTCCTGGAGCGCGCCGGTGTGGTCGACGCGGGTGGCCGGGGACTGGTGGCCGTACTGGCCGCGCTGGTCGAGACGTTCACGGGACGCGCGCCCGGCGGGGCGGCGATACCCGTCCTCGCCCCGCCCGCGGCCCGGCAGGCTCCTGCTGACGGTCCCCACGCGTGCGTGGAGAGCGACAGCGGTGCCGAACCGGCCGTTCCCGAGGCGTGCGCGGACGCGGCACCCGCAGCCGGCGGCCCCGCCTTCGAGGTGATCTACCTGCTGGAGGCGGAGGACGCGGCCGTGGCACGGCTGCGGAACCGTCTCGACGGGCTCGGCGACTCCCTCGTCGTGGTCGGCGGCGACGGCCTGTGGAACGTCCATGTGCACGTCGACGACGCCGGCGCCGCCGTCGAGGCGGGCATCGAGGCGGGGCGGCCGTACCGCATCCGGATCACCCATTTCGGACTGGGCGACGTCCACGCCGCGGGCACGGGCGCACGGCGTCCGCCGCGGGAGCGCGCTCAGCGGGCGGTCGTCGCGGTCGTGCCGGGCGAGGGCCTGGCGGGCCTGTACGCGGAGGCCGGGGCGACCGCCGTGCTCGCCCGGCCGGGGGAGCCGCCCGCGAGCGGCGAGCTGGTCGACGCGGTGCGTCGTGCCCACGCGCGCGAGGTGGTGCTGCTCCCGAACGACGCGGAGCTGCGCCACACCGCCGCCGCGGCCGCCGAGCAGGCCCGTGCGGAGGGTGTCCGGGTCGCGCTGATCCCGACCCGGTCCGCGGTGCAGGGCATCGCCGCGCTCGCCGTCCACGAGCCGGACCGCCGGTTCGACGAGGACGTCGTCGCGATGACCTCGGCGGCGGGCGCGACCCGCTACGCCGAAGTCGTCGTCGCGGAGTGCCGGTCCTGGACCATGGCGGGCATCTGCCAGGCCGGCGACATCCTCGGTCTCATCGACGGTGACGTCGCCGTCATCGGCTCGGATCTCACGGCCATTGCCGAGGCCGTCCTGAACCGCATGCTGTCCGCCGGCGGCGAGATGGTCACCCTCGTCCTGGGCGACGACGCCCCCGACCCGGTCGCCGCCCGCCTCGAAGCGTGCGTACGACGGTCGTACCTGGCGGTCGACACGGTGGTGTACCGGGGCGGCCGGCAGGGCGCGCTGCTGCTCATCGGCGTGGAGTAGCGGGCCTCCTCATCCGGACGTCCGCCTCCGGTCCAGCAGCTGCTCCGCCAGCTGCTCCGCCTCCGCCCGCCGGGCCCGCGGCACCTCGCCGTCGAGGCCCTCGTACGCGGACAGCACCGCACGCGCGCGTGCCGACGCCGCGGCGGGCCGCCCCAGATCGGCCTCCAGCCACCCGGCGGACAGCTCGGCCCCCGTCCGGGCATCGAGTCCGCCGTCGCCGAGGGAGTCGAACACCGCGGCCGCCCGCGTGACCTGGCCCAGCGCCTCCTCCGACGCGGCCCGAACCGAATCCGCCCCGGCGTCGTCCGGGACGGACCGGGCGACCAGGTCGGCGAACTGCCGGTGGGTGCTCCCGAGTTCGAAAAGCAGGCTCCGACGCGCCTCCTCGTCGGTCGCGGGGCCGGACGGGCCGGATCCCGCGCCCCCGGAGTCGGCGGCGCGGCCGGGGGAGCCCGCCGCCTCGGCCGTGGGGCCGGGGGAGCCCGCCGCCTCGGCCCTGGGGCCGGGGGAGCCGGCCGGACCGGGGACGGACGCGGCGGTGAGGTCCTGGAGTGCCCGCTCGCACTCCCGGACCGCCTCCGACATCAGCGCCCGTGCCGCGTCGAGCCCCGCGTCACCGCGCGCGGCGATCCAGGAGCGGGCGCGCAGGGAGCGGACCAGGCCGTGGACGTTGCCCAGGGACCGCCAGAGGTCACCGGCGCGCGTGTACGCCAGGTCCGCCTCGGCGGGCAGCCCCGCGTGCCCGAGATCCTCGGCGGCCAGGTGGGCGAGCATCGCGTGGTCGCGCTGCTCGGGCCAGTGCCGGGCGAGGTCGGCGGCCCGCAGCCGGCGCTCGGCCGCCTCCCGGTGCTCGCCCAGCTCGCCGAGGCAGTCGCCGAGCCACCACAGGGTCTGCACGATCGCGCCGTCCCCGTGCGTCTCCTCCGTCAGATCGGGCAGCGCCGACTCCAGCACCTCCGCGGCCTCCGCCCAGCGCTCCTGCCGGAGCAGGAACCCGCCGAGCTGATGCCGCGCCCAGGCACCGAGCGCCGGTCCCTCGCCCCCTTCGTCGGCCCAGTGCGCCGCCTCCAGGGCGTGCTCCGCGGCAGGCCCGAACCGACCGTCGGCGGCGAGGATCCCGGCCAGCTGCAGGTGCAGTCGGGCGTGCCCGGCCGCCTCCAGATGGGGGCCGCCGTCCGCCAGGGCTGCGCGTACCGCCCGCTCGGCCGCGTCGGTGTCCCCGAGGTGCCGGGCGATCCCGGCCTGCCGGGCCCGGTACTCCACCGCGAACCACGGCAGCCCGGCCGCCGTGAACTCCTCCGAGGCGCGCGCGTACAGCGCGGCCGCGGCCTCGGCGTCCCCGCCGTGCGCGGCCAGCTCCGCGAGCATGGCCCGCGCCTCCGCGGCCCGCGCGGCGAGCCGGAGCTCACCGGGGTGCGGCCCGACGAGCGCCAGCAGCTCCCGTACGGCCGCCTCGGCGTCGGCGGCGGCGGCGGTGCCCGCGCCCGCGTCGCGCGTTTCCTCGCCGCGACCGGTCCCGGGCCCGGCCTCGGTCTCGTGCACCCGCTGCATCAGGATGCGGGCGCGTGCCACCAGCACGGACGCCGTCTGCCGTACGCCGGTCCCGTCCGCCGCGAAGAGGGCGAGCGCCTCCTCGTACGGCTCCCGGACGGCGGCCAGTGCCTCCTCGGTGCGGCCCGTCCCGGCGAGCGCGTACGCCCCACGCGCGCGTGCCGCCAGTGCCTCGCCCGGGTCACCCGCCTTCGCGTACCACTCGGCCGCCCGCTCGAAGAGGGCGGCGCCCTCCGGGCCGCGGCCCATCGCCTCGTGGTCGGCGATCTCCGCACGGTCGCGGGGATCCAGCTCCCGGTCCCCGGCCGCGCGTCCCACCGCGGCCCACGCCTCGACCGCCCCGGGAGCCATCGCCGCGGACAGCCGCCGCGCCTGTGCGAGCAGCGCCGGCAGACCGGGCACGGCGGCCGGCTCCGCGGACTCCGTGACGGCGGGCGCCGGTCGCGGCGCCGGGGCGGTGCGGACACTGCGCACGCCCAGGGGCAGCCGGTCCACCAGGGGACGCCGGGCCATGCGCGCACGGATCAGGTCGCCGACGTACGAGGTGCCGTTGCGCGCGTCGAAGCGCGCGGCCAGCGACCGGGCCTCCTCGCGCGCGTGGACGGCGAGTCCGGCCGCGGTCCAGGCACGGCCGGCCGGCCCCGGGACCGGCTGCCCGCCGAGCCCCAGCTCCGTCAGCCGGTCCATCAGCAGGGCCACCACGGCCATGAAGTCCAGCCTGCTGCGCGGCTCCCCGGAGTCCGTGAAGTACGCGGGCCGCTCCGCCAGCAGCTCCAGGGCGCGCGCCTCGTTGCCGCTCAGCGCGCAGAACTCGACGTGGTCCGCGTAGGCGCCGCGCATGCTCTCCATCGCGCGCACCAGCCGCAGCCCGCGCAGATGGTGGGCGCGTGCCTCGTCGAGGCGTCCCAGCCGCAGCAACGGCAGCAGCGAGGACGCCAGCACGGCGTGCGGCTCGTGGGCGCAGGTGAACTCGCCCTCCAGCACGGGCCGCCAGACCTCCAGCGCGTCCGCGTCCCCGCCCCGCCTGACCTGCCACCACCCCTGGTCGTGCAGCTCGCAGGCGTGGCAGTCGGCCATGCTGTCCCGGTCGGCGGCCAGCCACGCGGTGTACGCGCGCTCGGCCCGCGCCAGGTCGCCGACGTGGTGCGCCACGCTGAACTCGGCGCCGCGCACGGCCCGTTCGGAGTGCCCGGCCAGACGGTAGCGGTGCTCCATCTCGCCCAGCCACCTCTCGATGGCGGCGAGCGGGATGTGCGGCTGGCCCAGCATGCCGGCGGTCATCCACTTGAAGACCCAGTGCAGGGAGTGGATCTCGTACTCGTCGAAGTCCTCGGGGTGTTCGTCCCACATGCGCAGCAGGCGCGCGAAGGGGACGAACATCTTGTCCTTCTCGGAGCTGTAGTTGTAGACCTTCAGCTGGTGTCCGAGCGCCTCGATCACCGCGAGCGGGATGTTCAGCTTCTCCGCCTCGGCGAGCAGTTGCTCGGCGCGCGCGTTGCGTGCGGGCCCCTCGGGCTGCGCGTAGTTCTCCGCCATCGCGTGGCGCAGCGCGTCGAAGTCCATGACCTGGCTCATCGGTGGCCGTCCTCACCGGACTCGGCGTGCGTGGCCCATTCGAGGAGGCCGAGGAACGCGCGGTTGAGCAGCGCGGAGTCCGCCGGCCGCAGCGGGCGCTGCGCCATCAGCAGGGCCTGCCCGTAGAGGGACTCGGTGGCGGTGCCGATCAGTTCGGGGTCGTGCAGCGAACTGATCCTGCGGATCAGCGGGTTGAGGTGGTTGAGGACCAGCCGGGCGCGCGGGGCGCTGCCGCGGAGCGAGCCGAGGATGCCCGCCCAGAGGTCGTCGGCCTGCTCCTCGGCGTCCGCGCGGGCCTGCTCGTGCCGGGCCGCCCGGTCGTCCAGGTGCAGCGCGGGCACCGAGAGGGGGTGGAAGGACCGCAGCGTGACGTCGCAGCCCAGCGGGTCGAGCTTCGCCCGGGCGGCGGCCAGGAAACCCGCGAGGGCCAGCTCCTCGGCCGGGTCGACGGTGTCCAGGTGCGCCGTCACGGTGTCCGCGTCCAGCTCGGAGACGACCGTCCCCGGACGCACCGACGGCAGGGCGGCGACGAGCTCGCTGTCGTACGTGTAGCCGCCGTTGACGACGCCCACGCCCTGCGCGGACGCGATGGGCGCGACCTGCCGGTACTCCTCCACCGTCCGCGTGAAGTGCACCACCGGGTGCCGCTGCGCGAACTCCTCCAGGGACAGCCGTCCGTCGGTCGTCTCGAAGGGCAGCCACGGCAGCATCGTGCGCAGCATCTCGCTGTCGTGCCTGGCCAGGGACTTCACACCCAGGTGATGCACCGAAAGGAAGGCCGCGAGCCGCTCGGGGTCGCCCGCGGCGAGCCCGGTCAGCCAGGAGCGGATCCGCTCGCCCAGCGCGTCCCGCACGCCCGCCAGGGTCTCGTCCTCGTACAGCGACTCCCGCGACGCGGTGGGCCGCAGACTGTCGGTGTCCAGGACGCAGCGCACGAAGAACGCCCAGTCCGGCAGCAGCTGTTCGGCACGCTCGGTGAGCAGCATGCCCTTGAGGTGGACGCGGTGGCCGGCGCGCTGGGCGGGACTGACCGCGGACGGCAGCACGTACGCCACCCCGCGGACCCCGGCGAGCGGCACGTCCAGGTCGATCGAGTCCAGCGGCGTGAACCCGAACAGGTCGTGGCAGTGCCGCGCCAGGGCCACCCGCCGTGCGGCGGGGCCTGGATACGCGCGGTCCCAGGGCGCCGGGAGGTCCGTGACCGCCTCGTCGCCCACCCGGACGTCGTAGGGCAGCAGCGACCCGAAGTCCCGGGCCAGCGACCGCACCCGCTCCTCGGTCAGCCACTCGCCCGCGCCGGCGCGCGCCACCAGGTGCACGGTCGTGCCCGGTTCGGGGCGGGCCGCGTCGGGCAGCGTCCTGACGGTGTACGAACCGTCGTCCGTCGCCGTCCACTCCACGGGCGGCGCCCCGGGCGTGCGCGCGCTGCGGCTGACGACGCGGATGCGCTCGGCGACGACGAAGCATGCCAGCAGGCCGATGCCGAACTGCCCCAGGAAGTCGGAGCGCGCCGACTCCAGGCCCTCGCCGCGCTTGGAGCTGCGGCCGATGGTCGCCAGGAGGCTGTGCACGTCGGACTCGGTGAGCCCCACGCCGGAGTCCTCCACACGCAGGGCGCCCCCGTCGCCCTCGACGAACAGCCGGACCGTGGCCGGGGCGTCCGGCTGCTCCGCCCGCCGCGCGGTGACGGCGTCCACGGCGTTCTGCAGCAGCTCGCGCAGATAGACCCTGGGGCTGGAGTAGAGGTGGTGCGAGAGCAGGTCCACGAGGCCGCGCAGGTCCACCTGGAACGTGTGCGGTGACCGGGGTGCCTGGGATGACTGAGAAGTCTGTGAGTCCATCGTCGCAGCGCCGGTGGGGGGACGGACGACGGCGCGGGGTCGGGCGGTCCCGGGGCACGGTGACCGCGAACGAAACGGGCGCGTCATCCTAGGCCCCGAACGACCCGCCTGACCAGCGGATTTCCCGGACGTATACGGCATTGTCAGTGTCGTGGTGTGCAATGGATCTCGTGCCCGCGCTCGAAGAACCACTGAAGAAGGTGCTCGGTCCCGCCACCGCGAAGGTGATGGCCGAGCATCTCGCCCTGCACACCGTCGGGGACCTGCTCCACCACTATCCCCGCAGGTACGAGGAGCGCGGGCAGCTCACCCACCTCGCCGACCTGCCCCTGGACGAGCACGCGACGGTGGTCGCCCAGGTCGCCGACGCCCGGCTGCTCACCTTCTCCTCGCCCAAGGCCCCGCGGGGCAAGGGCCAGCGACTGGAAGTGACCATCACGGACGGCAGCGGCCGCCTCCAGCTCGTCTTCTTCGGCAACGGCGTGCACAAGCCCCACAAGGACCTCCTGCCCGGCACACGCGCGATGTTCTCGGGCAAGGTCTCCGTCTTCAACCGCCGCCTCCAGCTCGCCCACCCGGCGTACGAGCTGCTGCGCGGCGACGGCGACGAGGCGGTCGACACCTGGGCCGGATCGCTCATCCCCCTCTATCCGGCGACCGCGAAGCTGGAGTCCTGGAAGATCGCCAAGGCGGTGCAGACGGTCCTGCCGAGCGCCCAGGAGGCCGTCGACCCGCTGCCGGAATCCCTCCGTAAGGGCCGCGGCCTGGTGCCCCTCCCCGAGGCACTCCTGAAGATCCACCGCCCGCACACCAAGGCGGACGTCGAGGACGCCCGCTCCCGTCTCAAGTGGGACGAGGCCTTCGTCCTCCAGGTCGCCCTGGCCCGCCGGCGGTACGCGGACGCACAACTCCCCGCCGTGGCCCGCAGGCCGCGCCCCGACGGTCTCCTCACCGCGTTCGACGCCAAGCTGCCCTTCACCCTCACCGAGGGCCAGCAGAAGGTCTCCGCGGAGATCTTCGACGACCTGGCGACCGAGCACCCCATGCACCGGCTCCTCCAGGGAGAGGTCGGCTCGGGGAAGACGATGGTCGCCCTCCGCGCGATGCTCGCCGTCGTCGACGCGGGCGGCCAGGCGGCCATGCTCGCGCCCACCGAAGTGCTCGCCCAGCAGCACCACAGGTCGGTCACGGAGATGATGGGCGAGCTCGCCGAGGGCGGGATGCTCGGCGGCGCCGAGAACTCCACCAAGGTCGTTCTGCTCACCGGCTCCATGGGCACGGCGGCCCGGCGGCAGGCCCTGCTGGACCTGGTCACCGGCGAGGCCGGGATCGTGATCGGCACGCACGCCCTGATCGAGGACAAGGTGCAGTTCCACGACCTGGGCCTGGTAGTGGTGGACGAGCAGCACCGCTTCGGTGTCGAGCAGCGCGACGCCCTGCGCGGCAAGGGCAAGCAGCCCCCGCACCTGCTGGTCATGACCGCCACGCCCATTCCCCGCACCGTCGCGATGACCGTCTTCGGCGACCTGGAGACCTCGGTCCTCGACCAGCTCCCCGCCGGGCGCTCGCCCATCGCCAGCCATGTCGTCCCGGCCGCCGACAAACCGCACTTCCTGGCCCGCGCCTGGGAGCGGGTGCGCGAGGAGGTCTCGGGCGGCCACCAGGCGTACGTCGTCTGCCCCCGCATCGGCGACGAGGAGGAGGGCGCCAAGGCGAAGAAGAAGACCCCGGAGGACGACGCCGAGAAGCGCCCGCCGCTCGCCGTCCTCGACATCGCCGACCAGCTGGCCAAGGGGCCCCTCCAGGGACTGAAGGTCGAAGTCCTGCACGGCAGGATGCCCCCCGACGACAAGGACGCCGTGATGCGGCGCTTCGCCGCCGGCGAGACGGACGTCCTGGTCGCCACGACGGTCATCGAAGTCGGGGTGAACGTGCCGAACGCCACCGCGATGGTGATCATGGACGCCGACCGCTTCGGCGTCTCGCAGCTGCACCAGCTGCGCGGCCGCGTCGGCCGTGGCTCCGCCCCCGGTCTGTGCCTGCTGGTCAGCGAGATGCCGGAGGCCAGCCCCGCCCGGCAGCGGCTGACCGCGGTGGCGTCCACACTCGACGGCTTCGAGCTCTCCCGCATCGACCTGGAGCAGCGCCGCGAGGGCGACGTCCTCGGCCAGGCCCAGTCGGGCGTCCGCTCCTCGCTGCGCATGCTCACGGTCATCGACGACGAGGAGATCATCGCCGAGGCCCGCGAGGAGGCGGCCGCGGTCGTCGCCGCCGACCCGGAGCTGGAGCGCCTTCCGGGCCTGCGCACCGCTCTGGACGCCCTGCTGGACGAGGAGCGCGAGCAGTACCTCGACAAGGGGTGACAAGGGGTGACAAGAGGGGGACAGGAGTGAGCGGGGCGAGAGGGCGCCGCCCTGGCCGGGGCTGACAGACTGGAGAGGTCACCCGCCCGCACGGGCCCCCACGCACGAAGGACAGAAGAGATGACCCGCGTGATCGCCGGCCGGGCCGGCGGACGCCGTCTGGCCGTCCCGCCGGGCACCGGCACCCGCCCCACCTCCGACCGGGCGCGTGAGGGCCTCTTCTCCACCTGGCAGTCCCTCCTGGGCGGCCCCCTGGACGGCGAGCGCGTCCTCGACCTGTACGCCGGCTCCGGCGCCGTGGGTCTCGAAGCGCTCAGCCGCGGTGCCGGACACGCCCTCCTCGTCGAGGCCGACGCCCGCGCGGCCCGGGTGATCCGGGAGAACGTCGCGTCGCTGGCGCTGCCCGGCGCCGAGGTGAGAGCGGGCAAAGCGGAGCAGATCATCCGGGCCGGGACCCCCGCCGACCCGTACGACCTGGTCTTCCTCGATCCGCCCTACGTGGTGTCGGACGACGATCTTCGCGAGATCCTGCTCACACTCCGCTCGGAGGGCTGGCTAGCGGACGATGCGCTCGTCACCGTGGAGCGCAGCACCAGAGGTGGCCAATTCGCGTGGCCGGACGGCTTTGCAGCGCTCCGGGCCCGTCGCTACGGCGAGGGAACGTTTTGGTACGGTCGCGCCGCCTCTACGTGCGAAGACGCACGATGACCGGACCGGAGAGCGAGGGACCTCAGTTGCGCCGCGCCGTCTGTCCCGGGTCGTTCGACCCGATCACCAACGGACACCTCGACATCATCGCCCGCGCCTCCAAGCTGTACGACGTGGTGCACGTCGCGGTGATGATCAATCAGTCCAAGAAGGGCCTGTTCGAGATCGAGGAGCGGATCGACCTGATCCGCCAGGTCACCGCCGAGTTCGGGAACGTGGAGGTCGAGTCCTTCCACGGCCTCCTCGTCGACTTCTGCAAGCAGCGCGACATCCCGGCCATCGTGAAGGGCCTGCGCGCCGTCAGCGACTTCGACTACGAACTCCAGATGGCCCAGATGAACAACGGCCTGTCGGGTGTCGAGACCCTGTTCGTCCCCACGAACCCCACCTACAGCTTCCTGTCCTCCTCCCTGGTCAAGGAAGTGGCGGCCTGGGGCGGCGACGTCTCGCACCTGGTGCCGCCCCTGGTCCTGGAAGCCCTCACCGAGCGGCTCGCTCAGAGCTGAGACACCCCCGGTGAACTGACGGCCCGTCACCCGGTGTCGGAGGTGGCGGGAGTGGTCGTACAGTCGACCCGTCCGTCTCCATCACAGCTGTAGAGAGTGGCGAGCACACGGTGGACGTGCAGAAGAAGCTCGATGAGATCGTCGCGTCGGTCTCCGGCGCCCGTTCCATGCCCATGTCGGCCTCGTGCGTGGTCAACCGCGCCGAGCTGCTCTCGATGCTCGAAGAGGTGCGCCAGGCGCTGCCCGGCTCCCTGGCCCAGGCCCAGGAGCTGATCGGCGACCGCGAGCAGCTGGTCGAGCAGGCCCGCCAGGAGGCGGAGCGGATCATCGAGAACGCGCACGCCGAGCGCGGTTCCCTGGTCTCCGGCACCGAGGTCGCCCGCCGCTCGCAGAACGAGGCCGACCGCATCCTGGCCGAGGCCCGCCGGGAGGCGGAGGAGATCCGCGCCGAGGCCGACGACTACGTCGACTCCAAGCTCGCCAACTTCGAGGTCGTCCTCACCAAGACCCTCGGTTCCGTCGGACGCGGCAAGGAGAAGCTGCTCGGCACCGGACCCGGCGTCGACGAGCGGGGGTACGAGGACGAGGACGCCCCCGAGCGCAGCCAGGACCCGGAGACGCTGCGCCGCAACGCGGACGACTACGTCGGCGTGAAGCTCGGTGCCTTCGAGGCCGTCCTCGCCAAGACCCTGGAGGCCGTCGGCCGCGGCCGGCAGAAGCTGCACGGCCGGATCGCCAGCGACGACCTGGGATCCCTGGCGGACGACGGGACGACCGTCCAGCACACCAGCGACGCGGACTACCTGGCGGGACTCGCGGACCTCTCGGCGGCCCCCGTGCAGCCGCGGCCCACGCGGGACCCCGAGGTGCCGGCCCAGCCGTCGTACCAGGAGCAGCAGGAGGCCTACGCCTACCAGCAGCAGCAGGCGGATCCCTACGGCTACCCGCAGCAGTACCAGCAGCAGGACGCGTACGGCTACCAGCAGGCCGACCCGTACGCCTACCAGCAGCAGGGCTACGACCAGCAGCCCGCCTACGGCCAGGACCAGCAGCCCGGGTACGGCCGGGAGCAGGAGCCCTCGTACGGCCGGGACCAGGAGCCCTCGTACGGCAGCGACCAGGACCGGCAGCAGGGCTACCAGGAGCAGCCCGGGGGCCGGGCTCTCGACGAGACCAGCCTGTTCGACACCGGCATGATCAGCGCGGAGCAGCTGCGGGCCTACGAGGAGGGCCGCGGCTCTCACTGAGGGCCGCCGTCGCACCGGATTGGGCCGAGAGCGAATGGTCCAGTATCCTGGCTGTTCGGTCGCGCGTACGTCCGTGATCACTGCTGCCCGGAAGATCAGGGCAGCGCTCCTCCGCATCGAAGATCGAAAGCAGGAATGGCTCTGAACGCCCGCCTCGACCACCGCAACCCTCTCGTGTTCGACACACACGAGCTGGGGCGGCGTCCGGGCGCGCTGCAGCGCCTGACCCGTTCGATCGACGCTCCTGCGGATCTGGGGATCCAGGGAGTCATCGGAGTGCCGGAAGGCGCCCCGTTGGAGCTCGACCTCCGTCTGGAGTCGGTCATGGAAGGGGTGCTTGTCACAGGCACCGCCCGTGCATCGGCCAAGGGGGAGTGCGTAAGGTGTCTGGAGCCGCTGGAGCTGGAGCTCGAAGCGGATTTCCAGGAGATGTTCTCGTACCCTGACGCCGACGACCGGGGCCGTGTCAAAGCGGAGCCGGCCGACGACGCCGAGGAAGACGAGGACACTCTCTTCATCGAGGACGGCCTGTTCGACCTCGAGCCCGTGCTGCGTGATGCGGTGGTGCTCGCACTGCCGATGCAGCCGGTGTGCCAGGACGACTGCCCCGGCCTGTGTTCCGAATGCGGAGCGCGGCTGGCGGACGACCCCGGCCACCACCATGACGCCGTCGACATCCGTTGGGCGGCACTGCAGGGACTCGCCGGTTCACTCGAAGATGGCGAGAAGGACGAGATGAGCGGCGCCGAAGCGGGCGTCGACGAGAAGCAGGAGAAGTAGCCGTGGCTGTTCCGAAGCGGAAGATGTCGCGCAGCAACACGCGCCACCGCCGGTCGCAGTGGAAGGCTGCGGTCCCCACCCTGGTTGCGTGCGAGCGCTGCCACGAGCCCAAGCTGCAGCACATCGCGTGCCCGGCTTGCGGCACCTACAACAAGCGCCAGGTCCTCGAGGTCTGAGCGGCTGGTGAGAGGTCTGATGTCTGACGCCAAGGCGGATCCAACCGCCAAGAAAAAGGCGGACAACACAGCCTCGTCCCACACGCTTCTGGAAGGGCGGCTCGGCTACCGGCTGGAGTCCGCCCTTCTGGTGCGTGCACTGACGCACCGTTCCTACGCGTACGAGAACGGCGGCCTGCCCACCAACGAGCGCCTGGAGTTCCTCGGGGACTCCGTACTCGGCCTCGTGGTCACGGACACGCTGTACCGCACCCACCCCGACCTGCCCGAAGGCCAGCTGGCCAAGTTGCGGGCCGCGGTGGTCAACTCGCGTGCGCTGGCGGAGGTGGGCCGCGGGCTCGACCTCGGCTCCTTCATCCGGCTCGGCCGGGGCGAGGAAGGCACGGGCGGCCGGGACAAGGCATCCATCCTCGCCGACACCCTTGAAGCGGTGATCGGCGCGGTCTATCTCGACCAGGGTCTCGAGGCGGCGGGCGAACTCGTCCACCGGCTCTTCGATCCCCTGATCGAGAAGTCGTCGAATCTGGGTGCCGGCCTGGACTGGAAGACCAGTCTCCAGGAACTCACCGCGACCGAGGGCCTCGGTGTTCCCGAGTACCTGGTCTCGGAGACGGGCCCGGACCACGAGAAGACCTTTACTGCTGCCGCCCGCGTCGGAGGCGTCTCGTACGGCACCGGCACCGGCCGCAGCAAGAAGGAGGCGGAGCAGCAGGCCGCGGAGTCCGCGTGGCGCTCCATCCGCTCCGCCTCGGACGAACGCGCCAAGGCCGCGGCCGAGGCTCAGGCCCAGGTCGCGCAGGCCGAGGCCGAAGCACAGGCCAAGGCCGTCCGGGCCGAGGCAGAAGCGCAGGTGGCGGAAGCCGCCGAGCGTGCCGAGGGGAACGCCGACGCCTCCTCGGCGTCCGCCTGACAAGACAGCCGAGCGCCCGCCCCTGACCAGGGGCGGGCGCTGTGGTGTACGGGGAGCCGACATGCCCGAATTGCCCGAGGTCGAGGTCGTACGGCGAGGTCTGGAGCGGTGGGTCGCCCACCGGACGGTCGCCGAGGTCCAGGTGCTGCACCCGCGCGCCGTGCGGCGCCACACCGCGGGCGGCGAGGACTTCGCGCACCGGCTCCGGGGGCAGCGGATCGGCGTCCCCAGCCGTCGCGGCAAGTACCTCTGGCTGCCGCTGGAGACGACGGGCACCGCGATCCTCGCGCACCTCGGCATGAGCGGCCAGCTGCTCGTGCAGCCGCACGCGACCCCGGACGAGAAGCACCTGCGCATCCGGGTTCGCTTCGCCGACGGCCTCGGCACCGAACTGCGCTTCGTCGACCAGCGCACCTTCGGCGGGCTCTCGTTGCACGAGACCTCCCCCGACGGGCTGCCCGACGTCATCGCCCACATCGCGCGCGACCCCCTCGACCCGCTCTTCGACGACGCGGCCTTCCACGAGGCACTGCGCCGACGCCGTACGACCGTCAAGCGCGCCCTGCTAGACCAGTCGCTGATCAGCGGGGTGGGCAACATCTACGCGGACGAGGCCCTCTGGCGCGCCCGCATCCACTACGAGCGTCCGACGGCCGGCTTCACGCGCCCCCGCACCGCCGAACTCCTCGGTCACGTACGGGACGTGATGACCGCGGCCCTGTCCGTCGGAGGCACCAGCTTCGACAGCCTGTACGTCAACGTCAACGGGGAGTCGGGATACTTCGACCGCTCGCTCGACGCGTACGGGCGCGAGGGTCTGCCCTGCCGGCGCTGTGCCACGCCGATGCGGCGACGGGCCTGGATGAACCGGTCCAGCTACTTCTGCCCCAAGTGCCAGCGGGCGCCGCGCGTCACGTCCTGAACGCCGGGCGTCGTGGGGACCGCTTCGGGCCGGGCTACGGCGGTGGAGAGTTCCGACCGCCGGCGCGGTGACACTTCAGACCGCCGCGGCGCCCCGCGTCTCGTCGTAGCGCCCGCGTGCCTCCAGCACGTCGTCCATCCGGCCCTCGACGAAGCGGATGAGGGCCAGCAGGCGCTCGGCGACCTCGCGGCCCAGCGGTGTCAGTTCGTAGTCCACGCGCGGCGGGTTCGTCGGCTGTGCCTCGCGGTGCACCAGGCCGTCGCGCTCCAGGGCGTGCAGCGTCTGGGACAGCATCTTCTCGCTCACACCGTCCACGCGACGGCGCAGCTCGTTGAACCGGAACGAGCCCTCGTGCAACGCCCCGAGCGTCAGTGCGCCCCAGCGGCCGGTGACGTGCTCCAGCGTGCCGCGGGACGGGCAGTTGCGGGCGAACACGTCGTACGCGAGGCCCGACAGGTCGTCGCTCCCCGCGCCCGGGACGGACCGCGCTGTGGATTCCATGCCCTCAGCATACTGCCCCGCAGCGCTAACCAATGGGTTGCACTAACCAGAAGTTAGTGCTTTCCTTTCGTCAGTACCAACGGGGCAGTGCGGACGCGTGCCGGCTGTTCCCACCCCTTTCCCGTCCCTTCTCCTCAGGAGTGCCTACCGTGACGACCCCCGTTGTCTCCATCGCCTACCACTCCGGTTACGGCCACACCGCCGTCCTCGCCGAAGCCGTCCGTGCCGGTGCCGCCGACGCCGGGGCGGTGGTCCACCTGATCAAGGTCGACGAGATCACCGAGGAGCAGTGGGCGCTGCTCGACGCCTCGGACGCGATCGTCTTCGGCTCGCCCACCTACATGGGCACCGCGTCCGGCGCCTTCCACGCCTTCGCCGAGGAATCCTCGAAGCGCTGGTTCGGGCAGGACTGGAAGGACAAGCTGGCGGCCGGCTTCACCAACTCCGCGTCCAAGAGCGGCGACAAGCTGCACACGCTGCAGTTCTTCCAGACGCTCGCCGCCCAGCACGGCATGCACTGGGTGAGCCTCGGTCTGCTGCCGGGCTGGAACAGCACCACGGGCTCCGAGAACGACCTCAACCGCCTCGGCTTCTTCGCCGGCGCCGCCGCCCAGTCCAACAACGACCAGGGTCCGGAGGGCGTGCACAAGGCGGACGTGGCGACGGCCGAGCACCTCGGGCGCCGGGTCGCGCGGACGGCGCGAATCTTCGCCCTGGGGCGCGCGGCCGCGTAGCACCTGGCACCGTGCGGTATCAGGAGACGCTTGGCGCTGGCCGTACGGGCGGTGCGCCGCCGCAGGGCGGCCGTGACCGCATGCCGGTGTCAGCGCCGTACGGCGTGGCGCGGGCCGGGGTCCGCCGCGCGGGTCCGTCTTACGCGTCGAGGCGGCCACCGTGGGGTCTCTCCACGGCGGCCGCCTCTTGCGCGTCAGGGGCTCAGTAGCCGAAGTCCTGCGTCCACCACGGGCCGCCGGAACCGAAGTGCGCGCCGACGCCGAGCGTCTTGAAGTCGCAGTTCAGTATGTTGGCGCGGTGGCCGGGGCTGTTCATCCAGGCCTCCATGACCGCCTCGGCGGTGGCCTGGCCCCGGGCTATGTTCTCGCCGCCCAGGTCGGTTATGCCTGCCTTCGCCGCCCGGTCCCAGGGCGAGGCGCCGCTCGGGTCGGTGTGGTCGAAGAAACCGCGGGCGGCCATGTCCTCGCTGAACGCCGCCGCCAGGTCCGACAGCGCGCTGTTCGCCGCCACCGGACTGCACCCGACCTTGGCCCGCTCCTCGTTGACGAGCTTCAGCACCGCGACCTCCGCGGCGGTCTCGCCGGACACCGTCGCCGGAGCGGGCTTCTGCGGAGCCTTCGTGGCCTGCCGGCCGGGCTTCTTGGCCGCCTGCGACTTGCCGGGCTTCTCGGAAGGCCTCTGGGAAGGCTTCTTCGACGGCGTCGCCGACGGCTTCTCGGACGTCCTGGACGTCTTGGACGGTGCGGCCGAGGGCGAAGTCGAGCGCTCGGCGTCGCGGCTCGCACCGCTGTCGTCGCGGTCCTCGGCGGCGGCCGTCGAACCGCCCTGCTCGGTCTCCAGGCCGGACGGGGAAACCGCCGCCTGGACCTCGTCCGAGGCGTTGCCGCCGCCTACCGAGTAGTTGTCACTGCCCGGCAGCACGCCGGCGGCCACCGCGACGGTGCCGAGGGCGACGGCCGCGGAGACACCGAGCAGGCCGGTGCGCACGGGCGCGGCCTTCTTCTTGCGGTGCGAGCGAGCGGCGGCGTTCTGCGGGAGGTCGGCCACTGCGGCGTAGCCGTACAGGTTCTCCGGGCCGTAGCTCTCCGTGTGTACCCGGTGTGCGTCCGTGACACCGGTGGCGCGGCCTGTGGCGGCGCGGCCGGCGGCGGAGCGTCGGTGGCGTCCCATCTCCTGGCCTTCCTCATCCTTGCGGTCAGCAACACTCACTCGAACGAGTGAGTTTCACATGAGACTCATTGGGTCGGGACGGTACCCCATGGCGCAAGGGGAGGAAGTGCTACGAGAGACATTGTCCGGTTAGCGTGCACCCATGAACGAGGAAGTACGGCTCGTCGCGTGGGTCCGCGGCAGGGTCCAGGGTGTGGGTTTCCGCTGGTTCACCCGGGCCAGGGCGCTGGAGATCGGCGGGCTGAGTGGTTTTGCTCTCAATCTGGAGGACGGACGGGTCCAGGTGGTCGCCGAGGGGCCCCGCGAGGGCTGCGAGAGCCTCCTCCACTGGCTACGTGGGGACGACACACCCGGGCGCGTGGACGGAGTCACTGAGATGTGGGACACGCCACGCGGCATCTACGACGGGTTCGCCATCCGCTGACGGCGACAGCCGCGACCCCCGTCCCGAGGGCGCGCGCGGAGAGCCGTGCCGGTCCTGGGAAGCGGAAAGTGCCTGGTGGTTGCCAAGAACGCGCTTGTCGTGGCAGGCTCCGAGATGGACGATGATCTCCACGCCCCGAGGGCCCCGCAGGAGTCGCAGCGCCGCCCGGACCGGGCCGCGCGCCCGGGTTGCCCCCAATGCGGGGTGTGATCGTGTTGACCGTCAAACTTTTTGGTGAGACTCTGAAAGCCCCGCGCACCTTAGCTGTTTGGCATGTAGGAACGGCAGCAAGAACTGAAGAGTGTCAAGCATCGCGGGTGCGATTCCCTCACGACCCACACCGCTTCGGTGTCACTCAGTGTGGAGGACCATCCATCATGGCAAAGGCGCTTCTCGGTTACGTCGGCGGCTCCGACCCGCGACTCATCGCCGAGATGCGACGGCTCCAGCAGCGCGTCCAGGACCTGGAATCCGAGCTCGTACGGATCCAGGCCGAGAACGACGCGCTCGCGGCTGCCGCTTCTCACGATTCCTTTGAGCACCTCGACGTACCCCAGGCGGAGCCTGCGCTCACCTGATCGCTGGGCCGCGCGACGACACGAATGGTCGATCCGAGCGACTCGGCCACCGCATGCCGTCAGAACTGCAAGGGACGCCTCCCCGGCGTCCCTTCGTCTTGCCCCCCGTGCCTGTCTCCCACTCATTAACCGACGGTCTGCCCTGCGCGTTCACGGGTGAAACCGCGCGTTCATGGAGTGAGACGGGCACGAAAGGTAGAGTCCGGCGGCGTGCACCTCAAGGCCCTGACCCTCCGCGGGTTCAAATCGTTCGCCTCGGCGACCACGCTGCGGTTCGAACCGGGCATCACCTGCGTCGTGGGCCCGAACGGCTCGGGCAAGTCCAACGTCGTGGACGCGCTGAGCTGGGTCATGGGGGAGCAGGGCGCGAAGTCGCTGCGCGGCGGCAAGATGGAGGACGTCATCTTCGCCGGCACCACCGGGCGGCCCCCGCTCGGCCGGGCCGAGGTGTCCCTCACCATCGACAACTCCGACGGCGCGCTCCCCATCGAGTACGCCGAGGTCACCATCACGCGGATCATGTTCCGCAACGGCGGCAGCGAGTACCAGATCAACGGCGACACCTGCCGGCTCCTCGACATCCAGGAACTGCTCTCCGACTCAGGCATCGGCCGCGAGATGCACGTGATCGTCGGCCAGGGCCAGCTGGACTCCGTGCTGCACGCCGACCCCATGGGCCGCCGCGCCTTCATAGAGGAGGCCGCGGGCGTCCTCAAGCACCGCAAGCGCAAGGAGAAGGCGCTGCGGAAGCTGGACGCGATGAAGGCCAACCTCGCGCGCGTGCAGGACCTCACCGACGAACTGCGCCGCCAGCTCAAACCGCTGGGCCGGCAGGCCGCCGTCGCCCGCCGTGCCGCCGTCATCCAGGCCGACCTGCGCGACGCGCGCCTGCGCCTGCTCGCCGACGATCTCGTACGGCTGCGCCAGGCGCTCCGGGCCGAGATCGCCGACGAGGCCGCGCTCAAGGAACGCAAGGACACCGCCGAGGCCGAGCTGAGGAAGGCCCTGCGGCGCGAGGCCGCACTCGAGGACGAGGTCCGGCGGCTCACCCCGCGCCTCCAGCGGGCCCAGCAGACCTGGTACGACCTCTCGCAGCTCGCCGAGCGGGTGCGGGGCACGATCTCGCTGGCCGACGCGCGCGTGAAGAGCGCCACCTCCGCGCCCGTCGAGGAACGGCGCGGACGCGACCCCGAGGACCTGGAACGCGAGGCCGCCCGGATCCGCGAGCAGGAGGCCGAGCTCGAAGCGGCCCTGGAGGCCGCCCGGCACGCCCTCGACGACACCGTCGCGCACCGGGCCGAGCTGGAGCGCGAGCTGGCCGTCGAGGAACGCCGTCTCCGGGACGTCGCCCGCGCCATCGCGGACCGCCGCGAGGGGCTCGCCCGCCTCAACGGGCAGGTCAACGCCGCCCGTTCCCGGGCCGCCTCGGCCCGGGCCGAGATCGACCGGCTGGCCGCCGGCCGCGACGAGGCGCTGGAACGGGCGGTCACGGCCCAGCAGGAGTACGAGCAGCTGAAGGCCGAGGTCGACGGCCTCGACGCGGGCGACGTGGAGCTGGCGGAGCGGCACGAGGCGGCGAAGGCCGAGCTCGGCCGGGCCGAGGCCGGCCTGACGGCCGCCCGTGAGGCGCTCACGACCGCGGAACGCAGGCGCGCCGCAACCCAGGCCCGCCGTGAGGCCCTCGCCCTCGGGCTGCGCCGCAAGGACGGCACGGGCGCGCTGCTCGGCGCGAAGGACCGGCTGGGCGGGCTGCTCGGCCCGGCCGCCGAACTGCTCTCGGTGACCCCCGGCTTCGAGATCGCCCTCGCGGCGGCGTTCGGCGCGGCGGCCGACGCGATCGCGGTGACGACGCCCGCCTCGGCGGCCGAGGCCATCCGCCTGCTCCGCAAACAGGACGCGGGCCGTGCGGCCCTGCTGCTGGCCGGCGCCCCCGACGAGGACGCGTCCACCGGCGTCGCGGCCCACCCCTCCGCGGGGCGCGGGTCCGGAGCCGGGCGCGCGGTCGACGCGGGAGATGCCGTACGCGCGCACGACCTTCCGGCGGGCGCGGGTGCCGGAGCGGGGTTCGGAGCGGAGTGCGTCGCGGATCCCGGGCCCGGTGGTGCGGGCGGGGCCGATGCGTCCGGGGACGCCGTACGCGGGGACCTCTCGCCGGGAGGCCCGCACTGCTCGCCCGGTCCTGACGGGGACCTCGCACCGGGCGTCCCACGGGACGCAGTACGCGCCGGCGCCCGGCAGGAGGAGCGCGGCGGACCGCCGTACGCCGCCGATCTCGTCCGCGGGCCGGACCAGCTGATGCCCGCCGTACGGCGGCTGCTGCGCGGGATCGTCGTGGTCGGCACGCTGGAGGACGCCGAGGACCTGGTGTACGCGCGGCCCGAGCTGACCGCGGTGACCGCCGAAGGGGACCTGCTGGGCGCGCACTTCGCGCACGGCGGGTCCGCGGGGGCACCGAGTCTGCTCGAGGTGCAGGCGGCCGTCGACGAGGCCGCGGCGGACCTGGAGGAGCTCGCGGTGCGGTGCGAGGAGCTCGCCGGGGCGCAGCGGCACGCCACCGCACTGCGCGGGGAACGGGCGGCGCTCGTCGAGGAGCTGGGGGAGCGGCGGCGGGCCGCCGAGCGGGAGAGGTCGTCCGTCGCGCAGCAGCTCGGCCGGCTGGCCGGGCAGGCGCGCGGAGCCGCGGGGGAGGCCGAGCGCGGCACCGCCTCGACGGCACGGGCGCAGGAGGCGCTGGACCGGGCCGTCGAGGAGGCGGAGGAGCTGGCCGAACGGCTCGCCGTCGCCGAGGAGATGCCGGTGGAGGAGGAGCCGGACTCCTCCGTGCGCGACCGGCTCGCGGCCGACGGCGCCAACGCGCGGCAGACCGAGATGGAGGCCCGGCTCCAGGTGCGTACGCACGAGGAGCGGGTCAAGGGGCTCGCCGGGCGGGCCGAAGGACTCGACCGGGCCGCCCGCGCCGAGCGCGAGGCACGCGCGCGTGCCGAGCAGCGGCGGGCCCGGCTGCGGCACGAAGCGGCGGTCGCCGAGGCCGTCGCCTCCGGAGCACGGCAGCTCCTGGCGCACGTCGAGGTCTCCCTCGCCCGCGCCGAAGCGGAACGGACCGCCGCCGACGCCGCCAAGGCCCGGCGCGAACGGGAGCTGGCGGAGGCCCGCAACGCGGGCCGCGACCTCAAGGCCGAGCTCGACAAGCTGACGGACTCGGTGCACCGCGGCGAGGTGCTCGGCGCGGAGAAGCGCCTGCGGATCGAGCAGCTGGAGTCGAAGGCGCTGGAGGAACTCGGCGTCGAACCGGAGGGACTGGTCGCGGAGTACGGTCCGCAGCAGCCGGTGCCCCCTTCCCTGCCCGCCGAGGGCGAGGAAGTCCCCGAGGACCCCGACCACCCGCGCAATCGGCCCCGGCCGTTCCACCGGGCCGAGCAGGAGAAGCGGCTCAAGTCCGCCGAGCGTGCGTACCAGCAGCTGGGCAGGGTCAACCCGCTCGCCCTGGAGGAGTTCGCCGCGCTGGAGGAGCGCCACCAGTTCCTCAGCGAGCAGCTGGAGGACCTGAAGAAGACGCGCGCCGATCTCCTTCAGGTGGTGAAGGAGGTCGACGAGCGCGTCGAGCAGGTCTTCACCGAGGCCTACCGGGACACGGCCCGCGAGTTCGAGGGCGTCTTCAGCCGGCTCTTCCCGGGGGGCGACGGGCGGCTGATCCTGACCGACCCCGCCAACATGCTCACCACCGGTGTGGACGTCGAGGCCCGGCCCCCGGGCAAGAAGGTCAAGCGGCTCAGTCTGCTCTCGGGCGGCGAGCGGTCGCTGACCGCCGTGGCGCTGCTGGTGTCGATCTTCAAGGCGCGGCCCAGTCCGTTCTACGTGATGGACGAGGTCGAGGCGGCGCTCGACGACACCAACCTGCAGCGGCTGATCCGCATCATGCAGGAGCTGCAGGAGGCGTCGCAGCTGATCGTGATCACGCACCAGAAGCGCACGATGGAGGTCGCCGACGCGCTGTACGGCGTCTCCATGCAGGGCGACGGTGTGTCGAAGGTCATCAGCCAGCGGCTGCGCTGACGGGTCCGCGGGCGGCGGTGGCCCCCGTCGGACCTTCCCGCGCCCTCCCGGGGCCGCCCGCTGCTCCGCCGATCCCGCCCAGGCGCACGTCCGGTTGCCCCGGGCTCCCGTTCGGGCTTGTCCTCGGCTCCGCGGGGTAGACGAACCATGCCGGGAGATTGAGTTCAACTCTTGAATGCAAGTGCGACACGCGCAGGGTACAAATTCACATCGAGCGACTATTGACTTCGAAACTTGAAGGCATAGTCTCTGCAACGTTGCCTTTACCTTCAGGTGGTGGGCGGCGCGAAGGTATGCGCCACTGGTAGGACCCCTGAAGGGCTCGCCCCCCACCCCCGGCAGTGAGGCCGGTGGCCCGAGGAGTTCACGTGACCAGCACAGCGCAGTCGTCAGGAGCCAGGACGGCTCACCCCGATCATCTCGGGCACGTCATCTTCATCGCCGCGGCGGCCGCGATGGGCGGCTTCCTCTTCGGCTACGACAGTGCTGTCATCAACGGCGCCGTCGAGGCCATCCGCAGCCGGTACGACGTCGGCTCCGCGGCCCTCGCCCAGGTCATCGCCATCGCGCTGATCGGCTGCGCCGTCGGCGCCGCGACCGCGGGCCGCATCGCGGACCGCATCGGCCGCATCCGCTGCATGCAGATCTCGGCCGTCCTCTTCACCGTCAGCGCCGTCGGGTCCGCGCTCCCCTTCGCGCTGTACGACCTGGCCTTCTGGCGCGTCGTCGGCGGTTTCGCCATCGGCATGGCGTCCGTGATCGGCCCGGCCTACATCGCCGAGGTCGCGCCCGCCGCCTACCGCGGCCGGCTCGGTTCCTTCCAGCAGGCCGCGATCGTCGTCGGCATCGCGATCTCCCAGCTGGTCAACTGGGGCATCCTGAACGCCGCGGGCGGCGACCAGCGCGGCAAGCTGCTCGGCCTCGAGGCCTGGCAGGTCATGCTCGGCGTGATGGTCGTCCCCGCCGTCCTCTACGGCCTGCTCTCCTTCGCGATCCCCGAGTCGCCGCGCTACCTGATCTCCGCCGGCAAGGACGCCCGCGCCCGTGAGGTGCTCGCCGAGGTCGAGGGCAAAAACGTCGACCTGGACGCCCGGGTCGCCGAGATCGAGCTCGCCATGAAGCGCGAGCACAAGTCGACCTTCAAGGACCTGCTCGGCGGCCGGTTCTTCTTCCTGCCGATCGTCTGGATCGGCATCGGCCTCTCGGTCTTCCAGCAGTTCGTCGGCATCAACGTCGCCTTCTACTACTCCTCGACGCTGTGGCAGTCCGTCGGTGTCGACCCGTCGCAGTCGTTCTTCTACTCGTTCACGACGTCGATCATCAACATCATCGGCACCGTGATCGCCATGATCTTCGTCGACCGGGTCGGCCGCAGGCCGCTCGCGCTCATCGGCTCCGTGGGCATGGTCGTCGGCCTCGCCCTGGAGGCCTGGGCCTTCTCGTTCGACCTCGTCGACGGCAAGCTGCCGGCCACCCAGGGCTGGGTCGCGCTGATCGCCGCCCACGTCTTCGTCCTCTTCTTCGCCCTCTCGTGGGGTGTGGTCGTCTGGGTCTTCCTCGGCGAGATGTTCCCGAACCGGATCCGCGCCGCCGCGCTCGGCGTCGCCGCCTCCGCGCAGTGGATCGCCAACTGGGCCATCACCGCGAGCTTCCCCTCGCTGGCCGACTGGAACCTGTCCGCGACCTACGTGATCTACACGATCTTCGCCGCGCTCTCCATCCCCTTCGTGCTCAAGTTCGTGAAGGAGACCAAGGGCAAGGCCCTGGAGGAGATGGGCTAGGGCCCGTCGTTCGCATCAGGCCGGCTGTGGGCCCAAGGCCTCACCGGCCCCGTGTCTCGGGGAGAAGGGCCAAGTCCCCGCTGCCCCTCTCCCCGTATCCGTGAAGGCGTACCGCCCCGGCTCAGACCGCCAGGTCCCCGAGCCGGGGCAGTACGTTTTCGCAGAACAGGTGCAGGCTCCGCCAGCCCTCGTCGACGGGCATGCCGCCCGCCAGCGGATGCAGCACATGGCTCTCCAGCCGCTGCGCCACGCACTCGTCCGGGGTGAGGATGCGGTAGACGCCCTCCGCGCGCAGTTCGGCCACGGTCGCCGCCGCCGATCTCACCGCCGAGCGGATGTCGCCGGACTGCCAGGAGGCGTACATCCGGGCCTCGTGCAGGAAGTGCCCGCCGTACTCCGCCCACGCCTGGTCCGGGTCCTCGGCGATGTGCAGCAGCGGGGTCACGGCCGGCGGCATCATGGTCCAGCCCTCGGTGCCGTACTCGGCCAGCCTCTCCTCGTAGTACGCCTTCAGCTCCGGCAGATGCGCGCTCGGGAAGAACGGCAGCCCCAGCCGGGCGGCCCGCCGCGCCGCCGCCCTGGACGAACCGCCGACCAGCAGCAGGGGATGCGGCTGCGAGTACGGGCGGGGGGTGACCCGTACCGTACGGCCCCGGTACGCGAACTCCTCGCCGGTCCACGCCTTCAGCACCGTCTCCAGAAGCTCGTCCTGGAGCGCGCCGCGCCGCTTCCACTCCACGTCGAACAGGGCGTACTCCTCGGGCCGGTAGCCGATGCCGGCCACCGTGACCAGGCGCCCCTGGCCGAGCAGGTCGAGCACCGCGATGTCCTCCGCGAGGCGCAGCGGGTCGTGCAGCGGGCCGATGACCGCCGAGACGGTGACCGTGATGCGCCGGGTCGCACCGAAGACCGCGCCCGCGAGGACGAACGGCGAGGGCAGCCAGTTGTCGGCGACGCCGTGGTGCTCCTCGGTCTGCACGGTGGTGATCCCGCGGTCGTCGGCGTACGCGGCCATCTCGACCGCCGCCCGGTAGCGGGCGCTCAGTGACGCGGGTGTGGCGTCGGGCTCGACGAGGTTGAGGCGTACGACCGTGACGGGCATGGAGAGTCCCCCTTCACCGGGCGAGCGGGGTGGCGGTGCAAGGGGACGTTAGCTGACGGAGCGTCAGGCGGCCAGGGGGTGCGCGTCTCCCTGGGCGGTCGCCGGCACGGGTCCTTCCGGGGGGCGAGCAGGAGGGCCCCGCGCCCGAGGCGCCGGGCGGGCGGACGCCGTGGGGGGCCACCCCGTGCGGGCCGCGTCCCGCCCCTACGGCCCCCCCACCGGCGCCGCGGGCGTCCCGGCCGCGGGGCCGACCGCCCGGAGGCCTCCGTACGGCCACCCGCCCCCACCCGGCCGTACGGCCGGCCCGTGCTCCCTGCCCCGACCCCTTGCACGGTTCATGACCCCGACGGGCCCCGCAGGCTGGGCCCGGTGGAGGGGGATGGCCGATACTGAGGGGGTTATGGAAACCGTCATCCTTGCTGTAGTCATCGCCGTGGTCGTGATCGTCGCGCTCGGCGGGCTCGTCGTAGGCAGCCGCAGGCGCAAGCCGCTGCCTCCGCCGCCCCCCTCGACGCCCGACATCACCGCCCCTCCGGCCGAACCGCACGTCGGCGACGAGGCCGAGACACCGCGCGACGAAACGCGCAGAACGATCGAGGAGGTGGGCCTACCCGGCTCGACGCCGGTCGTCGTCGAGGAGCCCCCGGCAGCCGCCACGGCCCCTCCGATCGAGGTACCGGAGCCGACCGCCGGACGCCTCGTGCGGCTGCGCGCCCGGCTCTCCCGCTCGCAGAACGCGCTCGGCAAGGGGCTGCTCACGCTCCTCGCCCGCGAGCACCTCGACGAGGACACCTGGGAGGAGATCGAGGACACGCTGCTCACCGCCGACGTCGGCGTGCTGCCCACCCAGGAGCTGGTCGAGCGGCTGCGCGAGCGCGTGCGGGTGCTCGGCACGCGGACGCCCGAGGAGCTGCGCCTGCTCCTGCGCGAGGAGCTGCTCACCCTGCTCGTCCCCGAGTTCGACCGCGAGGTCAAGACCGACTCGAACCTGGACACCCCGGGCATCGTGATGGTCGTCGGGGTCAACGGCACCGGCAAGACCACCACCACCGGCAAGCTCGCCCGCGTGCTCGTCGCCGACGGCAAGAACGTGGTCCTCGGCGCGGCCGACACCTTCCGTGCCGCCGCCGCCGACCAGCTCCAGACCTGGGGGGAGCGGGTCGGTGCCCGCACCGTGCGCGGCCCCGAGGGCGGTGACCCGGCCTCGGTCGCCTTCGACTCGGTGAAGGAGGGCATCGCGGCGGGCGCCGACGTCGTCCTCATCGACACCGCCGGACGTCTGCACACGAAGACCGGGCTCATGGACGAGCTCGGCAAGGTCAAGCGTGTCGTCGAGAAGCAGGCCCCGCTCGACGAGGTGCTGCTCGTCCTCGACGCGACGACGGGCCAGAACGGCCTGGTGCAGGCCCGGGTCTTCGCCGAGGTCGTCGACATCACCGGCATCGTGCTCACCAAGCTCGACGGCACCGCCAAGGGCGGCATCGTCATCGCCGTCCAGCGCGAACTGGGCGTGCCGGTGAAGCTGGTGGGCCTCGGCGAGGGCGCCGACGACCTGGCGCCGTTCGAGCCGGAGGCGTTCGTTGACGCCCTTATCGGAGAGTGACCACCCGCTGATACCAGCAGGTGGCCGATGCGCGACCGCCGTCTCGGCGGACGCGCGGAAAGCGCCCGTTCCCCGGCAGGTGGGGGACGGGCGCTTCGCTGTACTGACCTAGGCCGGGCCGGGCCGGGCCGGGCCGGAGCCGGGCGGAGCGGACCCGCGTCAGACGCGTGAGCGGTGTGCCACGTACGCCAGGGTTCCCAGGAGCAGCCGCGCCTGGGGCGGGCGCGTCGCCGAGTCCAGTGCGGGCGGGCGCAACCAGCGGACCGGCCCGAGGCCCCCGCGGTCGGAGGGCGGGGCGGTGACGTACGTACCGGCCCCGAGGCCGTGCAGGTCGAGCGCCGCGTCGTCCCAGCCCATGCGGTAGAGCAGCCGGGGCAGCTCGGCCGCGGCACCCGGGGCGACGAAGAACTGGGCGCGGCCGTCCGGGGTCGCAGTCACCGGTCCGAGGGGAAGTCCCATCCGCTCGAGCCGGGCGAGGGCGCGGCGTCCGGCCGGCTCGGCGACCTCGATCACGTCGAAGGCGCGTCCCACGCACAGCATCACCGCGGCGCCCGGGAACTGCGCCCAGGCGTCGGAGACCTCGCCCAGCGTGGCGCCGGCCGGGATCACGGCGGCGAAGTCCAGGGGGTGCGCTCCGGGCGCGGGGCAGTCGGCCCTGCCGCACGAGCAGGCGCCCGCCGCGGCCCGGGCGCCGGGGACGACGTCCCAGCCCCAGAGCCCGGTGAACTCCGCCACGGCGGTGCAGTCCGACGTGCGCCCGCGGCGCCGTGCGCCGGGCCGGATCTCGCGAATGCCCCGAGTACCGCCGATCGTGAAGCCCATGCCCCCTCCAACGGGTCCAGCGCGCCGGTGGTTACGAAGCGGATCCGGAATGTGACGCTCTGTCATGGTAGTCCCCGGCCGTGCGCGATTCAGGCAGCGCATGGAAGTGCTCCGGGTGGTGCGCCCGGCGCCGTGCGCTCCCGTGTGCACCGCTCCGCTCGGCACCGGTCGTCGTGTCAAGTGAATCGTGTGGAGGGGGTCGCAGGTTCATTCGAAGGGGTGGCGAATGGTGGCGTTTCCGCGATCGCCATGGCTGGGCGCGTGATCGTAGGATTACTTTGTGTGCACAAGCCTCGAAGATGCGCGCACCTGTGGGTATGCCGGAGGCAAGTCGGTTTCCTGTTCCAAGGGTGGGAACTGCCGGACGCACGGCGGTATTTACCGGCATTCTGATAGGGCTTGGCGCACGCGGCGTACAAGTGGTCTCAGGGATGGGGGCGTTCCAGTGGGCGGCAACGGCGGAAGCGGGACGAACGCTGAGAAGCGCCCCAATGACCTGCTGGGCTCGTGGTTCGTGCGCAGCGGCTGGTCGAAGGGCGAGCTCGCGCGGCAAGTGAACCGCAGGGCACGCCAGTTGGGTGCCGGCCACATCTCCACGGACACCTCGCGCGTCCGCCGCTGGCTGGACGGTGAGAATCCCCGGGAGCCGATCCCGCGGATCCTGTCGGAGCTGTTCTCCGAGCGGTTCGGATGTGTCGTCGCCGTCGAGGATCTGGGACTGCGTGCCGCCCACCAGTCACCGTCCGTGTCGGGTGTCGACCTCCCCTGGGCCGGCCCGCAGACCGTCGCCCTGATCAGTGAGTTCTCGCGCAGCGACCTGATGCTGGCGCGGCGCGGCTTCTTAGGCAGTTCGCTGGCCCTCGCGGCCGGACCGGCGCTCATCGAGCCCATGCAGCGCTGGCTCGTGCCCACCCCGTCGGCGCCGCGCGCCGAGCCCGAGTCGCCCGCCGCCGCCCGCCGCGGAAACCGGCTCTCCAAGCCCGAGCTCGACCTCCTCGAGTCGACCACCGTGATGTTCCGCCAGTGGGACGCCCAGTGCGGCGGCGGTCTGCGCCGCAAGGCGGTCGTCGGCCAGCTGCACGAGGTGACGGACCTGCTCCAGGAGCCGCAGCCGGACGCCACGTACAGGCGGCTGTTCAAGGTCGCGGCCGAACTGGCCGAGCTGGCGGGCTGGATGAGCTACGACATCGGGCTCCAGCCCACCGCGCAGAAGTACTTCGTGCTCGCGCTGCACGCGGCCAAGGAGGCCGGGGACAAGCCCCTCGGCTCGTACATCCTCTCCAGCATGAGCCGCCAGATGATCCACCTGGGCCGGCCCGACGACGCCCTGGAACTCGTCCATCTCGCGCAGTACGGCAGCCGGGACTGCGCGAGTCCGCGCACCCAGGCCATGCTGTATGCGATGGAGGCCCGCGCCTACGCCAACATGGGCCAGCCCGGAAAGTGCAAGCGGGCCGTCCGGATGGCCGAGGACACCTTCGCCGACGTGCACGAGTGGGACGACCCGGACCCCGACTGGATCCGCTTCTTCTCCGAGGCCGAGCTCTACGGCGAGAACTCCCACTCCTACCGCGACCTCGCCTATGTCGCGGGCCGCAGCCCCACCTACGCGTCGCTGGCCGAGCCCCTGATGCAGCGGGCCGTGGACCTCTTCGCGAAGGACACCGAGCACCAGCGTTCGTACGCGCTCAACCTCATCGGCCTGGCCACGGTGCACCTGCTCCAGCGCGAGCCCGAGCGGGGGGCGGCCGTGGCCAAGGAGGCCATGGTGAGCGCCAAGAAGGTGCGCTCCGAGCGCGTGAGCACACGCATCCGAAAGACCGTGGACACGGCTGTACGCGATTTCGGGGACCTCGCCGAGATCGTCGACCTCACCGACCAGCTCGCCATCGACCTGCCCGAGACCGCCGAAGCGGTCTGACGCGCGGCCGCGCGAGCGGCCCGCCCCCTGCCCCGGCCGCGGCCGGCCGTCCCGAACCGCCCGACTCGGCTCCCCCGTGCCAGGTCATCGGACGGCCGTCCGCGGTCGGTCTCTCCCGCCTCCACGGCAGGTTGCGCCACGATAACGATCGTCCGGCCCGGCATCCGCCAGTTCATGGACGCGTAACACACCAGGCGCCTTCGTCACTGCGGCGAAACATCGAGGGGCGCCGACGGAAACCGCGCTGCGCCAATCTCATGGCGCATAACCGGCCCGCCCCTCATGAGACCGCTCAGGCTTCGCCCGCACGGGGCCGTACCAACGACGAGGAGACGCCGATGGCACCAGCCATCATGCTTGCGGCGGACGCGAAGTTGTCGTCCGCCAACACAGGCTTCATGCTCATCTGTTCCGCCCTGGTGATGCTCATGACACCGGGCCTGGCCTTCTTCTACGGAGGCATGGTCCGCGTCAAGAGCACCCTGAACATGCTGATGATGAGCTTCATCAGCCTCGGGATCGTCACCATCCTTTGGGTCCTCTACGGCTTCTCACTCGCCTTCGGTACCGACTCCGGCAGCATCATCGGCTGGTCTTCCGACTACGCCGGCTTCAGCAACATCGGCCTGACGCAGCTGTGGGACGGCTACACCATCCCGGTCTACGTCTTCGCCGTCTTCCAGCTGATGTTCGCGATCATCACGCCCGCGCTGATCAGCGGTGCCCTCGCGGACCGCGTCAAGTTCACCGCCTGGGCGCTGTTCATCACCCTCTGGGTCACGATCGTCTACTTCCCGGTCGCGCACTGGGTGTGGGGCACCGGCGGCTGGGCGTTCAAGCTCGGTGTCATCGACTTCGCCGGCGGCACCGCGGTCCACATCAACGCCGGTGCCGCGGCGCTCGGCGTGATCCTCGTCATCGGCAAGCGGGTCGGCTTCAAGAAGGACCCGATGCGCCCGCACAGCCTGCCGCTGGTCATGCTCGGCTCCGGCCTGCTGTGGTTCGGCTGGTTCGGCTTCAACGCCGGCTCCTGGCTGGGCAACGACGACGGCGTCGGCGCGCTCATGTTCGTCAACACGCAGATCGCCACCGCCGCCGCCATGCTGGCCTGGCTGGCCTACGAGAAGATCCGCCACGGCGCGTTCACCACCCTCGGTGCCGCCTCCGGCGCGGTCGCCGGCCTCGTCGCCATCACCCCGGCGGGCGGTGCGGTCTCCCCGCTCGGCGCGATCGCCGTCGGCGTCATCGCCGGTGTGCTGTGCGCCATGGCGGTCGGCCTGAAGTACAAGCTCGGCTACGACGACTCGCTCGACGTCATCGGCGTCCACCTCGTCGGCGGTGTCGTGGGCTCCCTGCTCATCGGCTTCTTCGCCAGCGGCGGCGGCCAGTCCGACGTCCAGGGCCTCTTCTACGGCGGCGGCCTCGACCAGTTCTGGAAGCAGTGCGCCGGTGTCTTCGCCGTCCTCGGCTACTCCCTGGTGGTCTCCGCGGTCCTCGCCTTCCTGATCGACCGGACGATGGGGATGCGCGTCACGGACGACGAGGAGGTGGCGGGCATCGACCAGGCCGAGCACGCCGAGACCGCATACGACTTCAGCGGCGCGGGCGGCGGTCTCGACCGGACCGCCGTGGCCGCCCCCCTCCAGGACACCGCGAGCAAGAAGGTGGACGCATGAAGCTCATCACCGCCGTCGTGAAGCCTCACCGGCTCGACGAGATCAAGGAAGCGCTCCAGGCATTCGGCGTGCACGGACTCACCGTCACCGAGGCCAGCGGCTACGGTCGGCAGCGGGGACACACCGAGGTCTACCGTGGGGCCGAGTACACCGTCGACCTGGTTCCCAAGATCCGTATCGAGGTGCTGGCCGAGGACGACGACGCCGAGCAGCTGATCGACGTCGTCGTGAAGGCCGCCCGCACCGGCAAGATCGGTGACGGCAAGGTCTGGTCCATCCCGGTCGACACCGCCGTCCGCGTCCGGACCGGCGAGCGCGGCCCGGACGCGCTGTAGAAGCGAAGAAAGACAGGAGTCGCTGGGTGACGAGTGCGGACATGCGTACGGAAGCAGAGGATTCGGGACCCAGCGGCTACGCGGCGGCCCGGCTGCGCCTCCTCCAGGAGGAGGCGCGGTCCGGGCCGCCGCGCCGTGCCGCCCTCGCCGAACTGACGGACGAGTGGCTCACCGGCCTCTTCGACGCCGGCGCCGCCGACCTGCGCGGCGTCTCCCTCGTCGCCGTCGGCGGCTACGGCCGCGGCGAGCTGTCCCCCCGCAGCGACCTCGACCTGCTGCTCCTGCACGACGGCGGCGACTCCCGGCGGATCGCCGCCCTCGCCGACCGCATCTGGTACCCCGTCTGGGACCTCGGCCTGGCCCTGGACCACTCCGTCCGCACGCCCGCCGAGGCCCGCAGGACCGCGGGCGAGGACCTCAAGGTGCAGCTCGGCCTGCTCGACGCCCGCCACCTCGCGGGCGACCTCGGCCTCACTGCGGGACTGCGCACGGCCGTCCTTGCCGACTGGCGCAACCAGGCGCCCAAACGCCTCCCCGAACTCCAGGAGCTGTGCGCCGAACGGGCCGAACGGCAGGGCGAACTGCAGTACCTGCTGGAGCCGGACCTGAAGGAGGCGCGAGGCGGCCTCAGGGACGCCACGGCCCTGCGCGCCGTCGCCGCGTCCTGGCTCGCCGACGCGCCCCGCGAAGGCCTCGCCGACGCCCGGCGCAGGCTCCTCGACGTACGCGACGCCCTCCACCTCGCCACCGGCCGCGCCACCGACCGCCTCGCCCTCCAGGAGCAGGACCAGGTCGCCGCCGAACTCGGACTCCTGGACGCCGACGCCCTGCTGCGCCAGGTGTACGAGGCCGCACGCGTCATCTCCTACGCCAGCGACGTCACCTGGCGCGAGGTCGGCCGCGTCCTCAGATCGCGCGCCGTACGGCCCCGGCTGCGCGCCATGCTCGGCGGCGCCAAGCCGGCCACCGAGCGCTCACCCCTCGCCGAGGGCGTGGTGGAGCAGGACGGCGAGGTCGTCCTCGCCCGCGCCGCCCGCCCCGAGCGCGACCCCGTGCTCCCGCTGCGCGCCGCCGCCGCGGCCGCCCAGTCCGGCCTGCCGCTCTCCCTGCACGCCGTGCGCCGGATGGCGGCCGTCGCCGGGCCGCTCCCGACGCCCTGGCCCGCGGAGGCCCGCGAACAGCTCGTCACCCTGCTCGGCTCCGGCCGGCCCACCGTCGACGTCTGGGAGGCGCTGGAGGCCGACGGGCTGATCACCCGGCTGCTGCCCGACTGGGAGCGGGTGCGCTGCCGGCCCCAGCGCAACGCCGTCCACATCTGGACCGTCGACCGCCACCTCATCGAAACCGCCGTCCGCGCCTCGGAACTGGCCCGCCGCGTCGGCCGGCCCGACCTGCTGCTGGTCGCCGCGCTGCTGCACGACATCGGCAAGGGCTGGCCCGGCGACCACTCCGTCGCAGGCGAGATCATCGCCAAGGACGTCGCCGCCCGCATCGGCTTCGACCGCGCCGAGGTGGCGGTGCTCGCCACCCTCGTACGCCATCATCTGCTGCTCGTCGAGACGGCCACCCGGCGCGACCTGGAGGACCCGGCCACCGTGCGCTCGGTCGCCGAGGCGGTCGGTTCGCAGGGCACCCTCGAACTGCTGCACGCGCTGACCGAGGCGGACGCGCTGGCCACCGGGCCCGCCGCCTGGTCGTCCTGGCGCGCGTCCCTGGTCGCCGACCTGGTCAAACGCGTCTCGGCCGTCCTCGCCGGGGACGCCCCCGAGGAGCCGGAGGACGCCGCGCCCACCGCCGAGCAGGAGCGGCTCGCCATCGAGGCGTTCCGCACGGGCGGTCCGGTCCTCACTCTGCACGCGCAGACCGAGACACCGGCCGAGGAGGAGCCCGCCGGCGACCCGGAACCGCTCGGCGTCGAACTGCTCATCGCCGTGCCCGACCAGCCCGAGGTGCTGCCCGCCGTGGCCGGCGTCCTCGCGATGCACCGCCTGACCGTCCGCACCGCCGAACTGCGCGCCCTGGACCTGTCCGCGTCCGTGCAGGGCTCGGTGCTGCTGCTCAACTGGCGCGTCGCCGCCGAGTACGGTTCGCTGCCCCAGGCCACCCGGCTGCGCGCCGACCTCGTGCGCGCCCTGGAGGGGTCCCTGGACATCGCGGGCCGGCTCGCCGAGCGGGACGCCGCCTACCCCCGGCGCCGCGGGACGGTCGCGCCGCCCGCCCGGGTCACGGTCGCCCCGGCCGCCTCCCGGCACGCCACGGTCATCGAGGTGCGCGCCCACGACGCCCCCGGCCTGCTGCACCGCATCGGCCGGGCACTGGAGAAGGCGAACGTACGCGTACGGAGCATGCACGTGTCCACCCTCGGCGCCAACGCCGTGGACGCCTTCTACGTGACGGGGCCGGACGGCGCACCCCTGCCGGGGGAGGAGGCGGCGACGGTGGCCAGGGCGCTGGAGGAGACGCTGCGGGGTTAGCCGGTGCCGTCCGGATCACCGCGGGCCGCGGTGATCCGGACGGCGACCCCCTGACGCGAGGCGGAGAAAGCCTCGTACGCACGCGGTGGAGACCCCACCGTGCCCGGCCGGATACCCTGGAGGGCGATTCCCTCGCCCCCGACCCCTGAGGACAGACGAGCGCCGTGTTCGATACTCTCTCCGATCGCCTCTCAGCGACGTTCAAGAACCTGCGGGGCAAGGGCCGGCTGTCCGAAGCTGACATCGACGCCACCGCACGCGAGATCCGTATCGCGCTCCTCGAAGCCGACGTGGCACTGCCGGTCGTGCGGACCTTCATCAAGAACGTCAAGGAGCGTGCCCTCGGCGCCGAGGTCTCCAAGGCGCTGAACCCGGCACAGCAGGTCCTCAAGATCGTCAACGAGGAACTGGTCACGATCCTCGGCGGTGAGACGCGACGGCTGCGCTTCGCCAAGAACCCGCCCACCGTGATCATGCTCGCGGGTCTGCAGGGTGCCGGTAAGACCACGCTCGCCGGAAAGCTCGGCAAGTGGCTCAAGGACCAGGGGCACTCCCCGATCCTGGTGGCCGCCGACCTCCAGCGCCCGAACGCGGTCAACCAGCTCAGCGTCGTCGCCGAGCGCGCCGGTGTCGCCGTCTACGCCCCCGAGCCGGGCAACGGCGTGGGCGACCCGGTCAAGGTCGCCAAGGACTCCATCGACTTCGCGAAGACGAAGGTCCACGACATCGTGATCGTGGACACCGCCGGCCGCCTCGGCATCGACCAGGAGCTGATGCGGCAGGCCGCGGACATCCGCGACGCGGTCTCGCCGGACGAGATCCTCTTCGTCGTCGACGCGATGATCGGCCAGGACGCGGTCAACACCGCCGAGTCCTTCCGCGACGGCGTCGGCTTCGACGGCGTCGTCCTGTCGAAGCTCGACGGTGACGCCCGCGGTGGTGCCGCGCTGTCGATCGCCTCGGTCACCGGCAAGCCGATCATGTTCGCGTCGAACGGCGAGAAGCTCGACGACTTCGACGCCTTCCACCCCGACCGGATGGCCTCCCGCATCCTCGACATGGGTGACCTGCTCACCCTGATCGAGCAGGCGGAGAAGACGTTCAGTCAGGACGAGGCCGAGAAGATGGCCTCCAAGCTGGCGTCCAAGAAGGGCCAGGACTTCACGCTCGACGACTTCCTGGCGCAGATGGAGCAGGTCAGGAAGATGGGCAGCATCAGCAAGCTGCTCGGCATGCTTCCCGGCATGGGCCAGATCAAGGACCAGATCAACAACATCGACGAGCGGGACGTCGACCGCACGGCCGCGATCATCAAGTCGATGACGCCGGCCGAGCGCCAGGAACCGACGATCATCAACGGCTCGCGCCGTGCCCGTATCGCCAAGGGTTCCGGCGTCGAGGTCAGCGCCGTCAAGAACCTGGTCGAGCGGTTCTTCGAGGCCCGCAAGATGATGTCCCGCATGGCGCAGGGCGGCGGCATGCCGGGGATGCCCGGGATGCCGGGCATGGGCGGCGGTCCCGGCCGCGCCAAGAAGAAGCAGAAGCAGGCCAAGGGCAAGCAGCGCTCCGGCAACCCGATGAAGCGCCGCCAGCAGGAGCTGGAGGAGGCGCAGCGCCGCGAGGCCGGCGCTCAGCCGGGCGGCGCCTTCAACCTGCCGCAGCAGGGCGCCCAGGACTTCGAACTGCCCGACGAGTTCAAGAAGTTCATGGGCTGACGGGTCCTCCCGCAGGGCTTCGTCGCCCTGACGGCACCGGGGGCGCGCCTCACCGAGGAGCGCCCCCGCTGGCATGCCCGCCCGGTGCGGAGGGGCGAGCCGGTGCCGCTCCGTCGCGCGCGGGCGCGGGCGCTCTCCCTTGCACAGCCGGTGCCGCCGCTCTCCTGTGCACGGACGGTGCCGTCCTCCCGTACGCAGGGGTCGGCGCTCTGTCGTGCACGGCCGGTGCCGCCCCTTGCGCGCAGGCGTCGGGCGCTCTCCCGCGCACGGCCGGTGCAGTCCTCCGGCGCGCAGAAGCTGTCGGCGGACGCAGCAGGTGTCGGCGGACGCAGCAGGTGCCGGCGGACGGAGCTGGTGCCGGCGGCGACGCCTGGGGAGACGGCGGTCCGGTGGGGTCAGCCGCTCCGCCCTGTCACCTCACGGCACACGGGCGATCAGGTACCGGAAGATGTTGGTCATCCACACGGTCCCGTCCTTCCGGCGGTGCGGATGGAGGGCCTCCGTCAGTTCCTCACCGACCCGCACCCGGTCGGTCGCGGCGATCGCCGTGTCGAACAGCCCGGTCGACAGCAGCCCCCGCACCGCGTTGCCCACGTCGGCGTACCCGAAGGGGCAGGCCACCCGGCCCGAACCGTCCGGCTTCAGCCCGGCCCGCCGGGCGACGTCCTCCAGGTCGTCGCGCCGGGCCGAGCGCCAACTTCCCTCACGGCGCACCGCGTCGGCCGGTTTCGCGGCGACCCGCAGCACGGAGGACGTCGTGCACCGCTCCGGCGGGCCCCAGCCGGCCAGGACGACGGACGCGCCGCGCCGGGCGAGCGGCGCCGACGCCTCCAGAAGCTCCCCGAGCCCTTCACAGTCCCCGGCCGCGCCGCCGATCGGCTCGAACGCAGTCACCACGGTGTACGCGGGGGAGCCGGGGCCGGCCAGATCGGCGGGCTCTCCCTCGACGATCCGCGCGTCACCACGTGCGCCCGGGCCCCTCGCCTCCGGTCGCATCCGTTCCCGCGCCAGCGCGAGCCGTTCGGCCGAGGAGTCGACGCCGGTGACCGTGGCCCCGCGCGACGCCGCCATCAACAGCGCGAGTCCCGAGCCGCAGCCGAGACCGAGCAGTCGCGTTCCCGCACCCACTTCGAGCCGCTCGTAGACGGCCTCGTAGAGCGGGACCAGCATCCGCTCCTGGATCTCGGCCCAGTCACGCGCGCGTGCACACCGGTCGACGCGAGGAGGGTGTCCCGCGTGAGCCGGCTGTTGCCGCACGAGCGTAGGTGTCATCGAAAGCGCCCCATTCCGCCGAGAGTTGTCCCGTGCCCCGTTCTCATGGCCCCCGTGCAGTGCGCGCTCGCACTCCCCGTATGCCAGGTAACTGCGCACTCGTCCTCGCGTCCAGGGGTTGTGGGCCTTTGCTTGCGTGCCGCCCGGACGCGCCCTCGTACTCGGCCGGAATCACCTCCGCGCCAGGTTCGGTCCATGCCGCGGCAGACCGCCGCCGTGCCGTGCGCGGCACGGGAAGGGTCCCTGTCGTCGTGCTCGGGGGACGGTCTTCCGTGGTCTCCGCCCCGCGTCAAGGGTGGCCTGATCGCGTCGTACGGCGATGACAGCGCGTCGCGAGTACCGCCGCGCTCCGCGCCCGTCCGGACTCCGTCCTCGTGGGCCCGGGTGACGATGCCGTTCCGGCCAAGGTCCGCGAACGCGGCGACCGGCGTGCCCGTGGGGAGAAACTCCGTGACCGTAGGCGTCCGTGGCATCCGTGGCGGAGGACGGGGCGGTGCGGAGGGCGCCCGGAGCACCCGGTAACGTCGCCGTCGGAGCGTGCGCCCGCCGGGCCGCTCCCGAGCGCGGCCGAAAGGCTCCTTGCGCATCTGATGACGTCAGGCGCCCCGGCGCGGGGGCCCCGTCTACACGCCGGGGCGTACGCGTGACTACGTACCGGCTCGGTGCGAACTGTGAGGCTTCTCCGCAGATCAGCGCACCCGCCCTCGTCAGGACGCATCAGCGGCAACTGACGGGTACGTGCAAATTATTTGGGATGCCCCGGAATAGGAACACAGAGGCACCCCGGCTCGTTGTCACGACGTGAGCACGACACCACCTGTTCTCGCCGCAGAGCTGGCAGGGGCGTGGGCCGACATTCAGCGGCACCACCCCGAGCTGCCCGATCTTGCCGCGCCCGAGTCCCTGATCGGAGAGTCGTCGTCCGCCTGCGGGCACGAACTCTCCTTCGAGCGACTGCTTCACGAGGCAGTCCACGGCATCGCCGCCGCCCGAGGTGTCCGCGACACCTCGCGCGCCGGCCGGTACCACAACCGCAGATTCCTCGCGATCGCGGAGGAGCTGGGCCTCGACCACCCCGAGGAGCCGCATCCCAGCAGCGGCTTCTCGCTGGTCACGCTCAACCCCGAAGCGAAGCGCCGCTACCGCCCGACGATCGAGCGGCTGCAGCGCGCCCTCAAGGCCCACACCGCCGCGACCGCCTCCGACACCGCCCGCAGCTTCCGGGGCCCGGCCGCCCGGCACGGCTCGTCCGGCGGGGGCGTCCGCGTCAAGGCGGTCTGCGACTGCGGGCGCAACGTCCGCGTCGTCCCGTCGGTCCTGGCACAGGCTCCGATCGTGTGCGGGGGGTGCGGCAAACCCTTCCGGATCCCGGAGGTCGTGGGCGCGGCGGCCGGCTGAGGCTCCGTCGTCCCGCGCGGACGTGCCGCACGGGGCGGCGCGGGCGGGCCGGCGCGGGAAGCGGCCACCGGCGCCGGGTCACGGACGGCTCCAGCGGTGAGCGGCGGCATCTCGTGGATGCCGGTCTCAGGGCCGGGGCCGATCCCTCCCGGCGCCGGGTGCCGGGTGCCCCGTGCCCGTGGGGCCGGGCCGACGCGTGGGCGCGACCCCGGCCGGTGAGGGGTGCTGTCGGGATGTGGCACAATGGCTAGCTGTACTCGACAGCCGCACAGGACCCCTCTCTCCTCCGGCTGACGCGTCCATCGGGCACTCGGGTACCGCAACCCCACGCGGCAATCTCGCCGTGCCCAACCACGTCATAGACCAGGAGACACCACTTCCGTGGCAGTCAAGATCAAGCTGAAGCGTCTGGGCAAGATCCGTTCGCCTCACTACCGCATCGTCGTCGCCGACTCCCGTACCCGCCGTGACGGCCGGGCCATCGAGGAGATCGGCCTGTACCACCCGGTGCAGAACCCCTCGCGCATCGAGGTCGACTCCGAGCGTGCGCAGTACTGGCTGGGTGTCGGCGCGCAGCCGACCGAGCCCGTGCTCGCCATCCTCAAGCTGACCGGCGACTGGCAGAAGTACAAGGGCGAGCCCGCCCCGGCGCCGCTGCTCGTCGCTGAGCCGAAGGCCACCCGCCCCGTCTTCGACGCCCTCGGTGGCGAAGACGAGAGCAAGGGTGAAGCCATCACCCAGAAGAAGAAGGCTGAGAAGAAGGACGACGCCGCGGCCGAGTCCTCTTCGTCTGAGTCGACCGAGGCCTGAGCATGCTCGAGGAGGCTCTCGAGCACCTCGTCAAAGGCATCGTCGACAACCCCGACGATGTGCAGGTCGCCTCGCGTGACCTGCGCCGCGGGCGCGTGCTCGAGGTCCGGGTCCACCCGGACGACCTCGGCAAGGTGATCGGCCGCAACGGCCGCACCGCGCGCGCACTGCGCACCGTCGTGGGCGCCATCGGCGGCCGTGGTGTCCGCGTCGACCTCGTCGACGTGGACCACGTCCGCTGACGTAGGACAGCACCGGCTCGGGCCGGGGAGGGCCGATCCGGCCGTCCCCGGCCCGTAGTCGTCCGCGGCCCCCCGTGGCCGCGGGCGGACAGCCGGTCGAAGCACACGCAGCAGGCACACGACAGGAGATCGAAAGAAGTGCAGCTGGTAGTCGCTCGCGTCGGCCGCGCCCACGGCATCAAGGGCGAGGTCACCGTCGAGGTACGCACCGACGAGCCGGAACTCAGGCTGGCACCGGGCGCCGTCCTGGCCACGGACCCCGCGTCCACCGGTCCGCTGACCATCGAGACGGGCCGGGTGCACAGCGGCCGTCTGCTGCTGCGTTTCGAGGGCGTACGCGACCGGAACGCCGCCGAGGCGCTGCGCAACACCCTCCTCATCGCCGACGTCGACCCGGACGAGAAGCCCGAGGACCCGGACGAGTACTACGACCACCAGCTCATGGACCTGGACGTCGTGACGGCGGACGGGGCCGAGGTCGGGCGGATCACCGAGATCTCGCATCTGCCCTCCCAGGACCTGTTCGTCGTGGAGCGGCCCGACGGCACCGAGGTGCTGATCCCGTTCGTCGAGGAGATCGTCACCGAGATCGACCTGGCGGAGCAGCGGGCCGTCATCGACCCGCCGCCGGGACTCATCGACGACCGCGCCGAGATCGCCTCGTCGAGGGACGCCGCCGAAGAGGGCGCCGCCCCGGACGAAGCGGACGGCACACCCGGAGCGGGCACGTCCGGGGAAGACGCCTGATGCGACTCGACGTCGTCACGATCTTCCCCGAGTACCTCGAACCCCTGAACGTCTCGCTCGTCGGCAAGGCACGCGCGCGTGGACAGCTGAACGTGCACGTGCACGACCTCCGCGAGTGGACGTACGACCGGCACAACACGGTCGACGACACCCCGTACGGCGGCGGCCCCGGCATGGTCATGAAGACGGGACCCTGGGGCGACGCCCTGGACTCCGTCCTGGCCGACGGGTACGAGACGGGTTCGCACGGGCCCGTCCTGGTCGTGCCCACCCCCAGCGGACGCCCCTTCACCCAGGAACTCGCCGTCGAGCTCTCCGAGCGGCCCTGGCTGGTCTTCACGCCTGCCCGCTACGAGGGCATCGACCGCCGCGTCATCGACGAGTACGCCACCCGCATGCCCGTCCACGAGGTCTCCATCGGCGACTACGTGCTGGCCGGCGGCGAAGCGGCCGTGCTCGTCGTCACCGAGGCCGTGGCCCGGCTGCTGCCCGGCGTCCTCGGCAACGCCGAGTCCCACCGGGACGACTCCTTCGCCCCCGGAGCGATGGCCAACCTCCTGGAGGGGCCCGTCTACACGAAGCCGCCCGAGTGGCGCGGCCGGGACATCCCCGACGTGCTGGTCAGCGGCCACCACGGCAAAATCGCCCGCTGGCGCCGGGACGAGGCCCTGCGCCGTACGGCCGCGAACCGGCCCGACCTCATCGAGCGCTGCCCTCCCGCGGCCTTCGACAAGAAGGACCGCGAGATGCTCTCCATCCTGGGCTGGGCACCGGACCCGGACGGCGAGCGGTACGGCCGATTTTGGCGCAGGCCCCAGGCCGTGGAAGAATAGGCCGCTGCTGTACGTCGTCCGGCGCGCGCCCCTGCCACAGGGGGACACGACGCCCGCCCCGATGCGGCAGCCCACCTTCTGGAAATCAACGCCCGTTGATGACCTGTGGCATCAACGAAGAAAGCAGACGACATGTCTCACCTGCTCGACTCCGTCGACAGCGCCTCGCTGCGCACCGACATCCCGGCCTTCCGCCCGGGTGACACCGTCAACGTCCACGTCCGCGTCATCGAGGGCAACCGCTCCCGTGTGCAGCAGTTCAAGGGCGTAGTCATCCGCCGCCAGGGCGCCGGTGTCCGCGAGACCTTCACGGTCCGCAAGGTCTCCTTCTCCGTCGGCGTCGAGCGCACGTTCCCGGTGCACACCCCGATCGTCGAGAAGATCGAGCTCGTCACCCGCGGTGCCGTGCGCCGCGCCAAGCTGTACTACCTCCGTGAGCTGCGCGGCAAGGCCGCGAAGATCAAGGAGAAGCGCGACAACTGAGCTCGCGCACGGGGTCACGGAAGAGCCGGATAGCATCTGGCTCCGATGGACACCGAAGCACAGCCCGTGGAGCGCGACCGCTCCTCCCGCCCCCGTGAGTCCGAGGAGATCTCGGACACCGGAGGCCCGGAGGGGCGGTCGCGTTCTGCGTTGCTGGACCGGGCCGCCGACTGGCTCCCCGGCGGGCGGATCACCCTCACCCTGCTCGTCTGCCTGCTCTTCCTGCTGCTCCTCAGCACCTTCGTGATGCAGCCCTTCCAGATTCCGAGCAGTTCCATGGAGCGGGGATTGAGGATCGGGGACCGCGTTCTCGTAAATAAGTTGGCGTACCGTTTTGGTGCCGAGCCGCAGCGCGGCGATGTCGTCGTGTTCGACGGCACCGGCTACTTCGGAGCTGCCGACTACGTGAAACGCGTCGTCGGGGTGGGCGGTGACCACGTGGTCTGCTGCGACAAGGAGGGCAGGGTGGAGGTGAACGGCCGGTCGGTCGACGAGTCGGCGTTCCTCCATCCGGGGGACCACCCGTCCGACGCCCCCTTCGACGTCGTCGTGCCCGACGGCACCCTCTTCCTGCTGGGCGACCACCGCGGCGACTCCAGTGACTCCCGCGACCACCTGGGCTCACCGGGCGGCGGCATGATCCCGGTCGGCCACGTGATCGGCCGCGCCGACTGGATCGCCTGGCCCGCCGGCCACTGGACCCGGCTGGAGCGCCCCGACGCCTACGCGCGCGTGCCCGCCGCGGACGGTGCCCGTGGGTAACCGAGGGCGCCCGCGCGGCGCCCCCAGCACCGCCGCCGACAACCTGCTGCCCACCGGACTGCGGCGGGCGGGCGGCGCCGCCCGCCCCGGCCGCGCCGAGCGCCGCAAGCTCGCCCGCAAGGTCAAGCGGCGCAGGCGCCGCTCGGCCGTCAAGGAGATCCCGCTCCTCGTCGGAGTGGCGGTCCTCATCGCCCTCGTCCTGAAGACGTTCCTGGTGCAGGCGTTCGTGATCCCGTCGGGTTCCATGGAGAACACGATCCAGATCGGCGACCGGGTCCTCGTCGACAAGTTCACCCCCTGGTTCGGCTCCAGGCCCCAGCGCGGTGACGTCGTCGTCTTCAAGGACCCGGGAAACTGGCTGGAAGGGGAGCAGACCGCCAAGAAGGACGACCCCGTCGTCGTCAAGCAGGTCAAGGAGGGGCTCACCTTCATCGGGCTGCTGCCCTCCGACAACGACCGGGACCTGATCAAGCGGGTCGTCGCGGTCGGCGGCGACACCGTCAAGTGCTGCGACAAGCAGGGCCGGGTGACCGTCAACGGGACCCCGCTCGACGAGCCGTACATCCACCCGGACAACAAGCCCTCGGCGTTCGCCTTCCAGGTCACCGTGCCGCAGGGCCGCCTCTGGGTGATGGGCGACCACCGCGCCAACTCCGCCGACTCCCGCTACCACCGCTCCGAGAAATACGGCGGCACGGTCTCCGAGGAGTCCGTGGTGGGACGGGCCATGGTCATCGCCTGGCCCGTCGGCCACTGGACCCGGCTCAAGGAGCCGGACACATACGCCTCCGTGCCGACTGGGTCGACCACCGCTCTCGGCCCGTCGCATAGGGTGGCCCCCGCGGATCGATACGGATTGATCCCGCTCCCGAGCCCTGCGGAACTCCCGCTCGTTATGGGAGTGGTGGGCCTGCGCCGGATGCGACGCGGGCGGCGGCACGGAGTGAGGAGTGGATGTGGGGGACTTGGCGGTCGGCGCACGATCCGGACACGAGGGCCCGGAGGAGCGACCGGAGCGGCCCGGCGACACGGCTTCCCCGGCAGACGACGTCGCAGGCTCCGGGAGTGAGTCCGCGGACGGCGACGGCACCCACGGGCGCGGCGAGCAGGACGGCGGTGCCGACGGACGGGGCCGGTCCAGGAAGCAGCGCTCCTTCTGGAAGGAGCTTCCCCTCCTCATCGGCATCGCGCTGGTGCTCGCCCTGCTGATCAAGACCTTCCTGGTGCAGGCGTTCTCGATTCCCTCGGACTCGATGCAGAACACGCTCCAGCAGGGCGACCGGGTGCTGGTCGACAAACTGACCCCCTGGTTCGGCTCCGAGCCCGAGCGCGGCGAGGTCGTCGTCTTCCACGACCCCGACAAATGGCTGGCGGGCGAGCCGACGCCGAACCCGAACGCGGTGCAGAAGGCCCTGAGCTGGGTCGGCCTGATGCCCTCGGCCGAGGAGAAGGACCTGATCAAGCGGGTCGTCGGGGTCGCCGGGGACACCATCGAGTGCAAGGGCAGCGGCCCGCTCAAGGTGAACGGCAAGGCGCTGAACGAGGCGTCGTACGTCTACGCGGGGAACACGCCGTGCAGCGTCGACGACCAGGGCGGCCAGTTCAAGGTGACGGTGCCCAAGGGCAAGATCTGGGTCATGGGCGACCACCGGCAGAACTCGCTGGACTCCCGCTACCACCAGCAGGACGCGAACAAGGGATTCGTGCCCGTCGGCAACGTGGTGGGCCGCGCCATCGTCATCGCCTGGCCGCCCACCCGCTGGGACACCCTGCCCGTTCCCGACACCTTCGACCAGAACCTGAGCGCGGCGGCCCCGGGTGCCCTCGGGCTCGCCGGTGCCGCTCCGCTGGTGCTGTGGCGCCGCCGCCGTCTCACCACGGCCGGCACCAGGGTTTCTGGGCACGGTACCGCCGGGTAGGGTGCCGTCCCAGATCGCCGATCTTCCACGGCCCGCACCCGGGCCGCGAGGTCGATTCTCCGCGTTGGGGGAGCACTGGGATGAGCAGCACGACACACCGCACGGACGAGGGTCACGGACGGCTCGGCAACACACTGTCGGGACTGGCCGTGGCCCTCGGCTGTGTGCTCTTCCTCGGAGGATTCGTCTGGGGAGCGATCGTCTACCAGCCGTACACCGTGCCGACCGACTCGATGACGCCGACCATCGCGGCCGGTGACCGCGTCCTGGCCGAGCGGGTCGGCGGCGACGAGATCGAGCGCGGCGACGTCGTCGTCTTCAAGCAGAAGACCTGGGGCGACATGCCCATGGTCAAGCGGGTCGTTGCGGTCGGCGGCGACACGGTCGCCTGCTGCACCGACGACAGGCTGACGGTCAACGGCAAGCAGATCGACGAACCGTATCTGCCCAGGGGCCAGGCCGCCGAGTCGAAGAAGATTCCGGCCGTCGAGGTCCCCGAGGGGCGCCTGTTCCTGCTCGGTGACGAGCGCAGCGGCTCCCTGGACTCCACGGCCCACCTGACCGAGGCCTTCAGCGGCACGGTGCCGCGCAGCGCGGTGAAGGGACGCGTGGACTCCGTGGTCTGGCCCATGGACGGCATGCTGGAGCGCCCCACCGGCTTCGAAGCCCTCGGCGGCATCTCCTCGCCCGGTCCGCTGCGACTCGTGCTCGCCGCGGTGGTGGCCGGTGCGGTCCTCGTCCTCGGCGGCGCCGCCTACGGCCCGATCGCCAAGCGCGCCGGCCGGCGCGGCAGGGTCCGGACGGAGCCGGCCGGTGCCCGCTGACACGTCCTACGGCGGACCGGCGGAGGAGTGGCGCGAGGACGGGCTGCGCAAGGTCGCCCGGGTGGTGCTCCTCGACCCGCGGGAGCGCATCCTGCTGCTGCACGGCCATGAGCCCGGTGACCCCGCCGACGACTGGTGGTTCACGCCCGGGGGCGGCCTGGAGGGCGCGGAGACACGCGAGGAGGCCGCTCTGCGGGAACTCGCGGAGGAGACCGGCATCACCGAGGTCGAACTGGGACCGGTGCTCTGGCAGCGGAGGTGTTCCTTCCCGTTCGCGGGACGCCGCTGGGACCAGGACGAGTGGTACTTCCTGGCCCGTACGAGCCAGACGGAGACCGTCCCGGGCGGGCTGACGGAACTGGAACGGCGCAGTGTCGCCGGAGCACGCTGGTGGACGTGCCGGGAACTGACCGAGGCGCATGAGACGGTGTATCCGACCAGACTCGCCGGGTTGCTGCGCAGGCTGCTCGACGAAGGTCCCCCGGCCAGTCCCGAGGTCCTCGACACCGAAATCGTCTAGGGGCTCGCGGGGCTGGCGCACAATGGGGGGACGCACGGCTGAAGGGGAACATGCCATGAGCGCCGAGGACCTCGAAAAGTACGAGACCGAGATGGAGCTGAAGCTCTACCGGGAGTACCGAGATGTCGTCGGTCTGTTCAAATACGTGATCGAGACCGAACGGCGCTTCTACCTCACCAACGACTACGAGATGCAGGTGCACTCGGTCCAGGGTGAGGTCTTCTTTGAGGTGTCCATGGCTGATGCCTGGGTGTGGGACATGTACCGGCCCGCCCGGTTCGTGAAGCAGGTACGGGTCCTCACCTTCAAGGACGTCAACATCGAAGAGCTGAACAAGAGCGACCTGGAGCTGCCCGGCGGCTGATTCGGGTGAGCGGTCGGCGGGTCGCCCGGGCCGCGTTGGGGCTGTTGGGCCGGACAGGATCCGTGACCGGTGACCGGTGGGACCGGTGGGACCGGTGGGACCGGTGGGACCGGTGGGACCGGTGAGGACGGCGAGCGCGTCACGGCTCGCTCGTGCGGGTGACGGAGTTCTCCACAATCGAGCGGCCGTCCACCAAGATCCAACAACGGGCGGCCGTGGCCGCAGTGTTGGCGCCGGAGGTGGTGCCGACATGAACGCACAGACGGCACGCAGTGCACTCGGCAGGTACGGCGAGGACCTGGCCGCGCGGCGGCTGGCCGAGACCGGGATGACGGTCCTGGCGCGCAACTGGCGCGCAGGCCGGACCGGCGAGATCGACATCGTGGCCCGGGACGGCGACGCGCTCGTCGTCTGCGAGGTCAAGACCCGCAGGGCGGGGGACTTCGAGCACCCGATGGCGGCCGTGACGCCGGTGAAGGCGCAGCGGCTGAGGAGCCTGGCCGAGCGCTGGGTCCAGGAGCACGGCGGGGCGCCACCCGGCGGCGTCCGCATCGACCTCGTGGGCGTCCTGCTGCCCCGGCGCGGCGCACCCGTGGTGGAGCATGTGCGGGGGGTGGCCTGATGGCTTTCGCGCGTACGTGTGCGGTGGCCCTGGTCGGTGTCGAGGGCGTCGTCGTCGAGGTCCAGGCCGACCTCGAACCGGGCGTCGCCGCGTTCACCCTGGTCGGCCTCCCCGACAAGAGCCTCACCGAGAGCCGGGACCGGGTGCGGGCGGCCGTGGTGAACTCGGGCGGGGCGTGGCCGCAGAAGAAGCTGACGGTCGGCCTGAGCCCGGCGTCCGTGCCCAAGGGCGGCTCGGGATTCGATCTGGCCGTCGCCTGCGCGGTGCTCGGCGCCGCCGAGCGGATCGATCCCCGGGTGCTTTCGGACATCGTGATGATCGGCGAGCTGGGACTCGACGGACGGGTGCGGCCGGTCCGCGGTGTGCTGCCCGCGGTCCTCGCCGCAGCGGACGCGGGGTACGAGCAGGTGGTCGTCCCGGAGTGCGCGGCGGCCGAGGCCTCCCTGGTCCCCGGGATCTCCGTGCTCGGGGTCCGCAGCTTGCGCCAGCTCGTCGCCGTCCTCACCGACGAGCCGGTCCCCGAGGAGGATCCGGACGAACAGGGCCGCCCGGACCCGCTGCTGGCCGGCCTGCGGGTACCCGGCACGGGCGAGGCCACCGGCCTGTGCGGCATCGCCGTGCCGGAGCACGACCAGGGCCATGACCTGGCCGACGTGGTCGGCCAGATGTCGGCACGCACAGCGATGGAGGTCGCGGCCGCCGGCGGCCACCACGTCTTCCTCCAGGGCCCGCCCGGCGCGGGCAAGACGATGCTGGCCGAGCGGATGCCCGCGATCCTCCCGCGCCTCGGCAGGCAGGAGTCCCTGGAGGTCACGGCTATCCACTCGGTCGCAGGACTGCTTCCCCCGGGCAAGCCGATGGTGGACGTCCCGCCCTACTGCGCGCCCCATCACTCCGCGACGATGCAGTCGCTCGTCGGCGGCGGGAAAGGGCTGGCCCGGCCCGGGGCGGTCTCGCTGTCCCACCGGGGAGTGCTGTTCCTCGACGAGGCGCCGGAATTCAGCGGCTTCGTGCTCGACGCCCTGCGTCAGCCGCTCGAGGCGGGGTACGTCGTGATCGCCCGGAGTGCGGGCGTGGTGCGCTTCCCCGCGAAGTTCCTGATGGTGCTCGCCGCCAACCCCTGCCCCTGCGGGCGCTTCGCCGTGGGGAACGACCACTGCGAGTGTCCTCCCTCCGCCATCCGCCGCTATCAGGCCAGACTTTCCGGACCGCTGCTCGACCGGGTGGACCTGCGGGTCGAGGTCGAGGCGGTGACCCGTTCCGAGCTGAGCGCGCGCGGCGCCCGGGGCGAGACGACACGGGCGGTGGCCGACCGGGTGCGGGCGGCCCGCGAGCGCTCGGCGGCGCGCCTGGCCGGGACCCCGTGGCACACCAACAGCGAGGTGCCGGGACGCGAGCTGCGCGGCCGGTGGCAGGCCGTGTCGGGAGCCATGGACGAGGCCGAGCGAGGGCTGGAGCGCGGAGTCCTGACCGCCCGCGGCCTGGACCGGGTCCTCCGCGTGGCCTGGACCGTGGCCGATCTCTCGGGCCACGACCGGCCCGACGCGGGCGATGTCGCCCTGGCACTGCAGCTGCGCACCGGCGTCCCCCGGGGCGTGCCCATGATGATCGGCGCCCGGTCATGACGGACGACGACCGCCTGGCCCGCGTCGCTCTCTCCCGCATCGTCGAACCGGGGGACGAGACGGGTGGGCGCTGGGTGCGGGAGTTCGGGGCCGTGGAGGTGGCCCGCCGGCTGATGGCGGGAGGGGAGCCGCTGCCGGGCGTCACACGGACACGGTGGGAAGGGCTGCGGGGCCGCGCCGCCCGCGTGCGCCCCGAGCGGGATCTGGAGCGGGCGCGGGAAGCGGGTGTGAGGTACGTCTGTCCGGGTGACGGCGAGTGGCCCGCGCAGCTCGACGACCTCGGGGACGCCCGCCCCACGGGACTGTGGGTGCGCGGCATGCCTCACCTGCGGATATGGGCATTGAGGTCCGTCGCCGTCGTGGGCGCCCGCGCCTGCACCGAGTACGGGGCCCACATGGCGGCCACCCTCGGCGCGGGCCTCGCGGAACGGGGCTGGGTGGTCGTCTCGGGCGGTGCCTACGGGGTGGACGGCGCCGCGCACCGGGGTGCACTGGGGGCGGGCGGCGCCACCATCGCCGTGCTGGCCTGCGGCGTCGACCGTCCCTACCCGCGCGGGCACACCCGGCTGATCAGCCGCATCGCGGAACAGGGCCTGGTCCTCGGGGAGTTGCCGCCCGGCGATCATCCGACCCCCAGCAGATTCATCCTCCGGAACAGGGTCATCGCCGCGCTCACCCGGGGCACCGTGGTCGTCGAGGCGGCCTACCGCAGCGGCGCGCTGGTCACGGCACGCTCGGCGCAGCGGCTCGGCCGGTTCACGATGGGAGTGCCGGGGCCCGCCACCAGCACTCTCTCGGCCGGTGTGCACGAACTCCTGCGCGGTGAGGCGGTCCTGGTCTCCGACGCCGGGGAGGTCGTCGAGCTGGTCGGTGACATGGGGGAACTGGCCCCGGACCGGCGCGGGCCGGTGCTCCCGCGCGATCTGCTGGACCCCGCGGCCGGACGCGTGCTGTCCGCGCTGCCGGGCCGGGGTACCGCCACGGCGGACCGGATCGCGCGCGGGGCGGGGACCACGCAGGACGACGCGGTCGGGAGACTGTACGAACTCCGAGCACTTGGTTTCGTCGAACGACACGGCGACGGCTGGAAGTTGACACGCCAGGCGATGATCTCCGTTCCCGAGGGTCACGGCCGGTGTTGACCGGGCGCGTTCGGCCGTCCGGGGGACCCCCGACAGCCTTGGCAATGCGCCTAGTTGATGCATCTCGGCGGTGACGCACTGCGCTGGGCCCGGTTCCGGCAGCGTGGGGATCGCCCGGCTTCGCGTGCGGGTGATCCCGGCCCCCTTCGCTCACTGCGACAGCCCAGTCACGCTACGCTCACGAGGATCCCCACGCAGACAGGCACATTCGACATCGGACCGACAGCTCCCTCACGCACACCCAGTTCACGGCAGAACGGCACAAGGCGACGAATGCCTCAGCACATCTCCGGGTCTGACCGGGCGGCAGTTCCCCCCGCCGCCCGCGGCAGCGTGCGCCCGCCCGCACCCTCGACACTCGACGAGCTGTGGCGGTCGTACAAGGCGACCGGGGACGAGCGGCTGCGGGAGCAGCTCATCCTGCACTACTCGCCCCTGGTGAAGTACGTGGCGGGACGGGTCAGCGTGGGGTTGCCGGCCAACGTGGAGCAGGCGGACTTCGTCTCGTCCGGGGTGTTCGGGCTGATCGACGCGATCGAGAAGTTCGACATCGAGCGGGAGATCAAGTTCGAGACGTACGCGATCACGCGGATCCGGGGCGCGATGATCGACGAGTTGCGGGCGCTGGACTGGATCCCGCGGTCGGTGCGGCAGAAGGCGCGCAGCGTGGAGCGGGCCTACGCCACGCTGGAGGCCCGGCTCAGACGGACGCCTTCCGAGGGTGAGGTCGCCTCGGAGATGGGCATCGCCGTCGAGGAACTCCATGCGGTCTTCAGCCAGTTGTCGCTGGCGAACGTGGTCGCACTGGAGGAGCTGCTGCATGTCGGGGGTGAGGGCGGCGGCCGGCTCAGCCTCATGGACACCCTTGAGGACACCGCGGCCGACGACCCCGTCGAGGTCGCCGAGGACCGGGAGCTGCGGCGGTTTCTGGCCAGGGCGATCAACACCCTGCCCGACCGCGAGAAGACCGTGGTCACCCTCTACTACTACGAGGGGCTCACGCTCGCCGAGATCGGCAATGTGCTCGGGGTGACCGAGAGCCGGGTGAGCCAGATCCACACGAAGTCCGTCCTCCAGCTCCGCGCGAAGCTCGCGAGTTTCGGCCGCTGACACCCCTGCTGATGTGCCGCGACCGCTCATATGCAGAGGGGCCGGGAAGCGTGCCTGTCCCGGTCCGGGGTGGGTGCCGGCCCGGGGTGCAGCACTCCGGGCCACACGTGACGGCACCCGCGCCGCACGACAGCGGCGCCTCACGCCCGGCGTCCGCCGCACCGCCGTTGGCCGGACGCCGGCGCGCCCGGCGTCCGCCGCACCGCCGTTGGCCGGACGGGTGCGGGAAGTGGCCCCGTCCTCGGCGGCCCGTCCGTAAAGTGGTTGACGTGCCAAGGATTCGAGCGGCCTCCGTGGCCGAGCACCGGTCGATGCAGCGAGCCGCCCTCCTGGACGCGGCGCGGACCCTGCTGTCCGAGGGCGGGACGGAGGCGCTGACCTTCCCGGCCCTCGCCGAGCGGACAGGGCTGGCCCGGTCCTCCGTCTACGAGTACTTCCGGTCCCGGGCGGCTGTCGTCCAGGAGCTCTGCGAGGTCGACTTTCCCGTCTGGGCGGCCGAGGTCGAGGGGGCGATGGCCGCGGCGGGCGGACCGGAGGGCAAGGTCGAGGCCTACGTCCGGCAGCAGCTGGCCCTCGTCGGGGACCGGCGCCACCGGGCTGTGGTCGCCATCTCCGCGAGCGAGCTGGACGCGGGTGCCCGCGAGAAGATCCGTGCGGCGCACGGCGGGCTCGTCGCGATGATCGTGGAGGCACTGCGGGCCATGGGGCATGCGGAACCGAGACTCGCGGCGATGCTGCTCCAGGGGATCGTGGACGCCGCGGTGCGCCGGATCGAACTCGGCGCGGCCGAGGAACCCGGGGCGATCACGGACGCCGCCGTGGGGATGGCCCTGCGGGGCGTGCGCGGCTGACGCGACCGTGCCGGCGCGGGCGCCGGAGGTGGCGTTTGCTCCTGGCCGTGTGCGGTCCCCGTCGAGGGGAGGGGTCGTCGCATGCAGCGGATGCCTCCGGGGTCACTGGGCGGGGGGTGCCAGGACGGGGGTCACCCGGTCGGGGCTGCGAGGACCGGCGTCACCCGGTCGGGGCTGCGAGGACCGGGAGCAGCCGGGACGGGCCCCGGTCCAGCAGCCAGGGAGGCAGCAGGGAGAGCGGGTCCAGGTAGGTGGCACCTCTCAGCAGGCCCCAGTGCAGACATGCGGCAAGGCAGTGCGGGCCCGCCGGTTCCAGGGCGCCCAGCACGTCGCCCGCCGCCACCTCGTCGCCCTTCCGCACGGCAGCGCGGACCGGACCGTACGTCGTCCGCAGGGGCGGATCACCGGTCCCCGCCAACTCGACCGAGACCACCCCGCGTCCCGCGACCCGGCCCGCGAAGGACACCCGGCCGGGGGCGACCGCCCGCACGGGGGCACCGGGCGCCGCTTCGAGGTCGACGCCGCGGTGGCCGCGGGCGTATGCCGTCGCCGGGGGTTCCCAGCCCCGTAGGACCGCGGGACGCGCACCAGGACCCGCGCCCACCGGCCAGACACGGCCCACGGCGGGTACCGACGGGTCGACCCCCGGCGGTCCGGGCGACCGCGGCGCACTCGGCTGTCCGGACGACCCCGACGACCCCGACGACTCCGACGACCCGGACGACCCGGTCGCGCCGGTCGGGTCGGCCGGCACGGTCGGGCCGGTGGGGTCGGTGGGTCCCGGCCGGGACCGGCCCGGCGTTCCGAGAGGCGCGGCCGGCCCGGCCGCGCCGGGGGGACTCGTCCCGGTGGTCGCACGGGCGAGGCCGGGCGGGGGCAGCGCCCCGAAGATCATCGATGTGAGGCACAGCAGCGGCACCAGCCACGCACGGACGCGTTGTTTCGTTCGCATGCGAGAACCGTCCCGCACCTGTGCGGACCATGGCCGGGCCCTGTGGAGCACCCGCCGGTTGTGGATATCGGCGTCACCCGGCGCTCCGCGGGTCCCGTACACTTCTTGTGGCGATCCGGGTCACCGGGTCGACTTCGCACGCCCCGGCATCCGGCCCACGTCTTCGACGAAAGCCAGTGTCAGCGCCCCTCGGTCCTCTGTGGCAGGGCGCATCGCGGGCGTCAGGCGCGCGTGCCGTCCGGCACGCGCGGCACAACCGAGAAATTCAAGGAGAACGGCCATGGCCGTCGTCACGATGCGGGAGCTGCTGGAAAGCGGCGTCCACTTCGGTCACCAGACCCGTCGTTGGAACCCGAAGATGAAGCGCTTCATCTTCACGGAGCGCAACGGCATCTACATCATCGACCTGCTCCAGTCGCTGTCGTACATCGACCGCGCCTACGAGTTCGTCAAGGAGACCGTCGCCCACGGCGGCACGGTCATGTTCGTCGGCACGAAGAAGCAGGCGCAGGAGGCCATCGCCGAGCAGGCCACCCGCGTCGGCATGCCCTACGTCAACCAGCGCTGGCTGGGCGGCATGCTCACCAACTTCTCGACCGTCTACAAGCGTCTGCAGCGCCTCAAGGAGCTCGAGCAGATCGACTTCGAGGACGTCGCCGCCTCCGGTCTGACCAAGAAGGAGCTTCTCGTGCTCTCGCGCGAGAAGGCCAAGCTGGAGAAGACCCTCGGTGGTATCCGCGAGATGCAGAAGGTGCCCAGCGCCGTCTGGATCGTGGACACCAAGAAGGAGCACATCGCGGTCGGTGAGGCCCGGAAGCTCAACATCCCGGTCGTCGCCATCCTCGACACCAACTGCGACCCCGACGAGGTCGACTACAAGATCCCGGGCAACGACGACGCGATCCGCTCCGTCACCCTGCTCACCCGCGTGATCGCCGACGCCGTCGCCGAGGGCCTCATCAGCCGCTCCGGTGCCGGCAAGGCCGAGGGTGACAAGGCCGCGGGCGAGCCGCTCGCCGCGTGGGAGCGCGACCTGCTCGAGGGCGAGAAGAAGGCGGACGACGCCGAGGCCCCGGCCGCCGAGGTGCAGACCTCCGCCGAGACCGAGAAGGTCGCCGACGCCGAGCAGGCCGAGGCCCCCGCCGAGGCTGCTGCCGACGAGGCTCCGGCCGACGAGGCCCCCGCCGCCGAGGCTCCGGCCGCGGACGCCGAGCAGGCCTGACCCTCACCCCTTCGGGTTGTTGAACGGCGGGGGCCCACGAAGCCCCCGCCGTTCGGTCCGTAGATCTTCAGACTTCGAGAGAGATTCCAGGAATCATGGCGAACTACACCGCCGCCGACGTCAAGAAGCTCCGTGAGCTCACCGGCGCCGGCATGATGGACTGCAAGAAGGCGCTGGACGAGGCCGAGGGCAACGTCGACAAGGCCGTCGAGGCGCTCCGCATCAAGGGCCAGAAGGGCGTCGCCAAGCGCGAGGGCCGCTCCGCCGAGAACGGCGCCGTGGTCTCCATCATCGCCGACGACAACACCTCCGGTGTGCTGGTCGAGCTGAAGTGCGAGACGGACTTCGTCGCCAAGGGCGAGAAGTTCCAGGCCGTCGCCAACCAGATCGCGCAGCACGCCGCCGCGACGTCCCCCGCCGACATCCAGGCGCTGCTCGCGTCCGAGATCGAGGCCGGCAAGACGGTTCAGGCGTTCGTCGACGAGGCCAACGCCAACCTGGGCGAGAAGATCGTCCTGGACCGCTTCGCCCAGTTCTCCGGCACGTACGTCACCGCGTACATGCACCGCACCATGCCCGACCTGCCCCCGCAGATCGGTGTCCTGGTCGAGCTGGACAAGGCCGACGCCGACCTCGCCAAGGGCATCGCGCAGCACATCGCCGCCTTCGCGCCGAAGTACCTCTCCCGCGAGGACGTCCCGGCCGAGGTCGTCGAGTCCGAGCGCCGCGTCGCCGAGGAGACCACCCGCGCCGAGGGCAAGCCCGAGGCCGCGCTGCCCAAGATCGTCGAGGGTCGCGTCAACGGCTTCTTCAAGGAGGCCACCCTTCTCGGACAGCCGTACGCGCTCGACAACAAGAAGTCCGTCCAGAAGGTCCTGGACGAGGCCGGTGTCACCCTGAAGCGCTTCACGCGCATCAAGGTCGGCATCTGAGTCCGTACCGCGATCGACGCGCGACCCCGCTAGGGTCGACAGCAGTCGTCCGGGTACGCCGGCACGCGTGCGTGCGTGACGGGCGACAGCAGATCTGACGAGGAGGCCATTGCCGCGTATGGGAGCCAACACCCCACCGGCAATGGCCTTCTTCGTATGTGCGACACGTAAAGAGGCGAGATCTTCATGACCACCACCCAGGCCGACCAGGGCGAGAAGACCGACGAAGGCAAAGGCGCCGGACGCTTTCTGCTGAAGCTTTCCGGCGAGGCGTTCGCCGGAGGCGGCGGACTGGGCGTCGACCCCGACGTGGTGCACAAGATCGCCCGTGAGATCGCGGCCGTCGTGCGCGGCGGCGCGCAGATCGCGGTCGTCATCGGCGGCGGCAACTTCTTCCGCGGTGCCGAGCTCCAGCAGCGCGGCATGGACCGGGCCCGCTCGGACTACATGGGCATGCTCGGCACGGTAATGAACTGCCTGGCCCTCCAGGACTTCCTGGAGAAGGAAGGCATCGACAGCCGTGTGCAGACCGCCATCACGATGGGTCAGGTCGCCGAGCCCTACATCCCGCTGCGCGCCGTGCGGCACCTGGAGAAGGGCCGCGTCGTCATCTTCGGCGCGGGCATGGGCATGCCGTACTTCTCCACGGACACCACTGCCGCGCAGCGCGCCCTGGAGATCGACGCCGAGGCCCTGCTCATGGGCAAGAACGGCGTGGACGGGGTCTACGACTCCGACCCGAAGACCAACCCGGGGGCCGTCAAGTTCGACGCCCTCGGCTACGGCGAGGTCATCACCCGGGACCTCAAGGTCGCGGACATGACCGCGATCACGCTCTGCCGGGACAACAAGCTCCCCATCCTGGTCTTCGAGCTCCTGGCGGAGGGCAATATCGCGCGCGCCGTCAAGGGTGAGAAGATCGGCACACTCGTGGGTGACCAGGACAGCCGGGCCTGACCGGGGAAGGGCCCCGCAGGGGTCCCCACCCGGAGCGGGACGGACCCGGACCGGGGGATGGACAATGTCCTGCCGGTCCGGAACCGTGCAGGAACAAGACGCGACGCAGCCGGCCGCAGACCCCGACGAGGAACAGCCGCCGGGCCTACTCAAGACACGCAGGAGCAAGTGGTGATCGAAGAGACCCTCCTCGAAGCCGAGGAGAAGATGGAGAAGGCCGTCGTGGTCGCCAAGGAGGACTTCGCCGCGATCCGCACCGGTCGTGCGCACCCGGCGATGTTCAACAAGATCGTGGCGGACTACTACGGTGCGCTGACGCCGATCAACCAGCTGGCCTCGTTCTCGGTGCCGGAGCCGCGCATGGCCGTGGTGACCCCGTTCGACAAGAGCGCGCTGCGCAACATCGAGCAGGCGATCCGTGACTCCGACCTCGGCGTCAACCCGAGCAACGACGGCAATATCATCCGGGTGGTGTTCCCCGAGCTGACCGAGGAGCGCCGCAAGGACTACATCAAGGTCGCCCGGACCAAGGCCGAGGACTCCAAGGTGTCCATCCGCTCCGTGCGCCGCAAGGCCAAGGACGCCATCGACAAGCTGGTCAAGGACGGCGAGGTCGGCGAGGACGAGGGCCGCCGTGCGGAGAAGGAACTCGACGACACCACCCACAAGTACGTGGCGCAGGTGGACGAGCTCCTCAAGCACAAGGAAGCGGAGCTGCTCGAGGTCTGATGAACGACTCTTCCTGGGGGGCGCCGCCACAAGCCGGGTACTGGGGGCCGTCCGCGCAGGGGCCTGTCCAGGGGGCAGCCCCGGCGGGTCCCACGTACGATGCGCATGACGCCCAGCAGACTCGCCCCATGCCCATCGTGCCCGAGGTACCCGCACACGGCGGAGACCAGGATGACGACCGGGGGGCCGCTCGGCTGAGCGGCCCCTTGTTCCGCGACGACACACCACCGACGGCGTCCCACGCAGGCCCGTCGCACCGCCCGCAGAGTCCGCAGGAGCCCATGCCCAGCGCCGCCCACCAGCCAGCGCCCGCGCCCAAGAAGACAGCGGGCCGTGACCTGGGCGCGGCCATAGGCGTGGGTGTCGGACTCGGTGCGGTGATCATCGCGTCGTTGTTCTTCGTCAAGGCCGTGTTCATCGGCGTGATAGCGGTCGCCGTGGTGGTGGGCCTGTGGGAGCTCACCTCGCGGCTCTCGGAGCGCAAGGGCATCAGGGCGCCGCTCGTCCCGCTCGCGATCGGCGGTGCGGCCATGGTCGTCGCCGGATACGTGCGGGGCACCGAGGGTGCCTGGGTCGCGATGGCGCTCACCGCGCTCGCGGTCCTGGTCTGGCGGATGACGGAACCGCCCGAGGGCTACCTCAAGGACGTCACGGCGGGTGTCTTCGCCGCGTTCTACGTGCCGTTCCTCGCCACGTTCGTCGCCCTGATGCTGGCGGCCGACGACGGTCCGCGCCGTGTCCTGACGTTCCTGCTCCTGACGGTCGTCAGCGACACCGGCGCGTACGCCGTCGGCTGGCGGTTCGGTACGCACAAGCTGGCGCCGCGCATCAGCCCCGGCAAGACCCGTGAGGGCCTGCTCGGAGCGATCGGCTTCGCCATGGCGGCCGGTGCGCTGTGCATGCAGTTCCTGATCGACGACGGCAGTTGGTGGCAGGGTCTGGTCCTCGGCTTCGCGGTCGCGGCCAGCGCCACGCTCGGCGACCTCGGCGAGTCCATGATCAAGCGGGATCTCGGCATCAAGGACATGGGCACGCTCCTGCCGGGGCACGGCGGCATCATGGACCGGCTGGACTCCCTCCTGCCGACGGCGCCCGTGGTGTGGCTGCTGCTGGTGCTGTTCGTGGGGTCCGGCTGACCTGCGGTCCCGGACGACGTCCGTGCGTCGTCGGCCCGCTGTCCCGTACCGGAGGGGCTCGCCGTCCACAGGGCGGCGAGCCCCTCTTCGTATGGACTGGCGGAATTCCCGGCGTCAGTCCATGCCGTACTCATGTGGGCGGCCGCCCTGCCATTCGACCCAGTCCGGGTCGTCCAGCAGCTCCCAGGCGTCCGGCAGTCCCGCGCGGCGCAGGAACTCCACCAGGTCGGCGTCACCGTGGGCGAGGCCGGCGGCCCGGGCGCGGATCGTCACCCGGCGCGCACCGGTGCCCGTCGCGGGATGCACGACGATGGGGGCGGTGCCCCTGTTCTCGGCAGAAGACGCTTTTTCGTACACAGGTTCGATTCTAGGCCCACGTGTACGTCTGACGACAGCGCCCCGTCGGAGGCAGGCGGTACCTGGTCGTGGGAGTCGCTGTTGCCAGTTACCTGTTGGGGCATCTCGCCTATCCCCTCAGTGCCCTCCTGGACAAGGTGGCACCGCGTTGGAACTGGACCGTCGAGAACGCTCGTCTTGAATTCGTGGCCAGAGTGCCCGAGGCCCGGGACCGACCCTTCGTGCGCACTGATCCGTCTCTGCTGTTGGCTGCGGTGGAACTCCACCACAAGGAGGCGGCGGGCGAGATCACTCGGCTGCAAGGCCTCGCGTTGATGCTGCGGAACTCGGCCCTGGCCCTGTTGTTCGCGCTCGTCGTCTCCGTGATCGAGCTCGTTGTGGGACCCGATCGCGTGCTGGCAGGAGGCTGTGCGGCATTGCTGCTCGTAGGCCTGACTGCCGCAATCAGACAAGGGCGCCGTGTGCGGCACTGGGACCGCCTGAAGACGTTGGAGATCTGCTTCTGGATCCCGGACATCGACGACAGATTCGGCTCCCAACCACCGGTGATCACAGGCCCGCACCCGCGCTCCTGACATGTGAGGGAGTGCTGCGTCCTCAGAGCGCTTCCTGCTTCAGCGGCCCACCGCTGACGATGACCATCCATGCCGCCCGCCGCTCAACCACGCGGTCACCGTGGCCCGGAGATGATCTGCGACACTGGAAGAGTTATGCCTGCACCCGGAGAACTTACTTTCGTCGCCCCGCGCGGAGCTCAGAAGCCGCCGCGGCACCTTGCCGATCTCACGCCCGCCGAGCGCAAAGAGGCGGTTGCCGCGATCGGTGAGAAGCCGTTTCGCGCCAAGCAGCTCTCGCAGCACTACTTCGCGCGGTTCGCGCACGACCCGGCGGAGTGGACGGACATTCCGGCCGCCTCGCGCGGGAAGCTCCAGGAAGCGCTTCTGCCCGACCTGATGTCCGTCGTCCGGCACATCAGCTGTGACGACGACACCACCCGCAAGACCCTGTGGCGGCTCTTCGACGGCACGCTCGTCGAGTCCGTGCTCATGCGTTACCCGGACCGGGTGACCATGTGCATCAGCTCGCAGGCGGGCTGCGGGATGAACTGCCCGTTCTGCGCCACCGGCCAGGCCGGTCTCGACCGGAACCTGTCGACGGGCGAGATCGTGCACCAGATCGTGGACGGGATGCGGGCCCTCAGGGACGGCGAGATCCCCGGCGGCCCGGCGCGGCTGAGCAACATCGTGTTCATGGGCATGGGCGAGCCGCTCGCCAACTACAAGCGCGTGGTCGGCGCCATCCGCGCGCTCACCGACCCCGAGCCCGACGGGCTGGGCCTCTCGCAGCGCGGCATCACCGTGTCGACCGTGGGCCTGGTGCCCGCCATCCACCGGTTCGCCGACGAGGGCTTCAAGTGCCGTCTCGCCATCTCCCTGCACGCGCCGGACGACGAGCTGCGCGACACCCTCGTCCCCGTCAACACGCGGTGGAAGGTGCGCGAGGTGCTGGACGCCGGCTGGGAGTACGCCGCCAAGTCGGGGCGCCGCGTCTCCATCGAGTACGCGCTCATCCGGGACATCAACGACCAGGCGTGGCGCGGTGACCGGCTCGGCCGGCTGCTCCGGGGCAAGCCGGTCCACGTGAACCTGATCCCGCTGAACCCGACGCCCGGTTCCAAGTGGACCGCCTCCCGTCCCGAGGACGAGAAGGCGTTCGTCGAGGCCATCGCGGCCCACGGCGTGCCGGTCACCGTCCGTGACACCCGCGGCCAGGAGATCGACGGAGCGTGCGGGCAGCTGGCGGCGTCCGAGCGGTAGACCCCGGCGGGCCGAGGTCCTCGGCCCGGCGGGCGGTAGGCTGACTCCCGTACGTACATCTTCATATTCCGACAGGGGAGCGCCACAGCGCTGAGAGTGCGGCACGGGCCGCAGACCCTCTGAACCTTGCCCAGGTCATTCTGGGTAGGAAGTTCGGTCATCACTCAAGCTGTTGCGCCCTGCCCGGGAACTCTCAGAGGTTCCCGGGCAGGGCCGCGTCTCTTCCTGGTCACTCCAGGAGGAATCCAGTGAGCACCACCGTGAAGTTCACAGCCGCGCTCGTGGCCACCGGGCTCGGGCTCGTCACGCTGTCCGCGTGCGGCTCGTCCGGCTCCGGCACCGACGCCGCCGACTCCAAGACCGTGACCCTGGTCGCCCACGACTCCTTCCTCGCTTCGAAGAGCGTGCTCAAGGAGTTCGAGAAGGAGTCCGGCTACCAGGTCAAGGTCCTCAAGGACGGCGACGCCGGGCAGGCCGTCAACAAGGCGATCCTCACCAAGGGCAACCCGCAGGGCGACGTCTTCTTCGGCGTCGACAACACCCTCCTGTCCCGCGCACTCGACAACGGGCTCTTCCAGTCTTACGAGCCCAAGGGCTCAGGCGCGGTCCTGCCCGAGTACCGGGCCGACCGGGACAAGCACCGGGTCACGCCCATCGACACCGGCGACATCTGCGTCAACTACGACAAGGCCTACTTCAGCGAGCACAAGCTGACCCCGCCCGACTCGTTCGACGACCTGGTCGAGCCGGCGTACAAGAACCTCCTCGTCACCGAGAACGCCTCCACGTCCTCGCCCGGTCTCGGCTTCCTCCTCGGGACGGCCGGGAAGTACGGGGACGGGGGCTGGCAGGACTACTGGAAGAAGCTCAAGGGCAACGGCGTCAAGGTCGTCGACGGCTGGGAGCAGGCCTACAACGAGGAGTTCTCCGGCTCCGCCGGCGGAAAGAAGGCCAAGGGCGACCGGCCGCTGGTCGTCTCCTACGCCTCCTCCCCGCCCGCCGAGGTGATCTACGCCGACCCGAAGCCGAAGACCGCGCCCACCGGCGTCGCCACCGGCACCTGCTTCCGGCAGGTCGAGTACGCGGGACTGCTCAGCAACGCCGGGAACACCAAGGGCGGCAAGGCACTCCTCGACTTCCTGGTCTCCAGGACGTTCCAGGAGGACATGCCGCTCAACATGTTCGTCTACCCGGTGGTCAAGGGCGCCCGGGTGCCCGCGGAGTTCACCCGGTTCGGCCCGCAGGCGAAGGACCCCGAGACCCTCGCCCCCGCCCGGATCGCCGAGCACCGTGACCAGTGGGTCAAGTCGTGGACCTCGCTCGTACTGAAGTAGCCCCGCGCCGGGGTCCCGGGAGGAGCGCGGCGGTGCGGCTCGGGCTGCTGGCCCTGCCCGTCGCGTTCTTCGCGGCCTTCTTCGCCTATCCGGTCGCGGCGATCGTCTCGCGCGGCCTGAGGACCGGGGGGAGCTGGCGGTTCGGCCGGATCGTGGACGTCGTGGCGCAGTCCGACGTACGGCACGTCCTGTGGTTCACCACCTGGCAGGCGCTCGCGTCGACCGCGCTCACGCTGCTGGTCGCGCTCCCCGGCGCGTACGTCTTCGCGCGCTTCGAGTTCAGGGGCAAGCAGGTGCTGCGGGCGGTGGTCACCGTCCCGTTCGTGCTGCCGACCGTCGTGGTCGGCACCGCCTTCCTTGCGCTGGTCGGCAGGGGCGGGCTGCTCGACGAGCTGTGGGGCGTACGCCTGGACACCACCGTGTGGGCGATCCTGCTCGCGCACGTCTTCTTCAACTACGCGGTCGTCGTGCGCACGGTCGGCGGGCTCTGGTCGCAGCTCGACCCGCGCCAGGAGGAGGCCGCCCGGATGCTCGGCGCCTCCCGGCTCACCGCCTGGCGCCGGATCACGCTCCCGGCGCTCGGTCCCGCCCTGGCCGCAGCCGCGCTCATGGTCTTCCTCTTCACCTTCACCTCCTTCGCCGTGGTGCGGATTCTCGGCGGCCCCGCCTTCTCCACCCTCGAAGTGGAGATCTACCGCCAGACCTCCGAGATCTTCGACCTCTCCACGGCCGCGGTGCTGACCCTCGTCCAGTTCGCAGCGGTCGGCGCGATCCTCGCCGTGCACGCCTGGACCGTACGGCGACGAGAGAGCGCCCTGCGCCTGGTGGACGCCTCCCTGACCGCGCGCAGACCGCGCGGGGCCGGGCAGTGGGCGCTGCTCGCCGGGGTCCTGGCCACCGTCGCGCTGCTGCTGGTGCTGCCGCTCGCCGTGCTGGTCCAGCGGTCCCTCGACACCCCCGGCGGCCACGGGTTCGCGTACTACAGGGCGCTGACGTCGGCGGACAGCGGCATGTTCCTGGTGGCGCCGATCGAGGCGATCGGCAACTCCCTTCAGTACGCGCTCGCGGCCACCGCCATCGCCGTGCTGATCGGCGGACTGGCCGCCGCCGCGCTCACCCGGCGCGCGGGACGGCTCGTCCGCGGCTTCGACGCGCTGCTGATGCTGCCGCTCGGGGTGTCCGCCGTGACGGTCGGCTTCGGGTTCCTGATCGCCCTGGACGAGCCGCCGCTGAATCTGCGTTCCTCGTGGATCCTGGTGCCGCTCGCGCAGGCGCTGGTCGGAGTCCCCTTCGTCGTCCGCACGATGCTGCCGGTACTGCGCGCGGTCGACGAGCGGCTGCGGGAGGCGGCTGCCGTGCTGGGGGCGTCGCCGTGGCGGGTGTGGCGCGAGGTCGACCTGCCGATGGTGCGGCGGGCGATGCTGGTCGCCGCCGGTTTCGCGTTCGCGGTGTCGCTCGGCGAGTTCGGGGCGACCGTCTTCATCGCGCGGCCCGACAACCCGACGCTGCCGGTGACCGTGGACCGTCTCCTCGGCCGTCCCGGCGACCTCAACTACGGCCAGGCCATGGCCCTTTCGACGATCCTCATGGCGGTGTGCGCGGTCGCGCTGCTGCTGCTGGAGCGCGTGCGCACCGACCGGACGGGGGAGTTCTGATGAGCGGGCTCACGACGGGGTACGACGCCCTGCTGCGGCTGGAGCGGGCGACCGTGCGCTTCGGCGGGCGGCCCGTGCTCGACGCCGTCGGCCTCGATGTCGTGGAGCACGAGATCGTGTGCGTACTCGGGCCGAGCGGCAGCGGCAAGTCGACCCTGCTGCGGGCGGTGGCCGGGCTCCAGGCGCTCGACGCGGGCCGGGTGCTGCTCGACGGCCGGGACCAGTCGGGGGTGCCCGCGCACAAGCGGGGGGTGGGCCTGATGTTCCAGGACCACCAGCTGTTCCCGCAGCGGGACGTGGGCGGCAACGTCGCCTTCGGACTGCGGATGCACGGCGTCTCGAAGAGCGAACGCGTGAGCCGGGTGCGGGAGTTGCTGGAACTCGTCGGGCTGCCCGGGGCCGCTTCCCGGGCCGTCGGCTCGCTCTCCGGCGGGGAGCAGCAGCGGGTGGCGCTGGCCCGTGCCCTCGCCCCCCGCCCCCGGCTGCTGATGCTGGACGAGCCGCTGGGCCAGCTCGACCGCTCCCTGAGGGAACGGCTGGTCGTCGAACTGCGGGAACTGTTCGGTGCGTTGGGGACGACGGTGCTCGCCGTGACGCATGACCAGGGAGAGGCGTTCGCGCTCGCGGACCGGGTCGTTGTGATGCGGGACGGGCACATCGCCCAGTCCGGTACGCCGCTCGAGGTCTGGCAGCACCCGGCGGACGCGTTCGTGGCGCGCTTCCTCGGCTTCGACAACGTGGTCGACGCGACGGTGAGCGGGCAGGCCGCGGACACCCCGTGGGGGAAGGTCCCGGTTCCGGACGGCGCACCCCAGGGACGGCGGACGCTGCTCGTCAGGCCCGCCGGGGTACGGCTGGTGGCGCCGGCCGACGGGCTGCGCTGCACCGTGGCCGCACGCACCTTCCGGGGCACCCATGTCGCCGTACAGCTCCAGCCGCGGGACGCCCCGCGGCTGGAAGCGGCTTGCGCGCTGCGGGACGCGCCCGGACCCGGTGACGAGGTCGGGGTGGACTTCGACGCGGCGGAAGTCGTCGTCCTCGGGGAGAGCGCGGCCACATAGGGTGCGGCTCCGCCGGGGGTCCGTGAGAGCGGGAGGCGGGGCCCGGCACGCCCGGGTGGCCCGCACCCGGGAACGGGAGCGGGCCACCTGGTCGTGCGCCTGGTCGTGCGCCGAGCGGACGTCAACCGGCCTTGAACTGTACGGACGTCAGCCGGTCGCGAACTGCGCGGTCGTCAGCCGGTCTTGGAGCTGTTCCTGCGGCGCATGGCGAAGTAGACCGCGCCGCCGCCCGCGACGACGAACGCGCCGGCGATGCCGGCGATCATCCCGGTGTTGGAGTTCGCGCCGGTCTCGGCGAGGTTCGACTCACCGGCCGCGGCGGAGGGCGAGTTGTCGCCGGGGGCCGCGGGGGCGGTGCTGTCCGACGCGGACGGGGTCGCCGACGGAGTCGCGGACGGGGACGAGGACGGGGACTTCGAGGGCTCGGGGGTCGCCGAGGGCTTCGGCGCCGTGGTGGGCTTGCCGCAGGCCGCCTCGGCGGGTGCGGTCAGGTTCGGGGAGATGTCCTCGTCGACGAGCTTCCCGGCCGTGACGTGGATGCGGTACTCGGACTTCGGGGCCCAGGCCTCGGAGAAGGTGACGGTGGCGCCCTTGGCGGTGCCCTTGACCTTCTGCGTGCCGACGAGCCGCTCGTCCGCGCCGTTCGACTCCAGGTAGACGGAGACCTCGGCCTCGACACCCGAGGCGTCGGTGTCGGTGACGGTGATGATGCCCTTCCCGTTGTCGTCGCAGGCGGCGGCCGCCGAGAAGTCACCGATGTCGCAGGCAAGCGCGTTGCCCGCGACGCCGAGTACGAGTGCGGCGGAGGCGGAGGCAACACCGAGGATGCGCACGGAACGTGCGGTACGGCGAGATATGGACACGATCGCCCTTCACAAAAATGTGCAAACTGCGGGGGGTTGGGGGGCCTGTCGTGACAACAGCACCCCCGGTAGCCCCACAGGTCTATAAGCGACGCCCGACCACTGTCAATGAATATGCCCCGTACCGGCGTTGGCTTTACGTTGTCATTAACCGCCGAGACGTTTGAGCGCCTCCGGGGCGTCCTCGATGCGGTCCACGAGTGCGATGCGGGACTCCATCGCGCGCTCGCGCGCCAGGGACTTCAGGAGCGGCCAGGTGGGGTGCTTCACGGTCCAGTGGTCCTCGTCCACGAGGACCATCGGCGTCGGTTCGCCGCGCGACTCGTAGTAGTTCGGCGTCGCGCTGTCGAAGATCTCCTGGACGGTGCCCGCGGCGCCCGGCAGGAAGACGACCCCCGCGTTGCAGCGCGCCAGGAGTCCGTCCTCCCGGGTGGCGTTGGCGAAGTACTTGGCGATGTGCGTGGCGAAGGCGTTGGGCGGTTCGTGGCCGTAGAACCAGGTCGGGATGCCGACCGAGGGGCCGCCCGCGGGGTGGCGCTCGCGCACGTCGAAGGCGGCGCGCGCCCAGTCGGTCACCGACGGCGTGAACGACGGTACGGGCGCGAGGAGCCGCAGGGACTCCTTGAGCATGTCGTCGTCGAAGGGGGCGGCGTACGCACCGAGGTTGGCGGCCTCCATCGCGCCGGGGCCGCCACCGGTGGCGACGGTGAGACCGGCACGGGCGAGGTCGCGGCCGAGCCGAGCGGCGCCCTCGTACGCCGTCGTGCCGCGCGCCATCGCGTGACCTCCCATGACGCCCACGACCCGGGCGCCGGCGAAGAGTTCGTCCAGCGCGTCCGAGACGGAGTCGTCGTGGACGGCCCGCAGCATCGACGCGAAGACGTCGCCGTCGGTCCTGGTCCGCTGGAACCAGGCGTAGGCGAGGGCGTCCGGCGTCGTCTCGTAACCGGCGCCGAGCCCGTCGAAGAGCTCGTCGGGCGAGTAGAGGAGCCCGCGGTACGGGTCGAAGGGCAGACCCGGGACGGGCGGGAAGACCAGGGCGCCGGAGGTCCTGACCCGGGCCGCCGCCTCCGGGTCCATCGGGCAGCCGAGGAAGACGGCCGTCGCGCAGTCCACGGAGCGCAGTACGTCCGTACGGTCCGTCAGATCGACGGCCTGGACGCGGAATCCGGCGAGGGAGCCGTGTGCCGCGACGACTTCGTCGAACTCGGCGAGGGACTCGATCTCGCGGTCGTGGGCGGCGACGGGGATCTCTCCCTGCCCGGGCGGGGTCGAGGACGTGGACTCGGGTATCGGCTGCACCCGCCCATGCTAGGCACGCCCCCGCTTCCGGAAGCACCGCCCCCGGAGCCACGGGACTTCCCACCGCCCCCGGCGAGCCTCCGCCCCGGGCGCGCGGACCCCCGTGCCGCGCACCCGGGGCCGTACCGCCGACGGGTTCCGCGGGGCTCAGCCCTGGACCGCCGCCGGGTCCATCCACACGACTTCCCAGGTGTGGCCGTCGGGGTCGTCGAAGGAGCGGCCGTACATCATGCCGTGGTCCTGGGGCTCGCCGCTCACCGAGCCGCCCGCGGCGACGGCCTTCTCGACGAGCTCGTCGACCTTCTCGCGGCTCTCCGCGCTCAGACACAGCAGCACCTCGCTGGTCTTCGTCGAGTCCGCGATCTCCTTCTTCGTGAAGTCGGAGTAGCGCTGCCGGCTCAGCAGCATGGCGATGATGGTCTCGCTGATCACCACGCAGGCGCAGTCGTCGGTCGAGAACTGCGGGTTGATCGTGTAGCCGAGTTCGGTGAAGAACTTCTTCGAGGTGTCCACGTCGTTCACGGCCAGGTTCACGAAGATCATCTGCTGGTACATGGGGGCCTCTCCCGTCGGTGTCGTGCCGTTCGCAGGGGTAGACCGGGGAGCCCCGGCGAACTCATCGCCCCGGCGCGGACTTCTTTCGAACCGCTTTCGCACGGCTCCGTCCGGCGGGCGTACGGCGCGTCAGCGGGTCAGCGGCAGCGCGGCCAGCTGGGCGACCACCCAGGTCAGCGGGCCGAACACGGCGAGCAGCGCGCCGACGCGCAGGGCCGCGGCACTGCGCAGCATCGTGACGGGCGCACCGAGGCGCAGCAGGGCGGCCGTGGTGTCGGCGCGTGCCTGCCTGGCCTCGACGGCCGCCGTCACCAGCGTCAGCAGGGTGCACCCGCCGACCACCAGGGCGCCGAGCGTGCTCAGCGGACCGAAGTCGGGCCGCTCGCCGGAGTACAGGGTCGCCATGGCGTACGCGCCCGAAGCCACCGCGCACAGCACGCCCAGCGGCTGCCCGATCCGGCGCGCCTCGGTCTGCAGCACACGCCCGGCGATCAGCCGGAGCGCGCCGGGGCGTACGGATTGCAGGAGCAGCCCGCAGAGGTGGGTGAGCGCCGGTCCGGCCAGGGCGAGGCCGACCGCGGTGAGCGCCCAGCCGACGAGCACGCCGGCCGGGCCGCCCGCGAAGCCGCCGGGCAGCGCGAGCCCGGGAGTGGGGTCCGAGCGGCTCGCGTACGTCTCCACGGCGAGACCCACCGCGACGACGGCCGCACCCCAGGGGAGGCCACCGGGCGCGGTCTGCGCGGGGACGAGCCCGCGCGGGTCCGGCGCCCCGCCGGGCCGCCCGGGGTGGTCCGCCGGGGTGGCGGACGCGTCGGCAGCGGGCTGCGGGGCGGGGGCGAGCAGGGTGTCGGCGGTGACAGGAGCACCGGCGGCGGCCGGGGTGCCCGGTTCGCCGGGGCCGGCCTGCGCGCCGACGGGGTGCTGTCCGGCGGGGCCGCCCCCCGGCCGCGTCGCGCTGCCACCAGTGTGCCGCCGGCCGCGGGCCCTGCTCTCGGCGCGCGGACGCAGGGCGAGGGCGGTGGCCGCCGAGGCGGCGATCGGCACCAGGGAGAGCAGCGTCAGGGCGGCCGGCAGCGGCAGCGGGCGGTCCGCCGCGAGGAAGTCCGCCGCGGCGCCGTCGAACGGCATGCCGGTCAGGTCGCCGCGCAGGTGCAGGAAGAGCAGCAGGGCGAGCGTCGAGCCGAGGGTGGTCGCCAGCGCCGTGGTGGTGGCGGAGATCGCCGTCAGCCGGCCGGGGCCGAGGCCGATCGCCGAGAGGCCGGGACGCGGCCGGGTCCCGGGGTCGGTGCGGGCGACGGCGACGGCGAAGTACACCGTGGCGGCCAGGGGAGCGGCGCACCAGGCCAGGCGCAGCACCGAGGCGGTGGAGGACTCCGGGTGCGTCATCGCGTGTCCCAGCGTGCACAGCAGCAGGAATCCGGTGCCCGCCGAGGCCGAGGCGACGAGCAGCCGGCGGAGCTGGACGAGGGGCTGCCCCGCGCGGGCTAGACGGAGAGCGAGCACGCGGCCCGGCCTTCCGGCTCGGTGACGGGCGGGAGGTGGACGGTGTGCACGCGCCGTCCGTCGAGCAGCGACACCGTCCGGTCGGCGAGGGCCGCGGTGTCCGCGTCGTGCGTGGCGAGGACCACCGTGATGCCGTGCGAGCGGGCCGCCGTGGTGAGCGTCCGCAGGACCTGGGCGCGGTCGGCGCGGTGCAGGGAGGCCGTCGGCTCGTCGGCGAAGAGGACGGTGGGCGCCGCGACCAGGGCGCGGGCGACGGCCACGCGCTGACGCTCGGCCTGCGGGAGGGCGTGCGGCCGCTTGCGGGCGCAGTCGCCGATGTCGAGGCGCCCCAGCCATTCGAGCGCGGCGGTCTTGGCGGCGCGGCGCCGGGTGCCACGCAGCATCAGGGGGAGTGCGGCGTTCTCCCAGGCGTTCAGTTCCGGTACGAGGACCGGCGCCGGGTCGATCCAGCCGAAGCGGTCACGGCGCAGCCGCTCCCGGGTGAGCGGCCCCATGGTGTGGACGGGTGTGCTGTTGAACCAGACCTCGCCGTGCTCGGGCAGCAGCTGCCCGGACAGGCATCGCAGAAGGGTCGTCTTGCCGCTGCCGCGCGGGCCGCTGACGGCGAGGATCTCGCCCTCCCGGACGCCGAGCGAGACACCGCTGAGCGCGGGCGAGCCGTTGTGCTTGACGTGCAGGGCGCGTGCCCAGAGCACGTCGTTGTCCGGCGGGGCCACCATCGCGTACACCTCGGTTCGGATCTGATTTGCGCTGCCCGGCGCCCTCGGGGAAGAGCCGGTGCGCTCCCGTGCCGGTCGGCGTGGGAACGCGCCTGAACGTCCTCGGGGTCGCCCGGTCCCCCGCTCGGGGGAACGAAGGCAGGGCCGATCGGTCACTGGCACGCTAGGGATCCGGGGGCGTGGGGCCGGACAGCACGCGGCCCCGGGCCGCCCTTTCTCACTCGAACGGGCGGCACCGGGGCCGGTATTGATCATCCAGAAGGAAGATCAGGAAGATCTCTCAGGACCTCCGCGGACCTCTGCGGATCCGGAGGGTCAGAGCTTCGTCCACGCCTCCGTCAGGACCTGACGGATGATCCCCTCGATCTCGTCGAAGGTCGACTGGTCGGAGATCAGCGGCGGCGACAGCTGGATGACCGGGTCACCGCGGTCGTCGGCGCGGCAGTAGAGGCCGTACTCGTAGAGCTTCTTGGAGACGAAGCCGTAGAGCACGCGCTCCGACTCCTCGTCCGTGAAGGTCTCCTTGGTGGCCTTGTCCTTCACCAGCTCGATGCCGTAGAAGAAGCCGTTGCCGCGGACGTCGCCGACGATCGGCAGGTCGTGCAGCTTCTGGAGGGTGGTGAGGAACGCGCTCTCGTTGTCCAGCACGTGCTGGTTGAGGCCCTCGCGCTCGAACAGGTCGAGGTTGGCGACGCCGACGGCCGCGGAGACCGGGTGGCCGCCGAAGGTGTAGCCGTGCAGGAAGGTGTTGTCACCCTTGTAGAACGGTTCGGCGATGCGGTCCGAGACGATGCAGGCGCCGATCGGGGAGTAGCCCGAGGTCATGCCCTTGGCGCAGGTGATCATGTCCGGTACGTAGCCGAACTTGTCACAGGCGAACATCGTGCCGAGGCGGCCGAAGGCGCAGATGACCTCGTCCGAGACGAGCAGCACGTCGTACTGGTCGCAGATCTCGCGTACGCGCTGGAAGTACCCGGGCGGCGGCGGGAAGCAGCCGCCGGCGTTCTGCACCGGCTCCAGGAAGACGGCCGCGACCGTCTCGGGGCCCTCGAAGAGGATCTGCTGCTCGATCTGGTCGGCGGCCCAGCGGCCGAAGGCCTCGGGGTCGTCGCCGAAGAGCGGGGCGCGGTAGATGTTGGTGTTCGGCACCTTGTGCGCGCCGGGGACCAGCGGCTCGAAGGGGGCCTTGAGGGCCGGCAGGCCGGTGATGGACAGGGCGCCCTGCGGGGTGCCGTGGTAGGCGACCGCGCGCGAGATGACCTTGTACTTGGTCGGCTTGCCCTGGAGCTTGAAGTACTGCTTGGCGAGCTTCCAGGCGGTCTCGACGGCCTCGCCGCCACCGGTGGTGAAGAAGACCTTGTTCAGGTCGCCCGGCGCGTAGTTCGCGAGGCGCTCGGCGAGTTCGACGGCCTTCGGGTGGGCGTAGGACCACACGGGGAAGAAGGCCAGCTCCTGCGCCTGCTTGAACGCCGTCTCCGCCAGCTCGGTGCGGCCGTGGCCCGCCTGGACCACGAACAGGCCGGACAGGCCGTCCAGGTAGCGCTTGCCCTTGTCGTCGTAGATGTAGGTGCCCTCGCCACGCACGATGGTGGGAACGGGCGCGTTCTCGTACGAGGACATGCGGGTGAAGTGCATCCACAGGTGGTCGTACGCGGTTCGGCTGAGGTCCTTGCTCACGGCTATCGGGTTCCCCACATGTAGGTCTGCTTCTTGAGCTTCAGGTAGACGAAGCTCTCGGTGGAGCGCACGCCGGGGAGGGCCCGGATGCGTTTGTTGATGACGTCCAGCAGGTGGTCGTCGTCCTCGCAGACGATCTCGGCGAGGATGTCGAACGAGCCCGCGGTCATCACCACGTACTCGACTTCCGACATGGCCGTCAGCGCGTCCGCCACCGGGTCGAGATCGCCCTCGACGTTCACACCGACCATCGCCTGCCTGCGGAAACCCACGGTGAGCGGGTCCGTGACGGCGACGATCTGCATGACGCCCTGGTCGAGCAGCTTCTGGACGCGCTGGCGCACGGCCGCCTCGGAGAGGCCGACGGCCTTGCCGATCGCGGCGTACGGACGGCGTCCGTCCTGCTGGAGCTGTTCGATGATGGCGAGGGAGACGGCATCCAGCTGGGGACTGCCGTTCCTGGACTCCCGAGAGTCCCTGGGGTCTGCGCTTCGACTGGCCACGCACTCACTCTGCACGACGTCTCGACAGTTCCGCAAGGCCGGAGCGATGAAATTCGTTGTTTACGAGGACGTGACTTGCGGATTTCGCAGATCTGGAGGGAGCGGGGGTGTTGAAAACGTGGACACACGGATTAGGGTGGGTGTCTCAGTCATTGGACACCCGACAGGAGGGCCGGCAGTGAGCACCGAGCTGCGTCGTCTGCGCAACTACATCGACGGAGAATTCCGTGACGCCGCCGACGGACGGACCACCGAGGTGGTCAACCCCGCGACCGGCGAGGCGTACGCGACCGCGCCGCTGTCCGGGCAGGCGGACGTCGACGCCGCGATGGCGGCCGCCGCCGCGGCCTTCCCGGCCTGGCGCGACCAGACCCCGGCCGAGCGGCAGAAGGCCCTCCTCAAGATTGCGGACGCGTTCGAGGAGCGGGCGGAGGACCTGATCGCGGCCGAGGTGGAGAACACCGGCAAGCCGATCGGACTGACCCGGTCCGAGGAGATCCCGCCGATGGTGGACCAGATCCGCTTCTTCGCGGGCGCGGCCCGGATGCTGGAGGGGCGGAGCGCCGGCGAGTACATGGAGGGTCTGACCTCGATCGTCCGCCGTGAGCCCGTCGGCGTCTGCGCGCAGGTCGCGCCGTGGAACTACCCGATGATGATGGCCGTCTGGAAGTTCGCCCCGGCGCTCGCCGCGGGCAACACGGTCGTCCTCAAGCCGTCCGACACCACGCCCGCCTCCACGGTCCTGATCGCCGACATCATCGGCTCGATCCTGCCCAAGGGCGTCTTCAACGTCATCTGCGGCGACCGCGACACCGGCCGCGCGATGGTCGAGCACCCGACCCCGGCGATGGCGTCCATCACCGGTTCCGTGCGCGCCGGCATGTCGGTCGCCGAGTCGGCCGCCAAGGACCTCAAGCGGGTCCACCTGGAGCTGGGCGGCAAGGCCCCCGTCGTCGTCTTCGAGGACACCGACATCGCCAAGGCCGTCGAGGACATCTCGGTGGCGGGCTTCTTCAACGCCGGGCAGGACTGTACGGCCGCCACGCGCGTCCTGGTCCAGGAGGGCATCCACGACGAGTTCGTGGCCGCGCTCGCCAAGGCCGCCGCCGACACCAAGACCGGACAGCCGGACGACGAGGACGTGCTGTACGGACCGCTCAACAACCCCAGCCAGCTCAAGCAGGTGTCCGGCTTCATCGAGCGCCTGCCCGCCCACGCCAAGGTCGAGTCCGGCGGTCACCAGGTCGGCGACAAGGGGTACTTCTACGCCCCGACCGTCGTCTCCGGCCTGAAGCAGGACGACGAGATCATCCAGAACGAGGTCTTCGGCCCGGTCATCACCGTCCAGTCGTTCACGGACGAGGCGCAGGCGATCGAGTGGGCGAACGGCGTGGACTACGCCCTCGCCTCCTCCGTCTGGACCAAGGACCACGGCCGCGCCATGCGTCTGTCCAAGGCCCTCGACTTCGGCTGCGTGTGGATCAACACCCACATCCCGCTGGTCGCCGAGATGCCCCACGGCGGCTTCAAGAAGTCCGGCTACGGCAAGGACCTCTCCGGGTACGGCTTCGAGGACTACACGCGCATCAAGCACGTGATGACGTCGCTGGACGCGTAGTCCGCAGGCGCGCGGCCCCGGGCGGAACTCCCGTCCGGGGCCGCGGTGTTCTCGGGGCCCGGGGGCGCCGTGCCCGAAGTCGCCCCGCAGCAGGGGCGGTCGACAGGGTGTCGGCCCCGTGCGCGATCGCTCGACGCCGCGTCCATTGTCCGCGTCGGGCATCCGGCTGCATGCTGCCCGGGTGCCCGTGCCCCGGAAGTCCCCGTCCCCGTCCCGCCGTTCCCTGCTGAGCGCGCTGGGCGGTGGTGCCGCGCTCGGTGCGCTGGCCGGGTGCGGGGTCCCGGCCGCGTACGTGGCGCCGGGCGAGCGTGCCGGAGTCGACCTCTCCGCCCGTGACAAGCGCCTGACCTGGGCGAACTGGCCCCTCTACATCGACACCGACGACACAGACCCGACGCGGCGGCCCACGCTGGACGCTTTCGAGGAGCGCACCGGGATCAGGGTCGACTACGTCGAGGAGATCAACGACAACGACGAGTTCTTCGGCAAGGTCAGCCCTTCCCTGATGAACCATCAGCGGACGGGGCGCGACCTGATCGTCGTCAGCGACTGGATGTGCGCGCGCTTCGTCCGGCTCGGCTGGGTGCAGGAGATGGACCGGGCCAACCAGCCGAACGTCACCAAGTACCTCGACCCGCTGCTGAGTTCACCGTCCTTCGACCCGGGACGCAGATCCACCGTGCCGTGGCAGTCGGGCATCACCGGCATCGCGTACAACCGGCGCCGGCTGGGCCGCGAGATCGCCCGGGTCTCCGACCTGTGGGCGGACGACCTCAAGGGCCGGGTCACACTCCTCTCCGGTCTCGACGAGGCGTTCGCCCTCCTGATGCAGGGCGACGGCGTCGACATCACCCGGTGGACGTCGGACGACTTCCACACCGTGTGCGACCGGGTCGAGAAGCACGTGCGCGACGGCCGGATCCGGCGCTTCACCGGCAACGACTACGTCAAGGATCTCGCCGGCGGCGACGTCCTCGCCTGCCAGGCGTACTCCGGTGACGTGATCCAGCTCCAGGCCGACGACCCCGACATCCGCTTCGTGGTGCCGGAGGAGGGCGCCGAGCTGTGGGCGGAGTCCCTGATGATCCCGGACCTGGCCGGTCACAAGGCGAACGCGGAGAAGCTCGTCGACCACTACTACGACCCCGAGGTCGCCGCCGAACTCACCGCGTGGGTCAACTACGTGTGCCCGGTTCCGGCCGCCCGGGACGTCCTCGCCTCCGCCAAGGACAAGGACACCGCGGCCCTGGCCGAGGATCCGCTGATCTTCCCGGACGCCACCATGCGCGGGCGCCTCGCCATCGCCCGCGACATCACGTCCGCGGAACGCCCGGAGTTCGCGAAGCGGTGGAACGCGATCGCGGGGCTGTGACCCCCGGGCCGCGACCGACCGGAGCTGTCGCGTCAGCCGGCCGTCTCGATCCGGCGACCCCCGGTCGAGGAGTGCGGCGCACACGGCGGACGGCGGGGCCACGGGGCCACGATCACCCGGCTCACCCGGCCGGTCCCGCGCAGGTGCCGATCCCGGAGCCGGCAGACGCCGGCCCGGGGGCGTGACCGCCGTGGCGGAGGGAGCACCCCGGGCGTCGCCCGCGGCCGCTCACCGCTTCAGCGCCGCCCGCCCGATCCGTTCCGCGACCGGATTCATCGCCTCGCCCTTCGCGTCCGTGGAGTTGACCGAGTAGACTAGCGTGCGGGAGAGGTCGCGGGTGGCGGCGATCAGCGAGCTGTAGCCGTGACGGGCGCCCGACTTGAGCCAGTAGACCGTGCCCCCGTACTCGAAGCGCTGAAGCCCGGCGCTCATGTCGGCGCCCTCGACGCCCGCGGGGACCGTGAACATCTCCTCCAGCTGCGGCCGGGGGACCAGGTCGCCCCGGAAGAGGTGGGTGATCAGGCGCTCCAGGTCGGCCGTCGTCGAGATCATGTCGCCCGCCGCCCGGCGGTCGGCCTGGTTCCAGTCCGTGACGTCGACGAACCGGGTCGTGCCGTCCGTCCCCCGGACCGCCTGGTAGCCGCGGTTGTGCGGGCCGCGGATCCGGGGATCGGTGCCGGGGAAGTACGTGTGGCGCATCCCGGCGGGCCGCAGCACGCGCCGGGTGGCCTCGGACGCGTACGAGTGGCCCGTGACCTTCTCGACCAGCATCCCGAGGATCGTGTAGTTGATGTTCAGGTAGTGCTGTTCGTCGCCCGGGGCGAACTCCGGGCCCTTCGCGACCGCCGAAGCCACGACCTCCTCCGGAGTGAGCGTGTCGAAGCGGTGCGCGTACGCCTCCTCGAAGGAGTCCCCGAAACCGTCCCCGGCCCGGATGCCGCTGGTGTGGTTCAGCAACTGCCGTACGGTGACCGGCTCTTCGAAGGAGGCGGGCAGCAGGCCGGGGAGATGGTCCTCCACCGGCGCCGCGAGGTCGAGCCGGTTCTCGGCGGCGAGCTGGAGCACCACCGCCGCGGTCACCACCTTGGTGGTGGAGCCGGCGCGGAAGCGCGCGTTCGGGTCGGCCTTCCGGTCGCCGCGCAGGTCGTGCACGCCGGCGCTGCCGCGCCAGCTCCCGTCGGTGCCGCCGACGCGTACGAGCGCGGCCGTCGCGTCCGGCCCCGGCAGCCCGGCGAGCGCCGCACGCAGGGCCTCGGCGTCCGGTCCGGTGGCGGAGGCGTGCACCGCCGCGGGGGCGACGGGCGCGGCGAGGGCGGGCGCGGCGAGGGGTCCCGCCGTCAGCCCCAGGGCGAGCGCGGCGGCGACGGCGGTGAGGGTACGGGCGCCGGTGTGCGGCAAGACTGCTCCTCGGGTGGATGACGCGGAGCCGACGGTCGGGGTCGGTGAGATCATCCTGCGGCCGGACGCCGCGTCGCGGATCGTCGGCGAGGAGGGCCCGGCCCCGGTGACGTCCCCGAGCAACTGCCGTGCACGGCACGGGGGTTGCTCGGGGATCCCCCCTAGGGTCTGTCCGGCAGGGGGAGTGGATCACGGTCATGCGGGCGGTCGGGCACCGCCGGTGGCGAGCGCGTACGGCACCCGGTCAGGGGCCGACCGGTACCCGCACCTCGCGCAGGGCGCACAGTGTGTCGACGCGGTTCGTGGTGATCGAGTCGACGCCGAGGTCGAGCAGCCGCCGCATGGAGCGCCGGGTGTCGGGCGTCCATGCCGACAGCAGGCAGCCGCTGCGGTGCACCCGCGCCAACAGGTCCCGGTCGATCAGCCCGAAGCGGTAGTTGAGCCACCGGGGACGCACCGCTTCGAGCAGGGCGGCACGCGGCGGTGCCAGTGTCGTGCGGGTCAGCGCGATCTCCGCCGCCGGGTCGGCCTCGCGCACCGCGAGCATGGCCTGGGCGCCCGCGCAGTAGTACACCCGCTCCTCGGCCCCGCACGCGCGGACGACGTCCACGACCTCGCGTACGGCCGCGCGGTCCGCGCCGGGCAGGTCGATCATGAGGCGGGCACCGTCCGTCGCGGCCAGCGCGTCCACGAGGGTCGGCACCCCGCCCGCCGTCAGCCCGCGCACCTCGTCCGAGGAGAGCGAGCGCAGCGGCCGGTCGTGCTCCCACAGCCGCTTCAGTGTCTCGTCGTGCAGCAGGACGGGCACGTCGTCGCGGGTGAGCCGGACGTCGATCTCCACCGCGTCCGCGCCCCGGCGGAGCGCGGAACGCAGGGAGCCGATCGTGTTCTCGCGGACGTGGTAGGGGTCGCCGCGGTGGGCCACGGCAGTCACGGTGCGCATGCGCCCATTGTGCGGGCCGGACACCCCACGGCCGCTCATCGGGGTGCGCGGCCGGGGGCCGGGCGGGCGCCGGCCGCCGGCGACGCCGAAAAGCGCCTCGGCGTCAGGACGCCTGCCACGCCGAGGCGCAGGTCGGCGTCAGGAGGCCCGCCACGCCGAGGCGCAGGTCGGCGTCAGGACGCCCGCCACGCTCCGGTGTACGTCAGGACGTCAGCCACGCCGAGGTGTACGTGTCGATCTCCTCGGCGAGCCGCTTCTTGCCGGCCGGATCGAGGAAGGACGCCTCGACGGCGTTCTTGGCGAGGGCGGCGAGGCCCCGCTCGTCGAGGTCCAGCAGCCGGGCGGCGACCGCGTACTCGTTGTTGAGGTCGGTGCCGAACATCGGCGGGTCGTCGGAGTTGATCGTGACGAGCACGCCCGCGCTCACCATGTCCTTCAGGGGGTGCTCGTCGAGCGTGCGGACCGCGCGGGTCGCGATGTTGGAGGTCGGGCAGACCTCCAGGGCGATGCGGTGCTCGGCGAGGTGTGCGAGCAGTTCCGGGTCCCGGGTGGAGCTGGTGCCGTGTCCGATGCGTTCGGCGCCCAGGTCGTTCAGCGCGTCCCAGACGGTCTGCGGCCCCGTCGTCTCACCGGCGTGCGGCACCGAGTGCAGCCCGGCCGCGATCGCCCGGTCGAAGTACGGCTTGAACTGCGGCCGCGGTACGCCGATCTCGGGCCCGCCGAGGCCGAAGGAGACGAGCCCCTCGGGCCGTACGCGGTCGTCGGTGGCGAGCCGTGCCGTCTCCTCGGCGGCCTCCAGGCCCGCCTCGCCGGGAATGTCGAAGCACCAGCGCAGGACGACGCCGAGCTCGGCCTCGGCCGCCTTGCGGGCGTCCTCGATCGCCTCCATGAAGCCCCGCTCGTCGATGCCGCGGCGGGTGGAGGAGAAGGGGGTGAGGGTGAGTTCGGCGTACCGCACCTGCTGGCGGGCCATGTCCCGGGCAACCTCGTAGGTCAGCAGCCGGACGTCCTCCGGGGTGCGCACGAGGTCGACGACGGACAGGTACACCTCGACGAAGTGGGCGAAGTCCGTGAACGTGAAGTAGTCGGCGAGGGCTTCGGGGTCGGTCGGGACCTTCGAGTCGGGGTGGCGGGCGGCCAGCGTGGAGACGATCCGGGGGGAGGCGGAACCGACGTGGTGCACATGCAGTTCGGCCTTGGGCAGTCCGGCGATGAAGGCGTGCGGGTCGCGGGCGTCGCGGTGGTCGGTCAAGGGTCCCTCCCCGGGAACGGCGCCCCGCCGCGGGTGTCAGGGGGACGCGGGTGATCGGCTGATCGGTGACTCCGGGATCATCGTAGGCCGCCGTCCGCACGGCGAGGGCCCGGGCCGTAGCATGACGGAACGTACAACAGAGGGGACCCCGCGCATGTCCGACGACGCCCGCACGCCGGAACCGCCGGACCACGCCGCCGGGCCGCACGCGCCCGCCTTCCGGGGGTACGGACCGGGCGCCGGCCCGCAGGACGCGCCTCCCGCGCCCAAGGTCGCCCTGGACAAGCAGACCCCCGCGCCCGGACAGACCCCCGCGCCCGGGCAGGCCCCCGTACCCGAGCCGAACCCCTGGGCTCCGCCCCCGGAGGACGCGGTCCCTCCGGGCGCAGGCACCACGGCGCCTCCCTCGGTGCACAACCAGCCCACCATGACGTCGATGCCGGCGGTCGGCGGACCGGTGCCGCACGGAGCGGGCTCCCCGGCCACCGGCGCGGGACCCGCGGCCTCCCGGCCGTGGGCGAACCCCTTCACACCGCCGGCGTCCGGCACGGCCCCCGGCCCGTACGCCCCGCCCGGCGGTCCCCAGCCCTCGGCGGGCGCCGCGCCGCACCACCCCTTCGCGCCGCCCGGCGGCCCCGGCTCCTTCGGCGGACCGGCACCCGGGGAGCCGGTCCCGCCGCCGCCCCTGGCCCCCGAGGGCCCCGGCATGCCCCTGTACGGCTACCCCCAGTACCCGGGTCCGCCGGTGCACGGCGGTCACGTCCCCTACCCGGGCGGGAACCCGGGCTACGGCTGGTCCGCCCTGGCGCCGATGCCGAGCAACGGGATGGGCACCACCTCGCTGGTGCTGGGGATCATCGCGGCCGCGCTCTTCTGCCTCTGGCCGCTGGCCATCCTGCTGGGCATCCTCGCCGTCGTCTTCGGCGTGATCGGCCGCCGCAAGGCGGGCCGGGGCGAGGCGACGAACCCGGGCCAGGCCCTGGCGGGCATCATCTGCGGCGCGGTCGGCATGCTGCTCGGCATCGGCTTCGCCGTGCTGATCTTCGCCCTTCCCGACGACCGCGACGACGACCCCTACTTCGGAAACGACGACGGATACTCGACGTCCCTGGTGGTGGAGGGGCCCCGCTAGGACAGCGCCCGCCCGCCGGGACGGCTCCGGGGGCGCTTCAGGAGACGGACCGGTCCGCTTCCAAGGTCGCCGCGGCGCCGTCTCCCGGGGCTCTGAGCCGCTTCCGCGCCTCCATCAGCGCGAACCCCAGCAGGTTCGGACCGCGCCACCGCTCGGGGTCCAGCGCGCGCTCGTCGTCGGCCGCGAGCCCGATGCCCCAGATGCGGTCCACGGGACTGGCCTCGACCAGCACCCGGTCGCCGGTGTTCAGCAGGAATCCCCGCAGGTCGGGGTGTGCGGCGAACTTGTGGACGCTGCCCTCGGCCACGATCCGGAAGCGCTCGCGCTCCCAGAGCGCGGCGTCGAAACCGCGCACCAGCCGCCCCGCCTTCTTGGCGAGCGCGGGATTCGGCGCGTCGATCGCCTGCCGCTCCGCCTCCGCGTCGCCGAAGAGGCGTGCCTTGGCCGCCATCATCCAGTGCTCCGCCGTCGCATACTCGACACCGTCCACGGTGAACGGAGACGGCCACCACTGACTCAGACAGCTCGCGCCGACCCGGCCGTCGGGCCGCGGCCGGTGCCCCCAGAACAGCAGGTACTTGATCCGCGCCCCCGCGCGGACCTCCCTGACCAGGGTTTCCCGAGAATCGATCGTCCCCATGCACGCGAGTCTGGCACGCACCACTGACACTCCGTCCCGGCTTTTCCAGGTGGACTCGACACCTGGTCGACAGATTCCGTCGCGTAACCAAAAGGCAACAACGGAATCACTTGTTGAGGTCACCCCGCTCTGTCAGGATCGGCACTCAAATCGAGCTGGAGCTACGCCGACCCCCGTGGGACGGGGAGGGCGGCGGAGGAGAGCGACATGCACAATCCGGGCCATCGCTTCCAGGCGCAGGACCGCTTCGCGGACGGCGCGCAGTACATCGCGGGCCGGCTGACCAAGGGCACCTCGGGCCGCACCCACACGGTCGTGGACCCCGCCACCGGCGACGAGGTCTACACGTACGAGCTGGCGGGAGCCGCCGACGTGGACGCCGCCGTCGCGGCCGCCCGCGCCGCCTTCCCGGGCTGGGCCGGCGCGACCCCCGGCGAGCGCTCCGACGCACTGCACCGCTTCTCCGCCGTGCTCGCCGAGCGGGCCGAGGAGTTCGCCCAGGCGGAGTCGCTGCAGTGCGGCAAGCCGCTCAAGCTCACCCGCGAGTTCGACGTCCCCGGAACCATCGACAACACCGCGTTCTTCGCCGGCGCGGCCCGGCATCTGCAGGGCCAGTCCGCGGGCGAGTACTCCGGGGACCACACCTCGTACGTACGCCGTGAACCCATCGGAGTCGTCGGCTCCATCGCGCCCTGGAACTACCCCCTCCAGATGGCCGCCTGGAAGATCCTCCCGGCGATCGCCGCGGGCAACACCGTCGTCCTGAAGCCCGCCGAGCTGACCCCGCTCACCTCGCTCCTGTTCGCCGAGGCGGCCACCGCGGCCGGCATCCCCGACGGCGTCGTCAACATAGTCACCGGCGCGGGCAAGGACGCGGGCGAGCACCTCGTCGCCCACCCCGACGTCGCCATGACCTCCTTCACCGGGTCCACCGGCGTCGGCAGGCGTGTCGCGGAGGTCGCCACCTCCACCGTCAAGCGGCTCCATCTGGAGCTGGGCGGCAAGGCGCCCTTCCTGGTCTTCGACGACGCGGACCTGGAGGCCGCCGTGCACGGAGCCGTCGCGGGCGCCCTCATCAACACCGGGCAGGACTGCACGGCCGCCACGCGCGCGTACGTGCAAAGGCCCCTCTACGACGAGTTCGTCGCGCGGACCGCCGCGCTCATGGCGAGCGTCCGCGTCGGCGATCCCTTCGCACCGGACACCGACCTCGGCCCGCTGATCTCCCACGCGCAGCGCGACCGGGTCGCCGCTTTCGTCGACCGGGCCCGCTCCTCCGCGCGCGTGGTCACCGGCGGGGAGATCCCCGAGGAGCTGAAGGACGGCGCCTACTACCGGCCCACGCTCGTCGCCGACGCCGCCCAGGACAGCGAGATCGTGCAGGCCGAGATCTTCGGCCCCGTCCTCGTCGTGCTCCCCTTCGACAGCGACGACGAGGGGATCCGGCTCGCCAACGACACGCCGTACGGCCTCGCCGCCTCCGCCTGGAGCCGGGACGTCTACCGCGCGAACCGTGCCACCCGTGAGATCAAGGCCGGGTGCGTGTGGGTCAACGACCACATCCCGATCATCAGCGAGATGCCGCACGGCGGATACAAGGCGTCCGGCTTCGGCAAGGACATGTCCGCCTACTCCTTCGAGGAGTACACGCAGGTCAAACACGTCATGTTCGACAACACCGCGGTCGCCAGGAAGGACTGGCACCGCACGATCTTCGGGGACCGATAGCCAGAACAGGCCGCGCGACCACGGCCGCTTCCCTCCGAAAGGGCACCAGGAGCATGGAGCAGTACGAGCCAGACCGTCCGTCCCCGGCCCAGCTGGCCGCCTTTCGCCGCAGCCTCCACAACGGCAGGGCGTCCCTCACCCGGCGCTCGCTGCTGCGGGCCTCCGCGGGCGGCGCGCTCGCCGCCGGCGGCCTCGGAGCGCTGAGCGGCTGCGGGATCCCCGCGGCCGGCACGACCCAGGGCGGCGTCTCCGCCGAGGACCACTCGGCCAAGGAGAAGACGATCAACTTCTCCAACTGGACCGAGTACATGGACGTGGACGAGAGCGAGAAGCACCACCCCACACTCGACGCGTTCACCGAGCGGACCGGCATCAGGGTCAAGTACACCGAGGACATCAACGACAACGTCGAGTTCTTCGGCAAGATCAAACCGCAGCTGGCGGCGGGCCAGGACACCGGCCGCGACATCATCGTCGTCACGGACTGGCTCGCGGCCCGCCTGATCCGCTTCGGCTGGGTCCAGAAACTGGACGCCGCCAACCTGCCGCACGCCTACGCGAACCTCTCCCAGCAGTTCCGCAATCCGGACTGGGACCCCGGCCGCGCCTACTCCTATCCCTGGCAGGGCATCTCCACCGTCATCGCCTACAACAAGAAGGCGCTCGACGGCGAGAAGGTCGAGTCGATCTCCGACATGCTCGACAACCCCAGGCTCAAGGGGCGCGTCGGCTTCCTCTCGGAGATGCGCGACAGCGTCGGCATGACGCTGCTGGACATGGGCAAGGACCCGGCGAAGTTCACCGACGACGACTTCGACGCGGCGATCGCCCGGCTCCAGAAGGCGGTCGACAAGGGCCAGATCCGCCGCTTCACCGGCAACGACTACACGTCCGACCTCACCAAGGGCGACCTCGCGGCCTGCGTCGCCTGGGCGGGCGACGTCGTCCAGCTCAAGGCGGACAGCCCGGACATCGGCTTCATCATCCCGGACAGCGGCTACATCACGTCCACGGACAACATGCTGATCCCCAACAAGGCACGTCACAAGACGAACGCCGAGCGGCTGATGGACTACTACTTCGAGCCGAAGCCGGCCGCCGAACTCGCCGCGTACATCAACTACGTGTGTCCCGTCGACGGCGTGAAGGAAGAGCTCGCGAAGATCGACCAGGACGCGGCGGACAACCCGCTGATCATTCCCGACAAGGCTATGGCCGCCAGGTCCCACCCCTTCCGCTCACTGAGCCAGAAGGAAGAGACGGCCTACGAAGAGAAGTTCGCGAAGCTCACAGGGGCGTGACGATGATGAAGAATGACAGCAGCGGCGACGTCCGCCTCTCCGGCATCAGCAAGACCTACGGCTCCTTCACGGCCGTCCACCCACTCGACCTGACCGTCCCGCAGGGCTCCTTCTTCGCGCTCCTCGGAGCCTCGGGCTGCGGCAAGACCACCACCCTGCGGATGATCGCCGGCCTGGAGGAGCCCAGTTCGGGCACCGTCGCCCTCGGCGACCTGGACGTGACGAACCTGCCGCCGTACAAGCGGCCGGTGAACACCGTCTTCCAGTCGTACGCGCTCTTCCCGCACCTCGACATCTTCGAGAACGTCGCCTTCGGCCTGCGCCGGCGCGGCATCAAGTCGGTGAAGAAGCAGGTCGAGGACATGCTGGAGCTGGTCCAGCTCGGCGAGCAGGCCCGCAAGAAACCCCACCAGCTCTCCGGCGGCCAGCAGCAGCGCGTCGCCGTGGCCCGCGCCCTGATCAACCACCCCAAGGTGCTGCTCCTCGACGAGCCGCTCGGCGCCCTCGACCTCAAACTGCGCCGCCAGATGCAGCTGGAGCTGAAGCGCATCCAGACCGAAGTGGGCATCACCTTCGTCCACGTCACGCACGACCAGGAGGAGGCCATGACCATGGCCGACACGGTCGCCGTGATGAACGCGGGCCGCGTCGAGCAGCTGGGCTCGCCCGCCGACCTCTACGAGAACCCGAACACCACGTTCGTCGCCAACTTCCTCGGCACCTCCAACTTCATCGAGGCCGAGGTCGACTCCCGCACCGGCGACGAGATCGTCCTCAAGGCCGGGGGCGGCAAACTCCTGCTGCCCGCCGCGCGATGTTCGGCGCCCACCGCGGCCGGCGGCAGGGTGCTGGCCGGCGTCCGCCCCGAGAAGATCTCGCTCACGCACGCGGACGACGCCGGGCTCATCCCGGCCGGCCGCAACCGGATCACCGGCAGGATCGCCCACTCCAGTTTCATCGGCGTCTCCACGCAGTACGTCGTCGACAGCACGGTCTGCGCCGGCTTCGAGGTGTACGCCCAGAACATCGACCGTGACTCCCGGCTCGCGCCCGGCGCCGACGTCGTCCTGCACTGGAGCCCGGAGCACACCTTCGGTCTGGACGCGGCGCAGGACATCGACGCGGGCGTCGAGACGGTCGAGGAGGAGGCCGCCTGATGTCGACGCTCACCGAGGCGCCACCGCCTCTCGCCCCCGCCCCGGCGGAGAAGCCGCCCCGCAGGCGCGGCCGGCTCACCCCGTACTGGCTGCTGCTGCCCGGCCTCCTGTGGCTGGTGGTCTTCTTCGCGCTGCCGATGGTCTACCAGGCCTCCACCTCCGTGCAGACGGGTTCCCTGGAGGACGGCTACCGGGTCACCTGGCACTTCGCGACCTACTGGGACGCGCTGGCGGACTACTGGCCCCAGTTCCTGCGCTCCGTGCTGTACGCGGGCTCCGCCACGGTGCTGTGCCTGATCCTCGGCTATCCGCTCGCGTACCTCATCGCGTTCCGCGCGGGCCGCTGGCGCAACGTCGTCCTGATCCTGGTGATCGCGCCGTTCTTCACCAGCTTCCTGATCCGCACGCTCGCCTGGAAGACGATCCTCGCGGACGGCGGCCCGGTCGTCGGCGCGCTCAACTCGCTGCACGTCCTGGACGTCACCAGCTGGCTCGGCATGACCTCGGGCGACCGGGTGCTGGCGACCCCGCTCGCCGTGATCTGCGGACTCACCTACAACTTCCTGCCGTTCATGATCCTGCCCCTGTACACCTCGCTGGAGCGGATCGACGGGCGGCTGCACGAGGCGGCCGGCGACCTGTACGCCAGGCCCGTCACCACCTTCCGCAAGGTGACGTTCCCGCTGTCGATGCCGGGGGTCGTCTCGGGCACCCTGCTGACGTTCATCCCCGCGAGCGGCGACTACGTGAACGCCGACCTGCTCGGCTCCACGGACACCCGCATGGTCGGCAACGTGATCCAGACGCAGTTCCTGCGGATCCTCGACTATCCGACGGCCGCGGCGCTCTCGTTCCTCCTCATGGCCGCGATCCTCATCATGGTCACGCTCTACATCCGCAGGTCCGGGACGGAGGATCTGGTCTAAATGGCCTTCGTACGCTGGTTCAAGCACCATCTCGTCGTCATCGCCGGACTGCTCACGCTCGGCTATCTGCTGCTGCCGAACGTCGTCGTCACGGTGTTCTCCTTCAACAAGCCGAAGGGCCGCTTCAATTACGAGTGGCAGTCCTTCTCCACGGACGCCTGGCGCGATCCGTGCGGGGTCGCCGACATGTGCGGCTCGCTCTCCCTCAGCCTGCAGATCGCGTTCTGGGCGACGCTCGGCGCCACCGCCCTCGGCACGATGATCGCCTTCGCCCTGGTCCGCTACCGCTTCCGGGCGCGCGGTCCGGTGAACTCGCTGATCTTCCTGCCGATGGCGATGCCGGAGGTCGTGATGGCCGCCTCGCTGCTCACGCTGTTCCTCAACATGGGCGCGCGGCTTGGCTTCTGGACGATCCTGATCGCCCACATCATGTTCTGCCTCAGCTTCGTCGTCACCGCCGTCAAGGCGCGCGTGATGTCGATGGACCCGCGTCTCGAGCAGGCGGCCCAGGACCTGTACGCCGGTCCCGTGCAGACCTTCGTGCGGGTCACGCTGCCGATCGCGGCGCCCGGGATCGCGGCGGGCGCGCTGCTGGCCTTCGCGCTCTCCTTCGACGATTTCATCATCACCAACTTCAACGCGGGCTCGACCGTCACCTTCCCCATGTTCGTCTGGGGATCGGCACAGCGCGGAACACCCGTGCAGATCAACGTCATCGGTACGGCCATGTTCGTCGTCGCCGTACTTCTCGTCCTGGCCGGCATGGTGATCGGCAACCGCCGCAACCGGCAGAAGGCGTAAGAGCCATTCTCGTAGGGAGTTGAAATCATGGCCCCAGGTGCCATGACCCGTTGGACGACGTCCCTCTCCGACGCCCGGCCGGTGTCCTTCTGGCTGGACGACCCGGGCAGACCCCGCCCCGAGCCCGCCCTCACCGGCGCCGAGACCTGCGACCTGCTCGTCGTCGGCGGCGGTTACAGCGGACTGTGGACCGCGCTCCTCGCCAAGGAGCGCGACCCGCGGCGCGAGGTGGTCCTGCTGGAGGGCCGCGAGGTGGGCTGGGCCGCCTCCGGCCGCAACGGCGGATTCTGTGCCGCGTCCCTGACCCACGGCCTGTCGAACGGCCTCACCCGGTGGCCGGACGAGATCAGGAAGCTGGAGGAGCTGGGCGCCCGCAACCTCGACGAGATCGAGGCGGCCGTCGCCCGCTACTCCATCGACTGCGACTTCGAGCGCTCCGGCGAGATCGACGTCGCAACCGAGCCGTACCAGGCGGCCGAACTGCGTGAGTGGTACGAGGAGTTGCAGCGCGAGGGCCTCGCGGACGGCCTCGAGTACCTGGACGCCGACGCCGTACGGGAACAAGTCGACTCACCGACATTCCTCGCGGGTCTGCACGATCGTCGCGGGGTGGCCATGCTCCACCCCGCGAAGCTCGCCTGGGGCCTCAAGCGTGCCTGCCGCGAGCTGGGCGTCCGCATCTACGAGCACACCCCCGCGCTCGCCCTGAAGCCGTACGGCGCCGGCATGGCCGTACGCACCCCGTACGGCTCCGTCCGGGCCCGCCGGGTCGCCCTCGGCACCAACATCTTCCCGAACCTGGTCAAGCGCGTACGCGCGTACACCGTCCCGGTCTACGACTACGCGCTGATGACCGAGCCGCTGACGGCCGACCAGCTGGCCTCCGTGGGCTGGAAGAACCGCCAGGGCCTCGGGGACTCGGCCAACCAGTTCCACTACTTCCGTCTCTCCGCCGACAACCGCGTCCTGTGGGGCGGTTACGACGCGATCTATCCGTACGGCGGCCGGGTGCGCGCCGAGTACGACGACCGCCCGGAGACGTACGCGAAGCTCGCCGGACACTTCTTCACCTGCTTCCCGCAGCTGGAGGGCGTCCGCTTCACCCACGCGTGGGGCGGCGCGATCGACACCTGCTCGCGCTTCTCCGCCTTCTTCGGCACCGCGCACCAGGGCCGGGTGGCGTACGCGGCGGGCTACACGGGCCTCGGCGTCGGCGCCACCCGCTTCGGCGCGGACGTCATGCTCGACCTGCTGGCGGGGGAGCGCACCGAGCGCACCGAGCTGGAGATGGTGCGCAGGAAGCCGCTGCCCTTCCCTCCCGAACCCTTCGCCTGGACCGGTATCGCCCTCACCAAGTGGTCCCTGGCGCGGGCGGACGCGCGGGGCGGGCGGCGCAATCTCTGGCTGAAGGCGATGGACAGGCTGGGTCTCGGCTTCGACAGCTGAACGAGCGGACGTCCCTCTGTGACCCGGTTTGCCGACGGGGGGCGGGAACCCGCGTAATGCCCGGCCCTGACCTCCCTCTCTCCTGTGACGCGACCGGCGTCGGTACGAGAGAGGGAGGTTTCGCCATGACAGGCGCCAGGACGGCGGTCGAGTGGCTGGCATCCGCAGCACCGGACCCCGAGGCATGCCGCTGGGAGTGGGAGCGCAGCCCGGGGGGAGTCGCGCTGCTGCCGGCGGGCAAGGTGTGGGACGTACTGATCCTGCCGGCCGGGCTGGGCCGTCCCACGTTCGACGTGCTGACCCGGGTGACCGGCCGGCCCGGTCCCGTGCTCGTCGACCTCCGGGACGCCCGGACGGGGTTCTTCGTCCCCGCGGGTACCGCGGGGCGCTGGGTCGGTACGGGGGTGCGCACAGCGGGCCCCGGCACGTGGCTCGTGGTGCCGTACCCGGGGAGGCCGGCCGCCGGCGGGGTGCGCTGGCTGGTCCCGCCGGACGGCTCGGGCACCCTCACCGATCCGGCGCTCCTGGAACTGGCCATGCACGAGGCGGCGGCGGGTCTCGCGGGCGGGGAGGGGCCCTGACCGCGGAGCCGGACCGGCCGGGATCCCGGCGGGGGCCTTGACAACCGCATTGGTCTGGACCAAGTTGGGCGCGCTCCACCCTCCAACCCCCCCCCTGCCCGGAGGCACTCGTGGACCCCACCCGATCCAACAGACCATTCGTACGCCGGCGCGGACTCCTCGCCGTGTGCACGGCCGCGGTCCTGGCCGTCCCCGGCCTCACCGCCCTCTCGTCGACCGCCCGTGCGGCCGACGCGGACCTCGTCAGGAACGGCGGGTTCGAGGCGGGCCTGGACAACTGGACCTGCACGGCGGGCAGTACCGTCACCTCACCCGTGCGCAGCGGCACCGCGGCCCTGAAGGCGACCCCGGCGGGCAGCGACTACGGGCAGTGCTCCCAGACGGTCACCGTGAAACCGGGCGCGCAGTACACCCTCACGGGTCACGTCCGCGGCAACTACGTCTACCTCGGCGCGAACGGCACGGGCACCACCGACGTCTCCGCCTGGACGCAGTCCGCGACCGACTGGCAGCAGCTCACCACCACCTTCCGCACCGGACCCTCCACCACCAGGGTCACCCTCTACACGCACGGCTGGTACGGCACCGGCGCCTACCACGCCGACGACATCTCCCTGGTCGGCCCGGGCGTCGACGCCGGGCAGCCGCCGGCCCCGCCCACCGGCCTGAAGACCGGCAACGTGACCTCCGGCAGCGTCGCCCTGTCCTGGTCCGCGGTCCCCGGCGCGACCGGGTACGCGGTCTACCGCGACGGAATCAAGGCCCAGACGGCGAGCGGCACTTCGGCCACGGTGGCCGGTCTGTCCCCCGCCACCGCGTACAGCTTCCAGGTGGCGGCCGTGAACGACGCGGGCCAGTCGGCGAAGTCGGCGGCCGTCACCGCGACCACCTCCCCGGGCTCCGGTGGCGGGACCCCCGGCCTCCCCGCCCACGCCCTGGTCGGCTACCTCCACGCGAGCTTCGCCAACGGGGCCGGCTACACCCGCATGGCCGACGTCCCCGACAGCTGGGACGTCATCGACCTCGCCTTCGGCGAACCGACCTCCACCACCTCAGGCGACATCCGCTTCACCCGCTGCCCCGTCACCGAGTGCCCGAACGTGGAGAGCGACGCCGAGTTCAAGGCCGCCATCAAGGCCAAGCAGGCGGCGGGCAAGAAGGTCCTGATCTCCATCGGCGGCCAGAACGGCCAGGTGCAGCTCACCACGACCGCCGCGCGCGACACGTTCGTCTCCTCGGTGTCGAAGATCATCGACGAGTACGGTCTCGACGGCCTGGACATCGACTTCGAGGGCCACTCCCTCTCCCTGAACGCGAACGACACGGACTTCAGGAACCCGACGACACCCGTGGTCGTCAACCTCGTCTCGGCGGTCAGGACCCTCAAGGCCAGGTACGGCTCCGGGTTCGTCCTGACGATGGCGCCCGAGACCTTCTTCGTCCAGCTCGGTCACCAGTACTACGGCACGGGCAAATGGGGCGGTCAGGACCCGCGCGCCGGCGCCTACCTCCCGGTCATCCACGCGCTGCGCGACGACCTCACGCTGCTGCACGTCCAGGACTACAACTCGGGCTCGATCATGGGCCTGGACAACCAGTACCACTCCATGGGCGGCGCGGACTTCCACATCGCGATGACCGACATGCTGCTGACCGGCTTCTCGGTCGCGGGAGACCCGAACAACGTCTTCCCGCCGCTGCGCCCCGACCAGATCGCGATCGGCATGCCGGCGACCACGAACGCGGGCAACGGTCACGTCTCCCCGGCCGAGGTCACCAAGACCCTCGACTGCCTCATGAAGAGGACCAACTGCGGCTCGTACACCCCCCACGGCACCTGGCCTGCGCTTCGCGGCCTGATGACGTGGTCGGTCAACTGGGACCGGTTCGGCGGCTGGGAGTTCTCGCGGAACTTCGACGCGTACTTCGGCTGAGGAACATCGCGAGCCCCGTCAGCAGCAGCGCGCACAGACACCAGCTCGCCAGGACGTCCAGGGGCCAGTGGTAACCGCGTGCGACCAGGCCGGTGGCCACCGCCAGGTTCAGGGCGAGGCAGCCGGCGACCAGGGTGCGGCGGGCCGCCGCGGAGGGCAGCCGGGGGAGGAGGAGCAGGGTCGCCGCGCCGTACGCCACGGCGGCGGTCGCCGTGTGACCCGAGGGGAAGAAACCCGTGCCCGGGCCCATCACCGGTGGGCCCGGGCGGGCGATCAGTTCCTTCAGCGGCACGATCACGGCCGGTACGGCGGCCATCAGGACGGCGGCAGCGACGGACGGCAGCCACCAGCGGTCGGCGCCGGCCCGGCGGGAACAGCGGGCCGCGAGGACGAGGGCGACGACCAGGACCGGGACGGCGACCGTGATGTTGCCGAGGTCGGCGAGGAGTTCGAACCAGCGGTTCGGGTGGACGACGGCGTCGCTGAGGCGTTCGTCCGCGCGGGCGAGGGGGCCGTGGGCCGCGACCTGCCAGGTGATCAGCGCGAGAAGGAGGGCCGGAAGGCCGAGGAGGAAGGTCGGCCACCCCGGAACAGGGGGGGTGGTTCCGGGGTGGCCGTCCGGATCGGGATGCCGCGCGCCCCGGGGGGTTTGGGGCGGGCGGCCGTCCGATCGGTGAGGAGTGGAGCCAAAAGCTCCGGGTGTGTGCGCGAGGGCACGACCAGGGCGAAGCTGGGGAGGCCCCGACCCGGCGTCACCCACAGTCCCCTGTGGGCGGGGTGTATCTCTCATCTGGACCAAACCTACGACAGCGGATGTGGCTCCGACAGCCACATCCGCGTCCCGCCATCCACCTCGCACACGTTCTTCACACGCTCCGACCCCCGGCGCCCCCGCCCGGAACCGAACCGGAATCCGGGCCGGGGGCCGGTCCGCCCCGGGGCTCGGGGCGGGCGGGGCCTCAGATGCGGGCGAAGGCCTGCTCGATGATGTCGAGGCCCTCGTTCAGGAGGTCCTCCCCGATGACCAGCGGGGGCAGGAAGCGGAGGACGTTGCCGTAGGTGCCACAGGTCAGGACCAGCAGGCCCTCCTGGTGGCAGGCCTTCGCGAGTGCCGCCGTGGCCGCCGGGTTCGGCTCCTTGGTGCCGCGGTCCTGCACCAGCTCGATGGCGATCATGCCGCCACGCCCGCGGACGTCGCCGATGATGTCGAACTTCTCGGCCATCGCGCCCAGCCGGGCCTTCATGACGGCCTCGATGTTCTTCGCCCGCGCGTTGAGGTCGAGCTCCTTCATCGTCTCGATCGCGCCGAGCGCGCCCGCGCAGGCGACCGGGTTGCCGCCGTAGGTGCCGCCCAGACCGCCCGCGTGCGCGGCGTCCATGATCTCGGCGCGGCCGGTGACGGCGGCCAGCGGCAGGCCGCCCGCGATGCCCTTGGCGGTGGTGATCAGGTCCGGGACGATGCCCTCGTCCTCGCAGGCGAACCACTGGCCGGTGCGGCAGAAGCCGGACTGGATCTCGTCCGCCACGAACACGATGCCGTTGTCCTCGGCGAACTTGCTGATGGCCGGCAGGAAGCCCTTCGCGGGCTCGATGAAGCCACCCTCGCCGAGCACCGGCTCGATGATGATCGCGGCGACGTTCTCGGCACCGATCTGCTTGTTGATCATGTCGATGGCCTGGGCGGACGCCTCGGCACCGGCGTTCTCGGGGCCGGTCAGCCAGCGGTAGCCGTACGCCACCGGCACGCGGTAGACCTCGGGCGCGAACGGGCCGAAGCCGTGCTTGTACGGCATGTTCTTGGCGGTCAGCGCCATCGTCAGGTTGGTGCGGCCGTGGTAGCCGTGGTCGAAGACGACGACGGCCTGGCGCTTGGTGTACGCACGTGCGATCTTGACCGCGTTCTCGACGGCCTCGGCACCCGAGTTGAACAGGGCCGACTTCTTGGCGTGGTCGCCCGGGGTCAGCTCCGCCAGCGCCTCGGCGACGGCGACGTACCCCTCGTACGGCGTGACCATGAAACAGGTGTGGGTGAAGTCCTGGAGCTGGGCCGAGGCCCGGCGCACGACGGCCTCGGCGGACGCGCCGACGGAGGTGACCGCGATGCCGGAACCGAAGTCGATCAGGCGGTTGCCGTCGACGTCCTCGATGATCCCGCCACCCGCGCGCGTGGTGAAGACCGGCAGCACCGAGCCCACACCGGCCGCGACCGCGGCGGTACGGCGGGCCTGCAGCTCCTGCGACTTCGGGCCGGGGATGGCGGTGACGACGCGGCGCTCCTGCGGAAGTGCGGTCATGAGGGGCTCCCTGAAGATCTTGCGAACCGGGTGTTCCGGCGAGCCGGGGGTTTCCGGGCGGGGGTGTTTTCGGACGCTTCTTCGCAGGCTAGGGCCGGGGCGGGGGGCTCGGCATGCTCCATGTGGGCGGTGTCGGGGGATTCCCTTGTCCGCCGTGGACATAGCAGTGCCGACGGCCCGCCCGGCCGGACACCGAGGACCCGCCCGGCCGGACACCGACGGCCCGACCGGCCAGGCCCTGACGGCCCGACCGGCCAAGTCCTTTCGGCTCCGGCCGCGTAAGCGGTGAACTCCCCGCGCAGGGGCACTAGATTGACCCGCGTACGGGGCACGGAGCGGCTGGTCAGGGGGCAAGGGCGATGGACGGCGACGGCACGCAGGACGCACGGGGCACACACGTCGGTCCGGTGCCGCGCCCGGCGGGGCCCCCCGCGGTGCCCGCGACCCCGCACCCGGCGCGGCCGCCCGCCCCCGCGGCACCGCCCCGGCCCGCCCGCGCGCCGGGCCTGCCGCCGCTGCCGGACGGGTCCGACTTCCTGGCGTGGCTGCGGACGCCGCGTCCCGAGGCCGCGCCGGGCGTGTGGCGGTTCGGGCACCGGCCGCGGCCCGAGGAGGAGCCCGAGGTCGTGCCGGCGCGGCAGCTCCTCAGCGGCGCGCTGATCGCCTTCCTCGTCGGCTGGCTGCTCTGGTCGCTGCTGTGGAACGGCTACCTCGGCGGCTGGTGGCTGCTCCCGCTGTACGCGATGATCCCGGACTCCTGGGCCGAGCCCCACAGCTTCGGCGCCGTCGTGGTCGTCTACGCCTACTACGCCGCCGTCGCCCTGGCGATCACGATCGGCGTCGGGCGGCTCGGCCGCTGGAGCGAGGTGTGGCGACGCTACGGACTGCCCGCCTGGCGCCGCACGGCACCGGCGAACGAACGGCCGCCCGCCCCCGAGGACGACCCCGCCCAGTGGAACCGGCTCCGCGCCGCCGGGGCCGCGGACGCCGCCGACCGGCTCGCCGCCGAGGCCCGCGCCGGCCTCATGCGGGACGTCGACCACGCCCGCATCGTCCGCGCCTGGCAGGGCGTGCAGAACGGCCGCCACAGCCTCGCCACCTTCACCGCAGCCGTGCTCAAGGACGGCTCAGCCGCCTGCCTGCACCCCTCCGGCGACCGCGACCTGCCCGGCCGGCACGCCCGGCACGATTTGCTCACCGGGCAGGTACGGCTCGGCGCCACCGCCGACGACCCCCGCAACCCCTACGCCTACCGCGCCACCGGCCTCGCCCTCGGACCCGACCTCCTCGGCACCTCGCTGCTCGCCGTCGGCCCCGCCGGCTCGGGCAAGACCGGCGGTGTCGTCTGGCCGCTCGCCGAGTCGCTGTGCCTGCACGCGCTCGCCGGACGGGCCGCCGTCGTGGTGGTCGGCGCGGCCGGCGCCGGGCTCGGAGCCGCCGAGGCGTACGACGTCGTCGTGCGGGTCGGCAACCCCGAGTCCGTCTACGACCTCGATCTCTACGGCGGGACCACCGACCCCGACGAGGCCGCCGCCGTCCTCGCCGAGGCGCTCGTCGGCGACCTCGCCGACCCGCACCCCTCAGGCGACAGCCGGCGGTCCACCACCGTCCTCGCCCAGCTCCTCGGCCCGTACCGCGCCGTCCACGGCCGCTTCCCCTCCGTACCGGAACTGCGGCAGCTCCTCGACGGCTCACCCGGCCCGCTCGCCGCGCTGCGCAGCGGCCTCGAGGAGGCCGGACAGGCCTCGCTGCTGCGCGAACTCGACGCCCGCGAGCGGCAGATGGGGCACCCCGGAGACGTGGGCGGCGTCCTGGCCGACCGGGTCGCGCTGCTCGACCGGCCCGCCTTCGCCGGGTTCTTCGACACCTCGGGGCAGTCCCGGCCCTTCTCGCTGCGCGCCCTCGACCATCCCGTCCGGGTGCGCATCGACCTGCCGCAGCGCGGGCACGCCGACGCCTCGCGGATCCTCGCGCGGCTCGTACTCGCCCAGTTCACCGCCAGCGTCGCCGTGCGCGAGGACCGTTCCCTCTTCGCCTGCCTCGTGCTCGACGACGCCACCGGCGTCGTCACCCCCGAGGCCGTCCGCGGCATCCAGCGGCTGCGCTCCGCGAACGCGGGCACCGTCCTGACCCTGCGCACCCTCGACGACGTGCCCCGGGCGCTGCGCAGCCCGCTGCTCGGCGCGATCGGCTGCCGGATGGCGCTCTCCGGACTCACCCCCTGGGACGGCCAGGACTTCGCCGAGGTCTGGGGCAAGGAGTGGACCGAGACCCGGGACGTCACCGACCGGCAGATCATCGCCGAGACCCCGGCCGGGAAGGCCGTCCACATGCTGCGCCGGGTGATCACCGGGAACGCGCCGACCGCACGCGCCGTCACCGTGCGCCAGGTCGAGCGGGAGCGGTGGTCGGCGTCCGAACTGGCGCACGCGGTGCCTCCGGGGCACGCGGTGCTCTCCCTCACCAGCGTGAAGGGCGAGCACGCGCCGCCGCTGCTGGTGGATCTGCGCGGCTGAAACGAGAGCGCGGGACACCCCTACGGTGAGGCAGAATCGGCAGAGGCCCTTCATACGAAGCGGCCAAAAGATCACCCGTCGACCGCTGGTGCGTCCGTCTCAGACCTGAAGGCCCCATGCCCCCCACGCTCGCCTCCCTCGTCCACCACTCCGCGCTCAAGCTGACCGTGCGGGCGGGCGAGGGACGCCTGGACGTGCCCGTCCGCTGGGCGCACGTCAGCGAGCTCGCCGACCCCGTGCCGTACATGGAGGGCGGGGAGCTGCTGCTGATCACCGCGCTCAAACTGGACGCCGAGGATCCCGACGCCATGCGGCGGTACGTGAAGCGGCTGGCCGCGGCGGGAGTCGTCGGCCTCGGCTTCGCCGTCGGGGTCAACTACGACGAGATCCCCGGGGCCCTCGTCGACGCCGCCGAGCAGGAGGGCCTCCCGCTGCTCGAGGTGCCCCGGCGCACGCCGTTCCTCGCCATCAGCAAGGCCGTCTCCGCCGCGATCGCCGCCGACCAGTACCGCGCCGTCACCGCCGGGTTCGCCGCCCAGCGCGAGCTGACCAAGAAGGCGCTGCACGACGGCCCCGAGAAGCTGCTCGCCGCGCTGGCCGGGCAGGTCGACGGGTGGGCCGCGCTGTACGACGCGTCCGGTGCCGTCGTCGCCGCCGCGCCCGAGTGGGCCGGGCGCCGGGCCGCGCGCATCACCGCCGACGTCGAGCGGCTGCGGGAGCGGGCCGCGCCGGCGAGTTCCGTCGTCGGCGGACCGGACGGCGAGGACCGGATCGAGCTGCACTCCCTCGGCACCGGGCGGCGGGCCCGCGCCGCGCTCGCCGTCGGGACGGCCGCCGCCCTCGGCACCGCCGAGCGGTACGCCGTCCACTCCGCGATCGCCCTGCTCACCCTCACCACCGAACGGTCCCGGTCGCTGCACGCCGCCGAGCAGCGGATCGGGGCGGCCGTCCTGCGGATGCTCCTCGCCGGCGAGTCCGACCACGCGCGGGCCGTCGCCGGGGACTTGTACGGGGAGCTTCTCGACGCGCCCTTCCGGCTGATCCTCGCCGAGTCGGCGTCCGCGTCCGCGGGGCGGGCGCATGCCGACGGGCGCGGGCACGGGCGGGAGCACAAGCCCGGGCCCGGGCCCGGCCACGGGCACGGCGCCGCGAAGGCGCCGGCCGCCAAGGCCGCGCTGCCCGACCTCCAGGGCGACCCGCTGGGCGGGCTCGCCGAGGTCGTCGAGTCCGCCGCCGCGCGGTCCGGGGAGTCCGTGCTGGTCGTGCCCGACGGGGAGCGGCTGGTGGTGCTCGCGGCGGACGAGGGCTCCGCGGTGGCGGCCTGCCAGGAGTACGCGGAGGCACTGGAGGCCGTGCGGGCCGCGGGGCGGGAGCAGCCGGTGCGGGACGAGGGGGAACTGGTCGTGGGGCTGTCGGCGCCGGCCGGGCCGATCGCCGCGCGGGCGGCCTACAAGCAGGCCGAGCAGGCCCTGTCCGTGGCCCGGCGGCGGGGGCGTTCCCTCGTCGAGCACGAGGAGGTGGCCGCGGGGTCCGTGGTGCCGCTGCTCGCGGACGACGCGGTGCGGGCGTTCGCGGACGGGCTGCTGCGGGCGCTGCGCGAGCACGACGCGACCGGGCGGGGGGACCTGGTGGCGTCCCTGCGGGCGTGGCTGTCGCGGCACGGTCAGTGGGACGCGGCCGCCGCCGACCTGGGGGTGCACCGGCACACGCTGCGGTACCGGATGCGGCGGGTCGAGGAGATCCTGGGGCGCTCGCTCGACGATCCGGACGTCCGGATGGAGCTGTGGCTGGCGCTGAAGGCGACGGCGGTGGGGGAGTAGGGCAGGCGGGCGGGCTCACGGCGGGCGCCTCGGCTGCGGAGGGCCGTGGGTGGGTCGTCCGCGGTCCGGTGGGTGGGTCGCCCATGCTCCGGTGGGTGGGGCGGGGCCGCGCCGGTACATCCGCCCGTTGCAGGTCGGGCGTGCGCGTGGGCTGCGGGGTGAACCGGGGTTGTCCGCCCGACCTGCAACGGGCATCTGATGTACCGGCACGGCCCCTCAGGTGGGAGGGCGGGTGCGGGTCGTGCCGGTTGCGCTGCGGGCAGGCGCCGCCACGGCACGGCCCCTCAGGTGGGAGGGCGGGTGCGGGTCGTACCTGTGCGGTAGCGGCGGGCGCCGGGCCACTTCGGCCTGCGGGCATGCGTGCCGCTGGGGGAGGGCGGGGCAGGTGCCCCATCCCGGGCTTCGTGGCGGCGCCGGCTGCCGGGATGGCGTTGGCCGTAGCGGAGTGGGAGGCGGGGGCAGTGCTACGGGGTGGATAAGCGGAACCGTGGGGTTCCGGCCCTACCGTGGGGGCCGTAAGACACGGACACACCAACCTCGGAAGGGCCGGGACTCGACATGACTTCCACCCACGCCTTCTGGCTCGCCGGCCGCCAGGCCACCGGCGAGACCACCTTCGACGTCACGTCGCCCTGGGACGGGCAGCTGGTGGGGAAGGTCAGCGTGCCGACCGAGGCCCAGGTCGAGGAGGCCGTCGCCGCCGCGTACGCCGTCCGCGACGAGTTCGCCGCGACCCCCGCCCACGTACGCGCCGCCGCCCTCGACCACGTGAGCAAGCGCCTCGTGGAGCGCACCGAGGAGATCGCGCAGCTCATCTCCGCCGAGAACGGCAAGCCGATCAAGTGGGCCCGCGGCGAGGTCGGCCGCGCGGTGTCCGTGTTCCGGTTCGCGGCCGAGGAGGCCCGCCGCTTCAACGGCGGCGAGGCCCAGCGGCTCGACACCGACGCCGGCGGCCAGGGCCGGCTCGCGCTGACCCGCCGCTTCCCCAAGGGTGTCGTCCTCGGCATCGCGCCGTTCAACTTCCCGCTCAACCTGTGCGCGCACAAGGTCGCCCCGGCGATCGCGGCCGGCGCCCCGATCATCCTGAAGCCGGCGCCCGCGACCCCGCTGTCCGGGCTGATCATCGGCGACCTGCTCGCCGAGACCGGGCTGCCCACGGGCTCGTGGAGCATCCTGCCGGTCGCCAACGACCGGATGCCCGCGCTGGTGCAGGACGAGCGGCTGCCCGTCATCTCCTTCACCGGGTCCGAGAAGGTCGGTTACGCGATCATGGACTCGGTGCCGCGCAAGCACTGCACGCTGGAGCTCGGCGGCAACGGCGCGGCCGTGGTGCTCGCCGACTTCGCGAGCGAGAAGGACCTGGACTGGGCCGCGACCCGTATCGCCACCTTCTCCAACTACCAGGGCGGCCAGTCCTGCATCTCGGTGCAGCGCGTGATCGCCGACGCCTCGGTGTACGAGCGGCTGCTGCCGCGCATCGTCGCCGCCGTCGAGGCCCAGGTCACCGGTGACCCCTCGGACGACAGGACCGACGTCGGGCCGCTGGTCAGCGAGGACGCGGCCCGCCGCGTCGAGTCCTGGGTCGACGAGGCCGTCGCCTCCGGAGCCACGCTGCTCACGGGCGGCAAGCGGGACGGCGCCTCGTACGCGCCGACCGTCCTCGCCGACGTCCCGGCGGACGCGACCCTGTCCTGCGAGGAGGTCTTCGGACCGGTCCTCACCGTGCAGAAGGTGACCGGCGAGGCCGAGGCCTTCGCCGCCGTCAACGACTCCAAGTACGGCCTGCAGGCCGGGGTGTTCACGCACGACCTGCAGACCGCCTTCCGTGCCCACCGGGCGCTGGAGGTCGGCGGAGTCGTCGTCGGCGACGTGCCCTCCTACCGTGCCGACCAGATGCCGTACGGCGGCGTGAAGCAGTCCGGCGTCGGCCGCGAGGGTGTGCGGTACGCGATGGACGACTACACGTACGAGCGCGTGCTGGTCCTGACGGGCCTCGCGCTGTAGGACCGTTCGAAACCTGCGGCCGGAGCCCACTGTGCGGGGGCTCCGGCCGTTGTCGTGGGCCGAGGGGCCCGGCATCCGTGACGCCGGGCCCCTCGCGCCGGCCTGTCCGGACCCTCAGCCGGAGAAGCCGACGTGCGCGAGCCGCAGCGTGCCGCGCAGTCGCAGGCGGACGTCGTGCACACCGTCGGCGGCGAACGCGGCGTCGACGGTGGTGTAGTCGTACGGGCCCTTCGTGGCCGCCGGTGTCAGGGTCACCAGCACCGGGCCGTCGCCCAGGCAGACGTCCACGGTCCCCTCGCCCGCCACCTCCGCGGTGAGCACACCGACGCCCGTCCCGAAGTCGCAGGCGCGGTACAGCAGTTCGCCCGTGCCGCCGCCCACCGGCGTCACCGCGTCGCCCGCCGTCCTGGTGCGGTCGACGATCTCGGCCGCCCGCTGCTCGTCGAAGTCCGCCGCGTCCAGGCCGCGTTCCCGTACCGGGCGCGGCCCGGCGGCCTCGCCGAGGAGTTCGACGGTCGCGCGCAGCCGGACGTCCTCGCTGGACGCGCCCGCCAGCAGTTCGTAGGCGCCCGGCTCCAGTCGCCACCTGCCGTGCGCCACGTCCCAGAACTCGAAGACGGCCAGCGGGAGTTCGTAGGACAGTTCCGCGGAGGCGCCGGGGGTCAGGCGGACGCGGCGGTAGCCGGCCAGCTCGCGGCGGGGGCGGGGTACGGACGGGTCGACGGCGCGGATGTAGAGCTGGGCGACCTCGTCGGCCGTCACCGCACCGGTGTTGGTGACGGTGAAGGAGACCCGTACCCGTTCCTCGTCGGCGAGGAACCGCAGGTCCGTGTAGCCGAACGACGTGTACGACAGTCCGTGCCCGAAGGGGAACAGCGGGGTGCCCTCGAAGTACAGGTACGTCTGGCGGCCGCCGATCACGTCGTAGTCGAGGAGGTCCGGCAGGTCCTCGTCCGTGGCGTACCAGGTCTGCGGGAGGCGGCCCGCGGGTGAGACGTCGCCCGCCAGGACGCGGGCCAGCGCGGTGCCCGCGGCCTGGCCGCCGTGCGCGGTCCACAGGACGGCCGGGAGGTCCGCGGGGTCCACGGCGTACGGATAGGAGCTGACGAGGGCCAGCACGGTGCGCGGGTTCGCGGTGCGGGCCGCCCGCAGCAGGCGTTCCTGGTGTCCGGGCAGGCGCAGGGTCGTCCGGTCCTCCGTCTCGCGCCCGTTGATGTGCGGGTCGTTGCCGGCGACGACGAGGACCACGTCGGCGTCGGCCGCGGCGCGGGCCACCGCGTCCTCGCCGCGCTCGGTGACCTCCAGCTCGAAGATCTCCCCGTCCCGCTCGGCAACCTTCACGCCGTCGGCGGCGACAGAGACGTACCTGCCCGTCCCCAGGTGCTTGAGGAGGTGGCCGTTCCCGTGGGTTGCGGAGGGTTCGAGACGGAACGTCTCCTGGACGACCCAGCCGCCGGGCTGGTCCGCGGCGGCGCGGACGAAGCCGTCCTCGGCCACCGAGAGGTAGCGGCCGTCGGGAGCCCGCAGGGTCAGTACGCCGTCGCCCCAGTCGGTCAGCGCGAGTTCACTGCCCCGGGCGTCGGTGGTGAGCGGGGGGAGGTCCGTGCGGCCCGCGAGGAGCGCCGGGTCCAGCGCGCCCTCGGCGCCGCGCACCTCATCGGCCGCGTCCTGGGCCGCGGGCACGCTCAGGTACGCGCCGGACGACGTCCGCAGCCGTACCCGGTCCACGCCCTCGGCGAAGGTGACGCGGTCGGCGCCGAAGCGCTCGTACAGGCCCTCCAGGGGCGTCGAACGGTGCAGGAGCGTGCCGCTGTACCAGTCGAGCTTGCACTCGTCGGCGAGCAGACCGACGACCGCGACGCGGGTGTGCTCGCCGAGCGGCAGCAGGCCGTCGTTCTTCAGCAGGACGACGGCCTGCTCGGCCGCTTCCGCCGCGAGCGCGCGGTGGGCCGGGGTGTCGAAGTCCGCCGTGCCGGCGTACGGGTCCGACCCCGGGTCGAACTCGCCGAGCCGGAACCGGACCGAGAGCTGCCTGCGGACCGCCGCGTCGATGTCGTCCTCGCTCAACAAACCCTGGTCGAGGGCCCCGTGGAGGCGGGCGACGATCTGCGAGCTGTCCGTGCCGTGGTCCGTGAAGCTGTCGACCCCGGCGCGGACCGCGGCCGCGGTCGCCTCCTCGTGGGTGTCGAAGTAGTGCTCGGAGTCGACCAGGTTGGAGGGCGCGCCCGCGTCCGAGCAGACGAGCAGATCCTGCTCCGTCCAGGCACGCAGGTGCTCGCGCAGGTACGGCGAGACGTGGTTGGGGCGGCCGTTGACCAGGTTGTAGGCGGGCATCACGCCGGCCACCGCGCCCGCCTCGACCGTCTCGCGGAAGGCCCGCAGGTCGTACTCGTGCAGCACGCGCGGGCGCACCGACGAGGACGAGGTGTCCCGGTGCGTCTCGTTGTTGTGGGACAGCCAGTGCTTGAGGACCGGGGCCGTGCGCCAGTAGGTGGGATGGTCGCCACGCAGGCCCCGGGTGTAGGCCGTCGCGATCGCGGAGGTCAGCTTCGGGTCCTCGGAGTAGCCCTCCTCGTTGCGTCCCCACAGCGGGTGGCGCAGCAGGTTGACCGTGGGCGACCAGACGTTGAGGCCGACGCGGTCGTCGCGGGCGCGCATCGCGCGTGCCTCGGCCGAGACCGCCTCGCCGACCCGGTGCACGAGGTCGTCGTTCCAGGTCGCGCCGAGCCCCACGGCTTGGGGGAACACGGTCGCCGGGCCCATCCACGCCACTCCGTGCAGGGCCTCCTGGCCGGTGCGGAAGGCGGCGACGCCGAGGCGCTCCACCGGGGGCCCGAACTGGTGCAGGAACGCGATGCGTTCGTCGCGGGTGAGCCGCGCCAGCAGATCGTCGACGCGCTTCGCGAACGGCAGCCGCGGATCGCGGAAGGACGGCGTGGAAGGCGGGTGTGCGGTCACGTGGTGATCCCTTTGCGGTGGAGCGACGGGGCGCTTTCGAAGCGCTTCGATGCTCATTCGGGCAGGGGGTGGGTGTCAAGACACCGGGGCGCGCCAACTCCGTTCACCTACCGGCATTTCAGGCACCGCACGAGACTGGTCCAGTCCTCGGGGTCACGCAGGAATGTTGGAAACGGCTCTTGTGCACCCTCAGGTGTTCACTTAATCTCGCTGCAACATCGAAGCGCTTCGACAAGCGACGAGAGCCCACCCGGGGATGTGCAGTCCTCGGAGGGCCGCTTCAGCTCAGCCAGTTCCACTCAAGACACCGCAGCCGACGGCTCCACCGCCGGGTGTCCTGCTGTGCGCCACGAAGGGTTGACGCAATGACGCCGAACTCCGCCACCTCCGGCACCAGCCGGAGAAGCTTCCTCGCCTCCACGGCGGTGGCCGCGGCCGCCGTGGCCGGCGGGACGCCACTGCTCGCCGCCTGCGGCGGGTCCGACGGCGGCTCCAAGGAGGGGACCACCTCCGGCAAGGACGCGCAGAAGATCCTCCCCACCTTCGTGGCGCAGAACGTGGTGACGCCGGACATCCCGTCGAAGAACGGCTCCGCGGTCGGCTTCACCGGCGAACTCTCGCTCACCGGCCTGAAGACGTCGGTGCCCGGGAAGCTCGGCAAGGGCGGCACCGTCAGGATCATGTCGCCGTTCTGGGGCACGCCCCCGAAGGGCGGCAACGCCTACTACAAGGCGATGAACGCGAAGATCGGCGCCGACATCGTCTGGCAGAACCAGGACGGCAACACGTACGACGAGAAGCTGGGCGCCGTCCTCGCCTCCAGCGACATGCCGGACGTCGTGGTCATCCCCAGCTGGAACATGGGCGGCAAGATCCCCAGCGCCATCATCAGCAAGTTCGCCGACCTCGGCCCGTACCTCTCCGGCGACAAGGTCAAGGAGTACCCGAACCTCGCCGCCATTCCGAGCGACGCGTGGAAGTACTCCATCTTCGGCGGCAAGCTGCGCGGCCTGCCGCAGCCCGCGCCCACCGTCACCGGCATCGTGCCCTTCTACCGCAAGGACGTCTTCGACAAGGAGGGGTACGAAGTCCCCACCTCGGCCGCCGAGTTCCTCGCCCTCGCCAAGGACATCACCAACGCCCGGGCCAAGGTGTGGGCCTGCGACGACATGAAGTGGACGGCCTTCAACATCTTCGGCGTGCTGTCCGGCAGCGAGAAGCCGCTCGGCTGGAACCTCGTCGACGGCGAACTGGTCTACCGGGTCGAGACAAACGAGTACCTCGAAGCGCTCGAGTGGACGCGCAAGCTGTACGCCGCCGGTGTCGTCCACCCCGAGGCCAAGGCGGCGAACCAGGGCAACGCGGGCCAGCGCTTCACCGCGGGCGAGGTCCTGATGTACAACCAGAACATCTCGGACTGGTGGGGCAAGATGGCCGAACAGGCCACCCGCAAGAAGGACTTCCGCATCGCGGGCATGGACATATTCGGCCATGACGGAGGCGATCCCCGGCTGTGGTCCGGATCGCCGGCGGGCATCTTCGCCTTCGTCAACAAGAAGGCCTCGAAGTCCGTGATCCACGACGTGCTGGCCGCCGCGAACGTCTCCGCCGCCCCGTACGGCACCAAGGAGTACATGCTCACCAACTACGGGGTGGAGGGCACGCACTACACCGTCGAGGACGGTACGCCCGTCAAGAACGACAAGGGCAACCAGGAGGTCCTCAACGCGTACGTGATGCTGGCCAGTCCCGCCCCGACCATCGCGCACCCCGACTTCCCGGACATCGCGAAGGAACAGGTGCAGTGGCAGCAGCGGATGGGCGCCTTCACCAGGAAGTCCTCCTTCTACGGCCTCCAGATCACCGAACCGGCCCGCTACACCAACCTCTCCAACGACTTCGAGCAGCTGGAGGACGACATCGTCCGCGGCCGCAAGAAGATCGGCGCCATGCAGCAGGCGGTGTCGGACTGGAAGAGCCAGGGCGGCGACAAGCTGCGGGACTGGTACAAGAAGCTGCTGGACGACACCGGCTCCGCGCAGGGGTGACGAGGTGGCACACAGCACCGCACCGGGCACCACCGGCGCCGCCGCGTCGTCGGCGGCCGAACCCGCCGAGCCGTCCGTGGGCCGCGCGAAGGCCGCCGAGGCCAGCCGGGCCGCCGCGGAACCGGGAGCGGTCAAGGCGTCGAAGGGCGGCAGCTTCCGCACCCGCTTCAAGCGGGACCGCACCCTGATCCTGATGACCCTGCCGGCCGTCCTGCTGGTCCTGGTCTTCAACTACATACCGATCCTCGGCAACGTCGTCGCCTTCCAGGAGTACGACCCGTACGTCAGCGACAACGGCTTCGTCGCCATCTTCCACAGCCCCTGGGTGGGCTTCGAGCAGTTCACGCGGATCTTCGAGGACTCGGCGTTCTGGGACGCCGTGGAGAACACCCTCGTCCTGTTCGCGCTGCAACTCGTGCTCTTCTTCCCCGTCCCGATCCTGCTCGCGCTGCTCATCAACAGCGTGGTCAGGCCCCGGGTGCGGGCGGTGTCCCAGGCGATCCTCTACCTGCCGCACTTCTTCTCCTGGGTGCTCGTCATCACCGTGTTCCAGCAGATCTTCGGCGGCGCCGGCATCATCGCGCAGACCCTGCGGCAGCACGGGTACGAGGGCTTCGACCTGATGACCGACCCCGGGATCTTCAAGTTCCTGGTGACCGCGGAGGGCGTCTGGAAGGACGCCGGCTGGGGCATCATCGTCTTCCTCGCCGCGCTGGCCTCCGTGAGCCCGGACCTGTACGAGGCCTCGGCGATGGACGGGGCCGGGCGCTGGCGCCGGATGTGGCACGTCACGCTGCCCGCCCTGCGTCCGGTGATCGCCCTGCTGCTGGTGCTGCGGGTCGGTGACGCGCTCACCGTCGGCTTCGAGCAGATCCTGCTCCAGCGGGACGCGGTGGGCCCGGGCGCCTCAGAGGTCCTCGACACCTACGTCTGGTGGAACGGCGTCCGCAACCAGGACTTCAGTTACGCGGCCGCGGCCGGACTGATCAAGGGCGTGGTCAGTCTCGGGCTGGTCCTCGCCGCGAACAAGGTGGCCCATCTGATGGGCGAGCAGGGGGTGTACAAGAAATGAGCGCCGTGACCGGGCAACGGCCGAAGGCCCCCGGCCGCTGGGCCGCCCCGCCCCGGCCCGTCTGGGAGGAGCGGCCCCGCACGGCGGGTCTCGCGGGCAAGGGCGTCGTCCTGGCCGGCGCCTGCCTGGGCGTGCTGTTCCCGCTGTGGATCGTCGCCGTCACCAGTCTGTCCTCGAAGGAGACCATCACCGAGGCCGGCGGTCTGGTGGTGATCCCCAAGGGCATCACGTTCGTCGCGTACCAGGAACTGCTGAGCGGCGGGCAGGTCACCCGGGCCACCCTCGTCAGCCTCGGCGTCACCCTCGTCGGCACGCTGTTCTCGATGACGGTGTCCGTCCTCGCGGCGTACGGGCTCTCCCGCATCGGGTCGGTCGGGCACCGCTGGTTCCTGATGACGCTGCTCGCCACGATGTTCTTCGGCGCCGGCCTCATCCCCACGTACCTGCTGGTGCAGTCGCTCGGCCTCACGGACACGTATCTCGCGCTGATCCTGCCGAGCGCGGTCAGCGTCTTCAACATCCTGGTGCTGCGCGGCTTCTTCATGGGCATCTCGCAGGAACTCGTCGACAGCGCGCGGATCGACGGCGCGGGGGACTGGCGGATCCTGCGGCAGATCGTGGTGCCGCTCTCCCGCGCGGTCATCGCGGTGATCACGCTCTTCTACGCCGTCGGCTACTGGAGCGCCTGGTTCAACGCCTCGATCTACCTGAGCGACCAGGACATGATGCCGCTGCAGAACGTGATGATCCAGCTCGTCCAGAAGCAGGAGCCCCCGGTCGGCATGGGCCAGGCCATCAAGACGGGTGAGCTGTCCGCCCTCGCCGTGCAGATGGCGGTCATGGTGCTGGCCCTGCTCCCGGTCGCCGTGCTGTCGCCCTTCGTCCAGCGGCACTTCAAGAAGGGCATGCTCACCGGGGCCGTGAAGGGCTGACCCGGACCCGCCCCTCCCGCCGGCCGGCTCACCGGGCGCCGTGCGCCCGGGAGAGAGGGGCAGCATCCGTTGCCGAAGTGCACCACCGCGGGCGACCGGTCGCGCAGTCCCCCCGCGCCCCTCCCCGACGGGGCTCTCCCCACGCTCTTCCAGGAACGAGGTATGTCATGCGCACGCCGCGCCTGAGCCGACGAGCCGTGCTCGCCGGGACCGCCGCCACCGCGGCCCTCACCGCCGTCCCCGCCGTCGCCGCCCCGGCGCGAGCCGCCGGGGCGCGCCCGTACCGCTGGCGCAACGTCGTGATCGGCGGCACGGGCTTCGTCACCGGAGTCCTCTTCCACCCCTCGGTCCGCGGACTGGCCTACGCCCGTACGGACATCGGCGGCGCCTACCGCTGGGACGAGCGCGCCGCCCGCTGGACCCCCCTCACCGACCACCTCGGCTGGGACGACTGGAACCTCCTCGGCGTCGAGGCGATCGCCGTCGACGCGGCCCACCCGAACCGGCTGTACCTGGCACTCGGCACGTACGCCCAGTCGTGGGCGGGCCCCGGTGCCGTCCTGCGCTCCGACGACCGCGGCGCCACCTGGACCCGCGCCGACCTGGACGTGCGGCTCGGCGCCAACGAGGACGGCCGCGGCGCCGGTGAGCGGCTCCTCGTCGACCCGCGCGACAGTGACACCCTCTGGCTGGGAACCCGTCACGACGGCCTCCTCAAGTCGACCGACCGGGGGGCCAGTTGGGCCCCGGTGACCGCGTTCCCGCAGGCGGCGAGCGGCACCGGGCAGGGCGTCACCCTCCTGGTCGCGGCCGGCCGCACGCTCTACGCCGGCTGGGGCGACGGCGACGGCACCGCGGGCACGGCGAACCTGTACCGCACGTCCGACGGCACCCACTGGGAAGCCGTCCCCGGACAGCCCTCCGGCACCCCGGCCAAGGTCCCGGTCCGGGCCGCGTACGACGCGCACACCCGTGAGCTGTACGTGACCTATGCCGACGCGCCCGGCCCCAACGGCCAGTCCACGGGAAGCGTGCACAAGCTGCGGACGGCGCGCGGGACCTGGACCGACGTGACACCGGTACGGCCCGGCGGCACCACCTCCGAGGGCTCGGCCGACACCTTCGGCTACGGCGGTGTCGCCGTCGACGCCCGCCGCCCCGGGACCGCCGTCGTCTCCACCAACAACCGCTGGGCGGACGTCGACACCCTCTTCCGCACCACCGACGGCGGCCGCACCTGGACGTCTCTCAAGGACACCGCGGTCCTCGACGTGACCGAGACCCCGTACCTCAACTGGGGTGGCAGCACACCCAAGTTCGGCTGGTGGATCCAGACGGTCGCCGTCGATCCGTACGACTCCCGGCACATCGTGTACGGGACCGGCGCGACCCTCTACGGCACCCGCGACCTCAGACACTGGGCGCCGCAGATCCGCGGCCTGGAGGAGACGGCCGTACGCCAGCTGGTCTCACCCCCGGCCGGTGAGGCCCATCTGATCAGCGGGCTCGGCGACATCGGCGTGATGTACCACGAGCGGCTGACCGCCTCCCCGTCGCGGGGCATGGCCACCCACCCCGTGTCCGGCTCGGCGACCGGACTCGCCCAGGCCGCGGCCAGGCCGTCCTACGTCGTGCGCACCGGCTGGGGCGACCACGGCAACGGCGCGTACTCGGACGACGGCGGACGGACCTGGACGCCCTTCGCGGCCCAGCCCGCCATCGCCAAGGACGCGCCGGGCCCGATCGCCGCCGCCGCCGACGGCTCCGCCCTGCTGTGGTCCTTCGTCCACTGGGACGGCACGACGTACCCGGCCCACCGCTCCACGGACAACGGCGCGACCTGGACCGAGACCGCCACCTTCCCCAAGGGCGCCACCCCGGTCGCCGACCCCGCCGACCCGGCGCGCTTCTACGCGTACGACACCGCCACCGGAACGCTCCACGCCAGCACCGACGGCGGCGCGACCTTCACGCCGCGCGCGAGCGGACTGCCGTCGGGCGACAGCCAGTTCCGGATCGCCGCCGCCCCGGGCAGGACCGGGGACCTGTGGCTCTCGGCCAAGGGGAACGGCCTCTACCGGTCCACCGACGGGGGCGCGAACTTCGACAAGGTGAGCAGCTGCCGGTCCTCGTACACCCTCGGCTTCGGCCGGGCCGCCGACGGCGCGCGGTACCCGGCGCTCTACCAGGTCGGCTCGACGGGGACGGTCACCGCCGTCCTGCGGTCCGACGACGAGGCGAAAACCTGGGTGCGGATCAACGACGACGCCCACCAGTGGGGCTGGACCGGCGAGGTCATCACCGGCGACCCCCGCATCCGCGGCCGCGTGTACCTCGGCACCAACGGCCGGGGCATCCAGTACGGAGACCCGGTCTGATGCCCGCCCTCGCCGACGCCACCCGCGGCCGCATCCTCTTCGGCGGCGACTACAACCCCGAGCAGTGGCCCGAGGAGACCTGGCAGGACGACGTACGGCTCATGAAGGACGTCGGCGTCAACTCCGTCACCGTCGGCGTCTTCTCCTGGGCCCGGCTCGAACCAAGGCCCGGAGCACGCGAGTTCGGCTGGCTCGACCGGCTGATGGACCTGCTGCACGAGAACGGCATCACCGTCGTCCTCGCCACCCCCACCGCCGCCCCGCCCCCGTGGCTGGGCCGGCTGCACCCCGAGACGCTGCCCCGTGACGAGAACGGGCAGATCGTGTGGTGGGGCTCACGGCAGCAGTTCTCGCACTCCAGCCTCGTCTACCGCCACTACGCCGCCGCCATCACCGAGGACCTGGCCGCCCGCTACGGCGGCCACCCGGCCCTCACGATGTGGCACATCAACAACGAGTACTGCACGCACGACTACGGCGACGAGGCCGCCCGCGCGTTCCGCGACTGGCTGCGCCGCAGGTACGGGACGGTCGACGCGCTCAACACGGCCTGGGGCACCGCCTTCTGGAGCCAGCGCTACGACACCTGGGACGAGATCATCCCACCGCGCCGCGCCCAGTACATGAACAACCCCACCCAGGTGCTCGACTTCCGGCGCTTCACCTCCGACGCGCTGCTGGAGTGCTACCTCGCCGAACGGGACATCGTCGCCCGGCACACCCCGCACATCCCCGTGACCAGCAACTTCATGCCGTTCTGGCAGGGACAGGACGCCTGGGCCTGGGCCGAGCGGGAGGACGTCGTCTCGATCGACGTCTACCCGGACCCGCGCGACCCGTACGGCGGCCAGTACTCGGCGCTGATCCACGACATGACCCGCTCGCAGGCCCGCGGCGGCCCCTGGATGGTCATGGAGCAGGCCGCGGGGCCGGTCAACTGGCGCGGGGTGAACCACCCCAAGCCGCACGGCCTCAACCGCCTGTGGTCCCTCCAGGCCGTCGCCCGCGGCGCCGACGCCGTCTGCTACTTCCAGTGGCGCCAGTCCCGGCAGGGCTCCGAGAAGTTCCACTCCGGCATGGTCGGCCACGCCGGGGAGCGGGGCCGCACCTTCCAGGAGGTCAAGCGGATCGGGGCCGACCTCGCGCGGCTGAGCGAGCGGGTGGCGGACACCCGGGTCGACGGCGCCGACGTCGCCGTCCTGCTGGACTGGCACTCCTGGTGGGCAGGCCTCCAGGACGGCCGGCTCTCCTCCGAGGTCGACCACCCGGCGCTCGTCCGCGCCTGGCACCGCGCCCTGTGGGAGGCGCACACCACGGTGTCCTTCGCCCACCCCGAGCACGACCTGTCCGCGTACCGCCTCGTCGTCGTCCCGCAGCTGTACCTGATGACGGACACGGCGATCGACAACCTCGTCGCGTACGTACGGGGCGGCGGCACCCTCGTCTCCGGCTTCCTGACCGGCGTCGCGGACCAGGACGACCGGGTGCGCCCCGGCGGCATGGACGCCCGGCTGCGCGACCTCTTCGGCATCCGCACCCTGCACGAGTGGTGGCCGCTCGACGCCGGTGAGCACGTCGACGCCGAGGGCTTCCGCGGCACCCTCTGGTCCGAGGAGATCGAGGCGGCGGACGCCGACGCCGTCACGCCGTACAAGGGCGGCGAACTGGACGGGCTCCCGGCCGTGCTGCGCAAGGGCCGCGCCTGGTACCTCTCCACCCTTCCGGAGCCCGAGGCGCTGCGGACGCTGCTCGCCGGGATCGCCGCGGACGCCGGAGTCCGGCCGCCGCTCGACGCGCTCCCCGCCGGGGTCGAGGCCGTACGGCGCGGCGGGCTGCTGTTCCTCCTGCACCACGGGCGCGGCACGGTCACCGTGCCCGTGCCGGGCCGCCACCGCGAACTGCTCACCGGCGCCGACGTCACCGACACCGTGGAACTGGGCCGCTACGGCGTCGCCGTGCTGGAGGCGGACCATGAGTGAGCCCGTCCACGGCACCTGGGAGCCGACGCCCGCCGCCCGCTGGGAGGACGCCTTCCTGAGCGGGAACGGACGGCACGGTGCCATGGTGTTCGGCGATCCGGACAGCGACCGGGTCATCGTGAACCAGCACGGCCTGGTCCGGCCGAACGGCGGCGAGAACGCCCGGCCGCCCGCCCTCGCCGCCGCCCTGCCGGAACTCCAGGACCGGCTGCTGGCCGGGGACACCACCGCCGGGGACGACTTCACCGACGGCCGGCCGCTGCAATGGGTGCAGCCCTTCCACCCCGCCTTCCAGGTGCGGCTGCGCAGACCGGCCGCCCGGCGGCACTCCTACCGGCGCGAGGTCGACTTCACCACCGGTGTGGTCCGCGCCGAGTGCGACGGCTGGCGCAGCGACGTCTTCGTCTCCCGCGCCGACGACGTCGTCGTGCAGTACGTGACCGAGCCCGGCCTCACCGTCGACGTGACCCTCGACCACCGCCTCCCGGGGGCGCCGCGGGACGTGTCGGTCGGCCACGGCGCCGTCCTCACCCCGGAGGGCGCGCTCCTGACCCTGCGGGCCCGCTACCCGGGCGGCGACCGGGCCTACACGGGAGTGACGCTCGCCGTGGTCACCGGCGGCCGGACCCGGACCGGGCTGCCCGGGATACGGGTGGCCGGAGCGGGCGCGGTCCTCCTGCTCACGCGGGTACGGCGGCACACCGGCGAGCTGGACGTCCTGGCCGAGGCCGGCAGCCTGCGCGCGCTGCTGCCGGACGGTGACGAGGACCCCTACCGCCGCCTCCTGGACCGCCACACCGGTAGGCACCGCAGCGCCTATCTGCGCGCGGGCCTCGACCTCGACGCCGACCCCGACGAACGTGCCCTCCCCGGCTCCGAACTGGTGAGCCTGCCCAGGAGTCCCGCGCTCGTCGAGCGGCTCTTCGCGGCCGGCCGCTACCACCTGCTGTCCGCCTCGGGCATGCTGCCGCCGCGGCTGACCGGCCTGTGGACGGGGGAGTGGGACACGGCCTGGTCGGGAGCCTTCACGACCGACGCCAACGTGAACCTGCAGACCGCGTCGGCCGCCGCGGCCGCGCTCCCCGAGGTCACCGAGGCCCACGCGGCCCTGGTGTACGGCCAGTTGCCGCACTGGCGCGACAACGCCCGTTCGGTCTTCGGCACCCGCGGTGTCGTCGCCCCCGCCCACACCGACGGGGAATCGGGGCACCTCCACCACTTCAGCCGCGACTATCCGCTGCACGTCTGGACGGCGGGCGCCGACTGGCTGCTGAAACCCCTGGTGGACCACGACGAGGTGCGGGGAGCCCGGGACCCGCGCCTGGCCGCCGCCCTCGACGAAGTCGCCTGCTTCTACGAGGACTTCCTCACCCGAACCGACGCCGACGGCCACCTCGTCGTGGTGCCCTCGTACTCGCCGGAGAACCACCCGGCGGGCTCGGGCCCCGTCGCCGTCAACGCCGCGATGGACCTCTCGGCGGCCCGCCACGCCCTGCTCACGGCGGCCGACTACCACCCCGGACCCGGCGCCGAACGCCGTCGCGCGCTCGCCGCGCGGCTGCCGCCCCACCGGATCAACGACGAGGGAGCGCTGGCCGAATGGGCCCGGGACGGCCTCCGCGACAACTACGACCACCGGCACCTCAGCCACCTCTACGGCGTCTGGCCGCTGGACGAGATCAACCCGTACGACACCCCGGAGCTCGCCGCGGCGGCCCACCGCGCCCTCGCACTGCGCGGCGCCGAGAACGACTCCGCGCACGGCCATCTGCACCACGCCCTGGTGGCGGCCCGGCTGGGCGACGCCGAGCGGGTTGCGGGCGCCCTCGGCAACGTCCTGGCCGGCGACTACTTCCACGTCTCCCTGATGAGCGGCCACTACCCGCACCGCCACGTGTACAACGCGGACGCCGCCCACACCCTCCCCGCCGTGCTCATCGAGATGCTGGTCCACTCCACACCCGGGCGGCTCGTCCTGTTCCCCGCGCTCCCCACGGCGTACCCGACGGGCCGCCTGCACGGCATCCGCACCCGCTTCGGCGCCGAGATCGACCTCGACTGGGGCCCCGCCCGGCGCACGGCCGTCGTCCGCCCCGCCCGCACCGTCCGCGTCGATCTCAGGACTTCCTCCGGAGCGCGAACGCTCCAGCTGCGCGCCGGAGAAGACTGCGTCCTCACCCAGGGGCCGCAGTAGACCCACCGCACCACCGAATTCCCCCCCACCCATGGAAGGGACACCATGGCATCACGTACTCCCCGCCGGATCGTCAAGGCGCTGCTGGCCCCCGCGCTCGCCCTCGGCGCCACCGTCGGCCTCGCCTCGGCCCCGGCCCAGGCGGCCGTCTGGAGCTCCTGCGACCAGTGGGGCAACACCTCGCTGAACGGCTACACGCTCTACAACAACATCTGGGGCTCGGGCGCCGGCTCGCAGTGCTTCTGGGCCAACTCCGGCACCAACTGGGGCGTCAACGCCAACCACCCCAACACCGGCGGCATCAAGTCGTACCCCAACTCCAAGAAGGTGATCAACAAGCCGATCACCTCGCTCGGTTCGCTCAGCAGCAGCTACAACGTCTCGGTCCCGTCGTCCGGCGCGTACAACACCTCGTACGACATCTGGGACACCGACTACGACTACGAGATCATGCTCTGGGTGAACTACAACGGCGCGGTCGGCCCCCTCGGCACCTCGCAGGGCAACGTCACCCTCGGCGGCCACACCTGGACCGTCTACAAGGGCAGCAACGGCGCCAACGAGGTCTTCTCGTTCCTGCGGACCTCGGACTCCTCGTCCGGCACGGTGAACATCCTCCCGATCCTCAAGTGGATCAAGGACACCAAGCACTGGTTCGGCAACGAGACCATCGGTGACGTCCAGTTCGGCTACGAGATCACGTCCTCGTCCGGCGGCCTGAACTTCACCACCAACAACCTGACCGTCAGCAGCAGCTGACCCGGGCGCGCGGAGTGCGGCCGGTCCCTCCCCGGGCCGGCCGCACTCGTCCGTGTGCGGCTACGGCGCCACGGGCAGCCGCGCGCCGTCCCGCAGGAACAGCGGGATGCGGTCCAGCGGGGCGTCGACCGTCACGCGGGCGCCGCCCGCGTACTCCTCCCCGGTCCACGCGTCCGTCCAGCGCGCCCCCGCCGGAAGGTACGCCGTACGGACCGTCGCCCCGGCGGTCAGCACAGGCGCGACGAGCAGGTCGGGGCCGAACAGGTACGCGTCGTCCACCGACCAGGCCGCCTGGTCGTCGGGGAACTCCATGAAGAGCGGGCGCATCACCGGCAGCCCCTCCTCGTGGGCCTCCCACATGACGGTCAGGACGTACGGCTTCAGCCGCTCGCGCAGCCGCAGGTACTTCTCCAGGATCGCCCCCGCCTCCTCGCCGTACGACCAGACCTCGTTCGGGCCGCCGGTCATCCGCGGGCCGAGCGCCGTCCCCGGGTCGCGGAACCCGTGCAGCCGCATCAGCGGGGACAGCGCCCCGAACTGGAACCAGCGGACCATCACCTCGCGGTACGCCGGATCGTCCGGGTCGCCCCCGTGGAAGCCGCCGATGTCCGTGTTCCACCAGGGGATCCCGGACAGCGCCGTGTTCAGGCCGGCCGCGATCTGGCGGCGCAGGGTCGCGAAGTCGGTGCCGATGTCGCCGGACCACAGGGCGGCGCCGTAGCGCTGACTGCCTGCCCACGCCGAGCGGTTGAGGGTGACGATCTCGCTCTCGCCCGCCGCGGTCATACCCTCGTGGAAGGTGCGGGCGTTCTCCCGCGGGTACATGTTGCCGACCTCCAGGCCCGGGCCCGCGTGATAGCGCAGGTTCTCCTGGAAGCCGGGCTTCAGCTCCGGCTCGCAGGCGTCCAGCCAGAAGGACTTGATGCCGTACGGCGCGAAGTAGTTGTCCCGCACCTTCGACCAGACGAAGTCGCGCGCCTCGGGGTTCGTCGCGTCGTAGAAGGCGACCTGGACCGTGGAGGCGACCTCCTTGTCGGGCCAGTCGGCGTGCGCCATCGGGCCGTACTCCGTGCCGATGAAGTAGCCGCGCTGCTCCATCAGCTGGTGGTTCTCGGAGAGCGGCGACACCGAGGGCCAGACGCTCACCACCAGTTCGACCCCCAGCTCGGTCAGCTCCCGCCGCATCGCGGCCGGGTCGGGCCACTCCGCCGGGTCGAACTTCCACTCGCCCAGGTGCGTCCAGTGGAAGAAGTCGCACACGATGACGTCGAGGGGGAGTTCCCGGCGCTTGTACTCCCGTGCCACGGCGAGGAGTTCGTCCTGGGTGCGGTAGCGCAGCTTGCACTGCCAGAAGCCGGCCGCCCACTCGGGCAGCATCGGCGTCCGGCCGGTCACCGCGCTGTAGCGCCGCTGGGCCGTGGCCGGGTCGCCCGCCGTGATCCAGTAGTCGAGCTGGCGGGCCGAGTCGGCGACCCAGCGCGTGCCGTTGCCGGCCAGCTCGACGCGGCCGATCGCCGGGTTGTTCCACAGGAGGGTGTACCCGCGGCTGGAGGTGAGGACCGGGATGCTCACCTCGGCGTTGCGCTGCACCAGGTCGAGGACGGTCCCCTTCTGGTCCAGCAGCCCGTGCTGGTGCTGGCCGAGGCCGTACAGCTTCTCGCCGTCGTACGCGGCGAACCGCTGCTCCAGGCGGTGGTGGCCGTTGCCGGTCGGGGTGTAGAGCCGTGGGCCCGGCCACCAGAAGTGGGCGCGTTCCTCGGCGAGCAGCTCCGTGCCGTCGTCGGTGCGCAGGAAGCGGACGAGCCCCTCGGCGCCGACCTCGACGGTCAGGGCGCCGACCGTCACCCGGCCCTCGCCGCCCTCGATCGTGACGGTGCCGCCGGTGGCCGGCGGCTCGTCGAGCAGGGCGCCGGGCAGACCTTCGAGGACAGGTCCGCCGAGGCGTGCCCGGACCCGGACGGCGTCGGGCCCCCAGGGCTCGATGCGTACGGTCTCCTGGCGGCCGCTCCATTCCAGCGCGCCGTCCCGTTCGCGGAACGTGCCGACCGTGGGGGAGGACTGGGCGAGGCTGACCGCCCCCTGCTGGGGCTGGTTCTGGGCAGGCTGATTCACGTGGGGTGCTCCCGGAGTAAGGAGTGGCGACAGGACCCGGCGCGGCTGTGGCGCACCGGGACGGGCAGGGGTGTGGCGGCGAGCCCCTGGGCGTACGGAGGTCGGCCGGCGTGGGATCAGGAAGCGGCGGGGCCCGTGCTGGCCCGTACGGTCAGCTCCGGCGCGAGCAGGATGACCTCGTCCTTGCCGTGTCCGTCGAGCTTGGCGATCAGCTGTTCGACGGCCTGCCGGCCCATCTCCTGGGCGGGGATGGCGACCGAGGTCAGCCGCACCGACGCCTGGACGGCGACCTGGTCCGGGCAGATGGCGATCACCGACATGTCCTCGGGCACGGCACGGCCCTGCTGGCGCAGCAGCGCGAGCAGCGGTTCGACCGCGGACTCGTTCTGCACGACGAATCCCGTGGTGCCCGGGCGCTCGTCGAGGATCCGGGCGAGGGTCACGGCCATCGCGTCGTACCCGCCCTCGCAGGGGCGGTGCAGCACCCGCAGGCCGAGCTCCCGCGAACGGGACCGCAGGCCGTCGAGTGTGCGCTCGGCGAACCCCGTGTGGCGCTCGTAGACCGCGGGCGCCTCGCCGATGACAGCGATGTCACGGTGGCCGAGCAGCGCCAGATGCTCGGCGCACAGGGCGCCCGTCGCGCCGAAGTCGAGGTCGACGCAGGTCAGTCCCGTGGTGTCGGCGGGCAGTCCGATGAGCACGGAAGGCTGGTCCGTCTCGCGCAGCAACGGCAGCCGCTCGTCGTCGAGTTCGACGTCCATCAGGATCATCGCGTCGGCGAGTCCGCTGCCGGTGACCCGGCGCATGGCGTCGGGACCCTCCTCGCCGGTGAGCAGCAGCACGTCGTAGCCGTGGACGCGGGCGGTGGTCGCCACCGCGATGGCGATCTCCATCATTACGGGCACGTACATGTCCGTGCGCAGGGGGATCATCAGCGCGATGATGTTGGACCGGCTGCTCGCCAGGGCCCGGGCCCCCGCGTTCGGGTGGTAGCCGAGTTCCTGGATGCTCCGCTCCACCCGCAGCCGGGTGCCCGCGGAGATGGACCGCTTGCCGCTGAGGACATAGCTCACCGTGCTCGCCGAGACTCCGGCGTGCTGGGCGACCTCGGCGAGGGTGACCATCCAGCTCTCCAAGCATTGTGTGAAGCGCTTCGACAGCGCGGGCTGCGGACAACGGCGAGTGAGGGTGGCTCGACAGTAGCCCGACGGCGGATGGGTGTCCATAGGTTGTCGAAGCGCTTCGACACGTTTCTCGCGAGGCAGCGCCGGAGCACTCCCACCGGAGTCCCCGCGCGCCCGCCGACGCGGTCACGGCCCCGGAGGTCCCCCGAAGGGACACGCGCCCGCCGGTGCGGGTACGTGCCCCAGACGGTCCCCCGAAGGGGCCCGCGGCGCAACACCCGCACCGCGTCCGCGGAGGGACGGAGGCGAGCCCGAGCGGCCGGGCGTTGAGCCGAACGCTGCGCCAGGACTGGTGGGGGCGGACCGGATCGGGTACATACGATCGGGTAGCACCCGTCGGTAACGAACGGTCCCAAGATCCCTATTCGCGGCGAGGTGAGCCTCTTGTCCGCAACACCCCACCAGCCCACAGTCACCGAACGTGAGGCCCGACAGGTCGCGGAGGCCGCGCGCGAACAGGACTGGCGCAAGCCGAGCTTCGCCAAGGAGCTGTTCCTCGGCCGCTTCCGGCTCGACCTCATCCACCCGCACCCCATGCCGTCCGACGAGGCGGCACAGCGCGGCGAGGAGTTCCTCGCCAAACTGCGCGACTTCTGCGAGACGAAGATCGACGGGGCCCGGATCGAGCGCGAGGCGCGGATCCCCGACGAAGTGATCAACGGGCTCAAGGAGCTCGGCGCCCTCGGCATGAAGATCGACACCAAGTACGGCGGCCTCGGCCTGACGCAGGTCTACTACAACAAGGCGCTCGCCCTGGTCGGCTCCGCGAGCCCCGCCACCGGCGCCCTGCTGTCCGCCCACCAGTCGATCGGCGTACCGCAGCCGCTGAAGATCTTCGGCACCCAGGAGCAGCGGGACGCGTTCCTGCCCCGCTGCGCGCGCACGGACATCACGGCGTTCCTGCTCACCGAGCCCGACGTGGGCTCCGACCCCGCCAGGCTGGCCACGACGGCGGTCCCGGACGGGGACGACTACGTCCTCGACGGAGTGAAGCTCTGGACGACCAACGGCGTGGTCGCGGACCTCCTCGTCGTGATGGCGCGCGTGCCGAAGTCGCAGGAGCACAAGGGCGGCATCACGGCCTTCGTCGTGGAAGCCGCGTCCGAGGGCGTCACGGTCGAGAACCGCAACTCCTTCATGGGACTGCGGGGCCTCGAGAACGGGGTGACCCGCTTCCACCGGGTCAGGGTCCCCGCCGCGAACCGGATCGGCGCCGAGGGAGCGGGTCTGAAGATCGCGCTCACCACCCTTAACACGGGGCGGCTGTCGCTGCCCGCCATGTGCGTGGGCGCCGGCAAGTGGTGCCTGAAGATCGCCCGCGAGTGGTCGGCGGCCCGCGAGCAGTGGGGCAAGCCGGTCGCGTTCCACGAGGCGGTCGGGGCGAAGATCTCCTTCATCGCGGCGACGACGTTCGCCCTGGAGGCGGTTCTCGACCTGTCGTCCCAGATGGCCGACGAGGACCGCAACGACATCCGCATCGAGGCCGCCCTCGCCAAGCTGTACGGCTCGGAGATGGCCTGGCTGATGGCCGACGAACTGGTCCAGATCCGCGGCGGACGCGGCTTCGAGACCGCCGAGTCCCTCGCCGCCCGCGGCGAACGCGCGGTCCCCGCCGAGCAGATCCTGCGCGACCTGCGCATCAACCGCATCTTCGAGGGCTCCACGGAGATCATGCACCTGCTGATCGCCCGCGAGGCGGTCGACGCCCACCTGAAGGTCGCCGGCGACCTGATCGACCCCGACAAGTCCCTGTCCGACAAGGCCAGGGCGGGCGCCAACGCCGGTGTCTTCTACGCCAAGTGGCTGCCGAAGCTGGTCGCGGGCCCCGGGCAGCTCCCGAACTCGTACAGCGAGTTCAAGCGCGAGGTGGACCTCTCCGGGCACCTGCGCTACGTGGAACGCACCGCACGCAAGCTCGCCCGCTCCACCTTCTACGCCATGTCCCGCTGGCAGGGGCGCATGGAGACCAAGCAGGGGTTCCTCGGCCGGATCGTCGACATCGGCGCCGAACTCTTCGCGATGAGCGCGGCCTGCGTACGCGCGGAACTGCTGCGCACCACCGAGGACCACGGCCGGGAGGCCTACCAACTGGCCGACGTCTTCTGCCGCCAGGCCCGCATCCGCGTCGAGGAGCTCTTCGGGCGGCTGTGGAACAACACCGACGACGTCGACCGCACGGTGGTCAAGGGGGTCCTGTCGGGCACGTACGAGTGGCTGGAGCACGGGGTCGTCGACCCGTCGGGCGAGGGGGCGTGGATCGCCGACGCGACACCCGGCCCGAGCCGCCGGGAGAACGTCCACCGCCCCATTCGCTGACCCGTTCCCCGGAAGGGCGCCCTGCCCCGGCGCCGGTGTGCCGTCCCCACACGCCCCGCCCGCGACGGACGACACACCGACGCCGGCTGCCCCTCAGCAGTAGGGGATGATCAGCTCGGCCGCGCTCTCGGCATGCCGGAGCGACCGGGACCCGCCCGGCGCCCCAGGAGGCCACCCTCATCGGATTCCGGCGGCACCCCAGGACGCCGCGACGACCGGGCGCGGCCGACGTCCGGGGTGTCGGAAGAGACGGGAGTGGGGCGCCCTGCCCTGCCGGGCGCCGGTTGCGGCCACAATGGAGGCATGAGCGACAGTCCAGTCCCCCTCGCCGATCCGCATCTCGTTTTCGACCCCGTGGACGGAGTCCGGGATGTCGTGATCCTCGGTTCCACCGGATCGATCGGCACCCAGGCCATCGACCTCGTGCTGCGCAACCCCGACCGGTTCCGGGTCACCGCGCTCTCCGCCGCCGGCGGGAGGGTCGGACTGCTCGCGGAACAGGCCCACCGCCTGCGCGTCAGGACGGTCGCCGTGGCCCGCGAGGACGTCGTGCCGGCACTGCGCGAGGCGCTCGCGGCGCGGTTCGGAGCGGGGGAACCGCTTCCGGAGATCCTCGCCGGGCCCGACGCGGCCACCCGCGTCGCCGCCTCCGACTGCCACACCGTGCTCAACGGCATCACCGGCTCCATCGGCCTCGCGCCGACCCTCGCCGCCCTGGAGGCGGGCCGCACCCTGGCGCTGGCGAACAAGGAGTCGCTCATCGTCGGCGGCCCGCTGGTGAAGGCGCTGGCCAAGCCGGGGCAGATCATCCCGGTCGACTCCGAGCACGCGGCCCTCTTCCAGGCCCTCGCCGGCGGCACCCGCGCCGACGTGCGCAAGCTGGTCGTCACCGCGTCCGGCGGCCCCTTCCGGGGACGTACGAAGGCCGAGCTGGCGGACGTCACCCCCGCGGACGCCCTGGCCCACCCCACCTGGGCGATGGGACCGGTCATCACGGTGAACTCGGCGACCCTGGTCAACAAGGGGCTCGAAGTCATCGAGGCGCACCTCCTCTACGACATTCCCTTCGAACGGATTGAGGTGGTCGTGCACCCGCAGTCGTATGTCCACTCGATGGTTGAATTCATTGACGGATCCACGCTCGCCCAGGCGACGCCCCCCGACATGCGCGGGCCGATCGCCATCGGCCTCGGCTGGCCCGAGCGCGTCCCGGACGCGGCGCCCGCCTTCGACTGGACCAGGGCGTCCAGCTGGGAGTTCTTCCCGCTCGACACCGCGGCGTTCCCGTCCGTGGGACTCGCCCGGCACGTGGGGCAGCTCGCGGGCACGGCGCCGGCGGTGTTCAATGCCGCAAACGAGGAGTGCGTGGACGCGTTCCTGAACGGCGCGCTGCCGTTCAACGGGATCATGGAGACCGTCACCCGGGTGGTCGAGGAACACGGCACCCCGCGTACGGGAACTTCCCTGACCGTCGCGGACGTCCTCGAAGCGGAGACCTGGGCGCGCGCCCGGGCCCGTGAGCTGACCAAGACGACGGCGCACACGACCGCGGAGGCCCGTGCATGACGACCCTGATGATGATCCTCGGCATAGTCGTCTTCGCGGTCGGCCTGCTCATCTCGATCGCCTGGCACGAGCTGGGGCATCTGTCGACGGCCAAGCTCTTCGGCATCCGGGTGCCGCAGTACATGGTCGGCTTCGGCCCGACCATCTGGTCGCGCAGGAAGGGCGACACGGAGTACGGCATCAAGGCCGTCCCCCTCGGCGGCTACATCCGCATGATCGGAATGTTCCCGCCGGGACCGGACGGCAGGGTGGAGGCCCGCTCCAGCTCCCCGTTCCGCGGCATGATCGAGGACGCCAGATCGGCCGCGTTCGAGGAGCTCAAGCCCGGCGACGAGACCCGCCTCTTCTACACGCGCAAGCCGTGGAAGCGGGTCATCGTGATGTTCGCGGGCCCCTTCATGAACCTGATCCTGGCCGTGGCGATCTTCCTCGGCGTGATGATGACGTTCGGCATCAACACCCAGACGACCACGGTCGGCCGGGTCTCCGACTGCGTCATCCAGCAGAGCGAGAACCGCACGAAGTGCGAGAAGGGCGACCAGCCCGCACCCGCCAAGGCCGCCGGGCTCAGGCTCGGCGACAAGATCGTCGCGTTCGACGGCAAGCCGGTCGAGGACTGGTCGAGCCTCCAGTCCGACATCCGCGCCAACCCCGGCCGCGACGTCACGCTCACCGTCGACCGCAAGGGCGAGCGGCTCGACCTGACCGCCCACCTGATCAAGAACCAGGTCAGCAAGACCGACGGCAACGGCGGCTACGTCGAGGGCAAGTACGTCTACGCGGGCTTCCTCGGCTTCACCCCCGCCTCCGGCATCGTCGAGCAGTCGTTCGGTCAGTCCGTGGACCGCATGGGCGACATGATGCAGAACGGCGTCGAGTCGCTGATCTCGCTGCCCGGCAAGGTCCCCGCGCTGTGGGACGCGGCCTTCGGCGACGGACCGCGCGAGGCCGACTCCCCGATGGGCGTCGTCGGCGCGGCCCGCATCGGCGGTGACGTCTTCACCCTGGACATCCCTGCCTCCCAGCAGGTCGCGATGATGCTGCTGCTCGTCGCCGGCTTCAACCTCTCCCTCTTCCTGTTCAACATGCTCCCGCTGCTCCCGCTCGACGGCGGGCACATCGCGGGCGCCCTGTGGGAGTCCCTGCGGCGGACCGTCGCGAAGGTGCTGCGTCGGCCCGACCCGGGCCCGTTCGACGTCGCCAAGCTGATGCCCGTCGCCTACGTGGTGGCCGGGATCTTCGTCTGCTTCACGATCCTGGTGCTGATCGCGGACGTCGTTAACCCGGTGAGAATCAGCTAGTTCGACTTCGTTCATGACGGCCGGGCACGGTGTGTGCCCGGCCGTCACTCATGAGTGGGTTTCCGCACGGGATGTGCTCGGGCCGGAGCCCGTGCCGTAATCTCGGTTCCTGGAGCCCGCTGTCCCGGGACCTTGATCCAGAACTTGGGGTTGCACAGCAGATGACTGCGATTTCTCTCGGCATGCCGTCCGTTCCGACCAAGCTCGCCGAGCGCCGGAAGAGCCGGCAGATCCAGGTCGGAACCGTGGCCGTGGGCGGAGACGCACCCGTCTCGGTGCAGTCGATGACGACGACGCGTACGTCGGATGTCGGGGCGACGTTGCAGCAGATCGCGGAGCTGACGGCGTCGGGATGCCAGATCGTGCGGGTGGCGTGTCCGACGCAGGACGACGCGGACGCGCTGGCGACGATCGCGCGCAAGTCGCAGATCCCGGTGATCGCGGACATTCACTTCCAGCCGAAGTACGTGTTCGCGGCGATCGACGCGGGTTGTGCGGCGGTGCGTGTGAACCCGGGCAACATCAAGCAGTTCGACGACCAGGTCAAGGAGATCGCGCGGGCGGCGAAGGACACCGGCACCCCGATCCGGATCGGGGTCAACGCGGGCTCGCTCGACAAGCGGCTGCTGCAGAAGTACGGCAAGGCGACGCCCGAGGCGCTGGTGGAGTCGGCGCTGTGGGAGGCCTCCCTCTTCGAGGAGCACGACTTCCGGGACATCAAGATCTCCGTCAAGCACAACGACCCGGTCGTGATGGTCAACGCCTACCGGCAGCTGGCGGCGGCCTGCGACTACCCGCTGCACCTCGGTGTGACGGAGGCGGGCCCCGCGTTCCAGGGCACGATCAAGTCGGCGGTCGCCTTCGGCGCGCTGCTCTCGGAGGGCATCGGCGACACCATCCGGGTCTCGCTGTCGGCCCCGCCGGTGGAGGAGATCAAGGTCGGCATCCAGATCCTGGAGTCGCTGAACCTCAGGCAGCGCGGTCTGGAGATCGTCTCCTGCCCGTCGTGCGGGCGGGCGCAGGTGGATGTGTACAAGCTGGCGGAGGAGGTCACGGCCGGTCTGACCGGCATGGAGGTGCCCCTGCGAGTCGCGGTCATGGGCTGCGTGGTGAACGGTCCCGGTGAGGCGCGCGAGGCGGACCTCGGTGTCGCCTCCGGCAACGGCAAGGGGCAGATCTTCGTCAAGGGCGAGGTCATCAAGACCGTTCCCGAGTCGAAGATCGTGGAGACCCTCATCGAAGAGGCGATGAAAATCGCCGAGCAGATGGAGGCCGACGGCATCGCCTCCGGAGAGCCCTCGGTGTCGGTCGCGGGCTGACCCTGCGCCCACCGCCCCCGCCCCGGGAGCCCCTCGCTCCCGGGCCGCCGCACGGGTTTCCGGGCCGCGGACACCGGCGGCGCCCCACACCCCTGACAGGTACAGTGCGGAGATCAGCAGACCGTATGGTGAGGCCCCCGCACGTGTTGACCCAGACCACCACCAGGGTCCTCGAACCGAGTGACCTGGACGCCGCGCTCGCCGTCCTCGACAGCGAGCCGGTGGCGAACGCCTTCGTGGCCTCCCGGGTGAAGGTCGCGGGCCTCGACCCCTGGCGCCTCGGCGGCGAGATGTGGGGCTGGTACGAGGACGGCATGCTGACGTCCCTGTGCTACGCGGGCGCGAACCTCGTCCCCATCTGCGCCACCCCCCGCGCCGTCCGCGCCTTCGCCGACCGCGCCCGCCGCACGGGCCGCCGCTGCTCCTCCATCGTCGGCCCCGCCGGACCCACCGCCCAGCTGTGGCGCCTGCTCGAACCGAACTGGGGACCCGCCCGCGAGGTCCGCGGCAACCAGCCGCTCATGGTCACCGACCGGCTCCCCGACGACATCGCCCCGGATCCGTACGTCCGCCGTATGCGCAAGGACGAGATGGAGACGATCATGCCCGCCTGCGTGGCGATGTTCACCGAGGAGGTCGGCGTCTCCCCGACGGCCGGCGACGGCGGACTGCTCTACCAGGCCCGGGTCGCCGAACTCGTCGGCGCGGGACGCTCCTTCGCCCGCCTGGACGAGGACGGCAAGGTCGTCTTCAAGGCCGAGATCGGCGCCGCCACCGACCACGCCTGCCAGATCCAGGGCGTCTGGGTCGCCCCCGAGTACCGGGGCCGGGGATTCGCCGCGCCCGGCATGGCCGCCGTCCTGCGCTACGCCCTCGCCGACGTCGCGCCCCTCGTCAGTCTCTACGTCAACGACTTCAACACCGCCGCCCGGGCGACGTACCGGCGCGTGGGATTCCGCGAGGTCGGGGCCTTCATGAGCGTGCTGTTCTGACACCCCGGAGCTGCCTGTAGTCTCCCCGGCATGCTGCGCTTTCCCGGTCAGGGGCCCCACCACCCCGACGACGTGGTCATCGGCACGCTGGATCTCGCCGCGCGGGTCGACGAGGCGCTCGCGGTGCAGGCCCTCGCGTTCGGGCTCGGCGCCGAGGAGATCGCCGTACGCCGGCAGATCGTGCTGCGGCACCTGGTCTACCCGGGGGCCCGCGCGCTCGGCGCCACCACCGCCGACGGACGGCTCGCCGGCTTCGTCTACGGCATGCCCAACGACCGCACCCACTGGTGGTCCACCGTCGTGGAACCGTATCTGCGCGGTCGGGGCCAGGACGGCTGGCTCGACAACTCCTTCGTGATCACCGAGCTGCACGTCCACCCCGACCACCAGAACCAGGGCATCGGCCGCGCCCTGATCACCACCCTCACGGACGGCGCCGCACAACCCCGCTCCATCCTCTCGGCGATCGACACCGAGAGCCCCGCCCGCGGCCTGTACCGCTCGCTCGGCTACACGGACCTGGCCCGCCAGGTCCTGTTCCCGAGCGCCCCGAGACCGTACGTGGTCATGGGCGCTCCGCTCCCGCTGCGGCGCCGCTAGCCACCCCCGGGTCGGCGCGGCGCCCGTAATCCGATTTCCACCGTCCCGTACCGCCCGGCTAACCTCCTTGCCATCACCCTTACGCAGCAGGAGTCGAGAAATATGGCCCAGGTCCAGCGCATGTCCCGTTTGATGGTCAAGACACTGCGTGACGACCCGGCGGACGCCGAGACGCTCAGCCACAAGCTGCTCGTCCGCGCCGGCTACGTGCGCCGCAACTCCGCCGGCATCTGGTCCTGGCTGCCGCTGGGCAAGAAGGTCCTCGACAACATCTCCCGCGTCGTCCGCGAGGAGATGGACGCGATCGGCGCGCAGGAGGTCCTGCTGCCCGCCCTGCTCCCCAAGGAGCCCTACGAGGCGTCCGGCCGCTGGGAGGAGTACGGCGACCTGCTGTTCCGCCTGAAGGACCGCAAGGGCGGCGACTACCTCCTCGGCCCCACCCACGAGGAGATCTTCACCCTGGTCGTCAAGGACCAGTGCACGTCCTACAAGGACCTGCCGGTCATGCTCTACCAGATCCAGACGAAGTACCGCGACGAGGCCCGTCCGCGCTCCGGCGTGCTGCGCGGCCGCGAGTTCCAGATGAAGGACTCGTACTCCTTCGACACCACCGACGAGGGCCTGGCCGAGTCGTACGCGCTGCACCGCGCCGCGTACCAGAAGATCTTCGAGCGCCTCGGCCTGGACTACCGCATCGTCTCCGCCGTCTCCGGCGCGATGGGCGGCTCGGCCTCCGAGGAGTTCCTCGCCCCCGCCGCCGCCGGTGAGGACACCTTCGTGGACTGTCCCGCCTGCGACTACGCGGCGAACACGGAGGCGGTCACCTTCGCGCTCGCCCCCGTCCAGGGAGACCACGGCCCGGTCGAGGAGCTGGACACCCCCGACACCCCGACCATCGAGACGCTGGCCGGGCACCTCGGCGTCCCCGCCTCCGCCACCCTGAAGAACCTGCTGGTCAAGGTCGACGGCGAGATCGTGGCCGTCGGCGTCCCCGGCGACCGCGAGGTCGACCTCGGCAAGCTCGGTGAGCACCTCGCCCCGGCGGTCGTCGAGCTGGTCACGGCCGAGGACTTCGAGGGCCGCGACGACCTCGTACGGGGTTACGTCGGCCCGCAGGGCCTGGACAAGGTCCGTTACATCGCCGACCCGCGTGTCGCGCCGGGCACCGCCTGGATCACCGGCGCCAACAAGACCGGCAAGCACGCGAAGAACGTCGTCGCCGGCCGCGACTTCGAGGTGGACGACTACCTCGACGTCGTCGTCGTCGAGGAGGGCGACCCCTGCCCGAAGTGCGGCACCGGCCTGAAGCTGGACCGCGCCATCGAGATCGGCCACATCTTCCAGCTGGGCCGCAAGTACGCGGACACCTTCCAGCTCGACGTCCTCGGCCAGCAGGGCAAGCCCGTCCGCGTGACCATGGGCTCGTACGGCATCGGCGTCTCGCGTGCCGTGGCCGCGCTGGCGGAACAGTCGGCGGACGAGCAGGGCCTGTGCTGGCCCAAGGAGATCGCCCCGGCCGACGTCCACGTCGTCGCCGCAGGCAAGGCCCTGCAGACCGAACTGGCCCTGGACGTCTCCGAGAAGCTGGCCGAGGCCGGCGTGCGGGTCCTGGTGGACGACCGGGCCGGCGTGTCGCCGGGTGTGAAGTTCACCGACGCCGAACTCATCGGCGTGCCGAAGATCCTCGTCGCCGGCCGGCGCTCCGCCGAGGGCGTCCTGGAACTCAAGGACCGCCGCACCGGCGAGCGCGAGGAGCTCACCGTCGACGAGGCGATCGCCCGCCTGTCGGCATAGGGCCCGTCCGGCCCTTCCCGTCGTCGCCCGGAGGGCGGCCCCGCGGCGTCAAGCGGTGGCCGCCCTCAGCAGTGGGGGCGCGCGTGTCACCGCGTGCCCGCGCCGGGGAGCGGCCCCGTGGGCCGCTCAGAGCCAGCCCGCGAACTCCAGCAGCAGCTCCGCGTCCTGTGCCCGCCCCACCCGCCGGGCCCGGACGCCGGACTCCACCGCCCGGAACAGGGTCCAGCCCCGCAGCCGTTCCTGGTCCAGGTCCAGCGACTCGGCCAGCCGCTTCACCCGGCGGCGGGTGATCGACGCGCCCGACGGCGAGGCGATCAGGTCCTCCACGCGGTCCCGGACCAGCCGGGCCAGGTCGAAGGCGCACTCGCCGACCACTGGATCGGGGCCCACCGCCAGCCACGGCATCCGCTCCCCGGCCAGCACCTTGCTCTGCCGGAACGTGCCGTGCAGCAGCCGCTGTTCGGGGTCACCGGCGAGCAACTCCTCACGCGCCGCGAGCGCCGCGTCCACCAGCGGTCCGCTCTCACTGTCGGCGCTCGCCCGCATCGCCTCGGCCTGCCGGCCGGTCCGCTCGGCCACCGTCTCGAAGACATGCCAGGACGGCGGCTCGACCCACAGCCGCCGTAGTGTCCCGGCGGCCTCCAGCAGCGCTTTCGCCTCGGGCAGCGACCGTACCGACACCTCGGGGTGCAGCCGCTCCAGCAGCAGCACCCCTTGCGCCTCGCCGCGATCGAGCAGCTGCACGGCGCCGAGGCCGTCCCAGTGCGCCAGTGCCGCCCGCTCGTGCGCGGGCCGGGCCCGCTCGGGCGCCAGCTTCAGCACGGCGGGTGTCCCGTCGGCCAGCCGGACCAGGACGACCAGACTGCTGCGGCCGCCCGGAGCCTGCACCCGCTCGACCGTCAACTCGCGTAGACCGACGGCCTGCTGAACCTGCTCGGGCAGCTTCTCCAGCCACTCGGCGGCCGCGTCGGTCCCGTTCTGCCGCGTCTCGCCGAGCGCCCGCACGAGGCGCTGCGGCGGTTCGAAAGCCATCCGCGAGTCGTTCCTTCCAGGTCGCGTCACGTCGGCGGGGCCACCGACGCCGACGGGCCGGCCGCCCGCTCGGCGAGCCCAGGGAAGGCTACGCTCTCGCCGCGCCAGCGCACCGCCCGCACCGCCGCCTCCCGGAGCGCGTCCGCGGCGCCGCGCCGCCGTGTCCCTCCGGCTGCCCGCACCAGGTCGCCGTAGACACCGGCCAGCCGGTCCTCCAGCTCGGCGGCGAGCCGCACGGCCGCCGCCGAGTCCGGCACGGCGAACGGCAGCGCGTACGCGGCGGCCGAGGCCACCGGCTTCCCGTCCAGGTCACGCACGAGACGCTCCAGCTCGTCGCGCCGCGCCCGGTGCGCGTCGTAGGCCGCCCGTGCCTCGTCCCGGCGCGCCGCGGAGATCCTGCCGCCGACGACGCCGTACCCGTACACGGCGGCGTGTTCGGCGCCCAGCGCGGCCTGCAGGGCCTTCAGCTCCACGGCCTTCTTCCCGGTACCCGCCGCGCTCACTTGCCGTCCCCCGTCAGCAGAAAGGCGTGGGCCGCGCCGGCCGCCGCCACCGAGGCCAGCAGCCTGGCCAGCTCGCCCGGCACCTCCACCAGCTCCTTGGCGCGCCGGTCCGCCAGGGCGCGCTCCGCCGCGGCCAGTTCGGCGAGCGCGTCCTTCTCCCGCTCCGGTACGGCGGAGGCGCTCGCGGACGGAGCCGCGGAGACCGATGCCGACGCCGAACGGGAGGGCGAGGGGGAGGCCGACGTCCGCGCGGCCGCTCCGAAGGCTCGTACGTGGCGGACGACCTCGGCGCGCAGCGGGTCCAGCCGCCCGGCCAGGGGCGGATGGGCGGCGATCACGGCGGCGTACCGCGCGGCGAGCGTCTCGCTGTCGCGGGCCGCACGCGCGCGTGCCCGGTCGCCCGCGGAGGGGCTCCCGTCGGCGGTGTCGGTGGCGGACTCGCGGGAGGTGCAGCCCGCGAGGGCGAACGCGCCCGCGGCCGACGCGAGCAGGCTCCTTCGGCGCGGCCCCGGCGGGGTGCGCGGCGGCAGGGTGAACGGCACGGCAGACGTCCTCGGCAGGCTCGAACGACAGGGAGGGCGGCAGGCCCGCGATCACGGTACCCGCGCACCGGCCCGGCGCCCGCCAGCGGCTCTCCCGGGAGCGGGGGGCGTCCCGTCCCGCGTGCCGCCCCCCGCGGTGGACGGCAACACCCCCCGCGACCGGATACCCTTTCACCTGACACACGACCAACCCACAACAGCACACGCGGCCGAGGAGTCACCCGGATGAGCACCACCCAGAGCGAGAGGCTGCGAGAACTGCTGGAACCGCTCGTCGGCTCTCAGGGACTCGATCTCGAGCAGATCGAAGTGGACTCGGTCGGGCGCAAGCGGGTGCTGCGTGTCGTCGTCGACTCGGACACCGGTGCCGACCTCGACCAGATCGCCGATGTGAGCCGCGCGCTCTCGGCGAAGCTCGACGAGACGGACGCGATGGGCGAGGGCGAGTACACCCTCGAGGTCGGAACCCCGGGTGCCGAGCGCGAGCTCACGGAGCACCGCCACTACGTACGCGCCGTCGACCGGCTCGTGAAGTTCCAGCTGGGCGAGGGCGACGAACTGGTCGCCCGGATCCTCCAGGTCGACGACGACGGCATCGACGTCGAAGTGCCCGGCGTGAAGGGGCGCAGACCCACCGCCAGGCGGCTCGCCTTCTCGGACGTCGCCAAGGCGCGCGTCCAGGTCGAGTTCAACCGCAGGACCAAGAACGACGAGAACGAAGAGAACGCAGAGGAGGCGTAGCCGTGGACATCGACATGAGTGCCCTGCGGGGCCTGGTACGGGAGAAGGAGATCTCCTTCGACCTGCTGGTCGGAGCGATCGAGTCGGCCCTCCTCATCGCCTACCACCGCACCGACGGAAGCCGCCGCCACGCGCGCGTGGAGCTCGACCGGGAGAGCGGTCACGTGACCGTGTGGGCGAAGGAGGACCCGGCCGAGCTGGAGGAGGGGCAGGAGGCGCGCGAGTTCGACGACACACCGTCTGGCTTCGGCCGTATCGCCGCCACCACCGCCAAGCAGGTGATCCTGCAGCGCCTGCGGGACGCCGAGGACGACGCGACCCTCGGTGAGTACGCGGGCCGGGAGGGCGACATCGTCACGGGCGTCGTCCAGCAGGGCCGCGACCCGAAGAACGTGATGGTCGACATCGGCAAGATGGAGGCCATCCTGCCGGTGCAGGAGCAGGTGCCCGGCGAGCAGTACCAGCACGGCACCCGCCTGCGCTCGTACGTCGTGCGGGTGGCCAAGGGCGTACGCGGCCCCTCGGTGACCCTGTCCCGCACGCACCCGAACCTGGTCAAGAAGCTGTTCGCCCTCGAGGTGCCGGAGATCGCCGACGGCTCGGTCGAGATCGCGGCCATCGCCCGCGAGGCCGGCCACCGCACGAAGATCGCGGTGCGCTCCACCCGCTCGGGCCTGAACGCCAAGGGCGCCTGCATCGGCCCCATGGGCGGCCGGGTGCGCAACGTGATGGCCGAGCTCAACGGTGAGAAGATCGACATCGTCGACTGGTCGGACGACCCGGCTGACATGGTCGGGAACGCGCTGTCACCGGCCCGGGTCTCCAAGGTCGAGGTCGTCGACCTCGCGGCCCGCTCCGCGCGGGTGACCGTCCCGGACTACCAGCTGTCGCTGGCCATCGGCAAGGAGGGCCAGAACGCCCGTCTCGCCGCCCGGCTGACCGGCTGGCGCATCGACATCCGCCCGGACACCGAGCAGCCGGACGAGAAGCGGGACTGACGCGGGCACCCGCACGGCCGGGGGACGGATCCCGGCCGTGTGACGCTTCGATCACGACAGTTTTACGCACGGCAACTGTTCGATTCTTGCCCCAAAGGGGTGAGGTCCGTGCGGGGAGGTAGACTTAAGAGTGTCTGGCCGGACGCGAGACCGCGCATGCCCCGAACGCACCTGTGTGGGGTGCCGGGATCGAGCGGCCAAGACCGATCTGCTGCGCATCGTGGCGATCGAGGACGCATGCGTCCCCGATCTTCGCGGTACGCTGCCCGGCCGGGGTGCATACGTGCATCCCACCGTGGCCTGTCTCGACCTGGCGGTCCGCCGCCGGGCGATCCCACGGGCGCTGCGTGCCCAGGGAGTGCTCGACATGTCGGCCTTGCGCCGAGCGGTCGAGGAGACGGTTGCCGAGCAGGCAACACCGTAAGACATGTGTCGCACGGAACCCCGTGCGGCCCCTGGTACCCCGCGAGTTGGAAGTAGGTCGAGATTGCGATGAGCACTCGATGAGCACGCGATGAGTACGCCCATGAAGTAGCGACGGTCCGGACGCAACCCGGACCTAAAAGGAGCGATGTGGCTAAGGTCCGGGTATACGAACTCGCCAAGGAGTTCGGAGTTGAGAGCAAGGCCGTCATGGCCAAGCTCCAGGAACTCGGTGAATTCGTCCGTTCGGCGTCCTCGACGATCGAGGCGCCCGTTGTACGCAAGCTGACCGATGCTTTCCAGCAGGGCAGCAACGGCGGCGGCAAGTCCGCCCCGCGCAAGTCTTCGCCGGCTCGTCCGGCAGCCCCCTCTCCGGCGCAGGCGGCCCGTCCGGCCGCCCCGCGCCCGCCGGCCCCGAAGCCGGCCGCGGCCGAGAAGCCCGCGGCGCCTGCCGCCCCGGCCGCTCCGGTCACCCCGGCGGCAGCGGGCCCGCGCCCGGGTCCCAAGCCCGCGCCGAAGCCCGCTCCGGCGGCTCCGGCTCCGGCCGCGCCCGAGTTCACCGCGCCGCCCTCGGCGCCGGCGGCCCCGTCGGCTCCGTCGGCTCCCTCCGCCCCCGCCGCGGGTGCCCGTCCGGGCGCTCCGCGTCCCGGCGGCCAGGCCCCGCGTCCCGGTGCCCGTCCCGCCGGTGGTCCCGGCCAGGGCGGCCAGGGCCGTGGTGACCGTCCCGAGCGCGGCGACCGCGGTGACCGTCAGGGCGCCGCGCGTCCCGGCGGTCAGGCCCCGCGTCCGGGCGCCCGTCCGGCCGGTCCCCGTCCGGGCAACAACCCCTTCACCTCTGGTGGCTCCACCGGTATGGCGCGCCCGCAGGCGCCCCGTCCGGGCGGCGCTCCGCGTCCCGGCGGCCCCGGTGCCCCGGGCGCCCCGCGCCCGCAGGGTGCCGGCCAGGGTGGTCCCCGTCCGCAGGGTGGTCCCGGTGGCGCTCCGCGTCCGCAAGGCCAGGGCGGTGCCCGTCCGGCTCCGGGCGGCATGCCCCGCCCGCAGGGCGGCGCTCCGCGTCCCGGCGGCGCCCCCGGCGGCAACCGTCCGAACCCCGGCATGATGCCGCAGCGTCCCGCTGCGGGCCCGCGTCCCGGTGGTGGCCCCGGCGGTGGCCGCGGTCCCGGTGGCGGCGGTCGTCCCGGCGGTGCCGGTGGCGGCGGTCGTCCGGGTGGCGGCGGCGGTTTCGCCGGTCGTCCCGCTGGTCCCGGTGGCGGTTTCGCCGGTCGTCCGGGTGGTCCCGGTGGCGGTGGCGGCGGTTTCGCCGGCCGTCCGGGTGGTCCCGGTGGCGGCGGTGGCCGTCCCGGCTTCGGCGGTCGTCCGGGTGGTCCCGGTGCCCGTGGAGGCACGCAGGGTGCGTTCGGCCGTCCCGGCGGGCCCGCCCGTCGTGGCCGCAAGTCGAAGCGGCAGAGGCGCCAGGAGTACGAGGCCATGCAGGCCCCGTCGGTCGGCGGCGTCATGCTGCCTCGCGGCAACGGACAGTCCGTCCGCCTGTCGCGCGGTGCGTCCCTCACCGACTTCGCCGAGAAGATCGGCGCGAACCCGGCGTCGCTCGTCGGCGTGATGATGAACCTCGGCGAGATGGTCACTGCCACGCAGTCCGTCTCCGACGAGACGCTGAAGCTCCTCGCGGACGAGATGAACTTCGTCCTCGAGATCGTCAGCCCCGAGGAGGAGGACCGCGAGCTGCTCGAGTCCTTCGACATCGAGTTCGGCGAGGACGAGGGTGGCGAGGAGTTCCTCGTCGCGCGTCCGCCGGTCGTGACCGTCATGGGTCACGTCGACCACGGTAAGACCCGCCTCCTCGACACCATCCGCAAGACGAACGTCGTCGCGGGCGAGGCCGGCGGTATCACGCAGCACATCGGTGCGTACCAGGTCACGACTCAGGTCAACGACGAAGAGCGCAAGATCACCTTCATCGACACCCCGGGTCACGAGGCGTTCACCGCCATGCGTGCCCGTGGTGCCAAGTCGACCGACATCGCGATCCTCGTGGTGGCGGCCAACGACGGTGTGATGCCCCAGACGATCGAGGCGCTGAACCACGCCAAGGCGGCCGACGTGCCGATCGTGGTCGCGGTCAACAAGATCGACGTCGAGGGCGCGGACCCGACCAAGGTGCGCGGCCAGCTCACCGAGTTCGGGCTGGTGGCCGAGGAGTACGGCGGCGACACGATGTTCGTCGACATCTCCGCCAAGCAGGGCCTCAACATCGAGAGCCTGCTGGAGGCCGTGGTCCTCACCGCGGACGCCTCGCTCGACCTGCGGGCCAACCCGGAGCAGGACGCGCAGGGTATTGCGATCGAGTCCCACCTCGACCGCGGCCGCGGTGCCGTCGCGACCGTCCTGGTCCAGCGAGGCACCCTGCGGGTCGGCGACACCATGGTGGTCGGCGACGCGTACGGCCGTGTCCGCGCGATGCTCGACGACAAGGGCGAGAACGTGGAAGAGGCGGGTCCCTCGACCCCGGTCCTCGTCCTCGGTCTCACCAACGTCCCGGGCGCCGGCGACAACTTCCTCGTCGTCGACGAGGACCGCACGGCCCGCCAGATCGCCGAGAAGCGCGCGGCGCGTGAGCGCAACGCCAACTTCGCCCGGCGCGGAGTCCGGTTCTCCCTGGAGAACCTGGACGAGGCCCTCAAGGCCGGTCTGGTGCAGGAACTCAACCTCATCATCAAGGGCGACGCGTCCGGTTCGGTGGAGGCTCTCGAGTCCTCGCTGCTCCAGCTCGACGTCGGCGAAGAGGTCGACATCCGCATCCTGCACCGCGGTGTGGGTGCGGTCACCGAGTCGGACATTAACCTGGCGACCGGCTCCGACGCGATCGTCATCGGCTTCAACGTCCGCGCTGCGGGCCGCGCGGCGCAGATGGCCGAGCGCGAGGGCGTCGACGTCCGGTACTACTCGGTGATCTACCAGGCCATCGAGGAGATCGAGGCGGCCCTGAAGGGCATGCTGAAGCCGGAGTACGAGGAGGTCGAGCTCGGCACGGCGGAGATCCGCGAGGTCTTCAAGTCGTCCAAGCTGGGCAACATCGCCGGTGTCCTGGTCCGCTCGGGCGAGGTCAAGCGCAACACCAAGGCGCGCCTCATCCGCGACGGCAAGGTCATCGCGGAGAGCCTCAACATCTCCGGGCTGCGTCGCTTCAAGGACGACGTCACCGAGATCCGCGAAGGCTTCGAGGGTGGTATCAACCTCGGAAACTTCAACGACATCAAGGTCGACGACGTCATCGCGACGTACGAGATGCGCGAGAAGCCGCGCTCGTAAAGCGGTTGTGTGAGCTGGCCGGCGGTGACAAGTCACCGCCGGCCAGCTTGCCGTTTGCGGGGCAGCGCCCCGGAAACCCTGTCGAGGACCCCGGCCCTTCGTTGTACGGTTCTGGTGTCCCGCCAAACATTTGGCTGGGCCATCTACCCCGTACCGGCGGGACATCCGGACACACATGTACGTGGGGACACTGTCCTTCGATCTGCTTCTCGGCGACGTCCACTCGCTGAAGGAGAAGCGCTCCCTCGTCCGGCCGATCGTCGCCGAGCTTCAGCGGAAGTACCCGGTGAGCGTGGCGGAGACGGGCAACCAGGACCTCCACCGCAGGGCCGAGATCGGTCTGGCGGTGGTCTCCGGGGACACCGAGCACCTCACCGACGTCCTGGACCGGTGCGAACGGCTCGTCGCGGCGCGACCGGAGGTGGATCTGCTGTCGGTTCGGCGCAGACTCCACAAAGACGAAGACTGACGGAACAAGCAAGGCGAAGAAGGAGACGGACCAGTGGCCGACAACGCGCGGGCTAAGAGGCTGGCGGACCTCATCCGAGAGGTGGTGGCCCAGAAGCTGCAGCGCGGGATCAAGGACCCGCGGCTCGGTTCGCATGTGACCATCACGGACACCCGGGTCACCGGGGACCTCCGGGAGGCGACCGTCTTCTACACGGTGTACGGGGACGACGAGGAGCGGGCGGCCGCGGCCGCGGGCCTGGAGAGCGCCAAGGGCGTGCTCCGTTCCGCGGTGGGTGCGGCGGCCGGTGTGAAGTTCACGCCCTCCCTCACCTTCGTGGCGGACGCCCTGCCCGACACCGCCAAGACCATCGAGGACCTCCTTGACAAGGCGCGGGCCTCCGACGCGAAGGTCCGCGAGGTCTCGGCGGGCGCCGCCTTCGCGGGCGACGCCGACCCGTACAAGAAGCCGGGCGAGGACGACGACGAGGACGACGCCGCCGAATGACGGAGAAGCACAGGACGCCCGACGGGCTTGTCGTCGTCGACAAGCCGTCGGGCTTCACTTCGCACGACGTGGTCGCCAAGATGCGCGGGATCGCCAGAACCCGCCGCGTCGGCCACGCCGGCACTCTCGACCCCATGGCGACGGGCGTGCTCGTCCTCGGCGTCGAGAAGGCGACCAAGCTGCTCGGACACCTCGCGCTCACCGAGAAGGAGTACCTCGGCACGATCCGGCTCGGCCAGAACACGCTGACGGACGACGCCGAGGGCGACATCATCTCCTCGGCCGACGCCTCCGGCATCGGGCGCGACGCCATCGACGCCGGGATCGCCAAGCTGAGCGGCGACATCATGCAGGTGCCGTCCAAGGTCAGCGCCATCAAGATCGACGGGGTGCGCTCGTACAAGCGGGCGCGTGAGGGCGAGGACTTCGAGATCCCGGCCCGGCCGGTGACCATCTCGTCGTTCGCGGTGTACGACGTCCGGGACGCGGTCGCGCAGGACGGCACGCCCGTGCTCGACCTGATCGTGTCCGTGGTGTGCTCCTCGGGCACCTACATCCGGGCGCTCGCCCGCGACCTCGGCGCGGACCTCGGGGTGGGGGGCCACCTGACCGCTCTGCGCCGTACCCGCGTCGGCCCGTACAAGCTGGACACGGCGAGGACTCTGGACCAGCTCCAGCAGGAGCTGACCGTGATGCCCATCGCCGACGCCGCCGCCGCCGCGTTCCCCCGCTGGGACGTGGACGACCGGCGGGCCCGGCTGCTCCTCAACGGCGTGCGCCTCGACATGCCCGAGGAGTACACGGGAGCGGGCGCCGTGGCCGTCTACGACCCGACGGGGCGCTTCCTCGCGTTGGTGGAGGCACAGAAGGGCAAGGCGAAGAGCCTGGCGGTGTTCGGCTGAGCACCGCGCCGGGCGGTCCCGTCCGGCCGGCTCGTCCGGTGTCCGTGGAGCGACGGTCACGCTGTCGTTCCTGATCGCCGCTCCACGGTCCCCCCTCGGTTCCCCCCTCCAAGGGTGTATCCATCCGCGCCCGTCCGTTCACCCCTTCGGACGGGCGCTCGGAGTGAACCGAGGGTGTGCGAGGGGGCGCGTTCATCACGCGATCCGTCCCGCTGATCAACCCCTGTCTACCGTCGGAACCAGGCGCACGGCAGGGAGGTTCGACCATGGCGGGACGTGGCCCTCGGACCGGGGGCCGGCGGACACCGGACGTCGCCCCGGTGGCGGCCCCGGACGCGGCCCTGGTGCAGGTCAGCGATCTGGCGGGCCGCCCGCGCGGCACGGGCTTCGCCGCCGACCACCATGGCACCGTCGTCACCAGCCACGAGGCGGTGGACGGCCTGGCCCGGCTGGTCCTGCGCAGCCCCGACGGCCGCGTCCGCGTGGTGGGCGCCGACTCCGTGACCGCACTGCCCGAGGCGGACCTGGCTCTCGTGCGCACCGACGACCTCGGCCTCTGCCCGTTGCCCGTCACCGTGCGGAACGGGGTCCAGACCGGCGCGTACGTCAGGATCGCCGCGGGCGGCTGGCGGGAGGCGCGCGTGCTGGGCGTGACGGCCGCGACGTATCCGGCGACGGACCGTCCCCACCGGCTCGACTCCGCCCTGGAGCTGGCGATCGGCACGGCGGGCACCGACGCGCTCCGGCCGGGCGGCGGAGCGGCCGGGGGCCCCGTGCTCGACGCGGCGACCGGCGCGGTCGTCGCGGTACTCGGCACCGCCCTGCACACCGGGCACCGGACGGCGGGCCTGGCGGTGCCCCTGCGCCGGACCGTCCTGCCGCCCGTGCTCGCGGACCTGCTGGCGCGCAACGCGTCGACGGTGCCCGCGTACGGGGCCGATCTGAATTTGGCGGGGGTGCTGGAGCTCACGGCCACGTCGCTGGGGTCGGACGGGCCGGGGACCGTGTTCGGTGCGGGTGCGGGTGCGGGTGCGGGTGCGGGTGCGGGTGCGGGTGCCGGTGTCGCCTTCTCCAGGGGCGGGGCCGCCGGGCGTTCCGGCGCGGGCGGGCGGGCCCGTACGGGCTCCTCGGCCGCCTGTCCGCCCGCGGACCCGGGGGTGGCGGCGGGCCCGGGGGAGGGCCGGCGGACGGGCTTCGGCACGGGGAGTTTCGCCGGGGCGCCGGAGACCGCCGAACGGCCCGACGTCATCAGGGAGTTCGCGGCGTTCACGACCGGCAGGCCGGTGGTGCTCGCACTGGTCGGCCGGCCGGGCAGCGGCCGTACGACGGAACTGGCGGCGCTGGCCGCACGAAGGGCCCAGGGCCCGGAACCGGCGCCCACGCTGTGGCTGCGCGGCGCGGACCTGCGCGCCGCGGACACCTCGGTGGCCGACGCGGCGGCGCGGGCGCTCGAGCGGGCGGGGCGGATCGTGGCGGCCTCGCGGTCCGGGGAGCCGGGGTCTCCCGGGGCCGGTGCCGGTACGGACGGCGACGCCGCAGGTGGGCTGCCGCCCGCCGGCCGCGCGGGCGAGCTGGGCGACATCGGCCCCGGGCGCCTGGCCCGGCTCGCGCGGACCGCCGGCCGTCCGCTGCTGCTGCTTCTCGACAGCCCCGAGGAGATGCCGCCCGGGCCGGCCCACCGGCTCGCCGAGTGGGCGGCGGGGACGGTTGCGTGGCTGCGGGACAGCGGTGCGCGGCTGGTCGTCGCGTGCCGGGAGGAGTACTGGGAACAGGCGGGGGAGCAGTTCCCGCGGGAGCTGCTGCACGGGGCGGGCGGGGGTGCCGGCGGCTGTGAACCGCCGCGGGGGCGGGACGGGCGGGTGCTGGTCGGCGGGGGCACGGATCGGGCGTCGGGCCCCGCGAGCGCGGGCCCCGCGGGTGACGGGACGGGTCCGGTCGGAGGTGGTGGTGCGGGGGTGCGCCCGGGTGAGGGGCGTGAGTGTGATGGGCGGGAAGTGCGTGGGCCGAGGTGCGGGGCGCCACGGATCGAGGGCCCGGGGTGTGGGGAGCGCGAGGACCTGGGCCCGGGGTGTGATGGGCGGGAAGTGCGTGGGCCGGGGGGCGGGGGGTGTGAGGGCGGGGGGTCCGTGCCGGCCGACGGTGATCGTCTGCCGCCCTGCGTGTGGCTCGGCGACCTGGGCGAGGAGGCGGCCCGGCGGGCCCGCGCACGCCACGGGATCCCCGACGGCGTCCTCCGGGACGCCGACGCCCGCCACCCCCTGACCCTGCGGCTGCTCGCGGAGGTGCGTGCGGCCCTGCCCGCCGGGGCCGACTGGACGCCGGGGGGTCCCGTCGGCCGGGACGAGGTCTTCGCGGCCCACCTGGACCTGATGTGCCTGCGCGTCGCGGTCCGGCTCGCGGCGGCGAACGGGCTGCGGGGCACCGCCGTGCGCCGGCTCGCGGCGCGGGTCTCCGGGCAGCTGCACGAGGCCGCACGGCGCTGTCTCGGCCCCGGGCAGGGGGAGTTGGACCGCGCGGCCTTCGAGTCCGTCTTCCCGTGGGGCACGGCTCCCGCGAGCCGGCTCGGCGCCGCCACGGGATGGGCCTCGGCCGTCCTCGCCGAGGGCCTCGTCGTGCCCGCGGGCACCGGTTACCGCTTCGCCCACGAGGAACTCGCCGACTGGATCCAGGGCATGCATCTCGACCTGGACGCGGCCCTGCACGCGCTCGTCCACCGGGCCCGGGAGATCCCGTCCGGGGCGGGCGACGACCGGCTTCCGTCCCGTCCCGCGGAGCCCGCCCCGCCCGGCCTTTCCCGGGCAGGAGGGGAGGCCGCCGCGGACGCGTACCGCCGTACGCCTCCCGTGCCGCGGCACCGTATCGGCCCGGTCGTCGAGGCGTTCCTCCTGCCGGCCGGGCAGCACGGCGGCGCCCAACCCGCCGCCGCTCGCCTCGAGGACCTGGTCGACGCCGTGGACGCCCTGCTGCCCACGGCGCCCGAGCCGTCCGGCGACGCCGTCTGGTGGGCCGCCCGTCTGCTGCGCGAGGTCCTGGTGCGCGTACCCGACGCGACCCCGTACACCGGGGTACTGCGGCAGCTCGCCGAGCGGATCGTCATGTGGCGGGCGCAGGGGCGGCGGGTGCCGGGGGAGTTCGGGCCGTGGTTCTGGGAGGCGGTGCGGCTGCCGGCGTCGGAACGGTTCGAGCTGTTGCGGCGACTGGTGGTCGCGGACGACGCACCGCACCCGGCGGCCCCGGGCCGGCGGACCTCCGCCCGGCAGCCCTGGCGGAATCAGGGTGAGGCCGCGGACCGTTCCACCGACGCCCGCGCTGTCGGTCCCCACGCGCGCCGGCGGGATCATGGCGAGGTCGGGGGCGCTCGCAGGGACGCTCCCGGCGCGTCCGGGGTCGCGGGCGCTCACACGGACGCTTCCGGTGCGTGCCCGAGCGACCACGGCGAGGCCGCGGACGATTCCGCGGCCGGCCCCGGCGCGCGGGCGGAACCTCCCGTGCCCAAAGACTCCCGCCCGTCGACGCCCCGCTATCTGGACGCCGTCGCCCGGCTCCTCGCCGCCGACCCCGCCGCCGTACCACCGCACCTGACCCGCTGGTTCGACGACGAGCGTCCGCTGCCCGCGACGCCGGACGCCACCGTGGCGAGAGCCGCCCAGGCCCTGCTGTACGCCCACCGCAGGCGGGCACCCGACGACCTCACGGAGGCCCTCGCCGGGTGCGCCCATCCGCGCGGGGACGAACTGCTCGCCGCCCTCGCGGAGGAGGAACCGTCGGCCATGTGCCGGGCGGTCGACCGCTGGGCCCACGACGAGCGGCCCGCCCGGCGCGCGGCCGCGATGACGTACGGGCTGCGCACCGCGCCGCACGTGCGCACCGAGGCCGACCGTGACCTGCTGCGCCACGCGGCGTTCGCACTGCTGGTCCGCCCCGCCGACGGCGCCGCCCACGGTGCGGCGCTCGCCCTCCTCGTCCACGACCCGGCGACCCGGGACCGGTATCTGCCCGCGACGCTGGAGCGTTTCGCCGCCGGTGGCCCGCAGCTTCCCGCGAGCGCCCTCGTCCCCGCTCTCACCACGGATCCGACGCCGGTGCTCGACGCCTTCCGGACGCGGCTGCGGCAACCCGCCTCCGACACGGGCGACGTGCTGCGCACCCTCGCCGACGCCACCACGCCCGCGCTCGCCCACCGCGTCGCCGCTCTCGTACGGGAGGCCGTCGAGCTGTGTCCCGGTACCGCCCGGCACGTGGCCGCCTGCGTCGAACGCCGGCTCGAACACGGCGGCGACGCACGTGCGGTGCTCCTGCCCCTCGTCACGGGTCTGCTGGACGGCGGACCGCCCGCGGTGCGGGCCCGGCTCGCGTCCGTCCTGGCAGCCCCGGGCAGCCCGCGCTCGCGGGCACTGAGGCACGAGTTGCTGGAACTGCTGCTCGCCGGTGAGCGGGACCTCGGCGTCCTCGACGCCCTGCTGCGTGCCGCTGCGGCCGGTGCGGCACGCGGCGACGGACGACACGCCCGTGAGCTGGTGCGCCGTACGGGTCTCCTGCTGGTCCGCACCCCGGACGGCGCGACCCTTCTCGACTGCGGGCTGGTCGACCTGGCCAGGGAAGTGCCGGGCTTCGCGGCCCTGGCCGCGGGCTGGCTCACCGACGCTCCGCAGGACTGGTCCGCGGTGGTGGGACCCAGCGCCCGGCGCCTGATCGAGAAACTGGCGGGGGTACGGGTCCCCGTCTGAGCCCGGCGGGGAGGGTGCGCCCCGTCACAGCGTCCATGCCGATGCGAGCCGAATCACCTCGGCATGGCACCCTTAGTCCTGCGTATGAGGCAACCACGGACACAGGTTCGACAAGGAGCGGTCACAGTGCAGCGCTGGCGTGGCTTGGAGGACATCCCCGAGGACTGGGGGCGCAGCGTCGTCACCATCGGTTCCTACGACGGGGTGCACCGCGGGCACCAGCTGATCATCCGGCATGCCGTGGACCGCGCCCGCGAGCTGGGCGTTCCCTCCGTCGTCGTCACCTTCGACCCGCACCCCAGCGAGGTGGTGCGCCCCGGCAGCCATCCGCCGCTGCTCGCGCCGCACCACCGGCGGGCCGAGCTGATGGCCGAGCTGGGTGTGGACGCCCTGCTCATCCTTCCCTTCACCACCGAGTTCTCGAAGCTGTCGCCCGCCGACTTCGTCGCCAAGGTCCTCGTCGACAAGCTGCGTGCGAAGGCCGTCGTGGAGGGGCCCAACTTCCGCTTCGGTCACCGGGCCGCGGGCAACGTCGACTTCCTGCGCGAGCAGGGGCGGACGTACGACTTCGAGGTCGAGGTCGTGGACCTGTACGTGACCGGTGAGGCCGGTGCCGGGGAGCCCTTCTCCTCGACCCTCACCCGCCGACTGGTCGCCGAGGGCGACATCCAGGGCGCACGCGAGATCCTCGGCCGTCCGCACCGCGTCGAGGGCGTCGTCGTGCGCGGTGCCCAGCGGGGCCGTGAGCTGGGCTTCCCCACCGCCAACGTGGAGACGCTGCCGCACACCGCGATCCCCGCCGACGGCGTCTACGCCGGCTGGCTGCACGCCCAGGGCGAGGCGATGCCGGCCGCCATCTCCGTCGGCACGAACCCGCAGTTCGACGGCACCGAGCGGACCGTCGAGGCGTACGCCATCGACCGGGTCGGCCTGGACCTGTACGGCCTGCACGTCGCCGTCGACTTCCTCGCCTTCGTCCGCGGCCAGGCCAGGTTCGACTCCATCGACGAGCTGCTGGTGGCCATCGCGGACGACGTGAAGCGGTCGCGGGAGCTGATCGAGGCGTACGAGGGCGAGTAGTCGGGCGTTCGTCCACGGAGAGGGGGCCGGTGCACTGCACCGGCCCCCTCTCCGTCGGCAGCGGGCGTTCTACGCGGTCACGCGGGTCCTGGCCCAGTGGCAGGCGACCTGCGCCTCGCCGCCCCCGCCGAGCACGTCCAGGTCCTGGCCGCGGCACGCGTCCGCGACCCCGGCCCGCTCGGCCTCCCCGCTCGCCAGGATCTGGCAGCGGACGTGGAAGCGGCAGCCGGACGGGATGCGGGAGGGGTCCGGTGGCTCGCCGGTCAGGACGACCGGCTCGCCCGGCGCTTCCGGCAGAACTGACAACAGGGCCTGGGTGTAAGGGTGCTGAGGTGCCGTCAGTACGTGCTCGACCTCGCCCGTCTCCACGATGCGGCCGAGATACATGACGGCGACCCGGTCGGCGATGTTCCAGGCCAGGCCCAGGTCATGGGTCACCACCAGGGCGGCGAGGCCCAGTTCGGTGCGCAGCCGCAGGAGCAGGGACAGGATCTCGCCGCGTACCGAGGCGTCCAGGGAGGCCACCGGCTCGTCGGCGACGAGGAGTTCGGGTTCCAGGACCAGTGCGCCCGCGATCACCACGCGCTGGCGCTGGCCGCCGGAGAGCTCGTGCGGGTAGCGGAGGAAGAAGCGTTCGGGGGGCCGGAGCCCGGCCCGGGAGAGCGCCTCCGCCACGGCCGCGCGTTCGTCGCCGCCGTAGCGGTGGACGCGCAGTCCCTCCGCCACCGCGTCGTACACGGTGTGCCGCGGGTTGAGCGAACCGCTCGGATCCTGGAGGACCAGCTGGACGCGCTTGCGGTACGCCTTCAGGGCGCGCGAGGTGTAGTCGAGCGGCTTCCCGTCGAAGGTGACCCGGCCGCCGGTCGGCGGGACGAGGCCGAGCAGGGACCGGGCCAGCGTCGTCTTGCCGCAGCCCGACTCCCCGACCAGGGCCACGACCTCGCCGGGCCGGATGTCCAGGTCGACGCCGTCGACGGCGCGGGCCCGCTCGGCCCCGTGCCGCCCGGGGAAGGAGACGCGCAGTCCCTCGGCACTCAACAGCGGCTGCGTGGGCGGGCGTTCGCGACCGGCGCCGGGGGAGGTGGTCACGCGGTACTCCTCGCGTCGTCGTCCGTGGTGCCCGGGCGGGCGGTTGTCCCGCCGGGGGCGGGGGGTGAGGTGTCCGGGTGTGCGGTGGGAGTGCCGGGGGCGGGGGGTGAGGTGTCCGGGCCGGCCGCGGGGGTGCCCGGTCCCGGGTGTGCGGCGGCGGGCCGGTGGCCGGTCGTGCCGTCGGGGCCGGCGGGTGCGGCGCCCGAGGGGGCGGCGGAGGTGCCGGGACCGGGGGTGGTGCGGGTGGGTGCCGGGGCGTCCTGCCCGGGTGTGGTGCCGATGTGCACGCAGGCCGCCCGGCGCCGCGGGCCCGCCGTACGCAGCGGCTGGTCCTGCGTGGCGCAGCCGTCCAGTGCCACCGCGCACCGGGGATGGAACGTGCAGCCGGCCGGCAGGTCGGCGGGGTCCGGCGGGTCGCCCGGCAGGCCGCGCGGCGCGAACCGGGACGCGGCGTCACCGATCCGCGGGAACGCCGCCGACAGGGCTTTGCCGTACGGGTGCAGCGCGTCCTCGTACACCTGCCGGGCGGGGCCCTCCTCGACCACGCGGCCCGCGTACATCACCGCCAGCCGGTCGCACGTGTCGGCCAGCACCGCGAGGTCGTGGCTGATCATGACGAGGCCCAGGTCCTGGTCCGCGACGAGCTGTTCGATCAGGCGCAGGATCTGCGCCTGGATCATCACGTCGAGCGCGGTGGTCGGTTCGTCGGCGACGACCAGCCGCGGGTCGCAGGCCAGCGCCATGGCGATCATGACGCGCTGGCGCTGTCCGCCGGACAGCTCGTGGGGGTACGCCTCCGCGCGGGCGGCGGGGAGTCCGACCTGCTCCAGCAGCTCGCCCGTCTTCTTCCTCGCGCCCGCGGGGGTGGCCCTGCGGTGCAGCAGGATCGGCTCGGCGATCTGGTCGCCGACGCGGTGCACGGCGTTCAGCGAGTGCATCGCGCCCTGGAAGACGATCGAGGCGCCCGCCCAGCGGACCGCCCGCACCCGGCCCCACTTCATCGTCAGGACGTCCTCGCCGTCCAGCAGGATCCGTCCGCTCGTGCGCGTGCCCGCGGGGAGCAGCCGCAGCAGCGCGAGCGCCAGCGTGGACTTGCCGCAGCCGGACTCGCCGGCGATGCCGAGCTTCCGCCCCGCTTCCAGGGAGAGGCTCACCCCGCGTACGGCGGCCGCCCCGCCGGCGTAGGTCACTTCGAGGTCGCGGATGTCGAGCAGGCTCAACGGGACACCCCCAGCCTGGGGTTGAGGACGGACTCCACGGCGCGGCCGCACAGCGTGAAGGCGAGGGCCACGACGGCGATCGCCACGCCCGGCGGCACGAGGTACCACCAGTCGCCGGAGCTGACCGCGCCCGCCTCACGCGCGTCCTGGAGCAGCCCGCCCCAGGACACGACCGTCGGATCGCCGAGGCCGAGGAAGGCGAGCGTCGCCTCGGCGAGGATCGCCGAGGAGATGATGAGGGTCGTCTGGGCCAGCACCAGCGGCATCACGTTGGGCAGCACATGGCGGGACATCACGTGCCAGTGGCCGCCGCCGAGCGCCTTGGCGCGTTCGATGTACGGCCGGGACTCCACCGCCAGCGTCTGGGCGCGCACCAGGCGGGCCGTCGTGGGCCAGGTGGTGACGCCGATCGCCAGGATGATGGTGCCGAGGGAGCGGGACAGGACGGTCGCGAGGGCGATCGCGAGGACGAGCGTCGGCATCACCAGGAACCAGTCCGTGATCCGCATGATCACCGTCGCGTACCAGCCGCGGAAGTGCCCGGCGGTGATGCCGATGAGCGCGCCGATCGCGACGGACAGGACGGCGGCGAGCAGCCCCACGAGCAGCGAGACGCGGGACCCCCACACCACCAGGCCCAGCAGGTTACGGCCGAACTGGTCGGTGCCCAGCGGGAATCGGGCGCTGGGGCTCTCCATGGGGCCGCCCGGCGCGTCCGTCACGTTCTGCACGCCCGCGCCCACGGTCAGCGGCGCGGTCAGTGCGACCAGCGCGAACAGCGCGAGCGCGGCGAGACCGACGACACCGGCCCGGTGGGCGCGGTACTGCCGCCAGAAGCGCGCGGCGGAACGGCGGCGGCGCTGCCGGGCGAGGGCGCGCGGTCCGGCCGTGGACACGCGGGGCACTGCGTCGGGCGTCAGCGGCCCGTCCGACTCGGTCGTGGTCATCGGCCCACCCGGGGGTCCAGAAGCGGATAGATCAGGTCGGCCAGTGTGTTCATCACGATCACCGCCGCCGCGAAGATGAAGAACAGCCCCTGCACCAACGGCAGATCGGGCACGCTCAGCGCCTGGTAGAACAGGCCGCCGAGCCCCGGCCAGGAGAACACGGTCTCCACGAGGATGACACCCGCGACCGTGCGGCCGAGATTGACGAAGATCAGCGTGACCGTCGGCAGCAGCGCGTTGGGCACCGCGTGACGGCGGCGGACCCGGTCGTCCCGCAGGCCCTTGGCACGTGCGGTGGTGAGGTAGTCGCTGCCCATCTCGTCCAGCAGCGCGGAACGGGTGACCAGCAGGGTCTGCCCGTACTCGACGGCGACGAGTGTGACCACCGGCAGGACCAGGTGGTGGGCGACGTCGAGGACGTACGCGAAGCCCTGCTCGCCGCCCGACTCCATGCCGCCGGTCGGGAAGAGTCCGGGAACCGGCCCGATGCCCACCGAGAAGACGATGATGAGCAGCAGCCCGAGCCAGAACGACGGGATCGAGTAGAGGGTCAGTGCCAGACCGGTGTTGAGCCGGTCGCCGAGCCCGCCGTTGCGCCAGGCGGAGCGGGTGCCGAGGAAGATGCCGAGCGCGGTGTACAGGACGAACGCCGTGCCGGTCAGCAGCAGGGTGTTCGGCAGCGCCTCGGTGACCTTGTCCATGACGGGCGCCCGGAACTGGTACGACGTTCCGAGGTCACCGGTCAGCGCCTTGCCGCAGTAGTCCGTGAACTGCTGCCACATCGGCAGATCGAGCCCGAACTCGCGCCGGTAGTTGGCGAGTTGCTCGGCCGACACCTGGCGGCCACCCGTCATGTACTTCACCGGGTCGCCCGGGATCAGCCGGAAGAGGAAGAAACTGGTGACGAGAACGGCGAGCAGCGAGACGGCCGCGCCGCCCAACTTGCCCGCCACATAACGCAGATACGCGGTGGTGGTGCGCGCCCTCGGGCCGCGGGCCGACGGCCCGGCCGTAGCCGGACCGCCGGTCTCCTCGACCAGCGCTGGTGTTGCCTCAGCGGTCATCAGTGGCTCTTACTACTCGCTGTTCGCGGTCTTCTCGTCGATCGCGGTCCGGCTCCCTACTCGCGGTCCTCGGCGGTGGAGCGGCGCCGCATCGCGAAGAACACCCCGGCACCCGCCACCACGACGACCCCGGCGACGATGCCGATGATGACGCCCGTCGAACTCGAATCGTCGGAGGACTCACCGGAAGAGGCGGCGGGAACCGCCGACCACCAGCTCCAGTAGCCGTCCTGCCCGAAGATGTTGCCCGCGGCCTCGGGCATGGTGGTGATCGACTTGATCTGGTCGGTGCGATAGGCCTCGACCGCGTTCGGATAGGCCATCACGTTCATGTAGCCGGAGTCGTACAGCCGCGACTGCATCTGCTTGACCAGGTCCGCCCGCTTCGCCGTGTCGTACTCGGCGAGCTGCCGCGCGTACAGGTCGTCGTACTTCTTGTCGCAGATGAAGTTGTCGGTCGCGCCGGTGTCCTTGGGGGTGGCGGGCAGCGCCGCGCAGGTGTGGATGGAGAGGACGAAGTCCGGGTCCGGGTTGACGGACCAGCCGTCGAACGCGAGGTCGTACTCGCCCGCCAGCCACGGATCGGTCACGTTGTCCAGGCAGTTGAGCGTGACGCCGATGCCGAGTTTGCCGAACCACTCCTTGAGGTACTTGCCGACCGCCTTGTCGTTCGGGTCGGTGGCGTGACACAGGACGCGGTAGTTGATCGGCTTGCCGTTCTTCTCGACGCGCTTGCCGTCGCCGTTCTTCTTGTAGCCGGCCTCGTCGAGGAGCCGGGCCGCCTCGGCAGGGTCGTACGCGAGTTCCTGCCCGGCCGACGGCTTCCAGTAGTACGTCGAGAAACGCGGCGGGATGTACCCCTCGCCCTCGACGGCGTGGCCCTGGAACACCTTGTCGATGAGGGCCTTGCGGTCGATCGCCCGGAACAGCGCCTGGCGGACCTTCTGGTCGAGCAGCGACCTGGCCCCGTCGCCGAAGTGCTTGCCGTTCCTGGCCTGGGCGCCCGGGTTGGTGGCCAGGGCGTAGAAGCGGCGGCCGGGGGCGTCGTTGACCTTGATGTCGGACTGGCTCCTGAGTGCCGACGCCTGAGCCGGCGCAAGTCCGGAGACGAACGACACCTCACCCTTCTGCAGGGCCGCGACGGCCGCGTCACCGTCCTTGTAGTACTTGAAGACCAGCTCGTCGAACTTGGGCGCGCCGCGCCAGAAGCTCTTGTTGGGCTCGAGCCGGACGTAGCTGTCGGCCTTGTAGTCGGTGAGGACGAACGGTCCGTTGCCGACGACCGGGAAGTTCTTGTCGTTGTTGAACTTGGAGAAGTCGTCGACCTTCTCCCACACGTGCCGGGGCACGATCGGCACGTCGAGCGCCGCCATCGTGGCCTGCGGCTTCTTGAGCTCGATGACCAGCTCGGTGGGGCTCGGGGCGGTGACCTTCCTGAAGTTGGCGACGAAACTGCCGTTGGCCGTCGCCGCGCCCTCGTCGGTCATCATCTTGTTGAACGTCCACGCCGCGTCCTCGGCGGTGGCCTGCTCGCCGTCCGACCACTTGGAGTTGGAGCGGATCGTGTAGGTCCAGGTGAGCTTGTCCGCGGAGGGCGACCACTTGGTGGCGAGGCCCGGGATCGCGTGGTTGTCCTTCGGGTCGTAGTTGGTCAGGTACTCGTACATGAGCCGGTGGATGCTCGTACTGACCAGGCGCGACGCCAGGAACGGGCTCAGCGAGTCGACGCTCTGCGCGACCGCCACGGTGAGGACCCGCTTGCCCTCCTTGGCCTGGGCCGGCTGCGGGGCCGGGTTGAGCGGGGTCGCGAGACCGGCGGTGAGAGTGAGTGCTGCGGCGCCTGCGAGGGCGACGAGCCGGGGCAGGCGGATCCGTGGGCGCAACGGCACTCTGCCGTGCTGATCGGGTGTGTTCATGGGTCGGTGACCTCGCGTCATCGCTCGCACAGGGATGGCTTGTCGAACTGCTGGACCAGACTTGATCGGGTGACGCCGGCGGGGTTGATGTGTGTGTCTATCAGCGGCGGTCTCCGCACGTCAACGGCGCGTGCACCCCATGTGGCCTGCGGAAATAACGAGTTGATGCGGATTTCGCGCTCATTGGTCCAGACCCCTGAAGCCGCCCAGGTGGGGGCCTGACGCCTCGTATCGTCCATGCGTGCGCGAGGCAGGGGTGAGAGCGGATCCGGCTGACATGCGAAGGGCCCGCACCGTCCTCGACGGTGCGGGCCCGAGCGGCGACCGGCCCCCGGGAGGGACCGATCGGGTTACTGCTGAGGGGGCGGGGGCGGGGTCTGCCCCGGGTGCGGCGGGTAACCGGGCTGGGGGGCGCCCTGGTGGGGGACATCCGGCTGGGGGGCGCCCTGGTGGGGCACGTCCGGCTGGGGAGCAGCCTGGTGCGGGATTCCGGGCTGCGGGGCACCTTGCTGCGGCGCACCCTGGTGCGGGTGGGCCTGCTGGGGCGGGTAGGGCTGGCCGGGATGCGGCGGGTACACCGGCCCGGGCTGTGCCTGCGGCTGCGGCTGCGGCTGTTGAGGCACCTGGCCCGGCATCGGCTGTCCGGTTGCGTACTGGCCCGGCATCGGCTGCCCCGGCGCCTGGCCCGGTGTCGGCTGTCCGGTTGCGTACTGGCCCGGAACCGGCTGCCCCGGTGCGTACTGGCCCGGGATCTGCCCGGGGAACGGTCCGCCCGGTGCCTGTCCGGGCAGGGGCTGCCCCGGCATCGGCTGCGGCGGCACCGCCTGGCCCGGCAGCGGCGGCGCCGCCACGGGCGGCGGATTGCCGTCGGACGTCCACAGGCCGTGCGACTGCTGGTGGCGCGCGATGTCCTCGGCCACCATCGCCGAAAGGTTGAAGTACGCCTCGCGCACCTTCGGCCGCATCATGTCGAGATCGACCTCGGCACCGGCCGCGAGGTGCTCGTCGAACGGTACGACGACGACACCCCGGCAACGCGTCTCGAAGTGCGCGACGATGTCGTCCACCTTGATCATCTTGCCGGTCTCACGCACTCCGGAGATGACCGTGACGGACCTTGAGACGAGATCCGCGTACCCGTGCGCCGACAGCCAGTCCAGCGTCGTACTCGCGCTGCTCGCACCGTCGACGGACGGCGTCGAGACGATGATGAGCTGGTCGGCGAGGTCGAGCACGCCGCGCATGGCGCTGTAGAGCAGACCGGTGCCCGAGTCGGTGAGGATGATCGGGTACTGCTTGCCGAGCACGTCTATCGCCCGGCGGTAGTCCTCGTCGTTGAAGGCCGTCGACACCGCGGGGTCGACGTCGTTGGCGATGATCTCCAGCCCGGAGGACGCCTGCGAGGTGAACCGCCGGATGTCCATGTACGAGTTGAGGTGCGGGATCGCCTGCACCAGGTCGCGGATCGTCGCGCCGGTCTCCCGGCGGACCCGGCGGCCGAGCGTACCGGCGTCCGGGTTGGCGTCGATCGCGAGGATCTTGTCCTGCCGCTCGCTGGCGAGCGTCGAGCCGAGCGCGGTGGTCGTGGTCGTCTTGCCCACGCCACCCTTCAGGCTGATGACCGCGATCCGGTAGCAGGACAGCACCGGGGTACGGATCAGCTCCAACTTCCGCTGGCGCTCCGCCTCTTCCTTCTTGCCGCCGAGCTTGAACCGCGAAGCGCCCGCGGCCGGACGACCGCTCTTCGGCTTCTGCTTCTTGTTGTTGAGCAGCCGGTCGGAGGACAGCTCCACCGCGGCGGTGTAACCGAGGGGTGCGGCACCCGGGTTGGTCGGCTGCCGCTGATCGTGCCGGATGGGCTGCGGCCAGGCGGCACCGGCGCGCGGATCCACGGGCGCGGCCGGGGGCTGAGCCTGCTGCGGGTGCCCTTGGTACGGAGGGTCCTGCTGCGCGGGGCCCTGCTGGACGGGCGGCTGCGGGAAGCCGTAACCGGGCTGCTGCGCCGGGGTGTTGGGCGCGGCCGGCGGAGCGGTGTGCGGGAATCCGTACCCGGACCGGGCGGCCGGGGGCTGGGGCGCGGGTGCCTGCGGGGAGGGTGCCTGCGGGGCCGGCGCGTTGGGTGCGGGGGTGCCGGGCTGGGGGAAACCGTAACCACCCTGCGGCGGGACCGGTGCGCCGGTCTGCGGGAAGCCGTAACCGGACTGCGGTGCCGGGGCCTGCGGGGCGGAGGCCTGGGGAGCGGGCGCGTGCGGGGACGGGACGCCCGGCTGCGGGAAGCCGTAACCGGCCTGGGGGGCCTGCGGGGCGTCGGCGGGCGCAGGCTGCGCCTGGGCGGCGTGGGGCGGCTGCGGCGCGGGAGCCGTGGTCCAGGCGGCCGGGGCCGGTTGCGGGGCCTGCGGCGGGAAGGGCTGCGGCGCCTCGGGCCGGGACGGCTGCTGGGGCTGGAAGGACGGCGGCTGCGGCGCGGGTGCCTGGGGCGGCAGGGGTGCCTGTGCGGGGGCCTCGGCCTGCTGTACCTGCACGGCCTGCGGCTGGGCCGGGGGCACCGGAGCCTGGGGCGCCGTCGGCTCGGCGGGCTGCGTCGACGCGGGCCACGGAACCGCCGGGTCGGGCGCCGCGGGCTGGAACGCGGGCGGCAGCGGCGGAAGCCCGCTCTGCGGCACCGGCGGTGGAGTCCAGGCCGGGGAAGCCGCCGGTACGTCACCGGAGGTGCCTGCGGAGACGTGCGCGCCCACGTCGGGCCGGGCGTCGGGCTGCGCCGGTGTTTCCGAAGCCTCGGGGGCGGGGGTGCCCTCCGGGACGTCGGTGTCCTGCGCGGCGGCGGTCCGGACGGAGCCGGATTCGGCGGCGTCGTCATCGGGTGCGGCGTCCGGCGTCGCGGAACGGGCCTCGCCCTCGGCGCCGGCAACGGGGTCCGGGGCGGCATCGGCCGTCTCCGCGGCGCCTGCGCCCTCACCGCCCACGGGCGGCTGCTCGGAGTCCTGAACCGGCTCGGGGGAGCCGTCGTCCGGGCCGCCGTGCGGATGGGTCACGCCGGGGGCGTCGGCGACACCGGGGGCGGCCGGGGCCGCGGCTTCGGGGGCGGACGCGGCGGGTGCCACGTCGACGGAAGAGGTGCCGTCGGGCGAGGTGCCGTCGGAGGCGGGGGTGCCGGAGGGTGCGTGCGCGGGCGCGTCGGAGGAAGCGACCTCGGCTCCGGTGCTGTTCCCGGCCTGCTGGCCGGACGCAGAACTGTCGGATCCGGATCCGGGGCCGTCGGATGGGGACCCGCCTGAACCTGAACCGGACTCGGAGCCAGCCGCGTCAGAACCGGACCCGGAGGAGCCAGCCGCGTCGGAGCCAGCCGCGTCAGAACCGGACCCGGAGGACCGTGACTCGTCGGAACCGGCGTTCACCCCGCCCGTTCCCGCCGTCCCGTCGGCAACCGCCGACCCGGCGGCCCGCGACGCGATCTCACGCCTCAGCGCCGCGGAGGAGAAGCGCATGGTCGCGCCGCTCTCCAGGTCCCCGTTCCCGGGATCCGCCTCGGCGGTCGGCGCGGTCGGCGCGGTAGGTGCGGTCGGAGGAGCCGGAGGAGCCGGTGGCGTCCAACTCTGCTGCTGGAAGGCGTCCGGAGGCGGGGGAGGAAGGTCGACGGGTACGCCGACCGGCGGAGCGGGCGTCGGCACCGCGCCGACGGGATGGGCCGGACCAACCGGGCCGACGGGGCCGACGGGGCCGACAGGAGGGGCAGGAGGCGCCGGGGGAGCCGCCGGTGACGGGGCCTGCGGCTCCGGAACCGGTGCCGTCTCCGCCGAACCGCCCGAGGCGTTCTGCGTGTACCAGGCAGGCGGCGCGTAGTCGATGGTGAACTCGCCCGTCGTCTCGATGGCGGACTCGGCGTCGGACTGGTCATCGCCGGGCGTGGCCCAGCCCCCGCGGATCCCGTCCCGATCGCTGTTCACAATTCCTCCTGGTGTGGTCGAGCACCCTCATGCCGTGCTGGGGCGACCGTTCTCGTTGTCCGAAGTCGTCCGAATCCGCCCGGCTGTCCCCTGGGGTGCCGACGGCCCCTCTCACGGGTCTCGATGTCGCGCCCGGTCCCAGCCTAATCACCACAAGCGCCCCCGGGGCAGGCCCGTCCGCCCCTCCGCGCCCGCCCGCTCCGTCGCCCGTCACCCGGAGACCGTGCACGCACCTCGCCCACGCACGAACAAAACGGGTGATTGCGGTGAACGAGCCGAGCGGAAAGCGGGGCCGAATCGGTCGCAACCTCCCGATACCGGCGAGCTGTTGGGCGGGATCAGTCCATCCGGCGAGGCGTACCCAACAATCCGGTCTCGGCGTCCGTCGGCTGAGTCATCACGTACTGCCGGTCGCGGTCGGCGCACCAGAGTGTGACGCCGTCGGCCAGCGTCGGCAGGGAGTCCATGTCCCCCCGGGGCAGCGCCAGCGTGCGGCTTATCTCCGCGGCCTCGTCCGGGGAGACGCGCTGCACTCCGACGAGCCGCGCCTGCCACATCAACCGCGGGGCCACCGGGCTGAGATACGGCAGCAGCGTCAACACCGCCTGCCAGGGGCCCGAGACGACCCGCCCGCGCGGCGGCCGCATCCCGCAGTCCCGCACCACGAGCACCGGGTTCCCGGCCGACGCACCCTGCGGCGGTACCCGCCCCACGTCGTACACGGTCATCCCGGTCTGCCCGCCACCGACGGCCTGCACCATCTGCGCCCAGGCCTGCGCCCGACCCGTCTCCACCGCGACACGCGTCCCCGTGGCCGCCGCCCGCAGGGCCAGCACCTGCGCGGTCCACAGTCCACCGATCAGGACGACGTCGTACGGAGTCGGCCTGTTGAGACCCAGCACCGCGGGCTGTCCCTCCGCGTCCACACCGATGACGACCCCGTCGTCCCCGATGGGCAGCGCGAGGGAGTCCAACTGGTCCGCGGGCAGGGTGTGGCGGCCGTGCCGCGGGCCGAGCAGCCCGAACCCGCTGCGCACCCGGCCGCGGAGCCGGTCCGCGGCCGACGGTTCCGGAGCGCCACCGGACCCCGGGCCCCCGCCGGGCGCGAAGCCTCCCGCGCCCGCGCCCGGCACGTGCTGTCCGGGGGGATACGCGCCCGAACCACCCGCCGGCTGCGACGTCATGGCCGTCATCGAGCACCTCCGAGAGGCAGAGTGGCGAGCACGCCGGGCAGTTGCTGACGGTCGAGCCGGGCGAGACCCACCCCGGCCTGCCGCGCGGCGCCCTCCAACGCGTGCCGTGCGGCGACCAGTTCGTCGTCGGAGCGCCCCGTCACCCGCAGATGCCCCGTGAGCGACACCTCCTGCCGCTCACCGCGCGCCATCGTGAGACTGAACGTCGTGGCCAGCGCCGGAACGGCCGTGAGCAGCGCCACGAGCTGCGGCAGCGCGGGCCCCCGCCCGCCCAACTGGGGCCAGCGGCGCACCCAGTACGTCGTATGCCTGCGGTTGTCGCAACGCCAGCTCCGGCCGGACTCCTCGGTCCGCCGCTCCGGCACGTCGGTCCGCCCGGCCTCCGCGGTCACCAGCGGGTTCGCGCACGCCGACGTGGCGACGGCCGCGGTCAGCTCCTCCTCGTCGAGGACCGTCGTCCGGAAACCGGCCCCCGTCAGCCTGCTGGCGAGATGGTCGGCGGCCCGCACGACACACTTCTGCGCCCCGACGAGCCCGCCCCCGCGCGCGGCCACGGCCTCCGGGCACAGCTCCGGGTCCAGCTTCAGCGCGATCCAGGTGATGCGCACCGCGGGGGCACCGGTCTGTGCCTGCAACGGCGCGTAGTTGCTCACCGCGACGGACTGCTGGGGGAGATGCAGCGCGGGCGCGGGCTGCGTGTGCAGCACGATCTGCGCCGACTCCAGCCGGATCCCGTCCACGTGCAGAGCGTCCGCCACCAGGCCGAGCGGCAGCGGCTGCCGGCTCCGCTCGGCCCGCAACGCCGTGGCGTCGGCCTCCACCTGGAGAACCGCGGTCACGAACGTGCCGTCCCCGATCATCCCCACGGACCGCCGGTCCCGGCCGCCGTACGCGTACGTGCGCAGGCTCGGGTCGCACTCCACGGCGGGGGCGAGCCCGGGCTCCGTGCCCGGCTGTATCGGCGTACCCGCCGCCTGGCGCAGACGGGTGCGCAGGGCCCTGGCCGTACCGAGCCATTCGGGCAGGGAGCGGCCGCGGCGGCGTACGAAGGCGAGGAGTACGAGGACCAGCGCCACCACGCCGGCCACGGCCAGCGCCAGCGGGCCGATGACCCAGCCGGTCAGCAGCACGGCGGCGGCGAGCTCCAGCAGAACGACCCGTTGCAACCGGAACGACCCGAACTGCCCGGGCCGCGTCCGCAGTTGCAGCGCGTCCGATTCCCGCGGCTGCGTGCGCGACGCCGACGGCTGCCCCGCGTGCGGCGGCCGGGGCTCCGCGGCACCGCGCGCACGCGACCGCTCGCGCATCCGGGCACGCGTTCCGGAAGCCATCACTCCATCCCCCCGCTTTGCTCACAACTCGCTGGAATTCCGCCACCACAAAGGGCCCTTGAAGGTCCAGGTACCCTACCCGCTCCACGAGACCGTCCTCTTACCAGGCATAGTAGGGGGCCGGTCCGACAACGGAGGGCGGGGGGACGGTGACCCCCGAGCGCCGACCAGGCGAAACACGGGGAGAAGCAGGCACACATGGCATCTCGGCGGGACCAGCTCAACGCCTACACCTTCGCGAAGCGCCGCATGCTGGCATCCTTCGTCCAGTCGTCCCCCGACGGCTCCGAGGAAGGGGCGCCGCGCCCGCTGCGCGCCGTGGTCCCGGGCCTCGTCGTCGGAGTGATCGTGATGGCCGCCTTCGGGGCGTGGGGCATGTTCAAGCCGACCGCCCCGAAGGGCTGGGACGCTCCCGGCGAGAAGGTGATCGTCGCCAGCGAGTCCACCACCCGCTACGTGGTCCTGAAGACCAGGGGCAAGACCCGGCTGCACCCCGTGCTCAACATGGCGTCCGCGAAGCTCCTCCTCAAAACGGGTGAGGGTGAGGTCGTCACCGTGGACGAGTCGGTCCTGGACAAGGGCGACATCCCCCGCGGCGTCACGATCGGCATCCCGTACGCCCCCGACCGCCTGCCGTCCGAGAAGGAGGCCGGCTCCGCGAAGCGCTGGGCCGTCTGCGAGCGCCCCAGCGCCGGCGGCCGGTCCATCCAGAAGGCCGCGTTCGTCCTCGCCTCCCGCGACCTGAACAGGACCGAGGGCACGAACAAGCTGCGCGGCGGCGAGCTCATGTACGTCGTCGGTCCGGACAGGACCCGCTACATCGTGGACGCGCACGGCACCGCGTACGAGGTCGGAAAGGACGAGCTGCTGCTGCGGACCCTGGTCGGCTCCGGGCGGGAACCGCAGCGGGTGTCCGACCCCTGGCTGAAGACCCTGCACCGGGGCGACGCCGTCACCTTCCCCGAGGTGCAGGGACGGATCGGCGCCGCGGCGGACGTCGAGGGCAGCCTGCCGGCCGAGGCGAACAAGGTCGGCATGGTCCTCAAGGCACCCGACGGCGACACCGACCGGTACTACGTCGTCCAGCCGGGCAAGGTCGCCCCCGTCTCCGACTTCACCGCCCAGCTGCTGCTCAACAGCCGGGCCCTGGTGGACCTCGGCCAGGCCGGCCGGGCGCTCGACGTCAGCGCGGGTGCCTTCGTCCCCACCACGGACGAGTTCGCCGCGGACCGCGACTGGCCGACCCACGAACCCAAGGCCGTCAACGACGCGGGCACCGCCGAAGGCAGCCGCAACACCGTCTGCAACGTCCTGCGCGACGTCGACGAGGAGAACAAGGGCGCCACCACGCTGAGCACGTGGGCGGGCACCACGTTCCCTGCCGTCCTGCCGACCGGCTCCGACAGCGCGTACGTCACGCCCGGGTCCGGCCAGCTGTACCGCCAGTTCAAGGGCGAGGAGATCAAGGCGGGCGGCGTCTTCCTCGTCACCGACACCGGCCTGCGCTACGCCATCCAGTCCAACGACGACGGCGACACCGGCGATTCGGGCATCGGCATCACGGCCAAGGAGCGCAAGCAGCTCCAGCAGGAGGCCAAGCAGGCCCAGATCCGCCTGGGTTACGCCGACGTGGACCCGGCGCCCGTCCCCGCCGAATGGTCCGGGTTCCTGTCCACGGGCCCCCGCCTGTCGACGTCGGCGGCACGCCAGCCGCAGGGCTCGTAGGACGGGGGAGACCAATGCCGTACGCATCCTCCGGCACCCCGGGCCCCGTCCGTACGGGCGCCGCCGCGGCCGCGGCGCTGATCCTCGCCGCCCTCGCCCTCGCGCCCCCGGCGACCGCCGACTCCTCCACCGACCAGTGCACCTTCCCCAACAAGAAGTACGCGGGCCGCCCTTGGTCCCTGCAGCGCGTCCTCCTGGACGAACTGTGGAGCCAGTCCCGGGGCAAGGGCGTACGGGTGGCGGTGATCGACACGGGCGTCGACGTCAAGAACCCCCAGCTCACGCACGCGGTGGACGCGTCGGCCGGCGCCAACTTCCTGCCGGCGAAGGACGACAAGGGCGAGAAGATCGACCGCGGCAACGGCCAGGGCACCACGGACACCGTGGGCCACGGCACGCGCGTGGCGGGCATCATCGCGGCCCGCCCCACCGCGGGGACGGGCTTCGTGGGCCTCGCCCCGGCGGCCACCGTCATCCCCGTCAAGCAGAACGACGCGGAGGGGCACGGCACGGCGGACTCCCTCGCCCGTGCCATCCGCCACGCGGTCAAGGCCGACGCCGACGTCATCAACATCTCCCAGGACACCGCGAACGCCGTCGAGCCCGACCCCGCCCTGAAGCAGGCGGTGGACGCGGCCCTGGCGCAGCAGATCGTGGTGGTCGCCTCCGCGGGCAACGACGGCCTCGGCGGCAACGTCAAGCGGACCTACCCGGCGTCGTACCCCGGCGTGCTCGCCGTGGCGTCCTCCGACCGCAACAACGAACGCGCCCCGTTCTCCCAGTCGGGCGACTTCGTCGGCGTGGCCGCCCCCGGCGTCGACATGATCTCCACCGTCCCCGGGGGCGGCCACTGCACCGACAACGGCACCAGTTTCTCCGCCCCTTACGTGGCCGGAGTCGCCGCGCTCATCAAGGCGAAGCACCGCGACTGGACCCAGCGCCAGATCGTCGCCCAGATCGAACAGACCGCGGAGCGTTCCGTCGCCGGTCACGACCGTTACGTCGGCTGGGGCGTGGTGGACCCGGTCCGCGCCCTGACGGAGGACGACCGGCCCGTCGAGACGCCCACCCCCCACGAGGGCGTCACCAAGGCCGAGGCCCCCACCCCCGCCGAGCTCCGGCTCGGCGAATCCCCGGACGAGCGCAACGCCCGCCTCGGCACGTACGTGGCGGTGGGCGCGGCGGTCCTGGTCGCCGCGCTGGGCGGAACGGCCGTGGCCCTCCGCGACGCCCGGCGACGGGCCCGCCGCGTGACGGGCAGCGGGCCCGGCCCTACCCCTTGAGGCAGCCGAGCGTCCTCACGGTCGCCGGCATGTACGCCCGCATGAACCTCTCGATGGCGACCCTGCGGTCCGCGTCGAACTTCCCCCGAGTGACCTTGAGCGCGAGGGTGAAGTGATCGGCCCCGCTCCCGTCCCGGCAACGGGTGGTGGCGATGGCCCCGTCATCCCCGGCAACGGCACCGTCGGCGAGACGGAGGGGACGGGGGTTCTGGAGCCCGGTGACTGCGTCGTCCGGTGAAGCCGCAGTCATGGGGTTCATGGGGCCAGAGTGGGAAGCGAAATTGACCTGAAGTGCCTCAGCTTTCCCAACGTATACGACACACCACGACGACTCTCCTGGCGTACGGAAGCCGGCGCTGGTCCATTCCCTGAGCTTCCCGTCAGGTTGTAGAAGGCGCCCAGTCAACTTCTTGCTGACAGGTGTCCCACACAGTGCTTCTGGGATGCTGTGATCAAAGCGCTCCCTAGTGCAAGACACGAGCAATAGGCAAGCCAGGAAAGTGAGGAAGAGGAATCCTTTTCGTAGCCGCAAGGCCGCGTTCACTTGCCCTCTCCTGAAATCTCGCCTGCACGAGTAATACCAGCCTCCGCAGCCAGATCAGTCGTATGGCGAAGTGTGAACGGCGTGGTTCCACCCGACCCGTGCACTCCCCACCATTCGTTGGTCAGTGCCGTCAGCTGTCGATTCCTGTTCTGATACTTCGCGACTCTGTCGTCGGCAGCCTCCTCGTCGAAGCGCCTCTGTTCGTCGGCGAGCCACCGCTCAGTCACGTAGTCCACTCCCGCCTGGACCTCTCCGCTGCCCACCGGCAGGTGACCGATGGCCTGGTCCACCACCCACTTGCCCGGCAGCTCGGCCGTCTTGGGCTCCGAGACGGTCTGCGCGCGGGCCCCCTCCAGGAAGCCCACCGTGCGCCCCGCGCGGAGAAGCGACTCCTCGGGCTCCCGCTGACCCGGCTCGTGGATGTCGGAGACCAGCGCGTGGTTGATCCCGCGGTTCAGGGTCCCGTACGCGCCCTGGTCCTTGGAGACCTGCTTCATGACCTCGAGAAGCTGCTCCTGCTTCAGCGGGGACGCGGACATGTCGACACTGCTGGCCGAGGCGTGCACGGCGTCACCGTGATTGGCGAGGATCCCGGCGACGGGCTCCCGCAGGGAGGGTGGGAAGTCGTCCCCGCTGTCGGCCAGGTACCGCAGCGACGACCGGAGGACGGCGTCGTTGTCCTTGGTGTGCCGCACGTACTCCGCGTCCTTGTCGGAGGGATCGATCCCGGTCGTCGCGGCCTGGAGTGCGGCACCGAACCCGGCACGATCGTCCCCGTCCAGGACGGCGCCGTAGGCCGGAGCCTTGGCACCCTCCTGAATCTGCTGTACCACCTTCCAGTCACGTTCCTCCATCAGGTACTTCATCCGGTCGTCCGATTTCAGATAGGACGCGGCGGTGTCCGGGTCGTGACTCATGACACCGAGAAGCCCGTCCAGTGGATCGTTGGCGAACCAGCCGTCCCGCTTGCCGGCGTACTCGCCCTTCAGATCCCAGATGCCGGGGTCGTTCTTCTCCGCCCGGATGATGTCGTCGCCCATGTCCGTGAGGAACTGGGGCGCGTAGCCGTCCCCCTTCTCCATGAGCGTGACCAGTGACTGGTACCCGCGGGCCTGGTCGAGACGGGCCCCCTGGTAGTCCGTCTCGTAGCGCTCCACACCCGCTTTCCGCAGGTCGGCCCGCCAGCCCTCGTACCACTGGGACTTCGTGTCTCTGGTGGCGGTGGCGAGCGTGCGCGCCAGCCCGGACTCGATGGCGGAGAAATCGCCGGCGCCCCTGCCGCCCCGGACGTGGATGAGGTCGTTCAGCCGGTTCGTCATCCTGATCGTCCCGCGGGCACCGAGCCCGTCGAGGAACGTGCGGCTGAACGCCTGGTCGCGGTCGTTGTCGCGGAAGGTGCGCCGCAGCTCCGCGATGTCGCGGTCGGACAGGTCCGCGCCGCTGTTGAGCCGCAGGGTGATGGCGTCCGCGGCCTCGGCTTCGTACTTCTCGATGTCGCCGCGGGCACGGGAGTTGAAGCCGTTGAAGGTGCCGTCAGAGACGTCCGAGTCGACCGTGACGGCCTTCAGGGCGATTTCGACTCCCCGGTCGGCGTCGTCGACGGCCCGGACCGCACGGTCGAGACTGTCCTGCCAGGAGGACGTCGACGTACAGGCCTTCTGCGCACCACCTGCCTTGTCGTGGCCCTCGTACGAGACGACTCCCCGCTCGGAGACCCGCATCCCCGCCGCGACGGCGTCCTTCCGCACGGCCCGGACCTTGGCGCGCAGCTCGACGAACTGGGTGTGGGCGTCCCGCAGCAGCGACGCGACCGCTCTGGCCTCGGTCTGTGCGGCCCGGAACTCCTTGAGGGTGATGTCGAAACGGGCGTGGGCGGCATGCGCGCTCTGCCCCTTCCAGGAGTGCCCCGTGGAAACGCCGTGCACGTCCCGCTCGTACTGGGCCTCCCGTTTCTCGAATTCCGCGGCCATGGCGTCCCAGCGTTGGGCGGCGGTGGTGAGGGCCGAGAGGTCGGTGGTCATGATCTCGTGGTACGTCGGCATGGCTTCCCGGGATGAGAGGTCTTCGTGGGTGCGGACAGCGCAACGGGCCTGTCACGTCCGGGCGTTGGCAGGGCGGCCCGGGTCAGAGCAGGTCGAGGCCCGAGGGTTGTCGCACCTGCGCACCGACCCCTGCGTCCGTCCTCTGGAAGAGCACAGAGGTGCTCCGCAACGCGTCCTTCTCCGAACCGAGCCGGTCCATGAGGGCCTTGACCTGGTCGCTCCAGGCTTTGTGCGCCCGCTTGAGGGCCCCGGACGTCACCCATCCGTGCCCGTCCCGGCCCGCGAACTCCTTGACCGCGGTGCCGGTTTCCTCGTCGGCCCAGGCTCCGGCTTTCCGCGTGTCGGGCTCGAGGTGCTCCTCGATCGCCCGCGCGGCGGCCTTCTTCTCGGCCGGACGCGACGCCAGATCGGGCCCACCGCCACCGGATGTACCCCGCTGAGCAGGCAGCTGATCCAGCCGCACCCCGGCGCCCTGCCCCGCGACCCGCCCCCGCGCCTGCTCCCACTCGTCCCACGTCACGACAAGTCTCCTTCCCAAGCCGCACCCTGAGTTGCTGTCAGTGACGCAGAGTAGCGTCGAGGGAGGCTGGTGGCCGAGCGCGGAAGAGAGGTGGAAGGTCCTGTGGGGCGGGTGAGTGCCGTAGGCGGGTTACCGCGACTCGTTGGGGGGACAGGGGTGGTGCCTCTTGACCGTCCCGGCCGGACGGAGCGGACGACGTCAACGCCGCGCAGGGCGGTGCACCCGCAGGTTTTGTAGTTGCAAAGATCCGCTCGGATCGACGGCGAAGGCCGGGGAGGGTGAGAGTCACCACTCGACCACGGAGGAGATGCGTGATTTGGCGCTCTATCTGGACATTTGAGATCGCCTGCCGGTCAACACCGGGCGACGACCCGGCGTTTTGTAACTGACGCAGCACAAAGTTCAGTTGGCCGGGATTTACACAGTGACTACAGTGGTCAACGAGTGTGTCGCATGCGGCTGGGCCGCCGCGGTCACTCGGTGGCTGTGCAAACGGGGAACGGGGAAGGGGACTGATCGTGCTTCCTGCGGACATGGGCGGCGGGGGCGTTGGCCTCAAGCGGGGCCTGGAGGCGCTCAAGGACTTCAAAAAGCGCGTGGACACACTGCTGACGGAGTTCGAGGGATCGGCGGCCAGCTCGTCCAAGGTCGCCGCGCACACGATCCCGCAGCACGCCTTCAGTGGGACAGGCAACTTCCCCGAGGCCGCCGGTCTGTACACCCAGTACCACCGAGTGCACGAGCGCCTCACCTCTCTCTCCAGGACGCTGGGCCTGCAGATCGAGGCCATGGGCATCGCCGTGCACGGTGCGGACATCACGTTCGACAACCTCGAAGAGGACCTGCGGCACCGCTTCTGGGCCATCAAGGCCAAGGTGGACCACGAACACGAGGCAGCGCAGCGGGCCAAGGACGGCAAGGCGCAGCCTGAGCGCAACAACGACAAGAAGGTCGACGGCGGGTGGGCGTATGACCGATAAAGAGCAGCCCAAGAACGTACACGAGGCCGCCGCCGTTCAGGTGGGCGTCACCGACATGCCCAACCGGGTGTCGGAGATCATGCACGACGCCTTCGGGTTCGGGCGCATGAATGTCTTCGGCAGTACGAACTTCGAGGGACACACCCTCAACGCCATGATCGACCTCGTCGAGAACACACAGCCCGAGGAACTCGAACGCGCCGGCGAGGCCCTGTGGAAGGCGCGCGACGCCATCAGCGCCGCGGCGAAGGAGCTCAGCGAGCACATCGACCGTGTCGAATGGGAGGGCGAAGCGGCCGACGCCTTCCGTACCTGGGGGAAGAACCTCGCCAAGGACTCGACGCTCCTCGCGGACTACGCGGAGGTCGCGGGCGTGCAGATCACCGCCGCGGGGACGGGCCTGGCCTCGGTGCGCAAGGCGATGCCGCCTCGCGACAACAGGGCCGACAAGAAGACCGTCGACGACATCCCCACCCCGGGCAGGGTCGAGGGGAACAAGGACTACGCCGCGGCCCTGAAGGTCGAGAAGGACCGCCAAGAGGCGATCAACCAGATGAACCGCCTCGCGTCCTTCTACTCGGTCTCGGAACAGACCCTGGCGGCGAGCGAGCCACCTACGTTCTCGACGATGCCGGATCTGGGGGTTCCGAAGCCTGTCGCGCGTGAGACAAGCCCCATCAAGATTTCGGGTCCCATCGGTTCGGAGGCGGTTGCCGAACGCCATGCGAGCGACCCGGGGACGGCAGTCGGGCACGTGAGCACTGTTTCTGAGAACCACTCAGGGGTGGCAGACCTGAGGGAAGCGGCTCCCCCTGTCACCTCGTCTGTCGGCACGCAGATCGACACCGTCGACGCACCGCCGACGGTCAACACGCCCGTAACCACCGGCACACCCGTGTCCACCACAGGTGCAACGCCGCCCTCCAACAATGGCCCTGTGCAGTTCGCTCAAGGGTTCGTGAAAACGGGCACGACGGGTCCGTCGAAGCCGATCCGCGCCTCGGGTGTTCTCAGAGCTTCTGCTCAGGCGCAGGGGGTCGCGCGGCAAGGTGCGGCAAGAGCCGGAAATCCGGCCGTCGCCGGACGCACCGGGAACCCGACTGCCGCCGGGCGGGCCGGGACCCCTGCTGCCGCCGGGCGCGCGGCCGCGAACGCGACGAACCGCACTGGCAATGCAATGGGACGTGCCGGAGCGGCCGGTCAGGTTGGGGCCGGGGGACGGTCACCGATGGGCCGGGCGGTAACCGGAGGCACGCCGAAGGTCACCGGGGCCAACGGCACACCACGAAGTGGTGCCACGGGCGCAGGACGTGCCAACGGAGTTGTGGGAGGGCGTCCGACAGGGACTGTCCAAAGTGGGCCGGGATCGCGAGTGCCCCGGGGCACGGTCATCGGCGGCGAGGCCCAGACTGCCGCCCGGAACACCGGCACCGGATCAAGAGTTGGACAGCGTGGCGTGATCGGAAACCCGCCCGCAACGAGCGGCCAGGGTCGCCCGGCAGGTCAGTCGGCAGCCAATCCCGATGGGGTCGTTGGCGCCCCCCAGGGACGTTCATCGGGAGCTCGGAACGCGCGCGGAGGCCTTACCTCCGGGGGTGCGGGTCTCGTGCGTAACCCTCCGGGTGACAGCCGGTCCGCTGCAGAGGCTGAGCGAAACGCCTCGCGGAAATCGCGCCGGCGCATGACACAAGAAGAAGCCACCCCGCCGGGCGGGCAGAGCTCTGCATCACCAGTGACCGACAGGCGCGAGCAGGGACGTTCAGAGGAATGAAGCCAGTGATCAGCCGACTCGGCACCGGATCTGCGACGCTCCGGGGCAGGGCATGGAGACGCGCTGCGTCGACTGCTGCTGCGTTCGGGGTCTGCGTCGCTACGTCAGCAGGCCTTGCTCCACACGCCCACGCCGACGACGCCTCTCCGAAACAGTGGTACCTGGATGCCATGTCCGCTCAGCAGATGTGGAAAGTCAGCACGGGCAAAGGCATCAAGGTCGCCGTCCTGGACACCGGCATCGAAGCTTCGACATCCGCGTTGAAGGGGCAACTGCTGACCGAGGACGTCCCTCGGGAAGTGGCTTACGGGGCGACCAAGGACTACGACAGTCACGGCACGAGCATGGCCGAGTTGATCGCTGGCACGGGTCGTGGAGGGGGCATTCAGGGCCTGGCTCCCGATGCGAAGATCATTCCGATCAGGGTCGCCCTGTCCACGCTGAAGGACAAAGCGGAGCAGAAGCGAACGGCCACTACCGCAGAAGCCATTCGCGCGGCAGCGGACTCCGACGCGCAGATCATCAACATGTCCTTCGGTTCGGACTACCCGGAGGACGAAGAAAAGGCCGCCGTTAAATATGCGGCGTCGAAGGGAAAGCTGCTCATCGCTGGTGCCGGGAACGGTGGCAGCGGCGATAAGAAGGACTTCCTCGGTTTCCCGGCGGCTTACCCGGAAGTGGTCGGAGTGGGAGCAGCAGACAAGACCGGCGCCGTAGGGGAGTTCTCGCAGTCGGGTGACTTCATCAGTCTGGCGGCCCCCGGCCTCGACGTACCCGTCTGGTGCGACAACACCTTCCAGCGGTACTGCATGGGCAAGGGAACGAGTCAGGGTTCCGCAATCGCGTCCGCCGCCGCCGCCCTCATCTGGTCCGCTCACCCCACCTGGACCGCGAACCAGGTGCTCCGCGTCCTAATTGACACGGCAGCGCGTGACTGGCCCAAGAACACGCCGAGCAAGTACCTGGGCTACGGCCTGATCCGCCCCGGATCCAATCTGATCAAGGGCAAGGGCGACCCCGGTCCCGCAGACGTCAATCCGATCACCAACGAGAAGACGCCGGCGGGTGAGGCGGGCGCCACTCCGTCCGCATCCGTCCCAGCCTCGTCACAGCCCCCGAAAAGCACTTCAAGCGGCCGGACTTCAACGGCAGGATCAAGCTCGGAGCCGTCCGACGGCAACACGCTGTGGGTGGTCCTGGGTGCCGTCGCCGCGGCGGCGGTGATCGGGGGAGGCGGCTTCGCCGTGCTGCGTGCGCGCCGCAACGGGTGAGCACGTCCTGCCCTCCGGCCCAACTTTCCAGGCCGGGCCGCGCATTCGCCGACCGGTGACCCGCGCCCCCGGCACGTTCGTACGGCAATCCAGGAAGGAAGCCCATTCATGGCAGACGGCCAGCGGCTATCAGATGCCCAAGTAATCAAGCTCGAGCAGGACATCGCGACGAAGTTCGAGTCGATCAAGGGGCAGGTCCACCGACTTCAGGGGACCATCGACAGCCTCGAGAGCGGTCAGTGGAAGGGCATCGGTGCCGGTGCCTTCAACACCAAGCAGTACGAGATCAACACGTCCCTGGTGCGGATCGGCAACATCCTCACCAAGTTCCTCGAGGCCATGACGGCCACCAGGAAGATCAAGGACGGGACCGAGGACGACGTCCGCCAGGCCGTCAACAGCATCAATGTGCACGACGGAGCCCCGAAGTCGAGCCTCGCCGGGTTCTGAGCGAGTGCCGCCTCGGACACCCGGGGCCGGATCCGTCGATGCACAACATGAAGGAGTGGAGTGAGTATGGCCGGCAACAGCCACGATGAACTCGTAGTCAAGTACGGGGCGCTTGACGCAGCCGCGACCGAGATCGGTAACCAGGCCAAGCAGCTCGAGCAGGACCTGGAAGAGATCAAGAAGATGGTCGCCAGTGTCGCCTCGGGCTGGGAGGGCGACGCGCACGACATGTACAAGCAGCAGCAGGCCCTGTGGGACAAGGAAGCCCGGGACATCCACCAGGCTCTGGTCTCCATCGCGCAGGTCGTCGGCCGCGCCGGCGGTGACTACATGGGTGGCGACAAGAAGGCCGCCAGCTACTACGCGTAGCGCTGATGCGCACAGGTCACCGGGGTGGGCGCGCGCGGGAGGCGCCCACCCCGAACCGTGCCCGAGCGCTCTGCCCGCGCTCTGGTCCTCAGGGGAGGGGACGGATGTCTCCCCCGGTCACGCAAGCGGTCAAGCACCGCTCATACGTGCCGACGCCGTCCCGCCATCCTGAACCTGGCGCGCGTCTCGCGAACGCGGTGACGGCCTCGGTCACCAGCTCATTGCCCACGTCGACGCCGGCGACTGCCTCCCCCGTGGTCAACAGGAGTGCGCTACCGACGCTTTCTGAGCAGCGGCTGCAGCGGCTGCAGCGGTTGCGGCGGCAAAGGCGGTCCGTCACGTCCTCGCTCAAGTGCAGACGTCGGATGCTCGCACCGCCTTGGTATAACTCGCGATGAATTTCTTCATAGCGGCTTTGCCTTGCCGATCCGAGTCATACACCTGCGCCGCGGTGTACAAGACGTGCCCAGGGTGTTCGGGACTGACGCAGGACTTCACCTTACCTACGCCACCAGTACCTGAGTAGAAGTACAGGCCGTCGTCCGTGGACTCGGCAGACTCGAGTTGCGGGTGGGCATCGGCAACAACGGCAATGCTGTCCCGTTTCTCCCACCATTCCTGGCTCACCATCAACGCGACCTCGCCATCGATGTTGACCTGGCAACGCTTCCTGCTCGGCACCGGGTTCTTCTCCCGGACGGTGATCTTCTTTCCGGGCGGGAGGAAGGTCGAGACCAGATTCTGGTCGACCGAGACACCGCACAGCGCCTTCGGTACGTCGTACTCCTTATTCTCCTCGGCCCCCGAGCAGCCGACCAGGAGGCCGATTGTCGCAAGCGCAGCCGAGGTTGCCGCGACTCGTTGAGCAGACAATTGAGAGCCTTTCTTCTTTTCGGGCGTGAGGGACCGGACTGCGCTGATCAGATGTCCGTCACAAGTTCCGGTGCCATCCGGTCCGGGTAGGAACCGGCTTCCAGGAATCCCCCGACGCCTGCCCCTACCACAGGGCTCGCAATGAAGGACGTACCGACATCCGTACCGACACCGACTCCCGTACCTACGGTTCCTGCGATGACGTTCTTCCACGGGGACACCGAGTGGTCATAGTCGTCGTCTGATGCCGCGGCAGGGCCGGCGATGGCTTCGTTGCGTCCCATGGCCGGCGTCCCCGAGACCTGGCCGGAGTGGCGTGCGATGTCCCGAACGGTGAGTTCCAGATAGTGGTTGGGGCGCTGGCTCTCCGGCAGGCCCGGGCGTCGACCAGCGTGAAGTCGGCGAAGCGGAGCGCGTCGAGGTCCATCAGTCGCCCTTCTCGTCCTGCTTCTCGGCTACTTCATCCGGCAACCGGGCCTCTTTTCCGCACTTCAACTGCGCGGCTACGTGACGAGCAACAGAGTTGAGGATGTTCATGCGGTCACTGCTGACGAAGTTTCCCTTCAGCTTGCTTTCCGAACTGAACATACCGGCATTTATGTATTCCGTTGGCCTTCCTCCTTCGCTCGACTTGCAGCGGAAGTAGAGAGAGGTCGAGTCCTTCCCTTTTGTGTTTGCGTAAACTCCGATGTCATACCAAGTCGTGTTGCGCGCCTGGTTCTGATCCGTCCTTTCGGGTCGAGGGTATTGGTGGGCCGCCTTGAAATCTACCTGAATCAGCGGAATTCCGCTGTCGTCATCGGCTTTGTATACTGTGCATCTGCTGCGTTTATTCATTCCGTCGTGGAGATGCGAGGCGGCCCGCTTGAGGCTGAATTTATTGGGCTCGCCTGCATCGGTTTTTCCTGTGAGTTCAGTGAACCTATCAACTCCTGCGAGTCTGCGCAGAGAGTCGGCGGCTGACTTGCTGAGCGTTCCGTCGCAGATCTGGCCGGCTGGATGTCCGGGGACATTAGTTCCGGTCCCCTCTGAGCATCCGGAAAGAGCCAACGCGGATGTCATCCCTACGGTAAGCCATCGACGTTGCGCAGCAAATGCTTTTTTGGGCGCGCCTACAGGGCCGTGAAATCGCTTCATCGATCAGTCCTTGTACGGGGGAAGGCCACGCAAGTCATCCTCATCGGAACCCGTCGAAAGGTACGCGGTTCTCAATTGTTGGGCGACATCATCAGAATCGGCTCTTCTGCTGTACTTTGCGAAGTCTTCAAAGTAGGCTTCATAGCTCTTGCCCAGAGTGTCCGCGCCCTTATTGTAGAACTGCTGACTCGTCAGTTGAGATTGTTCGATGTGGTCCTGTTCAGCGTCGTCAACCGCCTTGTCGGTCTCCTGGCCAATAAAAGTGCTCAACGCTTCTCCCGTCAGGTCGGCTGCGATGGGGGCGATCGCGACGCCGGCGTACTGAGCTCCGGGCAGGGGGAGAAAGGCGATTCCCGTTCCGATGGCGGCGCCCGCCAAGTACTTTCCCCACTCGGCTGATCTGCCGAGCGACTTGTTTGCGTCCTCCGAGCCTTGTTTGAAGTCGGACTCGGCTTGTTGCACTCGCGAGTGGTCCAGGATTCCACGCGCTTCCGCCTCCATGAACAGGGCATCCTTGCCATGCTCGTAGTTCGACTGATTGGTGGGCGGATTGGAATCGAGCAGACTCAGTGTGTACAGGTGCTGGCCTGCTGCCACGATGCCGTGAGAGGTCTCGTTCTGCCCCAGCACGCTGAGAAAGTTGATGGCGCCCTGGTTTCCGAAGTCAGCCCGACCGTGATACATGGCGTGGAAGTCGTCGGCACTTCTGCCGTGATCACCGATTCCCGACAGGCTGTAATTGATGTCGTCGATGTAGGCAGACGCCATCTTGCCGAGACTGTCAGCCAACTCAGGCTGCTCGTGCAGTTTCTGCGAGCCGTCCTCATCGCTGAAGAGATAGGCAACTTGTTCCATGACGCGTGCAGTCGCGGCGGTACGGCGGTCTCCGCTTCCGGAAGCCAGCGGATCCGCACCGGTCGACGCGTCGTAGGCGTAGCCAGTCGTTGCGGATTCGAGGGCATGACCCAGAGCATTCCGTCCCGCTACGACGTTGCTATCTCCGCCGTCCTGTGCAAGGTCATGGGACCAATGACGGTCGAGCAAGTATTCAAGATTATCGTTTACTTCGGAGTGGCTGCCAATTCTGCCGCTCGATCCATCAGGCGCAGCGAAGAACTCCGTGGAGGCGCCAGGGTTATGTCCGAGGGCCTCCAGAAATCCAGTCATGGGGTCCCAGCTGCCATCAGACTTCGTGCGGTTGAGGAAGGGGGCAGCGCCCGGATGCTGCCATGCTCCGTGTTTCCCGTCCCCGGTGAATTTTTCATCCGTTTCAATGAGCTTGCGGCCATAGTCATTCAGGAACTGGTCGTCATAGTCGCCCCACCGCATAAGGTTGCTCATGACCTGAACACCCAAGGGAAATCCGCCATTCCGGGAGAGCGGCTTATCCCCGAGGTCCACCACTTGGTTCTTCCACTCCGTCATGGCAGCGGTGTCGCTGTGGCTTGCCGTGGCGAGAGTAAGGGAGAGGTGCCTCTGCAGACTGTCGAGCTGTTCGCGCCTTGCGCGATACACTTCAGGATTGGTTCCTGGTTCACTGAGGTTCGTCCAGAACTGAAGTGTTCCCTGGGCCCCGAGCTTCGTGGCGAACTCCTCGGCGAACAGGCTGTCGTTCGCGTACTTCTTCAGGCCGGCGTTGAGCCGGTCGAAATCGGCGACACTGAGATCCTCGGGCTTCTTCTTCACCAGCTGGGCGAGCTCGTCGGCTTCCTTGATGGCGTCGGCGGCGGCGTCGCGGTTTGCGTAGCTCGCGTCGGAGAAGCCGAGTCGGCTCTGGTCGGCCAGTGCTTGCAGGACCTTGCTGGCGGAGTTGTCGCTCTCCGTCGCGTCGTCGAGGATCTTCTGGATCTCATCGCGCAGGCTCGTGACATCGCCGGCGTCGTGTTCGGGCGTTTTTGCGCGATCAGGATGGACGTGCGTGGCCACCGTGAACCCGCCGGCCGCGGTAGTCGTGACCGTCAGGTTCTTCTTCTGGCCGCGTGCGATGGCATCTTCGAGCTTGCCCTTGTGGTTCTTCAGTTCGCCGAGGGTGTCCCGGAGGATGTTCCTGATCGACGTCGCCTGGGTGTGGGCGTCCTTGAACTCGCCGGCTGTCCTGGCGACGAACTCCTTGGAGACGGTGGCGTTCTCGCCGGTCCAGTCGGCCTTGTTGGCGGCGCCTCTGAGGCCCTTGTCGGCGGACTCCTTGAGTTCGTCGAGGTCACCGATCATCGTGGTCCAGTCGGTGACCGCCTCTTCGAGCAGCTTGAAGTCGGCGAAGCGGAGCGCGTCGAGATCCATCAGTCGCCCTTCTCGTCCTGCTTGTCCTTCTTCTCGTCCTTGTCGGCGTAGGCGGGGTTCTTGTCGCCCGGAGCACCGACGCGTTCGTCGAAGCCCTGGTCCAGGACGTCGATGCTGCTCATCTGGCGCCGGATGTAGTGGTCGTCGCCGCTGTGGAGTTTCTTGGTGACCTGCATGTGGTTCGAGATGTGGGCGCATGCGTCCCGCAGGGACGAGAGCTGCTCGTCCCAGCGAGCGGAGACGTGCTGGAGTCCGCCACCGAGGGCGAAACCCTGCTTGGTCAGGTCACCGGCTGCCTTGTCGCTGCTCGGGACGGCTCTGCGGCCCTTGTTCCACAGGTCGTTGTACAGCGTGAACGCCTGCTCGCCGATCTTCGCCAGGTCGCCCTGATGCACGGTGAGATCGCCGTACCGGCCGGGATCCGTGACACGGCCGCCACCACCGCCCGGCTCCAGCTGATTGAGCTGCGTGTGGGCCGACTGACGCTCGGCCGCCTGCGACTTCAGCTGTTCCCACTCGTCCCACGCCATGCGCGAACCCTTCCCCGTGTCCCCGTCGGGCCCACCTCACGGACAGGCCCGTACCGCCAACGACCGACTGGTCACATCCGCACGCCCGACGCGAGGGCCTCCACGGCCCCGACCACCCGTCCACAACGCCCCGAGCGGCCCGAGCGCCCCCAGGCCCCGTCAGTACTCGCCCCCGACCAACCCCGTCTGCACCAACGGCTTCCCGCGTCGGCGGGAGACGAAGACCCCCCGGCCCACCGGCATCGGCCGGGGACGCACCCCGCCGAGGATGTCCCCCTCACCCGGGTCACCGGCCATCACGACACCCTGCGCCCCCAGTTCCTTCATGCGCTGCATGAACGGCTCGTACGCCGCGCGCCCCGCGCCCGCCGTCGACCGCGCGATGATGAAGCGCACGCCGACGTCCCGGGCGAAGGGGAGGAGTTCCGTCAGGCCGCCCAGCGGGTTCCCGCTCGACGTGGACACCAGGTCGTAGTCGTCCACGATCACGTACACCGTCGGCCCCTGCCACCAGCTCCGGTCCCGCAACTGCTGCGCGGTCACGTCGGCCGTGGGCGTCCGGCGCTGCATCAGGTCGGCGAGCGCGGTCATGTGGTGGTCCATGGCATTGGACATCGGGATGTACTCCGCCAGGTGCGAGGACGGGGTGACGCCCAGCAGGGACCGCCGGTTGTCGACGACGAACAGCTTGCACTCGTCGCCGGAGTAGCGCGCGGTCAGCTGCCTGATGAGCAGCCGCAGCAGGTTCGACTTGCCGGTCTCGCTCTCGCCGAAGACCAGGAAGAACGGGTCCTGCTCGAAGTCGACGAAGACGGGTTCGAGGTTGTCCTCGTCGAGGGCGAAGGCCACCCCGCGCCGGGGGAACCGGTCACCCGGAGGCAGCTGCTCCGCCGGGAACTCACGCGGCAGCAGACGCACTACGGGCGCACCCGGCCCCTGCCAGTGACGGGCGACCTCCGTCGTCAGCGCCGCCGTGGCGTCGGCGAGGTCCGTGTCCGAGGTGAGACCGTCGATCCGCGGAACGGCGGCCATGAAGTGCAGCTTCTGCGGCGACTGGCCGCGTCCCGGCACACCCGTCGGGACGTTCGCCGCCACCTTGCGGTCCAGCTCCGAGTCCATCGTGTCGCCGAGCCGCAGCTCCAGGCGGTTCATCAGGTGGTCCTTCAGGTTGGACCTGACCTCCATGGACCGGGACGCGGACAGCACCACGTGGATGCCGTAACCGAGGCCCCGCGCGGCCATGTCCAGGACGACCTGCTCCAGACCCTCGTAGTCGGTGCGGAAGTTCCCCCAGCCGTCGATGACGAGGAAGACGTCGCCCCACGGCTGCTCGGTCAGCGAGATCTCGCCGCGGCCGCGCTTGGTGCGGAACTCCGCGATGGAGGAGATGCCGGACGAGCGGAAGTACTCCTCGCGGCGCGTCATGACGCCGTACACCTCGGCGACCGTGCGGCGCACCCGCTCGGGGTCCAGCCGGGACGCGACACCGCCGACGTGCGGCAGCCCGGCGATCGCCGACAGCCCGCCACCGCCGAAGTCCAGTCCGTAGAACTGCACCTCGGCCGGGGTGTGGGTCAGGGCGAACGACGCGATCAGCGTGCGCAGCAGCGTCGACTTGCCGGACTGCGGGCCGCCGACGATCTGCATGTGGCCGGCCGCGCCGGAGAAGTCGACCCACAACGGGTCGCGGCGCTGCTCGTACGGCTTGTCGACGAGTCCGACGGGTACCACGAGGCGTCCCGCCCCCTCGTACCCGGGCTGGGTGAGCCCCCGGCCCTCGACCGCGGTCAGACCGGGCAGCAGCCCGTCCAGCGACGGCGGGCTGTCCAGCGGCGGCAGCCACACCTGGTGCGCCGCCGGCCCCTGCGCCTCCAGCCGGCGCACGATCACGTCGAGGACGGTGTCCGCCAGCGCGTCGTCCGTGTCGGACGCCTCCGGACGCTGCTGGGGCACGGTCACGTACTGCACGGGCACCTCGGCCGCGGTGAACACCACCGGCCGCCGGTCCAGCGGCAGCGCCCCGCCGAGCGCGGCGGCCCGCGCCGAACCCGAGCGGTACACCCCGGACACGTACGCCGCCTTGAACCGCACCATCTCGTCCGTGCCGTACTTCAGGAAACCCGAACCGGGCACGTTCGGCAGCTCGTAGGCGTCCGGCACGCCCAGAGCCGCACGCGACTCGGCGGCGGAGAACGTGCGCAGACCGACGCGGTACGACAGGTACGTCTCCAGGCCGCGCAGCCGCCCCTCCTCCAGCCGCTGGGACGCCAGCAGCAGGTGCACGCCCAGCGAACGGCCGATACGGCCGATCTGCACGAACATCTCGATGAAGTCCGGCTTCGCGGTGAGCAGTTCGCTGAACTCGTCGATCACCAGGACGAGGGACGGGATCGGCTGGAGCGGGGCGCCGGCCGCGCGCGCCTTCTCGTAGTCGTGGATGTTGGCGTAGTTGCCCGCGTCGCGCAGCATCTCCTGGCGGCGGTTGAGCTCACCGCGGATGGAGTCACCCATGCGGTCGACCAGCGTCAGATCGTCCGCGAGGTTGGTGATGACGGCCGCCACGTGCGGCATCTGCGCCATGCCGGCGAAGGTGGCACCGCCCTTGAAGTCCGCGAGGACGAAGTTCAGGGTCTCCGAGGAGTGGGTGACAGCGAGGCCGAGCACCAGGGTGCGCAGCAGCTCCGACTTGCCGGAACCGGTCGCACCCACACACAGGCCGTGCGGGCCCATGCCCTCCTGGGCGGCCTCCTTGAGGTCCAGCATCACCGGACGGCCGTCCTCGCCGACGCCGATCGGCACCCGCAACCGCTCGGCCAGTGAACGCGGCCGCCAGGTGCGCTTGGTGTCCACCGACGCGGCGTCGCCGAGACTCAGCAGGTCGGTGAACTCCAGGTTGGCGAGCAGCGGTTCGTCGTCGTCCCCGCCGGACGCCATGCGCAGCGGCGCGAGTTGGCGTGCCAGCGCCTCGGCCGACTCGTAGGAGAGAGCGTCGGGGATCCCCTCGTAGACGACGCCGTGCCCGGACTCCAGGTGCAGCTCCTGCGGGTGTACGACGATGGACAAGTCGCCCTGCGTGCCCGCTGGTTCACCGGGCACGACCTCGAGAACCGTGACGCCCTGGAGGCCTTCGGGCGAGGCGAGGACGGAGTCGGGCAGCAGCGACAGGCCGTCGAGTACGACGACGATGTGCGGTTCGTCGGTGAGCGGGGCGGCGTTCGGGTGGAAACGGGGGCGGCCGGTCAGGCGGGTGGCGAGCAGGTCCTCCAGTTCGCGGGTGTCGCTGCCGATCAGGCGGCGGCTGCCCGCGCCGTCCACCGCGCCGGGCGCCTGCACATGGGGCAGCCACTTGGCCCACTCCCAGTGCGGCAGGGCATCCCGCCCGGCCGCGACCACGATGATCAGGTCCTCGGGGGAGTGCAGGGCGGCCAGCGAAGCGGTCAGGGCGCGCGCCGAGGCACGTACGGACTGCGGCTCACCGCTGATGCCGACGTGGTAGAAGGCGCGCAGCGAGACCGCCATCGGCAGGTCGTCCAGTGTGCTGTGGGTGGCGACGAACCGCTGCATCGCACCCGCGGTCAGCGGTTCCAGCTGGTCCACGGGGCCGGTCTCGGGGGTGAGCAGGGGGGTGGCGAGGGACTGCGGGCCGAGACCGACGCGGACCTGCGCGAAGTCCTCGTCGCCCGGGCGCCGCTCCCACAGCCGGCTGCCCTCGGCGACCAGTGCCCACAGCTGCTCGGGCGAGGGGTGCAGGTAGTACTGGGCGTCGCGCTGCGCCTTCGCGGTGCCCACGGCGGCGCGCCGGGTCTGCGACAGGTAGCTCAGATAGTCGCGCCGCATGTCGGCGAGCTGGCCCTGGGAACCGCGCCGGAAGCGCACCACCATCGCGATGGACATGGCCACCGTCGAGGCGATCATCACCATGCCCATGATCTTCATGAACGGCTGCCCGCTCGTGAAGAAGAACACCACCGAGCCGCCCATGCCGAGCGTCGGCAGCAACTGCATGAGGACGCCCTCCTGATGCCCCCGCGGCAGCTCGGGCGGAGGCTGCAGGACGACTTCGTCCGTGGGCACTTCGGACGGCAGCGCCCGCGGCGGGCGCTTCACGACGATGTGGCTCACTGCTCACCAATTCCCTTGCCGGCCCCAGGGTCTTCCGCCCGCCGCCCCGTGTCAGGCGGACGCAGGCCGCCGCGTGATCCTACTGACTTCACGCGGGACCGGTGGGCGGTAGGGTGCCGGATGTTCGCGTGAGCACACACGAACCAGGCTGGAGAATCAGGGCATTTCGCGCCATGTGGAGATGCGTGAGGCCCGCCGGCCGGCCGGACGGCCCAGGACCGGCGCCTCGCCGGGCGATCGGCGGAGCAGCCCGCGGAAACGGGCGCAGGACCTTCACAGCCCAGTTCCACAACCATCACTGAGGGGGAGCAGCAGGTGAGCATGACGGCCTCCGCGACGACCACCGGAGCCGGCGGTCCCGGTCCCGCAGCCCCTTCCGGGGCGGGCGCGGGTCTCGGTTTCTGCCGGGTCACCATCGTCGCGCCGGACAGCCGGATCGACGTGGCGCTGCCCGACGACATCCCGGTCGCGGACATCTATCCGGAGATCCTGCGGCTCTCCCGCCAGAGCCCCGCCGAGGGCGCCCCGGTCGGCTACCACCTGGTACGCCGCGACGGCACGGTCCTCGACAGCTCCCGCTCCTTCGCCGCCCAGCGCATTCTCGACGGCGAACTCCTCACGCTGCGCCCCTTCTCCGAGTCGCTGCCGCCAGCCGTCTTCGACGACGTGTCCGAGGCCGTGGCCTCCGCGGTCACCCGCGAGCGCACCCTGTGGAACGGCGACCTGACGCGCACCGCGGGCCTCGTCGGCGGCGGTGTCCTGCCGGCGCTGCTCGCCTTCGTCGCGTGGACCGCCGACCCACTGCACGACATGCACAGCCTGCCCGGCATCCTGGCGGCGGTCGCCGGCGTCCTCCTGGTGGTCTTCGCCGCCGTGCGCGCTCGGGTCTACGACGACCGGGCCTCCGCGATCGCGCTCGGGCTCGGCGCCCTGCCGAACACGGCGGTGGCGGGCTCCGGACTGCTGGCCCTCGCCGCCGGCCAGGGCATCGGCAAGCTCCAGTTCCTCCTCGGCTGCGCCGCGGTCCTGGTGGCCTCGGTGGTCCTCACCTTGTGCTCCCCGCGCGGCGACGGCCCGTTCGTGGCGTTCGTGTGCGCCTCGGCCATCGGCCTGATCGCCGTGTTCGTGGCGCTCCTCGCGCACTGGACGCCCACGGAGACGGCGGCGCTGTGCGCGCCCGTAGCCGTGGGCGCGCTGGCCTTCCTGCCCGGCCTGTCCATGCGCTTCGCCCGCCTGCCGATCGGCTTCGACCCGCCGAACAACGCCCGGCGCAGCGCGTACGGCACCGATCCCGTGCCGCCCGAGCCGGTCGACGCCGAACGCATCCAGGCGCAGGCCCGCCGCGGCCACGAACTGCTCGTCGGCCTGGTGGGCGGCTGCGCGCTCGTGGCCGTCGCGGCCTGCGCGGTGCTCGGTTTCTCCGACGACGTGTGGGGCCGGCTGCTCGCCCTCGCGACCGGCGTCGCGCTGCTGATGCGCGCCCACCTCTTCCGCTACACCGCCCAGGTGGCGCCCATCCTCGCCGCGGGCCTCGCCGCCCTCGTCCTGCTCGGCCTCGGCCTGGCGCTGAATCCGCCGTCCGCCCTGATGCGCGACGCCCTCGCCGGGGACCGCGCGGCCCTGGACCTCCGTACGATCTGGCTTGTCGCCGTGATCGCGGCGGCGGCGGCCCTGGTCACCGCGCTCGGTCTGATCCTCCCGCGGGGCGGTCTCACCCCGTTCTGGGGCCGCTTCCTGGAGATCGCCGAGGGCTTCGTCCTGCTGACGCTGGTACCGCTGGCGCTCGCCGTCTTCGACGTGTACGCGACCGCCCGCGCCATGACCAGCTGAGGGGTCGGCCGGGTGCGCGGACAGTGAGAAGGGGGGGGGGGGGGGGGGGGGGCCCCCCCGCCCCCCCCCCCCCCCCCGCCCCCCCCCCCGGGGCCCCCCCCCCCCCCCCCCCCCGGCGCCCGGCCCCCCCCGCCCCCCCCCGCCGCGGGCGCCCCGGGGGGGGGGGGGGGGGGGGGGGTGTTTGTGGGGGGGGGGGGGGGGGGCCCCCCCCCCCCCCCCCCCCCCTTCTCCCGTGCCGTCACATCGGCGACCGACGCCGCCGTCCAGCCGGAGAGCCGGAACCGGACGGCCACGGCGGGCCGAGGGCGACCGGCACGGGCGTCCGTACGGAACGGCACGGTCAGGACGCCGGCTCCGCGCCCGCTCCGCCGCCCGGCGCCGGCTCCAGGTCGAACTCCCCGTCCCGCGCCCCCAGCACGAACGCGGTCCACTCCGCCTCCGTGTACCGCAGGACCGTGTCCGGGTCCAGCGAGGACCGCATGGCCACGGCGCCCGCCGGCAGGTACGCGATCTCGACCCGCTCCTCGTGCTCCTCCGTACCCGGCGCGCTGTGCCACTCGACGCCCGAGATGTCGAGGGCGTAGAGCTCGTCCCTCTCGCGCTCCTTGCGGGCCCTGACGTCCTTGTCCTGTGCCTCGGCCATGGCGAAGCGACCCCTTCCCGTACGAAACGATCCGAGCGTTCACCCTAGTGGCCGCCCCCTCCGCGCCAGAGGTCCTTCCGGGACCCTGGCGAGCGCGTCCTGCCAGGCTGGTACGCTGTGTAACGGCCGTTTGTGTACGCACCCCCGGAGCCATGTGTTCTGGAGGTCGCGCCCAGCGGATCCCCGCCTCCCGAGTTACGGAAGCTCCCCTGAGATGTGGACCAGGGGCACTCGGTGGCCATCACAAAGACTACGAGGAGTACGCGTGCCGCTCGACGCCGCTACGAAGAAGCAGCTCATCAGCGAGTTCGGTCAGAAGGAGGGCGACACCGGCTCCCCCGAGGTCCAGGTCGCCATGCTGTCCCGCCGGATCTCGGACCTGACCGAGCACCTGAAGACGCACAAGCACGACCACCACTCCCGTCGTGGTCTGCTGATCCTGGTCGGTCAGCGCCGCCGTCTGCTGCAGTACCTGGCCAAGAAGGACATCCAGCGCTTCCGTGCGCTGGTCGACCGCCTGGGCATCCGCCGCGGTGCGGCGGGCGCCAAGTAACACGCCGTGAAGGGAGCGGTTCCCACCTCAGGAGGGAACCGCTCCCTTTGCCGTACGTGCGGAACATCGCCGCCTCTTTGTAATGTGGTAGCACGACGCAGGACGTACGACACCACGTGACAGCGCCTGCCCGCACCGGGCGGGCCGAGGTCACACACTGAACGAGGAGAAGCGCGCCTCGCCGCCGCCGGTCCTCGGTAGTGGCCCCCGGGGAAGCAAGCCCGGGTGCTTCGATCGAAGACCGGCCCGCACCAGACGGAGCGCTTCTCCGCCACCGTCCCCCTGTCACACGGACAGGACGGACGAAAGACGAAAAGTATCGGAGAAATTGCTAGTGGAGAACGAGACCCACTACGCCGAGGCCGTTATCGACAACGGTTCCTTCGGCACCCGCACCATCCGTTTCGAGACGGGCCGCCTGGCCAAGCAGGCCGCCGGCTCCGCCGTGGCGTACCTGGACGACGACACCATGGTGCTGTCGGCCACGACCGCCTCGAAGAACCCCAAGGACCAGCTCGACTTCTTCCCCCTCACGGTGGACGTCGAGGAGCGGATGTACGCCGCCGGCAAGATCCCCGGCAGCTTCTTCCGCCGTGAGGGCCGGCCCTCCGAGGACGCCATCCTCACCTGCCGCCTCATCGACCGTCCGCTGCGCCCGTCCTTCAAGAAGGGCCTGCGCAACGAGATCCAGGTCGTCGCGACGATCATGGCGCTCAACCCCGACCACCTGTACGACGTCGTGGCGATCAACGCCGCGTCCGCGTCCACGCAGCTGGCCGGTCTGCCCTTCTCCGGCCCGATCGGCGGCGTCCGCGTCGCGCTGATCAACGGCCAGTGGGTCGCGTTCCCGACGCACACCGAACTCGAGAACGCCGTCTTCGACATGGTCGTCGCCGGTCGCACCCTCGAGGACGGCGACGTCGCGATCATGATGGTCGAGGCCGAGGCCACCGAGAAGACGATCCAGCTCGTGCAGGGCGGCGCCGAGGCGCCGACCGAGGAGGTCGTCGCCGCCGGTCTGGACGCCGCTAAGCCCTTCATCCGGGTGCTCTGCAAGGCCCAGGCCGACCTCGCCGCCAAGGCCGCGAAGCCGACCGGCGAGTTCCCCGTCTTCCTCGACTACCAGGACGACGTCCTGGAGGCGCTCACCGCCGCCGTCAAGGGCGAGCTCTCGCAGGCCCTCACCATCGCGGGCAAGCAGGAGCGCGAGGCCGAGCTGGACCGCGTCAAGGGTCTCGCCGCCGAGAAGCTGCTCCCGCAGTTCGAGGGCCGCGAGAAGGAGATCTCCGCCGCGTACCGCTCGCTGACCAAGTCCCTCGTGCGTGAGCGCGTCATCAAGGACAAGAAGCGCATCGACGGCCGCGGTGTCACCGACATCCGCACGCTGGCCGCCGAGGTCGAGGCCATCCCGCGGGTGCACGGCTCCGCGCTGTTCGAGCGTGGCGAGACCCAGATCCTGGGCGTCACCACCCTCAACATGCTCCGTATGGAGCAGCAGCTGGACACCCTCTCCCCGGTGACCCGCAAGCGCTACATGCACAACTACAACTTCCCGCCGTACTCCGTCGGCGAGACGGGCCGCGTCGGTTCGCCGAAGCGCCGCGAGATCGGCCACGGCGCCCTCGCCGAGCGCGCGATCGTGCCGGTCCTGCCGACGCGCGAGGAGTTCCCCTACGCGATCCGTCAGGTGTCCGAGGCCCTCGGCTCCAACGGCTCGACGTCCATGGGCTCCGTCTGCGCCTCCACCATGTCGCTGCTGAACGCCGGTGTGCCGCTGAAGGCCCCCGTCGCGGGTATCGCCATGGGTCTGATCTCCCAGGAGATCAACGGCGAGACGCACTACGTCGCCCTCACCGACATCCTCGGTGCGGAGGACGCCTTCGGCGACATGGACTTCAAGGTCGCCGGCACCAAGGAGTTCGTGACCGCCCTCCAGCTCGACACGAAGCTGGACGGCATCCCCGCCTCCGTCCTGGCCGCGGCCCTCAAGCAGGCCCGTGACGCCCGCCTCCACATCCTCGACGTGATGATGGAAGCGATCGACACGCCGGACGAGATGTCCCCGAACGCCCCGCGGATCATCACCGTCAAGATCCCGGTGGACAAGATCGGTGAGGTCATCGGCCCGAAGGGCAAGATGATCAACCAGATCCAGGAGGACACCGGCGCCGACATCACGATCGAGGACGACGGCACCATCTACATCGGTGCCGCCCAGGGCTCGCAGGCCGAGGCCGCTCGCGCAGTGATCAACGGCATCGCCAACCCGACCATGCCGGAGGTCGGCGAGCGCTACCTGGGCACGGTCGTCAAGACGACCACCTTCGGTGCGTTCGTGTCGCTGCTCCCGGGCAAGGACGGTCTGCTGCACATCTCGCAGATCCGCAAGCTCGCCGGTGGCAAGCGCGTGGAGAACGTCGAGGACGTCGTCGGCGTGGGCCAGAAGGTCCAGGTCGAGATCGCCGAGATCGACTCCCGCGGAAAGCTCTCCCTCATCCCCGTGGTCGAGGGCGAAGAGGGCGACGACCAGAAGGACGACACCGACAAGTGACGTCGAGCAGCTCCACGGCGACGGCCCGCACCTCCTCGGAGGCGCGGGCCGTCGCCCGTACCCAAACCCTCGTCAAGGGCCGCAACGGCATCGGCACGGTCCGTAAGACGACGCTCCCCGGTGGCCTGCGCATCGTCACCGAGACCCTGCCCTCCGTACGCTCCGCCACCTTCGGCATCTGGGCGCACGTCGGCTCTCGCGACGAGACGCCCGCGCTGAACGGTGCCACGCACTACCTGGAGCACCTCCTCTTCAAAGGCACGCGGCGCCGGTCCGCCCTGGACATCTCCTCCGCCGTCGACGCGGTCGGCGGCGAGATGAACGCGTTCACGGCGAAGGAGTACACGTGCTACTACGCACGCGTGCTCGACACGGACCTGCCGCTCGCCATCGACGTCGTGTGCGACATGCTCACCGGCTCACTGATCGAGCAGGCCGACGTCGACGCCGAGCGCGGCGTGATCCTCGAAGAGATCGCCATGACCGAGGACGACCCGGGCGACTGCGTGCACGACCTGTTCGCGCACACGATGCTCGGCGACACCCCCCTCGGCCGCCCGGTCCTCGGCACGGTCGACACGGTCAACGCCCTCAGCGCCGACCGCATCCGCCGCTTCTACCGCAAGCACTACGACCCGACGCACCTCGTCGTGGCCTGCGCCGGCAACGTCGACCACAACAAGGTGGTACGCCAGGTCCGTGCCGCCTTCGAGAAGGCCGGCGCCCTCCAGGGTCCCGAGGCCACCCCGGTCGCCCCGCGCGACGGCCGGCGCACCATCCGCACCGCGGGCCGCGTCGGCCTGCTCGGCCGCAAGACCGAGCAGGCGCACGTCGTCCTCGGCATGCCGGGCCTGGCCCGTACCGACGACCGCCGCTGGGCGCTGGGCGTCCTGAACACCGCTCTGGGCGGAGGCATGTCGTCCCGCCTCTTCCAGGAGATCCGCGAGAAGCGCGGCCTGGCCTACAGCGTGTACTCGTACACCACGGGCTTCGCCGACTGCGGTCTCTTCGGCGTGTACGCGGGCTGCCGCCCGAGCCAGGTGCACGACGTCCTCAGGATCTGCCGCGACGAGCTCGACCACGTCGCCGAGCACGGCCTCTCGGACGACGAGATCGGCCGGGCCGTCGGCCAGCTCCAGGGCTCCACGGTCCTCGGCCTGGAGGACACCGGCGCGCTGATGAACCGCATCGGCAAGAGCGAGCTGTGCTGGGGCGACCAGATGTCCGTCGACGACATGCTGGCCCGGATAGCGGCGGTCACCCCGGACGAGGTCCGTTCGGTCGCCCACGAGATCCTGGGTCAGCGGCCCTCGTTGTCGGTCATCGGCCCGCTCAGGGACAAGCAGGCGTCCCGGCTGCACGACGCGGTCGCGTAACCCCCGTCTCAGACAAGGAAGCAAGCATGAGCAAGCTGCGCGTGGCGGTCCTGGGTGCCAAGGGCCGCATCGGGGCCGAGGCGGTACGAGCCGTCGAGGCCGCGGAGGACATGGAGCTGGTGGCCGCGCTGGGCCGGGGCGACACGCTGGAGACGCTGACCGCGTCGGGCGCGCAGGTCGCGGTGGAGCTGACCACACCGGACTCGGTGATGGACAACCTCGACTTCTGCGTGCGCAACGGCATCCACGCCGTGGTCGGCACGACGGGCTGGACCGGGGAGCGGCTCGCGCAGCTCCGGACCTGGCTGGAGGGCTCGCCGGAGACGGGCGTGCTCATCGCGCCCAACTTCTCCATCGGTGCCGTACTGACCATGAAGTTCGCGGAGGCCGCCGCACCGTACTTCGAGTCCGTCGAGGTCGTCGAGCTGCACCACCCGAACAAGGTGGACGCCCCCAGCGGCACCGCCACGCGCACGGCGCAGCTCATCGCCGCGGCCCGTGAGCGGGCCGGCAGCGCCGCGCAGCCGGACGCCACGGCGACCGCCCTGGACGGCGCCCGCGGCGCGAACGTCGACGGGGTCCCGGTGCACGCGGTCCGCCTGCGCGGCCTGCTGGCCCACCAGGAGGTCCTGCTGGGCGCGGAGGGCGAGACCCTGACCATCCGCCACGACTCGCTGCATCACAGCAGCTTCATGCCGGGCATCCTGCTCGGCGTGCGCCGCGTCGTGAGCAGCCCGGGCCTCACCTTCGGCCTGGAGCACTTCCTGAACCTCGGCTGAGCGGCCGCCGAAGACCGTCGACAGATAGCTGAGACATGCGCGCGAAGATCACCTACGCCATCACGGCGGCCGTCCTGGTCGCCTACTTCGTGCTGGTCGGCTGGCGCGGGGTCCTCCTGATCCGGACCGGTACGGTCCTCACGGTCACCTTCGGCGTCTCCGTGCTGATCCTGCCGGTCATCGGCGTCTGGTTCCTGTGGAAGAACACCCAGTTCGTCCGCAAGGCCAACCGGCTCGCCGCCGAGCTGGACGCCGAGGGCGGCCTGCCCGTGGACGAGCTGAAGCGCACGCCGGGCGGCCGCATCGACCGTGACTCGGCCGACGAGGTCTTCGCCCGGCGCAAGGCCGAGACCGAGGACACCCCGGACGACTGGCGCAGCTGGTTCCGCCTCGCCGTCGCCTATCACGACGCCCGTGACACCCCGCGTGCCCGCAAGGCGATGCAGCGCGCGATCGCCCTGCACGAGGGCCGCCCGGTCCGCGTCGAGCCGACCGCGTAGGAGTCCGGGCCGTGCGCCCGGGAGCACGACGAAGGGCCGGCCCGCATCGCGGGCCGGCCCTTCGTCGTGCGGTGGCTCAGCTCCTGCGGTACTCGTCGGCCCACACCTCGACGGCGTCCGCCGCCCGGTCGAAGGCCTCCATGCGCGCCAGGAAGTCCGCGCCGTGCGTGGTGAGCAGCGGCACCAGGGCGTCCGGCGCACGGTCCCTGCGGACAAGAACCAGGGCCTGCCCCTGCACCGTGCGCGGCAGCCCGAGCCAGCGCACCGGCTGCTGCACCGTCCGCACCGCGGCGACCTGCTCCCAGGGGGCGGTGCTCGTGCGGAGGAAGCTCACCCGGCGCAGGCCGGTCGCGCTGACCCAGACACCCACCCGCAGCAGCCGCAGCGCGCACAGTATGACCAGCAGCGCCCCGCCCAGACACACGGCGGCGGCCGCCATCGTCCCGGTGAACGCGATGATCACGGCGGCGAAGAGCACGTACGAGGCGAGCAGCAGGACGAGCGCCGCCGCGCCCACCCGCCAGGGCCCGGGCCGGTACGGACGCCGCCACTGGTCGCGGTCGTCGAACGGCAGTGCGCGATCGTCCGCCGCCTCGTCAAAAGCGCGGTCCGCCGTCAGGAAGGGCAGGGGCACGACTGGTCCTCACTCGATCCACACAGGGGCTATGCCCGGTGAGGCTATCGAGCCGGATCCCGGCTCACCACCCTTGGGGGGCCAAGGGGGTGCCTCGGGTGCCGTGCGGAACCGGGCGGGTCAGCGCCCGTCGGAGGCCTCGGAGTGCTGCGCCGTCGGTGCCGACCGGTCCGCCGAGAGCGCGGGCATCCCGATGAGCAGGGATCCGACGAGACCGGCGACCACGGTGAGCCCGATGAGCCAGCGGCCGGCCAGCTGCCCGGCGGAGGCGCGCTCACGGGGCGGGGGAGCGACATTGCTGCGGAACTTGTCGGCTTCTGCGACGAAGGCGAACGGGACGGGCTCGCGCCGACGGAACATGGGCGGTGCTTCTCCTCTGCGGACTCGAAGGGACCTGTGTCACTCCTACAGACGTGCGAACCTCCCGAAAGGTGCCCGCTTTCGCCGATTTCCTCCTTGGCGGGGCACGGAAATCCCCGGGCTCGGCGGGCCGTAGAGTGGCCGCGTTCAGAGCTGTGATGGAAGGACCCTTCGAATCGTGACCGACACCCCCGCCGACGATTTCAAGATCGACCTCAGGAACGACGTCGCCGTCGAGCTGGTGAAGTCCAGCGCCGCCGACTCGGACGTGTTGTTCGCCGCCCGTGTCTCGACCGTCGGGGAGCAGTCCCTGGACGAGCTGACCAAGGACCCGGAGCGCTCGAAGGGACTGATCAACTACCTCATGCGGGACCGGCACGGCAGTCCCTTCGAGCACAACTCGATGACGTTCTTCATCAGCGCCCCGATCTTCGTGTTCCGCGAGTTCATGCGGCACCGCGTGGGCTGGTCGTACAACGAGGAATCGGGCCGCTACCGGGAGCTCCAGCCGGTCTTCTACGTCCCGGACGCGTCCCGCAAGCTGGTCCAGGAGGGCCGCCCCGGGAAGTACGTCTTCGTGGACGGCTCGCAGGAGCAGCGCGACATCGCGGCGGACGCCATGCAGGAGTCGTACGCCGAGTCCTACCGGGCGTACCGGAGGATGCTCGCCGCCGGTGTGGCCCGTGAGGTGGCCCGCGCCGTCCTCCCGGTGGGCCTGTACTCGTCGATGTACGCCACGTGCAACGCACGCTCGCTGATGCACTTCCTCGGCCTGCGCACCCAGCACGAACTCGCCAAGGTGCCGTCCTTCCCGCAGCGGGAGATCGAGATGGTCGGCGAGCAGATGGAGGCGGAGTGGGCGAAGCTCATGCCGCTCACGTACGCGGCCTTCAACGCCAACGGACGCGTCGCGCCGTAGCGCGCTCCCGCACGCATCCGGCACAGATGTACGCATCAGCCGGACGAAGTGTCCGGATTGCGGCATTTCTAGAAGTTCATCTAGCCTGATCAAACGGACCCGGCACTGCTTGAACCCCCGAGCAGGCAGTGCCGGGCTCCGCATTTGTCCGGACTTGTCGTCTGCCCCGAGGGCAGACCCCGCGTTGAGCAGCGAGTAGCGTGTTACCCATGGCTCCGACCTCCACTCCGCAGACCCCCTTCGGGAGGGTCCTCACCGCCATGGTCACGCCCTTCACGGCGGACGGCGCACTCGACCTCGACGGCGCGCAGCGGCTCGCCGCCCACCTGGTGGACGCAGGCAACGACGGCCTGGTCATCAACGGCACCACCGGCGAGTCCCCGACCACGAGCAACGCGGAGAAAGCCCGGCTCGTACGCGCCGTGGCCGAAGCGGTCGGCGACCGGGCGCACGTGGTCGCGGGCGTCGGCACCAACGACACCAGCCACAGCATCGAGCTCGCCCGCGACGCCGAGAAGGCCGGCGCGAGTGGCCTCCTGACCGTCACGCCGTACTACAACAAGCCCCCGCAGGAGGGCCTGTACCGGAACTTCACGGCGATCGCCGACGCCACCGAGCTGCCCGTGATGCTCTACGACATCCCCGGCCGCAGCGGCGTCCCGATCAACACCGAGACGATCGTGCGCCTCGCCGAGCACCCCCGGATCGTCGCCAACAAGGACGCCAAGGGCGACCTCGGCCGCGCCAGCTGGGCCATCGCACGCTCCGGCCTCGCCTGGTACTCGGGCGACGACATGCTGAACCTGCCGCTGCTCTCCGTGGGCGCCGTCGGCTTCGTCTCCGTCGTCGGCCACGTCGTCACGCCGGAGCTGCGCGAGCTGCTCGACGCGTACGTCTCGGGCGACGTCCAGAAGGCGACCGAGATCCACCAGAAGCTGCTCCCCGTCTTCACCGGCATGTTCCGCACCCAGGGCGTCATGACGACCAAGGCCGCGCTCGCTCTCCAGGGCCTGCCCTCGGGACCGCTGCGCGCCCCCATGGTCGAGCTGTCCCCCGAGGAGACCGACCAGCTCAAGATCGATCTCGCCGCCGGCGGGGTACAGCTCTGACCACAGACTTCACAACTGAATACGTACGACCGCAGGCACCGGCCTGCGTCCCACACTGACAACTGCTATTGCACGAACGTCACGCGCGCCACGTGCCTTGCCGGGTACGTGGCGCGCGTGGTGAGGAGAGTCTTTTGAGTCATCCGCATCCTGAACTCGCGCCGCCGCCGAAGCTTGCCCAGGGCGGCCTGCGGGTCACCCCGCTCGGTGGTCTCGGCGAAATCGGCCGGAACATGACCGTCTTCGAGTACGACGGGCGCCTGCTGATCGTCGACTGCGGAGTGCTCTTCCCCGAGGAGGAGCAGCCCGGAATCGATTTGATCCTGCCGGACTTCACGTCCATCAGGGACCGCCTCGACGACATCGAGGGCATCGTCCTCACCCACGGCCACGAGGACCACATAGGCGGTGTCCCCTTCCTCCTGCGCGAGAAGCCGGACATCCCGCTGATCGGCTCCAAGCTGACCCTCGCCCTCATCGAGGCGAAGCTCCAGGAGCACCGCATCCGTCCGTACACGCTCGAGGTCGCCGAGGGGCACCGTGAGCGCATCGGCCCCTTCGACTGCGAGTTCGTGGCGGTCAACCACTCGATCCCGGACGCCCTCGCGGTGGCCATCCGCACCCCGGCGGGCATGGTCGTCCACACCGGCGACTTCAAGATGGACCAGCTCCCGCTGGACGGCCGCCTCACCGACCTGCACGCGTTCGCGCGGCTGAGCGAGGAAGGCATCGACCTTCTCCTCTCGGACTCGACGAACGCCGAGGTCCCGGGCTTCGTCCCGCCCGAGCGCGACATCTCGAACGTCCTGCGGCAGGTCTTCGCCGGCGCAAGCAAGCGGATCATCGTGGCGAGCTTCGCCAGTCACGTCCACCGCATCCAGCAGATCCTGGACGCGGCGCACGAGTACGGCCGCCGAGTCGCCTTCGTCGGCCGGTCGATGGTCCGCAACATGGGCATCGCCCGCGACCTGGGTTATCTGAAGGTCCCGCCGGGCCTGGTGGTCGACGTCAAGACGCTCGACGACCTCCCGGACCACCAGATCGTGCTCGTCTGCACGGGCTCGCAGGGCGAACCGATGGCCGCGCTGTCCCGCATGGCCAACCGCGACCACCAGATCCGCATCGTCCAGGGCGACACGGTGATCCTGGCGTCGTCGCTGATCCCGGGCAATGAGAACGCGGTCTACCGCGTCATCAACGGCCTGACCCGCTGGGGCGCCAACGTGGTCCACAAGGGCAACGCCAAGGTGCACGTCTCGGGCCACGCCTCCGCGGGCGAGCTGCTGTACTTCTACAACATCTGCAAGCCGCGGAACCTGATGCCGGTCCACGGCGAATGGCGCCACCTGCGCGCCAACGCCGAGCTCGGCGCCCTGACCGGAGTCCCGCACGACCGCATCGTCATCGCCGAGGACGGCGTCGTCGTCGACCTCGTCGGCGGCAAGGCCAGGATCGCTGGCAAGGTCCAGGCGGGATATGTGTACGTCGACGGCCTCTCGGTCGGCGACGTGGGCGAGACCGCGCTGAAGGACCGCCGGATCCTCGGCGACGAGGGCATCATCTCGGTCTTCATGGTGATCGACTCCAGCACGGGCAAGATCACCGCAGGCCCGCACATCCAGGCCCGCGGCTCAGGCATCGACGACAGCGCCTTCTCGGCCGTCGTCCCGAAGATCACGGAAGTCCTGGAGCGCTCGGCCCAGGACGGCGTCGTCGAGCCCCACCAGCTGCAGCAGCTCATCCGCCGCACGCTCGGCAAGTGGGTGTCGGACAACTACCGCCGGCGCCCGATGATCCTCCCGGTCGTCGTCGAGGTCTGACCTCGGCCACGTCCAACCTGGAGCGGGCGGCCCCGATTTGCATCGGGGCCGCCCGCTCCAGTACGTTTACGGCTCCGCCCGAGGGGGAACCCGACGCGACTGAGCGTTGGACCACCCCGCAGGGGCCGGAAATTTCGACTCAGAATCTCTGATAAAGTCGGAACCGCCGGAAAGGGAAACGCGAAAGCGGGAACCTGGAAAGCACCGAGGAAATCGGAACCGGAAACGGTCTGATAGAGTCGGAAACGCAAGACCGAAGGGAAGCGCCCGGAGGAAAGCCCGAGAGGGTGAGTACAAAGGAAGCGTCCGTTCC
>NZ_JBIAJE010000011.1:122084-225310 GCF_042871785.1 Streptomyces sp. NPDC005551 | reverse complement strand
TACGGCGAACGGGTCGGCAACTCCAACCTCTTCCCGGTCGTCGCCGCCCTGGAGCTCAAGTACGGCAAGAAGGTCCTGCCCGAGGGCAGGCTGCGGGAGATGACCCGGATCTCCCACGCGATCGCCGAGGTCGTCAACCTCACCCCCTCCACGCACCAGCCCTACGTCGGCGTCTCGGCCTTCGCCCACAAGGCGGGCCTGCACGCCTCCGCGATCAAGGTCGACCCGGACCTCTACCAGCACATCGACCCCGAACAGGTCGGCAACACCATGCGGATGCTCGTCTCCGACATGGCCGGCCGCGCCTCCATCGAGCTCAAGGGCAAGGAGCTGGGCGTCGACCTCGGCGGCGACCGCGAACTCGTCGCCCGCGTCGTCGAGCGCGTCAAGGAACGCGAACTCCAGGGCTACACCTACGAGGCCGCCGACGCCTCCTTGGAACTCCTGCTGCGCGAGGAGGCCGAGGGCCGCGCCCCCCGCTACTTCCGTGTCGAGTCCCGGCGGGCCATCGTCGAGGACCGCCCCGACGGCACCCACGCCAACGAGGCCACGGTCAAGCTGTGGGCCAAGGGCGAGCGGATCATCGCCACCGCCGAGGGCAACGGCCCCGTCCACGCCCTGGACCGCGCCCTGCGTGTCGCCCTGGAGAAGATCTACCCCCAGCTCGCCAAGTTCGGGCTGGTCGACTACAAGGTGCGCATCCTGGAGGGCAGGCACGGCACGTCCTCCGCCACCCGCGTCCTGATCTCCACCACGGACGGCCGGGACGAATGGTCCACGGTCGCCGTCGCCGAGAACGTGATCGCCGCGTCCTGGCGGGCCCTGGAGGACGCGTACACGTACGGTCTGCTGCGGGCGGGCGTCCAGCCGCTCCCGTAGCGCGCCGCGGGGGAGGGGCCGTGAAGGCCTTCGGCAGGCCCCCGCGCCGGACCGGCTCCCTCGCCCCGGTGTGCCGGTCCGGCAAGTGCCCTGATGCGACCGGCACTTCGCGCCGCGCGCCCGGCGACTGGCCGGGACGCCTCCTCGTGAACCCCCATGGCGCCACGTGGTGCCACCTGACGTCGTTCGGCTCCGCCTACGCCTCCTGAAGACTCGTGGTGCCACGATGGCCCGGACCGCCCTCGCCGCGTTGACGCAGGTCAGAAGATCGTCCCGAAAGTCCCTCGCTCACACGGCGCCAGACGGCTTGCGTGTGGCACCACCGTGGTGCAATGATGGTGCCATGGATCTCACGCCGTATGTCGACACCCTCCGCCGCGAACTCGCGGTGGCCGCCGAAGCCGGCGGTGACGAAGCCCGCGAGCTGGCCGAGCGGCTCACCGTTCCCCTGGAGTCGGCGACGCGGCTGACCCTGCTCAACGTGCTCTCCGCCGCGATGGACGAGATCACCCGCGAACTCGCCCCCGGCTCGGTCGACGTACGGCTGCGCGGGCTCGACCCCGACTTCGTGGTGACCCTGCCGCCCACCGACGGCGGCGCCCCCGCGGAGCCGGCCGCACCCGCCGAGGCGTTCCGCGCATCGGCCCCGGCCGAGGGCGACGAGGGCGGCACCGCCCGCGTCAACCTGCGGCTGCCGGCCCACCTCAAGGCGCGCGCCGAGGAGGCCGCGAGCCGCGAGGGCCTGTCGGTCAACGCGTGGCTGGTGCGGGCCGTGTCGGCCGCGGTCGACGGCGGCACCCGGCCCCGTACGACGGAGAAGGCCAAGAGCGTCGGACAGAGCTTCACCGGCTGGGTCCGCTGAGCGCGGCCCGCCCGCACCGATTCACCCACACCACGTCCCACCAGCGGGGACGCCCTGAGAACCCAAGAGGACGGGGCAGCCATGCCTTCTTTCGACACTCCCGCAGCGATCTCCGTGACGGCACACGTGGACGCCGGCTCCATCCAGTTCACCGCGGGCGAGCGCACCGACACGGTCGTCGAGGTGCGCCCCCGCGACCCGAAGAAGGACCTGGACGTGCGGGCCGCCGGCCAGACCGCGGTCGCGTACAGCGCCGGCGCACTGACCGTCAGGACACCCAAGTCCAACCTGTTCGGCCGCACCGGCACCGTCGACGTCACGGTCGAACTGCCCGCGGGCTCGCGCCTGGACATGACCGGCGCCTGGGTCCAGGTGCTCGGCGAGGGCCGGCTCGGCGAGGTCCGCGTGAAGACCTCCTCCGGTGACGTCCGCCTCGACACCACCGGCCCGCTGCATCTGAAGGCATCGCACGGATCGATCACCGTCGACCGGGTCGAGGGCGCCGCCGACATCACCACCAGCTCCGGCAGCGTGCGCGTCGGCCTCCTCGACGGCCCCGCCGTCCTGAAGAACTCGCACGGCACCACCACCGTCGGCGCCGCGACCGGCGAACTGCGGGTCAGCGGCGCCAACGGCGACATCGACATCGCCCGCGCCGAGGACTCGGTCACCGCCACCACCGCCCACGGCACCCTGCGCGTCGGTGACGTCGCCCGCGGCACCGTCCAGTTGGAGACCTCCTACGGCGCCATCGACGTCGGCGTCCGCGAGGGCACCGCCGCCTGGCTCGACGTCAGCTCCGGTTCCGGGCAGGTGCGCAACACGCTCACCGTGTCCGAGAGCGGAGAGGCGACCGAGGACACCGTCAAGGTCCGCGCCCGCACCCGGCACGGCAACATCGACATCCGCCGCGCCAAGGCCTGAGCACCGGCTCGGTCCGCCGCGCCAAGACACGAGTACGACCTGCTTCAGCCGCGCCGAGGCCTTGAGCGCCACCCGCACCCATCGCGCCGGGCCTTGAGCGCCACCCGTTTCAGCCGCGCCAGGGCCTTGAGCGCCACCCGTTTCAGCCGCGCCAGGGCCTTGAGCGCCACCCGTTTCAGCCGCGCCGAGGCCTGAGCGCCACCTGCATGCGCCGAGCCGGGGCCTTGAGTGCCCCTCCTCAACCGGCCCCACCCACAGCCCACTTCACCCTTCGAACGGAGGGCTCCATGCCTTCTTCTGTCATGCCCATGTCCAAGCAGGGTGACGGCCACCCGCAGCCGCCGGCCGCCGTCTCCACCACCGCTCTGCGCAAGTCGTACGGCGACAAGACCGTCCTGGACGGCATCGATCTGCACATCCCGGCCGGGTCCGTGTTCGCCCTGCTCGGCCCGAACGGCGCCGGCAAGACCACCGCCGTCAAGATCCTCTCCACCCTCATCACCGCCGACGGCGGCCGGGCACAGGTCGCGGGCCACGACATCGCCACGTCACCGGACGGGGTACGCGCCGCGATCGGTGTCACCGGACAGTTCTCCGCCGTCGACGGCCTGATCACCGGCGAGGAGAACATGCTCCTCATGGCGGACCTGCACCACCTGCCCAGGCAGGAGGGCCGCCGCGTCACAGCCGAGCTGCTGGAGCGCTTCGGCCTCACCGAGGCCGCGAGGAAACCCGCCTCCACCTACTCCGGCGGCATGAAGCGCCGCCTGGACATCGCCATGACGCTGGTCGGCAACCCCCGGATCATCTTCCTCGACGAGCCGACCACCGGCCTCGACCCCCGCTCCCGCCACACCATGTGGGGAATCATCCGCGAACTCGTCACCGGCGGCGTCACCGTCTTCCTCACCACCCAGTACCTGGAGGAGGCCGACGAACTCGCCGACCGCATCGCCGTCCTCCACGACGGCAGGATCGCCGCCGAAGGCACCGCGAAGGAACTCAAGCGCCTCGTCCCGGGCGGACACGTGCGGCTGCGCTTCACCGACCCGGCCGCCTACCAGCAGGCCGCCGCCGTGCTGCACGGGGCCGCCCGTGACGACGAGGCGCTGTCCCTGCAGATCCCCAGCGACGGCACCCAGCGCGAACTGCGCTCCGTCCTCGACCGGCTCGACACCGCCGGCATCGAGGCCGACGAGCTGACCGTGCACACCCCCGACCTCGACGACGTGTTCTTCGCCCTGACCGACAACACCCTGCCCCACCAGCCCAAGGAGACCGGCCGATGAGCGCCCTGTCCCTCGCCGTCCGCGACTCGAACACCATGCTGCGCCGCAACCTGCTGCACGCGCGGCGCTACCCCTCCCTCACCCTGAACCTGCTGCTGACGCCCGTCATGCTGCTGCTGCTCTTCGTCTACGTCTTCGGCAACGCGATGAGCGCGGGCATCGGCGACGGCGCCGACCGCTCCGACTACATCGCCTACCTCGTGCCGGGCCTGCTGCTGATGACCGTCGGCTCCACCACGGTCGGCACCGCGGTGTCCGTCTCCAACGACATGACCGAGGGCATCATCGCCCGCTTCCGCACCATGGCCGTCCACCGCGGCTCCGTGCTCGTCGGACACGTCGTCAGCAGCGTCCTGCAGTCGGTCATGAGCGTGGTCCTCGTCGGCGCCGTCGCCGTGGCCATCGGCTTCCGGTCCACCGACGCCACCGTCCTGGAATGGCTCGCGGCCTTCGGCCTGATCACGCTGTTCTCCCTGGCACTCACCTGGATCGCCGTCGGGATGGGCCTGGTCAGCCCGAGCGCCGAGACCGCCAGCAACAACGCGCTGCCGCTGATCTTCCTCCCGCTCATCTCCAGCACCTTCGTCCCCCTGCACTCCATGCCCGGCTGGTTCCAGCCGGTCGCCGAGTACCAGCCCTTCACCCCCGCCATCGAGACCCTGCGCGGACTCCTCCTCGGCAGCGGGATCGGCCACCACGGGTGGCTCGCCCTCGCCTGGTGCGCCGGCCTCGCGGCGCTCGGCTACTTCTGGTCCGCCTCGAAGTTCAACAGCGACCCCAAGTAGCCCGGCTGGCGGACCTCGCCCGCTTCCTGGACCCTGCGGAGCAAGGCCCTCTGGTCCCGCACCAGTTGATCGATACGGGTCTGCAGGTGCGCCATCTCCGCGGCCGGGTCCACCGGGCGGGGACGCCCTGCCGCCGGCGTGGGGGAGTGGTGGAGGATCGCCTCCATGCGGCACCGCAGGGCCGGGCCCGGCTCGACGCCGAGCAGGGTGACCAGATGGCGGCGCGCGCGTTCGTAGACGCCGAGCGCCTCCGCCTGCCGGCCACTGCGGTACAGGGCGGTCATCAGCAGGTCGTAGAAACGCTCGCGCAGCGGGTGGTCGGAGGTCAGCCGTTCCAGGTCGCAGGTGATCTCGGCGTATCTGCCGCAGTTCAGGCTCGCCTCGTACAGGGACTCGAGCGCGGACAGGCGCTGCTCCTCGAGGCGGTCCGCCTCGGCCGTGCAGATGGGGCCGTGGCGGCTGTCCTGCAGGGCCAGGCCCTGCCACAGCGACAGGGCCTGGCCCAGGAGTTCGATCGCGTACCGGGGGTCGTCGGGGACCGCGGCCCTGCCCTGGCGGGACAGGCGGGTGAAGCGCTCCACGTCGGTCGAGGCGTGGCCCAGGGCCAGCAGGTATCCGGTGGGCAGGGTGCTGATCCAGGCGTGGCCCGGGGCGGGCAGCAGCCGGCGCAGCCGGGCGACGTGGGCCTGGAGGGCGTTCGGTGCGTTGGCGGGGGGCCGGTCGCCCCACAGCTCCTCCACCAGGCGGTCCACGGGCAGGCGTTCGCCGGCGTGGATGACCAGGGTGGCGAGCAGGGCCCGCTGCTTGGCGCCGGAGGGCGCGATCCCGGACCCGGTCGCCCCGTTGTGCACGACCACCGGGCCGAGCAGCCGGAACTCGGTCGACCTGCCGCGCACCGGGGCCGGTGCGGCGAGACCGAGGACGCTCACCGCGTCGTCCGGGACGGTGCCCTGCCCAGCAGCAGGGCGCGGCGCACGTCGTCCTGGATCCGCCCGGCGACCTCCGGGAGCCGGTCCTGGTAGTAGAAGTGGCCGCCGTCGAACAGGTGCAGGCCCAGGAAGTGCTCGGAGGCGGCCGCCCAGCCGTCCAGCCGCTCCGGCGGCGCCACGTGGTCGTGGAGGCCGCCGAACACCGACAGGGGCACGGGCAGCGGCGCGGCGAGGGGCCGGGTGCGCCAGGTCTCGCTGATCCGCAGGTCCGCGCGGATGGTCGGCCGGAACAGGTCCCACAGTTCCTCGTGGTCCAGGACCGAGGACGACGTGCCGCCCATCGCCACCAGTTCCCGGCGCAGGTCCTCGTCGGACAGCAGGTGCCGGCGGGTGGGGTCCCCGTCGGGGTGCAGTGTGCCGCGTGCGGACACGCCGAGCCAGACCGGCGGTGTGCGCCCCTGGTCGATGAGCAGGCGGGTCAGTTCGTACGCGACGAGACCGCCCATGCTGTGACCGAAGAACGCGAAGCGGCCCGTCAGCCGGCTGTCCAGCTCGTGCAGGAAGTACTCGAGCAGAGCGCCCGTGTCGCTCAGCGCGGGACGCCTGTCGCCGGGACCGCGGCCCGGCGCGTCGGGGACCTGCACGTCCCAGCCCGCCGGGAAGCAGGACAGCCAGTCGCGGTACATCCGATGCGAGCCGCCGGAGTGGTGGAACACGAACAGACGCAGCTGAGGCTCTTCGGCCTGCGGCATGGCGACTCCATCGGCGAGACACTCCGGCGCCCGGCCCAAGGACCTGGATCCCGGAAGCAGGGGTAGGGAGTTGGACGATAGCCGCCCGGCAGCCACCCCGGCCGCCGGTTCGAGCGGGTCTCCAAGTGCCCTGCACGCGTTCTCGAGCGTCCGCCCGCCGACGGGGCCCGCCCGCGCGCGGGGTCTTCGTGCCCGGAAGGCTCAGGCGGCGTGGCAGAGTGCCGCGGGGGCGGCCGGCGCCGAGGCCCGGGCCACGGCCGCGAGCACGGGAGGGGCGGCGGGCCCGGTGGCCGCGGCCCGGGAGCGGCCCCGGGCGAAGACGACCAGGCGCAGAACCGCGAACCGTGCGACGCCGGCGAGCGCGGAGGCGGACAGGTAGACGGCCTGCTCGAGCACCGCGCCGGGCGCCGCCACCAGCAGCTGCAGGACGGACATCGCCAGGCACGTCACCGCGTACGCGGCCGTCGCGGACCCGGCCGACTGCACGTGCTGGCGCCGGGTCGCGCGCCGGCCCGCGCCGAAGGTGAAGCGGGCGTGCAGTTCGGTGGCCAGCAGCGTGGAGGCCGCGGTGATCACGGCGTTGGCAAGCGCCCAGGTCATCCAGGAGGAGAGGGCGGCCACGGCGAAGCTGGAGGCGAGCCCCACCCCGCCGCCGCACAGGACGAAGCGGGCGAAGGCGGCGAACGCGCCGGGTGCCGTCTGCTGCTGGCTCCGTGCTGTCTCCATGATCCGCCCCTTTTGCCGGCTCACCCCGTGAACGCGCACCTCTCAGGCTGCGAAGCCGGGGGAGTGCGCTGTGGACGACACCAGCATGGCACACAAGTGGTGTCGTGTGGAGTCTTTTATGTGCCACCCCGGCTGCCCATGGCGCTGTGGAGTCAGGAGTCCGGAACATTCAGGCCATAGCGGCTCGTTGCTTTGCCGGCTTGACCTTTTCGGGTGTGGCCCGACAGGTAAATGACCTGCGGTTTTACGGATCGTCTCAGGTCGGCACACTCGTCACGGCCTGCACATGGCGCAGATCGAGTCGCCGTGGCGCCACTTGTGTGCCATGATGGGGCCACGAAATCGGAGCGGCGCCGGGCACGGCGGCGTACGACCTAGAAGGAGCCCCCCATGTCGGTCACCCTCAACGACCAGGACAAGACCACCCTGTGAAGTCCTCGGTGGGCAACCTCGGCGGCAAGTCCACCGCCGAACTCGCCGACCGCGTCCTGCCCGCCCTGACCGCCGCCGTACAGCTGCTGAAGAAGCAGGCACCCGAAGAAGCCGACAACTTCCGCGCCACCGTCCTGGTCGCCGTCGACGCCTCCACCCAGGCCCACAAGAACCAGCCCTCCCCCGCCCAGACCGCCATGACCCACAAGATCACCCAAGCCCTCGACGCCGCCTGACCCACCACCAGCCGACACAGCCCCCACTCCGGCCGCCGGCACGGACACCGCCGCACCTGCGCGCGCGGCCCCGGGCCCGGCCCGGGCCACCTGTGCGGCGCGGCCGAGGCCGCCGCAGGTCCGCCCCGCCGGCGACCGTGGCCCCCACGAGAGGAAAGCCTGATGACCCAGACGCCCTCCACCCCCCACAGCCTGCCCATGGAGCGCGACGCGGGCCCCTTCGATCCGCCCCGCGACATCACCCGGCTGCGCGAGGAACGCCCCGTCAGCCCCATGGTCTTCCCCGACGGCCACAAGGGCTGGCTGGTCACCGGCTACGACGCGGCCCGCCGGCTCCTGGCCGACACCCGCTTCAGCTCCCGCCAGGACATCGGCCCCCTCCACATCCCGTACGAGGTCCCCGGCATGCCCGCCGTCACCGAACCCTCCCCCCAGGTGCCGGGCCTGTTCATCAGCATGGACCCGCCGGACCACACCCGGCTGCGGCGCATGCTCACCGGCGCCTTCACCGTCAAACGCCTGAAGGAACTCGAAAGCCGCATCACCGACATCGCCGAACGGCAACTGGAGGAGATGACGCGCCTGACCCCGCCGGTCGACCTGGTCAAGGAGTTCGCGCTGCCGGTACCCCTGCTGGTGATCTGCGAACTGCTCGGTGTCCCCTACGAGGACCGGCACAGCTTCCAGACCAACACCGCCACGTTCATGGAGAAGGACGTGGACCTCGAGAAGAAGATCGCCGCCTACACCGGCCTGACCACCTACCTCGGCGAACTGGTCACCGGCAAACGCGCCGCCCCCGGCCAGGACATCCTGTCCGACCTGGCCGCCCGCGAGGACCTCACCGTCGAAGAACTGACCGGCATCGCCTTCCTGCTGCTGCTCGCGGGCCACGAGACCACCGCCAACATGCTGGGCCTGGGCGCCTTCGCGCTCCTGGAGCACCCCGAGCAGGCGGCCGAACTGCGCGCGAACCCCGACCTGATCCCCGACGCCGTCGAAGAACTCATGCGCTACCTCTCCGTCGCCGACATCTTCTACCGCTACGCCACACAGGACATCGAACTCGGCGGCGAGACGATCGAGCAGGGCTCCACCGTCGTCGTCTCCCTGCTGGCCGCCAACCACGACCCCGCGCACTTCGACAACCCCGACACCCTGGACATCCACCGCAAGGCCCGCGGCCACCTGACCTTCGGCCACGGCATCCACCAGTGCCTGGGCGCACAACTGGGCCGACTCGAGATGCGCGCCGGCTTCGCGGGACTGCTGCGCCGCTTCCCGACCCTCGAACTCGCCGTCCCCGCAGGCGAAGTGAGGCTCAGGACCAACATGAACATCTACGGCGTCCACGAACTGCCGGTCACCTGGACCGAAACGGCTCCCTGACCCCGGAACCGCACCGGACGGGGCCGGAACCGGCCGGGGCGCCCTCCGGACAGCGCCCCGGCCGCCCGCCGCCCGCCGGTCAACTGCCGTGCGGGCCGGGGAAGGTGATGGATCGGATGATCCACCGCCGATAGGCTCCACGTCGTGCCGACGGCGATCCGCCGGGCCGATCCGCCACGTGACGGGAGGTGCCGACATGACCAGCAAGTTCACCGAGCTGGCGATCGACTGCGCCGATCCCCGCGCCCTGGCCCGATTCTGGTGCTCGGTCCTCGGCTACGAGGTGCAGGACGAAGAGGACGGGCTCGTCACCATCGGCTCCCCGGCGGTTCCGGAAGGCAGGAACCGCCCGGGCCCGGTGCCGCCGACGCTGACGTTCGCGCGCGTGCCCGAGGGCAAGACCGTCAAGAACAGGCTCCACATCGACGTCAACCCGACCGACAGGGAACAGGGCGAAGAGGTCCGCCGCCTCCTCGGCCTGGGAGCCCGCCACGCCGACGTCGGCCAGAGCGGCGACGAAAGCTGGGTCACGCTCGCCGACCCGGAGAACAACGAGTTCTGCGTCCTGGCAAGCCGCCGCCCCTGACCGGACGCATGCCGGTGCACTGTGTGTTTGCCGCCCGCACATGGGGTACTTGCGGCTGGGTACGGCATATCCACCGTCCTGGGAGGTATCACATGGGCAAGCTGGGTGACATGGCGAACAAGGCCAAGGACATGGCGAAGAGCCACCCGGACCAGGCCGACAAGGGTGTGGAGAGCGCCGAGCGGATGGTCGATGAGCGTACGGGCGACAAGTACGACGCCCAGACCGACAAGGCCGCCGACGCCGCACGCCGCTCCTACGGAAGCGACGGCACGACGCAGCGCTGACACCCCACCGAGCCCGAGCCCGCCCCCGGCACCTTGCGCCGGGGGCGCTCGTCGCAGCAGATGTGCCGGGCGGCTCGCGGCGGGGCCCGCGGACCGTCTCCGGACGGGACGTCGGCGGGGCCGTCACCAACACCCCGGCCACGACCGATGAGTTTCTCCCCCGTCCGCGGTCATGGATCATGGTGGGTACGCGGCAGCCGTGGACGCGGCAGAAGCGCGCCTTCCGGACCTGCCGAGAGCCGGCGACGCGAGACATCGAGGAACTTCACATGCGTACCCTGATCAGTACCGCCTTCATCTCCCTCGACGGCGTCGTGGAGGCGCCGGGCGGCGAGCCCGGTTACCGGAACGCCGGGTGGACCTTCAAGGACATGGAGTTCCTTCCCGAGGCGTTCGAGATCAAGGGCCGGGAGCAGCAGGAAGCCGCGGCGATGATGATGGGCCGGGTCAGCTACGAGGCGTTCAGCCCGGTGTGGCCCGGCATGGAGGACTTCGCCGACTACAAGGTGATGCCGAAGTACGTCGTCTCCACCACCCTCGCCGAGGAGAACCTGGTGACGAACTGGGGCGAGACGACGATCCTGCGCTCGCTCGACGAGGTCGCCGCGCTGAAGGAGACCGAGGGCGGCCCGATCATCGTGCACGGCAGCGCCGCCCTGAACCAGAGCCTCTCCGACGCCGGCCTCATCGACCGCTACCACCTGCTGGTCTTCCCGCTGCTGCTCGGCGCGGGCAAGCGCCTGTTCAGCACCACGGACAAGGACACCCAGAAGCTGAAGCTCGTCGAACACGAGGCGTACGCCAACGGCCTCCAGAAGAACGTCTTCGACGTCGTCCGCTGACGCGACGGCTCCCGGCGAGCCCACCCGGTCAACAGTGATCGATGGCTGAGCACACAACGCAAAAATGCCCAACCTATCGATTCCATCCCGACAATTTCAGCCAAGTTCTGGCCGCCGGGCAGATCGAATGCGCGTATCCGGACGCCCCAACGGCCCCATTGATCCCCTCATTATTCGAAGCCGAAGCCGGTTCGAATTGAAGGTCCGACTGGTATTATTTCCGTTTCGATCATAAAAAAATCGAGTGCGGATACCACGGCTGGGGGACCAATGGCGGACGCGCGTGATCTTTTAGGCCGGCTTCCGGCGGCCGGACCCACCCGGACGGCCAACCGCAGGAAAGTACTGCTCGCCGTGGCGATCAAGTCCGGAACCCAGGCCGACATCGCGCACCGCACCCTGCTCTCGCAGGCCACGGTGTCGGCCTCGGTGCGCGAACTCGTGGCGGCCGGACTCGTGCCCGGCCTCAAGGAACGCGGCAAGGTCTGCCTGTCGCCGGTGCACGACGTCGGCGTGGGAGTGCACCTCGGGTTCAACCACACGACCGTGGTCGCCCGCAGACTCGACAAGGAATTCGACCAGGTGACCTCGCGGGTCAGCTCGGAAGGCGTCAGCCGGGGCTGGCACCGGGCTCTCCCCGAGGTCAGGCAGATGATCGACGAAGCGATCGAGGGAACGGGACGGCAGCGGTCCGACGTGTTCTCCCTCGGCATCGCCGTCCCCCGGATGATCCACCCGCGCACCGGCGACTTCACCCCGCCGGTCCTGCCTCCCTGGCGAACGGGCGACGACCCCGCGAAGGACCTGGGCTCGTGGCTGGGCGTGCGCGGCTTCATCGACAACGACGCCAACCTCGGCGCCCTGGCGGAACAGACCTACGGCACACGCGAGAACGCCGAAACGGTGGTCTACGTGAAGGCGTCGACAGGTGTCGGCGCCGGGATCATCGTGCACAACGTCGTGCTGCGCGGCCACGGCGGCATGGCCGGGGAGCTGGGGCACCTCACCGTGGACCCGGACGGCGCGGTCTGCCAGTGCGGCGGACGCGGCTGCCTGGAGACGGTGATCGGCGCCGACGCGCTGATCGCGCAGGTCCGCGCCGCGCGCGCCCGCAACAGCGCGCCCGCACCGGAGACGCTGGAGCAGGTCATCAGTTCCGCCAACGGGCAGGACGCGGTCTGCATGCGGGTGATCCACGACGCCGGAAGACGCCTTGGCCACTCCCTGGCCCAGTTGTGCAACCTGCTCAACCCCGACCTCGTCGTCATCGGCGGTCAGCTCGCCCAGTGCCCGCTCCTGCTGGAGGGCTGCAACGAGTCACTGCGGCGTTTCGCGCTGCCCGGCGCCGTCGCCGAAAGCTCCGAGTTCACCCTCGCCCTCAGCCAACTGGGCACCCAGGCCGAAGCGCAGGGTGCCCTCGTCCTGGGACTCCGCGGCAAGGAGGACGCGGGCAGCTCCTGAGACCCGCGAAGGGACAGCCCCCGGGGACGCTCGACAGTCCGGCTCCCTCCCCGCACCGTCCCAGCTTCGATATGACGGCAATGGTCCCCGATTCACCGCCGTGCCTCTTCAAATGAGTGAGCGGCATACGTCGAATGAGTCCGCGCAGAGCTCGCGGACATGACAGCGGGAACGGGAAATCCTCCGTCCGCCGGGCACGAAAGACACGAACCGCCAGGTCGGCGCACTGACGCCGACGGACCGGTTCGGCACCGGGCGCGGTGGGGAAATGGCTACACTTTGGGCCCGGCGCTGCCCGAATCGCGGGCGCACGCGTCTTTTCGTTCCGACCCTTTTTTTCCGGGGCAGCCGATGCCCCAGACCCGAGGCGGCCCCATGACCTACGAGCCTATTGCCGTATCCCCGCACGAGGATTCCGGATACCAGCGACAAACGGCAGGGCCCGGCGCGGAGCCGTCCCCGGATGAACCGGCAGCCTACGAGCCGCCCATGCTGGTCGACCTCGGCCACGTCCGCGAAGTGACCCTCGGCAGTTCCCCCAGCGGCGCTGCCGACGCCAACGCCCAGTACTACTACTGAGACCGCGGACAGCTGTCATGCCCCGTCCTGCGGCACCCGCCGCGTCCCCCGGCATCCACTGCCCACCCTCCGCCCTCCCTCCTCCGCACGGCCCCACCCTCGCCGGACTCCTCTCACCGACACCGCCCCCGCCACCGGGCTGGGCCACCGGAGTGTGGCCCGGCGAACGCCGCCTGTGGTCCTGGGGCCCCTGGCACCCCGGCGAGGTGCGCACCGCCCAGTGCGCACACGCACGGCTCGTCGCGGTCGGCCAGTGCCTCGCGGACGAGCCGACGATGGCTCAGGACCTGCGCGGCGCGGCGCAAGACGGCCGCTGGGAGAGGCTGACCCGGTGGCCGGGCGCCTACCTGCTCATAGTGATCCAGGACGACGGCCACCTCACCGCGTACGCCGACCCGGCGGGCCAGTTTCCCCTCTACTACGCCCAGCACGGCCACAGCACGGCCCTGTCCACCCGGGCAAGGACCGCGGCGATGCTGTCGGGAACAGCCGCCCACGTCGACACGGCAGCACTCGCCGCGCAGATCTTCTGCCCCGCCGTACCCGAACTCACCGAAGGAAGAACGGCGTTAGCCGGTGTCCGCCGCCTCGGCGGCGGCCAGGCCCTGAGGATCGAACCCTGCGGCACTCTCACCCACTGGACGTACGACGACCTCGGCCCCGACCCCGCTGCGGGGTTCGAGGAAAGCGCGGACCGCCTGCGGTCGTCGCTGACCCGCGCGGTGACCCTGCGCACCGGCAGTGCCCCGCGGCTCACCTCGGACCTCAGCGGCGGACTGGACTCCACCTCGCTGGCCTTCCTGGCCGCCCGCACGGCCGGCCGGCCCCTGGACGCCTTCGTCTACCATCACCCCGACGCGCCGGCGGGCGACCTCGAACACGCCCTGGCCTACGTCGAGCGGACCCCCGCGATCCGGCTGGCCGTCACCCGGGGCACCGAGGCCGCACTGCCCTACAGCGCCATGCACACGCAGCGCCCCACCGACCAGCCCGACCCGGCCGCGGTGATCGGCGCCCGCCTGCGGCTGCGACTCCAGCACATCGCGCACGGTGGCCCCGGCATCCACCTGACCGGCGAGGGCGGCGACGCCCTGCTGGCGGCACCGCCCTCCTACCTCGCCGACCTCGCAGCCAGCGCCGGAGCGCGCCGGCTCGTCCACGACGCGCGTGCGCTGGCCCGGATGCGGCAGCTCTCCCCGGCGAGCCTGGTCGTGCGGGCCCTGCGCCTGACGCGCACACCCGTGCACAAGGCACTGAGGGAACTGGCGACGCTGCTGGACCACCCCCCGCACCACCCGCCGCAGTGGGCGGACGCGGTCGCCTGGTGGCCCGCCCCGGGACCCGAGACGGCCTGGCTGACCACCGACGCCCGCCGCCACCTGGCCGAACGGGCACAGGAGTGCGCCCACGCGGCCGGCCGCGCGCCCGCACCCGTGACACCAGGCACCCGGGCCGTCCTGTGCGAGCTGCGCAACTCCGCAGCCGTACAGGCCCAGTTGACCGCCACAGCCCGCGCGTTCGGGATCTGGCCGCAGGCCCCCTTCCTGGACAGCGACGTCGTCCGGGCCTGCACCCGCCTCCCACTGCCGCGCCGCACCGACCCGTACACCGCCAAGCCGCTGCTGGCAGCCGCGCTGAGCGGACTGGTCCCGCAGCCCGTGCTGCGGCGCAGGACCAAGGGCGACTACGCGGCCGAGAACTACCGGGGCGCCCGCCGCTCAGCGGCCGACATCAGAGCACGGCTCGCCCGATCCCCGTTGGCCGACCTCCACATCATCGAACCGTCGCGGGTGATCGCCTCACTGGACCGCGCGGTCGCTGGACTCCCGGTACCGTTCCCGGCGCTCAACCGCCTGCTCGCAGCGGACATGTGGCTGACGGCCCACGACAGCGCGCAGGAGCGGCGATGACGCGGCTGCGCGCCTCCGAGCACGTCCGCGAGAGCACCTCGCCCCACGGCGGCAGCGTCCTGCTGGACGTGCGCTCGGGCCACTGCTTCGCGATGAACCCGATCGCCCGGACGCTGTGGCGGGAATGGAGCCGCAGCGGGGACTTCGACTCCGCGGTCCTCGTCCTGGCCCGCCGCTACCCGGACCTGCACCACGACCGGCTCCGCGGTGACGCCCGCCGGCTCGCCGACGACCTGATCGGCCGCGGCCTCCTGGCTGCCGGAGCCCCCGCGCCGACAACCCCCGCGGCGGGGATCCGCGAGCAGGCGAACCCGGCCGCAGCGCCCCCGGCTCCCGCCGTACGCGCGGCTTCCGCTCCGCCCGCGGCGCCCGCACCGGCGCGGTCCCCGGCACCCGAGCACGGGAGGGCCGCCGTGCCGGGCCCGCCCGGGGCCCGAGCCCCGCTGCCGGCAGCGCAGATGACCATGGCCGCCTCCCCGGTGCGGGCGGACAACGCCCGCACCGTCCGCGGCGCCGTGGCGGCAACCCTCGGCCTGCTCGGCCTCCTCGGGGCCCTCCTGCTGATCCGGCTGCCGTTGCGTGCCGTCCTGCGCACCGTGACCTGGACCGCACACGCCTGGTGCCGGCGGGAGGCGACGCCGAGTCAGGCGGCCGCCTCGCTCGCCGCGGTCCGGCGCGCCGCCCAGCTGTATCCCGGGCGGGCCGCGTGCCTGGAACTCTCGCTCGCCACCCTCGCGGTCCTGGCGTTCACCGGCCGGCGCGCGGTGTGGTGCCTCGGCACGGCGGACGACCCCTACCGCTTCCACGCCTGGGTGGAGGCGCAGGGAGTCCCCGTCACATCACCCGGCGAGTACGGCAACGCCGAATTCCGTCGCGTCCTTTCCGTGTGATCACGCATTGCGCGACCGGAACCGGTGACGGGCCGCCGCCCGTGATCCCTTCCCGCCGTACGCCGTTCAATTCGCACACGCCTGACACTCCGGAGCGCTCACTACCGGATAGTTCCAAGAGCGCCGCGGAGAATTCGAGTGGATTCCCCTTCAGTGACCAGGCTTTGTGCGCTAACCTGACAAAGCGAAGGGGCGGTCACCGGTCACCCGGCAACCGCCCCCCGCAGGGATCGGACCATCCCTCAGACGCGCGGCAACAGCGCGTCGAGCAGTGTCGTGTCACCGTGCCCATGAGTCGTCACACTCAGGAGCACGAGGACGATGACGATGATGACCATCCGCACGTGCTGCCAGTGCACGGAGACCGTCCAGCGGGTGGTCATCGTCATTTCCATGCCCATCCGACTTCACCTCACTTTCCCACGCGCCGACACCCTTTCCCGGGGATACGGGAATGCGGCATCGACTCCGTGTAAAGACCAGTGTTGCCGCCGATCCACCGGAAGGCAATGGGCCTTTGACGGACTCTCATGTGCACCAGGATCCCCATTTTCTGGTCCCGCTCCTGTGTGTACTTCGATTTGCTGGAATGCGGTGGGAAGTCGATGACGGCGGCTCGTTAAACGAAAATTGAGACCGCTCTCCGTCCGCCGCTTCACCCGCGCGGGAGCGGCACGGGCAGCCCTCCCGCCCGGGCGGCCCCGGCGGACCGCTCTTCGCCCTCGGTCCGTGCCCGGCAGCGCCGTGCCGCCCGAATTCGAAGGCGGACCGAGGGTGAGCGCGGGCCGCGCGCATCGAATAACGCGACGTACGAGACGCGGTGCGGCGGCTCCCGCACACGAACGGGCACCCCACATCCCTGCGGTGTGACGTAAGTCACCTTGCAGGATGGGTGTTTGGGTGCTGGGAAGCCGGCGCTGACGGTGCGTCGGCGAGGCCCGGTCCGGCCGTACCGTGCGTGGCGGGAACAGGTCCGCGGATCGCGGGATCAGGGTGCCGCGGCGCGGTGGCGGATCGCCGTGTGCTCGGCGGCCGGCCGCCCGCGCGGCTCAGGTGATGCGCAGGGCCAGGACGGCGAAGTCGTCGCCCGGTGGTACCGGGCTGTAGCCGAGGACTTCCTCCTCGAGCGCGGCGACGGTGGCGGCGGCGGACGAGCGGTGGGTACGGGTGAGGATGTCGCGGATGCCGTCCTCGCCCAGAGTCAGGCGCAGGCGGGCCGGTGAGGTGCTGAGGTCCAGGTCGGCGTAGGCGGCCGTGCAGAAGCGCTGGGCGGGGTGGTCGGCGACGATCGCGGCGTTGACGGCCCGCAGGACGCTGCGGGATTCGGGGTCCCACCGCCGGGCGGCGCGGGCGGTGTGCCGCACCAGGCCGGTCAGGGCCGCGGCCTGGGGGCCCCTTGCCGCAGACGTCGCCGATGACCAGGCCCCAGTGGTGGGGACTGGTGGGGACGATGTCGTAGAAGTACGGAACGCACACGCGGACGGCTCCCACCCTGCGAGCAGGGGAGGGAGCCGTCCGCGTGTGTCGGGGTGTTGCCGCCTGGCGTGTTACGCGTGACGGTGGCGCTTGCCGGTGACGAGGCGGTAGATGGCGAGCAGGATGACGGAGCCGAGGATCGCGGCGATCCAGGTGGAGAGTTCGAAGAACCCGTCGATGGAGTCGACGCCGAAGACGACCTTGCCGAGCCAGCCGCCGAGCAGGGCGCCGGCGATGCCGATGAGCATGGTGATGATGATGCCGCCCGGGTCCTTGCCCGGCATCAGGGCCTTGGCGATGGCGCCGGCGAGCAGGCCGATGATGATCCACGCGATGATGCCCATGCTGTGTCTCCGTCTGATCGTGTAAAGACTGTGTCAGCACACCGTCTGCACCGTCCGCGCCCGAACAAACGTCTCCTTCGTATTGCGGTCCCGCCGGCCGCCGGTCCGGAAGGACGGCGAGCCGGCGTCCGCACCCCGCACGGGCCCGGCGCCGGCGGACAGGCCGGGCCGGGCAGGGCGTTGACAGCCCGTCACGGCGGGATCGCGTCGAGCACGTCCCGCAGGCGCCGCAGCACAATCCCCAGCTCGCCCCTGGGCGGCGTGGCGAGCGCCAGCCGCAGTGCCCGCGGACGGTGGGCGCCGGTGGCGAAGGCGTCCGCGGTGGACACGAGGATGCCCGCCCGGGCGAGCAACGCCGCGACGTGGTCCGGGCGCTGGTGCGCCTCCAGACCGAGCCAGACCAGGTAGGAGACGGGATGCGCCGTGAGAGACATCCCGGCGAGCGCGGCGCGGGCGATGCCCTGCCGGGCGGCCGCGTCACCCCTGCGGTCCTCTTCCCAGCGGGTGACGCTGCCGTCGGCCAGCCAGCCGGTGGCGAGCGCGGTCATGAGTCCCGGAGCACCCCAGGCCGCCACGCGCAGGCTCCTGGTGACGGCCGCCACGTGGTGGCCGGGCAGGACGGCGAAGCCGAACCGCAGACCGGCAGCCACGTTCTTCGACAGTCCGGCGACGTAGCAGGTGCGTTCGGGAGCGAGGGCCTGAAGGGGAGGAGGCGCCGACGCTTCCAGGAAGGCGTAGGTGCCGTCCTCCAGGATCACGCAGTCGTGTGCACGGGCCAGGGTGACAAGACGCTCCCGCTGTTCCTCGTCCAGGACCCAGCCGAGCGGGTTGTGCAGGGTCGGCATCGCATAGATCACGCGGACGGGCCGCGTGCGGCACAGGCCGTCGAGCGCGGCGAGGTCGGGCCCCGACGCCGTGACCGGGACCGGCACCATGTCGAGCCCGTGGGCGGCGGCGAGCAGCTTGATGCCGGGGTAGCTGAGCGCGTCGACCGCGATGACGTCACCGGGCACGGTCAAGGAGCGCAGCACGCAATCGAGCGCCTGCTGGGCGCCGTTGGTGAGCAGGACGTTCGCCGGCGCCGTGTCGATCCCCCGGCCCAGCAGGTACGTCGCCACGACAGCCCGCTCGCGCAGCCGCCCGCCCGGCGGGTCCTGGCGGAGCAGCGCCCCGGCCTGCCCCGAGACGGAGAGCTCCCGCAGCGTCTGCCGCAGCCGGGCGGCCTGGCCCTCGTCCTGCGGCTGGTTGAACGACAGGTCCGCGACCCGCGGCACCGGCAGGACACGCGAGGGTTCGAGGCCGTCGTAGGCGGGCCGCACCCGCACGAACGTCCCGCGGCCCGGTTCCCCCACCACCAGGCCCATGGCGGCGAGTTCGGCGTAGACCCGGGTGGCCGTGGCCAGGGCGATCCGCCGTTCGCGGGCGAGCGTGCGGTGCGTCGGCAGGCGGGCGCCCGCCTGCAGCGCGCCGGACCTGATGTGCGCGGCGAACTCGTCGACGATCGCCTTGTAGGACGCCGGCCGCACGGACACCGTACCCGTCTGTATCCAGGACAATGAGTGGACCGTCACAGATTACGGCTCCTAGCGTCGGCTGCGTCCCAGCCCAGACGGAACGGAGCGGACGTCATGACCGTCCACATCGACCGGGACGAGCACGTCGTCACGGTCACCATCGACAGGGAACACAAGCTCAACGCCCTCGACTACCCGACGATCGACGCGTTGCTCGCGTGCCTGGACCGCGTGGAAGCCGACGACTGCGTCCGGGCGATCGTCCTGACCGGCGCGGGGGACAGGGCCTTCAGCGCCGGCGCGGACATCGAGTCCCTGGCGGGGAGCATCGCCGGCGGGCCCGAGCGCGCCCTCCGCGAGATCGTCCGGCGGGGCCAGGCGCTGACCCGGCGGATCGAGGAATTCCCCAAACCGGTGATCGTCGCCGTCAACGGCCTCGCCTACGGCGGTGGTTGCGAGATCACGGAGGCGGCTCCGCTGGCGATCGCCGCCCAGCACGCCACCTTCGCCAAACCGGAGGTCTCCCTCGGCTTCCCGCCTCCCTTCGGCGGCTCCCAGCGGCTGCCGCGGCACGTGGGCCGCAAACGCGCCCTCGAGATGATCCTGACCGGCGATCCGCTCCCGGCCGCCCGGGCCGCGGAGATCGGCCTCGTCAACGCCGTCGTACCGGGCGGGGAGCTCCTCGACACCGCAAGGGATGTGGCCGACCGGATCGTCCGGCACGCGCCGACGGCGGTGGCGGCCTGCCTGCGCGCGGTCACCCGCGGCGTCAACCTGCCCATCGACGAGGGACTCGCCGTCGAGGCGGCCTGCTTCGCCGCCACCGTGCCCACCGACGGCGTACGCGACGGGCTGCGGCGATTCCTCGACCGCCGGGCCCCAATCCGCTGAACGACACCCGCCCGGACGGCGCCGGACCCGTCGGCGAACCGGCGCAGTACGGAAACAGATGTCGGCTCTGCCGCGTCCGCGGCCCCGGGGGCATCGTCGCCGGCTGCGCCGGGGGCGGCTCGGCCGGAGCGCGGGCGGGGGACCGCGCCCGGCCCGTCACCTCGCCCCGGCCGCCGCCCCGCCGTCCGCGGGGATGCCCAGCCGGTCGGCCAGGGCGGCGAGGGCCGCGCCCAGCGGAAGCGCGACGCGGGTGACGGCGTGCGGGTCGCCCCGGGTCGGGTCCCGGTTGATGATCAGTACCGGCTTTCCGTCCCCGGCCGCCTGGCGGACGAACCGCAGCCCCGACATCACCGTCAGCGAGGAGCCCAGGACCAGCAGCGAGGCCGCCTCACGCACCAGCGTGCGGCAGTGCTCGACCCGCTGCGGCGGAACGGCCTCGCCGAAGAACACCACGTCCGGTTTGAGGATGCCGCCGCAGACCGTGCAGGGCACCACGCGGAAGTCCCCGACCTGCTCGTCGGTGAGGTCGGCGTCCCCGTCCGGGTTGACTCCGGCGGCAACCGGCGCGAAGCCCGCGTTGGCCTCCTCCAGCCGCCGGGCCAGTGCGCGGCGCGGGCTCAGGGCGCCGCAGGACAGGCAGACGACCCGCTCCAGGCTTCCGTGGAGTTCCACGACGCTGTCACTGCCGGCGGCCTGGTGCAGGCCGTCGACGTTCTGGGTGATCACACCGGTGAGCAGGCCGTGCCGCGCGAACGCGGCGACGGCCCGGTGCCCGGCGTTGGGGCGGGCGCGGCCGAAGGTGCGCCAGCCGAGGTGGCTGCGCGCCCAGTACCGGCGCCGGGCCGCGGCACCGGCCGTGAAGTCCTGATAGGTCATCGGGGTGTGCCGGCTCAGGCTCCCGCCCACGCCCCGGTAGTCGGGGATCCCCGACTCCGTGGACAGGCCCGCCCCGCTGAGGACCAGCACACCGCCGGCGCCCAGCGCCCGGGCGACCGGTTCCAGGTCCGTGGTGCCCGGCGGCAGGTCCCCGGTGGGGGTCCAGCTCAGAGTGGGACGCATCCGCATGCCGCAAGGGTACGGAACACCCCCCTCAAGCAGAGGTGAGCGCGGCCCCGGACCCTGATGCCGGCGACGCCGTCCCCTACCCTGGGGCGTCAGACGCCGGTTGCCGGCGGCGTCCGCTGCGGGGAGGCGAGGGTGTTCGGTAGGCGCACGCGGTTGCTCGCGGGTGCCTTGGCCGTGGCCTGCACGGTGCTCCTCGGCCCCAGCACCCCGAGCGGGGTCCCCTTCGCCGGACCGCTGCCCGTGGACGCCGCGGACGTCGTACCGAACCGGGTCATGACGTGGAACATCTGCAACCCCTGCGAGGCGGACAACGCCGACCGGGCGGCGGCGATCGCCACGTACGCGCCCCAGGTCATCGGCCTGCAGGAAGCGTGCGTGCGGGACGTCGAGAGGATCCGGGACCATCTGGAGAGCCGGTACGGGCTGGTCTACCACGTCGAGTACGGGACGGTGCTGCGCGACTGGGGACGCTGCGGGGGAGCGCTGTGGAGCCCGGGGGCCTTCGGCCAGGCGGTTCTGTCGGCGGCGCCGATGACCGGCGCCGTCAGCGTGGAGTACCCCGACGGCGGCTCCGAGGACCGCGGGTACATGGCCGTCACCACCACCGTGGGCGGCCTTCCCGTCCGGGTCTTCAACACCCACCTCGCCCAGCGGCGCCAGGAGACGGTGCGGGCAGCCCAGACCGGCGTACTCGCCGCAGCCGTCGCCCGGTACGACCGCGCGATCGTCCTCGGCGACTTCAACGCCGTGCCGGACGCCCCCGAACTGGCCGGGATGTGGGCACTGGCCGCGGACACGGACCCCCGGTGCAGTCCCTCGTCCGCCGGCACGTGCGAGCCGACGACCGACTGGCAGAGCACGTTCGACTACGTCTTTCTGCGCGGCCTCGCACCGCTGGAGCACCGCGTGCATCCCACCCCGTACTCCGACCACCACCTGCTCCACGCGGACCTGCGGAGCGTCTCCCGTCCCCGGCCCGGAAGCCCGGGCGGGGACGGCACCGCGGACACCGCGCGCCGCGTGCGGCAGCGGTGATGCGGATGTCAGGCGGGGAATGGCATCAGGACGATCGGTGAGGACGTCGGCTCGGGTGAGCCCCCGGCGGGCTCGAGGGTGAGCCCCATGCCGGACGCGTCGCCGACCTGCCCGCTCATCAGGACGGCGGAGACGGCATCCCGGGCGTTGATGAGTCCGGCCGGCCGCATGGTGCCGCCGTCGCGATCCGCCGGTCAGCTCTTGGGCATCAGGACGGTGTCGATGATGTACACGTTGGCGTTGGCGGTCTTGACGTTGCCGCAGACGACCTTGGCGGAGTCGTTGACGGTGTAGGACTCGCCGGAGCCCGAGACGGTCAGCTCGGACTTCTCCAGGGTGGGGTAGGAGCCGCTCTCCAGGTCCTTGGGCGTGAGCTTCTGGCCCACGACGTGGTAGGTGAGGATCTTCGTCAGCTGCGCCTTGTCGGCCAGGACCTTGTCCAGGGTGGCCTTGGGGATCTTCGCGAAGGCGTCGTTGGTCGGCGCGAACACGGTGATGTCCTCGGCGTTGTTGAGGGTGTCGACCAGACCGGCCTTCTTGACGGCGGTCACCAGTGTGGACAGGGCCGGGTTGTTGGAGGCGGCGGTGGCGACCGGGTCCTTTGCCATGCCGTTGAAGGAGCCGGCGCCGTTCTTGGGGACCGTGGAGCAGGCCGGGCCGAACGGCTCGTCCATGGCGGCCGTGTCGGCGGGGCTGTCGGTGGCCTTCTCGCTCGCGGCGGAGGAGGACTTGCCGGAGCTGGAGGAGGAGGTGTCCTTGCCGTCGTCCGAACAGGCGGTCAGGGCGATGGGCAGGACGGCGGCGGCGGCGACGGCTACGGCGGCACGGCGGATACGGGTGTTCATGAGATGTCTCCTGTTGGGATGTGAACGGGGATCTTGAGATGTGATGCGGAGGTTGTGATCGGGGATCAGAGGGGAGGGGCGCGTCGTGGAGGGGGGCGGGCGCGGTCAGCCGACGGTGGCCACCCGCGGGCGTGGTCAGTCGACGGTGACCACCACCGAGTGCCGTCCACTGGCTCCGTCGGGGATGGTGCGGGTGCGCCGCTGGGTCTGGGTCCGGCCGGTGCGGTCGGTGGCCCGCACGGTCAGGGTGTGGGCGCCCCGGGTGGCCTTCCAGGGCAGGGACCACTGGCGCCAGGTGTCGCGGGTGTCCTCGGCGGCCAGGTCGGCCCGCTGCCAGGGGCCGTCGTCGATGCGGACCTCGACGTTGTCGATGCCGCGGTGCTGGGCCCAGGCGACCCCGGCGACCATGACGGTTCCGGCCGCGGGGCGGGCGAACGGCTTGGGGGTGTCGATCCGCGTCTGGGTCTTGATGGGCGCCCTGCGGGCCCACTTCCGCTTCACCCAGTACGGGTCGTAGGCGTCGAACGTGGTGAGTTCGATGTCCTCGATCCACTTGCAGGCCGACACGTAGCCGTACAGGCCCGGCACCAGCATGCGGACCGGGAAGCCGTGCTCGAAGGGCAGCGGCTCGCCGTTCATGCCGACCGCGAGGAGCGCGTCACGGCCGTCCATGACGTCCTCGACCGGGCTCCCGATGGTCATGCCGTCGACCGAACGGGCCACCAGCTGGTCGGCCGGGCCGCCCCTGGCGGGCGGTTTCACTCCGCATTCGGTCAGGAGGTCGGCGAGCCGTACGCCGATCCAGCGGGCGTTGCCCACGTACGGGCCGCCGACCTCGTTGGAGACGCACGTCAGGGTGATGTGCCGCTCGACGAGTTCACGGCGCAGCAGGTCGTCGAAGGTGAGAGTCATGGGGCGGCTCACGCCCTTGCCGTGAATCCGCAGCCGCCAGGTGCCGGCGTCGACCTTCGGTACGACCAGCGCGGTGTCCACCCGGTAGAAGTCCTTGTTCGGTGTCACGAACGAACTGACGCCGGGGATGCGCAGCTGAGCCCCTTTCGGCACCGGGGCGGCGGCCGACGCCGGAGCCGGGAGGACCAGGTTGTCGCGTGAGGCCACGGCGCTCTGGCCGCGGGAGTTGTTGAGCGTCCGCCCGACGGCCCCCGCGGCGGTGGAGGCCGTCGCGGCGGCGGTGGCCGCGATGATGAACCCGCGCCGGTCCCAGCCTGCTTCCCGCGTCGCGGCGGCCGGACCGGCCGGCCCGACGGCCGCGGGGGTGTCCCCGCGCGGCTGGGGGTCCGGCGCGGGCGTGTGTGCGGCCCCGGCGGGGCCAAGCCTTCCCATCAGCACGTACAGCACGCCGGCCGCGGCGATCGCGCCGACCGCGGAGGGAAGGGCGTCCGTCCAGCTCGTGGAGTCGGGACGGCTCGTCGCAGCCCACGCGCCCACCACTCCGAACAGCAGCACGCCCGCTGCCCCGGTCCTGCGCCGGTATGCGGCCAGTACTCCGAGAAGCAGGGCGAGAGCCGTCAGGGCGGCCAGGATGCCGAGCTGCAGGACGAGTTTGTCATTGGTGCCGAAGTGGCGGATCGCGTAGTCCTTGACCGCGGCCGGTGTGCGGTCGATGGCGGCGGACCCCACCGCGACCACGGGTCCTGCCTGCGGCCGCACGGCCGCGGACACCAGCTCTGCGACCGCCAGCGCCGTGTAACCCGCCACGAGGCCGCTGACGGCCCCGAGCAGACAACGACGCCGGGCGGGCTGGGCCCTCGGCACTTTCCGGTCTTCGCTCACATGGGGAATCCGGCACGGACCGGCTCTTGGATTGGCCGCTCACCCCATCGAAGGAACCTGGGTTTCGGACCAAACCTTTCGCCGCGCAGCTTCGTATCAATCACGCCGTGAGCTGGTCAGTGGTGTCCCGTGCCGGTGCCGGTGCCGGTGCCCGTGTGGTCCTGGTCCTGGTGCTGTGCGGCGGGGGCGGGGCGGCCGGTGGTGGAGAGGGTGAAAGCGGCGGTGCGGACGGTGCCTCGGTGCTTGAAGTCGAGGAAGAGGCGGTAGGTGCCGTCGGTGGGGGCGGTGGCCATGAAGGAGATGCCGGGGCCGGGCTCGGTGGTGCCGTCGCCGGGTTCACCCTCGGGGTGGACGTGGAGGTGGGCGAGGTCTCCGGCGCGCAGGGCGACCAGGTGTCCGTAGGCGCCGAGGTAGGGCTCGAGGTCGGTGACGGGCTTGCCGTCCTTCGCGACGCTCAGTGCCAGGCCGGTTGTCCTGCCGGCTGTGAGGCCGCCGTCGAGGGTGACGGTGTAGCCGTCGACCTCCGCCGTGGCCTTCTGCGGGGGCAGCTCCTGGGGCAGGTAGGAGCCGGCGGCGGCGAGGTCCGCCCCCAGCGTGAGGGGCCCGGCTCCCCGCCCCGCCGGGGTGAAGTCGGCGAAGACGCGGTAGTCGCCTGCCGCGGGCAGGTCGACCGGGGTGCTCCAGGTGCCGTCGGCGGCCCGGGTCGGGTGCAGGTGGCGGTAGGTGTTCAGATCGCGTGAGGCCACGATGAGGTGCAGTTCCCTGTCGTGGGCGGTGGTGTAGCCGGTGACGGCCCTGCCGGCCTCGTCCTTGACGGCGAAACGCACAACCGTGGTCCGGCCGGCGGTCAGGCGGGGGGTCAGCAGGTCGAGGGTGTACCCGTCCTGGGAGATCTGCAGTCCGCCCGGGAGGGGCGGCGTCTGCCCGGTGGGCCGGCCTTCGTGGTTCCTCCCGTCTCCCTCCCGGTGAGCGGCGTGCGGGGCGGTGGCGGCCTCGCCGGTGAGCGGGCCGGCTGCCGCTCCCATGCCGTAGGCGCCGGTGAAGGCCACCGCGAGGGCTGCGCCGTAGAGGCCGGTCTTGGCTGCGGTGTTCATGGTGATCTCCCGTGACATGCGTGCGCCGGAGCGGCGCGCTGGAGCCTTCGATGGACCAGAGCATACCCCCGGGGGGTATCAATGCAAGCGGGGCCGGAGATTGCTTTTCCATACGGGGCGGGGGTATACCTGGATCACTCGACGATACCCCCATGGGGTATCCATCTCCGTTGGAGGACCACATGTCTTCGTCCTGCTGCTCCCCGGACAACACCTGCTCCACCACCGCGGCTTCGCCGGTGACCACCGGCGGCGTCCGCACCGTGTACGCGGTGGCGGGTATGACCTGCAGCCACTGCAGGGACACGGTCACCAAGGCGGTCGGCGCCGTGGACGGCGTCGCCGGCGTCGAGGTGGACCTCGCCTCCGGCCAGGTCACCGTGACCAGCGCCGCCGACCTCGACGACCGGGTGATCGCCGCCGTCGTGGACGACGCCGGCTACCAGGTCACCGGCCGCGCGGCCTGACCCGCTCCCCGCCCCTTCTTCCTCGTCCCGGGCCCGCCGGGGCCCCACGAAGGCCCCGGCCGTCCGCCGCCACCAGGAGCACGCATGAGCACCGCAGCCACCACCACCGTCGCCGCCGTCGCCGCCGAGGTCGAACTCGCCATCGGCGGCATGACCTGCGCCTCGTGCGCGGCCCGGATCGAGAAGAAGCTCAACCGCATGGACGGGGTGAGCGCCACGGTCAACTACGCCACCGAGAAGGCCAAGGTCACCTTCGACGCCTCGGTCCCGGTCGAGGACCTCATCGGCACGGTCGAGGCCACCGGCTACACCGCCCGCGTACCCGAACCCTCCCGGCCGGATTCCGGCACGGGCGCGAGAGCCGACGACGGGAGGCCGGGCGCCGACGACGGGCTGCGGCCGCTGCGTCTGCGCCTGGTGACCGCGGTGCTGCTGTCCGTGCCGGTCATCGCGATGGCGATGGTTCCGGCCCTGCAGTTCGACTACTGGCAGTGGCTCTCCCTGACCCTGGCCGCGCCCGTGGTCACCTACGCGGCCTGGCCCTTCCACAAGGCCGCGTTCACCAACGCCCGGCACGGCGCCGCCACCATGGACACGCTGATCTCTGTCGGCACGTCGGCGGCGTTCCTGTGGTCCCTGTGGGCGCTGTTCCTCGGCACGGCGGGCATGCCCGGGATGACGCACCCCTTCGAGTTCACCATCGCCCGCTCCGACGGCTCGGGGAACATTTACCTGGAGGCCGCGGCCGGTGTGACGGCGTTCATCCTGGCGGGCCGCTACTTCGAGGCACGGTCCAGGCGAAAGGCCGGCGCCGCGCTGAAGGCGCTGCTGGAACTGGGCGCGAAGGACGTCACCGTGCTACGCGGCGGCCGTGAGGAGCGCGTCCCGACCGGCGAGCTGCGGGTGGGGGACCGCTTCGTGGTCCGGCCGGGCGAGAAGATCGCCACCGACGGCACCGTCGTCGAGGGTTCCTCCGCGGTGGACGTCTCCATGCTGACCGGCGAGTCCCTCCCCGTCGAAGTCTCGGCCGGCGACACCGTCACCGGTGCCACCCTGAACGCCGGGGGCCGCCTGGTCGTCGAGGCCACCCGCGTCGGCGCCGCCACGCAGTTGGCCCGGATGGGACGGCTGGTCGAGGACGCGCAGAACGGCAAGGCCGCCGCCCAGCGCCTCGCCGACAGGATCTCCGCCGTGTTCGTGCCCGTCGTCATCGCGCTCGCGCTCGCCACGCTCGGGTTCTGGCTGGGCAACGGCGCGGGTCTCACCGCCGCGTTCACCGCCGCGGTCGCCGTACTGATCATCGCCTGCCCGTGCGCCCTGGGCCTTGCCACGCCGACCGCGCTGATGGTGGGCACCGGCCGCGGCGCCCAGCTCGGCATCCTGATCAAGGGGCCCGAGGTCCTGGAGTCGACCCGCGAGGTGGACACCATCGTTCTGGACAAGACCGGCACCGTCACCACCGGCAGGATGACCCTCTTGGCCGTCCACACCGCCGACGGCGGGGAGGAGAACGAGGTCCTGCGGCTGGCGGGCGCGCTGGAGCACGCCTCCGAGCATCCCATCGCCCAGGCCGTCGCCCAGGGCGCCGCAGCCAGGGCCGGCTCCCTGCCCACCCCCACGGACTTCGCCGGCATTCCCGGACTCGGCGTCCAGGGAATGGTCGAGGGCCACGCCGTCCTCGTCGGGCGCGAGAGGCTGCTCGCCGAGTGGGCGATCGAACTGCCCGCCGCGCTGAAGGAGGCCAAGGACCGGGCCGAGGCGGCGGGGCGGACCGTGATCGCGGTGGCCTGGGACGGGGAAGCCCGCGCGGTCCTGGAGGTCGCCGACGCCGTGAAGGACACCAGCGCCGAAGCCGTCACCCGCCTCAAGGCCCTCGGGCTGACGCCGATCCTGCTGACCGGCGACAACCGGGCCGTCGCGGAAGCGGTGGCCGCCGAGGTCGGCATCGAGCAGGTCGTCTCCGAGGTCATGCCCGAGGACAAGGCCGACATCGTCAAGCGCCTCCAGCGTGAGGGCCACAGCGTGGCCATGGTCGGCGACGGGGTCAACGACGCGGCCGCCCTCGCCCAGGCCGACCTCGGCCTGGCGATGGGCACCGGCACCGACGCCGCGATCGAGGCCGGCGACCTGACCCTGGTCCGCGGTGACCTCAGGGCGGCGGCCGACGCGATCCGCCTGTCCCGCAGGACGCTGGGCACCATCAGGTCCAACCTCTTCTGGGCCTTCGGCTACAACGTCGCCGCCCTGCCGCTGGCCGCGGCCGGCCTGCTCAACCCGATGATCGCCGGAGCGGCCATGGCCTTCTCCTCGGTCTTCGTCGTCGGCAACAGCCTGCGGCTGCGTTCCTTCCGCGCCGGCGGCTGAGCCCCGCCCGCCTCCCCCCGCCCCGGCCACCCGGGCGGGGGCGACGGCACGTCCGGCCGCCGACCCCGTACCGAATCATCCGTCCGCCCGTCTGGGACAATGTCCGCCCGGACCGGAAGAGGCCCTCGGCCTGCGAAGACGGACAGGTCTTTGCCGGCGTCGGACGACGGTTACGGGGCAGACAGGCACAGGCACGCGGTCAGGTGACGTTCGGGTGCGTGTACGACGGAACAGTGGCCGCGGGGCGGGCCGGCGTGAGGGGACGGGTATCGCGTGGAGCGTTGGGACGAGGCCGGCCGCGGACCGCAGGTGCCCGCGGCCGGCAGCGACGTGTTCGCCGCCGACCGTGAGGTGGGCGGGGATCTCGCCGCGGTGGACTGGGCGGCCACACCCCTCGGCCCACCGCAGCAGTGGCCGCAGAGCCTGCAGACAGCCGTCAGCATTCTGCTGTCCTCCCGGTTTCCCATGTGGATGGCCTGGGGCGAGCAGCTGACCTTCTTCTGCAATGCCGCCTACCGGCGTGACACCCTCGGCCGCAAGTACCCCTGGGCGCTGGGCCGCCCGGCGAACGAGGTGTGGGCGGAGATCTGGGACGACATCGGCCCGCGCATCGAAGCCGTGCTCAGCACGGGCGAAGCCACCTGGGACGAAGGGCTGCTGCTGTTCCTGGAGCGCTCCGGCTACAGCGAGGAGACGTACCACACCTTCTCCTACAGTCCCCTGCGCGACGACGCCCGCAAGGTGGTGGGCATGCTGTGCGTGGTCAGCGAGGACACCGACCGCGTGATCGGCGAGCGGCGCATGGCCACCCTGCGGGACCTGGGCTCGGACCCGAGCGTGATCCGCACCGAGCAGGAGGTGCTGGCCTTCGCGGACCGGCAGCTCGACCGCAATCGCAGGGACCTGCCCTTCACCCTCACCTATCTCTTCGACGGCGCCACGGCGCGGCTCGCCGGCGCGGCCGGCATCGGCGCGGGCCATCCGGCCGCACCGCTCACGCTGCCCCTCGACGACCCCGCCGCGCTGTGGCCCGTCGCCGCTCTGAGCAGGGGGGAGACCGCCCTGGTCCCGCTCACCGGCGACGCCTTCGCGGACCTGCCCCGCGGCGACTGGCCCGAACCGCCCGAGCAGGCGCTCGTGGTCCCGCTGCTGCAGCAGGGCGCCTCCCCCTACGGCTTCTGCGTGGCGGCACTGAACCGCTACCGCGTGCTGGACGAGAGCTACCGGGGTTTCGTCGAGCTGACCGCGGGACACATCGCCTCCCGCATCGGCAGCGCACGCAGCTACGAGGCGCAGCAGCGGCGGGCCGAGGAACTGGCCGAACTGGACCGTGCCAAGACCACCTTCTTCTCCAACATCAGCCACGAGTTCCGGACCCCGCTGACCCTGATCATGGGACCCCTCGGGGAGCTCCGCACCCAGCTCGCCGGCACCGGAGAGCACGTACGGGAGGAACTCGACGTCATCCACCGCAACGGACTGCGGCTGGGCAAGCTGGTCAACACACTGCTGGACTTCTCCCGCATCGAGGCGGGCCGCACGCAGGCCCGCTACGAGCCGGTCGACCTGGCCGCGGTCACCGCAGAACTGGCCAGCGTGTTCCGCTCGGCCGTGGAGAAGGCGGGGCTCGCCTTCGAGGTGTCCTGCCCGTCCCTGGACGAGCCGGTGTACGTCGACCGCGGCATGTGGGAGAAGGTGATCCTCAACCTGCTGAGCAACGCGCTCAAGTTCACCTTCGACGGTGCGATCCGGGTGGACGTGCGCGGCGACGGCACACACGCCGTGGTCACCGTCGCCGACACCGGGATCGGCGTGCCGGAGTCGGAGATGCCCCGGCTGTTCGAGCGGTTCCACCGCATAGAGAACGCCCGGTCCCGTTCGAACGAGGGAAGCGGCATCGGGCTGGCCCTGGTGCAGGAGCTGATCGGCCTGCACGGCGGAACGATCACGGCTGAGAGCACGGAGGGCGAAGGCACCGCCTTCACCGTCCGGCTGCCGCTCGGGACGGCTCATCTGGCGCCCGGCTCGGTGGCGGAGGCCACCGGCCCCGCCGCGGCCTCCGCCACCGCCGACCCCTACGTCCAGGAGGCCCTGCGCTGGCTGCCGGCGAGCGAGCCGGCCCCCGCGGCGCAGGACACCGTGCGGCCCGGGGCGGACGACACCGAGCCCAACCCGCAGCCCGGTGTCCTCGCCCGGGTGCTGGTGGCCGACGACAACGCCGACATGCGCGAGTACCTCACCCGCATCCTGGCCAAGGCGGGATACGAGGTCACCACCGTCAGCGACGGTGCCGAGGCCCTCCACTCCATCCGCCGCGACACCCCCGACCTCGTCGTCAGCGACGTGATGATGCCCCGGCTGGACGGGCTGGAACTGGTGGCGCGGCTGCGCGAGGACCCGCGTACGGCCTCGGTACCCGTACTGCTGCTGTCGGCCAGGGCCGGGCAGGAGGCATCGATCGAGGGACTGCAGGCGGGCGCCGACGACTACCTGGTCAAACCCTTCGCGGCCGCCGAGCTGCTGGCCCGTGTGCGCGCGAACGTCGAACTGGCCCGGCTGCGCAGCCATCACGTCCGCTGGCGGACAGCGCTCATCGACTCCCTCCAGGAGGCCTTCTTCGTCTGCGACGAGTCGGGAGCCGTCGTGGAGATCAACGCCGCGTTCACCGACATCCTCGGCCACGGCCCCGAGGACCTGCCCTACGCACCGGTCCACCCCTGGTGGCCCGACGCCGCCACCGACCCCGACGCACACCGTCAGGTCGGCGAAGCCTTCGCCGACCTGCTGGAACGTGCGCAGGGCTCCTACACCGTCCCCGTCACCCACCGCGACGGCCACCGGCTGTGGGTGGCCGTCACCTACAACAAGGCCCAGGACCCCGACACCGGACGCCGGGTCACCGTCGGCACCTTCCGTGACGTCACCGCCGAGCACTACGCCGTCCAGCGCGAGACCGCACTGGCCGCCGTGAGCACGTCCCTGTCCCGGGCCGCCAGTCTGCCCGAGGCGCTGTCCGGCGCCCTCGCCGAACTGAAGACCCTGTGGCGCGCCCGCAGCGTGGTGGCCGCCGTCTTCGCACGCGGGGACGTACCGGCCCTCACGGCCACCGACCCGGACCTGCGGTGGGAGGACCTGCCCACGGAACGCCGGGACGCACTGACCGGACTGCGCCGGCAGCCCCCGCTCACCCCGGTCGTCGAAGGCACCGGTTCCGGTGTCCTGCTGGAACACCCCGACGGACCGCTCGCCGTGTGGATCGACCTGGGCGAAGACCGCCCCTTCACCTCCGAGGACCAGCTTCTGCTCTCGCTGCTGGCCGGTCATCTGGCGCAGGGCCTGGTCCGGGCCCACCAGATCGACCAGCAGCGCGAGACCGCCATCGCCCTGCAGCGCGCCATCCTGGGCCCCTCCACACTCCCCGCCGGCTTCGCCGTGCGGTACGAGCCCGCGACCCCGCCGCTGGAAGTGGGGGGCGACTGGTACGACACCGTCGCCCTGCCGGACGGGCGCACGGGCATCGTCGTCGGAGACTGCGTCGGACGGGGCCTGGAGGCGGCCAGCGTGATGGGGCAGCTGCGCAGCGCCTGCCGCGCGCTGATGCTCCAGGAAGCCAGCCCCGCCAGGACCCTGATGGCGCTCGACCAGTTCGCCGCGAGCGTTCCGGGCGCCCTGTGCACGACGGTGTTCTGCGGCGTCCTGGACCCCGCGACGGGGAAGCTGACCTATTCCAGCGCCGGGCATCCGCCGGGCATCCTCGCGCACCCCGACGGCACCACCCTGCTGCTGGACCAGGGACGTTCCCTGCCCCTGGCCGTCCGGCCGGGCAGACAGCGCCCCGAAGCCGCGTGCACCCTGCCCGCGCGGGGCACGCTGCTGCTGTACACCGACGGGCTCGTCGAACGCCGCCGACGCCCGCTCGGAACCGGGATCGCCCAGGCCGGCGACGCCGTGCAGGAGGGCCGCGACGTGCCGGTCGAGGACCTCGCCACCCAGGTGATGTCACGGCTCGCACCGGACGGCGGCTACGACGACGACGTCGCGCTGCTCCTCTACCGCCACCCGGCACCGCTGGAGATGACCTTCCCGGCCGAGTCCTCCCAGCTCGCGCCGGTCCGCAAGGCGCTGCGCGGCTGGCTCGCCCAGTGCGACCTGCCCGTGCACACCGTGCAGAACGTTCTCATCGCCGCCGGTGAGGCGTGCGCCAACGCCATCGAACACGGTCACCGGCACGCTCCGGGGGAAACCGTGCGGCTGCGTGCGGAGGCCTTCGTCGACAACCTGCGCCTGACGGTCGCCGACAGCGGCCGGTGGAAGGTCCCGCAGCCCGACCTCAACCCCCACCGGGGCCGGGGTGTGGCCCTCATGAGGGCCCTGGCGCAGCAGGTCACCCTCACCCCCGGCCCGTCCGGCACCACCGTCGACATGCAGATGAGGATCGCCTGATGACCACCCCCCTGACCATCACCCCCGGCAGACGCCCGGACGGTACTGCCCGGCTGACCGTCAGCGGCGAGATCGACATGAGCAACGCCGGCTCCCTGGCCGATGCCCTCCAGGACAGCCCGGGACCCCTCGTGGTGGATCTGACGGGGGTGGAGTATCTCGACAGCGCCGGGCTGAGCGTCCTCTTCGCCCACGCCGCCCGGCTGGAACTCATCGTCACGCACCTGCTGGAGCCCGTCATCACCGTCTCCGGCCTCGACGGCCTGACCACCGTCCACGGCCCCGACAGCGGGCCGCAGCCATGACCGGTGCGACACCGCGCGCCCCCCGCGGCGACGCCCGCCCCGCCCCGGCCACCGGCCAGGACGCCACCACCGCAGCGCCCGAGACCCCCAGCCAGGAGTGATGACAGACATGTCCGACACTCTCGACATGACCGCCCGGCACATCGGCGACCACATCGTCGTCACCGTCGCCGGAGACGTGGACCTGCACACGGCGCCGACCCTGCGCGCGTATGTCCGCGGCCTCGTGCAGGAAGGAACTCCGCACCTGGTCCTGGACCTGCCGGGAGTGGACTTCGTCGACTCGACCGGGCTCAGTACCTTCATCACCCTCCTGCTCGAGACGGAGAAGGCGGGCGGCTCGCTCCGCCTCGCCGACGTCCCCGACCGCCTCATGCGCATGGTGACGATCACCGGCATCTCCGCGCTGCTGCCCGTCCACGCCACCGTCACCGACGCGCTGGCCGGCCGGGCCGCCCGCACCGAGGCCGACGATGCCGGCACCGGCCGATGATGGCCGGCGATATTCGGGGCAGGTGGTCGGCATGGGGACGACATGAGGGCTGAGCACGAGCGGCGGGCGGGCAGCGGTGCCCGCCGGATCCAGGACACCGACCAGGACCTGTCGCTGCTGTTCGGGACGTCCACCGCGCTGTTCGCGTCCATGACGGGCCCCGCGCACGTGCTGGAGGCGGCGAACCCGGCCTTCTTCACGGCGATCGGAGGCGGACGGCGGGAACGCACCGGCGTGCCGCTGGTGCGGCTCATGCCCGAGCTGGCCGCCCAGGGCTTCATCGGACTCCTGGACCAGGTGTACCGGTCGGGGGAGCGGCACGTCGGCCGGGACACCCGTGTCGTCATCGGAGTCGGCGCGGACGCCCACGAGGCGTACTTCGACTTCACCTACGAGGCCCGGCGCGACGCCGGCGGCAACGTCATCGGCGTGCGCATGGTGGGCGTGGAGACCACACAGGTCAAACACGCCCGGCGGCTTGCCGCCGAACAGCGCGCCCTGCTGGAACAGATAGCCCGCCAGGCACCGCTGCCGGACGTGCTGGACGGCATGTGCAGGACGATCGAGGAACTGACCCCCGAGGTCATCGTCTCGGTACTGCTGGCGGACCAGGACGGCCGGCACCTGCGGCACGGTGCGGCTCCCGGCCTGCCGGACTTCTACAACCAGGCCATCGACGGCATCGCCACCGGCGAAGGGGTCGGCTCGTGCGGCACCGCCGCGCACCGGCGCAGGAACGTGATCGTCAACGACATCGCCACCGACCCGCTGTGGAAGGACTTCCGCGACCTCGCCGGCCGGGCGGGACTAGCCGCCTGCTGGTCGACACCGATCCTCGCCCGTGACGGCCGGCTCCTGGGCACCTTCGCGATGTACCACCGCACCCCCCGCGCCCCTCAGGACACCGACCTCGCACTGGCCCGCGTCTTCGCCGACACCGCCGCCCTCGCCATCGAGCGGCACCACGCCGAACAGGCCAGGCAGGCGGCCGACGCACGGGAGAAGGCCGCCCGCGACGACCTCGCCTTCCTGCTGGCCGCCAGCACCGCCCTGGCCGGCCGCCGGCTGGACGAGAGACAGACACTGCAGCGCCTGGCCACCCTGGCGAGCCCGGCGCTGGCCCCGCTGGCCACCGTCGACATCCTGGAGGCCGGACGCGTGCAGCGGGTGGCCACCGCCGCGCGCAGCGAGGAGGCACGCAGCCTGCTCGCCGCCTGCGTACCGGCCCAGGACGATGCCGTCGCGCGCGTTTTGAGCTCGGGGCTGACGGAAGTGGCGCGCCGTACCCCCACCGGACCCGGCCCCTGGCACGAGCTGGGCGTCACCGGGTACGTCTGCGTCCCGCTGGTGGACCGCGGGCGGCCCTTCGGCGCCGTGACCCTGCTGTCCGCGGACGGCCACTCCTTCGACGGTCACCGGATCGCCCTGGCGGAGGAACTCGCCCGCCGCACCGCGTCGGCCGCCCGCAACGCGCGTCAGTACGCGCAGCGCGCCGCCCTCGCCCGCGACCTGCAGACCGGCCTGCTGCTGCCCGACCTGCCCGACGTCCCCGGCGCCCGGCTCGCCGCCTTCTACCACCCGGCCGGTGAAGGGCTGGAGGTCGGCGGCGACTTCTACGACGTCTTCGAACGCGACGACGGCAGCTGGGCCTTCATCCTCGGCGACGTCTGCGGGCGCGGCGCCATGGCCGCCACCACCACCGCCCTGGTCCGCCACACCGCCCGTGCCGTCGCCTCGCTGCTCGACGACCCCGTCGACATCGTCAAGGCCGTCGACAAGGCCCTGAACGACCGCTACGCCCACCAGAACAACGGCTTCGTGACCCTCGTCTACGGCCATCTCGCACCGGCCGCCGAAGGACTCGCCGTCGAGCTCGTGCGAGCCGGGCACACGCTGCCCCTGCTGCTGGACGCAGGCCACGTGGTCGACACGGTCGAGGCATCCGGCGGGCTGCTCGGCACCGGCCTCCCGCTCCGGCTCACCGCCCGCCGTCTCACGCTCCGCCCCGGCGAGAGCCTGCTGCTGTACACCGACGGCATCACCGAGTGCAGGGCCACCGGCACCGAACAGTACGGCGAGGCACGCCTGGCCACGGCCATGGCCTCCGTCCCGCGCGGGTCGGCCGCGGCCGACGTCGTCCGGGCCGTGGCCGAAGACGTCCGCCGCTTCATGGACGGCCGGGAAGTGGAGGACGACCAGGCCGCCCTGGTCATCACCGCCGAGCAGCCGAGGAGCCGGCCCCCTGGCCCGTCCTGACCGAAGCGCCGTCGCCCGGCGGGCCCACCTGCGGGCATCCGGAGCAGGGCGCAGTCGTCGGGAAGCGGCCCGCGGTGTGGTGCGGGTCAGGAATCGTAGTGGTCCCGGCTTCCCGACTTGGCCAGCCCGCGGCTGATCATGTAGCCGACGGTGAGGATCACGATGTACCACCAGGCCTTGTCGGCGCGGAAGTAGTCGAGGTGCCCGTCCTCGCTCCCCACCACCAGGGAGGCGATCAGGACGGCGATGACGGCAGCGACGTAGACGAAGAATTCCGTCGTCTTCAGGGCCGACTTGGTCTCGGTCGCCAGGCGGCGCGTGTGCTGTCCGGCGGCGGCGCCGCCGGGGCGGTGGCCGGCCGGGTCCGGGTTCGCAGTGCTCATGGCAGGAGTCCGATCCGTTGTGCGAAGCACGTGGTGCACTCCACGGCTGGGACCACGCCGGTCGACGCGCGTCCCGCATCAGCGAGTACCCCTCTGCGGGAAACCATCCCGCCTCCCCGCCCCGATCGGGCATCACCGGATCCACGCCCCGGAAAGACCGGTGGAAGAGCACGCCGTACGGCCGTCACGGCAGCCCGGTCTGCTCGCGGTACTGCGCCTTCTTCCCTATGGGCGTCCTCCGGCCGGCGGCAGTCTGCTGCAAAACACGGCTTGGAGGCTCACAGTGACAGCAGGCCCTGCCCCCGAAGGGGCACCGTACGACGTCGACACCCGCACGGCATCCTTCGCGCAGCGCCGGCTGTGGTTCCTGGACCAGCTGGCCAAAAACTCCACCGCATCGATGCTCCCGCTGGTCCTGCGGCTGCGGGGCCCCCTCGACGCGGCCCGGCTGGAGCGGTCCCTGGCCGGGATCGTGACCCGGCACGAGGTGCTGCGCACCCGGTTCACCGCCGTCGACGGCGAGCCGGTGCCGGTCGTGGACGCCCCCGCCGGCTTCGTCCTTCAGCACCTTGAGGCAACCGGACCGGACGACCTGTTCGCCCGGTGCCTGGACCGCCCCGTCGACCTGTCCGCCCAGCACCCGCTCCGTGCCACGCTCGCCCGCGTGGCACCCGACGAGCACCTGCTGCTGGTGGAGGTGCACCACATCGCCGTGGACGGCTGGTCGTGGGGGGTGCTGCTGGACGAACTGGCCGCCGGATACCGCGGCGAGCCGGTCGCCGCGCCCGCGGTGCGCTACGCCGACCTCGCCCGCACCCAGCGCGAACGCCTGCGCGGCGAACGCCTGGAACGCCTGCTCGGCCACTGGCGTGAGCGGCTCACCGGCCTCACCCCGCTCGACCTGCCCACCGACCGGCCCCGGCCCCGTGTCTGGGACGGCTCCGGTGACGTCGTGCGTTTCGACCTGCCCGCCGATCTGGTCACCGCCGTCGACGCCCTGGCCAGATCCCGGCGCGCCACCCGCTACATGCTCCTGCTCACCGCCTACCAGGCGCTCCTGGGCCACTGGTCGGGCCGCACCGACGTCGCCGTGTGCAGCACGCTCGCCGACCGCGCCCAGCGCGGTGCCGGGGCCCTGATCGGCCCGCTGGTCAACACGGTCGTCCTGCGCACGGACCTGGCCGGCCGCCCCGGCTTCGCCGAACTGCTGGACCGGGTGCGGGAGCGGGCACTGGCGGACCTCTCCCACGCCGAGGCCCCCTTCGACCTCGTGGTCGGCGCGCTCGGCGGCGCCCGCGACCTGTCCCGGCACCCGCTGGCCCAGGCGTCGTTCACCCTCCTCAACACCCCGATCCGCCCGGTGGAGATGCCCGGCCTGGACGTGACGCTGGTCGAGCCGCCGCTGACCGGGACACCGCTCGACGTCTTCCTCGACCTCACCCTGCGCACCGACGGCAGCATCGCCGCCATCCTCCAGTACGCCACCGCCCTGTTCGACGCCGCCACCATGCGCGCGTTCGCCCGTGCCTACGTCGCGCTGCTGCGCGCCGTCCTGGCCGACCCCCTCACCCCCGTGCAGGACCTGGCCCGCGCGCTGCCCGCCGGACCCGGCGCGCCCGCCCGCCCCCGCCCCGACTGGCACCACGCTCCCGACCGGCCCGCGGACCCGGCGCCGCCGCTCACCTTCACCGGCGACCCGGACGCCACCGCGCTGCTCTGCGGCGACGACAGCGCCACCTACGCACAACTGGACACCATGACCGGCTCACTCGCCGCCGCGCTGCGCGCCGCCGGCGTCGGCTCCGGCAGCCCGGTGGGCGTCCTGCTGCGCCGCGGCCTGTGGTCCGTCGCGGCCATCGAGGGGATCTGGCGGGCGGGCGGCGCGTACGTACCCCTGGACCCCGAACTCCCCGCCGAGCGGCTGAGGTTCATGGCGGACGAGGCCCGCCTCACCTGCGTGCTCACCGACCCCGCGACGGCGGCCACCGCCACCGCGCTCGCACCGGTCACCGTCGACGTCACCACCCTCCCCCCGGCCACGGACGGCCCCCGCCACCACCCGCACCCCCGCGAACTGGCCCACGTCATCTTCACGTCGGGCTCCACCGGCCGGCCCAAGGCCGTGGGCGTCGAACACGCCGCGCTCGCCTCGCACGTGGCCGCCACCCGCGAGCGGCTCGGCATCGGCGCCGCCGACCGGGTGCTGGCCTTCGCCTCCTTCTCCTTCGACGCCTCACTGGACCAGGTGCTGCCCGCCCTCACCTCGGGCGCCACCGTCGTCATGCGCCCCGACGAGCCCTGGCTGCCCACCCAGGTGCCGGAGATCGTCCAGCGGCACGCCCTGACCGTCGTCAACGTGCCCCCCACCTACTGGTCCGAACTGACGCTCTCCCTCGACCGGCGCCTGGCCGCGGCCCTCGCCCCGCTGCGGCTGCTCGTCCTCGGCGGCGAGGCCGTCCCGCCCGACACCCTCGCCACCTGGCGGGCCGCCGTCCCCTGGGTGCGCGTGTGCAACGCCTACGGGCCCACCGAGACGACCGTCACCGCCACCACCTACGACGCCGACGACCCGCCCGCCGACACCGTGCCCATCGGCCGTCCCCTCGGCGGCCGGCGCGTGTACGTGGTCGACGCCGACGACCAGCCGGTACCCGTCGGCGTCCAGGGTGAACTCCTCATCGGCGGCACGGAAGTGGCCCGCGGCTACCTGGGACGCCCCGCCCCGACCGCCGAACGCTTCGTCCCCGACCCCTACGGACCGCCCGGCGGCCGCCTCTACCGCACCGGTGACCTCGTCCGCTGGACACCGGGCGGAGAACTGGAATTCCTCGGCCGCCGCGACGACCAGGTCAAGATCCGCGGCTTCCGGATCGAACTCGGCGAGGTGGAGAGCGTGCTGCGGGCCTGCCCGCACATCGCCGCGGCCGCCGCCCGCCCCGACCGCGCCACCGGGCGCAGCCTCACCGGCTACGTCGTACCGGCCCCGGACGCGCCCCGCCCGCCGGACCGGGCGGACCTGCGCGCCTGGTGCGCACGCCATCTGCCCCACTACGCCGTCCCCTCCGACTTCGTCGTCCTGGACGCCCTCCCGGTCGGCGTCTCCGGCAAACTCGACCGCTCCGCCCTGCCCGACCCCGCCCGCACGGCCGACCCCGCCAGCACCGCACCCCGCGACGAGACCGAGCAACTCGTCGCCGAGGTGTGGGCCGACGTCCTCGGCCTGGACCGGATCGGCATCGACGACAGCTTCTTCGACCTGGGCGGCCACTCCCTGCTGGCCACCATGGCGGTCTCCCGCATCGCCCAGCGCCTGGGCCGCGAGATCGAACTGCGCACCGTGTTCGAGAACCCCACCGTCCGGGGCTTCGCCCCCCGCGTGGCCGCCGCCCGCGCCTGTGGCGCGAGCGAGGTGGTGCCCGTCGACCGCGACCGGCCGCTGCCGCTGTCCTTCGCCCAGGAACGGCTGTGGTTCCTGGACCGCACCTCCGAACGCGGCGACTCCTACCTGCTGTGGTACTGCTGGCGCACCCGCGGCGGCCTGGACCGCACCGCCTGGCAGCAGGCCCTGGACGACCTGGTGGAACGCCACGAGGTGCTGCGCACCGCGCTCGTCGAGTCCGACGGCCGCCCCGTGCAGCGGATCTGCGACCCGGTGGGAGTCCCGCTGCACTGGGAGCAGGCACCCGGGGCCCCGGACGAGCAGACCCGCCTGGAGGCGGTACGGCACCGGGCCGTGACCCTGGCCACGCGCCGCTTCGACCTCACCCGGCCGCCCCTGCTGCGGGCCGGCGTGTGGGAACTGGCCGACGACGACCACGTCGTACTCCTCGCCCTGCACCACGCCGTCACCGACGGCTGGTCCAAGGGCCTGCTGCTGGACGAACTCACCCAGCACTACGAGGCCCGCCGCGCGGGCCGGCGCGCCCAGCTGCCGCCGCTCGCCGTGCAGTACGGCGACTTCGCCGTCTGGCAACGCGAACGCGCCGACAGCGGCGCCCTGGAACCCCAGCTCGCCTACTGGGAAAGCACCCTGGAGGACGCACCCGCCCTGGAGCTGCCCACGGACCGGCCCCGGCCGTCCGCGTTCACCGGCCGGGGCGGCGCCGTGGAGGTCGACCTGCCCACCGCTCTCCTCGACCGCGTGGACACCTGCGCCCGCGAGCTGGGCGCGACCCGGTTCATGGTGCTGCTGGCCGCGGCCCAGGCGGTCCTGTCCCGCTGGTCGGGGCAGAGCGACGTGTCCGTGGGCACACCCGTCGCCGGACGCGGAAGGCTCGAACTCGAGCCCCTGGTCGGCTTCTTCGTCAACACCGTCGTGCTGCGCACGGACCTGTCCGGACGGCCGACGTTCACCGGGCTCGTGGACCGGGTGCGGGACGTCGTCCTGGGCGCCTTCGACCGCCAGGAGGTGCCGTTCGAACGGGTCGTGGAGCGGCTGCGCCCCGAACGCGACCTGTCCCGCAACCCCTTGTTCCAGGTGATGGTGGACGTCCAGGACGCCTCCACGGGCGGCTCCGCCCGGCCGGGGCCGGCCGCCACCGACTTCCCGCTGCCCTGGGGTTCGGCCAAGTTCGACCTGACCGCCACCTTCGTCGTCCGGGAGGATTGCTTCGCCCTCAACGTCGAGTACGCCGCCGACCTGTTCGACCCCTCCACCGCCACCCGGTTCGCCCGGCACGTCGGGCGGCTGCTGGAGACCCTCGTCGCCGACCCCGCGGCACGCGTCGACGAGGCACCGCTGCTCTCGCCCGGGGAGCGGCAGAGCCTGGTGGCCGGGGCCGGCCGGGACACGGTGCCCGCGCCGCGGTTCCGGGTGCGGGGCCGGGCAAACGCCCCGGCCGTCGTCTGCGAGGGCACGACCCTCGACCACGCCCGGCTGGACGCCCTGACCGGCGGACTGGCCGCAGCCCTGGCCGACGCCGGCGCGGCCCCCGGCGACGCCGTGGGCGTGTGCGTCGGCCGCGGCGTGTGGCCGGTCGCCGCGATGCTCGCCGTGTGGCGGGCCGGCGGCGTGTACGTCCCCCTCGACACCCGCATCCCCGAGGAACGCCTGCGGTACATGCTCCGCGAGGCCGGGGTGCGGCACGTGGTGTGCGACGCCGGCACCCGGGACAAGGCCACCCGGCTCGGGGCCACGGCGATCGACGTCGGCCGGGTCCGGCCGGCCCCCGACGGCCCCCGGCACACCCCCCGCCCCGACGACCTCGCCTACGTCATCTTCACCTCCGGCTCCACCGGCCGCCCCAAGGCCGTCGGCGTCGAACACCACGCCCTGGACGCCCACGTGGCCACCGCCCGCGAGGCGTTCGCGCTGACCGCGGACGACCGGGTGCTCACCTTCGCCTCCACCTCCTTCGACGCCTCGCTGGAGCAGATCCTGCCCGCGCTGAGCGCCGGGGCGACGGTGGTGGTGCGCCCGGACGAGATCTGGGCGCCGGAGGAACTCGCCGCCCGGGTCGCCGCCGAGCGGGTGACCGTCATGGAACTCACCCCGTCCTACTGGGCGGAACTCGTCGCCCGCCTGGACACGCTGGCACCCCGACTGGCCTCCCTGCGGCTGCTGGTGACGGGGGGAGAGGCACTGCCCGCCGACCCCCTGGAGCGGTGGTTCGCGCACCTGCCCGCGGTACCCGTGATCAACACCTACGGCCCCACCGAGGCGGTGATCTCCGCCACCGCGCACACCGTCCAGGCGGCCCCGCACGGCCGGGTCCCCATCGGCCGCGCCCTCGGCGGCCGCCGCACCTACGTCGTCGACGCCCTGGGCGAACTCACCCCCGACGGCGTACCCGGCGAACTCCTCATCGGCGGCAACGAGTTGGCGCGCGGATACCTGGGCCGTCCCGCACTGACCGCCGAGCGTTTCGTGCCCGACCCGTTCGGCGGACGAGGCGGCCGGCTCTACCGCACCGGCGACGTCGTACGCCGACTGCCCACCGGCGAGCTGGAGTTCCTCGGCCGCAACGACGACCAGGTCAAGATCCGCGGATTCCGCGTCGAACCGGGAGAGGCCGAGGCGGTGCTGCGCCGGCACCCCGGAGTGCGGGGCGCGGCCGTCGTGGTGCGCACCCTGCACGGCGAGGCCGCCCTCGTCGCCTACACCGCGGGCACCCGCCTCTCGCAGGAGTCCCTGGAGCGGCACTGCCGCGAGCACCTGCCCCACTACCTGGTGCCGTCGGCGTTCGTCCTGCTGGACGCCCTGCCGCTGACCGTGCAGGGAAAACTGGACACCGCCGCCCTGCCCGAGCCCGTGGCACGCGCACCGCACGCCTTCGTGGCACCGCGCACCCCCGCCGAGACGGTCGTCGCGCAGATCTGGTGCGAGGTCCTCGACCTGCCCCGGGTCGGCGTCCACGACGACTTCTTCGCGCTGGGCGGCCACTCCCTGCGCGCGGTGTCGGTCGCCTCCCGCCTGCGGACCGCCTTCGACTGCCCGCTGCAGGTCCGCGACCTGTTCGAGCACCCCACCGTCGAACGGCTCGCCGCCGAGGTGGAGCGCCGGCTGCTGGAGCTGATCTCGCAGCTGAGCGACGAGGAGATCGACCTGTCCCTCACGGCCGGCCTCTGACCCCGTCGCCCGCGCCCGCCCCTGCCCGACTTCCTCTCCCCAGTTCTTGGATCGGAGTGCCCCCATGACCACATCCGACGTGCGTCCCGGCCCCCTCGCCGCGGGCGGCGGCCTGTCCCCGGCCGCCCGGCGCCTGCTGGAACAGCGACTGCGCGGCCGGGCCGCCGTACGCGAGGACGGCCCGGCCCGGGTCCGGCCCCGCCCGCAGCGAATCCCGCTGTCCGCGGCCCAGCAGCGCCTGTACTTCCTGGACCGGCTCGACCCGGGCGCACCCACCTATCTGCTGCCCGCGGCCTGGCGGTTCACCGGCCCGCTGGACCTGCCGGCCCTGCGCGCCGCCGTGGCGGACCTCGTCGCCCGGCACGAGCAGCTGCGCGTGATCTTCCCCGAGCACGACGGCATCCCCCACCAGCAGGTCCTGCCCGCCGACGGCACCGTCCTGGACGTGACCGAGGTGAGCGGCGAGGAGTGCGAGGAGGACGGGGACCGCGAACGGCGCCTGTCGGCCGCCGTGCACACCGCCGCCCTACGGCCCTTCGACCTCGCCCGCGAGCCCGCCTTCCGGGCCACCCTGGTCCGCGCCGCCGACGACGACCACGTGCTGGTCCTGGCCATGCACCACATCGTCTCCGACGGCTGGTCGCTGGGCCTCGTCGTCCGTGACCTGACCGAGCTGTACCGGGCCCGCCGCGAGGGACGCGCCGCACACCTGCCCGAACTGCCCCTGGACTACAGCGACTACGCGATCTGGCAGCGCCAGAGCGACCAGTCCGCCGCCCTGGACCACTGGCGCACCCGGCTGGCCGGCCTCACCCCGCTGGAACTGCCCACGGACCACCCCCGCCCCGACACCCCCGGCGGCCGCGGCGCAGCCCACCGCCTCACCCTGCCACCCGCGCTGAGCGACGCGCTCACCGCGCTGGGCCGGCGCACCGGCACGACCCCCTACATGACGGTGCTGGCCGCCTTCCAGGCCGCGCTCGCCTTCCACAGCGGACAGCGCGACATCGCCGTCGCCACCGTGGTCGCCAACCGGGAACGGGCCGAGACCGAGCAGCTCGTCGGCTTCTTCGTCAACACCCTCGTCCTGCGCGGCGACCTCTCCGACGACCCGACCCCCGCCGCGCTGCTCGCCCGCACCCGGGAGCGGGTCCTGGAGGCGTTCCAGCACCAGTCGCTGCCCTTCGAGCAGGTCGTCGACGCACTCAGCCCCGAACGCGACCTCGCCCGCAACCCGCTCGTCCAGGTGCTGTGCACGCACACCGACACCACACCGTCCGGCTTCGACCTGGGGCAGGCGAGCGGGACGCCGTACCCGATCGACCTCACCACCGCCAAATTCGACCTCACCCTCGATCTGCGCGACGGCGACGGACGCACCGACCTGGTGTTCGTCTACCGGCCCGACCTGTTCGAGGAGGCCTCGGTCGCCGCCCTCGCCCGGCACACCGTGACCTTGCTGGAGGCGTTCTGCGCCGCCCCCGACACCCCGCTCAGCACCGTCGACCCGCTCACCCCCGCCGAACGCGCCCACCTCCTGGGCCCGAACGGCCCCGCCAACACCGGCACCGACACCGCCCGGGCCCCGCGCACCGCCGCCGACCGCCTCGCCGGCCACATCGCCCGCACACCCCACGCGGTCGCGGTGAGCGGATCGGGACGCACCCTCACCTACGCCCAGCTCGACGCCCGCGCCTCGGCGCTGGCCCGGCGGCTGCGCGCCGCCGGCGTCACCCGCGGCTCCCTCGTCGGCGTCTGCCTCGACCGCACCCCCGACCTGGCCGCCGCGCTGCTCGCCGTCTGGCGGGCCGGCGCCGCCTACCTTCCCCTGGACCCCTCCCACCCCAGAGCGCGCCGCGAGTTCACCATCACCGACTCCGGCATCGAGTGGATCGTCACCGACACCGCCACCCGGCCCGCCGTCGAGGGACTGCCCGCCCGCGTGGTCCCGCTCGACGCGGACGACACCCACACCCCGGCCGACAGCGACGACCTCCGCCCGGCCCCCGACGACCTCGCCTACGTCATCTACACCTCCGGCTCCACCGGCCGCCCCAAGGGCGTGGAGATCACCCACGGCAACCTGGCCTGGCTGCTGGACGCCGCCGACCGGCACTTCGACTTCGGCCCCGCCGACGTGTGGACCCTGATGCACTCGCCGGCCTTCGACTTCTCCGTGTGGGAGCTGTGGGCACCGCTCACCAGCGGCGCACGCGTCGTCGTGCTCGGCGCGGACGAGGTACGCGACCCGGCAACCGTGCACCGGGTGCTGCGCGAGGAGAACGTCACCGTCCTCAACCAGACCCCGGCCGCCTTCAAGGGCCTGCGCGCCCACCTCCAGGACACCGGCGCCGGCTTCGCGGACCTCGCCCTGCGCACCGTCGTCTTCGGCGGCGACGCCTTCGACGTACGCGACTACCGCGACTGGTTCACGACCGAGGGACACCGCCCCGCGCTGGTGAACATGTACGGCATCACCGAGACCACCGTGCACGTCACGATCCGCACCATCACCGAGCAGGACATCGACGCCGGCGTCCGCTCGCCCGTCGGCCGCCCGCTCGCCGGCCAGCACGGCTACGTCCTGGACTCCTTCGGCCGGCTCGTGCCGCCCGGCAGCACCGGCGAACTGTACGTCTCCGGCGGCGGCGTGGCCCGCGGCTACCTCAACCGGCCCGAGCTGACCGCCGAACGCTTCCTCGACGACCCCTTCGGGGCCCCCGGCGCCCGCATGTACCGCACCGGCGACCTGGTGCGCGTGCTGCCCGACGGACAGCTCGGCTACGTCGGCCGCGCGGACCACCAGGTGAAGATCCGCGGCTACCGCATCGAGCCCGGCGAGATCGAGACCGCCCTGCGCGCGCTGCCCGGCGTCACCGACGCCGCCGTGGTGGCCCGCCGCGAGGAGGGCACCGCCCGCCTGGTCGCGCACGTCGTCACGCCCGAGGGCCGCCCCCTGGACCCGCCCGCCCTGCGCGAGGGACTGCGGCTGACCCTGCCCGAGCACATGGTCCCGGCGCTGTTCGTCCGCCACGAACACCTGCCCCTGACCGCCAACGGCAAGGTCGACCGGGCCGCGCTGACCGCGGTCCGGCCCGTCTCGGACGGGCCCCGGGCACACGTACCGCCCGCCGGGCCCCGCGAGCAGGCCCTGGCCGCCGTGTGGAGCCAGGTACTGGGCGTCGAGCACGTCGGCCGCACCGACAACTTCTTCGACCTGGGCGGCGACTCCATCCTGGCGCTGCGCCTGGTGGGCCTCGGCCGTCTCGCCGGACTCGGGTTCACCGTCGCCGACGTCTTCCGCGCCCGCACCCTGGCCGACCTGGCCACCCTCGTCACCGACGCCGGCGACGCCCCCGCCCCCACCGCCCCCTTCTCCCAGCTCGACCCGGCCGACGCCGGCCGCCTGCCCGACGGACTCGCCGACGCCTACCCGCTCACCATGCTCCAGGCCGGCATGCTCCACGAGATGCTCGCCGACCCCCGGCGCGGCGCCTACCACAACGTCACCGACCTGAAGATCACCGTCCCCGAGGGCTTCGACCTCGACGCGTTCCAGGCCGCCGTGGACGCGGTCGTCACCGGCCACCCGATCCTGCGCACCTCCGTCGACCTCGTCTCCTACCGCGAGCCCCTCCAGCTCGTCCACCGCGCCGCCCGCCTGCCCGTCGGCTACACCGACCTGCGCGCACTGCCGCGCGAGGAACAGCGGGCCCGGCTGCGCGCCTTCGTCGACGAGGAGTTCGAGCGCCGCTTCGACCTCGCCGCCGCCCCCCTGGTGCGCATCCACCTCCACCACATCACCGACCACGACCTGCGCCTGGTCCTGACCGACTGCCACGTCGTCCTGGACGGCTGGAGCCTGACCTCACTCGTCGCCGACCTGCTGGCCATGCACCGGGAGGCCGTCGCCCACCGCCGCGCGCCCGAGCCGCCGACCGCACCGCCCTTCGCCGAGTACGTCGCCCTGGAGCGGGCCGCGCTCAACAGCGAGGAGTCCCTCGACTACTGGCGCAACCGGCTCGCCGACCTGCGGCCCGTCACCTTCCGCAGGCGCACGGCCGCCGACCTCGCCGCCCAGGCGCCGGTGCACGAGGTCCGCCGCTCCTACGCCCACCTCGCCGAACGCATCGGCCGCCTGGCCAAGGAAGCCGGCGTGCCGCGGCGCACCGTGCTGATCACGGCCTTCCACCACACCATGAGCCTGTTCGCCGACCGCGACGACAGCACCCTCGGCCACAGCATCGGCCTGGTCACCAACGGGCGGCCCGAAGTGCCCGGCGCCGACCGGATGCGCGGACTGTTCCTGAACACCGTGCCGTTCGGCGTGGCCCGCCCGCGCGGCAACTGGCTCGCCTACCTGCGGGACGTCTTCACGGCCGAACAGGAGATGCTCCCGCACCGCAGGCTCCCGCTGGTCCACATCGCCCGCCTGCGGCCCACCGAACCGAACCTGACCGACGCCGTCTTCAACTACGTCAACTTCCACCGGCTCTCGCACGACTCCTGGGACGACTCCCTGGAGATCGCGCGGACCATGTTCCCGCTGCTCATCAACGCCAGCGTCAACGCCTTCACCCTCGACGCGGACCCGGCGTTCGTCGCACCCGCCACCGCCGAGCAGCTCGCCGACGTGTACTGCGCCCAGCTGGAGGCCATGGTCGCCGGCCCGCACACCCCGGTGACCCGGCCCGCGCTCACCGGCGCCGCCCGCGCCACCGCCCTCGACGTCTGGGCCCGGGGCCCCGAAACCCCCTCCTCACCACTGCTGTTCCACGAGCACATCGCCGCCCACGCCGCCCGTACCCCGCACGCGGTCGCCGTCGAGCACCGCGGGCAGCACCTGACGTACGCCGCACTTAAGGAGCAGGCCGAACAGCTGGCACGGCGGCTGCGGCGGCTCGGGGTCGGCCCCGAGACCGTGGTGGGCATCTGCGCCGAGCGCGGCCCCGACCTGGTGCGCGCCGCCGTCGGCGTGCTGCGCTCCGGCGGCGCCTTCCTGCCCCTGGACCCGCAACACCCCACCGAACGGCTCGCGTTCATGGCCCAGGACAGCGGCATGCGGGTACTGCTCACCCAGCGCGCACTCACCGGGACGGTGCCCTTCGACGGGCCGGTGATCCACCTGGACACCCCCGCCGACCCGGTGGCAGCCGTGCCGGGCCGGGAGCCCGACGCCGACACCCTCGCCTACATCATCTACACCTCGGGCTCCACCGGCACACCCAAGGGAGTGGCCGTCCCGCACCGCGGCCTGTCCAACATGCTCGAAGGGCAGCGCGACCTGGTGCGCCCCACCGCCGGCGACCGGGTGCTGCAGTTCGCCTCCTTCGGCTTCGACGCCTCCATCCTCGAACTCACCTGGTCCCTCGCCAACGGCGGCCGGCTGGTCACCGCCCCCAGGGAGGACCTGCGCCCCGGCCCCGACCTGGCCCGCACCCTGCGCGAGGCCCACGTCACCGGCGCCATGCTGCCGCCCAGCGCACTGGCGGTACTCGGCCAGGACGACTTCCCCGAGCTGCGGGTGCTCCAGGTCGCCGGCGAGGCCTGCCCGGCCGAACTCGCCGACGTCTGGTCGCGCGGCCGGCGCTTCCACAACGTCTACGGCCTCACCGAGACCTCCGTGTGGTCCGTCGCCGCCGAACTGAGCCCCGGCCAGGGCACCCCGCCCATCGGCACCCCCATCCGCAACACCCGCATCCACGTCCTGGACGACGACCTCCAGCCCGTCCCGGTGGGCGTGCCGGGCGAGATATACCTCGGCGGGCAGGCCGTCGGCCGCGGCTACCTGGGCCGGCCCGCGCTGACCGCCGCCACCTACGTCCCCGACCCGTACGGCACACCCGGTGAGCGGCTGTGCCGCACCGGAGACCTCGGCACCCACCGGCCCGACGGCTCCGTGGAGTGGCTCGGCCGCCGCGACTCCCAGGTCAAACTGCGCGGCTTCCGCATCGAACTCGGCGAGATCGAGCACGCACTCAGGGCCCTGCCCGAGGTCCGCCAGGCCGTCGTCCTGCACCGCACCGACCTGCCCGGCGAACCGGCCCTCGTCGCCTACCTCGTCCTCCACGGCCCCCAGCCGCCCCGGCCCGAGGAACTGCGCCGCGACCTGCGGGCCTCACTGCCCGCCTACATGCTGCCCGCCCGGTTCGTCTTCCTGGACGAGATGCCCGTCAACCGCAGCGGCAAGACCGACAAGCGGGCGCTGCCCCTGCCCCCGGCCGAACTCGACCGCGGCGACACCGAGTACGCCGCCCCGTCCACCACCGCGGAGAAGGTCCTCGCCGAGATCTGGCGCGAGGTCCTCGGCCTGTCCCGCATCGGCGTCCACGACGACTTCTTCCGCATCGGCGGCAGCTCCCTGTCCACCGTCCGGGTCTCCCTGATGGCCGCCGGACGCGGCCTGCCGGTGTCGGTCGGAGACCTCATCGAACACCCGACGATCGCCCAGCTCGCCGCGCACGCCACCCGGGCGGCCGGTGACGGGCTGCCCGCCGCCGTCACCTCCGAGGTACGGCTGCGCGAGGGCACGGGGGAGCCCCTGTGGTGCGTGCACCCCACCGGCGGCAGCGCCACCTGGTTCGTGCCGCTCGCCCGCGCCCTGCCGCCCGGCCGGCCCGTCCACGCCTTCCAGGCCCGCGGACTGCTCGGCGGCGTCGACCCGAGCACGGTCGCCGGCATCGCCGCCAACTACGCCGCCGAGATCACCGACCGGGACGGCACCGGCCCGCACGCCCTGCTCGGCTGGTCCATGGGCGCCAACATCGCCCTGGAGATGGCCACCCAGCTGCACACGGCGGGACACCCGGTCGCACCCCTCGTCCTGATCGAGCCGTACCTGCCCAACACCGCCGCCCGGGCCCGCCTGGACGGCGTCACCAAGGACCTGCGCGAAGCCCTGCGCCTGCGGGACCGGCTGCGCGAACTGCCACCCTCCCCGCAGCGCGAGGGGGCCACGGCCGAACTCACCGCCACCCTGCTGGGCGCCGGCATGAGCCCCGCCGAAGCGGCCCTGGTCGAGAACGCGCCCATCGAGGTGTGGCACTCGCTGCTCGCCGCCCTGGCCGCCTACGAGGTCCGCCCCTACCCCGGCCACATCCACCTCGTGGTCGGCAGCGAAGCCGCCGCACTGCCCCGCGGCCGCACCATGCCCGGCCTGGACGTCGACTACGACACCTACGTCGCACGCTGGCGCGAGGTGGCAGGCGACGGGCTCACCCTGCACATCAGCGAAGGCGACCACATGTCGATGATGGCCGAGCCCCAAGTGCAGGGCATCGCCCGGCTGCTCACCGGCATCGAGGCGGGAGAAGACCGATGACCACCGCCGCCCCCGCCTTCACCGAGCGCTACCTGCTGTCCGCCGGCATGGTCGCCGACCCCTACGACCACCTCGACGCCCTGCGCGCGCACGCCCCCGTCCACTGGAGCCCGATGCACCACGCCTGGCTCGTCACCGGCTACGACCAGGTGATGCGCTGCCTGCGCGACCCCGCGGTCTCCGCCGACCGGGTACGCCCCCTGATGGACGCCGTACCGCACGGCGCCCGCGAGGACGCCGAGCGGGCCTTCGGGATCCTCTCCCGCTGGATGGTCTTCAACGACGCGCCGCAGCACCGCAGGCTGCGCCAGGTGTTCCAGGAGGCGTTCGCCGCCCGCGCGGTGGCCCGCTACCGCGCCTTCACCGAGAAGGCGACCCGCGCCGTCCTCGCCCGCAAGGCGGCTCCCGGCCGCACCGGCGACCTGATGGCCGACGTCGCCAAGCCCCTGCCCGCGCTGGTGTTCGCCCGCTGGCTCGGCATCCCGCGCACCGACGCACCCTCCTTCTGGTACTGGAACGCCCGCGTCGCCGACCTCGTCCTCGGCACCGCCCAGGAGGAGAGCGAGTACCGGGCCTCCCTGCAGGCGCTGGTGAGCCTGGAGGACTACCTCGCAGTGCTGGTCGCGCGGCGCCGCACCGAACCCGGCGACGACCTGATCAGCCAGGTGCTGCGCGAGGGCCGGGTCGGCGACTCCGTCAGCGAGGAGGAGTTCGTCGGCATGCTCACCCAGATGGCGTTCGCCGGCGGGGAGACCACCAGCAACCTCATCGCGAACACCGTCCTGGCCCTGCACACCAGGCCCGAGCAGCTCGCCGCCGTCCGCGCGGACCCCGAACTGGCCCAGGGCGCCGTGGAGGAGACCCTGCGCCTGGACGGCCCGTCCAAGATGTCGATCCGCACCGCCGCCCGCGACCTCGACCTCGACGGCCACACCCTGCGCACCGGCGACCGGATCTTCCTCGTCACCGCCGCCGCCAACCGCGACCCGGCCCGCTTCCCCGACCCCGCACGGTTCGACGTGCGCCGCACCGGCGCGACCCACCTCGGCTTCGGCTTCGGCGCCCACTTCTGCATCGGCGCAGCCCTGGCCCGGCTGGTCGCCGTGTCCGCGGTGCGGACCCTGGTCACCGACCACCCCGGCCTGACCCTCGCGGACCCCGGCGGACAGACCTGGCAGCCCTCCCTGCTCAACCGCAGCCTCACCGCCCTGCCCGTCCGCTACTGACCGGACCGCCGAGAGCGTCCGCACGACGAAAGGCACCCCATGGCCACCACTCTCGCCGACGCCGGTCCCCGGCTGTGGGCACCGGCCCGGCAACGGCCCTTCCAGCTCCTGTGGCTGGGACAGTCGCTGTCCCTGCTCGGCGACGGCTTCAGCGTCGTCGCCTTCTCCTGGATCACCCTCGAACTGACCGGCTCCACCCTCGCCCTCGGCTACGTCCTCGCCTTCCAGGCCGTACCCCGCGCACTGCTCACCCTGGTGGGCGGCTCCCTCAGCGACTCCTGGTCCACCCGCACCCTCATGGTCGCCTCCAGCTGGACCCGGGCGGCACTGATGGCGGGCGTCGGACTCGCCGGACTGAGCGGCCAGTTGACGGTGGGGACACTGTGCGCGGCGGCCGCCGCCTTCGGCGCCGTCGACGCCTTCTTCCAGCCCGCCCGCGTCTCCATCCTGCCCTCCGTCGTGGACAAGGACCTGCTCACCGCGGCCAACGCGCTGCTGGGCACCGGCGCCCGGACCGCCGCCGTCGTCGGACCCGCCGTCGGCGGTGTCGTCATCGCCGTCACCCGCGCGCCGGTCGCCTTCCTCGTCGACGCCGTCTGCTTCGCCCTGTGCGGCTGGTGCGTGGCGAGCATCCGCACCCGCCCCGGGACCGGCCGCGCGCAGACCGGCGCGGCGAAGGAACGAACCCCCCTCGGCGCCCGCATCCGCGAAGGCGTCACCTACACCTTCCGCGACCCCCGGCTGCGGACGATCGTCGCCCTCGACACCGCCGTCAACTTCTGTTACGCCGGGCCCTTCACGGTCGGCTTCGCCACCCTCGCCGACCAGGTCCTGCGAGGCGGCTCCGCCACACTCGGCGTGCTCAACGGGTCCCTCGCCGGGGGCGCGATCCTCGGCACGCTCGCCGGCGGCGCGCTCGGCGGCCGGCCCCGGGTGGGCCTGCTGGTGGCCGCTCTCGCGGGCTGGCTGGGCGCCGGAATGGCCGTACTGGGCCTGGTGCACAGCACCGCGGCCGTCGTGGCGACCGTGCTCGCCATGGGCTTCGCCATCGGATTCCAGGGCGTGTTCGGACTCAGCTGGATCCAGCGGAACATCCCGCAGGACGTGCTCAGCCGGGTCGTCTCCGTCGACATGGTCCTCGGCTACGCCGCCGCCCCGCTGTCACTGATCGCGTGCGGCGCACTGGCACGCATCGACACGTTCGCCCTGTTCGCGACGGTGGCCGCCGTCCTCGCCGCGACGGGCCTCGCGGTCCTCGCCTCACGCGCGGTGCGCGAGATGCGCTAGGACACGCCCCGGCGCCGGGTTCAGGAGGACCGCAGGGCGGCCGACCGCGCGCACAGGTCCGCGCGGTTGGCCGCCCCCGTCTTGGTGATCAGGCTCGCGATGTGCTTCTCCGCCGTACGGGGCGAGATGAACAGCCGGTCGGCGATGTCCTTGTTGCCGAGCCGCTCCGCGAGCAGCCGGAACACCTCGAACTCCCGCACGGTCACCCCCTGCGCCCGCAACTTCTCGGGAATGCCGCTGGTGCCGGTGCGGTGCTGGTGCACGGGAGCACCGAGCCGGCGCAGCGCGGCCCGGCAGGCACCCGCCACGGCCGCCGTGTCCCGCTCGTGGAAGTGGTGTTCGGCGCGCCGCAGCCAGCCCACCGGATCACCCCAGCCGTCCTGGTGCGCCGCGTCGGCGATCAGCCGCAGGCCCAGATGCTGGGCCAGCGGGAAGGGCTGCGCCAGCACCAGCGCCGACTCCACCGCCGCCGCGGCCCGCGCGCCCGCCCCTTCCCGGCCGAGCAGCACCGCGTCGGCGAGCAGCACGAACTGCCGGTTCCAGCGCATCCGGGCGACGGCGGTGGCGGTGACCTCGTCGTGCCGGGCCCGGTCCGCGTCCCCGGCGAGCACGTCCAGCAGCAGGACGAGGCCGTGGGTGCCGCTGAGGTGGTAGGTGGAGGGATTGTCCGCCTCCAGCGCCACCACCGCCCGCAGCTCGGCACGGGCCAGCTCGCGCTCCTCCTCCAGCAGCGCGCAGAAGGCGCGGGCCAGCCCCAGGCACAGCGGCTCCTCCTGCGAGCCGGCACCGTCCCACTCGGTGAACGCGGCGAGCGCCGCCTGCATCGCCGTACGGTCCCCGCGGTGCGCCTCCAGGACGGACTGCGCCATCAGGACGTACCGCACGGCGGGCGCCAGCCGCAGGCGCCGCACCACGGCCAGGCATTCGGCGGCGGCCGACCGGGCGCCCTCGTAGTCGCCGCGCAGCACCGCGTCCAGCACGAGGATGCCGTCCACGGTGTGCACGAGGTGCACCGAGCCGAGCCGCAGCGCCTCCGCGCGGGCCGCCAGCAGACCCGAGGTGTCGCCCTCGGCGAGCCAGGCGTTGCCGCCCATGCGGGTGGCCGCGTACATGCGCTGCAGCGGCAGGCGGTGGCGTTCGGCCGTGGCGAGGGCCTGTTCGAGCATCGCCTGCGACTCCTGGGGGTCCCGTTCCCGGGCCACGGTGGCGAGCAGCTCGCTGGCCTGGCAGGCGACGACGGGCAGCCCGTACCGCTCGGCGGTGTCGGCGGCCGAGCGGGCCAGTTTCTCCGCGTGCTGGGTGCGGTCCGGCCCCGGGGTGTCCAGGGCCAGATAGGCGGCCGTGACGTCGACGGCCGCAGCCGTCGCCTCGTCCGGCGCGCTCGCCAGCATCTCGCGGGCACGCACGATCTGGCGGTTGCCGTCGCTCCACCGGCCCGCCGTGTGGGCGACCTTGGCCAGCCGGGTGTGCAGGGCGGCCAGGCGCGCCGGGCTCAGCCCGGACCCGCTCAGCACGTGCAGGTCCTCGGCCAGCGCGAAGGCGCGAGCGAAGTCACCGGCCTCCGCGAGGGCCGGCAGCAGGTTCTCCAGCACCTCGGCCCGCGCCTGCGGATCACCGGCGTCGGCCAGCAGGCTCTCCGCGCTGCTGAGCAGGGTCACGGCGGAGCCGAGCGCGCCCGCCGCCAGAGCCCGGCCGCCGGCCTCCGCGAACAGCAGCCCGGCCTCGACCCGGTCCCCGGCCTCGCACCGCAGCCCGGCCGCGAGCGCGCACCAGTCGCCGCCGAGGCCGGGGTGCAGTTCCTCGACCGCCTCCGCGCCCCGCCGGGCCAGCTCCGCCCGCTGACCCGGCGTCATCTGCGTGAACAGCGCCTCCACGGTGAGGGAGTGCCGGAAGGCGTACCAGTCCGGAGCCGGCTCGTCGGGGATGACCAGCCGCGCCGCCACGCCCGCGTGCAGATGGCTGAGCAGGGCCCGGTCGTCGACGCCGGTCATCCGCTGCAGCACGGTGAGCGGGAAGCGCCGGCCAAGGACGGCGGCGGCCGACAACAGGGTCAGGCCCTGCGCGCCAAGCCGGTCGATGCGGCGCAGAATGCCCCGCGCGAGCGTCGAGGAAACGTCACTGCGCAGATCCCCGACCGCACGCCAGCCCTGCGGCCCCTGCACCAGCGTCCCGGCCCCGATCATCGACTGCAGCAGCTCCTCCACCAGGTACGGGCTGCCCGCGCTGTCCTCCCACAGCCGCCGCAGGACCGCCTCGGGCACCTCGTCCGGGCCCTCGGCGCCGAGCTGCGCCGCGATCATGCCGTGCACCTGGGGGCGGGTCAGCGGCGGCAGCTCGACCAGCGCCGCGACACCGCGCCGGCGGGCGGACTGCGCGAGATCCAGCGCCTCGCTGAAGTCCGTGCGCACGGTGGCCAGCAGGAGTACGGGCGAGTACTCCAGGTTGTCCACCAGGTACTCCAGGACCCCGAGCGTCTCGGGGTCGGCGTCGTGCAGGTCCTCCAGCAGGAGCAGCTGGCCCTGCCCGCGCCCGGCGGCGGTCAGCAGACGCAGCACCGCCTCGCCCAGGATGACCATGGAGCTGCTCTCGCGTTCCCCGGTGTCCCAGTCGGGGATCAGCCGCCCGAGGACGGGGCGGTAGGGGCCAAGGGCCAGGTCGTCCACGGGCTCACCGCCGCGGAACAGCGACATCAGCGCCTCGGTGAGGGGACGGAACGGCACGGCCGGACCCGTGGTGCTGCTGCGCCCGCGCAGTACGCGCATCCCGGCGTCCAGCGCCCGGCCCACCGCCTCCGCCGCGAGCCGTGACTTGCCGACACCGGCCTCGCCGACCAGGAAGACGACACCGCCGCGTCCCTGCCTCGCCTCGGCCAAGGCACGTTCGAGCAGGGCGATTTGGGGGTCCCGCCCGACCAGGGATGGCGCATGGGAACGCATGAACGCAGATGATAATCGGAATATCCCGATCTGCGGCAGGTCGCCCGCTCCCGGTCTCTCCCGGCCGCTTCCGCCACCGGCTCCGCACGCAGCACGGCGGCGCGGACCCGGCGAACGGGCCCGCACCGCACACGCTGTCCGTACTGACCCGCCGTCAGTTCGGGGCGGAGACCGAGGTGTCCAGGGTGCTCAGCGTGATGACGACGCCGCTGGTCAGCACCATCCCCGCCAGCACGCGGGCCCGGGCGCAGGCACGGTTGCGGCCCCGGAGCGTGACGCCGCCCGCCGCGTCCTGCTCGTCGGCGCCGGTCTCGGTGACGTCGGCGGCGGTGGTGGCGAGGTGCTTGTCCATGACGGTGATCCCCTTCTGGTGTCCCGTGCGGAGCGCACGGTGGGAGGTGGAGAAATGCCGTGGTGCCGAGGAGCGCAGGTGCGTGGGTCGGTCAGTGGCCGGGGTGTCCCAGGAGCAGGACGGACGGCACGTTTTCGGGCCGGGCCAGGCGGAGCAGTCCGTAGCCGATGCCGGACAGTCCGGTCAGCAGCCCGGGGGAGGGGACGTGATCGGGGGTGGCACACCGGTGGCTCTGCGCCTCGACGAGGGCGAGCACCTGACCGCTGCGCCGGTTCAGCGCCTCGGCGGCGGTCGCGTCGCCCTGTCCGGCGAGGACGGTCAGCGCCTCCAGCGTGCCGAGGGTGCCCTGTCCAAGGCTCAGGTCCGGGCGTACCTCGGCGTCCGCCAGCCGGTTTGCCGGCCGGTCTTTCGGCCGGGGCGAACCCGGTTGCGGGGGAAGGTGGGCGGCGGCGGCCGCCACGCCCGCGAGCCCGCCGGCCCAGGACGTGTCGGCGTGCGCGGCCCCCGTGTCCCGGAGCGCCGTGCGGAGCAGGGCGTGGGCGGCGGCCGTGTGCCGGGCGGCACGTGCGGGCCGCCGGGCGGCGTACCGCAGCAACGCCCACCCGATCCCCGCGGCCCCGTCCGCGAACCCGGCGCCCCCGCCGATCCCCGCGGCCCCGTCCGCGAACCCGGTGCTCCCGCCGGCCTCCACGGCCCCGCCCGGGAGTCCGGTCCCGCCGGTCCCCGGGGTGCTGTCCGGGTCCGTGCGTCCGGTGTGCCCGCCGTTGCCGGTGGCGCTGCTCGCGAGTCCGGTGCGCTCACCGACCCCTGCGGGCCCGCCCGGCAGTCCGGTGCCCCCGCCGGCCTCCACGGCCCCGTCAGGGACCCCGGCGTCGTCGGCGCTTCCCGTGCTGCCGGTCGCAGTGTCCGTCGCGGCGGTGCCCTCCGCGGACCGGGCCGGTCCGGTGGCGCCGGACACCGTCGCCAGCAGCCGGTCCGCCACCGTGTCCGCCAGCCGCAGTGCCGCCGGATCGCCGGTCGCCTCGTGTGCCACGACGGCGGCGGCCAGTGCCCCGGCCGTGCCGCCGGCGAGCCCCGGGTCGGGGCAGGCCGCGACGGCGTGGCCGAGCGCGGTCAGCGCGTCCGGCAGACAGCCCGTCAGGTCCTCGCCGAGCAGCTCCGACAGCCGCACCAGGGCGTACACGATGCCGCCGAGCCCGTCGTAGGCGCCAGGCCCTGCCGCCGCGCTCAGCTCGGGGTCGCAGGCCAGTGCCTTCAGCAGGCCGGGCAGCGGCCGGACCGCCTCGCGGGCCGGGGCGGCGTACCGGCCGGCTCCGACCAGCGCGTCCGTGTGCGCGAGGAACAGCGCGACCCCGCAGTAGCCCTGCGCGAGCCCGGCGCCCATCGGCAGCACCGCCCAGTGCGGGCCGGAAACCCGTTCCAGGCCGAGCCAGTTGGTGCGGCCGCCGTCCCGTACCGCGCGGGCCGCGAGTTCGTCGGCGATCCCGCACGCGGCGGCGAGCAGCCGGGACGCGTCGGGCACGACGGCCGGTACCGGCGCCACCGCCAGCTCGGACCGGGGCCGGTCCAGCGGCGAACCGGTGCCCCGTGCCGCCAGCGTGGCCGAGATGATCCACTCCTGGTCGCGGCAGTCGACCTCGTCCATCCGGGCGATCTTCTCCCGCACCGCCGTCAGACTCGCCACCGGCAGCACTCCCGCCAGCCAGGTGCCGTCGGCCGCCCGGACCCCCGTACCGGACGGCCGGTGCGCGAAGAGGGGTACGTCCCCGCGCCACAGGTCCGCCGTCTCGTGCTCGATGAGCCGCCGGCGCACCTCGTCGTGCTCGGACTCGGTCCACAGCACCGCGAACACGCTCTCCCGGGCGAGCGCGTCGCCGAGCAGGGAGGGGTGGGCGGACTCCTCCAGCAGCGTCGCGTACAGGCGGGTGGAGCGGGCGATGAGCCGGGCCGGACTGCCGGCGCGGGACGCCAGCGGGCCGTCCTCGCCGAGCAGTTCACCGCCGTGCGCGGCGATCGCCGCGTACGCGGTGCGGAAACCCTCCAGCAGGGCCGCCCGGTGGTCGGCGCCCTGCAGCGGGCGGCCGGCGGGCAGCGGCTGGTTCTGCGCGGCGGGGCTGGGCAGCGGCGCGCGCACGGCCCGCATGGTGTCCCGCCCGCTGTCCTGCCAGTGCAGGCCCTCGCTCGGGAAAGTGCCGTCGGTGGACCGGCCGAGCGCGGAGATGTCCAGCGCCCCGTGTTCGCCGATCAGCAGGTGGGGCAGCAGGCAGGTGCGGTGCACGGAGGCGTGCAGGGCGTCGGCGGCCGGGTCGGCGCCCGCCGTCATGGGCTGCGGGAGCCCGGTGTGCAGGAGTGTCTCGGCGTCCACCAGGACCGGCTGGTCGCCGCAGGCGATGACGTTCTCGTAGTGCATGTCGGCGCCGTCCACCGCGTAGAGCAGCGCCAGCAGCGCTCCCTGGCGCCGGTAGAAGGCGTCGGTCTCGGTAACCGACCGGCACCAGCGGTGCTCGACGAACTCCAGCCAGCCGTACGCCCTCCGGCGCAGGCTGCGCGGAGTGCGCAGCGCCAGGCCGGGCACCTTGGCATTGAGCCAGCCCACCAGGTCGTCGAGCAGGGCGTGCTGGTCGAGCGGCCGGGGCTTGTACACCAGCCGCTCGCCGCTCGCGAAGTGCAGGACCGCCACGGACCGGTGGCCCTGGTGGGCGTCTCCGCGGCCCAGGTCGACCCGGGTGAGCGCCCCGGGGGCGCGACCGTCGAGGAGGGTGGTGGTCAGGGCGTCCCGGTCGGCGTGGAAGCGCGCCACCAGTTCGGCCGTCGCGTCCGTCGCGTCCAGCGCGCTCTGCCCGAGCATCCGGGCCAGCACCGGGTAGGCGGCGAACAGGCTGCCCAGCCCCCGGCGGGTGCCGGCGGCGGCGACGAAGGAGGCGAACCGCTCGCGCGGGCCGGCGCCGGCGAGGCGCCGGGCGCGCCGGGCCAGGTCGAGTTCGTGGACCAGCGTGCGGGCGGCCTGGCGGACCAGGTGGTGGGTCAGCCGGTGCTCGAACGCGCCCTGCCAGACGGCTCGTTCGGCGGCCGGAACGCCGGGCAGCAGCTCGGCGAGCCGGGCGGAGGCCGCGGCGACGACCGGGCGTACGACCGGTGCGAAGGCATCGGGTCCCTCACCGGGCACCACCGGCTCCACCGTGTCCTCGGCGTCCGCGTCCAGGACCGCCTCCACGTACGCCGCCCAGCGGGGCTTCACCGTCCGGGCGGCCAGCCGCTCGGCGGGCTCCGCCGCCAGGGCCGCCGCCGTGGCACCGTCCACCCCGAGGTGGGCCAGCCGCAGGGCGAAGCCCTCCGCGTCACCGGCGGCCCAGGGGGCGCGCCCGGTGGCCCCGGAAGCGGCGGGCGCCACCGGGAGTCCGGGGGCGGCGAGCCGTTCCGCGAGGGACAGCGCCGGAGCCCACCAGGCGAGTGGCAGGCCGGCGCTCCGGGGAGTCGGGAGGCTGGTGGTCTCGGTCACGGGAAAGAAGTTCGCAGAACCCCTGGGGTCCCCACATGGGGGAGCGGCCCCCATATTCTGCGCGGCCCCGCCCCGCCGGTGGGTACGGCGTGCGCGCAGACGCCCCCGGACGGGGAAAGACGCAGGTCGAACCGGGACCCCGGCCTCCCGGGACAGGACCGGGGGAGTGCCGGACATCCGCGTACGCAAGGCCGGTACGGCCCGCTGCACCCCCGCACTTCACGGGTCGCACCCCCACTTCCTGCGGCTCGCACCCGGGCACACCCCCATTCCCGCGGCGCGCCCCCCGCGTCCCCTCCCTCCTGCGGCCCCCGCGCCTACGCCCCGGACACCGCGCGGCTCCCCCCTGCCCGCCGCCGGCCGCCGCACACCCACCCGGAAGGCGGTCCTACGGGGGAGGGGGCCGCCCGCCCCGCGGGAAAGGTGGGGACCGGCTACCGATGCCCGCGCCCCGCCGCCGACGGCACGGTGTGCGCAGTACCCCAGACCGCCCGCAGCGCTGCTGACGGGGCGGACGACCTTTCAAGGAGCAGCAGATGGGAGCACCCCTACCCGTCGGTGTGGTCGCGCTCGACCCGGTGCTGGAGGCCGGCACCCGCAGTACCCTGCTCGCCTGCCCGGAGCTGACCGTGTGCGAGCCCGGCGACGCCCGGGTCGCCGTACTGACCGTGGACCGGCTCGGCCCCGCCGAACTCGACATGGTGCGCACCACCCGCGCCCACCGGCAGCGCCCCGCCGTCGTCCTGGTGGTCGCCGCCCTCGCCTCCGGCGACGCCCTGCACGCCCTGGCCGCCGGTGCCCGCGGCGTGCTGCTGCGCCGCGAGGCCGACGCCTCCCGTCTGAACCACGCGGTGCTGGCCGCCGCCCGGGACGACTGCACACTGCCACCCGAGCTGCTCGAACAGTTCCTGGACCGTCCGGCGAACACCCGGCACGGCTCGGGCGGCTGGGCCGGCGGCATGCTGTCGGACCGGGAACGCTCGGTGCTGCGGCTGGTCGCCGACGGGCACGAGACGGCGGAGATCGCCCAGCAGCTGGCCTATTCGCCGCGGACCGTGACCACCGTCGTCCACGACATCACCCAGCGGTTCAGGCTGCGCAACCGTGCCCACGCGGTCGCCTACGCGCTGCGGGCGGGTCTGCTGTGACGGCCACCCTGATCGCCGCGCCCCCCGCGCCCCCCGCGCCCCCCGCGCCGGCCACGCCGGTCCCGCCCGGTGCGCTCCCTTCGCGCCCGGTCCTGCGCATCCCGCCCTCGCGCGGCGCGGACCGCGTCCGCGCCCTCGCCCGCCGCGCCGGCTTCGCCTGCGAGCCCGATCACGAGCACGGGCACGGGCCTGCCGGGCCCGGGAGCGTGAGCGTGGTCGTGGCCGCCGACGCCGAACAGGCGCTGCGCTGCGGGCGGGACCCCGGCCGGCTGCTGCTCGTGTGCGACACCGTCAGCCGCAGGGGCCTGCTGCTGGCCCTGCGCACCGGAGCGGTCGTCCTGAGAACCGCGGACCTCACCGAGGAGACCCTCGCGGCCGCCGTACGCCGCGCCGCCCACCCCCATCCGAGCATCCCCTATCCGGAACTCTCCCACCTGCTGACCACGGCTCGCGGATCCGGCGAACCGGTACCGGACGTGCGGCCCCCGGCCCTGACGGCCCGCCAGATGTCCGTGCTGCGCCTGCTGGCCGAGGGCCACGCCAACGCGGGCATCGCCCGCCTGCTGGACTGTTCCGAACACACCGTCAAGAACGTCATCTACGAGATCATGGCGCGTCTGCAGGCCCGCAACCGGGCCCACGCGGTCGCGCAGGCCGTGCGCCACGGCCTGGTCTGACGCGCCGAGGACACCGGGGGCGGGGGAGGGGCGGGGACGGGACCCATGGACACCGGGCGCCAGGAGCGCCCGCGCGGTCCACCCGTCTCACCCCGTGGGCCCGCGTCCGGCACCCGGGACACGGGGGTGGGGCCGGGCGGCCGAACGCGGGGCGGACGAAGGCCGCACCGCGCGCATGCGGCGGGAGAAGGCCGTCAGAACGCGGGCGCCGGCAGCAGCCGCGGTACGAGCCGTTCCTCCACGGCCCGCTCACCGTCCCGGCGCACCACGTAGGCGGCCTTGTCCGGCAGTTCCGCCACGACCTCGACCAGTTCGGTGCCCCGGTACACCAGGCCCACCCCGTCGTCGGTGCAGTGGGCCGTCGCGAAGGTGCCGTCGGCGACCATGCGGTGGATCAGGGGACGCCGGCCCGCATCGGAGTCGTAGTGCACGCCGTTGCCGTACGGAAGCAGGCCAAGACCCCCGGTCACCGGCCGCAGTTCGGGCCCGAAGGAGTCCGTGGCACCGCCCTCGAACCAGCAGATGGAACCCGCGCTCACCCCGGCCAGCACCACACCCGCCCGCCACGCGCGCCGCATCACCGCGTCCAGCGCGTGGACCCGCCACACGGCGAGCAGGTTGGCCACCGAGCCGCCCATCACCCAGACCACGTCGTGGTCGAGGACCGTGCCCTCCACGTCGTCGACGTTCGGCATGGGGAACAGGTGCAGCGGGGTCAGATCGAAGCCCGCGATGCGGGCCGCCTCCGCCATCCGCGCCGCGACGTGCTCGGCGTCCCCCACCGCCGTGCCGACGTACAGGATGCGCGGACGCCTGCCGTGCACACCGGAGAGGTCCACCGCGTGGTGGACCAGAGCATCGAAGAGGACCCGGGCACGCGCGCCGACGCGGTGGCCTCCGGAAGTGGCGAGGATGGTCGGTTCAGCGCCGCTCACGCCCGTGATCGTATCGCGGTCCCCCGCGCCGGGACGTGGGAAAGCCGTGAAGAGCGGACCGCCGGCACCTCGCGGGAAGCGCCCCGGCAGCACGGCGGGGACCGGTCCGTCGACCGGTCCCCGCCGTGCTGCCGCGGGTGCCCTCACGGTGCCCGCAGGGCCACAGCCGCCCCGTATCCCGCGGGGACCAGGACGTCCCGCACGGTCCACTGCGGCGACGGAGCGGCCGGCCGCGGCCCGGTGCCCACGTAGTCGAGCGCCGGATCCCGCACCAGTCCGGTGCCCAGGCCCTTGAGGTAGGCCTCCTTGCGCACCCAGGCCCGGGTGAAGGCCGCCGGCCGCTCGTGCGCGGGCAGCCGCGCCAGTTCCCGCGCCTCCGCCGGATGCAGCGCGCACTGCGCGCCGAGCACCGCCTGCGCGGTGGCCAGCCCCTCCACGTCGACACCGACCGGCGCCGGGGCGAGCGCCACCATCACCAGGTCCCCGCTGTGCGACAGGGAGAAGTGCACCCCGGCCGTGCGCAGCGCCGGCCGGCCGTGCGGACCGCCGCAGCCGGCGCACGGCTCACGCATCAGCGGCAGCGCCTCGGCGCGGATGCCCAGCAGGACACTCAGCACACTGCGCAGCGCCGCGTGCGCGACCACATAGGCGTCGCGGTCCCGGTCGCGCCGGAACGCGCGCGCCCGCGCCCGTTCCTCCGCGTCCAGCAGTTCCCGCGCGCGCCGCAGCGCCCGCTCGTCCTGCGCCCCGACCTGGGCCAGGTACAGCTCCAGCGGTCCCCGCAGCGCCCGCGGGCCCGGCGGATACGTCCGCTCGGGCAGCGCGGACAGGTCCAGCACGGCCGGGCACAGCCGTTGCGGTGGCGGTACCGCCGGAGGACCATGGGCCGGCCGCGACAGGAGCCGGCCCGGACGGCCCTCAGACATCTGCCCCGGCCAGCCGGCGGCGCAGGCTGAGCGGGCGCATGTCCGTCCAGATCACGCCGATGTGGTCGAGGCACTCCTGCCGGCTGCCGCGCCGGCCCTCCGGGTACCAGCCGGCGGGCACCTCGCGGTCCGCCCGCCAGATCGAGTACTGCTCCTCGTCGTTGCGCACCACGAGGTACACCTCGTCGGTGCCGGGGCGGGGTGCCTCGCCGCCCGCGCCGGTCGCGGAGTTGGGTTGCGTCACGGTGAACCTCCCGCAGGTGATGGGGCCGGCCACAGGTCAGGGGCCGACGCTGCCAGCGTGCCCGGGCCCGCCGGGCGGGGTCAGGGACGAACGCGCCGTACCGGTGGCGTGCGTTGCTGCCGGATCTTCTCTGGTGAGCCACGGCCCCGGCGCGGGACCGTGCTCTCCGGCCGGGGCGCCCGGCATCCCGGCGGCGGCACCCGCCCGGCCGGGCAGAGGGACCCCCGCGCACCCCCCTTTCCGGAAGGAGCACGCGATGTCGGACGAGCACGCACCTGTCCTGCTGCCGGGCGGAGGCTGGCGGCTGTGGGACCAGTTCGCGCTGCGCGGCCCCGGCTTCCCCGCCGACGGCGTGCTGCGCCTGGCCCCGCCCGGACTGGCCGAGGCCGCCGACAAGTTCGGCCCCGGCACGGACCTGTCCGGGCCCGAGTGGCAGGCCTTCACCGAGGAACTGTCCGCCGCCGCCGTACACACCGCCCGCCACCTCCAGGAGGTGGCCGCCCAGCCCCGCTTCCAGGCGGCCCTCGCCTGGCAGAACCCCGCCGTCCTGCGGACCGGCATCGCCCCGTTCCTGCGCTGGAAGCCGGGCGTGGACAGCCGCAGCAGCATGCCGCGCCAGCGCGAGGAGCTGGTCGCGCACTACTGGCAGCGGTTCTGCGTGAAGAACGACACCATCGGCTTCTTCGGCCCCGTCGGCTGGGGCCGCTGGGACCTGTCCGCGCCGGACGCCGTCGCCGTGGACCCCGGCGACGGCTTCCTCGCCGCGCAGGAGGTGTACTTCTCCGGCTGGGCAATCGACGCCCTGGCCAAGGTCCTCGGCGAGGACCGCGAACTGATGCGCTGGATCCCGCCGCGCCGGGTGTCCTTCGTACGCTGCCAGGACGGCCAGGTACGGGTCCCCGGACGCCCCGCACAGCCCATCGGCGCACGCGAACTCGCCGTACTGGAACGCTGCGACGGCACCCGGCACACCGACGCCATCGCCGCCGAACTGGGCCTTCCCGCCGACGAGGTGGCCCACACGGTCGGCGAGCTGCTCACCCGGCGCTGGGTGCACTGGCGGCTGGAGGTGCCCGCGGCCACCCACCCCGACCGCGCCCTGCGCCGCATCCTGGAACGCGTCCCCGACCAGGCCGCCCGGCAGCGGGCACTGGACAGGCTCGCCGTCCTGGAACGCGGCCGGGACGCCGTACGCGCCGCCCGCTTCGACGCCGGCGCGCTGACCGCCGCGATCGCCGCCCTGGAAGCCGACTTCGCCGCGCTCACCGACAGCGAGGCCCAGCGCGCCAAGGGCGAACGCACCGCCCCCTGCCGGGGCCTGGTGTACTCCGACGCACGCCGGTCGGCCACGGCCACGGCCGGCGCCGCACTGCTGGCACACCTGGAGCCCCTGCAACTGTGCCTGACCGCCGCCCGCTGGATGACGAACCGCTTCGCCGAAGCCGTCCGGGGCCGCCTGCACACCGTGTACGACCGCCTGCGCGCGAGCGGCGGACCGGTGGACCTCGGCACCCTGTGGCTGCACACCCTGCCCTCCCCGCACCCCGACGCCGGCGACCTGATCGACGCGGCCCAGGCCGAACTGCGCGCCAAGTGGGCCCGCGTCCTCCACCTTCCGCCGGGCGCGCGCCGGGTACGGCTGAGCACGGCCGAACTGGCCGAACGGGTACGCCGGGAATTCGACGAACCGGGCGACGGCTGGTCGCTGGCCCGGTACATCAGCCCCGACGTCCTGGTCATCGCCGAGGACGACGCCGCCCTGGCCCGCGGCGACGTCCGGCTCGTCCTCGGCGAGATGCACTGCGCGCTCAACACCATGGGCGCCTCCCTGTTCGTCCACCAGCACCCGGACCGCGACGAGCTGCTCGCCGAGACCACCCGCGACTTCCCCGGCCCGCGACTGCTGCCCACCCTGCCGAAGGAACTGCCGCTGAAGTGGTCCACACGCAGCCGGCCCTCACTGGACCGCCCCGAGGACCACTACGTGACCCTGGTCGACCAGACCGGCGACCCGCACCGCCCCCGCACGGTGCTGAGCGCCGACGTCCTGGTGGAGGAACGCGACGGCCGGCTGACCGCCGTGCTGCCCGACGGCACCGCCCACGACCTCCTCGACGTCTACGCCAACACCCTCACCCAGCGCGTCATGGACCGCTTCACCCTGCGCCCCGAGGGCGAACACACCCCGCGCATCACCATCGACCGCATGATCGTGGCCCGCGAGACCTGGCAACTGCCCGTCGCGGAGGTCGACTTCGCCGACGAGAAGACCGAGGCCGCCCGCTTCGTCCGGGCCCGGCACTTCCAGCAGCGGCACGAACTGCCCCGGTTCGTGTTCGTCGTCTCCCCGACCGAACCCCGCCCCTTCTACGTCGACTTCGACAGCCCCGTCTACACGACGATCCTCGCCAAGGCGGCCCGCAGGCTCGCCCGCAAGGACCCCGCGGCCCGGCTGAAGGTCAGCGAGATGCTGCCCACCCCCGAGCAGGCCTGGCTCACCGACGACGAGGGCCGCCGCTACACCTCCGAACTCCGCTTCGTTGCCGTCGACCAGACCGTCGCCGGCGTGGGGGAGGACTGATGCGCACGATCGCCGACGACATCGCCGCGCACGCCGCCCGGACCCCGCAGCGCATCGCGCTGACCACCCCCGCCGGTGACGTGACGTACGCCCGCCTCGCCGCCCGCGTCGAGGAGCTCACCCGGCTCCTGCGCGCCCACGGCGTCCGGCCGGAGACGGTGTGCGCCGTCGCCGTCGAGCACGGCACCGACGCGGTCGCCGCCATGGCGGCGGTCCTGCGCTGCGGCGCCGCCTTCCTCACCCTGGACGTGGGACAGCCCCGGGACCGGCTGACGGCCTTCGTGCGCAGCGCAGGCGCCCGCCTGCTGCTGACCACGTCCGCGCACGCCTCCCTCCTCGGCCAGGCCCTGCCCACCGTCCTGCTGGACCGCCCCGCACCCCCCAACGCCCCGCCGCCACCCCCGGCCGACCCCCGCGCCCTCGCCTACGTCAGTCACACCTCCGGCAGCACCGGGGAACCCAGCGCCGTCCTGATCGAACACCGCTCCCTCGACGCCTACCTGCGCGACACCGCCCACGCGTTCGGCCTGGGCCCCGGCACGGTCGCCCTGCAGACGGCGCCGCTGGGCTACGACGCCTCGATCCGCGACACCTTCGTCCCGCTGCTGGCCGGAGCACGGCTGGTGATCGTGGACCGGGCCCGGCTGCTGCGCCCCGAGGAGTTCGCCCGCACCGTCCAAGAGCACCGGGTGACGGCCCTGCTCAGCGTCACCCCCTCCTTCCTCTCGCACCTGGCCGGGGCGCCGGGACTCACCGATCCGCTGGCCGGGGTCGCCCTGGCCGCCTCCAGCGGCGAGTCGCTGCGGCCCTTCCTCGCCGCCGGCGGGCGCCCGCTCGTACCCGGCAGGCTCGTCAACCAGTACGGCCCGACCGAGTGCACGATGACCACCACCCGCCACAGCGTGCCGGCCGAACCCGACCCGTCCGCCGACCTGGTGGGCGTGCCCCGGCCCGGCACCGTCCTGCGGATCCTGGACGCGGACCTCACGCCGGTCGCCCACGGCACGGTGGGCGAGGTGTACATCGGGGGAGAGGGACTGGCCCGCGGCTACGGCGGGCGCCCGGCCCGCACGGCCGAGTGCTTCGTCCCCGACCCCTTCGGGCCGCCCGGCGCCCGCCTCTACCGAACCGGCGACCTCGGCTGGTGGGACGAGGCGGGACTGCACTACGCCGGCCGCACCGACCGGCAGGTCAAGATCCGCGGCTACCGCGTCGACCCGGCCGAGGTGGAGGGCGCCCTGCTCTCCCACCCGGGGGTCACGGGCGCGGTGGTGACCTCCCACACCGACGACCGGGGGCGCGTCCACCTGCTCGCCCACGTCACCGGCGACCTGGCCGACGTCACGGACGCGGTCCTGCGCGGCCACCTCGCCCGGTCGCTGCCGCCCCATCTGATGCCGCGCCGCTTCCAGCGACTGGACACGCTGCCCACCACCCGCGGCGGCAAGGCGGACCGCCGCCGGCTGGCCGCCGGGAGCACCCGATGACCGCCACCGGTCTGCGGCCGGGCACCGGTGACCTGCGCGCCGGCACCAGCCGCCGGCACCTCGGCCCCGCGCTCCGCGGCCCCGCCGAACCCGGCCCCGCCGGCCTCGGCCCCGCGGACCTCGAAGCCGCCGCCGCCCGCATCGCCCCCCACATCGTCCGTACGCCCCTGCTGCGCGGCCCGGTGACGGCGGCGCACGGCTCCCGGCTCCTGCTGAAGGCCGAACACCTCCAGCTCGGCGGCTCGTTCAAGACGCGCGGCGCCGCCAACGCCGTCCTCGCCCTGGGCGCCGACCGGGTCGTCACCGGCTCCTCCGGAAACCACGGCATCGCCCTCGCCAGGCTCGCCCGCACCCTCGGCATCCGGCTGACCGTCGTCCTCGCGCAGGGCGCTTCCCCCGCCAAGGCCGCCGCGGTCCGGGCACTGGGCGCCGAGACCCTCCGGGTGGGCGGCGGGGTGGCCGAGCGGGAGGAGCGTGCCCGGACGCTCGCGCAGGAGACCGGTGCCCTCCTCGTCCCCTCCTCGGACCACCCCCTGGTGGTCGCCGGGCAGGGCACGGCCGGAAGCGAACTGCTCGCCGACGCCCCCGCCACCGAGACCGTCTACGTCCCCACCGGCGGCGGCGGGCTCCTCGCCGGCGTGTGCCTCGCCGCCACCGGCCGCCCGGTCCGGGTGGTCGGGGTCGAACCCGCCCTCACCCCGCGCTACGCCCGCTCCCTGGCCGCCGGCCGCCCCGTCCGGCTGCCGCCCAGCACCACCGTCGCGGACGGGCTGCGCGGCCAGTGCCCCGGACACGTCCCCCTCCCCATCATCCGGGACCGCGTCGACGACCTGATCGCCGTCGGCGACGCCGAGATCCTCGCCGCCACCGCCCTGCTGCACCGGCACGGCGTCCACGCCGAACCCAGCGGAGCCGTCGCACTGGCCGGGGCGCTGCGCGCCGGCCGCCGCGAATACGCCGTTGCCATCGTCTCGGGCGGCAACACCCCCGCCCGCCTGCACGCCACCCACCCCGACCCGCACACCGACCAGTACCCCGACTCGCACACCGACCCGTATCCCGCTGCCCGCACGAAGGAGCACACGTCATGACCTCGAACACCGCCACCGCCGCGACGTCCCTCACCACGGTCGACCTGCTCGTCGGCATCTTCCAGGACGTGCTCGGCCTGCCCGACCTCACCGCGGACACCGACTTCTACGAGGCGGGCGGCGACTCGCTCACCGCCTTCCAGATCACCGGCCGCCTCCAGGAGGCGATCGGTGCCGACGTCCCGGTCTCCCTGGTCTTCGCCTACCCCACGCCGCTCGACCTGGCCGAGGTCGTCGACGCCGACTACGGCGCCGCCTGACCCCTCCCGCCGGACCAGCACGGGCAGGACCGTCCACCCACGCTCGCCAAGGAGAACGTGCCATGACCCAAGACTTCGTGCCGTCCCTCGGCCGCTGGCGGCTGTGGGAGCAGTTCGCCCTGCGGGGGCCGGGTTTCCCCGCCGACGGGGTCCTGCGCCTGGCACCGGCCGGACTGGCGGAGGCGGCCGACAAGTTCGCCGCCGACGACCCTCTGGAGGGCGCCCGCTGGGCGGACTTCGCCCGGCTCTTCGCGGACGCCGCCGTGGAGAGCGCGCACACCCTGCAGGACATCGCCCGCATGCCCGCCTTCCGGGAGGCGGTGGCCTGGCAGAACCGGCCGGTCCTCACCTCCGGCATCGCCCCGTTCCTGCGCTGGAAGCCGGGCGTGGACAGCCGCAGCAGCATGCCGCGCCAGCGCGAGGAACTGGTCGCGCACTACTGGCAGCGGTTCTGCGTGAAGAACGACACCATCGGCTTCTTCGGCCCCGTCGGCTGGGGCCGCTGGGACGCCGCGACACCCGGCGCCGCCGTCGACGCGGGCTGCGGACTCATCGCCGACTCCACCGTCTACTGGGCCAGTTGGGGCATCGACGCACTGGCGAAGACGCTGGACGCCGACCCCGCTCTGCGGGAGTGGATCGCACCCCGGCGGGTGCCGTTCGTCGCACTGGACGGGGACCGCGTCCGGGTGCCCGGCCGCCGCCCGGTGACCGTGTCCGCCGACACGGCGGCCGTCCTGGCCCGCTGCGACGGCGTCCGGCCGGCCCGGCACATCGCCGCCGAACTCCCGGACACCGACGTGCCCGCCGTCCTGGACGATCTGGTCGCCCGCCGCTGGGTGGCGTGGCGGCTGGAGGTGCCCGCCGGCACCCATCCCGACCGGGCCCTGCGGGCCTGGCTCGAGTCCGTCGGCGCGCCACAGCCGCGCAGCCGCGGGCTGGCCGCACTGGACCGGCTGGAGCGGGGCCGCGCCAAGGTGGCGGCGGCCCGTGACGTGGAGACCCTGGTCGAGGCCATGACGGAGCTGGAGCGGGACTTCACCGCCCTGACCGCCACGGCCGCCGTACGGGAGAAGTCCGCCTCGACGGCCCCCTGCCGGGCGCTGGTGTACTCCGACACCCGCCGGTCCGCCACCGCCCGCCTGGGCCCCGCCGTGCTCGACGCACTGCACCCGCTGCGGCTGCTCATGGACAGCGCCGCCTGGCTCACCGCACGGCTCGCGGCGACGGTGACGGCCGACACGCGCCGCGTGTACGACCGGCTCGCCGCGGAGGGCGAGGTCGACCTGGCGTCCTTCTGGTTCGAGTGCCTGCCGGTGCTGCACGGCGCCGCCCGCACCACCGCAGCCGAACTCCAGCGGGAGTTCGCCGCACGCTGGCAGCGCATCCTGGCCGTCCCCGAGGGCGCCCGCCGGGTGACCGTGGCGTCGGCGGACATCGAGGCACAGGTACGGGAGGCGTTCGAGAGCACCGGCGGCGGCTGGACGGCGGCCCGCTATCTCAGCCCGGACGTGATGATCGCCGCCGACGGAGCGCAGGCGGTGGCCCGCGGCGACTTCACCCTCGTCCTGGGCGAACTGCACCTCGCCGCCAACACGCTGGGCGCCTCCCTGTTCACCCACCAGCACCCGGACGCCGCCGAGTTGCTCCGCCTCACCGACCGCGACCACCCCGGCCCGCGCCTCATGCCCCTGATCCCCAAGGAGCACCGCTCACGCCTGTCCGTCCGGGTCCGTCACACGCTCGTGCGCCCCGAGGACCACCAGGTCGCCCTCGCCGACTTCACGGCGGACCCCGCCCGCCCCCGGGCCGTCCGCAGCGCCGACGCCACCGTCGAGGAACGCGACGGCCGGCTCCTCGTCCGGCTCCCGGACGGCTCCGCCTTCCCGGCCGTCGACGTCTTCTCCCACGTCCTGACCACCCTGGCGATGGACCTCTTCCAACTCCTGCCGCAGAGCGGCCACACGCCCCGGGTGACCCTCGACCGCATGGTGGTCGCCCGGGAGACCTGGCGGCTGCCCGCCACCGACGCGGGATTCGCCGACGACAAGGACGAGGCCCGGCGCTTCGTGCGCGCCCGCCACTGGCGCACCCGGCTCGGCCTGCCCCGCCACGTCTTCGTCGTCCTGCCGACCGAACCGCGGCCCTTCTACGTCGACTTCGACAGCCCCGTCTACGTCACCATCCTCGCCAAAGCACTGCGCCGCCTGTCCCGCAGGGACCCGCAGGGCACGTTCACCATCACCGAGATGCTGCCCACACCGGAACAGACCTGGCTCACCGACGACGAAGGCCGCCGGTACACCGCGGAGGTGAGGTTCGTGGCCTTCGACACGGAACACAGGACCGACGGCCGTCTGAAGTGACCGTGCGGTACGTGGAGCTCGACGAACTCCTGACGATCGTCCGGAGGGCCACCGGCACCGAGCACGCCGTGAAGGACCCCGGACTCCGCGCCTCAGCCGTCGAGCATCCACGTACCTGCGCCCGGCAGCACGGTGGACCGGGGGCTGGCATCGGTCCTGTCCGGTGGGCTACGTTGCGGCGATGACTACCGGGACGGCATTGCGCCACACACGGATGGGTGACCCGGCGCTTCTCTGAGCGCCGTACGGGCCGGTACCGGCCCGCTGACGAACCGGGGATCCGGCGCTGCTGCGCGGGCTCCGCCTCCTGTCGTGCGATCACAGCTCGACACGTCAACCACGACAGGAGAACTCATGCCCACCACGATGCTGCACATCCCGACCGCGGACGGCCGGGCCGACGCTTTCGCCGCCTTCCCCGACGGCGGCGAACGGCACCCGGGGGTGCTGATGTACGCGGACGGCTTCGGTATCCGGCCCGTACTGCGGGAGATGGCCCGCGAACTGGCCGGACACGGGTACTACGTGCTCGTCCCCAACCTCTTCTACCGGCACGGCCCGGCCCCGGTGATCGAACTTCCCGAGCACATCGGAGAAGAGGTCCGGCCCGCGGTCTTCGCCCAGTTGATGCCCTTGATCGAGGCGCACACCGCCGAACGTGCCCTGAGCGACGCCGACGCCTACCTCAGGTTCCTCACCGCTCGGCACGAGACCGGCGCCGGACCGGTCGCGGTGACCGGCTACTGCATAGGCGGCCTCCTGGCGGTGCGCACCGCCGCGGCCCACCCCGGCCAGGTGGCCGCCGTCGCCGCATTCCACGCTCCGGTGGGCGCCGACGGGCCCGACAGCCTTGCCGGGCTCACGGCCCAGGTCCACCTCGGCCACGCCGAAGGCGACATGACGCCCGGGGCGCTCGCCGAGCTCAACCAGGCCCTGGACGCCGCGGGGGTCGGTTACACCTCCGAGGTCTACCCCGGCACCACCCACGGCTTCACCATGTCCGACACCGACGCCTTCGACCCCGCGGGGCTGAAGCGTCATTGGGACCGCCTGCTGCCCCTCCTCGACCGCAACCTGGCCAACAGCTGAGGCTCCGGTCCTGAACCAGACCTGACGTACATGGTTCCGCGGTCCTGACAAGGTTCCGTCCAAGTGCCGGCCCCCGGCCGCCGGCGGGGGACCGGCCCGGCGGACTTTGCGCGGTCCCGGCCCCGGTCAGTGCCTCGTGCGCAGGACGGGATCGGGCTCGGGATGCGCGCCGGTCAGTTCGGGTTCCAGGCCGTCGGCCAGTTCGGTGGTGCGGCGGCCGATGTCGGCGCGCCACGCCTCGAAGGCCCAGGCGGTGAGGGCGACGACGGCCAGACCGAGCAGCCAGCCGCCGACCACGTCGCTGAACCAGTGCACGCCCAGCGCGACGCGGGTGAAGCCGACGCCGAGCACCGAGAGCACCGCCAGGCACCAGCACGCCACCCGCCAGGCGCGCGGCACCATGGGCAGCAGGACCAGCAGCAGGATCGCGAACGACGTGGTGGCGGTCATGGCGTGGCCCGAGGGGAACGAGAAGCCCGGGGCATGCGCGACCGGGTCCTCCAGGCTGGGCCTGGCCCGCTCGACGACCACCTTGACGAGCAGCCCGATCAGCCCGCCGGCCACCGCCGTCACGGCGGACCAGGCCGCGAGCCGCCACGCCCGGCGGTGAAGCAGCCACAGGGTGAGCAGCGCGACCACGATGCGCAGGGTCACCGGGTCCCAGACCCAGTTCGACAGGAAACGCAGCGTGTCGGTCCAGGCGGGGTGCTCGAGCGCCGTCTCGTTCAGCCGCCGCGCCGCGCCCGTGTCCATCCGGCGCAGCGGCTCCCACTGCCCTTTGACGAGGACCAGCAGCAGGCCGAACGGCACCGCCGCGATCGCGGCCACGACAGCCGCGCCGAGCAGACGGACGCCGAACCTGCGGTCGGCCTCCCGGCGGCGACGCTCGCGGAAGGGACGCGTGGTGAACCGGAGGGGCATTCAGACTCCCGGGTCGGTGTGGATCGGACCGGGGCGCATGGCCCGCGCGGCTTCCAGCTGCGCGGAGAAGGACAGTCCGAGGAACAGGGCGATGGAGGTCAGGTAGGCCCACAGCAGCAGCGACATGAAGGCACTGAGCGGGCCGTAGACGGTGTCGAAGGAGCCGCTGATCCCGAGGTAGAGACTCAGCAGCCAGGTGAGGGTCGTCCACAGCACCAGGTACACCGCGGCGCCGAAGGCCAGCCAGGTGTAGCCGGGCTGTTTGCGGCGGGGCGAGCGGCGGAAGATGGCGCTGGCCGAGATGAGCACGAGGACCAGGCCGAGGGGCCAGCGCAGGATGTTCCACGCGGTGAGCGTGCCGTCCTTCAGGTGGTACACCGTCACCGCCGCGGAGGCCAGGTCCGCCCCGGCCACCATCACGATGAAGCCGACGCCGAGCGGCAGGCCGGCGCTGACCGACATCACCAGGCCGCGCAGGTACTTGAGGTGGAAGGGCCGGTCGCGTTCGTTGCCGTAGATGCGGTTGGCGCCGCGCTCGATCTGGCACATCGCGGTGGTGGTGTTGACCAGGGAGAAGAGCAGGCCGAACCAGAGAGCGATCTGCGCACCGTCGCCCGCGGTCCGCTTGCTGCGGTCCAGCGCGTCGTCGACGACCTCGGAGCTGGGGCCCTGGGCGATCCGGTGGATCGTCAGCTCGGTGAGCCTGCCGATGTTCTCGGTGTGCAGGGCGGTGGACAGCCCGACGAAGGCGATCGCCAGCGGGATCACCGAGAGCACCGTCTGCAGGGCGAGCGCACGGGAGTGCGTGAAGCCGTCGGCGTAGCGGAAGCGGATGAAGGCGTCCCGCAGCAGCGGCCAGCGGCCGTAACGGCGCAGTGACACCAGCGCCTCGTCGGCGGAGAGTTCCTCGCCGGACATGTCCCTGGTCTCGGGGACCTTGGTCGCCGTACCCATCACTTCTCCCCGGACGGCAGCAGCATCGTCAGCGCACCCGGACGGACCTCGGCGGTCAGACGCCGGCCGGGCGCGACGGGATCCCCGTCGAGTTCGCGGGACTGCACGGACTCGAAGGTGAGCTCGGCGCGCCGGAAGGTGAAGAACTCCACCGGTACGCCGGTGCCGGCGTCGGCGTCGGGGGCGGTGAGGGTGTCCACGGACGTGGGCCGGGGTGTCCTGGCGCCGCCCCGCAGCAGCGCTCCGAGGGCACGGATCCAGCCGCCGGGTCCGCGCGGGTCGAGGATCAGCAGGTCGAGCCGTCCGTCGTCGGGCCGGGCGGCGGGCACGAGCGTGAGGCCGCCCTGCACGGTGCCGACGTTGGCGAGGAGGACCATGCGGGCGGTACGGCGCAGGGCCGGGGCGCCGTCGAGCCGGACCGTCACGTGCATCCGGGGGGCGCGCAGTGTGGTGATGCCGGCCAGTACGTAGGCGGGCCAGCCCAGGAAGGACTTGGTGCGGTCGTCGGTGTTCTCCATGATCGCGGCGTCGAGTCCGGCGCCGGACATGGCGGCGAAGTGGGTGACCTCGAGAGCGTCGCCCTCGATGCGGCCGAGGTCGATGTGCCGCACGCTCCCGCGCAGTGCCGCATCGAGCGCGCCGGTGGGCGACAGCGGAAGGCCGAGGTTGCGGGCGAGCAGGTTGCCGGTGCCGCTGGGCACCAGGGCGAGGGGGACACCGCTGCCGGCCATGGCGTCGGCCGCCGCCCGCAGGGTGCCGTCCCCACCGCACACCACCACCAGTGCCGCGCCGTCACGGACGGCGCGGGCGGCCTGGCCGCCTCCGGTGTCCTCGGCCGTGGTCGGGACGAACTCCGCTTCGGCGTGCCCGTGTTGCCGCAGCACGTCCCGCAGCGCGGCGCAGGCGCTCTCGTCGGTCACGGTGGGGTTGTAGACCACGACGGTGCGGCCGGACGCCGGTTCACGGCGGACGGTGGCGGCGGCCGGAGCGGGGCGCGCCGAGGGGGCGGCGGCCACCGTGCCCTCGGTGAAGAGGGCACGGCCGACGATCAGCAGCGACAGGCTTCCGTTGACCAGGCCGCCCACGAGGTCGGTGGGGTGGTGCATGCCCCGGTAGAGGCGGGAGAGGGCCACCATCAGCGGCACGAGCAGCAGCAGCCCGCAGACGACCTTGCGCCAGGGGCCACGGATGCGGGACAGGGCGAGCGCGGCCAGCCCGGCGTACAGGGCGGTGGCCGCTCCGGTGTGCCCCGAGGTGTAGCTGGAGGTGGGCGGGGACGCGTCGAGGCGGTCCACTTCGGGCCGGTGACGGTCCACCGACGCGGTGATGATGAGGAAGACCAGCGCCTGGAGCGAGACGCCGACGGCGAGGAAGACGGCCTGGCGCCACATCGGCAGACGGGGTATCAGGATCAGCCCCAGGCACACCGCGAGGGTGATGGCGATGATCGTGAGGGTGTTGCCGGCCTCCGACGCGAACCACGACACGGTGGTGAGGGCACCGGTGCGGTGCTCCTCCAGCGCCTCGTTCAGGTCGTCCTCGGCGGTCATCGGCCACACGCCGCGCGCGGGGCCGGTGATCAGCAGTCCGATACCCACCATGAGCGCGGCCTGGCAGAGCGTCAGCGCACCGATGCGCGCGGCGGTCCGGCCGCTGCCGCGAGGCAGGGCGGGGGTGCGGGCGGGCCTGGCGGCCCCGGGTGATTCACCGGGCAGGACGGTGGGTCTCTCCGGCACGGCGGTCGGCATCAGGACTCCCACGGATCGGCGCCTCGCGGCGTTCTTCTCGGCCGGGGGGTGTACCCTCCCGATCCACCGCCGTATGCCCGCGAAGTCGCCGCGCAGACCTCAGGACCGACCGCAGGCTCTCCACACCACCACGCAAACCTGCCGATCAGCCGCACATCCTTCACGCGGGCCGGTGCGTTCGGGCCGGCTGCGGCCGACGTCCCGTCAGACGACAGTGCAGCACAGCGCATGCCGGGGCGCCGGCCGTGTCCGTGCGCTTCACACGGACACGGCCGGCCCTTCCCGGCCGGCCGCTTCGAGCAGCAGCTTCGCGGCCACCGTCGCCCCGTCGGCGCGGATCGTGCCGGCCACGGCCCGCGCCCGCGCCCGGGTCCCGGGCAGCAGGGCCGTGGTGAGCTCCGCCGACAGGGAGTCGAAGGTCGGCGTCAGGCCCTCGTGCGCCGCACCGATGCCCAGCTCGGCCACCCGCCTCGCCCAGTACGGCTGGTCAGCGATCCGGGGGACCACCACCTGAGGCGCGCCCGCCCGGGCCGCCGTCGTCGTGGTGCCCGCGCCGCCGTGGTGCACCACGGCCGCCACCCGGCGGAACAGCGCCTGCTGGTTGACCTCGCCGACGACGAGGCAGTCGCCGGCATCGTCGACCGGGGCCAGGCCCGCCCACCCGCGGGCGAGGAGCACCCGGCGGCCCTGCGCGCGGCACGCTTCCGTGGCCACCCGGGCGATGCCCTGCGGGGCGTGCGCGGCCATGCTGCCGAAGCCCACGCACACCGGTGGTTCCCCCGCGTCCAGGAACGCCTCCAGCTCCGCCGGCAGCGGCCGGTCGTCGGGCAGGATCCACGCCCCGGTCTGCACGAGGTCCAGGTCCGTCATGCCCTGTGACGGACACAGCGTCGCGTCCGCCGCCAGCCACGGCCGGCCGGTGAAGACGTGGTCGCGGACGTTGTCCACCGGCGGCAGGCCGATCGCCGCCCGATGCCTGTTGAGCGCCTCGCCGTACAGCGCGTTCACCCGCTGGGCGTCCTGCTCCCACAGCACCCGGTTGTCGGTCTCGTCCTGCGGGGACGGGGTGCCCGGCCGCCTCCCCGGAGGGAAGTGCCGCGACGGCAGGCCCAGAGTGTGGAAGCACGCGAGCACGTAGGGGATGCCCAGTTTCTCGGCCACGTCCCGCGCGCCGGCGGGCATCAGGCCGGTTGCCAGCAGCACGTCACATCCCTCGGCCGCCGCGGTGAGCGTCTCGAACCGTGCCGCGACCAGCTCGGGGGCGAGCCGGAACGCGTCCTCGGCCGTCGGTGGCCTCGGTCCGGCGACCACCGAGCGCACCGACGGGCCCAGCGGCACCATCGGCACACCCGCACGCGCCAGCAGCTCCGCGAACTCCTCGTCCGGCGGCGCGCACACCCGCGCCTGCGCACCGAGTTCCCGCAAGGCCACCGCCAGCCCCGCCAGCGGTTCGACATCCCCGCGCGATCCCCACGTCGACAACAGCACACGCATGTCGCAACTCCGATTTTTCGCAGGTCATGGCTTACGGCCGCCGATTCTGCGGTACGACCGGGGCCTTGCCGCAAGCCCCCCGGTGCGCTATAAGTTGAGAGTGGCGAGGAGAGAAATCTCCTTGCCTTTTCTTCTTTCCAGCCAGCCCTTAGGGGCGCACGGCGTCCTTCAGGACACCGCGACCCGCCGCGTACGGCGGCGGTACGGGCGGGGACCCGCGTCCGAGGTCACCATGAACATCCTCTTTCCGTGAGGAATCCGCCCGCTGCGACGCTCTTTCGCGGACCTCTTTCCGTGGTGACAGGATGAAGAATGACCGAAGCGCATGCCCCGACGTCTCCCCGCGAGATCTTCTTCGTCTCCAACAACGTGGACGAGACCGGGGGCGTCACCAGCTGGGTGCATCAGATGGCCCGCCTGTTCTCACAGCGGGGACACGCCGTTCATGTGATCGGCGTCGTGCCCGCTCCCGAGGACCAACGCGCTGATCTGGGTGACAGCCTGCCGTACGACACTGTCACGCTGTACGACGTCCACCCGGGAGCCGCTGCGGCCCGGCGCGGACCGGCAGGCACGCTCGATGTGCGCGAGCGGCGCCGCCGGGCCGTGCGGGAGGCGGGCATGCGCGAGCAGTCCGCCAAGCTCACCGCGCTGTTCCGCAGGGCGCGGCCCGGGGCCGTAATCGTCGTCACGCAGGTCTGGGCCATGGAGTGGGTGGCGCTCTCCGATACGTGCGGGCTGCCGGTCATCGGCATGAGTCACGAGTCGTTCGAGACGTGCCGCAAGTCCTCCCGCTTCCACCGGGTCAAGCGGTTCTACAAGGATGTGGACCGGATGCTGGCTCTCACCCGTGAGGACGCCGACCTGTGGATTCGCCAGGGCATGAACAATGCGGGCTGCATGCCGAACCCCCTTCCGTTCTTTCCCGAAGTCCCTTCCGGGCGCACTGAACAGCGCGTGGTCAGCATCGGGCGGCTCCATGAGGAGAAGGGGGTGGACCTGCTTCTCGATTCCTGGGTCGAGATCGCCTCGGGCCATCCTTCCTGGACGCTGTCGATCTACGGCGCGGGCCCGGAGGAAGAAGCCCTGAAGAAGCAGGCGGCGCAGCTGGGAATCACCGCCTCGGTGGAATGGAAGGGCCGCACCGGCGACGTACTCGGGGCGCTGCGCGAAAGCTCGGTCTTCGCGCTTCCGTCCCGGGGGGAGGGCTTTCCCCTGGCGCTCATGGAGGCAATGGCGGCAGCCGTGCCGTGCGTGGCCTTCGACGTCAGTCCCGGAGTGCGGGAGATCATCACGGACGGCGAGGACGGGCTCATCGCACCGGCAGGCAACACCCGTGTGTTCGCGCAGCATCTGGACAGGATGATCTGCGACCAGGACCTGCGTCACCGCATGGGGGACCAGGCGCGAAGGAGCATTCGACGATTCTCCCCGGACGAAGTGGTGAGCCGCTGGGAGTACCTTTTCGCCCTGCTGTACCGCTAGCGGGGCGCACCGGCGCCCAGCGGGTGCGCTCATACGAACGGCGGCTCCGGTCCCGCAGGTGCCGGGATCTGGAGCCGCCGTGTCCGGCCGGGCTACTCCCAGCCGTGCTCTGAAAATCCGTGGGCGTCCTTCAGATACCCGAGGAGTCCTTCCTTCGGATACTCGATGATGTCGGCGGGCAGATCATGTTCGCTGAACCATTCCAGTCCGAGGCACTTCGCCGGCTCGCGGTTGACGGGCTCGCCGCTCCACCGGGTGGCCTCGAAGAAGAACCCGATCCGCTCCACGTTGTCGTTCTGCTGGTGGTGTACCACATGCACCAACCGAAGGTCGTGTGGGTCGACCGTGATCCCGGTTTCCTCCAGCAGCTCGCGTGCGGCCCCGGCGCTGAGGGATTCCCCCTTGTCGAGCTTGCCCGAGGGCATGTGCCAACGGCCGTAGCCGTAGGGGCCGCCTCGCTGGGAGAAAAGGATCTTCTCGCCGTCGCGGACGATGACGTGGGTGTCGATGACTGGTGTCGCGGGCTGCGGATTCATGTTCCCTGAGGGGTGGTTGGCTTCGGGGTGGTTGCTGACGGTACCGACGGAGCGGGCAGTGCGTCGGCGATTGCGGACGCGGCATCCGATGGAGTGGCGTTGCTGGTGTCGAGGACCAGCACGCGTACGTTCCTCGCCTTGAGGAGTCGAGCCGTTTCGACGTACAGCTCGACCTCCCGGCCGGGCAGAGTGGGGTCGAGGTGGAACCGGTGTCGGACGCCGCGCTTGGCTATCCGGTCTGTGATGCGGCCGGGCGATGCGGTCAGGATGACGGCTAGGTCCGGCGGTAGCACGTCGTCGTTTAGGGCGAGCAGGAAGTCCAGCGGTACCCCGTCGAGCCGCTGCAAGACGAGTGTGGAGGCGATGTAGCGGTCACAGATGACCGTGTCGCCGGTGGCGAGCGAAGGACGGATGTCGTGCTCGATGTGTGCGTATCGGTCGGCCATGACCAGGCAGGCCAGGGCGCGCCCGTGAATCTCGTTGGCGTTCTCGCGGGTGAAGGTGCCGAGCTTGCTCTGGGAAGGCTCTGCGGTCTGGTGGACGGCTACGCCCCGGCCGGTCAGCTCTCGGTGCAGGGCCTCGATAGTGGTGGACTTTCCTACGCCGCTGGGTCCGTCGAGGCTGACGAACAGCCCCTGCTGCGTCACGCCGCGGCCCCCTGCGTCGCGTGGCTGCGTTCGTGCTGCTCGCGGGTGAGCGTGGCCAGGGTGGAGCGGACCTGGGAGAGGGGGACGTCGCCGAACTGGATGCCGACGCTGAAATTGAACTCGTCGCGTTGACGCATTGACTCGTCGGCGCCGTTTCCGGTCAGGTCGACGTCACTGTACGCGAGGAGCGTGTCGGGCTCGTGGCCGGCGTCGATGAGCGTCTTCCACACGGGCGTGCCCGGATAGGGGCGGAACTCGAACACGCTGGCGCGGACGTCACCGGGAGCGTTGTCGGCGATACGCCACAAGTTGTGGATGTGGCGGACGGTGGCGTCCAGGTCTTCTTGCGTCTCGCCGGGAAAGCCGAGGATGAAGTAGCCCTTCACGCCGATGCCGTGCTCGACCAGACGGCGGGCGACGCGCTCGGTCATCTCGGCGTTGATGCGCTTGTCCATTGCCTTGAGGATGCGGTCGCTGCCCGACTCGATACCGAGGGCGACCTCCCGAAGGCCGTTGGCGACGAGCTGGTCCAGTGCACTGTCGGAGACCCGGTCAAGGACGTTGATACGGCCGGTGGCGTCCCACACGTACCTATCGCCGATGCGATGGCGGGTAAAAGCCTCCATCTGCTCCTCGATGACGCGGCCCACGCCGAGGAACAGGTCATCGACGAACCGGAACGCCGTGACGCCGTACTCGTCGTGCAGCATGTCGAGCTCCCCGATGATGTCCTCGGGGTCCCGGACCCGGATCATGACGTCCGGATTGGCGCTGACTGCCGCTCCGCAGAACGTGCAGTTGTAGGGGCACCCGCGACTGCCGACGATGTTCGCCTCCGTGTGCCCGGCACCAGCTGCGCGCCGCAGGAGCGCAGTGCCCCGGCTGACCGCAAGGCGCCGATCGGTCTCCGTGGGAGCGGCAGGGTACGGGTCCTGCGGGAGGAACGCGCGGTTGACGTACGGGAGCGCGTTGATGTCCGGGCCGAGCATCTGCGCGCTCAGCTTCCGATTCGCCGGGATGCCGGTCGCCCGGGTCCCGAGCAGCCGATCGCGCCACACCACGCCGGGCAGTTCACTGCGGCGCCGTTCATCCTCCAGGAGAGCGGCGACCCGGAGCTCCCCCTCACCGAGGACGAGAGCCCGCAGGTTGGCCATGCGTAGATCGGCAAGGACACGATCCGGCATGGCCTTGGCGTGGTGGCCCCCGGCCATCAGGGCGATCGTCGGGGCCAGGGCGGCCGCGATGCGCGCGGACATCTCGTAGGTGGGAGCGAGGAGGTTCAGCGCTGCCCACCGCGGCTGCGCCTCGTTGACGATCTTCGCAGCCTCCGTGATCCCGAGACCATGCGCTTCCGCGTCGAGCACCCCGACGTTGAAACCTGCCTGCTGTGCGTAGGTGGCGATGTAGGCCATCCCCAGTACGGGCAGCGTGTAGTCGTTGGTCCGAGGCCTTTGGTCGTAGTCGCGTAGCGGCGCATTCACGAACAGCGCGTCGAGCGCGCGTGCCGGATCGGCACCTGTGATCAGCGGTAACGGCGGCATGGATCCTCCAGGTCATTGGGCATGGGCACCCCACGAGAGGGTGGAGAGGGTCAGGGTGTGCAGGGCGGTGTGGTCGTCCTGGCCGGCCCAGCCGGTCCACATCGAGCGGAAGGCCGGATCCTTCTTGCCGGGCCAGTCGTGATCGGGCGCGATGTGCGCGGCCCAGGTACGCACGGCCAGGTCGTCGTGCGGATAGATGCTGAAGTCGCCCGTGTAGTCGGCGACGGCCGCGGACGCGGTCCACGGGCCGATGCGGGGGATGCACGTCAGGGCTGCGGCCAGGTTGCCGGCGTCCATCAGCCGCCAGGAATCGCAGTGCCGGGAGTAGTGGACGGCGGCGGCCCGCAGGGCGCTGCTGTGGAACTTCGCGCCAACGGCTTGGAACTGGTCGTCGTCGAGAGCCAGCACCCGATCGGGGTCTGGGGCGATGAACAGTTCACCGTGGGCGCTGTGAATGCGGGTGCCGTACATCTGGCACCACGTCCGGTACAGCTTGCGGGCCTGACCGGCGCGTACGACCTGGCGCAGGACGGCGGTGCTGATGGCGTCCCACAGCCAGGGGTTGGCCAGACGCTGCGTGGGGCCGAGGTCTTCGAGTCCGTTCTTGAGTGCGGCTGGGAGGGCGTCGGGCAGGTGTGCGGGGTCGGTGGAGACGACCGTGGGCTTCACGTCCTCCGTGCCGTTGACGCACGCCATGCGCAGGCCTTCGCGGTCCCATGTCAGAACCCAGTCACCGGACGTGGTGCGCACGGCTCGCGCGCGACCACTGTTCTCGGTCACGGTCCAGGCGGGGTGATCGGTCGTCAGGACGCCGGTCATGGTGTGCTCCTCGTCGTGGTACGGATGGTGCGCCGTAGCCTCTCGCGTCACGGGGGTGCCGCGCGCCCGGCTGTGTAAAGCGATCGTCGACGGGGCGCCGCCGAGCCAGATTCGGTCCTGTTGAACGGCCTGTACCAGTCGTCCGTGCTGCGCCGTACGACGTGCACGTAGCCGCCCATGAGGATGCGGGTGGAGAAGGCGTAGCAGCGAGAGGTCAGCTAGGCGGATCCACCTCGGCTGGGAGGTAGGACAGGAACACACGGCAGTTGTGCAACTGGTTGAGCAGGTGCCGGTACGCCTCGTCATCTGCGGTGATCACTGCCCGGCTGATCGCGACGATGCCGTGCGCGAAGCCCGATGCGGCGTACCGGAAGGCCTCTCCGAAACCGCACCGCTCGGCGACCGGTGGAGGCTGCCCGACGTCCGCGAAACTGCTGCGCGTGATTCGCCATCCCACCTGCCGCACGTGTTCCTCGATCGAATCCAAGTCCGCACGCCGCTCGGCGCAGGACGTGGCAAGTACGTACGGAGCGACGCGGACCGCCCGAGTGAGGCTTCGATTACTTCTCGCTCGTACCGTCGGCGGAGCCGCACCAGGCTCCGGTAGGCGGGAGAGTCGAGGAGCTCTGGACTGTGACTTGTGGTCACGGCGTGGATCCCTCGCGGTGTTGGCCCTGCCGCCGAGGGGGGAGGAGGTTCCCGGCGGCAGGCAGTGGAGTCCGCATGCGACCGAGGGCCGAGGCGCAGCGCCGGGGCCGCACGCGGAGATCAGGAGATCGTGCTCAACATGGACCCGAGGAGCGCTTCGTGGGGCGCAGGGCCGGGCTGGAACTGGTCGAGCATCTGGCGCAGGGACGCCGGCGGGACGAGCCGGTCGCTGCGGCAGGGGCGCCGCCAATAGGGGCCGGGCGGCTCCGTCGCCGTTATGGCGGGCAGCGCGACGTGGTACGGCCGGCCGAGGCACGTCGCGTAACGGTGCGGTGCCCACTGCTCGCTGGTGCCCGGCGGCACGAGCCAGATCAGCCACGACTGCTGGGGGTCCTCGATCACCGGCCCGCACGCGTCGGCGGATTCCTCGCCGGAGTGCTGGATGTTGTCCATGACCGCCATGACGGCGTAAGCCTGCGGGCCGCTCGCCGTGAGGACGATGTCGAAGAAGCGGCCGCCTAACGGGAGCTGCAATACCTGCTGTTGCTGGAGCGCCATCAGGGCCCGGACCCGGGAGGCCAGGTTTCCCATGTCGGACGCAACGGCGCTCGGGTCGACGAAGTCGTGACTGCGTGTGAAGCCTACGGGGGCCGCGTCGGGGTGCCTCTGTGCCTGGTCTGGCCGTCGGCGGGGGAGCTGCTTGAGCCGGGGCCGGGCCCGCAGCCGGACGTTGGATCCGGCCGTCGGGTCGGCCATCAGCTTCGCTTCCCACCGGAAGCGCGGGAGAGTGTCCGCATCCTCCTCCGTGAGTGACTGGACGGGCGGGGAGCTCGCCGGGCGGCCCTCGGAGGAGCCCTCATCGTCGGTCTCGTGGCAGGGCCGGGGAGAGGCGGCGAGGCTGAGCCCTTCCACGTTGTAGGCGGGGAAAGCAGCGTCTCTGCGCTGCGTTGGTCGCGGGTTCACAGGGAGACTCCCAGATTCACGATTGTGCTCGGTCAGGCACTCTCTGCGAGGGCTGAGACGAGCGTTGCAACCGTGCGCAGACGGATCTACCCCCAAACCGACCTCGGGTCGAGGAGAGGAATGACGCATCTCCTCGGACGTTCCGCGGACTTACCTCGGAACCACTGAGTAGCGTCTGTATGGGGCAAGTCGACTGGGACGGCGTTCTACCGTCGGATCAGTGACGTGCCGTCGGATGACTGGGGAGGCAGCTGTGTTGTTCTTCCGAAGCGCCCTCGAATTACGCGGTATACGCACCCCGGAAGACTTACTGGCGGAGTACCGGAAGGCCGCCCAACGGCTGGACCTGAGAGGTGCCGAGCCTGCGGTGAAGACCGTCGAGGGATGGGTCTACGAGGGGCGGAAGCCGCAGCGGGTGTTCCGGCCGGCCATCGTCGAGATGTTGGGTCACAGCATCGAGCAGTTGTGGACCGAGGTCCCGGAGGGTGCCCCGCCGCATTTCGTTCCTGAGGCAGGCACGTCACCGTTTGCACCCCACGCCGATCTCGGCGTGGGCCTGGACGAGATGAAAAGGACGGGCGCGATGGCAGTGCGACGAGCGAAAGACTTCCTTCTCGGGGCAGACCGTGACCGGGTGGGTGAAGACACTCTCGGGGTGCTGGACGACGAGGTGCGGCGCCTGGTTGCCGAGTATCCACGTGTGCCGCTGTCGGCGCTGTGGCCGGACCTGCTGGAGACACAGGAGCAGGTGTTCCGCCTCCTGGAGGGCGGAAGGGTGCGGCCGTCACAGCTGCGGGACCTGAACGTTGCGGGCGCCATCCTGTCCTTCCTGGTCGCCAAAGGCTTCAACGACATGCAGGTCCCGCATCAGGCCATGACGATGACCCGGGTCGCCGCAGCCTGCGCCCGGGACGCTGAACACCCTGGTCTCATTGCCCTGACCGACGGCCTCAAGTCGCTTATCGCGTACTGGGCGGACAGGCCCGAGGACGCCTACCACTACGCCACCAAGGGCGCGGAGACCGCAGCTAACCTTCGTGGGACCGTGGGCCTGTGGCTGCTCGGCCTTCAAGCGCGTGCCGCCGCGGTGCTCGGCAACGAAGAAGCTGTGCACGCCGCGAACCAGCACGCAGCCGACCGACGCGACACAGCTGTGCCGGACGACCTGGACGAGCTCGGCGGCCTCTTCCACTACGCCCGCGCCAAGCAGCTCTACTACGCGGTCGAGGCCCAGGCGCTCCTCGGGAACGGCGGAGCGCAGCTGACCGTGCAGGCGGAGGAAGCCGTGCAGGGCTTCAGCGACCCCCATCACCCGGACTGGGCGTTCGGCGACCTCGCCGGCAGCCAGTGCGACCTCGCACTCGTCCGGCTCCACAGCAGCGACGTGGAGGGCGCTGCGGCCGCCGTCCGCCCCGTACTGGAACTCCCGGCTTCCCACCGCAACAACGGCATCATCGTCTCGGCCATGCGCGTCAGGAACTCTCTGACCACCGGCTCTGTCCGCACGGCCGTTGCCGCCCGTGAACTTCGCGCGGAGATCGAGGCCTTCCCCGCCAGTCGGCCCGCGCTGCCCCGCGGGTAAAGTCCGGAGCATGCATCCCGTCACCCGCTCAAGCGCACGTCTTGGTCTACGGGAACTCGCCCACGGGGACGTGGACGCGGTGCTAGCCATTTATGGCAGCACCGCAGCCACGGAGCACCTTTCCTTCGAGCCACGCGACCGTGAACAGGTCCAGCAGATCGTGGCCCGGTCCATCGCGGCTGCCACGGTGGCGCCCCGCACGGAGTACGCGCTCGCCGTCATTGAGCATGAGACGACCGATCTGATCGGATTCGGCCGCCTGGCCCTCGATCCTCACCAGCAGCGCGGAGCCACCCTCGGCTTCGCGCTGCGCCCTGACGTGTGGGGGCAGGGCTACGGCGTCGAGACGGTGCGTCTCCTGCTCGCCTTCGGTTTCAACGACCTGCAACTGCACCGCATATGGGGCGCGCGGTCCCCCCTCAATGAGGCATCCGCCAAGGCTATGAGCGCCGCCGGAATGGTCGAAGAGGGAACCATCCGAGAGCACGTCCTTAAGGCGGGGCAGTGGCGAGACTCCGTCGTGCACGCCATCCTCGATCGCGAGTTCCAGCCCGGTCCCTGAGCCTTCAGGGACCGGGCGGAGTACGCAACCCCAGACTGTGGGGAACCGGCATTCTGTTCATGGTCTCCAGCCTGGTCTTCAAGCCCACCGGCTGCCCCGGGCCCGCCCTTCACGCGGCGGCGCCGGCGCCACCAGGGCGGCCGGCGCCACCAGGGCGGGTCGAAGAGACAGCCCCCGGGCGTCACGGGGGAGCCAGGCCGGGATGTTCAGGCGGTGGTGCGATTGCCCTGGCGGGCGGCGAGCGCGGCCTCGGTGCTGGGGTAGGGGGTCAGGAAGGTGTCCATCCCGGTGACGCTGAGCAGGCGGCTCAGCCGGTCGGGGATGGCCGCCAGGGTCAGGGAGCCGTCGGCGTCCTTGGCGCAGCGCCAGATGCCGACGAGGGCTCCCAGCCCCGAGGAGTCGCAGAACGTGACCCCGGACAGGTCGGTGACCAGGTCGGGGTGTCCGGCCGCGATGAGTTCCAGGGCGCGGGCCCGCACGGCGGGTGCGGCGGCGATGTCGAATTCACCGGACAGCGTGATCACGGCCAGGGTGCCGTCGGTGTGCGGGACGTCGATGTGGAATGCGTCGGTCATGGGCGCGGGATCTCCTGCCCGACGGAGGCGTCGGCGGGTGCGGTCGGGGCGGCGGCGCTGTGAACGGTGGTGGTGATGCCGGCGGGAGCAGCGTCCGCGGTGGGAACGGACAGGGCAAGCAGCGCCACGTCGTCGCGTTCGGTGTCGGGGAGTGTGTCCAACAGCGCGACGGTGTCGTCGATCAGGGTGCCTGCGCTGATCGGCGCCGGTCGTCGGGCAAGGAAGTCGGTAAGGCCGGTATCGGCGAGCATGTGGCCGTCGGCGGTGCGGGCCTCGGTCAGCCCGTCGGTGTACAGCAGCAGTCCCTCGCCGGGCGCCAGTTGCAGGGTGCGTGAGGCGAAGGCAGCCTCGGCGAACGCGCCGACCAGCATGCCGCCCTTGACACGGGCCGCCTCGACCCGTACACCGCCGCCCTCGGCAGGGCTGAGGTGGTAGGCGGGCGGGTGACCGCCGGTGGCCAGCGTGACCGTGAAACCGCCGTCCCGGGCGGGGTCGAGCAGGCCGAAGACGGCGGTGCAGAAGCGGGTGCCGACCGCCGGGTCGAGCAGCAGCGCGGTGTTCAGGGCTTTGAGCGCGGCCGTGGGGTCCGCGTCGACGAGGGCTGCGGCCCGCAGCGTGTAGCGGGTCAGTGAGGTGACCGAGGCGGCTTCGGCGCCCTTGCCGCACACATCGCCCAGGAAGAACGCCCACCTGCCTCCGCCGATGGGGAAGACGTCGTAGAAGTCGCCGCCCACCTCCTGCGGGGAGGCGGTCTTGTAGTGGCAGGCCAGCTCGAGTCCCGGTACCGCGGGCAGCGCGGGAGGCACCAGGGTGCGCTGCAAGGTGGAGGCGAACGCGGCGATGGCCATCCTGTCCCGCTCGGCACGCTGCCGGGCCTCTTCCTCCACCTGACGGCGCTCCTGCTCGGCGCGTACCGCCCGCAACGCCGACAGACGAAGTTCCAGCTGGTCACGTACTACCGCGGCAAGGTCTTCGAGGGTGGAGGCATCGGCCTCGCTGATCTCGCGGGGGCGGGTGTCAAGGACGTTGACCGTGCCCAGGCGGTGGCCGTCCGCGGTGATGATCGGAGCGGCGGCGTAGAACCGCACTCCCATCGGGCCGGTGACCAGCGGGTTGGAGCAGGCGGCCGGGTCCAGCAAAGTGTCGGGGATGACGGTGGTGTCATCACGCAGCACCGCGGAGGCGCACAGGCCCGGATCCCGGCCGATCTCGCTGACACCTTCCAGTCCGTGCGCGGCCTTGAACCAGATCCGGTCCTCGTCCACGATCGTCACCGTCGCCACCGGCACCTCGAACAGCCGCGCGGCCAGCGCCGCAACCCGGTCGTAGGCGCCGTCCGGCGGAGTGTCGAGGATGTCGTAACGGCGCACCGCCGCCATCCGCGCCACCTCGGCCGAGGCGGTCAACCGCTCACTCGGTGCTATCGCAGGCGGGCTCGCTTGTTCCGGCATGTTCCTCGTCTCGCTCATCCCCCCAGAAAGGCACCGACCGAACAGCCAGCACTTCGGAACACTACCGAACGCGGCCGGCGCACCCGATCGGACGACGGGCTTCGTAGGGCCTACGGCATGTTCGATCGGATGCTGCGGCCCGGTCGGATCCACAGCCGCAGCCGCTCAGGTCCGTCTCGGCACCCCGCGGGCGCGGGGCCGTCCGTGTCGCGGAAGGTGGACATCTTCCCGGTCCGCTACGCGGCCTCCCGTTTCCGCAGCCGGGACCCGGCTGCGGGCCTTCCGTTGCCCACCCCCGCCGCGCTGGGGGAACCGGACGGGGTGGGCGACGCGTCCGCGGCGGCCCCGTCCGGGGCCTGCTCCGCGGCGCGCAGGGCGCGGCGGCGGGTGAGTGCCGCCGCGGCGATCAGGATCAGGGCGAGCGTGCCGGCCGACGCGGGCCAGTACACGTAGCGGTAGTTGGCCTGCGGGGCGGTCGGCAGGTAGCAGGTGATGTAGAGCACGGAACTCAGTCCGAGGAGGCGCAGTTCCCTGGACCAGGGCCCCGGCCACCTTGGGCGCAACGTCAGGACCAGCGCGACGGCGAGCCAGAACCATGCCTGGAAGAGCCAGGGAACGTCGCGGGCCAGACCCGTCACGTAGGACCTCATGAGGGCGTCGAGGGCCGGATCCACCCTGACGTTCTCCGGGGTGCCGCCGAACGTGCCGCCGGCGTAGCGCAGATTGCCCTCGAACAGCAGCCGGGTGAAGGTCCGGGCGCGGTACTCCGCGTAACCGGAGGCCCGGCCGGGCATCTGCTGCACCCACATCCTCACCAGCACGTCCGCCTCGTCGGCGGTGAAGTGCGGGCCGACGGTGTCCCGGTAACCGGGGCGGTGCGGGTAGCACGTGAAGTACGCGTCCCACAGGATCCCCTTCGTCCGGCAGGTCCGCGCGGTCTCCACGAGGTCGTCGCGGAACGAGGGGGTGGCACCCGCCTGCCCGGCGGCCGACCGTACCTCTCGTGGGGTCAGCACGTGGGTCAGGTCGTCCAGCGGGATCTGCGCGTACTGGCGGACGGCCATCGGATGGGTGAGCGAGGAGACCGCCACGCTGCCGGCCGCGGTGAAGGCCAGCAGGGAACCGGCGGTGATGAGCCACCGGCGCCTGCCGGGTGCCGGCCAGAGGGCGAGCACGAGCATCGGAAGGACGGGCAGGGCGGCGGGCAACGCGTTCTTGCGGACCAGGATGGCGTAGGCCGTGAAGAGCAGACCCAGCACGAGCAGGGCCCAGCGTGCCCGGTCGTGTCCCGGCGGCAGCTCACGCGCGAGGAGGGCGATCGCGCACACGGCCAGCAGGGCGTAGGCCAGGTGGACGTCCTTCCACACCACTCCGGTGAAGTTGGCGATGTGCGGTGCGAGCCCGAACCCGAACATCAGCAGCGACAGGGGGCGGCTTCCCGTCCGCTTCCACAGGGCGACGGCCAGCACCCACACGGTTCCCCACAGCACGGCCGTCTGGAGGGCGGCCATCGCCGAGAGCGCGCCGGTGGTGTGGATGAGGACGCGCCAGAGCAGTGCCATGACCGGCGGATGCCAGTCGGTCACCGGCCGCGTGCCCTCCGCCTGGAGGAGCTGTTCGACGCTGTCGGCGGTGAGGAAGCCGGGATGGAAGACGGTGGAGACGAGGTAACCGCACACCGCGGCCGTCAGGGCCAGGAACCCCGGCCAGAGCCGGTCGTCCCGCCACACTCCCGAACCACGGCGACTCGATGCGGCCACGTCGGGGGGATCCTCTCGATGGGAAGTGAAGACGAGTTCCCGGTAGACGGTGAAGCGGACGAACGTCGCCGCGGCCCATCCCGTCAGGCGGGCCGCGTTGTCGCTCAGGGCCGAGGAAGAGCCGGACAGCCGGTGAGCCACGTACACGGGAGCGGCGGTGATCACGAGGCCCACCAGGTTCACCCCGACGAACCAGGCCACCTCACGCGGATCGACCGGCCCCTTGCGGTCGCGGTAGGTCCAGTGACGGTTTCCGAACCAACCGACCAGCATGGCCAGCACGGTGGCGAGGGCCGAGGCGCCGGCCGGGACGGCGTGCAGCAACCCCTCACCCGGTGGGCCGAAGGCGAGAAGGTTGAAACTCGCCGTCTCCACCACGAACGCGAGCGCGCCCACGGTGCCGAAGGCCGCGACCTCGCGCCGGACGCTCCGCATCCACACGGGTGAACGTCGCATCCAAGCCGTCGGCCGCAGCATGACGCCGAAGGTAACGTATGCCGCAAAAGCTACCAAATCAGACTGCCGTTCGCGGGGGAGCGCATCGACCGGCACCAGGGCGGCACAGAGGCCGAGGAAAGACCATGAACCCCACCGTCGCGTGCGTCGTTCCCTGTTACAACGAGGAGGCCGCCGTCGGGAAGGTCGTGCGCGACCTGCGCGCCGCCCTCCCCGAGGCCACCGTCTACGTCTACGACAACGCCTCCACCGACAACACCGTCGCCGAGGCCCGCGCGGCCGGCGCGGTCGTGCGGCACGAACCCCGCAAGGGCAAGGGCAACGTCATCCGCCGCGCCTTCGCCGACGTCGACGCCGACGCGCTGCTCATCATCGACGGCGACGACACCTACGACGCCTCCCGGGCCCGCGAAATGGTCGACCTCCTCTTCGAGGGCCCCTACGACCAGGTCGTCGGCGCCCGCCGCGAGAGCGTGGAGACCGCGTACCGCGCGGGTCACGCCGCCGGCAACAAGCTGCTCACCGGCGCCGTCCGCACCCTCTTCGGCAACGACGTCAGCGACATGCTCAGCGGCTACCGCGTCTTCTCCCGCCGCTACGTCAAGTCCTTCCCCGCCCTGTCCCGCGAGTTCGAGACCGAGACCGAGATGACGGTCCACGCGCTCAGCCTGCGGCTCCCCACCGCCGAGATGGAAGTGGGCTTCAAGGACCGGCCCGCGGGCAGCGTCAGCAAGCTCCGCACCTACCGCGACGGCTGGCGCATCCTCAGGCTCATCCTGGGGCTGGCCCGCAGGCAGCGTCCCTCCCAGTTCCACGCCGTCATCGCCGGCCTGCTCACCGTCGTCGCGCTCGCCCTGGGCCTGCCCGTCGTCCTCGAGTTCACCCGCACCGGCACCGTGCCGCGCCTGCCCACCGCCGTGCTCGCCGCATCGATCATGATCATCGCGGTTCTGGTCCTGCTCGTCGGCTACATCCTGGAATCGTTCATGCACATGCGCCAGGAGCAGGCCAGCCTCGCCCACCTCGGCTACTCCGCACCCCTGCGCAGCGCGGACTTCGTGCCGGTGACTCTCGCGGACGCCACGCCGAGCCGGCTCACCCGGCCCTGAATCCGGGGCCTCCGCGACCAACGAAAATCTATGCTGGCCGGAGTAGACATTGGATGGCGGCATGGGTATGGTTTCTCTCGTAGTCGAGATCGAGAAAGCCCGGCAGGGATGAACTGCCGGGAAGCAGTTCGCAGTTCGGTGCGGTGGTGGAGTTCCGGAGCCCAGGGTTTTCGCTGGACGGTGACGGGACTGACTGCTGGACCGGGTGGCCCGCAGTGATCAGGGGCCGCCATGAGCAGGACCGCAGTTGATGCGGTGGCAGTACCCGCAAGTGCAGTTCGCGGTATCCAGCAGTGAAGTTGATGCAGCACCTCGGTAAAGGCGTCGGCTGCGGGCGCGCGTACCGGGAAGTCCGGCAGTGGGGTTCCAAGCCAGAGCAGACGCAGGACGGGCGACGGGGCTGGCTGCCGGAGAGTGGCGCTTCTCCCAGGCCACCAGCAGTTCGCAGTACCAGTAGTTCGCAGTACCAGTAGTTCGCAGTACCAGTAGTTGGCAGGACAAGCAGTACGCAGTGCCAGTGGTTCGCAATACCAGCAATACCAGCAACACCAGCAGTACGCAGTACCGGTTTTGGCAAGTGCAAGTGATTGATTCAGAGGGAAGAACGGAGGAGTTGAGCACCATCGGATCGCCCGGGCGCAAGACGTAGGCCCGGGTACCGCAGGACATCGACAGTGAGGTGGTCTCCGGTCACGCATTCGCGATCCCCGCATCCCCGTCCCGTACAGGGCGGCCGCGGACTCAGTAGGCCGGCGCAGTACTGAGGCCGGCAGATGGTGTAGCAGTTCCTTCGGGGCCTTGGTGCCGGTACGGCACCAAGGCCCCTCAACGTGCGCCCCAGAGAGGCGAGATGACAGCAGACGATTCATTCAGCCGTCTTGACGACGACGACTACCCCGCCTACACCATGGGCCGGGCCGCCGAAATACTCGGCACCACCCCCAACTTCCTGCGCGCCATCGGCGAAGCCCGCCTCATCACCCCGCTCCGCTCCGAAGGCGGCCACCGCCGCTACTCCCGCTACCAACTGCGTGTCGCCGCCCGCGCCCGGGAACTCGTCGACCAGGGGACCCCCATCGAGGCCGCCTGCCGCATCGTCATCCTCGAGGACCAGCTCGAGGAAGCCCAGCGCCTCAACGCCGAACACCGCCGCACCGCATCCCGGCAGACGGCCGCCCTCTGACCCGCGGCCCGCGGCAGCGCGCCCGGCCGCTCCCGTCCGCCAACATTCCAGAATATGAGCGCATGATCGCCGAAGACACTCAGCCGCCGGCACACGGACGGGAGTCATCCTCCCGCCCCGGCACCACGCCCGACACCCTGCGCACCCCGGCGGTCGACGCGCCTTCCGGCACAGCCGGCCGGCCTGCCTCCGGGCAGCCGGCCGTCGGTCCGGAAGGCGGGGTGGAGCGCGCGGCGGCCGCGCTGAAGCCGAGGATGCGCGGCTGGCTGCACGCCGGGGTGTTCCCCCTCGCGCTGGTCGGCGGCATCGTCCTGATCGCCGTCTCACGTTCGGCCGCGGCAGTGGCGGCCTGCTCGGTGTACGCGGTGTCGGCCTGCCTGCTGTTCGGCACCAGCGCGGTCTACCACCGCGGCACATGGGGTCCGCGCGGGGAGGCGGTCCTGCGACGGATGGACCACGCGAACATCTTCCTGATCATCGCCGGCACCTACACCCCGCTGGCGGTACTGCTGCTGCCCGCGGGCCGGCAACTGGTGCTGCTGACCGTGGTGTGGGCGGGCGCCCTGGCGGGCATCGCCTTCCGCATCCTGTGGATCGGCGCTCCCCGGTGGCTGTACACGCCCTGCTACATCGCCCTGGGCTGGGTGGCCGTCTTCAACCTGCCCGACTTCGCGCGCACCGGCGGCACCGCGGTCGTCGTCCTCGTCATCGTCGGCGGCCTGCTCTACACCGCGGGCGCCGTCGTCTACGGACTCAGGCGCCCCGACCCCTCACCGGCCTGGTTCGGCTTCCACGAGGTCTTCCACGCCCTGACCATCGCCGCCTTCTCCGCGCACTACACCGCCATCGTCCTGGCAGCCGCGTGACCGCGTCCGGCGCGGCGCGCCCCCCGGGCGCGTCGTTCCGGCGGTGTGTCAGCGGCTGAAGAGCAGCGCCAGGACGCCGATCCCGCTGGTGCACGCCACGAGGGCGGTGGCGCACACGGCATGGCGTCTGAGGAGACTGCGGCGCAGGTCCGCGTAGCGCTCCTCGTACTCCTGCCGTAGCCGGCCGGCCCGCTCGACGGTGTCCTGGAGGAGCCGGCGGGTGAGGTCGACGCGCTGGTGGAGGTAGTGGCGTGTGACGTCTTCGGCCTGGGCGCCGGTCAGCCAGGGCAGGCGCGCGCAGAGGTCCTCGGCTTCGCGGCGCGCCTGGTCCTGGTGGGTGCGGACCAGGAGGTAGCCCTCGATCGTGTTGGCCAGCTCGCTTCGGTCGTCCTTGGGCTCCTTGCGCATGCCGTGTCTCACCCCGGTTCGCCCTTGTGCCCGTCCGGCTCGACGGCGTCGCGCTGGCCGGCGTTCGCATGGTGTTCGATCTCGGCGAGCTCGGGGTGGTTCAGGTCGAAGGCCGGGGACTCGGAGCGGATCCGGGGCAGGGTGACGAAGTTGTGGCGCGGCGGCGGACAGGAGGTCGCCCACTCCAGGGAACGGCCGAAGCCCCAGGGATCGTCCACGTCGATGCGCTTGCCGGACTGGGCGGTCTTCCACACGTTGTACAGGAACGGCAGGGTGGACAGGCCCAGCAGGAACGCGCCGATGGAGGAGATCGTGTTCAGAGCGGTGAAGCCGTCGGCCGCCAGATAGTCGGCGTACCGGCGCGGCATGCCTTCGGCGCCCAGCCAGTGCTGCACCAGGAACGTGGTGTGGAAGCCGACGAACAGGGTCCAGAAGTGGATCTTCTCCAGACGGTGGTCGAGCATGGTGCCGGTCATCTTCGGCCACCAGAAGCTGAACCCGCCGAACATCGCGAAGACGATCGTGCCGAAGAGGACGTAGTGGAAGTGGGCGACCACGAAGTAGGAGTCCGTCACATGCCAGTCCAGCGGCGGCGAGCCGAGGATGACGCCGGTCAGGCCGCCGAAGAGGAACGTGACGAGGAACCCGGCGGCCCACAGCATGGGTGGTTCGAAGGACAGTGAGCCCTTCCACATGGTGCCGATCCAGTTGAAGAACTTCACGCCGGTGGGGACGGCGATGAGGTAGGTCATGAAGGCGAAGAACGGCAGCAGGACCGCTCCGGTGGCGAACATGTGATGGGCCCAGACGGTGACCGACAGCCCGGAGATGGCGATCGTGGCGCCGACCAGACCCATGTAACCGAAGATCGGCTTGCGGGCGAAGACGGGGATGATCTCGGTGATCACGCCGAAGAAGGGCAGCGCGAGGATGTACACCTCGGGGTGTCCGAAGAACCAGAACAGGTGCTGCCACAGGATGGCCCCGCCGTTCTCGGGGTCGAAGACGTGGGCACCGAACTTGCGGTCCGCCTCCAGCGCGAACAGGGCAGCCGCCAGAACGGGGAAGGCGAACAGGACGAGCACCGAGGTCAGCAGCACGTTCCAGGTGAAGATCGGCATGCGGAACATGGTCATGCCGGGCGCGCGCATACAGATGATCGTCGTGATGAAGTTGACCGCGCCCAGGATCGTGCCGAAGCCGGCCAGCGCCAGCCCCATGACCCACAGGTCACCGCCGACGTAGGGGCTGCGCTCTCCGCCGCTGAGCGGGGTGTACGCCGTCCAGCCGTAGTCGGCGGCACCCTGAGGGGTGAGGAAGCTGGACATGACGATCAGCCCGCCGAAGGCGAAGAACCAGTAGGAGAGCATGTTCAGCCGCGGGAAGGCGACATCGGGGGAGCCGATCTGCAACGGCATGATCGCGTTGGCGAACCCGGCGAAGGTCGGGGTGGCGAACAGCAGCAGCATGATCGTGCCGTGCATGGTGAAGGACTGGTTGTACTGCTCCGAGGACAGGATCTGCAGTCCCGGCCGGGCCAGTTCGGCCCTGATCACCATCGCCAGCGCGCCTCCGATCAGGAAGAACGCGAACGAGGTGATCAGGTAGAGGTGACCGATCTTCTTGTGATCGGTCGTGGTCAGCCAGGAGACGATCACCCGGCCGCGGCTGCGGCGCTCGGCCGCCGGGACGGGCGCAACGGGTTCGGTGAGGGTCGCCATCAGATCCTTCAATCGGCACGACCGGTGCAGTGGGGGGTGGGCCGGTGGAGCACCTGCCCCACCGGCTTCGGTCGGGCAGTGCGTGACCAACTCCCGGGAAATTACTCCTGTTGAACCGTCACCACCGCCTGACATCGGCGTTTTTGGGCCGAATGGATGATCCATCCATCCCGGGGCGGGACCTGAGCGCGCCCGGCCGGCGGTTTTCCGCGCACGGATCCAACACCCGCACCCGTCCGGCCCACTCGACCGGACGACCCGGCTCCTGGCGTTCTGCCGAGCCGGCCGGCGCTTCACCACAACCGCGGCCCGCTCGTGTGCGTCCTGGTAGCGAGAGCCGGCAGGAGCCGGCCGCCCCGGGGGAACGGGACACGAGTCATGGAAAAGTACGCGGTCGTCCAGCGCGTCACACGGTTCTTCCGGAGCCCGCCCGGTGTGCGGCGGGCGCCGCCCACGCCCGTCCGGCGACTGGTCTGCCTCTGGCTGCTGACGCTCGCTCTCGGGGCCGGGCTCACAGCGCTCGGCCGGGACGACGAGTTCGTCGGCAGCGACCTCATGGCGCTGATGCTCTTCTTCCACGTCGTCGACGACATCAGCGAGGGGGTACGGCACCGCTGGCCGGCCGCACTGTCCGCACTGGCCGTCCTGGGGGTCACCAGCCCCCTCGCCGACGCACTCCTGCCCGGCTCCCTGGACGGGGCGTGGACGAAGACCGTCACCACCGCCGTCGGTGTCACGCTCGGGCTGGCCGTGGGCGCCGCGGTCACACGGCTTCCGGAGCGCCGGCCGCAGCGGCCCGGCACGGAACACGAATCCGGTCTCAGCGGGTGACACAGAACCGGTCGTCCGAACGGACCGGGCACCGCGGCGGGACCGACCCCCCGGGCTCGGCCCGACCGGCAGGACGCCCCCGGGCGTCTCCCGCAGGCCTTGACGCTACGTCACGCGCCGTCGGCCCGTCCCGGTTCGGGACGGGCCAGGCGTCCGAGCAGGGCCACCGCGTCGTCGAAGGGCACCGGCCGGAAGAACTGCGCGTCGACGCCTTCCACGGCGGCGATGGCGCGGGGGGCCAGATCGGCTCCGGCGTCGGTGACGCGCAGCCGCTTGGCCCGGGTGTCCGCCGGGTCGACCTCACGCGTGACGAGTCCCTTGCGTTCCAGGGTGCGCAGGACCTGGGAGGTCATCTTGACGTCGGTACCGGCCTGGCGGGCGAGGGCCAGTTGGTTCGGATGCTCGCCCTGGCTGTTGAGCCACCAGGCGCAGGCGAGCAGCACGAACTGCACGTGGGTGAGATCGAACGGGGCCAGGGCCGCGGCGATGTCGCGCTGCCAGCGGAGGGTGGCGTGCCACAGCAGGAATCCGGGGCTTTCGCCGGGGCTGAGCGGCATCAGCGCAGCGCCAGCTCGACCAGCGAGGCCATGGTGTCGGGCCAGTCGGCGGTGATGCCCGGGCCGATCTGGGGGCCGGCTTCGTCCGCGCCGGTGCCGGTGATCTCCATCCGGTACACCACCCGGCTGCGTCCCTGCCCGATCCGGTCGATCCGGTGGGTGGTGCGCAGCAGCAGATCACCGAAAGAGGCCTCGTCGACGAACAGTTCGCCTTCGACGACCTCGGCGATGCGCAGCAGCACGGGGTCGTCCCCCGGCGGCGTCATCGTGATGCGGCCGCCTGCCGCGAACGGTCCGCTGATCTCGATCTTCTCGATCTCGGCGTTCCAGGCGCCCCAGTTCTCGACGTCGGCCCAGAGCCGCCAGATCGACTCAGGGGTGGCGCTGGTCTCGATGCTGTGCTCGTACTTCCACATGCGGGGCCTCCTCGACCGGATGATGTGTCCATAGATTATCTACGCGAAGACTATCTGTCGAGTGGCCGCCCGCATGTGATCTCCGTGCTGCACAGAAGGTGCCTTGGCGTCCCGCCGGGCGGGCAGGCGTACGGGAGACCTCGCCCTTGTATGGAGACCCGTCATGACGACCTCCCGTGAACGGCAGCTTCACGCCGACGGCCCGCGTGACCCGGCGATCGCCCGCCTGGAGGCGGAGAACGCCCAACTGCGGCACGCCGTCGCCTCGCACGCGGTGGTCGACCAGGCCATCGGCGTCCTGACCGCCGTGTACCGGTTCCGGCCGGCGGCCGGGTTCGAGATCCTGCGCGAAATCTCCCAGCGCACCAACACCAAGCTGCACACGATCGCCGAGGCGGTGATCCGCTGGGCGCTGGGCGAACCCCTGCCGGGGCGGATGGAGCAGGGCCTCAGGACAGCCGTGCGGCAGCGCGCCTGCCGGCAGGACGCTCGGTCCGGGCGGCCGGACCGCCACTGACCGCGGACAGGGCGCGCGTCAGGCGGTCAGCGCCCGGCCGGGGGATCGGTGAGGGCCAGGACGGCGGTGGTGCGTTTGCCCCCGGACGTCGGCTGCACGTCGTAGTGCGCGCAGACGGCCAGGACGATCTCCAGCCCGTGCCGTCCTATACGGCTGGGGTCGGGCGCGTGAGCCGTGGGCAGGGCGGCGGCGGTGTCCCAGACGGTGATCTCCAGGCTGTGCCGGAGGTGACGCAGGTCCAGGCGCAGCGGGCCGGGGGCGTACCGGCACAGGCATTGGTGACCAGCTCGCTGACCACCAGCTGCGCCGTCCCGACCGCTCGCCGCGTGAGCGGAGTCCGCTGCTCGGTGTGGATGCGGTGGAGGTAGGCGGTCGCGAAGCGGCGCGCGGCACCGATGCACGACGTGGCCCCGTCGTAGGCTGCGCAGGCGGGCGGTGCCGGTTCCACCGGGGAGGGTGCGGGCGGTCCGTTGTATAAGGTCTGGTCCATCAGGTCCGCCTTGCGTCATGTACGTCACGTGCCGGGTCCGCATGGGTACCCCGGACGAGCGCCTCCCCTGCAGCTCCGTGCCAGTCTTCACCGCAGAGACAGATGCACGGCACAGTGTGGGCGGATGGTGAGAACACCGGGGGAGCGGTCGGCCAGGGCCCGGTCGGCCAGGGCTCGAGCGCGCTGCGCGCCCGATCAGCAGGCCCGCGGGCGGAGTTCGGGCAGCCGGCCTGCCGCCGGCGCGAGCGGGCGGGCCGCGGGTCAGGCGGTCAGCGCCTGCTCGACGGTGGGGTGGCAGGGGATGAGGTCGTCGAGGCCGACGATCTGCAGGACCCGCAGCACGAACCCTTGGGCGCCGGCGATGCGCAGCCATCCCCGGGCGCCGGCCGCCCGGCGGTGCGCGGCGACGATGACGTTGATGCCGCTGGAGTCCATGAAGGTCACGCCGCTGAGGTCCACCACGGTCCGAAGCGGCGCCCGGTCCTCACCGGCGAGCAGGGCCCGGCTGAAGACGTCCTGCACGTCGTGGTCCACTTCGCCGTGCAGAGCCACGACCTGGATGCCGTCGACCTCGCGGTGCGTGACGGACAGCCGGTCCGGCCGTTTCTCTTTCGGGGTGTTGGTCACTGGCTCCTCGACTGCGTTCCGGGCCTGCCCGCGGTCGGGCGTGCGCTGCGTTCCGGGCCTGCCCGGGTCGGGCGTGCGCGGATGATTCTGCCCCACCACGCCCGCAGGATGCGCCCGGGCGGACCTGTGGAGAATGCCCGAGTGGCCTGTGTGGTGTATGCATCGGCATGGCGGGTACCGATGCGCACATGAGCGGTAAATGAGGACGACGGCTGCGGGAGTCACGCCTATGGGGACGGCCGTATGACGCCCGGCACCTACCTGATGGACGCCGGGCATGTCCTGGGCGAGGACGACGGCTGTATCGCCGACGCCCGCCACCACGCCGCCGCCTTCCTCGAACAGGCCCGCACAGAGCACCACCTGACCGTGTCGGCGCGCGCAATGGACCTGACCCAGCTGGTGGTCAGCGAGCTGGTCACCAACGCCCGCAAGTACGCCCCCGGTCCCGTCCTGCTGGAGCTGCGCCTCACCGCGGACGCCGTGGACGTCGTGGTGCGCGACAGCGACCCCACGGTTCCCGCCGCCCGCGCCCCGGATCCCGCCCGGATCGGCCAGCACGGACTGGAGATCGTCAAGGCGGTCGCCGTGAGCCTCCACATCGAGCAGGAGCCGGCCGGCAAGCGCATCACGGCCCGTATCGCCCTGTCCGACACCCCCGGCGGCGCCGCCGCTCACAGCCCGGCCTGACGAGCCTCGGGACCAGCTCTCTCCGCCATCGCAGGCGGTACCCCCCTGGGAGCGGCCGGTGGACCACGTCCGCAGTCGTGCCTCGCGCATCAGGGGGAAGGAGAGTGGGTGACCCGAGGGAGGCGACCGTGGAGCGGGATCGGATGGCACTGGCCGAGGTGCTGGCGCAGGCGGAGGACGCCGCGCCGGTACGTTCTCTCGACGCAGTGGCGCGTCACCTGCGCGAACGGTTCGGCGCACGCTACGTGTCATTCCTGTTCGTCGACGTCGTCGGCCGACGCCTGCTGCGGGTCCACGACATGGGACAGACCCGGCAGGAGCGCCAGGCCGAACAGGTCCCCCTGGCCGGCAGCAGTGTGTACGACGACGTCCTGCGCACCCAGAAACTCATGAAGGCACCGCAGGGTGAGGAGGGCTGGCGGGTGCTCGCCCCGGTCACCAACCGCGGTGACGCCGTCGGTGTCCTCGAACTCTTCCTCACCCACGTCACACCGGATGTCCTGCGGCAGGTGGAAGAGGCCGCGCACGCGCTGGCGTACATCATCGTCACCGACCGCCGCTTCACCGACCTCTACCACTGGGGCAACCGCACCACCACGGTCCGCCTGGCCGCGGAGATCCAGCGCCAGCTGCTGCCCTCGGCGCCTTCCTGCGAGGCCGCCGAGTTCGCTCTCGCCGGCGCCCTGGTCCCGGCCTCCGACATCGCGGGCGACACCTACGACTACAGCCTCGACCAGGACGCCGTACACCTGTCCGTCACCGACGCCATGGGGCATGACGTCGACGCCTCCCTCATGGCGACCCTCCTGGTCAACGCCTCCCGCGGCGCCCGCCGCGCCGGGGCCGACCTCGCCGAGCAGGCCCGCCAGATCCATCAGGCCCTCCTCGACCACGGCAGACGCACCTTCGCCACCGGCCAGTTGCTGCGCATCTCCCTGGACGGGACCAGTGCCCAGCTCGTCAACGCCGGCCATCCCGGGCCGCTGCGGCTGCGCGACGGCGCGGTCGAGGAACTGCGCCTGACGGTGAACCTGCCCTTCGGCGTCGTGGGGCAGGGCCCCTACCAGGTGCAGGATCTCGACCTGCGTCCCGGCGACCGCCTCGTGCTCTACACCGACGGCATGCAGGAACGTCAGGCCCGGACCGTCGACCTGCCGGGCCTCATGCGCAAGACCGCGGCCGAACACCCCCGCGAGGTCGTACGCACTCTGGTCGCCGCGGTCTCCGACGCCTGCGACGGCGACGTGAAGGACGACGCCACCGTCCTGTGCCTGGACTGGCACGGCCCCCAGCCCGCGGGGCGCCGCGCGAACGCCGGAGCCGACAGCTGACTCAGTGCCTCGCGAACTGCACGCGTGTCGGCTGCACGGCTTCCGGCCGCAGAGCGATCCCGTCGACGGTCAGTCGTTCTCCGTAGATGTCGGTGATCCGGATCGCGCTGCCGCACCCGCCGCCGTCGGGGGAGAGGAAGTAGTTGTAGTCGGTGCGGGCGAGCCGGCGCCAGCCGCTGCCGGTGCGGACCTCCAGCCGGGCCAGCGGGTTGCGGTGGCCGATGGCCTGGATGCCGCACCAGTAGGGGCTGGAGCCGGTCTTGTAGCGGAGGGAGATCGTGCCGGCGCTGCCGGGGCTCAGGAGGCTCCAGGTGATCGCGATCCGGCCGGTGGAGGGGGCGGTCAGCTTGGCGAAGGCCTGTTCGCTGAGGTCGAGTTGGCCGGGTGCGCAGGGCAGGGGGCATTCGTTGGTGATCCGGACCGTGACGGAGGCCCCGTTCGCCGCGCGGACGAGCACGTGTGCCCCGCAGGCCCTGGAGGTCTCGTAGTCGGCGGTGTTCATGGCCGCGATCATCATGTCGGCGCTCGGCCCGTACGAGCAGGCGCCGTCCCCGGTCCCGGCCCGGTAGACCGTGGCGACGCCTCGATAGGTGACCTCGGGCCGGATCCGCCCGGCCGGCACCGAGGTGGCAGGAGCCCTCCGTGGGGCCGCCGACGTCCGCACCTTCGAAGGGGTCCTGGAAGCCTTCGGGACGGCCGTGGAAGGCGTGCTGCTCGGCGAGGCGCCGGACGGCTCGGGCGTCGGCGGTCCCGGCGGGAGGCTGCCCCGGGAGACGGCGGCGGACACCGCCGTGTCCCGCCCGGCGTCGGCCTTGCCGCCGGGCCGCACGGCCACCACCACCCAGACCAGCACACCCACCACGGCCAACGCCGCGGTGATGCCCCTCATCAGCCCGGGTCTTTGCTTGCGGTGCCGCGCAGCCGGCCGTGTTTCCTGCATGTCCGTCCATTCCGAAGAGCGAAGTGTTGCACTCCTCAGTGGCCGCCGCAGGCCCGAAGGTTGCCGCCGACCGGCTCCTGCCCCGGCGCCGTCGGGACACCGGCTCCGTCGTCCCGCACCGCCCGGCGTCGTGACCCTTCGAGAACGCGCGGACAGCCTCAGCCGGCACTGGCGCCCCGGTCAGGACGGGGCCCCCAGGGCCTGGGCGATGAAGCGGGCCTCGTTCTTCTTGTGAGATTCAGGGCGACCGCGATCCTGGGGCCGGTTATCTTCTCCAGAACGGCGGGGCTGGCCAGCAGCCGGTTCGAGTCCCGGATGACGAGGGCCAGTTCGTTGCGCGGCCGGGGCTGTCCCGCCACCTTCCCGGTGAGGCGGGAGAAGGCGGTCCGGTCGCCGTCGGTCAGGGTGACTTCCACGGTCCACCCGAGGGAACCCGGTCCGGCGGAGAACGCGCCCTGTTCACGGCACACGGCAGCGCTTGAAGCACGACCGTGCTTCGCCCGTTCACCGGACAGGTCGTCACCCGGATACGCGCCCGAGTGGTGAGCGTCCTGTGCCTGGCTGACAGTGGCCACATCGCCGCTGCGGTACCACAGCCGACAGTACGTCAGCTGACGCCAGCTGCGACGGAAGGATCTTTTCATGCGTTCTGCTCGCACTCTCCTCGCCGCGGCCACTGTCACGGCAGCGCTCGCCATCGCGGCCCCCGGTGCCTACGCCTCCAGCACCGGCGACTGGGACAAGGACGACCGTTCCTACAGCAGCGACCACGAGGACAAGTACGACAACGACGAGCACGACAGCAGCAAGCACGACAAGCCCAAGGGCGGCATGCACACCGGTGGCGGCCTGCTGGCTGCTGTCGGTGGTGACGACTG
>NZ_JBIAJE010000011.1:0-121988 GCF_042871785.1 Streptomyces sp. NPDC005551 | reverse complement strand
ACTGGGAGAAGAAGGACCACGAGGACAAGTACGACAGCGACAAGTACAACAAGGACGAGCACGACAAGCCCAAGGGCGGCATGCACACCGGCGGCGGCCTGCTGGCTGCTGTCGGTGGTGACGACTGGGAGAAGAAGGACCACGAGGACAAGTACGACAGCGACAAGTACAACAAGGACGAGCACGACAAGCCCAAGGGCGGCATGCACACCGGCGGCGGCGGTCTGGCCTCTTCCGGCTCGACTACGGCCGGGGGCCTGGCGCTCGTGGGCGGCCTCGGGGCCGGCGCCTACATGCTGCGGCGTCGCAGCATGCGTGGCAACAGCTGACCCCATCGGCTGACGTGTCACAGTGTGCGGCTGCGGCTGTCTTCCCGGAGAAACCGCAGCCGCCCGCTGCCGGCTTGTGTGTGCTCCGAATTCGCAGACCGAGGTGCGCTACGCCATGAAGTCTTTGACACCTGTCCCGGGGCCCTCGTGGCTGGCCCGCATGCCGCGCCACCTCCTCCCGATCGTGCTCACACCGTTGGCTCTGGCTCTGGTCACGCATGGCGGGACCAGCCCGGCAGACATGCCTCCTCTGCCCGCCCCAGCGCATGTGGGGAGCCAGCACGCGACGCCCGCACCCGAGGCCGATACCCGAGTGGGGGCGGCGAGGCCGTCGTTGCCCCGGTCGGCGCCCACGCGGCTGCTCATCCCCAGCATCGGTGTGGATGCACCCTTCACCGATCTGGCCATCGGCTCCTCGGGACGGCTGGACCCCCCACCGCCCGACGCCACGAACCTGGTCGGCTGGTTCGCCGCCGGCCCCTCCCCGGGAGAGCTCGGCACTGCCGTCGTCGCCGGCCACCTCGACACCAAGACCATGCCCGCAGTCTTCGCCTCTCTCAGCACACTGCTCCCGGGCAGCGCCGTCAACATCCTCCGCAGAGACGGAGCCACCGCGTCATTCGTCGTCGACACCATCGACCACTTCCCCCAGGACAAGTTCCCCAACGACCGCGTCTACGCCGACACCCCCGACGCCCAGCTCCGCCTGATCACCTGCGGCGGCAGCTACGACCACGACAAGAAGCGGTACAACGAGAACACCGTGGTCTTCGCCCACCTCAAGACCCCTGCCACGAGGAAGGAGTGATCGCGGTCAGGCAGAGGGTCGATCACAGCGCATCTGATCCGACCAGCACGACGAGATCCTTGTCCCGCAGGTGAGTCGCCGGCTCCCCGTCCGGGCACCACGGGGCCAAAGTCAGAGCGCTGGCGGCAGGATGGTCATATGATCGCGGGCGGGATGGGGCTCGTAGCGCAGCGGCTGTCGCGCCTTCACCGCATGTGGGAGGACGCCGGTTCGAATCCGGCCGGCCCCATCCCGCTCTCGCTCATGCCGGCAGGACGCGTCTCCGTAGGAGTCGGATGCCCGCGCGCAACTCCCATGGCACCAGAGGGAGTTCAGCCGTCACTCACAGGGCTCGGATCACACAACCTGAGCCAGAACCCGAGTTTCGACGGCACGAGAAGGAGCAGCACCGCTCCTCGGCTCCGCCCAAGGCGCATCACGGGTCCCGGTGGCGTCGCGGGGAGACTCGCGACGGAGGAGAGCACCACATCGTGAACCTGGGCGTCATCGGGCAGGCGGCCGGGCTGTTCGCCGTGACCAACATCGACGACATCCTGGTTCTGTCGCTGTGCTTCGCCCAGGGAACCCGGCAGGGCTCCGCACGCCGGATCGTGCTCGGCCGGCATGGAAGGACCATCGCGAAGGCGGAGCGGACGAGGAGGAGGGGCACCCTGCTGCCCCTGGTCCCGGTCGCAGTCGGCCTGCTCATCCTCGTCGAGGGCGGCGCCTTCGGCCTGTGACGTGGTGTACGCCGCGGACTGACCTCGGGTCAGACCGGCTCAGGCTCCGCCGCCCCTGCTGAGACTCTCGTAGGCGAAGGCGGCGATCCCCGCCTGTAACCGGGACTCCACGTCGAGCTTCGCCAGGATCTGCGCCACATGTGCCTTGGCGGTGCGCTCGGTGATGGCGAGCTGCGTCGAGATGGTCCGGTTCGACGCCCCCTTCGCCAGCAGGTGGAACACGTCCAGTTCGCGCTCGGAGAGCAGCGGGACCCGGCGCACCACCGTGTCCCAGGTGTGGTCGCGGTGCAGGACCGGGCGCTCGGTGGGTATGTGGGTCTTCCGGCCGGGGGAGCTGAGAGTGTCGGTGATGCGCATCGTGCTCGGGCACTCCTGCTTCAAGTACGGGGATGGAGCGAGACGACGGCGCTCGGCCGGTCGTGGCTTGGCGGAATACGGAGAAAAGTCTCTCAGTTTACCCCCGGAAACCGGCAGCGTCTTTTGGCCGCTCTGTCGGCCGAATATCAGCCGACCCACCGGAAGATTGGGGAAGGCGAAATTCGGGATACGTTTATCGGAGCCATCGCGCGGGGTGAATCCCGGCGGGCAGCGTACTAGTGGCCGATATTGGCGGGCAATCCATACTTCACTATGTGAGATGCGGGGCCCGGGCGCGCCGCAAAGGTCTGCGAAAAGCCGTTTGTCGCGTTGTGTGTGCGGTACGAAATATTCCGGCTGCGCGGCCGCCTTCCGTCATTTTCCGGCCGTCGTTTTCCGGTCAGCGCATCCCGGCGAGCCGGAGCAGGGCGGCCGTGCCGGCGGCGGCGAGTACGACGAGGAGGAACGGGACCCTGCGCCAGGCGAGTACGCCGCCCACCGCCACGCCGATCGGGCGGGCCAGGCCCGCGAACCCGTGGCCGTCGGTGAGGGCGGCCGTGGCCGTCAGGGCCGCGAGCAGGACGACGGCGGAGGCCTCCAGCAGTTTTTCCGCCCGCTGGGGGAAGGTGATCCGGGCCCGCAGGGCCGGGCCGGCGAGCCGGAGCAGGAAGGTGCCCCCCGCGAGGGCCAGCATCGCGAGGAGCGCCGGGACGGTGTTCTTCATCGGTCGGCTCCTTGGTCGGCTTCCTTCGTCGCCGCGGTGACGGTGAAGAGCGGCAGGGCGGCCAGGGCGACCAGGACCGGGAGTCCGGCCGGCAGGAAGGCGGTGGACGCCAGCGCCAGGACCACGCCGGCCAGGGAGGTCCGCCGCAGCTCGCGCTGTTTCAGGGCGGGCAGGATCAGCGCCAGGATCACCGCGGGGAACATGGCGTCCAGGCCGAGGGCGTCGGTGTCGGGGACGACGCTGCCCAGCAGGGCGCCCAGCGCGGCCCCGGCCGGCCAGCAGATCAGGATGCCGAGCCCGCAGGCCCAGTACGCGGCCCGTTTGCGCGGGAGTCCGTCCTGGGCGATGGCGAAGACGACCGTCTCGTCGTTCATCAGGTGCGTGCCGAGCAGCCCCTTCCAGCCGCGGCCGAGGACGTCGGGAACGGCCAGGCCGAACGGCACGTGCCGGGCGTTGACCAGGAGTCCGGCCAGCAGGGCGGCGACCGGGCTGCCGCCGGCGGCGATGATCCCGACGAACAGGAACTCGGAGGACGCGGCGAGGACGAGTGCGCCCATGAGGACCGGGAACCACCAGGCGAAGCCCGAGGTGACCGCGATGGCGCCGTACGACACACCGATCACGCCCACCGCGAGGCAGACGAGCGAGATGTCACGCCATTGGGCACGGTCGAGGGTTCTCCATAACGAACGCATGGTGTTTATAATGAACGGCACAAAGGGTGTTCGTCAAGGCGAACAATTGACCATTGGAGCGAACGTCTCGTGTCCGAAGCCGACCTCCTGCTCAAGCCGCCCCTCGACGTGATCGCCGCCTCCCTGCGCGCGGAGCGCGTCCGGGCCGGGCTCTCCCTCACCGAGGTGTCCCGCCGCGCCGGGCTCGCCAAGTCCACGCTCTCCCAGCTCGAATCGGGCGCGGGCAACCCGAGCCTGGAGACCCTCTGGGCGCTGTGCGTCGTCCTGGAGATCCCCTTCTCCCGGCTGCTGGGCGCCACCTCCCGGCCCCCGGTCCAGGTGATCCGGGCGGGCCAGGGCCCGGCCGTGGTCTCGGCCGAGGCCCACTACCGGGCCACCCTGCTGGCCGCGTCCCCGCCCGGTGCCCGCCGGGACGTCTACCGCATCGCCGCCGAACCCGGTCCGCAGCGTTCGTCCGCACCGCACACGCCGGGCGTGGTGGAACACGTGGTGATCGGCACGGGCCGGGCGCTGGTCGGGACCGCGCAGGAACCGGTGGAACTCCTGCCGGGCGACTACATCAGCTACCCGGCCGACGTCCCGCACGTGTTCCAGGCGCTGGAGAGCGGCACCACCGCGGTACTGGTCTCCGAGCACCCCTGATCCGGGACCGGCCCCCGGCCTCCGGACCCCGGCCCCCTGATGCGGGCCCGGCCCGGAGTCGTACGGCGGGCTCAGTGCCCCATGCCGAGGCCGCCGTCCACCGGGACGACGGCCCCGGTGATGTACCCGGCTTCCGCGGAGGCGAGGAAGCGCACGGTGGCGGCGATCTCCTGCGGCTCCGCGCTGCGCGCCAGCGGCACCCTGCCGAGGAACGCGGCGCGCTGTTTCTCGGTCAGCGCCCTGGTCATGTCCGTCTCCACGAAGCCGGGCGCCACCAGATTGCAGGTGATCCCGCGCGAGCCCAGTTCGCGGGCGATCGAGCGGGCGAAGCCGACCAGGGCGGCCTTGGAGGCCGCGTAGTTGGCCTGCCCCGCCGCGCCGAGCAGGCCCACTACGGAGGAGATCAGGACGATCCGGCCCCGGCGGGCCGCCACCATGTCGGCGGCGGCGTGCCGGACGATCCGGAACGCCCCCATCACGTTGGTGTCCAGGACCGCGGCGAAGTCCTCCTCGGTCATCCGCATGACCAACTGGTCCCGCGTGATGCCCGCGTTGGCCACCAGCACCTCGACCGGGCCGTGCGCCTCCTCGACCTCCCGGTAGGCCTTCTCGACCTGCGCGGAGTCGGTGACGTCGCACCGTACGGCGAGGCAGCCGAGCCGCAGCGCGGCCTCTGGCGGCTCGCCGGAGCGGTAGGTCAGCGCGACCTTGTCGCCTGCTTCGGCGAACGCGAGGGCAACGGCGAGGCCGATGCCCCGGTTTCCTCCGGTGACCAGGACGGAACGGCTCATCGGTTCAGCGCACCTTTGCTTCGGATCATCTCTGATGTGTCGGGAGGGGAGTCGGACCGCGGATCAGGCGATCTTGTGGACCCAGCCGAACGGGTCGGGCCGCTGTCCGGACTGGATCCCGGACAGCTCCGCACGCAGCCGGCCGGTGACCGGGCCGGCCTCGCCGCCGCCGATCGTCCAGCCGCCGTCCTTGCTCCTGACCTCGCCGACCGGGGTGATCATGGAGGAGGTGCCGCAGGAGAACACCTCGGTGAGCCGGCCCGACTCGGCGTCGGCCCGCCAGTCCGCCACGCTGATCCGCCCCTCCTCGGCCGTGTAGCCCAGTTCGCCGGCCAGCGCGAGGACGGAGTCCCGGGTGACGCCGGACAGCAGCGAGCCGGACAGCTCCGGGGTGACCAGCCGGTCGCCGTAGACGAAGAACATGTTGCTGGTCCCCATCTCCTCGACCTGGCGGTGCTCGGCGGAGTCCAGCCAGACCACCTGGTCACAGCCCATCTCCCGGGCCTGCGCCTGGGCGACCAGGGTTCCGGCGTAGTTGCCGCCGCACTTGGCCTCGCCGGTGCCGCCGGGCGCGGCGCGGGTGTAGTCCTCGCAGAGCCAGACCGTCAGCGGCCTGGCCCCGGCCTTGAAGTACGCGGCGGCCGGGGAGGCGATCACCATGAAGCGGTAGGCGTCGGACGGGCCGTAGAAGCCGATCGTGCGCTGTGTGGCGATCATGAAGGGGCGCAGGTAGAGGCTGTGACCCGGCTGTTCGGGCACCCAGTCCCGGTCGGTGGTGACCAGGAGTTCCAGGGCCTCGACGAAGGTCGCCTCGGGCAGCGGGGGCATGGCCATGCGCGCGCAGGAGCGGTTGAGGCGGGCGGCGTTGGCGTACGGGCGGAAGGTGACCACCGATCCGTCGGGACGCCGGTAGGCCTTGAGACCCTCGAAGACCTCCTGGCCGTAGTGGAACACCTGGGCGGAGGGATCGAGGACGAGCGGAGCGTACGGCGTGATCCGGGCGTCGTACCAGCCGCGCTCCACGCCCCAGTCGATGCTGATCATGTGGTCGCTGAACACGTCGCCGAACGCGGGTGCCTCAAGCACCCGGGCGCGCTCCGCGTCGGCGAGCCGCTCGGCCGGCTCGGTGGTGAAGGTGATGGTCATGAGAACGCTCCGGGACGCTGGAAGTGGCCGGTCACAGGGGGGTGTTGGCGTGCTTGCGGGACGGCTGCTCGTAGTTCTTGGTCCGCAGCATCCAAAAGGCACGGATGAGCGTCGCACGGGTCCCGGCGGGGTCGATCACGTCATCGACGAGGCCGCGTTCGGCCGCGTAGTAGGGGTGCATCAGCTCGGCCCTGTAGTCCTTGACCATGGCGGCCCGGGTGGCCTGCGGATCGTCGGCCTCGGCGATCTGCCGCCGGAAGATGACGTTGGCGGCGCCCTCGGCACCCATCACGGCGATCTCGTTGGTGGGCCAGGCGTAGGAGAGGTCGCAGCCGATGGAGCGGGAGTCCATGACGATGTACGCGCCGCCGTAGGCCTTGCGCAGGATCACCTGCACCCGGGGGACCGTGGCCTCGCAGTAGGCGTACAGCAGTTTGGCGCCGTGCCGGATGACCCCGCCGTGCTCCTGGCCCACGCCGGGCAGGAAGCCGGGCACGTCGACCAGGGACAGCAGCGGAATGCTGAAGGCGTCGCACATCCGGACGAAGCGGGCCGCCTTCTCGCTCGCGCGGATGTCCAGGACACCGGCCAGGACGACGGGCTGGTTGGCGACGATGCCCACGACCTGCCCGCCGAGCCGGGCCAGCCCGCACAGGATGTTGGGCGCCCAGCGCTCGTGGACCTCCAGGAAGTCCCCGTGGTCGACGAGTTCCCCGATCACGTGACGCATGTCGTACGGGAGCTTGCCCTCGGCCGGCACGAGCGTCAGCAGGGCCTCGCCGCGCCGGTCCGCCGGGTCCGACTGCGGGGCGGCGGGCGGCAGTTCGGCGTTGCTGGAGGGGAGCAGCGAGATCAGGTAGCGGACTTCGGCCAGGCAGCTCGGTTCGTCGTCGTGGACGAAGTGGGCCACGCCGGACAGTTCCGCGTGCACGTCGGCGCCGCCGAGGCCGTCCTGGCTGACCTCTTCGCCGGTGACCGCCCTGACCACGTCCGGGCCCGTGATGAACATCTGGGAGGTGCCCCGGACCATGAACACGAAGTCGGTCAGGGCGGGGGAGTAGGCGGCGCCGCCCGCGCACGGGCCGAGCATCACCGAGATCTGCGGGATGACGCCCGAGGCCCGTACGTTGCGCTGGAAGATCCCGCCGTACCCGGCCAGCGCCGAGACGCCCTCCTGGATACGGGCCCCCGCGCCGTCGTTCAGGGACACCAGGGGCGCCCCGGCCGCGATGGCCATGTCCATGATCTTGTGGATCTTGCCGGCGTGAGCCTCGCCGAGCGCCCCGCCGAAGATCCGGAAGTCGTGCGCGTAGACGAAGACGGTGCGGCCCTCGACCGTGCCCCAGCCGGTGATCACGCCGTCCGTGTGCGGCCTGCGGTCCTCCATGCCGAAGCCGACCGAGCGGTGCCGGCGCAGCTGCTCGACCTCGTTGAACGAACCGGGGTCCAGGAGCAGGTCGATCCGCTCCCGCGCGGTCAGCTTGCCCTTGGCGTGCTGGGCCGCGGTGGCCCGCTCGCCGGGCCCGCGGCGGGCCAGCTCCTTGATGGCGTGCAGCTCGGCCACCCGCCCGTGCGAGTCGGGGGCCGGGGCCGGCGTCTTCACCGGGACGGTCTTCTGCGGGGCGGTCTTCTGCGGGGCGGGCATCTCTTGTCGTTCCCCTTCCGGAGCCGGTACGGCGATGTGCGGTGACGGTCAGACCGCCGCTGACCCGCCGGCGGCCGGTGGGTGCGGCACCGGCCGCCCGCGGACTCCCGGCGCCGGGCCGCACGGCGACGCCGCCCGGGCCGGCGCGGCGGGCCGCACGGCCGGGCGGCAGTGCTGGCGGTGCGCGCCCAGACCCGCGACCTCGGCCTCGACCACATCGCCGGGGCGCAGGTAGGGCTGGTCGGGGCGGCCGAGCGCGACTCCGCCCGGGGAGCCGGTGAGGATCACGTCCCCGGGGTGCAGCACCATGAACTGGCTGAGGTACCAGACCAGATGGGCCACGTCGAAGACCATGTCGGCGGTGGAGGCGTCCTGCATGACCCGGCCGTTGACCGTGCAGCTCAGCCGCAGGTCCTGCGGGTCGGGCACCTCGTCGGGTGTGACCAGGAAGGGGCCCAGCGGGCTGAAGGACTCGAAGGACTTTCCCTTGACCCACTGGCCGCCGCGCTCCAGCAGCCAGCGCCGCTCGGACACGTCGTTGCCCGTGGCGAAGCCCGCGACGTGGGCCGGGGCGGCCCCCCGGTCGGGCAGGTACTGGGCACGCCGCCCGATGACGACCGCCAGCTCGACCTCCCAGTCGGTCCTCTCGCCGCCCGGGGGCAGCAGGAGGGCGTCGTTCGGACCGACCAGCGTCATCGGGGCCTTGCTGGAGACGATCGGCTCGTCCGGCAGCTCCAGACCGGCCTCGGCGGCGTGCGCACGGTAGTTGAGGCCGATCGACAGCAGGTGCCCGCCCGGCCGGACGGGCGGGCCGACCCGCTCGGCGGCCGGGTCGGCCACCGGCAGCGTGCCGGACTCCCGCGCCAGCCGGGCGTCCAGCTCACGCAGCACGTCCGGGTCCAGGTTCTCGCCCGTCCAGTCCGCGACCCAGGACGACAGGTCGCGGACCACTCCACCGGGACCGACCGCGCACGGCCGCTCCCCGCCCTGCGGGCCGATCCGGAGCAGGCGCATGTCAGCGTGCCGGCCCGGTCTCTTCGAGGTACTTCTCGAAGAAGCCGGTCTCCGCGTCCGTGAGCCGACGGGGGCGGCCCGCCCGGTAGTCGAACGGGGCCATCGTGGTGGAGGCGGTGGCGTAGACGAGGTCGCCGTCCCGCACCGCGTAGTCGACGGTCACCGTCGCCGACTGGAGGTCCGAGACCCACATCTCGATGTCGACCGGCTCGTGGCGGTGGACGAGCTGACGCCGGTAGCGGATCTGGTGGGAGACGACCACCGAGCCGTCCCGGAAGAACGCGTCCCCCTCGGTCGGGGCCATCCGGAAGATGAAGTCGACCCGGGCCTCCTCCAGATAGCGCACGAAGGAGACGTTGTTGACGATCCCGTAGATGTCCATGTCGGACCAGCGGATCGGGCAGGGATAGGTGTGCCGTGTCATGGTGATCAGTTCCCGGTGGTCAGCTGGGCGCCGGCGGGGCCGAACGCTCCGGTCCGCTGCTGGAAGGCGGTCACGTAGTCGTCCGCGGCGATCGGGGCGCGCAGCAGTTCGGGCGACAGGTTGAAACCGCCGATCAGCGTCTGCGCGTACGGCCGGATCAGGGCGCACAGGGCGTCCAGGGCCTGCGGCAGCTCCTCGACCTGGCCGGCCGTGAACACCCCGCGGGCCAGGTACCAGCCCGCGTCGCGCTGCACCTCGGTGAGCGCGTACAGCGAGGCGAGCAGGCCGAGCGCGGTCCGTGCCTCCGCGGTCCCGGCACTCCCGGCCGCTTCGGTGAAGCACTCGAGTGCCGTACGCACGCCCCGCACCCGGGCCATGGCCAGCCCGGTGTTCATCGTGTCGTTCCACGCCTCGAGATAGGTACGCTCACGGGTCTCGTCCGCCATGGCGGCACGGGCGGCCCCGAGCAGCTCCCGCTCCCGGTGGCGCAGGGCCGCCAGCAGGAACGCGGTGTCGCGCAGGTCGCGCCCGGCGGGGTCGGGTGCCTCGGACGGCGCCTCCTCCTCGGCCTGGCTCTGGGCGATGATCTGGCCGGCCGTGGTGGCGAGCAGGACCTGGTTGTCGCCCTCCGCGGTCACCAGGCCCTGCAGCAGCGAGCCGTAGTCCGCGATCCGGTTGACGCTGAAGATGCCCTGGGCCCCGCAGCGCTCCCGGCAGACCGCGATGACCTCGGTCATCTCCCAGGTGGAGAGGGCCTTGGTGATCGAGATCAGGTGGTTCAGCTCGGCCGGCACGGCAGCCGGGGCCGCCACGAACTCCCGCTTGGCGTGGTTGAGCAGCAGGGTCATCGCGTAGACCTTGGACAGCGCGGTGAACAGGGCCAGCTGGTGGCTGCGGTACTCGATCACCGGAAGGTCGTTGCGGCCGGGGGCGTTCGTGAGCCGCTGCGCCGCGAAGCGCAGCGCGATGTACACGCCGGCCCGGCCCGCGCCGACCGCCGAGCTGGAGACGCACAGGCGCCCGGGCAGGATCCGGCTCATGGCGCGCAGGAACCGCTTGCGCTGGTTGCCCGAGGTGGGGCGGAAGGTGCCGTTCTCGTCGAAGCCGCCCATGTCGCCGTGGAGCAGGTTGCGGCGCGGGACGCGGACGTGGTCGAACCAGGTGACGCCGTTGTCCAGGCCCTGGACGGGCTTCTCCGGGCAGGGAGCCGCGTGGACTCCCTCGTGCAGGCGGGTGCCGTCGCTGATCGGGACGAGGAAGGGGTAGACCCCGTGGTCCTTGCCGTCCGCCTTCAGCCGCGCCATGACGACGGCGAGCTTGGGGACGTCCTGGAACCCGCTGTAGGACATGTGCTTCTGGGCCAGCGCGTCCGGGGTGTTCAGGACGAAGGTCTGGGAGGCGGCGTCGTAGACCGCCTCGGTGCGCATGGCGGCCACGTTGTTGCCGTAACCCAGCTCGGTGGCCATGTACGGGCTGAACGAGTCCAGCCGGTCCAGCTCGTCGACGAGGTCCTTGAGTTCGGGCCGGTCGCCGTGCTCGACGACCGTGCCGAAGCTGAGGTTGTAGTGGACCATCAGGAGCGAGAACGTGGACACGTCGACCAGCGACGGCCACTCGGCCAGCGCGAACAGCCGCCAGGGGTCCTTGAGGATCTCCGTGGGCCGCTCCAGTCCGGCGTGCACCACCCGGGACCGTTCGTAGGCGAGCTTCCCGGCCTCGTTCATCGTGAGGCCCTCACGGGGATCGAAGACCGGGTCGAGCAGCAGCTCGCTGATGTCCTTGTGCGCCTGCTCGTACCTGCCGTCGAAGAGCAGCCTGGCCAGGTCGGCGGTGGCGGCCGGGTTCATCTGGGAGGTCCTTTCACGGTTCTGGTGCGGTTCACGAGGAGATCAGCAGGGCGGCGTTCTGGCCGCCGAACCCGAAGGAGTTGCTCAGGGCGATGTCCACCGGCCCGAGCCGCGGCGCACCGTGCACGACGTCGACGTCCACCCGCGGGTCGACCTCGGTGAGCGAGGCCGTCGGAGGGATCACGCCGTGGTGCACCGCGAGCGCCGCGTACGCCGCCTCGATGGAGCCCGCCGCGCCGAGCGGGTGCCCGGTGACCCCCTTGGTGGAGCTGACCTTGGCGTCCGGGCCGATCACCCGGCGGATCACCCCGGCCTCGATCACGTCGTTGAGGGGGGTGGAGGTGCCGTGGGCGTTGACGTAGTCCACGTCGCGGCCGGTCAGGCCCGCGTCGGCGAGCGCCGCACGGACCGCCAGCTCCGCGCCCCTGCCCTCCGGATGCGGGGACGTCACGTGGTGGGCGTCGGCCGAGGCGCCGTACCCGATCACGCGGGCCAGGGTCTGGGCGCCGCGGGCCCGGGCGTGCTCCTCGGACTCCATGACCACGATCCCCGCGCCCTCGCCCAGGACGAACCCGTCGCGGTTCGCGTCGAAGGGGCGGGAGGCCGTCGCCGGGTCGTCCAGGCGCCTGGACAGTGCCCGCATCCGGGCGAAGGAGGACACGTAGAGCGGGGTGATCGGAGCCTCGGCGCCACCCGCGATCACGATGTCGGCCAGCCCGGACCGGAGCAGCTCCCGGCCCAGGCCGATCGCGCTGGCTCCGGCTGCGCACGCGGTGCACGGCGCCAGGCAGGGGCCGTTGGCCCCGATGTCGATGGCGACCTGCCCGGCCGCCATGTTCAGCAGCCCCATCGGCAGGGTCATCGGGGAGACCTCGTCGGGTCCTTCCTCGATCAGGACCCGGTGCTGCTCCTCCAGCGTCGCGGTGCCACCGGCACCCGAACCGACGATGACGGCCACCCGTGCGCTGTCCGCCCACTCCCCGGCCACGAGACCCGCCTGGGCGAGGGCCTCGCGCGTCGCGGCGATGGCGAACTGGGAGTAGCGGTCGAACTGCCAGGCGCCGCGCAGCCCGAGCCGCCGGGGCGAGAAGTCCGGCACCCGGCAGGCCATGGTCACCGGCAGGCCGGCCAGGTCGTCGTGGTGGGCGGCGGTGGGCCGCCCGTCGACCACGCGCTCCCAGTTCTCCTTGACCCCGATGCCCGCGGGGGTGATCAGCCCGATACCGGTGACGGGAGCCGTGAAGCCGCTCATCAGACGGCGGCGGGCTTCTGCTCGATGAGGGTGATGATGTCCGAGACGGTCTCCACCTCGGACAGCTCGGCGTCGGTGATGACGACGCCGAGGCGCTTCTTCAGCGCGGTCGCCAGCTCGATCTGGGACAGCGAGTCGAGACCGAGGTCGTCGAAGGTCGCTTCCGGGACGACGCTTTCGGCGTCGAGGTCGAAGCGGGAGACGAAGACCTCGACGACGGATTCCTGAACGGTGCTCATGGTGTGTCTCCTGGTTCGGAATGTGTGGGTGAAGGCGGGGTGGTTCACGTGCGCGGTCTGTCCGCGTGCGCGGTCAGTTCACGTGCGCGGTCGGTCCGCGTGCGCGGTCAGTTCACGTGCTCGGCAGGGATGTCGGGCCAGACGAGGGTCGTCGAGCCCCACGAGAGACCGGCTCCGAACGCCGACAGCAGCACCCGGTCGCCGGCCTTGAGGCCGCCGTCGGCGGCGATGTCGTTCAGTAGCAGGGGGACCGAGGCCGACAGAGTGTTCCCGACCCGGTCGATGTTGACCGCGACGCGCTCCATGGGGACTTCGAGTTCCTCGGCCACCGCACGCACGATCCGGACGTTGGCCTGGTGGCCGACGAACCAGTCGACGTCCGCCACGGACCAGTCGGTGCGCTTGAGCACCGCCCTGGCCGACTGCGTCATGCGCTCGACCGCCTGCGTGTAGAGGGGGCGGCCCTCCATCCGCAGGTACCAGTCCCCGGTGGGCACCACCTCGTGGCCGAGGCCCGCGTCCGCGGACCGCTGGCGCGAACCGCCGGCCGGGATGGCGAGCAGGTCGGCGAGCGAGCCGTCGCTGCCGAGGTCGAAGGGGCCCAGCGCGCCGGGCTCGTCGTCCTCACCGCGGCGCAGCACCACCGCGCCCGCTCCGTCACCGAAGATCGGCGCCGTTCCGCGGTCCTGCTGGTCGACCAGCGTGGTGAAGGCCTCCGAGCCGATGAACAGCACGCTGTCCGCGGTCCCCGAGGCGATCAGTCCGGCGCAGGTGGCGAGTCCGTAGAGGAACCCGCTGCACGCCGAGGTGAGGTCGAAGGCCGCGACCGTGCCCATGCCGAGCCGGGACGCGACCTCCGGTGCCACCGCGGGGCACAGCCGGTCGGGGGAGGTGGTCGCCACGACCACCAGGTCCACCCCGCTCACCCCGGCGGACCGCAGCGCCCGGGCACCGGCCTCCACGGCCAGGGAGCCGGTCGAAAGGCCGTCCGAGACGACCCTGCGTTCACTGATTCCGGTCCGCGTCCTGATCCATTCGTCATTCGTGTCGAGCGTCGCGGAAAGGTCGTCGTTCGTGACCACCCTGGGAGGGAGAAATCCCCCGATACCCGAGAGCACCACCGCCATGTGAATTTCCCCCCTGCTGGCCGCCATTGACTGTCTGACCTGGCGTCCAACCACCCTCGCGCAGCCCTCCGAGGCACGGCAATTGGCCTTTCGTACACCTGCGGATCCGCCTGGACCAAAGGCCAATTGACCCCCGGCGGGGCCAGTGAAAGCGTCGCCAAGATGGGCACCGCGACTCCTTCAGCCACCACGACCTCTTCGGCCACCGAAGCTCCTTCGGCCGCCACGACCGCTTCCGAGCTGGCGCGGCTCCTGCCCGCGGGACGGGTGATCGCCGACCGGGACACCCGCGCCTCCTTCGCCCACGACGAGGCGGCGGGCGCCCCCTTCGGCATGCCCGCCGCCGTCGTACGCCCCCACGACACCGCCGAGGCCGCCGCCGTGGTCGCGTACTGCGCCGAGCGGGGCGTCCCGCTGGTCGCGCGCGGCGCGGGCACCGGGCTGTCCGGTGGCGCCAACGCCATCGAGGGCTGTGTGGTCGTCTCCTTCACCGCGATGGACGCGATTTTGCGCATCGACCCCGACGAACGGCTCGCCGTCGTGCAGCCCGGAGTGGTCAACGACCGTCTGCGCGCGGCCTGCGCCGAGAAGGGCCTGTGGTATCCGCCCGACCCGGCCAGCGCCCCGTGGTCCACGATCGGCGGGAACGTGGCCACCAACGCGGGAGGGCTGTGCTGCGTGAAGTACGGGGTGACCCGGGACTACGTCCTCGGCCTTGAGGCCGTCACCGGACGCGGCGATACCGTCCGGCTGGGGCGGCAGACCGCCAAGGGCACCGCGGGCTACGAACTGGCCGGGCTGATGGTGGGCTCGGAGGGCACCCTGGGCCTGGTCACCGAGGTCACCCTGCGGCTGCGCGGTGCCCGGGCCAGGGAGCGGACCGTCGTCGGCTACTTCGACGACCTGCCCGCCGCGGGACGTGCGGTCGCCCGCGTGGTCGCCTCCGGAGTGGTGCCGAGCGCCCTCGAACTCGTCGACCGCTACTGCCTGCGCGCTGTGGACGACTGGAAGAACATGGGCCTCACCGACGCCGGGAACGTCCTGCTGTTGGCCCGCTGCGACGCCCCCGGAGCCGCCGGGGACCAGGAGGCCGACACCGTCCTGAGCTGTTTCGAGAGCGCGGGCGCGACCTGGAGCGCCCGCTCGACCGACGCTGCCGAGGCGGATGCCCTCTTCGCCGCGCGCCGCCTGGTCTATCCGGCGCTGGAGCGGCTGGGCCTGGTGCTCAGCGAGGACATCTGCGTGCCGCGCATGCTCGTACCGCCGATGCTCGCCCACCTGGAGCGGATCGCCGCGGCGCACGACGTGCACATCGCGAGCCTGGCCCATGCCGGGGACGGCAACCTGCACCCGATGATGGTCGTTCCCCGGGGGGACGAGGCCGCTCTGGCCCGGGGGCGCTCGGTGTTCGAGGAGGTCGTCGACCAGGCGATCGCGCTGGGCGGCACCGTCACCGGGGAGCACGGGGTGGGGCTGCTCAAGATGCGCGGTCTGACCCGGGAGCTGAGCCCCGCGGTGCTCGACCTGCACCGCGGGATCAAGAAGGTGTTCGACCCGGCCGGAATCCTCAACCCGGGGAAGGTCTTCACCTCCTTGCCCGCGCCCGGGTGAGAGCAGCCGATCTCCAGGCCGGCCTGCCGGCGGCCGCCTCGGGCCCGGACAGCCGGGGATGGTGTGCTTCCTCCTCCCGGTCGCCGTAGAGCATCGTGACGTTGATGCGCAGGTTCTCGTAGCCGGGCCGGAAGCGGATGGCGTCCGAGGCGTGGAAGAGGTCGGAGTTGAAGATCACCGCCCGGTTCTGCCGGTAGGGGATGGTCATGCTGCGGGCCCGCCGGCATCGCAGGAACGGATGGATCAGGTCCTGGCGGCCGTTGTAGGTGTCGAAACCCCAGGACAAGGGTGCGTCGATGTCGTGCACCACCAGACCTCCCGAGTGCTCGTCGGTGTTCGCCTCGTCCGGGGTGACCCAGAAGTTGACGTTGACGGCGGCGAAGTCCGCGTGCGTGGTGACGTCAGCGGGTACTTCGGGGCCGCACTTGAAACCCCACATCTGGCGCAGCGGGTACCGGTCGCCGATGAGCCGGGGCAGGGCGTCCCGCAGCTCCTCGGCGATCTGCATGAGCAGCGGGCAGACGAACCCGTCCTGCATGATCGCGCCCAGCCGGCCGTGGGCGTAGCGGTTGCCGGACCACACCGTCGACTCCAGACAGAACCGGTACAGCTCGCCCAGCGCCTCCGCGGTGAGGAAGTCGTCCACGTACACCACGCCGGGTGCGGTCGACAGGTACCGCTCCTCGACGGTCGCGGGGTCCCAGCGTCGGGACAGGGCACGCGCCACGCGCGGTGTGTCGCGTACATGCAGCAGGCGGTTGTAGGTGTCGGCGATACCTAAGTCGGCGTCGAGGGACAGGGGTTCGCGCGCTGCGGGACCTCTGGCCGCCAGTCGGTCGCGCACGGTCCGGTAGGCGTCGATGACGCGGCTGTACTCCGTGCCCAGCACACCCAAATGCTGCAGGTAGTGCATCTGGTCGATGTCGTGCTGCAGCTTGGGAACGCTCAGGGGGACGGCCGAGCGCTCGGCCGGATCGGAGAAGGCGCCCCAGCGCAGCTGGGCGAAGAGCGAGCCGCACCCCTCGGCGAGCGGGAAGTCACCCTGCTCCAGGGCCGCCTTGAACACGTCCGGCGCCCACGCCAGGCCGTCGGCACCCGTGCGCATCTCGTCACGCAACAACGGCAGCGCCTCGTCCCGGCGCCCCGAGGCGATCAGCAGGAGCGCCAACTCGCGTCGCACATAGCGGTCTTCGGGACCGGCCCGGAGGGCGTTGGCGAGATCACGCGCCGCGTCCCGCGCACGGCCGGCGCCCACAGCCTCCCTCGCGCGGGCCACCGCCGATCCGGCGTCCCACGGCGTGCCCACGCGGATCACCCGAACCGGAAGGCGTCGCGTGCGCGGAGTTCCACGGCGTAGCGGGCCAGACCGTTGAGGGTCACCGCGGCGTACGGTGGCACGAAGTGCGCGCTGATCGCCTGGTCACCGTCCGCCTGCTGGACGTGGACGAAGGTGGTCCAGGTGATGGACGTCACGAACGGGGTGGTGCCGCGGGCCTGCATGCCGACGTTCTCCTGATCCGCCCCCGGATCCCCGCTCCCGCTGCCGTCCCCGTTGCCGCAGAGGGTGTGCGCGACATGGAGGTTGACGAAGTAGTGCAGCAGCTCATCGGTGAGTCCGCGGATCCCGGTTTCCGCCACGCACCCTTCCAGCAGGGCGGCCACGACGTCCTGGCCACCGTGGCTGACGGTCGCCTCGCAGAAGTCGGCGAGGAACTGCCCCGCGGTGGGCACCTCGTCCGTGTGGTGGTGCACGTACCCCTGGAACCACTGGAGCAGCTTCGGGTTGGCGAACACCGAGTAGATGAGCCGGTCGGTGAGGGCCGCCTGCTCCCGCGAGACGGCCGGGCCCTGGAGGTACTCCATCAGGACCTGGGACGGACCCGTGATGAACTGCTCCCGCAGGAGGAAGTCGCCCTCCATGGCCTGGAACAGTGCGTCGATGCGGCGCACGGTCGCAGTACGGGACATCACGGTGGATCGTTGTGCGCCCAATGTCTTCTTCTCCGGTCGCGTCGATCAGGTAGGCCGGCAGGTGCCGAGCCACGAAACGACTCCTAGCTAAGAGTGAAGCCTCGACGGGGTGGGTGCGGCACGCCGCAGCCCGGGGGCGCGGCCCGCGTTCACACGTTTGGCTCGTGCCGGGCTGCCCGGCCGTTCGTTCCCACGCCGGCGGATGACGCGCTCGTCCCACCGCCGGGCCATCCGCCGGATACCGTGTCATGTCCGCGGCAAGAGAAGGTGAAGGGTGATATGACCTCCAACAGTTCGGTCCGTGCGCGCCTCGCGCTGGGCGCGGTCCTGGTGTCGACCCTGCTCTGCGCCCCGGTGGCTGCGGCCGCCCCCGGGGACGCGGGTACCGGCACGGGTACCGCCCGCACTGCGCCTGCCGGCAGCGAACACGCCTGTCCCGTCGTGTACTTCGACCTGGGGGAGACCCTGGTGCACACCGCCGACGACGGCAGCACCGCCTACCTGAGCGGCGCCGCCTCGTATCTGCGGACCCTGCGGGAACGCCACGTCAGAGTCGGCCTGATCACCAACGTTCCGCCCTCCTGGGGCGCGACCGACGCCGAGCGTGCCGCCCGGCTGAAGCAGGAGGTCGACGCGACGTGGCGGGGCCCGGTGCCGTTCGCCTGGGAGGATTTCGGCGACCGGATCCGCACGCCGCGCACCGAGGCCGAACGCAAGCCCTCGCCGGTCCTGTGGCAGCGCGCGAAGGCCGACTCGGGCCGCTGCCGAGTCGTCTACCAGGCGGAGACGGCCCAGGAGGTCGCCGTCGCCTCCTCGCTGGGCTTCGTGGCCTACCAGGTCGGCCGGCCCCACCGGCCCGCGTTCCTGCCGGCCGGGCTGGTCGAACTCCTCGGCCGGTAGTGGCCCGGCAGCGGCGCTGACGGACGTCCACGCGCAGGGTCCGCGGTCGTACGCCCCCCTCCCGCCCCGGCGCGTACGGCCGCGGGCCCACGCCGGCGCCGGCACCAGGGCCACGGATCCGACCACGACCCGCCTGGCCTCCTCCGGTCAGCCGGGAAGCCGGTCCGCGGCCTCCGGGCCGCCGTCATCCCTACCCGCGGTCCCGGTACCCGCGGTCCCGGTACCCGCGGTCCCGGTACCCGCGGTCCCGGTATCCGCGGTCCCGGTATCCGCGGTCCCGGTATCCGCGGTCCCGGTACCCGCGGTCCCGGTACGGCCGGAGTCCGGAACCGGCACCGCCTGCTTCCCGTCCCGGTCCCGCGCAACCGCCCCGCTGCGCACGAGGAGTTGGAAGACCCCGAGCAGTACCGCCGTCGCCAGCGCGCTGTGCCACAGCAGCGCGTCCAGGTGCCCGGCCGACAGGTACGCGCCCGCGGCGATCGCGGCCAGTGCGCACACCGCGCGGTCCACGATGCTCTCGACCGACAGCAGTGTGGCCCGCGGGGCGTGTGCCGGCACCGCGTCGTTGACGAGTTTGCGCTGGACGGGGAACGCGAAACCGGTCGCGGCGGCGAACAGGCAGAGCAGTCCGACGACGACCCAGGGCCCGGCGAGCGTCATCGCCGCCAGGGTGCCCGCGAGCGCGAGACTGAGGACGGACACCCAGGCGACCGGCGGCAGCCGGCGGCTCAGCCACTGGGGGCGGGCCGAGGCCAGCGCCTCCGCCACCGTCATCGCGGCCAGCACCCCGCCGTGCGAGGCCTCGGCGATGCCGTGGTCCAGCAGGATCGGCTGGAAGAGGTTGACCTGGCAGATCCGGGACAGCGTGAACACCGCCACGCCCTGCACCATCACCAGGGATAGCCACCGCGAGGAGGCGACACAGCGCAGCGCGGTACCCGCGTCCCGCAGGAACGCGCCGCCCCGCCGTCCCCCCTCGGCCCGGCCCGAACCCGCGCCTGTTCCCGCGAGCCGGGGCAGCATCGCGGCGCAGACGAGGGAGCCCGCGGCGCTCGCGGCGCTGAGCACGTACGGCGCCGGGTGGGCGAGGGCCATCAGCGGCCCGACCAGCGGCCAGCACACCACTTTCGCCGCCAGTCCCAGGGCCCGTGCGGTGCCCTCCGCCCGCAGATAGTGCTCATCGCACCGCTCCGCCCGCAGCCCGTCGTACAGGTAGGCGCTCGCCGCTCCGGAGGTCAGTGACCGGCCGGCGGCGATGGCCAAAAAGTGCAGGAGGAATCCGGTGTAGGAGGCGCTGACGACCGGGACCAGGTTCGCCGCCGTCATGACCACCGCTCCGGCCCGCAGGCAGTTGCGGGTGCCGATCCGGTCGGCGATCAGCCCGGTCGGGATCTCCAGCAGGCAGAAGGCCACGTAGTAGATGCTCTGGATGCCGAAGATCTGCCCGTCCGAGAGGCCGGCCGCCTTCTGGTAGGCGTAGAAGACCGGCATCCACCACAGCAGGTTGAACAGCAGCTGGAAGCCGTAGTTGAGCCGGATGATCCGGCGGGCGGTGTCCGTCGGGCCCGCGCTCGCCCCCGTGCCGGGGCGCGGTGGGCCGGGACGCGTCCTCACAGCGCGTAGGGGCGGATCTGGACCAGCCGGAAGTCGCCCCGCTCGGTCATCAGCCACTCGATGTCGAGCGGCTTGTCCACGTCCGCCCCGCTGAAATGGGACTGCAGGAGCCGTCCGGTCAGGGACAGGTCGGCGAGCCGGGCGCGGGTGGCGGCGGGCAGCCCCTCGCCCCAGGAGCCCAGGGCGACGGTGCGGCCGCCGCCCTCCACGGTGTTGTACAGGTACTGCTGGGGCAGGACCGAGCCGTCGACCACCTGCTCGGGGGAGCCGGGGGAGCAGTTGAGGTAGACGTTGCGGAAGTCCTCCCGGCGGGTCGGATTGCAGGTCACCAGGACACCGCCCAGAACGGCCGGCACGTACTCCTGGATGATCACGCCCATGTAGGTGTCGTCGAGGGAGATGCCGACCTGGTGGCGCAGCCGCACGCTGCGGGGTGAGACCAGGGACGCCCACACCTGGCGTACGGCGTCCAGGAGTTCGCCGGTGCCGTGGACGGTGGTGACGGAGTCGTAGACGCCCGCCGCGGAGAACCCCGGGAGGTCCTCGGCGTTGGAGGAGGAGCGCACCACCAGAGGCCCGCGCGGGGCCGTCGCGGCGGGGAACGCCTGGTCGATCTGCCGGGTGACCGACTCGGGGACGGGCGTGTGCCGGATCAGGTGCTGCAGGTGCAGGCAGAGCGAGTCCAGGACGTCGGTGGCATCGAGTTCGAGCGCCAGCTTGAGTTTGCCGATGCCCTGCTGGAGGACGGGGGAGGAGGCGAGGAAACGCTGCTGGAGCGCGAAGGGAACCGCGACCCCCTCCGGAGCGCTGACCGCGCCGGCGACGAACTCCGCTGCCCTGGCGCGCAGTTGTCCGGCGGTGGGCGCGCTCAGGCCGAGCCGGGCCGCGAGGTGCCCGTAGAGGTCCTCACGCGGCGGCCGGGGCCGTCCGTAGAAGGACGTCAGATCCGCCGTACGGCTGTCGAGCACATGGTGCAGCTCACCGAGGTTGGCCGCCTTGGTGCCGTAGCGGTCGCGGTCGGCGCTGCGCAGCCGGTGCAGGGACAGCACGGGGGCGTCCTCGAGCAGCGGCGGTTCGAGGCGGATGCGCTGCTGATGCCAGGCCGGGGCCCGCAGTTCCGGTTCGTGGTCCAGCCGCCGCAGGGATATCTCGTCCTCGCCGACCCGGTAGCGCACCCACGCGCCGTCGAGGCCGTCCTGCTCGACGAGCTGTTCCAGGTCGCGCACGATCGCGTTGGGGATGCCCCAGCCGGAGGCGAGGACATTGGTGTGCGAAAGCGGCGTGATCGGGGCGGTGTTGACGAATCCGGCGACCCGCGGCACGTCGTCGGGCAGGCACGGCATCGCCACGATGTCCGACCAGCCCAGGCCCGCCTCCGCAGCCGCGTACTCCTGGTGCGTACGGAAGAACCGCAGCCGTCCGGTGGCCTCGCCGGGGTTCAGCGGCGTCCGCTCCCGGGACCCGAACAGCTCATGGCTCAGGATGCGCGGCACACGCTGTTCGCTGATCGCCGACAGCTCCTCCTCCTGCCCGTGGTTGGCGGGCTTGAGCAGCAGCGGCAGCCTGCTGTCGACCCGCGCACGCACGAACTCGTAGAAGAATTGCAGCAGTTCGCCGTGCATGGTGTCGGCCTCGGTCGTCTCGAGGACGAGAAACAGCCGCTCGCGGCCCTCCGTGTCCTGCTCGCTGTGCAGGGACAGCACACCGAGCAGGAAACGGCGCCCGGGGTCGGTGTAGACGGAGGCGTTGAACGCGTCCAGGTCCTCGTCCAGCGCGGTGAGGTCCATCCCCAGCACCCGGGTCGCGACGTAGTTGACGTGGAAGGGGTGCGCGCTGGTGTCGAGCACGTGCCAGGTGTTCTCCACACGGTCGACGACGACCTTGAGATAGGGGTGACCGGCCAGCACCCCCGACAGTGTCCGGAACAACGGCAGGGAGAGGTTCTCGCCGACGACCGTGCGGTCCGTGGCCGGCTCGGCGGCACCGGTGACCAGCGGGGCGCTCATGCCGGGACCTCCTCGCACCGCGCGGCGGGCAGCACCCGGGGCAGGGCGTCCACCAGGGCCTCGAAGTCCCGCAGCACCGTCTGCGGGTCGGCGGCGAACAGCAGACACAGCGCGGCCATGGTGTTGGCGCCCGCAGCCGGGTCGTAGACCGGTACGACGCTGCCGTCGGTCAGCGAACTCTCCGCCACCACCGACAGCTCACTGCCCCGGCTCAGCGGCACGTTCGAGGCGACCACGGGAAAGTCCCAGACCCTGCGGCCCTGCCAGGCCTCGCCCCGCCCGTCGACCGCGAGGACGACCAGGGAACCCGCCGCACCGCGCGCCTGCGCGGGCGTCAGAGCCTGCTCGGGCCACGCGACCGGCCGCCCCAGGAGGTGATCGACGAGCATGCCGATCAGATCCAGCCCGAAGACCTCCTCGATCTGCGGCACCGTCATCGCACCGCCGAACCGGGCGGCCGTCTCGATCAGCCACATGCTGCCGTCCGGACCGAGCTTGATCTCGGTGTGCGTCCCGCAGTCGCGCAGGCCCAGAGCGTCGACGGCGCGACGGGCCAGCGCCACGACCCGGTCCTGCGCGGCGGGGGAGAGCAGGGCGGGGGTGATACCGGCGCGCTCGGTGAACGGCTCGACGGTGGGCATCCGGCCGCTGAGGCAGACGGGGTGGAAGACACCGCCTGCCACGACACCCTCGACACTGAGGTAGTCGCCCCAGCCGGGCTCCTCGAACCAGTCCGCGGCCGAACCGCTGACGATCTCCTCCACCACGAAGTCCGCGTCGGCCGCAGCGACATGAAGCTCCGCGAATCCCAACCGGGCCGACTCCGCCATGACTTCACGCGAACGGGCCCAGGCTGCGGACGCCTCACCGGGGGAGCGAATGATCTGGTGCGCGGTGGACCCCGCGCTCCAGGCCGCCTTGAGCAGCAGCGGGCAGGACAGGGAATCCACCGCCGCACGCAGGTCCGCCTCCGTGGCGACCGCACGGAACGCGGGCTGCGGCAGACCGTGCTGCTCCCAGGTGCTGCGCATCAGCCGTTTGTCGCGGGCGAGTTCGACGGCGCCGCCCGCGCCCGCAAGACCGAGCTTCTCGCAGGCCGCGGCGACGGCCACGACCGCGTACTCGGAGAACGTGAGCACCGCGTCCGCGCCCACCTCCCTGGCCCGCGCCACGATCAGGGACACCAGGTCGGAGCATTCCGCGTCGCCGGGCGTCACCACCGAGGCGCACAGTCCGGCGGCGGCCCCCGTCACGGCAGGCGGAAGAGCGCTGAGCGCCAGCAGGTGCACGTCCGCCTTCGCCGCCGTCCGCGACAGGACATGGCCGAGCGGCGGACCACCCTTGGCATGCACCAACAGCACCGTGCTCACAGAAATCCGTCTCCATTCACTCATCCGGTACGGACCCCTGCCCGCACCGCTGGTGCGGTGGCGGGCCCGGGGAACATCGCGTGCGGGTGGACGCCGGAAGCGTGTTCACCCGCACACTCAAGGGGACCAGGCGGCACCCGCCGCCAACACCGCACAGGGCGCCCGCCGTTCAGGCAAATGCCTGAGTCGCGCCACCGTGCCGGGCCGCCCAGCGCGATCTGCGCATACGTGCCGAGTCCTGCGGAGCGGGTGAAGCCGCGCCCCGGCCCGCGTACGCAGCCGCGAACCGCCCCCGCGCCCGCCCGTGGACCAGCCCCTCGGCCCACCGTCCACTTTCGGCACTTCGGCCGGGAACGGAGCTTGTGCCGGACCGGGCGGGATATCCAACGTCAGGTGACTGTGCGTCAGCCAGTCGTATACGGACGGAGACCGCTGTGGACGATCCCAGCCCCAAGACACTGCTCGAGCACCTCCCCGTGGTCCGGCATCACCCCGAGCACCGCGCCCGCCTCTGCACGACAGAACCCGACACCCACGCCGCGGTGCCCCGCGGCTACACCGCCTTCGCGGACCTCGTGGACCTCGCCCCGGCCGCCGCCTTCATCCGGGACCGCCACGGCCGCTACCTGTGGGCCAACCACGCCTACGCGCACCTCTACGGCACCGTCCCCCGGCAACTGGTCGGCAAGTACATCGAGGACTTCGACACTCCCGCCGAGGCCGACCGCTTCCGCGCCCTCGACCAACAGATCCTCACCCGGGGCACGCCGGTGCGCCACACCCTGCGCTACCGGCGCCCGGACGGCAGCACGGGCCGGGCGTTCGGCCACCGCTTCCCGGTACGGGAACACGCCCGCACCTGCATCGCCGGGATCTACGTGGACATCACCGACCACCTGCGCGCCACCGCTCAGCGCCAGGAGGCCGAGGAGAACCTCAGCGCCCTGCGCGACCACAGCGGACTGCCCTGCGCCCTGCTGTCGGCAAACGGGCGCGTGATCGAAGCAAGCGCGGCAGCCGCGGAACTCTTCCACCTCAGCCTGCCCGACCTGGTCGGCCGCCGCGCCCACACCCTGCTCGCCCCCGAGCCCGCCCCCGGCCTCGACACGCTGCGCCACCGGTGGAACAGCCTCATAGCCCGCCGCACCCGGCGCGTGGAGACAACCGCCCTGCTCGTCGACCCCCAGGGGCTGCAACGCCGCGCGGAGCTCCACCTGACGACAATCGGCCATTCCACCAGCCGGGCCCGCCACGTCTGGGCCGTCGTCACCCACCAGAGCCTCGCCCACGAGGCCCACCCGCCGCTCACCGCCGCACAGATCCGCATCCTGTCCCTCCTGGCCCAGGGCAGCAGCAACAGCGACATCGCCACCTCGCTGAAACTGTCCCGGCAGACGCTCGACTACCACCTCAGCCGCCTGCGGCAACTCCTGGGCGCCGCCACCCGCCCCGCGCTCGTCGCCCGCGCCTACGTCCTCGGCATCCTCGCCCCCCACGCATGGCCCCCACGCTCCGCCACGGCGGCCCACCCGCTCAGCACCGCCTGACCCGCACGGCCACCGGCCCGCCAGACGCCGGGCGGAACCCGGCCGCGCCGCACACCGCATTCCGGTGGGCGTACCTGCCCCAACGGCGCCACGGGGGAGAACTCCCGCGGCAGGCAAGCGGCGTCACGCCTCCGCACGGCTCACGCGGTCGGGGAGGATGGGCGTCGACACGGGGAGCGGAAGGGGACGGCGGTCATGCGCAGAACTGAGGGACCTGGGACCACGGGCATAACGGCGGCCGTCGCCGTACTGGCCGCCGTGCTCACGGCGGCGGGGTGCGGCGCGGACTCCGAGCCGGCCGCCTCCCGCAGCACGCGCCCCGCCGGCACGGAGCGCCCCGCCGGCACGGAGCGCCCCGGCGGCACGGGCGGCCCGTCGAAACCCTCCACGGTTTCCCTGGCCTGGGAGTTCGAGCACATCGAGGAGGGCAGCGGCAACCTGGTGGATGTCGCCGCCCTCGCCGAGGACGACATCTGGGCCGTCGGGAGCGGCCACACCGCCGAGTCCCGCCCGTATCTGCTGCACTTCGACGGTACGCGGTGGAAGCGTGAGCCGGTCCCCGAGGCTGTCGGCGCCGTCGTGGCTCCCCTCGTGCTCGAAGAGATCGGTGACCAGGCCCTCTGGCTGGGACAGCAGTCCTCTGGGCAGGACACCGCCGAGAACTCCTGGGCGAGATGGGACGGCACCCGCTGGTCCGCGGTTCCGGATCCCCCGCCGGGCCCGGTCATGGACCTGGAGGCCGCGGGCCCGGACGACATCTGGGCCCTGCAGACCGGAGAGCAGTCCGCCCGGCACTGGGACGGCACCGGCTGGACCACGACCCGGCTCCCGTACCGCACCACCGACCTCGCCGTCGCGGGACCGCACGACGTCTGGGCGGTCGGCAGCCGCTCGACGGGCCCGGGCACCGAAGAAGCCTACGGCCTGCGCTACAGCCAGCCCGCCTCCATGCACTGGGACGGCACGAGCTGGAAGCCGGTCAGGACTCCGCAGGCCCGCTTCGACGAACCCCTCCCGCCGGAACCCAGCGCCGAACTCGTCCAGGTCTTCCCGCTCGACAGCGGCGAGGTGCGCGCGTACGGCACCAACACCTTCAACCACGGCGAGATCGACGACGAACCCGCGGACCAGTACCTGCGACTGCGCTGGGACGGCTCGAAGTGGGCCGAGCAGGAGCCGGCGCCCGGCGAGTGCGCCGTGCGGACCCCGGTGGGGCAGGACGACAAGGGACTGTTCCTCCAGGGCAACTGGTACCTGACCGACGACGGCGAGTGCGTGAAGGTGGAACGCCACCGCCTGCCCACCTCGACCGGGGCCCGCGAGGATTCGCGTCAGTCGCTGTGGCTGTCGCAGATCCACCGGGTGCCCGGCACCGGCACGTGGCTGGGCGCCGGACACGTCCAGGTCAACCAGTCCGGCGCCCCCTTCGGCGCCCCCGTCGTCGTCCGCCTCGTACGCGGCGGCTGACCTCGCCGCCCACCGGGTCACCGGACGCGGACCCGCACCGTGGGAAGGGACACCGCCGGCGTCGGCAGCGTTGCGTCCGGGACCGCACCGGAGGCGTGGCCCCGGTGCGAGCGGGCCGGGGGAGCGGGGGCCGACCCGTTGCCCCGCCATGCCGGCAGCACATGCCGGGCGTGTCAAACACTTCCCGTGCGTGCTCCACCAAAAGTGGTGAACTCCGCAGCCCAGAAGGGCGATACGCCCGAATCGCCCCCCATGATGGCGTCGTCTCACCCACCCCCTCACGAGGAGTACGTCCATGTCTGAGACGACCGAGCCCAACGTCGGTTCGTTCACTCTCGGCGGTCCGCTGACCGCCGGACCCGCCGGGACCGCCGAGGTACCGGAGCACGAGGAGTGGCCCCTGCCGAACGGCTTCGCGTGGGTGTTCCTCGGCGAGGGCAACCGCAGTCTCACCCGGCCCGTGATCATGGCCGACGGCTTCAACCTCGGGCGGAGCAGGCTCGACGTGCTCTACCAAGGGCTGGAGGGCGGCGACTTCGCGTTCATCAGCGAGCTGCGCCGACGTGGCAGGGACGTGATCCTGCTCGGTTTCGAGGAGCGCAGCGCCTCGATCCTGGACAACGCGGAGACGGTCGTGGCCGCCGTCACGCAGGCCACCGGAACGCAGCAGGGCGACGACCGTCTGGTCGTCGGCGGCTTCAGCATGGGCGGCATCGTCACCCGCTACGCACTCGCCAAGATGGAGAAGGAGCACGTCGACCACCGGACCGCGCTGTACTTCTCCTACGACAGCCCCCACCGCGGCGCTTCCATCCCGGTCGGCGTGCAGGCGTTCTCCCACTTCATCCCCTTCGCGAACGACTTCGCGAAGCAGATGAACAGCCCGGCCGCGCGCCAGATGCTGTGGCGGCACTACGACAAGGACACCGGCAAGATCGGCATCGCGCCGGAGCGCACGGAGTTCCTGGCCGAGCTGGAACGGGTCGGCGACTGGCCCGCGATCCCGATGAAGATCGCCGTGGCCAACGGCCGGGCCGACGGAATCGGCCTGCCGGACGTGAAGCCCGGCGATGTCGCGCTGCGGATCGACCGGATCTACCCGGGCACCGCCTTCTACGCCCAGGCCCAGGGCGACGACGTCACGGCCGCGTACCTGAACCGCCGGTTCCCCAAGGCCGAGAAGACCATCACGACGAACGGCTTCCCGGAAGTCGACGGCGCACCGGGCGGAACCCTGCACACGTACAAGATCCTCGCCGACACGATCAAGAAGCTCGGCGGCAAGGCGGATCTGCGGCACGAGGACGTCTGCTTCGTCCCCTCGGTCAGCGCGGTCGCGATCCGCAACATCGACGAGCAGGACGACCTGTACGCGAACATCCACGAACTGAACCAGGACGAGAGCGAGCTGGACGAATTCGTCTGTTCGTCCACGACCACCGCACACACCGCCGTCACCGAAGAGCTGTGCCGCTGGCTCATGGAGCGGCTCCCCCACTGACCGAGACCCGGACAGGTACCGCCGGACAGCCGGGAGCCCTGGGCGGGGGCCGCTACTCTCCCCCCCGGCGCCCAGGGCTCCCGGAGCGTACGGGCCGTCTCAGCGCCTGCCGGCGCTCAAGGGCGCCCGTACCGCTCGCACTTGTAGTACGTGATGTTGTCGGGTGCGCCACCGTCATCGAGACAGACGCGTACGACGGCCGCACCGCCTTGGACATCCGCCTCCACAGGGAGCGTGAACTCCCTGCTCGTGCCGCACACCCTCTCGTCACTGAAGCCTCTGCCCAGTTCGGCATTACGGGTGGTGAGGGTGAACGCCGAGGTGCCCCGGCAGTAGTCCACGTCCACGGACCTGTGTACGCCCGTCAAGGTAACTGAGCGGGCGTACCAGGTGATGGTGCCCCTCGTGAAGGTGTTCCCGACGGTCACGTCGAATTTGCTGGTCGGGTAGGCGGACGCCTGGGCGGTGGCGGCTGGCGCGCTCAGCAGCGTTCCTGCGGTGAGTGCGACGCCGCAGAGCATGGCCGCGAGACGAGTACCCAATGAGGTCTCCCAAAATTGATGGCCGGCTGTTCAGACACGCTCCACTCCTCAGGCTGCGTGTCAGGAAGTCCAGAGGACCTCGAACCCGTCGACGCGGCCAGGCCCTTAAGCCACGGCTTAAGGGCCCCGGCCCGCTGCGCGGTACTACCGGTTCCCGTCCAGCAGTTCCCGGCCCAGGGCGGTGGCCATGTGCAGCACGGAACCACCGCGCCGGCTGGTGGTGATGAGGCGCGCCTCGCGCAGCGCCCTGGTGTGCTGGCTGGCGGCCGCCGGCGACACACCGAGACGCGCGGCCAGTTCGGTGGTGCTGCAACCGCCGGCGGCCACGCGCAGCGCGGTGGCCCGGGTACGTCCGAGCAAGGCGCCCAGGGGATCGCCGCTCACGGCGCCCCTGGGGTGCCACAGCGCGGCGCCGGTGGCCGCGTCGGTCACCGCGGGCACGGTGAGCCGCGGCACCGACGCGTCGTCGTACGGGTCGTACAGCAGACTGAACGCACGCCAGGAGAACAGCGTCGGCGCCAGGATCAGACCTCTGCCGCCCAGATGGATCTCGACCGGGCGGGGGTGGCGTATCTCCAGCACGGGCGGCCGCCAGCGCACCAGCGAAGGGCTCAGAGCGGCCAGCAGAGCGTCGACTCCGCCTTCCAGGAACGTGCGGGCGTACTGCGCCCGTACGGCCTCCAGCTGTGACCGGAAAGCCGCCCAGTACGGCGCGACGGCCACCCGGTGACAGGCCACGAGGCCGGCCGCCAGCAACCGCCGGGCATCCACGTCCCCGTCGGCGAGGGCCCGCGCCCACGGCATGTGGGCGGGGCCGACGGCGACGGGTTCCAGTTCGCGGCGTACCAGGGTGCGCGGTGCCCGCAGCAGAGCCTCCACGGCGTGGTCGATGTCGGGCGAGTCACCTGCCAGCGCCAGCAGGTCGAGGCCCGGGCCCCGGGCCGGCAGCAGCGCGGTGAGTGGCCCGGCGTCCTGGCCCAGCCGGCCGGCCACCGTGGCGCGCCACCGCTGGAAGGGCAGCGGGAGCGAGCGCCCGCACAGCATCTCCAGGCTGTAATACGTCTCCGCGGCGGCCCCGATGGTACTGGCCACCCGGGTGCGGGCGAGATCCTCCGCGGTGAAGTGGATGCGCAGCACCACAGACCCCCGTCACGCAGCGGGGGACACCCTCAGGTGCGTGCGGTGCCGGTCCCGGCTGCCGCCTCGGTGGCGGCCGTGCAATTGTCGGACGGGGCGAGCGGTACCGACAACGCCCTTTCCGGACCTTTCGCCACGCGGTGTTCCAAGGCTCCGGGTTCGCGTGAAGCGCACGCATCCCGCCGTCCGCCGGGCGGACTTCGCGCTCGGGGCCGGCGGTGCTGCGCGACCGCTCATCAGGGACGGCCCGGCATGGTCCTTACGCTGGTGCTCGTGACGGCACAGGGGCGGGCCGCGCCGGGCCGTACAATCCCGCGAATGCCGACACCACGCGTCACCAGCAGGGTCGCACTCCTCGCCGTCGTCGCGCTGCTCGCCGGATGCGGCACGCAGGGGCCCCACCCGGCCGGTCCGACGCCGAGTGCTTCCCGCGCCGGTGAAGCACCCGTCCACGGGGCCTGAGCGTACGAGTACGTCTCCGACGTCGACCGCGTCGGCAATCAGGTGCTTGACATCGCCGCCGTGTCCCAGCGCGAGGCCTGGGCCATCGCGTCGCTCCAGGATGCCGGCGCCTCCGCCCCGCCGATGCAGATGCTCCGGTTCGACGGCTCACGGTGGCAGCCGTACGACCTGACCTCCGATCTGCGTGACGCACTCGGCGGCGGCACGCTCAGTTCGACGACCCTGTACGCCGGCGCGGGCAGCGCCTGGCTCTTCGCGCGCGTCAGCCACGGGCCGGGCACGTACCCCACTGCGATCGCCGCCCGGTTCGACGGCACCCGCTGGCTGGCCGTCACGCCGCCCGGAAGAGGCGACCTGACCGGTGTCGCGGTGCTCGGGTCCTCCGACGTCTGGGCGCTCGGCCCGCCCAGGCAACGGACGGCCTGGCACTGGGACGGGCGCGGCTGGACCGCCACCCGGCTGCCACTGGAGGCACAGGCCATCACGACGGAGACCGCCGGCGGGGATCTCCGGGTGGCGGGGAACGTCCCCGACCCGGAGGCGGACCTGGCGGACGAGCCGGATCCGGACCACCCGACATGGCGCCCGCTTCGGCTCGCGGCCGCGCGCTGGGACGGGCGGCAGTGGCGCGAGGAGCGGATGCCGGACGTCGAGACGGCGGACGCGAGGTTTCCCGGCTGCCGGACGCAGGTGCACACGCTCCTCGCGCGGGGAGCCGACGACGTGTGGGCCATGGGGATCGAGTACGGCCCGTACACCGGCACCGAATACGCCCCTCCGGGCGACCGTCCCTGCGCTCTGCACTGGGACGGCAAGCGCTGGAACAAGTCGCACGCACTGCCTGCGATGGTCCTCGACGCCAGAAGGGTACGCGGCGAGAACGGGAAGGTCAGCCGCATCGCACGGCCGCCCTACGTCCCCGGGACCACCGGGAAGGTCACCGAGGCCGACAGGAAACAGGCGTTCCGGCTGACCGGGATCGTCCCGGTTCCTGGGACCGGTGAGGCCTGGGGCGTCGGCGCGGCCGAACTCGGAGCGTCCGGCGACGCCAACTTCAGCCGCGCCGTGATCGTTCGGTACCGGCCCTAGCTCAAGCCCCGCCCTGCCCCGAGGCGACCTCCTTGAGGTCGACGGTGTCACCGGCAGCGGGCCTCTCGGGGTTCACGGCCTTGCCGTACTCGCTGAACGTGGCGGTGTTGGGGCTCTTCCCGCCGCTGGTGGTGGTTCGCAGGATGTAGGGCTTGCCCTCGGTGGCCACGAACAGGCTGAGCGTCTCACCGCCCGCCGACTTCTTGGTCAGCCGGATGGCCTTCTTGCCGTCCACGGTCGTCGTGGCGCCCTTCTTCAGCCCCTTGCGCTCGGACTTGTCCTCGTCCATCGACGCCACCAGCCCCTGCTTGTCGCACAGGCCCTGCGTCATGGAGTCGTCGGCGGGAGCCTTCACCCACTTGTCGCTCACCTTCGGCACGATCCTGTCGCCCTGGGGCTGGTCCTTGAGGGCCTTCTTCCAGTACGCCTCGTTCCCCCGCAGGTACAGCGTGGCGTTCACGTGGCGCACGTCGGCCGTCGTTCCCGCCGTCTTCACCGTGCCCTCGCAGTTCTTGCGCTGGTCCACGGAGAGATCCACGTCGAGTGCCGCCCCGTTGGCCTGCCGCAGGTTGCCCTGCACGTGCATCGAGTCGGCCTGCTCGGTCGCCTTGACCGCTTCGGCTGCGATCCTGTCGGCGCTCTTGCCCTCGAACGGCTGCTCCTTGGAGTCGGAGCCGGAGCCGTTCCCGCATCCGGTGAGGACCAACACCGCAGCTCCCGCTAAGGCGGCCAGCGCTGACGTCCTGTTGCCCATCAAGTTCCCTCCCATGAGGCGCAGTTGCGTCCCCGTGCACCTACGACCCCTGCGGCCGTAGATCACCCCGGATACCCAGCGGATCGGCCTACTCACAGGAAGAAGAAATTCCTCTTGTTCCGCGTCGTCGACAGGGAACGGCTCACGGCGGGGAAGAGCGGCCGAAACGCAGAGGACGTCATCTCACCCGGGCACATCCGCGCGGGGCTGACGCTGTCTCACCGGAGAGGCCGTTCGGGGATCTTCGGAAGAACCTTCTCGGCGATGCCGCGCAGAGCGCTGTCGTCCGGGAGGGCTCCGGACGTGCTCCACACGGTGATGTCGCAGTAGCCGCCCCGGTCATGACGGTCCAGGGCCACGGACAGCGTCCGGGCCAGGGGGCCCTGTTCGACGGGTCCGCCGGACCCGCTGCTCCCGAGATCGATCTCGAACTTCATGGTGTGGTCCGAGGACAGGACCGCGGGCCGGCCGAGAACGGTGAGCGTCTTGATGTCCCTCTCGTTCCCGAACTTCATCAGCTTCACGTACTGGCCGGTCGTCAGATGGTTGTAGGTGGCCGAGACGTTCACGGTGTACGTGTCGAAGGCGACCTCGGCCTCCGGTTGGGCGACCCTCCCATCGGTGAGGGGAGCGGTGTTGTTGGTGCCGGAAGCGATGGTCGCGGTCTCCTGGGGCGTTCCCAGGAGTTCGGCCAGGTCTGGGCGGTTGAGTGCCCTGCACAGTTCCTCACCGGTCACCGGGTGCGGTGTGTCCTTGTAGACCTTCGGAAGCTTCTCGTGGGACCCGCCCGAACACGAGGCGGCCTTCGGGGAGTTGTCGTCGGACGGTGTGAAGCGTGGTGCCAGCCACAGTGCCGCCGCGAGTGCCCCGAACACGGCCACGGCCGCCACGGCCTGGCCCCACGCGTTGTGCTCCTTCTCCGCGGTGTCGGGGCCGGGAAGGGGCTCGGTTCCGGCCTGGGCCTCGAATCGGGGCGCGGGCTGCGGCTGTGGTTGCGGCTGGGTGCCGGCGCCGGCCGCCGCCCCGTCCGCGGAGGCCGCCGGACCCGGGTTCCGGCGTGCGCGCAGGGCCCGGACCACCGTGTGGACGCGTATCGCGGTGAACACGAGGAACACCGCGCCGAGACCGGCCGCGACCCGATCGTGATCACGTACGGCGAGATACGCGATGCGTACGCCGAAAACGGACCCGACCGCGATGAGCAGGGGCTCGCGCACCCAGAACGGCAGGAGACGGATGAGGAAACCGAGCATCCGACGATCTCACCAGGTCAAGATCACATTCGCTGTGATGGAGGCCACAGTTCCGGGCACGTGCCCGGACGGACGCCTCGCGGGTTCAGCTGCCGCGTGGTGGCCTCCAGCAGCTCATCCAGCACCGCGTCGTGCGTCGGCCCCCGAGGCCGGGCCAGGCGCAGCACCCGTTCCGCCTTCTTCTGCTCCGTCGAGCGCCGCGGCGGCCACTGGGCCGATGCTCGCCATGGGCCGGGCCCTCATCAAGTGGAAGTGGTGTGCCGGTACCCCGTGGACCCGTACGGCGCCGTCCACGTGCCGCTGCCATTCCTGCGGGGTGTGGGCTGGGTCGCGCCGGTGACCGGGGATCGTCTCGTCCGCGGTGAACAGCAGCAGGTCGCCCCGGAAGACACCCGGCACGAACGTGCTCATCAGTTGCATGTTGGTGCGTACGACGTCCATGAGGGGGAAAGCCGACCGTCCCTGGAACAGGTGGGCGGGCAGGCCGGTCTCGCGGATCAGGACCGCCGTCAGCAGGTCGGCATCCGGGGTGTCACCGGTGTCCGTCGTCTCCCCGATGCCGGCTGGGGCGGTGGTGCGCAGGAAGCTGCCGTCCACGCCGGCGAGGCCGTCCGTCTCGTCCTGGAGGTGGGCCACGAGCAGTTGCAGCCACTGTCGCCGGTTCAGCTCGGGCAGAGCGGTGAAGGCCCTCCTGTTGTCCGGGTAGGCGTCGAGCACCGCGAGCACACCGACACGGTCGCCCTCGCTCTGCAGCAGGGTCGCCATGGCGTGGGCGACGATGCCGCCGAAGGACGCGCCCAGCAGGTGATAGGGGCCGGCCGGCCGGACCGAGCGGATCCGCTGTACGTAGTCGGCGGCCATCTCCTCCACGCTGGCCGGCGGTACGGCGCCGGGGTCGCTCAGCCCCCGCGCCTGAAGGACGTGGACGGGCCGGTCCGGCCCGAGGTGGCGCAGCAGGCCGGCGTAGGGCGTGCCGAGGCCGGTGCCGGCGTGTACGCAGAACAGGGGCGGCCTGTCGCCCCCCGCGCGGAGCGTGAGCATCGGGTCGAGCCGGTGGCCGGGTTCCGGTCCGTCGGGGGCCCGTCGGAAGAGCGGCTCCTCCCGGCGTTCCGGAAGCGCTGCCGTCCTTCCCCGGTCCTGGCTGGGGAGCCCCACCCCGCGCGGGCCCCCCAGCCGCTCCGCGAGCTGCGCGACGGTGGGCGCCTCGAACACGTCACGAACGGACAGCTGTGCACCGAGCGTCGCGCGGACGCGTGCCGCCAGGCGGGAGGCGAGCAGCGAGTGGCCGCCGAGCTGGAAGAAGTCGTCGTCGACGCCTGGGGGGCCGATGTCGAGGATCTCGCCGAAGAGCGCGCACAGCCGCTCCTCCCGTTCGTCGCGCGGCGAACGGGAGCCGGCCGTGGCGGGTTCCACGCGCGGCGGCGGAAGGGCCTTGCGGTTCAGCTTTCCGCTCACGGTCAGCGGGAGCGCGTCGAGCACCACGAGGGTGGCGGGCAGCATCGGCTCCGGCAGTGTGCGCGCCAGTCGGCGGCGCACCGCCGCGATGCCCACTCCCCCTGCGCCGGCACTCGTCGTCCAGGCCCCGGTGAGGTACCCGACCAGTTGCTCGCCCGCTACCGCTGCGGCGGCCCCGGTGACACCGGGCAGAGTGCGCAGGGCGGCCTCGACCTCGCCCAGTTCGATCCGTACGCCGCGCAGTTTCACCTGGTCGTCGGTGCGGCCGAGGAAATCGACGCTGCCGTCCGGCAGCCACCGGACCAGATCACCCGTGCGGTACATCCGGGCGCCCGGCTCGTCGAAGAGAGGCCCGAACGGATCGGCGGGGAACCGCTCCGCGGTGAGACCGGGTTGGCCGACGTAGCCGGAGGCCAGCTGCGCGCCCGCCAGATACAGCTCTCCGGGCACGCCGGGCGGGCACGGCTGGAGGGCGGCGTCCAGGACGTAGAGCCGCGTGTTCCACACCGGCCTTCCGATCGGCACCGGCCCCCGGGCGCCGGGCACGCACCGGTGGTGGGTCACGTCGACGGCGGCCTCCGTGGGCCCGTACAGGTTGTGCAGCTCCGCCCGCGGCAGCAGCGCGTGAAACCGGTCGGCCGTCCCGCGCGGCAGCACCTCACCACTGCTGAAGACGCGCCGGAGGTCCGCGCAGCGGGCGGCGCCCGGTTCGGCGAGGAAGGCGTCGAGCACGGACGGCACGAAGTGGGCCGTGGTGATGCGGTGTTCGCGCAGGACGCGGGCCAGGCAGGCGGGGTCGCGGTGGCCGCCGGGCCGGGCCAGGACGAGCGTGGCGCCGCTGATGAGCGGCCAGAAGAACTCCCAGACGGATACGTCGAAACCGACCGGTGTCTTCTGCAGGACCCGGTCGTCGCCGGTGAGGGGGTAGGTGTCCTGCATCCACAGCAGCCGGTTGACGATGGCCCGGTGGGGGACGGATACCCCCTTGGGGCGCCCGGTGGAGCCCGAGGTGTAGATCACGTACGCCGGATCCCGCGGGCGTGCGGCGGGCAGCGGGCCGGATGCCGGGCGGGACACCCCGGGATTCCCAGTCCGGTGGTGGAGCGTGCCGTTGCTCTCCGGGGCGTCGATCAGCAGCCGGGGTACGTCGTCGCCCGGGAGGAGCGGCGCGGCGGCCGCGTCGTCCGACCCCGTGATCAGCAGCGTCGGCTCCGCGCCGGAGAGCATGCGGCCCCGCCGCTCGACCGGTTGGTCCGGGTCCAGGGGCAGGTAGGCGGCTCCGGTCTTGAGCACGGCGAGCAGCGCGACGACCAGGTCCGTCCCTCGCGGCAGCCCGACGGCGACGGTGCGCCCCGGGGCGGCGCCACGGGCCGCGAGCAGGCGGGCCAGGCGTCCGGCGGCGGCGTCCAGCTCGGCATACGTCATCCGCCGGGCGCCGGTGTCACCGTTCTCGGCGACGAGCGCGAGGCGGCCGGGGGTGCGCCGTGCCTGCGCGGTGAGGAGCTCCGTCAAGGTGGTGTCGGGCACGTGACGAGCGGTGTCGTTCCACTCGACCAGCACCCGCCGGCGTTCACCGGCGGAGAGCAGGTGGGCGTCGCCCACGGTGCGCTCGGGGCGGGAGGTGTCGCAGAAGGCGGCCAGCAGCGTGGCGAAGCGGGTCCGGTGCCCGGCCAGGTCGTCCTTGGTGTACAGGTCGGCACTGGCGTTGAGGTCGATCCGGATGCCCGCGCCGTCCGAGATGTCGTACGCCATCACGGCGAGGTCGTCGACGACCCCGTTGGACATGTTGTGGGCAGTGACCTGGTGTCCGGCGAATGTCACGTCGTGCGCGGGCATGATGTTGACCTGCGGGCCGACGAGGCCGCGTCCGCTGTCCGGCAGCCGCAGGTCCCGGGCGAGGTCGACACCGCGGTAGCGCTGGTGGCGCAGCGCGCCGCGGACCTCGCGCGACACCTGCCTGAGCAGCTCCCGTACGGGCATGTCCGCCGACACCTCCAGGCGCAACGGCACGACGTTGGCGAACATGCCCGGCATGGCGCGAAGGGCGGCGTCGGTGCGCGCGGTGACCGGCAGTCCGATGACGACATCGCGTTCCGCGGTGATCCGGTGCGTGTAGGCCGCGGTGGCGGCGATCACCATGGCCGACCAGTGCGTCCCGGCGTCCCGAGCCGCACCCCGCAGCTGCACTGCCTCCGCCCCGGACAGGTGAAATGTCTCGCGCAGGGCGACCGGCGAGGGGGTGCCGCCGGGGCGCCGGGAGAGCCGAGGCGGCTCGGGACGGTGCTGGAAGCGGTCGGTCCAGTACGCGCGGTCCGCAGCGCGTTGCGGCGATGCCTGGTATTCCGCGTCGCGTTCGAGCAGCGACCGGAGCGAACCGAAGGATTGCCCGGGCAGGGCGGCTTCGTCGACCAGGGCCGAATACAGTTCGGCGACCCGCCGCGCCACCAGAGCGGACCCCGCCGCGTCCGTGATGATGTGGTGGACACCCTGGTACCAGGCGTACTGATCCGGTGCCCACACGAACAGGGCGTAGGAGAACAGTGGTCCGCGCCCCAGATCCATCGGGCGCCGCAGTTCCTCCCGCATCCACTTCTCGGCGGCGGCCTGCGGGTCCGGCTCACCGCTGACATCGATCACCGGGAACGGCCAGTCCCGCACCGGCTCGAGCACCTGCCACGGGACCCCGCCGACCTCCTCGAACCGCACGTTGTACGGCTCGGCCTCCGCCACCGCCCTGCGCAGCGCCGCCTCGAACAGACAGGCGTCCACCGGGCCTTTGATCTCCAGATATTCACCCACACGAAACGCCGCGCCGTGCACGTGCTTCTGTTCGCTGAACCAGATCTCGCGCTGGCTGGTCGACAATGGCAGGCGCATTCCATGGAGGCCGGACGGGGCGAGAGGATCGGGTCGCACGTTTTCCCCAAAGGCTGGTGGATCGAAATGTCTGACCATGCGGTGGTGGTATGGCGGCGGACCCTGGCGGGCGGGCCATGGCGGCCTGCCCGCGAGGATCCGTGGTGTTGTCATGACGGAAGCAACGATGAGCAGCCATGGCAGGTGACGGCCGACGCCGTCCTCCCCCCGAGGAGGTGTCTGAACCCCGGCGGGCGCCCACCGCGCTGCCGCGCCGGAGCCGCTGCGGATTGCCCTGGAGCTGTAGCCCTTGTAGCCCTTGTGGCCCAGGACGTGGACGGGTCACACGCGGGGGCGTCCCGCCCCCTCCACCGGCTGGGCCGCTGACGCACAACAACCTGCGCCCTGGTGACTCCATCCGTGCGTACCTCGAGCAGCCCATGGCCCCGGACACGGTCAAGCAGCTCGGCGGCAATATCGTGATGGGGATACCGTTCGGTGTGCTGCTGCCGGTACTGGTACCCCGAACGCGAGGACTCGTCCGCGTGGCGGCGGCCACAGCTCTCGTGATGATCCTCGTCGAACTCGTCCAAGGCGCCCTCATCACCGGGCGCGCCTTCGACGTCGATGATGTGGTGCTCAACACCACGGGTGCCCTCATCGGTTACCTGCTGATCGGCCGTCGGATGGGTCTCGCAGTGCATCCCCGACGCCGCCACTGGTGGCACCGGTTCACCCAACGCCAGGTGACTGCCGAAGACCCGGCATAGGACGGCTCGCTCGCAGGAGGCCGTCTCCGTCCCGGACAGCCTCGGCAGTGACGCGGTCAGCTCCCCGGCCGGCGGCACGGTCCGTAACCCCCCCCTGCTGCCACAGCCCCCTCCAGTGCCCTTTCCTCCTTCCTGTCCGGCGCCCTGGCCCGCTACAGCTCGAACTGCAGGTCGACGAGGTCTTTGAGTTCCACTTCGAGGCCGTGGGCGCGGCGGCCGCCGTCGCGGAAGTACACCTCGCCCAGCGCCTCGGCCGCGACCTGACGCAGCTCGTCCTCGTCGACCCCGGCCTCCCGGGCTGCAAGGAGACGAGCGGCGTGGCGGGGCGGCAGGGCGAGGGTGAGGTGACGCACGCGGGCCTGGTCGGTGCTGCCGGGAGCGGCGGTGTAGCCGAACCGGGCCTGGACATCGATCATGATGCCGCTCGTGGTGGCCGCGGCCTCCTTCGCCCTGGCTCTGATCTGCGGCTGCCAGCGCGTGCGCACTTCGCGTTCGAGGCGCTCGGCGAGGTGCGGCCGGGGCTTTTTGATCTGGTTCCTCACATACCGCTCGACCGTGCGCTGGCTGATGCCGAGCAGCTCCGCCACGCGCCGGGTACTGTGCTGGTGCGCTCTGAGCAGGTAACGCATCTGCGCCCCCGCGGACTTGGGGACAGGGCGCGTGAACGCGCCCTGCAGCGCCTTGTCGAGTTCTTCCCCGACGGTGACCATCGCCCGTGACGCTCCCTATTCTCCGGTGTCCTTGGCGCTGACTTCGCCGGTCTTGATGTAGCGGGCGAGGTTGGCGACACGGCCGTCTCCGTCGAGCTGTTCGAGGACGTCCGCGCCCCACAGCACGCTCCGGGTGCCCTCGTGCTTGACCATCCCGGGCGACACCCCGAGCCGGAAGCTGCCCGGCACGGTCTTGCCGTCGGCGCCGTAGGGCAGGACGTCCAGCGGGCTGGGCCCGTCGGCCGCGTACACCGCGCAGTCGGAGAGGACCGCGACCGGATACCGCCCGGTGGCCGCCGCCAGACTGAGCATCTTGCGGTGCATGTTGATGCGGGCCCGGGAAATGACCGTGGCGCGGATGTCCGGGCGCCAGGTCGGGCGGGCGAGAGCGGGCCAGGCCTGCCCCGGCTTCCAGCCGCCGCCGCGCGCTTTCTCCTGCAGCTTGCCGATGCCGCCCTTCACGGTCATCTTGACCGCGTCCACGACGATGCCCAGCTCCGGATCACGCTGCTTGTAACCGTCCATCGCCGCCAGGAAATCGGCCGGGGGCAGCTTCTCTGCGACGCCGAGGTCCGCCATGGTGGCGACGTAGGCGTCGCGCAGCCGCTTGTACCAGCCGTCCAGGAACCGGCCGCTCTCCCGGCGCACCCACGCCTCCAGGGGCGCGACGTCGTAGCCGAGTTCGACGGCGTACGCCACGGTGGGCGTGGCGTACCAGGCCGGGCCGGTCGGGCGTTCGCCGGTCGGCGTGAACGGGCTGGGCAGCAGCGCGGCGTCGACGTCGCGCCACTGCTTGGCGACCTTCACCCGGGCCAGGTCGACGTGGGAGAGGTCGACCAGCCAGGAACCGGGCACCGCCGCGTCGAAGGCGGGGCAGGTGAGGTGCACGGCAGGCGTGGCGAGGCCGACGACCGCGCCGTTGGCGGCCGCACCGAAGGCGAGGTTCACGTCGATGCCGACCAGGTGCCGCTTCATGCACTCGGCGTCGGTCAGGTCCCGCGCCCAGTCGTAGGCCTCCTCGAACAGCCGCTCGTCGGGCCCGCGGACGTGGAAGCGGGGCAGGTGGGCCAGGACGGGGTGCCCGTCGGTCGCCTCGCACGGCGCCGGGTCCACCGGCTCCGTACCCAGGGACCCGGGCCGGTGCTCCCGGTGCCGCTTGCCGTTCTCGTCCGGCTCGCTCGCGCGGGTCGGCGGGCTGAGCGCGGTCATCAGCTGCAGCCCCGTCACAGCGGTGGAACCCACCGGCGTCATCACCCGGGCCGCGTACACCCCCAGCACCCGGGCCAGCTCCGCGGGCTCCAGCTGCGCGGCATGTCCCCAGGCGCGGCCGTCCAGGGCACGCCAGGAGGGGACGCACAGCTGCACACACTGCCGGCGGCTGCCCTGGGCGGGGCGGTAGATCCGCGCCCACGGCCCCAACCCCCGTTTGGTGAGCTGCCAGTCGGCGCGCTGGAGCTGCTTGATGACCTTGTGCCCCTCCGGGAGCCGCCCGGCGAGCCGCTCGCTCTCGGACAGGACGGCGGGCAGGCCGTAGCGCTCGCACGCCGCTTCGGTGAGCACCAGCAGCGGATCGCCGTCCTTCCCCGAGCCGTGCAGCTTCTCCGACCCGAGCTGCGCCTCGGAGAGCGTCCACTCCACCAGAGCGGACAACGACTTTGCGGGCACGTCCAGGATCAGACCGCCGACACCGTAGCCCGTCACATTCCGCTCGGAGTCGGCGTCCAGGACGAGCAGCGGCCCGTGCGCGTACGCCCCGCCGGGCGTGGGGGTGGTCGCCGGGGCGGCCTTCTTCGTAGCCGGGCGCCGCGGATCCGGGGCCCGTTCGGCACGCGGCAGCGACCCAGCGGCCGGTGCGCCGACCGCCGCCGGGGCAGTGGCCGGGGGCGCGGCGGGGGATTCCTTGGCCACCGGTACGGCAGCGGCTTCCGGCGCCCCGCCCGTGGGCCGGGGCCGTGCTGCGGGTGGGGCGGGGGTGACGGTCTGCGCCGCCGTGGTGTCCGTGTCGTTCTGCGGGGCGCCGGTGCTCTCGGGGGCGGGGTAGAGCTTGGCGAGCTGCTGGAGCAGGCGCGCGTACGCCTCCCGCTCCGGGGGCCGCGGTTCGGCCTTGCCCGTCTCCCAGCCGCCGACGGTCGCCCGCCGCACGCCCAGGGCAGCGGCCACCTCGTCCAGGGTGAGCGCGTGCGCCTGGCGCAGCCGCCTGCGCTCGGCCGGCGGCGGCAGCGGGGAACGGGACGCGACCAGCGCGTCGACCGCGTCGAACAACTCGGACATGGGACACCTCCGTCCCGCACCTTACCCGAAAACACCCTTGACGCGTACGAATAGCGTACTGATCACGCACATTCAGCGTACATCCCGCGTCCTGCGGTGATAAAGTCATACGCCGGCGGTCCTGAGCGGATGTCGTTGGGGCGGGGTCGACGTGCAGCGCGAAAGAATGCGACGTGTTCGAGGGGGAGCGGTGGCGGCAGCGAGTGACGGCTGGGCGGGCATGGGCTGGGACTGGACGGATGCCGACGGCATCCGCCGACGCCTGGACCAAGGAGCCGATCCGGAGAGCTGGAACGGGAGCAGGCCCCTGCATCGGGCAGCGGTGTTCGGCTCCCCGGAGGTCGTCGCGGAGTTGGCCCGCCGGGTTGCGGATGTGGACGCGCTGGAGAACGGGGTGACGGCATTGTGGGAAGCCGTCGTGTCCAGGAAGCCGGCCAACGCACGGGCGCTCGCCGCCGCCGGGGCCGATCCCTGGCGGCTGTCGCTCGGCGGCTGGTCACCGGGGCGGCTGAGCCTCGCCGGACCGACGCCCGAGCTGTTCCCGGTACCGGAAGGGGTGACCCTGACCGACGCCGAGCGTGCGGCAGCCCAGGAGGCCCATCGGCTCACCACGGCACTGGGCGAGTTCTATGACGACGGTATTGGGCTGGCCTGCGTGGCCGGGATCGACGCGGCCGAGGCGGTGCGCCGTCTCGAGGCGACGCCGGTGGACGGCGAACTCCTCGATGAGCTGGAGGAGTTGCTGGAGGAACCCTACGTGTACGACGCGGACGAGAGCCTGCACATCGTCGGCGTGACGTCCGTGCCGGGCGGCTGCGTCGTCACCCAGCCCTGGGGGTACGCGCCGAGCATGCCGGGCGTGCTGGCCCGGCTGTCCGCCGGCACTCTCTGCTACGGCCTCTACGCCAACCCCAAGAGCGGCAACCAGGGCAGCATCGCCCGCCATGGAACGATCGAGGGCTCGGACCTGCACCCGGGCGGAGGACCGGACGAGGACGACAGCCCGGGGGAGGTGCTGGCCTCGTACCTCTACCTGCACGACGCCGTCGCCTACGCCTGCGCCTTCGCCGGACTGCGCCCCGCCGACAGGCGCGCCGTGACCGGACCGCCCGACGTGTGGGTGGAACTGCCCCGACGCGACTACTGGAGTCACTGACTCGGATTTCCGGACCACCGCTCGGTGGCGTGGAGGTGAGAAACGCGAGCGGCCATCAGGTGGACCCCGATCCGCGGACCGGCAGGGTCCGCGAATGGCCCGAAGGCCCGCTGGGCGCACCGAAGTAGTCATGTCTCTCCGCACTCAGGGCTGAGCCCCGCCCTCCGCGCGTGCGTGACGAACCCGGCGGTGCCGCCGGCACGGCCGGCACGGCCGCACCAACACCGGGGATCAGGCGGCGACGAGCTCCTGCTCACGGTCCGGCGTTTTGACCTGGGGCTTCCTGTTCGGCAGCGAGAGCCGGAAGACCTTGTGCCAGGCGGAGAACACCTGCTTGGGCAGCGGGCCGGTGACGTACTCCAGCTCGTACTTCTCGAACAGCGCGCGCACCTTCACCGCGACCTCGGCGTACCGGTTGCTCGGCAGGTCCGGGAACAGGTGGTGCTCGATCTGGTGCGACAGGTTGCCGGTCATGAAGTGCATGGCCCTGCTGCCGCTGATGTTCGCCGAGCCCATCATCTGGCGCAGGTACCACTGGCCGCGCGTCTCGCCCTTGATCGACCGGCGCTCGAAGACCTGCACGCCCTCGGGGAAGTGCCCGCACATGATCACCGAGTGGGTCCAGATGTTGCGGACCAGGTTCGCGGTGAACGTGGCGCCGAGCGTGCTGAGGAACGACGGGCCCGACAGCAGCGGGTGGATCACGTAGTCCTTGAGCACCTGCTTGCGGATCTTGCGGCCCACGGCCTTGGCCCGCGCCCGGAACTCCGGGTTCTTGCGGCGGCGCTTGTTCAGGTTCTTGCCGAGCTCCAGGTCGTACGCTGCGATGCCGTACTCGAAGAAGCAGGCGTTGATGAAGTTCCACAGCGGCTGGCCGAGGTGGAAGGGGTGCCACCTCTGGTCCTCGTCGACGCGCATGATGCCGTAGCCGAGGTCGTTGTCCTTGCCGATCACGTTGGTGTACGTGTGGTGCAGTTCGTTGTGCGAGTGCTTCCACTGGTCGGCCGGCGAGACGTGATCCCACTCCCAGGTGGTGGAGTGGATCTTCGGGTCCCGCATCCAGTCCCACTGGCCGTGCAGGATGTTGTGGCCGATCTCCATGTTGTCCATGATCTTCGCCACGGACAGACCGGCGGTGCCGAGCAGCCACGCGGGCGGGAAGAACGAGAACAGCAGCACGCCCCTGCTGACCAGCTCGAGCTTGCGCTGCGCCGAGATGACCTTGCGGATGTAGGCGGCGTCCTTCTCCCCGCGGTCGGCGATCACCTCGTCACGGATCGCGTCCAGTTCGCGGCCGAGCTCCTCGATCTGCTCCGTGGTCAGGTGGGCGGTGGGGTCGATGGCGGTCAAGGTGCTCCTACCGTTCGATGTCGCAGGGGCCCGCCGCGGCGGACACGCAGGTCTGGATGAGGACGCCCGGCTCGGCCTCGGTGATCTCGCCGGTGCGCAGGTCGCGGACGGCTCCCGCCTTGAGCGGCGTGACGCAGCCGAAGCAGATGCCCATACGGCACCCGGAGGGCATGAGCACACCGGCCTCCTCGCCGATGTCCAGCAACGGCGTGGCGCCGTCCGCGTCGACGGTCTTGCCGGTGGCGCTGAACGTGACCTCGCCGCCGTCACCGGTGACGACGACGCCGGGGCGGAAGCGTTCGGTGTGCAGGCGCTCCTGGACGCCGTGCCCGGCCCAGTGCTCTTCGGCGGCGTCGAGCAGGCCCGCGGGCCCGCAGGCCCAGGTCTCGCGCTCGGCCCAGTCGGGCACGAGTTCGCCGAGGCGGGCGATGTCGAGCGTGCCGTCCGTGTCGGTGTGCACCTCGGTGAGCCGCAGCTTCTTGTCCGCGACCAGGTCGTGCAGTTCGCTGCGGAAGATCACGTCCTGCGGCCGTGGCGCGCAGTGGACCATGACGACGTCGTCGAACTCGGTGTCGCGCAGCATGCCCATCACGGGCGTGATGCCGCTGCCGGCCGTCAGGTAGAGCACCTTGGCGGGCTTGGTCTGCGGCAGCACGAAGTCCCCGGTCGGCTGGTCGAGCTGGATCAGCGTGCCCGGTTTCGCCCTGCGGACCAGGTGGTTGCTGACCTTGCCGTCCGGGATCGCCTTCACGGTGATCGTGACGCGGCCGTCCGGGCGGTTCGTCGGCGAGGTGATGGAGTAGGCACGCCACAGGCGCACCCCGTCGACATCGACCCCGATCCGCACGTACTGACCGGCTGTGTGGCCGCGCCAGCCTCGTCCCGGCCTGATCACGACAGTCGCGGCGTCACCCGTCTCGGGGTGCACGGCCTCGATGCGCCCCCGCAGGTCGGCGCCCGCACGCAGCGGGCTGACCAGGTCGAGGTAGTCCGACGGCAGCAGCGGCGTCGTGACCATCTCCAGCAGTTTCCACGCCCTGCTGCGGAGGGCTGCACTCGTCATGACTCCAGCTTGCTGCGCCCCGAGGCGTAAAGTCCTGACCGCAGGACGTAAATCTGATCGACTGAATTGTTCGCAGGGAACAAAACGTGAACCATGCAATCCGGAAGGCCGGCGAACTGGCCCTGGACGAGACGACGGTCACCGCACTTCGGGCCGCGCTGAAGACCACCGCCGACGAGGTCGTCCAGGCGATCATCGACGAGGTCCCTCCCTACGCCAACGCCCTCGCGGGCCGCATGGGCGCAACGATGCGCCGAGCCGTCCGTACCGCCCTGGGGCACTACCTGGACCTCGCGAGCGGGAACGCCACAGGCGGCGACGCCGGTGACGCAGCCTACGAGCTGGGCCGCGGCGAGGTGCGCGACGGCCGTTCGATGGACGCCCTGCTCAGCGCCTACCGCGTCGGCGCCCGCGTGGCCTGGCGATGTCTGGCAGCGGGTGCCGTACCCGCAGGTCTGCCCGCCACTGAGGTCGCCAAGTTCGCCGAGCTGACCTTCGCCTACATCGACGAGCTCTCCGCCGCGAGCGCCGCGGGCCACGCCGACGAACTGGCCGCCCGGGGCAGGGCCCACGAGCGCCACCTGGAACACCTGGCCCGCGACCTCCTCGCCGGCGCGAGCCCGGACGTGCTGCGGGCCTCTGCCCAACGGGCCGGGTGGCAGCCTCCGGTTTCCCTGACCGTGGTCCTGCTGCCCGCCGCCCAGGCCCGGCCGGCCTACCGCACACTCGACCCGAGCACCCTCGTCCTCGACGATCTGCCGGACGCCACCGGTGTGCTGCTCGTCCCCGATGCCGACCGATCACATCTCGTGCGGCAGCTGACCGACCGCACCGCCGTGGTCGGCCCGGCCCGGCCATGGACTCGTGCGTCCGCCTCGTACGCACGAGCCGTACGCGCGCGCTCCCTCACCTCTGACATTCGCGACACCGAGGACCACCTGCCCGAGCTGGTGCTGAGCGCCGACGTGGACGCGTTCGCGGACCTGCGTGCCCGAGCCCTCGCACCGTTGCGGACCTTGCCCGTCGCGACCTCACGGCGGCTGGAGGAGACGTTGCGGGCATGGCTGCTGCACCAGGGCAGGCGGGAGGAGGTGGCGGCGGCGTTGTTCGTCCATCCCCAGACGGTCCGGTACCGGATGTCGCAGCTGCGGGGGCTGTTTCCGGACCTCGCATCGCCACACCGGGTCCTTGAACTGACGCTGGCGGTCGGTCTTCGGGTCAGCTGACGCGTACTGCCTGGTGCTCGGTGCGTCAGCCGGCTCATGCGGCCCGCGGAAGAGCGGTATCAGCGGGCTGAGACCGGGGGTTGTGCCTCCCTTCCGACAGTCAGCCGGACGACCGACCGGGCCGGCCCGGCCCACGCGCGGGGGATGATGGGGAGGTGACAACGGACGTGAGGTCAGGAGCTTCCATGGCGAAGCGGGTTCACCGACCCCGTGAGGACGCGGAGTTCGGTTTCATCCTCGGGATGAGCGCAGTTCCGGTCCTCGCGTACTTCACCGGGACATGGCCCAAGGCAGTCGAGCCCTGCCGGGTGATGGACCTCGTCGTTAGTGGCATCGCCGACGACTACGCGGGCCGCCTGACGGCCGTCCGCGCCGACATCACGCGTTGTCCGGCCGCAACCGAGCGCTACGGGATCACCGGAGCCCCGTCCTGCGTCCTGCTGAAGGAGGGGGAGGCGGTGGCGCACGGCACGGGGCCCATGACCATCGCCGAGGTACGGGAGTTCCTGGACGGCCACCTCTGAGCACGGGCCGGGTGAACAGGACGCGGCCGGGTCGACCTCGGTTTTCCAGCGGAATGATCATGGTATTGTCCCCCGACTTGATCACCCTTGTGGCTGATCGGCGAAGTGCACAGGGGGAACATGAAGCGAAGATTCACGGCGTTGGCCATGTCGCACATGCTCAGCCGACGCATTGCACCCGTCCTGATCCTGGTCCAGCTCGCGTACGTCGCATTGCTCGAAGCCATGTTCGCTCTCGCACCCGACACCGCAGAGCTGGACCACACCGACCCTTCGAGCTCGGGCGGGATCCTGTATGCCGCGGTCGGCGTCGCCGTGGTCCTCACATGGGCCGGCGGAGCCGCACTCCTGGGACTGGACGAAGCGCGGACAAGCACACCCCGTGCCGTGAGTATCGTCTGGCTCGCGGTCCTCGCCCTGGGAGAAGTCGCCGTCGCCGTCGCTTTCCTGGCCAAGACCGCGGGGGAGGCCTTCAGGCCGGACGCGCTGAAGGTCATCGCCGCCACGGCGACGTGCATGAGCATCGCTCTGGCATGCGCCACTGAGCTGCGCACACTCGTTCGTCCCTCCTCTGCCGGCGCCGGCATCTGACGCGGGGGCATGAGCGCACGGAGACCCCCGGCCATGGGACTTGTCGGAGGATTCCTCGCGACAAGCGACAGGCAGCAGCCGATGAGCCCGGTGCAGCCCCCCGAGGGCGATCCCGGCAGGCGCCGCTCCCCCCGTGGAACGCGCTGTCCGCGACGCCCTTGCCGAAGGCTGACGACCGCCCCCCGGTCCTGCCCTGGCCGGCCCCGGGCAGGGGTCGGAGGACGGACATCTCGAAGCGCTGCCGCATCTCTGAAACGGCGTCATGACCGGATGCCGCCGGATGCAGGTGCCGCGCCTCGCCCGCGCGTGCGCCGCGGCGGCGGCCGTGAGCGAACCGTCACCGCCCGCTGCCCGGGGTTCTGGGAGTTGGCAAGGCCGGCCGGCAGGGCGGCGCCGGTGCGTCACACGTCATCGGTCAGCCAACCAGTCCGTCTCTTCGACGGAGCCGTCCGGAACGATCCATCCCCACCGTCCCTCCCCATGCCCAGCGCACCGCCCACTGGCCACGTGGGACACGGTCCAGGAGGCAGTCACTACGCTTCGGGTCATGGGCATACTGCACGACTACTTCCGGGCACCGGGCGCCAGTGCCGCGATCGAAGTCGCCGTCGGTCCAGGCGGGGACATCGATGAGCATTCCGGGACCTTGCTCGACGATCACGGCATCGATTGGTTCGACGCCAAGGGCCTTGATCCGTACATCGTGCTGGGGCAGCTCATTGCCCTCGTCAAGGACATCCCCTTCGCCCCCGGTGCCACCGCACCCGCGCTTGTATGGCCGGACGAGAGGGTGTGGCCGCATGGAGAGGTGAGGCCGGGACGGACGTCTCCCTGGGAGAGCGGCTTGTTCCTTCAGCGGCTGCCCGACGAGTGGGTCGCGACGCTCGCCGGCATCCAGGACGCACAGCTGCCACCGCTCGCCCGTCGATGGGCCGACATCCCCGAAGCCAACTTCGCCGACGTCCATGACGTCCAAGCCGCGATCGTCGAGTTCCGCGCCCTGGCCCGCCGAGCGCGTGATCACGGACACGGCGTGTACTGCAGGACCTTCATATAGTCCACCGACAGCACGCGAACCGGGCCGGCGATCAGTACACGCACCGCTGCGGTACTAAGACCGTGCCAGGAACGGGTCGATCGCCGCCCAGGTTGCGTCCGGGGCTTCGAGGTGCGGGAGGTGCCCGGCTTCCGGGATCTCGACGAACTGTGCGCCTGGCACCGCCTGTGCGACAGCACGCCCGTACGCCGGCGTGACGATCCGGTCGCTCTCGCCCCACACCACGAGCGTGGGGACGTTCACCGCGCCGAGCCGGCCGAGCAACGTCGGGTCGCTCATGCCCGTGCCGGCGATGGCGGCCATCGTGCGTCCGTTCGCCTGCTGGATCGCGCGCTGCGCATCGGTGCAGCCGGCCGGGTCGACGTACCCGCGCTCCGGGTCGTGCCAGGCCGCCTCGGCGAGTCCGCGGGCGTCGAGGGCGAAGAAGTCCGCGACGGGCTCGCCCTCCACGACCGCACCGACGCCGTCGATATCGACCACGGACCCGATCAGTCCTGCGTACCGTTCGTCATCGGCCGCCTGCACCGCCATCTCGAGTGCGATCCACCCGCCGATCGAGGACCCGATCAGTACGACGTCTCGTTCTCCGTGCTCGAGCAGGCGGGCGAGGTAGCCGGCCGCGAGCTGCGCGACCGAGGTGATGGAGTCGAGGCGCGCTGTGCCCTCCCAGCCGGGATGTGTCGGCACGAACGCGTGCATGGTGGCCGCCAAGTGCCCCGCTATGGGCGCGACGGTCCGGGGCCCGCCGCCGCCGTGCAGCACGAGTGCGGTGCGTGACTCGGGGGCGCCGGCCTGAACGACGGGAAGGTCCGCGGGAAGGGAGATGTCCATGATGGCCTCCAGTAAATCAACATGTTTATATACTGATGTTGATACAGTAGCACCATGGCAACCGACCTAGAAGTCCTCGGGCAGGCGATCAAGCGTGCGCAGTACCGGAACCACCGCACGATGGATGCCGCGCTGCGCGAGATCGGGGTCAGCCTGGTCCAGTGGGATGCCCTGCGCGCCATCGAGCGAATGCCGGGGGCCTCCGGGCATGAACTCGCCGTCGCGACGTTCCAGAGCGACCAGGCGTTCGGCACCCTCGCGAGCCGCCTTGTGGATCGTGGGTTCATCGCCCGGTCCACAGGCCGCGGGCGACGCCTGGAGCACGTTCTCACCGAGGCGGGGCATACCGCACTCGCGGAGGGGCGACAGTTGTCGACCGGCGTGCTGCAGGACCTGTTCGCCCCTCTCGACGAGGCGCAACGCGGGGAATTGCTGCGATCGCTGCGGAAACTCACCGAGGACACGTGATCGGACATCACGCGGCTCAGTCACCCCGGGGCGCCACCTCGAGAAACGGGGGAGGGTGCAGCAAGGACGGTGGCCTGACCAGGGCAGACGCCCGGACGGTCCGCACCCTCGTCCCGACCCCGGCCAAGGCGGCGAACTCACCCTCGCCCAGCTGCACGCCGCCCTCAGGCGCAGCGGCCGCACCCCTGCCTTCGACACCGGGACCACACGCCTGCGGGACATCTTCCGCTCCGGTACGCCCGGCAACTCCCGGCCGTCCAGGACGCCTTCGGCCACCAGCTCCTGGCCCTGCTGCAGATCCAGGCCCGGCAAGGTTTCTACTGGCTGGAGCCTGCCCGGCCCAGGGCCTCAGGCGGCGAACGGGTTGGTGTGGCCGGGCAACTGCTGCCCCGGGCGCAGGAACCGCTGGGCGCCGTGTTCGTCGCGCACCGTGAGGAACCCGGCGTCCGTCAGCCGCTGTGCGATCCTCTCGCGGCGGATCGAGCCCACCTTGAACGCCACGGTGAAGAGCAGCGCGACCGTCCCGCCTGAGGCGACCGCTTCGACCGGCGAGCTGTCGATGAGCATGAGGACGGTCAGGACCGCACAGGCGAGGTAGCCCAGCGCCTTCTGCTTCCGGTCGGCGACGTACTGGGCCATGACGTCGAAGGTGACGAGGTCCTTCAGCACGGCCACGGCACCGACCGCTTCGGGGAGCGGCTTCAGCGAGCCCTGCTCCAGCCCCGGCACTGTCCCGCCGTTGCCCGCCTGTGGATGGGCGGTGATGGTGGCCGCCTCGCGGACGCGCGCGTCGGGCCGCGGGTCCCGGTACATCCGGACCTGGATGAGGGAGTTCTTGAACCCGGTCCTGTACGCCGTGCCGTACGTGTAGCCGTACTGCTCCGCCACGTGCGCCAGGGCGGCCGCCTTCAGCGTGGAGCCCTGGGGGGCGATCTCAACGACGGCCTGCTGACGGGCGATCTGCCGGAGCATCCCCGCTATGTGACGTTCTACGGACATCATGTTCCCCGCCCCCTGGGACCCTGCGCCTGGGACCGACCGGCGCACGGCCTGGTACTCCCGCAGCGTTTCGCTTTCCGGCCCGGTCAGAAGGGCCGTGGGGAGTGTAGTGGGTTGGCGCGGGTGCCAGTGGAAGTCCTTCGCCGAGTGCCCTTCCAGGACGACCTGGTGCGGACCTACCGAGGGAACCGGCTTGGGCGCCCAGAATCCGCTTGCCGCTCAGGCGCGGGCGGCTCCGGCCGTAGGCGAAGCCGTAGTTCCATACCCGGTCGATCCGGCCCTTGAGGATGGCGGGCAGTCCGAACCACCAGACGGGGAAGACCAACACGATGACGTCGGCACGGTCGATGCGCCGCGTGTGGGACCGTACCTTCACCCCAGGACGACCATCACCGCCAACGCACCCACCAGCGAGTCGATCCGGTCCAGAAGTCCTCCGGCTCCCGCCAGCCACCTACCCGAATCCTTGACCCCGGCACCGCGCTTGACGAGGGACTCCAGCAGGTCGCCCGCCGGTCCGCCCACGGCCACCGCAACCGCCGCCTGCCAGCTCCACGCCGAAAGCAGCGCGAGTACGGCGAGGCCCGCTGCCGCGCCGCACCCTGTGCCACTCCACCGCTTGGCCGGGGACAATCGAGACAGCCGGGGCCCGCCCAGCCGCTGGCCGGCGAAGTACGCGACCACGTCGGCGATCGACACCGCGGCGAAGAGCGCCAGGCCGAGTGCCCCCAGCGGCGCCAAGGCGGCCAGCACACCAAGCCAGAGCAGGCCGAGCAGACCGGTGCCGAGCCGTCGGAGTCCGTCGTCCGCGTCGCCACTCGTCAGCTGTACGGCGACCAGTACCAGCGCCCCGGCGCCGATGACCCGGCCCACCTGGTCCGGTGTCCACGCGACGGCCACGATCAGCCCTGTCACGGCCGCCACCAGCACCGCCCGATCAGCGCGGGGGAGTCCGGCCAGTGCCCCGAACTCCAGTACCGCGACCACCGCGACGACTCCGGCAAGCAGGGCGACACCGGGCCGCCCCCACCAGAATGCGGCAGTCACCACCGGCACACCCACCGCCCACGCGCACCACCGTACGACCAACTCCCGCCGCCGTGACGCCCCCACTGCCGCACCGCTGACCAGCAGGGCACCGCCCAGCCATGGTGCCAGCGCGGCCACCGAGGTCACCGTGCCGCCCCGATGGTGGACAACGTGCCCACCCTCGTGCGCAGTGCGTCGAGGGCGGCTCGGTAGGCGTCCACGATGCGCGCGTTCTCGCCGGTGTCGCGGACCGCGACGCGCACGGTGCGGCCCTCGTACGCCGACGACAGCGGTGACAGGTCCCGCAGGTACACACCGTGGGGCCGGCACTCCGCGACCAGGGCCGCGGCGCTCGGTCCGCCCGGCGGCAGAGTGAGCGTAACGAAGTTGGCCACCGACTCCTCGACCGTGACGGAGGCGTCCACGGCGGCCAGGTGTGCGGCGAGCCGTGCGCGCAGCTCGTGCGTGCGCTGGAGCCGGCCCGCGTAGTAGGCCGGATCGCGCAGCGCCGCCACCGCCGCGAGCTGGGCCGGCAGGCTCACCGCCCACGGCGGCGTCCACCGTCGCAGCTCCGCCGCCGTGCCCGGCTCGGCCACCAGGTAGGCGGCCCGCACACCGGACAGGGCGTACGTCTTCGACATCGAGGTGCAGACCACCACGCGCGGATCCCGCGCGGCGAACGAGGCGAGTGACTCGGCGGGACCGACGTATCCGAGGTATGCCTCGTCGATCCACCAACGGGTCCTGGCGGGCGCCGCAGCGATCACCGCGGCCAGCTCGGCGGCCGGTGCGTGGCGGCCGGTGGGGTTGTTCGGGTTGACCACGACCACGAGGTCGTACGAGCCATCCGCGACGACCGCCGCCAACCTCACCGGATCGATGCGCCAGCCGTCCTCGCGGCGCAGCCGCAACCGGTCCACGCGGCAGCCGATCACCCGCTCCGTGACATGGGCGTACTCGCCGTATCCGGGGTCCATCAGCAGGACCCGGCTCGACGGCGTGAGCCACCGCCCGAAGGCCCGGAAGATCAGGTCGGAGGAGCCGGAGCCGGCAGTGAGCGTTTCCGCAGGCAGGCCGCGCACCGCGGCGAGCTCCGCCAGCAAGCCCTCCGCACCGGTCGGGGGAGAGGTGCGGGCGATCCACCCGGCGTCCTCGGTGAGTACGGCGTGCGCCCCGGGGGCCGGGGGGAACCACGCGTCGAGCACATCGGCCGTGATCACCTCGTGACGCCGCTCAAGCGTGCGGAAGTCCGCGCCGATCGCGGTGAACGAGGCACCACCGTGCTCGCAGCCGTCGGGCCCGGACGCGAAGGGAGCGTCCAGCCGCCAGTCCACGCAGACCGCCAGCCGCGTGAGGGTCGCCGCATGCTGTCCCGCCGCACACCGGGACAGCTCCGTCACCTCCGCGGTCAGCACCTCGAAGTCGACCGCCCCGCTGCGCACGGTACGGCCGACTGGGCGCAGGCCCGCCGCCCGGTACATGTCGACGAGGTCGGAACGGCCCATCGCCACCACCCGCCGCCCGCCCCGGGACGCGATCCAGCGCAGCGCCGCGTACATCAACAAGGCCCCGGCTGCGCCTGTCCGGGCCTGCGGCTCGACGGTGAGCAGCCGTACCTCGAAGACGTCGGCCTCGTCCAGGAGCGGAAGCTCGGCCCGGGTCAGGTACTTGTCCAGCCCGTACCGTCCCGCCCACGGCGGCGTCACGCTCACGAACCCGACACGGTCCGCACCCCGAGCCGCGACCAGGTAGACGTTGTCACCGTCCAACCCGTCGACCAGCCGCCCCTCGCTGTTGGGCGCGTGCTGGCCGAGCTCCTCCGCGTAGACGCGGTGCCGGAGTTCATGGATCCACGTCATGTCGCCGGCATCGGCGGAGCGCAGGGTGAGCGGACGGCTCATCGAAACCTCTTCGTACCGGGGGCAAAGGCGGTTCAGTGTGACGGCGACCGGTCTCCGAGGTGCAGGGCAGGACAGCTCGGACGGTTTGAGTACGCGTACTCAGGCGCTCACGCCCGACACGGTCTGCCGCCCTGAAGCGCCGCCTCCCGCCTCGGTGACCGGGGCACGCGACGAAGGGCCCGAACAGGATCGACTACGCGCAAGAAGCCTGCGGAGACCGCTTCCTGACGCCGCGTCGGAGGGACGGCGGAAGGCCCCGAAAGCGCGCTGGCGCTTTCGGGGCCTGACAGGCAGTCAATGGAGTGCGGCGCCCGGGCAGGCGCCTGACTGGGACGGGGGGATCACCAGCCGACGTTGGGGGTGACGGGCACCGTCCAGAGCTCGTCGTTGGTGTGCTGGGGTTCCTCCAGGCTCAGCGCGTTCCAGGTACCGCCGTCACCGAGGGGGGTGGTCTGCCTCAGGACGGTGGAGATGTCGTCCCGGGGGTGGATGGAGACCGTCCCGTGCGGCGCCGGGTAGGGCTCCGACCGCAGCTGGAACTGCTGGTTCGTGGCGTTCGGGCTGCACGGGGCCAGGGTGACGACCTGTGGGCCGTACCGGTCCCAGTCGCCGCCGGCCGCCGGCTTCGGGCTGCGGGTCCAGCAGGTCCCCTTGGTGGTGCTGCGGATGCTGTAGTACCTGCCGTGCTCGCGCGGAGTGAAGGTCCAGCTCCGGTCGGACGAGGCAGACCAGTTCGCATCGGTGAACGCGGCAAGTACCTGACCGTAGTTGCCGTAGGTGCCGATGTGCCGGCCAGAGCCGGCGTTGCGGATTTCTCCGGTGCCCCCTGACACCTCAGCTGGCGCGGACGTCGCGGTGCCCAGCACGCCGCCCAGCGCGGCACAGACCGCAGCAGCAGTGACAGCCGCGCGGCGCCACCACCGGCGGCTCGGGCAGGCGGCAGCCCTGCCGGCGGCCACGGTCATGGACCTGCGTACACGCATGATGTGCTCCTCCGGAGAGAACGAATAGGACGCCCGCAACCTGTCCCGCTCCACCCTCATGACACGCCTCGACGCCTCAACCATCCGATCGGGCGATCACTTTCCCGTCACGCATGCGGGCCAGTCGGTTGAGTGTCCGTCCTGGTCGGTAACGCTGCTGGGCGCGCGTGCTCGAAGCGACGGGACAAGGGGGCGTGAAACGGGTTTCGCGGAACCGGGAGACCGTTGCGGCTGAACCGCCACCAGGACGGGGAGTCCTTTGTTCCCGCCGGTGCTCTTGCTGCCGTGAGGACTGCCGGCGGTGGGGGCGAGAAGACATGCAGCTGTCGGCCGTGTCGGCCTGATGATGTCTCAATTCATCACTGACCACCATTTGTAGTATTGCCGCTACTGACGGTCACCGAAATGCTGGTCGCGACGTCGCGGGTCGCGCCGCACCAGTGCTGCCGTCGGCCCCGCCCCGTCCCTCCACCTACCGGAAAGGCAGGATGACGCCGACCATGCAGACTCCAGTCCGCCTCGCGGCAAGCATCGCACTCACCACCGCCGCCATGCTGACGGCAGCCGCCCCCGCCTCCGCCGACGCCTCGATCCTCCGAGGTCAGGGCCGCGACGCATGCACCCGCAACTACGTCTGCCTCTACGACAACTGGGACTACAACGCCCCCACGAACGCCCGCCTCCTGCGAACCACCGAGGACAACACCCACCTCGACGACTACAACTTCAACGACGTCACCAGCTCCGTCGTCAACAACAGCCGCTTCCTCGTCCGGATCTATCCCGATTACGACTTCAAGGGAGTGCCCGTGACACTCCTGCCCGGCGAGTCCATCAGCTTCAACCGGGGCAACGGCTTCAACGACGTGGCCTCCTCCGTCCAGTTCCTCCCGTACACCATCGGATAACGCAGCCTGCTCCTCCCCAGGTGTCGCACGCCGGGCGGAGCCGCCACGCCCGGCCGCCGACGGTGCGGCGGCCGGGCCAGGAGTCGCCGGCCGGGCTCGATGATCACTACCGTCCAGTCCCATGACGACGATCACAACACGCACGGTCGAGTACCCGGCGGACGGTTTGACGATGATCGGGCACCTCGCGCTCCCGGCCGGTGTCGACCGCCGGCCCGCGGTGCTGCTCGGACCGGAGGGCATGGGACTCAGCGACGTCGAGCGCCGCCGGGCCGATGCTCTCGCCGAGCTGGGATACGTAGCGCTGGCCTTCGACCTTCACGGCGGGCGCTATCTGGGCGACCCCGAGGAGATGCTGGCCCGTTGCATGCCGCTGCTCGCCGACCCCGACCGGATGCGGGGCATCGGCCATGCGGCACTCGAGGTGTTGCGCGCCGAACCGCGGACCGACCCCGACCGGATCGCCGCCGTCGGCTACGGCACCGGGGGCGCCGTCGCGCTGGAACTCGGGCGCGACGGCGTCAACCTGCGCGCGATCGGGACAGTCAACGCAACCACCACGGGCCGACCGGGCGAGGCAGCGCGCATTTGCTGCCCGGTGTGGGCCGGGGTCGGGTCGGAAGACCCGATCATGCCGCCCGCGCAACGGGACGCGTTCACCACCGAGATGCAGGCCGCGGGCGTCGACTGGCGCATCACGGTCTACGGCGGCGCCCTGCACGCCTTCCACCACCCGCCGGTCGACCACCCCACGGTCCCCGGTGTCGGCCACCACCCACAGCACGCGCAGCGAGCCTGGCGCGACGTCCTCGACCTGCTCGCCGAGTGCCTGCTCGTAACGGAGTGATCGCCTTCGTCGACATGCCTGCGCGTTCTTCGCCGGACAACGGGCAAGCCGAACCCGGTCCATGACGCATGCTTCCTGGGAATGCGCGCTGCGGTTCTCGGCTCAGAGAAGCGCGGGCGCGGCACCGGCGGCCCGGGCGAGGCGGTGACGCCCCGGCGGCCGGTGTGGGCCGTCGGGGCGTCGGGGCCGCGAGGAAGGCCGTTCTCGCGGCCTGGTCGCCGCTGAAGGTGCGGCTCAGCCGCCGAAGGTGACGACCAGGCGGCCGTCCGAGGCGTACGACCAGTGCAGGGCTCCGGCGTACGACGAGCAGCGGGAGCCGTTCGTGCCGGACCAGAACTGGTTGGTGCCGTCGGCGGTGCCGATGATCCGGTCGTTGGTGCCACTGCCGCTGCGGCAGGAGGTGTTGTTGGTGAACACCGAGGTACCGGCGTCGAAGTTGAAGTTGCGCTGGGCGTTGTCGATGCTGATGTTGTCCGACACCTTCATGGAGCCGGGGTTGCTGTTGTAGGTGAAGCCGTGCTTGCCGTTGTGGTAGGCGATGCTGCGCCGGACGATGTGGTTGACGCCGATGTCCTCGCCGCCGAGCTTGTAACCGTTTCGGTCACCGTTCCCGGCCTGGGAGCCGTCGCTGAGGGTGCCGTTGTCGTAGGCGAGCGAGTCCTCGATGGTCACCGGGCCGATCGGGCCGGTGTCGGTCTTGGTGTAGAGGTCCCAGCCGTCGTCGATGTTGTTGTGGGAGACGGCGTACCGGAAGACGTTCCCGGGACCGGTGGTGAGCTTGGCGGCGAAGCCGTCGGCGTCCTCACCGTCGGAGTCGGCGTTGTCGTGCGACTCCGCGCTCAGGATGAGGTTGTTCGACGGCCACTGGCTGCTGGGGGTGCTGGACAGCATCCGTGAGAGCTGGAGGCCGGTGTCGCGGTTGAAGCGCGTCACCGTGCGCTCGAAGATGTTGTTGCTGCCGCCGACGAAGATCCCGTTGTCCCCGGCGCGCTCGACGACGATTCCCTTGACGTGCCAGTACGACCCGTTGACGGCGAGGCCGCGGTTGGCGGGGTCCTCGGCCTGGGCCGAGAAGTTCAGGACCGGCGTTTCACCGGGGTAGGCGAGGAGTTCGGTGCGGTCGGCGGCGGTGCCGTTGTTGCCCGCCGGGATGGTGACCGTCTGCGCGTGGTTGTACGTCCCGCCGCGCAGGTAGATGGTGCCGCCGGAGGTGATGCGGCTGATCGCGGAGGTGAGCGTGGTGGGCGCCGCCTGGGTGCCGGCCGCGCCGTCGGTGCCGTTCGGCGCCACGTAGAGAGCGGTCGCCGAGGGCGGCGGGGTGGTGGTGCCGCCCACTTCCGCGTCGAGATGGTCGATGTTGGGCAGCCCGGCGGCGGCGGTGGGGCTGAGCCGGACGGTGTTGCCGCCCGAACTGACCGGTACCGACAGCGTCTTCGTCGACCAGGTGCCCCAGGCGCCCGTGCTCTCGAAGGACACGGAAGTGACCGAGGCGCCGTTCACCGTGAGGGTCGCGGGGCGGGCTGCGGTGCTCCCGTTGGCGAAGCGGATGCTCAGTGTCGCCGTCCCGGCGGTGGAGGCGTTCACGGTGAACTGGGCGTAGGCGCCGACCGCGTTGGTGGCGTTGCAGAATCCGCTGCCGGAGTAGCCGGCCCAGTCGGAGTCGATGGTGCCGGTGCAGACGGCCGGGGAACTCTCGGCCTCGTAGCGGGTGGACGCTGCCTGCGCCGCCGTGTTGCCGGACAACGCGACGAGTGTGCCGGCCAGCAGGCCGACGCACGCGATGACGGGTCTCCGTTGCATCGTTCTCTCTCCAGGTGGTTGCGGCTCGTCCGACGGGGGGTTCGCTGACCCCTTTTCTCTGCGGCGGGCCCGGTGCGACCATACGGCTGGTTCGACGACGTGAACATGGCAGACGACTGGGCGGCACGCGCAGATGACCAAAGCGCTTGTGTTTTGGAAGGTAAGCGCTTGCCATGGCCGCGTCAACGGTCGTGCATGTGGTTGTTGTTCAGTGACATGAACGCTTAGGATCCGAGATTCCGATACGGAATTGGGCAGACCGGCTCGCTCGGTGGTCAGTCGGATCCTCGCCGATGATCGCTCTGGTGCACACCTCGAGGCGGTCGGCAGGGCCCTCTCGGCCGCCACCTGCCTGGACGCCCTGTGCTGTGTCTGGTCCGCCACGTGAAGCGCGCCGCCTGATGGCAGCCGCACCGTTGACGCGCGTAGTACTTGGGCTCAGGCTGGGGCCGAACGGCCGTCACGAGAGCGGTGGCCGCACCGACGACCCGGAGGTCTGGATGTTCAGACGGTTCGCACGCCTCCTCGCTGTGATTGTCATGCTCGCGTCAGGAGTGATGGTCGGCGTGGGCGCCACCGCGGGCACCGCACACGCCGACGAGTGCTACTCCTGGAGTCGCACCCTTTCCCAGGGCGCCTCCGGCAGCGACGTCACCCAGTTGCAGATCCGGGTCGCGGGCTGGGTGACGTCCGGGGAGCGCCTCTCCTACGACGGCCAGTACGGCGCCCGCACGGCCGCCGCCGTGCGCACGTTCCAGTCCGCGTACGGCCTCGCCGCCGACGGGGTCGCGGGGCCGGCGACCTTCAGCAAGCTCTACGCGCTGCAGGACGCGGACTGCACGCCGATCCACTTCTCCTACGCCGAACTCAACCGCTGCAACTCCGACTGGTCGGGCGGTGCCGTCCCCGCGGTTACCGCCAAGGCGAACGCGCTGAAGACCATGTGGAAACTGGAGGCGATGCGTCACGCGCTCGGGGACGTCCCGCTCACCGTCTCCAGTGGCTTCCGCTCCTACGCCTGCAACAGCGCCGTCGGCGGCTCGTCCACCAGCCGCCACCTGTACGGCGACGCCGCCGATCTGACCGGCTCACTCACCCTCTGCCGCCTCGCCCAGCAGGCCCGCACGCACGGCTTCTCGGAGATCCTCGGTCCGGGCTACCCCGATCACAACGACCACACCCATGTCGCACTCGACCCTTCCCCGTACTGGTCCGCCCCTGCCTGCGGCATCTGAGCCGCGTCGTCGGTGCCGGCGGACGCAGTGCCCGTGAACGAGGCTTCTCGGGACAACCGCGCGCCGCCGGCGGCCATACAACCCCCCGCGGTGCCCTGCCGATCACCGGCGCTCACACACCGCGCTGTCCACGTCCGGCCGGGCAGCACCACCACCGGCACGACATGCCGGTCCCGTCGAACGCACCACCGCCCGCCCGGGTTCGGAGCACTACAGCGGGTCTGGGAGGATGACCGGCGACCGTCCGTAGCGGGTCCCCGTATTGCTGCACGGGTCCGGGAACCCGCGGGCGGCGCGAGAACGAGCGGGTACGGGCAGCGGCCCGGCGGGCGGGAGAGCGAAGCGGTGCGGCACATGCCGGAGTACCCGGAGTACCTCGCCGCGGTCGTGTTCGCCGCGGGTGGCCTCGTCAACGCTCTGCTGGCACCGCACCGGTTCTCCACCGCCGTCCTGTTCTGCCTGGCGGTGACCTCTGCCGGACTCGGCGTGGCCGCTCGCAGTGCGGCAGCCCACCCGTCCGTCGCCACCGTCCTCGCCGTCGCTGCCCTGCTCCTGGCGCTCGCGCTGGGCCTGCTGCTGCTGGCCGACGGCGTCCTCCTGGTCCGGCGCTACGGACCGCAGGCAGCCCTGCTGGCAACGGGGGGCGCCGGCTGCGCGGTGCTGGCGGTGCTCGGCCTCGACGCGGCCTTCCACGCGGTCGGCGGCGAGGCGTTCGGTGCCTTCGTGGTCGCGGTCAACGCGGCCGCGGGACACCTCACTCTGCTCTTCCTCGTTTTCGCCGGCTACGTGTTCCTCCGGGGCCGCAGCACCCCCCTGCCGGGAACCACCCATGTCGTCGTCCTGGGCGCCGGGCTCGACGGCGACCGGCCCGGCCCGCTGCTGACCCGCAGGCTGGAGCGCGCCCTCGCGATCGACGCCGCCCGCACACCGGACACGCCTCGTGTGGTGTTCGTCGTCTCGGGCGGCCAAGGCGACGACGAGGTCCGCTCCGAGGCCGACGCGATGGCCGACTATCTGCGCGGACGCGGAGTGCCCGCCGACCGGATCGCGCGGGAAGACCGCTCCGTCAACACCGGGCAGAACCTCCGCTTCAGCGCGGCCCTCGTGGACGGCACCACTCCCGGCCACCGTGCCACGGTGGTCACCAGCGGCTTCCACGTCTACCGCACGACCCTGCTGGCCCGCCGCGTCGGCGTACCCGTGCACGTCGTGGGCGCGCCGACCTCGCCCGCCTACTGGCTGGCCGCGACACTGCGCGAATTCGCCGCCGTCCTGTGGCTGGACCGCCTCCCCCTGATCGGACTCAGCCTGCTGCTGGCAGTGCCGGTGGCGACGGCGGTCTTCGAGCACTGAAGCGCCGGCCGCACACCTTGCAAGAGGTCCTCACAAACGCCGGGGGAGGACCACGTTGCAGGACTCGAAGGTCGGACTGCTCGGGAAGAGCACGTAACCGCCGCCGGCCGCGAGCTCCTCCTCGGTCGCCGGGCCGGTGCCCAGGCAGGCAGAGCAGGACCACAAGCGGAACAGGTCTTACCAATCTCCCAAACGTCTCAAATTGGCCTCCACCACACCTTGGGAACCATCCCCCACGTCTGCTAGCTTCCCCGTTCGATTCCGAACTGCCTTGACACGACGGCAGCTTCGAGACGACAGGCATGTCTTCGGACATGGCTTCAGACATGGGAGGCCCCATGAACGGAAGCGCCGCCGTGCCCCTCGGCGCAGCCTTACTCCTTCTCCTCGGCACCGCCGTGCCCGCCGCCGCGGGAACCCCCGGCGACGGCACGGCCACCGACGGGGCGACGCTCTACCGCGACAACACGGTCGACGTCTCCTACCGCCAGGTCGCCCCCGGCGACGCGGCGTGGAGCCAGGTCCCGGCCGCCCTCCGCGGCAGAGCGACGGAGGCCTCGTACGTCGCCCGGCTCCAGCTCGAGAACGTCTCCGATCACCCCGTCTCCAAATGGTCGCTGACCTTCGAGCTCTCCGACCGCATCACGGACACCTCCGCCGCGAAGCTCGCCGCCCCCCAGGACGCGCGCACGACGCTCCAGGGCGTCGGCCCCACGAACACCCTCCAGCCGGGCAGGACCGAGACCGTCTGGTACCGCGCCGAGCCCGGCGCCCAGGCCGATACCCCGACCTGGGCGTCCTTCGCCAAGCACGGCATCTCGCCGACGGAGGACACCGACGGCGACCGCCTCCCCGACGACCTGGAGGTCCGCGCCGAGCTCGACCCCAAGTCCGAGGACACCGACGGCGACGGCCTCTCCGACTTCGCCGAGCTCGGCTACCGTTTCAGCACCCCGCTCAAGGCGGACACCGACGGCGACGGCACCAAGGACGGCGCCGAGGACCCCGACAAGGACGGTCTCACCGCCGCCCGCGAGCTGAAGCTCCGCACCAGTCCCACCCGCGCCGACACCGACCAGGACGGCCTCGCGGACGCCCGCGAGCTGAAGCTCCGCACGGAGCCCACGAAGGCCGACACCGACGGCGACGGCGTCCAGGACGGCGAGGAGACGAGGCTCAACGCCTCCCCCCGCGCTAAGAACTCCGCCTTCGACGTGACCCGCCGCGCGGACGGCGGCGCCACCGCCGCCGAGGCCACCCTCACCGGCCTGCGCGCCAAGCAGGTCGGCGGCTTCCAGGTCACCAGGCTCCCTGCCGAGCAACGGGAGTTCCCCGAGTCCACTCCGGGCTACCTCGGCAACGGCTTCCAGGTCTCCGCCCCCGCGGACCGCGCCGCAAGGCTCAACTTCCGCCTCGACCCCGACCGTACGGAGGGCACCGCACCGGCCCTCTACCGCTACGACGAGAAGGCCCGCCACCTCGTCAAGCAGCCGGGCCAGCAGCGCAGCGGCAGCACGATCACGGCCGCCACGGCCGACGGCTCCGCCAAGTACGTCGTCCTCGACAGCCACGCCTTCGACAAGGCGGGCCCCAAGGCCCCTGGCAAGCGAATCCTCTCCGACGACCCCGGCGACGGCGGAGACCCGGGTGACCCGGGCGACCCGCCCCCGACCGACATGCTGATCCACCAGTCGTCCTTCCTCGAGGGCCACCGCAAGGCCCCCGACCCCCAGCACCCGCCCGTCCCGGCCGACCCGCGCGTCGCCGACGACCTCACCTTCAACGACTACGACTTCGGCGAACTCACCGACCTCGGCTCGGAGTTCTGGGTCGCCCGCATCACGCCCGAGTCCTGGATGTGGGCCGAATTCAACGACATCATGAACTTCGGCAAGCTCGGCACCGACGCCGACTACGCCCAGTCCGTCGACGACCTCCGCAACGCCTTCCGCTACGGCCGCGGCGGCCAGAGCGCGGGCACGGTCACCGTCGACGACAACTTCGACCCCGGCCGCTACCTCTACCGCGGCTCCGGCACGGCCCTCTCCCGCGCCGTCGGCGCCTCACCGCAGGAGAAGACGTACACCGACAAGGCCGGCCAGATCATCAAGCAGTCCCTCATCGACAACAAGGGCCGCACCGATCAGCTCAAGGTCCAGGAGGACCTCTCCACGAACTTCCTCTTCCAGGAGTTCCTCCGCCAGGACGTGAAGTACCCGGTGTACGACTTCTCGCTCTGGGACGCCAACCAGCGCGCCCTCTCCATCGCGATCCACCAGTTCCACGGCCACACGATCGCGCTGAAGGACTACAAGGTCGAGAACAACTCCTTCTCCGGCAAGCTCGTCTTCCACTCCTACGACCACTTCGGTCTCGACCCGGACGACGAGATCACGGAGTACGGCTTCATCGACTGGTTTACGCTCCAGCACTATGACCGGTTCGACGGGAAGTACCCCCCGCCGATCGCGCAGGCGGACATCGAGATCCCCATCAGCGGCACGTTCTGACCTCGCCGCCCCGATGCCCCGCAGGCGCTCGCCGGGCCGGGTCCTGGTCGTCACGCTGCTCGTCGTGACGGCCGGATACCTGGCCTGGCGGGTCGCCGTCCTCGCGGGCCTTGAGGCCCACTTCGGCAGCGGCTTCGACGAGCAGCGCTTCAACCGGCTGCAGCAGGAGTACGACCGCCGCGAGGACGCCTTCGCCCGGGCCGACGCCCGGATGCGGAAGCTGGTCGCGGAACACCCCCGCGCCGAACGCATCGACTGGAGCCGGTACCGGACCTGCGTCCGCGAGCCCGGCCGCCCCTCCGACACGTGCACGACGACGCCCCCGCGCGACCAGAAGGTGTACGACGCCCTCTGGGGCGTCAGCGTGATCCTCCACCAGCGCAAGGACGAGGGCCGCACGTTCTACCGCTTCTACCACGAGGACCCTCCGCGCTACACGATCATGCGCGCCCCCGAGGACACCGCGGAGGAGGCCGAGGAGTACGCGGACGCCCACGGCTTCCGCTCCACCCGCCCCCTTGGGCCCGGCTGGACGATCCTCGGCCCCATCGACGACATCAGCCGCGAGGAGAAGCAGTTCCCGTAGGAGGGCTCGCGGAACGCCATGCCGGAAAGCAGCAGGCACGAGAGGAGACCCCCACCCCCGCGAACCGGGTGCTCGACGCCTGTCAGGTTGCGGCAAGAACATCCGCGACGAAGACCAGCGTTGAGTGAGCCGGGATGCCCGTTTGCTCTTGGTCGCCGTAGCCGGAGCTGGGCGGCATGACGATCAGAAGCCTGCTGCCGACCTTCGTCCCCACGACTGCGCGGTCGAGCCTCTTGACGGGGTTGCCCCGTCCTATGACGAGGGCGCGGGTCCATCGTTCCAGGAAGCGCCCAGGCCCGGATCCGGATCCGTATACGGGCTCTGCGGCCGCTCGGCCGCCGCCGTGGCTCAGGAGTAGGTCATCGGGCAGCCGTACCGCAGGGAGTACTGCGCGGCGCGCAGGTAGAGCGCCACGTAGAAGGCCGCGTCCCGGTCCTCGGCCCACGGTCCCGGTCGCACCCGGGCGGTCCGCTCCGCCCCGCCCCCCAGGAACCACAGGGTCAGTGCGAGGTTCTCGCCCGCCGGTACGGCGTCCACGGGCAGTGTGACGGCGCCGGCCAGCCGCTCGGCCAGGGCGAGCACCCGCGGGGCTCCGGCGACCGCTGTCTCCTCGCCGGAGTACGCGGTGCCGATGGGGAGCACGAGCCTTTTGCCTCTCAGAGTTTGAAGACACCGCGCCAGGTCCAACCGGCGCCGAGGACCGCATCCTGTAGGGGGTCGGTCATCTCCCGCGTGTCGAAACGGAACACCTCCGTCCGTCGCCGCTTGCCGTCAGGACCCTGCTCGTGCCCCCACTGCTTGAACACCGCGGGCGCGTGACCAAGCCCGTACTGCTTGTCGGCGTTGGTGTGGGTACGGTTCTCCCACCGTTCGTGGAGGACACGTACCTCATACTTGTCCGGTACCAGGCGCATGCGGGACTTCAGCCTCACGCCCACCCGCCGGATCTCGCACTCGGCCACTAGGTCGGCCTTTTCGGCGGGGGAGGCGTTGCGCACGCGGTACGGCACGTCCGGCCCGTTGAGCCCGAGTAGCGTGGCCCGGACCGCCGAGGGTGGCAGCGGCGCGACACTGCTGCCGGGCCGCCTGGTGCCGGTCAGTCTGTCCCACATCCCCATCGTTACGCCCCCGCCTCGGTGTCCGGCCGCACGGTGCGGACGAAGTACTGGAAGTCTCCCAGTACAGCGTCGTGCTGGGCTGCGGTGGCGGTGAGGACCAACCGGATCACTGCGCGCTTTTCCGGGTCCTCGACATCCGACAGAAACAGATACACCTGCGATTGGACGAGATCGCGACGCACGCCGTCAATGACGACGGTGAAGGTCAGCCGCTGGGTCAGTGCGGGCGCGTCGGCGGACTGCACCTCGCCGTCGATGGTGAGGTCGAAGCTCGCGGGGTCTGGGGCCCCTGGGTAGTTCGCCGGGGCGGGCAAGGGTGGTGACGAGCCGGTACAGCGTGGCCTGGGACGGCGCGGGCACGGTGCCGGGGCCGTGCCGGTCCTGAAGGCCTGTGTGCGGCGTGGGCGCGGCTTCTCGTCCTTGCTTGCGGGTGTGATTCCGAGGACCTGTTCGCACATCCACTGCTGCACCGTGGTGAGCTGGTCCCATCCGAGCCTCACCGACTGCACCCATCGCCCCAGATCCTCACCCTGGCGCAGGACTTCGCCCGCCGTGGGGGGGCGCACCGTGGTGCGGTCGACGTGCCCCGTATTCGCCCGAGCTGGCGCGGACGGTTGCAGCGCAAACGGGTGAAGCACGTGTCGCGGCGTCCCCCGGGGGCCCGGGCAGGAGCCCCGGTGCGGCCGCGAAGCAGTGTGCGAACCGTGCGCCTGCGGGGTGAGGCGCGACGGGAGGCTCAGCGGGCGGGGGGCAGCCGCGGGGAACGTGCATCAGGAACGGGAGGCGCCGGCGAGCACGGCCTGGTGCACGGCGCGTGCCAGGCGGGCGCCCCAGGTCGAACGGGGGCCGGCGAAGCCGTGGACCTCGGCGGCGGGACCCGGGACCCGGGCCGCGATGCAGACGGCATCGGTGGGAGTGCCCGAGCAGTCGTGACCGGCGTCGAGCGGAGCCTGCACCTTGGCCTCGGTGGCGGTGGCCACGGCGTTGACGAGGGCTGCGTCGCTCAGGGCCACGGGCAGCGCGACCACGATGTTGATCGTGCCGGGTGCGGCGGGCGCGGCGCTGCCGTCGTCCGGGGAAGCGGCCCACCCCCGCACCCCGAGTCCCACGGTGGCGAGCGCGGCCACCCCGCCGTCCCGAGCATGCCCGCACGCCCGGACGTCCGCCGCCGTCATCAGTCCCACGCCCGGCCCGTCCGCTCCGGCGTCACGGGCCAGACCGGCGAGGTGCCGGTCCGGGTCGACGCGTCGGTAGCCGTGCGCGACCTGGGCGTTGAGGACCCAGGACCGTTCCCCGATGTCTCCGCCGAGCACGGAGCTGCCGATCATCCGCCAGCCGGCTCCCGCGCGCCACAGCAGGGCGTGCAAGCGCTCGCCGCCCTCGACGCGCGTGAGGTGCTCCACCGGCAGCAGACCGGTGGTGGTGCACGGGTGCGGGACGACGGCGGTCACCGGGCAGTACTCCTTGCGGGGTGGGAACCGGTCGATCCTACGTGGCGGACCCGGAGCTGGGGGTCCCGGCCTCGGCAGGCCCACGGATCTGCGCACTCCGATCCTGTCTTCGGGCCCGCCGCCGCTCACGCGGGCACGGCGAGCGCGTCGGCGCGGGGCTCGCAGGACTGCGGAGGCTCGCGAGTCCGGGCGTCGGGCGGCCTGCGGTCAGGTCTTGCGGACGAGCAGCTGGTCTCCTTGAACTCCCGCTCGTCCGTGGGCTCCAGCTCGCGAACCAGTCGGGCCACCTCGGCCAGGCCCGACGTGCGCAGCAACCCGGCGAGGTGATCGGGCCACCACCGGTAGGCCGGCGCGACCGCGTGGTCGAAGACCTGAGCCAGGTGTGACGCGTCATCACTCACCGAGAAGCCGATCAGAAGGTGGCCACCGGATGCCAGTGCACGGTGGAACTCCGCCAGGATGGCGGGGAGTCCGGTCGGCGTGGTGTGGATGACGGACCACCGGGAGAGTACGCCGCCCAGGACCCCGTCGCCGATGTCCAGCGCGGCCATCGGGCCCACGTGGAAGGCCCAGTTCCGGATGAGTGCGGCGGGCCGGCGGCCCGGTCATCGCCGGAGAGACGTCGACGCCGAAGGCATCCAGCCCCGACGCGGCCAGGTGGGCGGTGAGCGGTGACATGGCCGGGCCCACTCCCCGCATCCGCGACCTGGCGATGCCCACGCGCGCGTACGACCTCGGCGAAGACCTGGAGGATCGCCCGGTCAGGGTCAGTCTCGCAGCGAGTCGCGGAACAGTTGCGCGTAGGTGTGGACGGCGGCGTCGTAAACCTCGAGTGGCGCTGAGGGCATCGTCCTCGACCATGCCCCGACCCTGGTTCCCGTGCGCCGGGGCGGACCGGGGCATCACAGGCCCGCGGTGCGCTCCACTGCCTCCCGGGCCATGTCGGCGTAGCGGCGGAAGAGGACGGGGCGTGCCTCGTCGCCTTCTCGTCCCCCCAACGCCGCCCAGCACCGGGCCACCAGCTCGCGGGCCTGGGTGCCGGGCCAGGGCCGGGGCAGGAGCTGGGGCGGCAACAGCGGGTCGCGCTCCATGGCACGGGTGAGTTCGGCGGCCAGCTCGACGGCGATCGTCAGGACCGCGGCGGGGGAGAGGCCGACCCCTTCGGTGAGCCGGGCGAGGCGGGGCCGGGCGACACGGCTCAGACGGTGGTAGCGCTCGGCGATGTCCCGCAGGGGCCACAGGCGGCGGACGAGCTCGGCGGGCTCGCGGACGTCCCCCCTGCGCAGGTCCGTCGTGGTGAGGAGGGTGAGCGCGTCGTGGGCGCCGAGGCGGTGGGCCGCCTCCTCGACATACGGCTCCCAGCGGTTGGCGCTCACGTACAGCCCGCCCTGGAGGGGGGCGCCGCCGAGGTGGAGGAGCGTCTCGCGCAGTGAGTCGCGGGCCGTGCGCGCCGACTCGGGCACGGCGAAGGCGGCCAGGTGCCAGACACCGTCCCACGGTGCGAGTCCGGCATCCTGCCGGAACGCGTGGCGCAGGAAGTCCGCGTTGGGGGAGAGGGCGCGCGTGGTGTCCGCCGTCGCCCGCAGCTCGGCCTTGCGGCCCCGGCCCTCGTGGGTGAACCGGCCCTCGGCCACGAGGCGTTTCACGCAGAGCCGGACTTGCTGGTCGCTCATGCCGAGGGTGCCGGCGACGGTGTACAGCTCGTCCGCGCCGACGGTGCCGTCCTCGCGGATCAACGCGTGGACGAGCATGCGCGTGGGCACCTCCACGCGGTCCGTCTCGTCGCTCAAAGTTCTGCCGCTCCTCTCGTCCCGACGGGCCGACGCATCGTGGTCACCGCGCCGAACCCCAGCAACTTTCGCAGGTAGGGCGTGTGCTCGGTCCGCACGGGCGTGAAGCCGCGCCGTTCATACAGTGCCCTGGCCCGCGGGTTGGTGTCGATGACGTCCAGTCTGATCTCGCGGCAGTCCTGCTCGGCCGCGACCGCGGCGACTTCCTCCAGGAGCAGGGTGCCGACCCCGCGTCCGCGCGTCCGCGCGTCCACGGCGATGCCGTCCATGACGAGTTGCCCGGGGGCGGGCCGACGCTCGAACAGGGCGAGGAGCAGCAGCCGGTGAATCCCCCGCACGTGTCCGTACGCGCGCAGCACGGCGCCGGCCGACCCGCCGGTGAGGCCCCGGCCGCCGAGCTGGTAGCCGGCGAGGCCGACGAGCTGTCCGTCGAGGAGGGCGCAGACCGCGCGATCGGCGTTCAGGTGGGCGGCGAGGAAGGGCATCGCCTTGTCCGCCGGACCGAGCGCGGGTCCGAGCTTGCGGCCGAAGGCGTCCCAGTACAGCTCGGCCGCGCGCCGTTCCGCGCCGGCCGGAACGCCCCGCCGGACCGTCACCGCTCCCGCATCGCCGCCCACTGCATCCGCTTCCATGCCGTTCCCCTCGCTCGCTTCACGATCTCGGTGCGAAACTATCATCGCAAATACGATCGTAGAAAGAGTGATAGTTTTCGGCGCCATGAACCCACCAGAGGTGATCACTCCCATGACTTCGGGGACCGGGCCGCGGCGTCGCCGCGGCCTCCGCGCAGCCGTGTGGTCGCTCGTCACGGTCCTGGTCGTGACAGCCGGCCTCACCGGCGTGGCGCTGTGGCAGAACTCCTACGCGATGGACGAACGGCGGGTCTCGATCCGCCACGGCAAGCACACCCTCAACGGCGTGCTGAGCACTCCCCGGGACGGCCGCGCACGCCACGGCCTGGTCGTGTACGTCCACGGCGACGGACCGCTCGACGCCACGCACGAGGGCGGCTACCGGCCCCTGTGGGAAGCGAACGCCCGGGCCGGGTACGCCTCCCTGTCCTGGGACAAGCCCGGCGTCGCGGGCGCGCCCGGCGACTGGCTCGACCAGTCCATGGACGACCGCGCCGACGAGACCGCCGCCGCCATCGCCTGGGCGCGCACCCGCCCGGACATCGACGGTGACCGGATCGGGCTCTGGGGCGCCAGCCAGGCCGGCTGGGTCCTGCCGAAGGTCGCCGCCAGGACGTCCGTGCGTTTCGTCATCGCGGTCTCGCCCGCGATCAACTGGCTCCGACAGGGCCGCTACAACCTGCTCGCCGAACTGCGGGCCGACGGTGCGTCCGCCTCCCGCACCAAGGCCGAGATCGCCCGGAGCGACACCATTCGCCGCCTGCTGGAGCGGCATGCGACGTTCGAGGAGTACGTCCGGGCGATGCGCGGCAACGCGGACGGGATGACGCCCGGCCGGTGGCGCTTCGTCTCGAAGAACCACACCGCGGACGCCACCCGGGACCTGCGGGCCCTGCACGGCGTGCCGGTGCTGCTGACTCTGGCGGGCCACGACGTCAACGTGGACACCGCCGAGACGGAACGCGATTACCGGAAGGTGCTGGACGCGGGCGGCGCACTGACGGTCAGGCACTACCCGGACGCCACCCACTCCCTGGTGAAGCGGTCCGTCGAACGGTCGGACCTCATGTTGACGCTCACCGCCGTCTTCGCCCCGCGCTCGCTCTTCGCGGACGGATTCCTGGACGAGCAGCAGCACTTCCTCGAGGAAGCCGGCTCCGGCGGGAATGCCGAGGGCCGGCACTGATCGAGAGGCGGAACCCGGCACGGCGGGCACAGGCGACCGCGGACCGCCCCGGTCCGCCGGGGGTGCGCCCTGCCAGGGCCGGAGCGCAGGACAAGGGGAGACGGACAGGGTGCAGTCGCCGGGGACACGCGAGGTCGAACGCGGTGCCGGCTCTCCCTCCCGACCTTCCGACCTCCCGTCGGCTGGCACCGGCCCTCCCTCGCCCCGCCTGCTCTCGGCCGGCCGAACGGCCGTAACCGCGTTCGGGACGGCCGTGACTCCGTCTTCGACTGCGTGACACCCCCCGCGGTTGCCGGGTACGGCTGACGGTCCGAGGCATGCTGAGGACGACCGCGGAGGTGGTGCCGGACGTCCCGCGTGCCACGGCGGCTCGGCGGGCATGCGCGACGTGCGTCCCGTGACGGGTGAGGGGTGCCAGGTGGTGGAGGACCGGCGAGCGGAGCTGCCGCACGGCGCGGAGGCGGGTGTCCTGGTGGACCGCCTGAAGGAGCGCATCTACGCGACCATCACGATGATCGCCGTGGTGGTCGGTCTCTCCTTCGGCGACGTGAGTGCCCCCGGAGCCGTCGCCACGGTCCTGACGACTGCCGTGGGCCTGTGGCTGGCCGCGCTCGTCGCCGACCAGCAGGCGCATCGTACGGTCCACCGCCACCCGGCCACCGCCCGCGAACTGCGCCGCATGCTGTACGTCAGCAGTCCCCTGCTGTCCTGCGCCGTGGGCCCCGCCGTGTTGATCGGCCTGGCGGCGCTGGACGTCCTGTCGTTGGATGCCGCGCTGTTCGCCGCGGCGGGCGTCGGCGTGCTCTCCCTCTTCCTGTGGGGCTGTGCCGGCGGGCTGCGCATGGGCGGTGACGCCGTACCGGCCGTCGTCGCGGGCCTTGCGGACGCGGCGATCGGTGTGGCCGTGGCGCTGGTGAAGGCGGCGGCCGGACACTGACCCGGGGGCAGTGGGCGACGACGGCCCGCGGATGCTCGGACCCGTAGCCGGCCAGCGGTGCAGGCACTTCGGCATCAGGACGCGTGAGGCCGCTGGAGTCCTTGGAGAAGGAGAGCGATCAGGCGTCGGGGGGCGTAGCGGGGGTCGTTGTCGCCTCCGATGCAGAGGTTGCCGATGCCTCGCATCAGCTCATACGGCTGCGTGCCGGGCCTGATGTCGCCGGACTCGACCGCAGCATCGAGCAATTGGGCGCAGACGGGCAGTAGGCGGTCGAGGAAGTAGGCGTGCAGCGCGGCGAAGCGGTCGTTGTCGGACTGCAGGGCGTCGGCGAGTCCGTGCTTGGTGACCAGGAAGTCGACGAAGAGGTCGATCCACTGACGCAGCGCGTCGAGCGGGGAGTCGGTACTGGCCAGCAGGTTGGGGCCCGCCTCGGCGCATTCCTCGATCTGGTGGCGGTAAACGGCGGTGACAAGATCCGCCCGGGTCGGGAAGTGGCGGTAGATCGTGGCCATCCCGACGCCCGCCCGGGCGGCGATCTGGCGGATCGGCGCGTCGACGCCGGAGTGGACGAACACCTCGGCGGCGGCGGAGAGCACCGTCTGCCGGTTGCGCTGGGCGTCGGCACGCTTGCCTCGGGACGGCGACTGCCCTGCAGCGCTGTCGGTGGCCATCACGTACTCCTCCCACACTGATTGACAAAACGGAGCGTTGCTCCGGATACTTAGCGGAGCGGCGCTCCGTTTCAGATTAGTCGAAGCGGGAGGCCCCTGACCACCCTGTCCGTCGTCGGTCGCAGAGCCCGCCGGGCAGCAGGTGCCACCGAAAGGGAACCCACATCGTGAGCACATCCACTGTCACCAGCGTCGACGCATTCGACACGCCCGTCCCGGTACTGTCCTTCGGCCCCGTAACCCTCTCCGTGCCCGGACGTCCCGTGGACCTCCGGGTACGCGTCTCCGCACCCGCGACCGGAACCGGTCTGGCCGTCATCCTCCTGTCCCACGGTCAAGGCCCCTCGAACCACCTCTCCTCGCTCAACGGTTACGCGCCACTCGTCGACTTCTGGGCCGGCCACGGATTCGTGGTCATCCAGCCGACCCACCTCAGCTCCAGGACGCTGAGCCACCTGGTCGCCGACACCCGCGGGGCGCCCTTCTTCTGGCGCTCGCGCGCCGAGGACATGTCGCACATCATCGACCGACTCGACGTCATCGAGGAGGCCGTGCCGCTGCTCTCCGGGCGGATCGACCACACCAAGGTTGCCGTTGCCGGGCACTCATTCGGCGGTTTCACCTCCAGCCTCCTGCTCGGTGCTCAGGTCACCGACCCCGACGAAGGGGGAGGGGTGAACCTTCTCGAACCCCGGATCAAGGCGGGCGTACTGCTCGCCGCGCCCGGCAGGGGTGACGTCCTCAACGGGCCGATGGCTGACGCACTGCCGGTCTTGCGGACCATCGACTTCTCGACGATGACCACACCCGCGCTGGTCGTCGTCGGCGACAAGGACGACTCCCGGCACTTCACGGACATGGGGCCGGACTGGCACGCCGACCCCTACACCCTCGCCCCCGGACCCAAAGCCCTGCTCACCCTGTTCGGCGCGGAGCACGGTCTTGGCGGGATCGCCGGATACGACGCCGCCGAGACCACCGACGAGAACCCCGAACGCGTCGCCGTCCTCGCCCGGCTCACCGCGGTCTACCTCCGCACCCAGCTTCGCACCCAGCTTCGTCTTGGTGCCCCCACGTGGCAGACCGCGTGCGGGACACTGACGACCGACCCCGAACCGACAGGACGAGTCGAATCCAAGTAGGCCCTCCCACCCAGCCACGTCCCGGCCATCTGCGTGTCGTCAGTGGCCTCGCCGGGGTCCCGGCCACCGCCTCCGCACATCTCGCCACCGGCACCGGGCGCGGGAAACCGTGCGGAGAACGCTCCCGGGGGGGCGAAGTCGAAGGGGGTGCCCTGGGCGTTGCCCACCGCTGAGGCGACGCCCGCGGCGGCCGCTCGCTGAATCCGCCATCAGCACATCGGATGTGGGTCAGTGCACAGGGTCTGTACTCCGTAGCGCTGTCGGCTGTTGTCCAGACGTTCGAGGCCGGCGCCGCAGCGCAGCGGTTGCAGCCCCGGAGCCAGTGCACGGACCACCCGCAGGCCGGTGACGGCGATGTCATCCGAGGTCACGTCGGCGGTGGCGACGGGTGTGCCGAGGCGGCCAGTCGGGCGTTGCTCTGCTCGGCCGTCGGCGGGTCGGGGGAGATCGTGCAGCCTGACGACGTCGGTACCGCTCGTGAGGAAGGAGAGCCGACGTGCCGTGCCGGGCCTGGCGGGACTTGCGTGCTTGCCCGCCAACCGCTCAGGAAACTGGTCGATGGTTTGCTTCTGGAACGCGGTGTATCGCCCGAGGGTGTCAGGGCATCGAGTCATCTGAATTCCAGGTGACCATGCAATGACCCTGCCTTCCGGCTCCATCTGGTCCCGTGAGCGCCGCTTGTGAGCGGTGCGGCTGCCGCATGACGATCTTCAGGCCATGCCGACCGGCCATGTCATGTCCATGGGTTGATGAGCTGTTTAGGTTGGTGAGCGCGGGCAACTCGGTCGATGCGCGTCGACCTCGACGCATTCCTGAGACTGCGGGGGTGCACCAAGTGGCCCCCAACGCAAGAAAGGTGCCTTCTCATGAGCGCTGTGAACCCGGTCGGTAACGCAGGCCAGCACACGGGCCCGGACGCTGCCACGCACCGGCCGCGCCGGCTCTCGACCGAAACGAAGGCCGCCTTCAAGACCACCGAGTTCTTCGCCTACGTCGCCGCGGTCGTCGCGGTCCTGATCGCCTCCCTGGTGGTGGGGAGCGAGGACGGGCACCTCGACTACTTCCGCGCCGACAAGGCCTGGTGGTACATCGTGATCCTCACCGTCGGCTACATGATCAGCCGCGGGCTGGCCAAGTCCGGAAGCCGCGACCCCTACGACGAATCGCGCTGACGCCTCCAGTACAGAGCCCGCCAAGGCGACCGCACGGTCTGGTCTCGAGCACCCTGACACGAGCACGAGACGCCGGACAGATACGGTGATGGCCCGTGCCGAACCCACTCGGCGCGGGCCATCACCGCGTACACCGATTCGTGCGTGCCGAGCGAGCCACTCCCCCCGTCAGCGCCCGGCCGGTTCGGGGTATGGGGCGCGGATCGGCACCACTGCGTGATCACAGTGCACGACCGTGCGGAAGAAGCTTTGGCCCGACTGCTCTGAACTCGTCGTGCCGGGACACTGCGACGATCAGTCCGTCCCGGACCGGCTTGCAGGCGCTTGCTTGCCCCGCTGCCCAGCGGGGCGAGGTGAGTCCTCCCAGCCACCTCGTTTCCTCTGCCGGGCGGTGCCTTGGCACAGCTCTGACTAACTGACCGTTTCAAAGTGACGTTCGGAGTCGTCTCAAGCAGATGACGCTGCAGGCGAGTTGGAGTAGTGCGAGGTGGAGGTCGGCGCGTATTTCGTAGCGGATCCGTAGTCGTTTGAACTGATGGAGCCAGGCGAAGGTTCGCTCGACGACCCACCGAGTCTTGCCCAGAACCGTGGACGGTGCCTTTGCGGGCGGTCTTCGGGGTGATGCCGCGGGCACGGAGGAGACGGCGGTACTCGTCGTAGTCGTAGCCCCGGTCGGCGAACAGTCGACGTGGCCGGCGGCGAGGCCGGCCACGAACTCCTCGGATGCGGGGTCTCGCATCCAGTAAGGGCATCAGTTGCGTGACGTCGTGACGGTTTCCGCTGGTCAACGAGACGACCAGGGGAGTGCCGTGCCGGTCGGTGATCAGGTGGTGCAGCTGCCGGGCCGGGCCCGGTCGACCGGCGAAGGTCCGGTGTGAGCCCCCGTTGGGGCGCCGGAGTTCCCCCACCGCCGCCGGTGGCGGTGGCGGTGTGGAATGTTGCGGCGCGGTCCGGGCCTCGGGGAGGGCGACGGTTGTTTCGTCAGTGTCCCAACGGGTCACCAGCCAGGGCCGCTTACCCACAGCTGCAGCTCGATTCAGCCCTGCCGACGGGTCTTGGACAGATCGATGGGAAGGGGAGCTGGACCAAGACCTGCGCCCTCCCCGCAGGCCGCCGTTGACGGGAGGCGGCCTCTGTGTGCCCGCCTCCCTCACCACAGCTTCAGGCTGGAAGTCCCGAATCTGGTCTGCGGGGAAACGGACCCGACCCCCGCTCCTCACGCGGCTGGCGGGATCTACCCCACGCAATTCTTAGTCACTGTCCCCGCCGAGTTCCCCCATCGTGTCAGCCACCTGGGCAAGGAGGCTCTCAACGCTCGGCCAGGACGGTTCCGGACCGTGGGATGTGGTGCCATGGCGGACGACGCAGCCGTACTGGTCACCTGCGCGTAGGTCGACGAAGAGCCCGCCGCCCATGCCGTCCCCACCCAACGGCAGCCATTGCGGAAGCCAGAGCGGCGCCGCGTCACGCGAGTAGTACGTACCGGCCTGGTCCCGGCTGCAGCGGGCAAGCCACTTTTCCAGAGCGTCGGCCAGTGGCGGCGGCACGGTGTCGCGCAACGAGCGCAGATACAGCTCCCGACGCGCCAGTGCCTCCGCCACCGGGTACGGATCGCATCCGAACGGGAAGAGCCGGAACGGTGTTTCGCCGTCGGTCGGCTGGGCGGGGGAGACTCCGTCGGCGGCGCGCCACCAGGCGGCCAGTCCTTCGGGCAGGGGACGGCCGGTCTCCCGTTCCGCCAGCCGCAGGGATACCGGGTCAGCGGGCGGATTCAGCCGGGCGTGACAGGCAGGAGCGTTCCGGGAGAGCCAGCGCTCGATGTGACTCCACACCACGTCAACAGCTTCATTCGGCATGGACCTTCACCACCCTTCAGGGCCGGGGACAGACCTCGTGCACATGGGGAACGTCTGGTTCCGTCCTGGTCTGCTTCTGCTGCCCGTACCAACGTTGTTCGTCTGCGGCCATTCAAGTGCAGGTGTGAGGACCCCGCCATACCTGGGCAACGAGAGGACAGCACCATCGTGAGCCGACCAACCGTAGTGCGCGGAAGAGGCGGAACGTTACTGTCCGCCGTCGTGGCGGCGCTCGCTCTGATCCTGGGAATGGGGGCGCCGACCGTGTCCGCCGCGCCCGCACCCGGTGACCAGAGGGGGCAACGGACGGCGGCCGACGGGAAGTGGATCGGGAAGCCGGTCATACTCACCGGCGAGGGCGTCGACAAGAAGTCCAAGCGGCCGCGGTCGGCGTGGCGTGCCGCCCTCGCGCCCAAGGCCAAGACGGCGCCCCTCTCGCCGGAGCAGGCCATGAGGGAGGCCTTGGACGAGGCGAGGAAGGCGGGCGCCAAGTCCTACCTCGACACCTCCAAAGTGCCATTGGCGACAGACGGCCGGCCTAGCGCTCGAGCCGTCGCCCTCGGCCTCCCTCCGACCGACCTCGGTGACGAGCCCCCGGCGCAGGACACCAACCAGTGCCTGGACCGCGACGCGGCTTCCTCGGCTCAGGGGGAGACCCTGAACCGATGGCTGTGGTGCCAGAAGATGCGCGTAGGCGTCCAATACTTCAAGATCATCAATGGTAAGCCGGAGTACCAGGGCACCAACAGCGTCGCCATCCACGCCGTGGCGGTCGGCAACGGCAAGCAGCGCGTCCTACGCACCTACCTCCAAGCCCAGTACGACTCGGTGGAGTACGACGACTGGAGCCTGTGGGACCGGTTCTTCACCGCCCCGAAACTCAAGATGTTCATCCTCTCGGACTGCGCGGAGGGCTACGACTACTGCTTCGCTGCCGGCAGCGGCATCGAGCACACCTTCGACGAGTGGGACTACCACCGCGAGTGGCTGCACTGGGACATCTACTCCGAGGAGGCAGCCTCCACCGCCACGGACAAGGTCCTCTTCCACCACTGGCACTTCCGCTTCGGCGGTTCCGGCGGCGGCTACGTGGTCACCGATGCCACCACCGCCGACCGCACCTTCCGCTGCGACTCCGCCACCTACTTCTCACAGTTCGGCGTTGAGTACCCCAAGGCATGCGTCAACTACGAGGTGATCCCGCACCTTCAGTACGACATCAGCGACACCCGGGTCAGCTCGGTCGCCCGGCACATACGGGTCGCCCAGGACACCCCCGAAAAGACCTATCCAATCGAGCTGGAGCCCAAGCACATCCCCGGCAAGTACACCGGCAACCGGGACGACCAGGGCCTGCACCGTGTCGCCGACGGCAGCCCCTCCGCTCAGGCCAACGAGGCCATGAAGGATGCCGCCTGCAACCGCAAGCCCCCGTACGAGGACTGGCGCGGCCTGCCCCCCTACGACACCGCCACTCAGGACTGTGACGAGTACCCGTTCCAGTCCACCGAGGAGGGCGCGGGCAACTTCACCTGGGACTTCTCGGTCCGCGCGGTGCCGAATGGCGAGAACCGATCCGCGGGCGGCCTGCTGCGCTGGTACTACTTCAGCGACCGCATTCTGTACGGGACGGACGCCTTCTGGGTCGAGATCCGCGACTAGGACGCCCCCGGGCGACCAAGCACAAAGCCAAATCCCTGCCGGTATGCGTGTGATCACGGTCCTGCTCATGCTCGTGAAGGACAGCACGCCGTGACACCGCAGCGCACGCCCACGGGTTACTCAGCTTCCTCGCCAATTGCTCGGAGAGTCTGGCCTTCACCATCCGAAAACCAAACCCGGCGCCTTTGCGCCCCTGACGGTTCAGGACAAGGTTCACACCCTTCACCACATACACAGGACAGCTCCGGCCAGGGTGCGGCCGGAGCTGTCCTGTGGCCGCGTCACGCGGCCTACGAAGGCCGTCTACGAACCACCAGCTCGGCCACCTGCCGGGAAGCATCGACTCTGCGGGGATAGTGGAAGTCCCCTCCATGACTACTATTCGGTCGCGACTGCTCTCCGAGGGCGGCCCGCCGCTCCTTGCGACGATCTCGTCGTTGTCATGCGGGAGTCGGGTACGGCCGGGCTCGTCGAAGACGACTCCACGGACACGGAGGCACGGCCCGCCTCGGCGTCTTCAGCGTGCCGCGGCCATCTGCTGCGAGGACCCGGTCGAGGACGGCCACAGCCTGCCGTGCCCGCCCGCCGGGTTGCGGTGGGCTGGTCTCCTTCAGGCACTCCAGCTCGTCGATGACGCACAACCGAGCACGTGCCTTGTCCGGTAGGTCGCGTGCGTCGAAGCGTGCGGGCAGGGGGAATTTTGGGATACTCCACAGTGCGTCCGCAGTGGGGACGGCTCGATGCGTCACGGGACGATCTCGGCTGTGGCCGCGCGTGGTCGGACGTCCATCGCGTCACCGGTCTAGAGCTGACATGTCCGCAGCGCCGGGGCCGGGTCTTCGCCCGCATCTCGCAGCACTGCCAGCGTTACTCCTACCATCAGGTCCGACCGGCGGATCGTGCGCTGGCGAACGAGTCGCCCGGACACCAACTGCTGAAGCTGGAACTAGCGATGGCGGCCCCCGAGGCCGGGTGGCGTGCGGTGATGGAGGTCGCCAGCCAAGCCGGTGACTGGCGCGCCGACGTCCTGGTCTACGACCAGCAAGGCCTGCCGTTCCTGGCCTCACAGGCGCAGCTGCCACCAATGACGCCGGACGACGCGCGAATGCGCACGGACCGCTATGCGCACGACAGCGTCGCGGTGTGCTGGATCGGCCTGGAACCGCGTCCCCGGCAGCGTAGGGTGCCTCGCTTCTGGTGCGCGCACCGAGGGAGCGGGGTGACGATTGGATGGTGTGGCAGGGCGTGGAGCGCTTCGACTAGGCCCCGCGCACGCTGAAGGCCCGCGCGAAGTGGAATCCCGTCAAGCGCCCGCTCGGCGAGACGGTCGAATGGATCCCCACAGGACGCCTTCACGCCCACAGCGCGGCCGACGGGACGGGGGGGGACCGCTCCCACGTATACGCAACTGTCCATCGAGGACGACCGGATTAAGGTCGAAGCGGAGGCCATCGAGCGGTCCGTCATCGCTGACCGTCTGCGCCAGGAGGCCCAGGATGCCCAGGAGCGCGCCCGGGCAGCCGAACAGCGGCTGCGGGGAAGCCATGGCGGGCGACCGCAATGAAGAGGAACGACAAACATAACTGCACCGCCTGGCGGGCTTCTTCACATACGCGCGGATAGACGCGGCGGTATGGGAGGTCTTTACAGAGATGGTCAGATCGGCATCGGGTCAGGCGGTCATCTACGGCGAGCAGAGCCCCGAGTACGGCAACGGACTGCTCGTCTACGCCGGGCGACGCCGGGAGCCGGTACGCCGGCTGGCGGGTCTGGTCTGCCCTGATCCCGAGGCACTCGCCGGGTAGCCGAAAGACTTGACGATCCTGGTGCCCCACCAGACCTGGCTCGACCGGATCCGGGCCGCCGCCCGGCGCCCGTTGAAGGTCGCCGTCCCCGCTCCCGGCACCCGGCCTTCGGCCTTCCTCGGCGTAGTACTCGCCGAAGCGACACAGCGTGCGCCGCTTCGTGAGCGTGCACCGCAGCGAGACTGCTCAGCCGCGAGGACTGTTACGGAGACTAAAATCGTAATGCCTCCAGACGACAGTTCTCGAGCTAGTTCTGGCGAATCGTCACGAGAGCCCGTCCGGTCGAAAGACCGGGTGGGATCTCCGTCGTTTCCGGCGCTCGTTCGAGGGCTCCGGCCGGGCGCTTGTGGCCTACATCACTTCCCTGTTTTTGGTGGCCCCGACGGTTTTTCCTCCGACGCCTGGTCTTGATGGCGACCGAACGCGACCACCACTACGGAGTATCCGATGTCCGATCTCTTCCGGACCGCTGTCGTTACCGGTGCCGGCCGCGGCTTCGGGCGCGCGATCGCCGCCGCGCTCGTCGCCACGGGCACCGGCGTCGTCGGTATCGCCCGCAACAAGCAGGAGCTGCGCGCCGTACAGGATGAACTCGGCGAGGGCTTCATACCCGTCTGCGCCGATGCCACCGACGAAGTGCTCGCGCAGGACGTGATCCGCGAACACCGTCCCGGGCTGCTCGTCCTCAACGCCGGGGCAACGCCGCACATGGCACCCGTGCACGAGCAGACCTGGGAATCCTTCAGCCGTAACTGGCAGGCCGACACCCGGCACGTCTTCACCTGGATTCGAGCGGTGCTGCTGGAGCCGCTGACGCCGGGCAGCGTGGTCATCTCGATGTCCAGCGGAGCCGCCCTGGCCAGCTCCCCGCTCAGCGGCGGATACGCCAGCGCCAAGGCCGCCGTCCGCTACATCCGCGGGTACGCGGCCGACGAAGCGCAGCGGGCGGGCCTCGGCATCCGGTTCCACACACTGCTCCCGAACATGACCCCGACCGGTGGCGTCGGCTCGGTCGCGATCGACGGCTACGCCGCGCGCCAGGGCGTCGACCGGGACACCTTCGTCGCTGGCCGGGAGCAGCCGATCCTCACCCCGGACCAGGTCGCCAAGGCCGTCATGGAAGTCGTCCAGGACCCCGGTAGCCATGCGGAGTACCGGCTCAGCGGTACCGGACTGCACCCGATCGGCTGAGCCACCTTCTACCGTGGACATCACCGCACCCTCAGGAGAGGCCGCCATGCCATCGGACGCCGAATTCGCCGCCCTGGCCGAGCCGTTCAGGGCGGAGCTGCTCGCGCACTGCTACCGGATGCTCGGCTCGATCCATGACGCCGAGGACCTCGTGCAGGAGACCTACCTGCGAGCGTGGCGCGGATTCGACCGGTTTGAGGGCCGCTCCTCGGTGCGGCGGTGGCTGTACAAGATCGCCACCATGGCCTGTCTGACCGCGCTGGAAACACGCGCCCGGCGGCCGCTCCCGTCAGGACTGGGCGCACCTTCAAACGATCACCGGGTCGCCGTGGCTGCTCGCGAACCGTCGGTGGCGTGGCTCCAGCCGGCCCCCGACGCGCTGATCGGCGCCGACGACCCGGCGGCCGTCGTGGCGCGGAGGACCGGAGTGCGGCTCGCCTTCATCGCCGCACTCCAGCTGCTGTCCGCCCGTCAGCGGGCCGTGCTGACGTTGCGCGACGTGCTGGCGTTCCGGACGGCCGAGGTCGCCGCCCTGCTGGACACTACGACCGCGGCCGTCGACAGCGCGCTTCGCCGTGCCCGGGCCCGCCTGGCCGAGGCCGGACCAGTCTGGGACGACCTGGCCGAGCCGGACGAGGAGACCCGGCGGACCCTGCTCAACCATTATGTCGACGCGTTCACCCGGGCCGACCCCAACGCGCTGGTGAACCTGCTGCGGGCGGACGTCGAGATGGAGATGCCGCCGACCCCGACGTGGTTCACCGGCCGACACGCTGTCATCGGATTCCTGACCAACCGGGTCCTGCACAGGGACCTGTGGCGCCTGGTGCCCACCCGCGCCAATGGCCAGCCCGCCCTCGTCGCCTACACGCGCGGAGGCGAGGGCCGGTACGAGGCGTACGGCGTCCAGGTCCTGACCCTGACCGGGGCCCGGATTGCCCGCATCACGGCGTTCAACGACCCGAGACTGGTGCCCACGTTCGGTCTCGCGCCCGCCCTAGCGGTCTGAACCGGCCACCTTCGCCCAGCCTTACCGGTCGGGTAGCCGGATCACGTTGCCGCGACCCGGCCTCCTCAGAACGGACGTGCAGCGTTAGCCACCGCTCAGCCGGATTCAACCCGGCGCTCCAGGTTGTGCGGGAACGCCTCCTGCCTGAGGTGCTTGTTGGAGGTGAGGCTGCGGTCCGCGGCGACGCTGCCGCTTGGCCTCGGCTTCGGCTTCGGCTTCGCTCAGGATGTGCGGGGCCAGAGTCTGGATCATGTGCAGCACGGCGGCGAGCAGAGGCTGCTGCGCTTCGGACGACAGCGGTTGCACCTTGTTCGCGCCGCCCAATTCCGGCGTCTGGCCGGAGCCCCTGGCGGCGCTCGCACCGTCGACGGGGCGGAGATCGGCTCGGAGTCTCTGCCCTCTGAACAGCTCCCGGTACTGCGCGAGTCCGATCGGCGCGCCCATCGCGACGGCTCTGGTCGACGGGGAGTCGGCGACCGCTTCACCGTCGTCGCCGAGCTTCTCGGCCCGCAAGTCCGCGTACGCGGTGCAGTGGTAGTTGGTGACCTGTTCCAGGTCGGTGATGCCCCGCCACCTGAACCACCGTATGAGCTCGGACAATTTGCCATGGCAGGTCGTTGGCGTCTGCACGGAATACGGGGCGTGCTTGGGCGCGCGCTGGGCGTGATTTGGTTGGCCACGGGATGTGGGGGTGTATGCGGCGGCCGGGCCCGGTCCCTGGTGGACCGGGCCCGGCCGGTTGCCGGGCAGTGTGGCGGTCAGCGTCCGCTGTTGTAGAGGGCAAGGAAGGGGGTGAGGCGAGGACGACTGTTGGTAGGGATCCCGATGTCCTCCACGGTGTTGAACCGGCGCCCGTCGATCTGTACACCCGGGTCGGTGAGGTGGGCCGCGGTTCGGTGCGCCATACGGGACAGGGCGGCCCAGTTGGTTTCAAGGTCGGTGCCGAAGGGACCGATGTGGGCCGGCGAGCCCGGCTCGGTGATGTCGCCGTCGTAGAAGATGGTCTGGGCGATGCGGTTCTGGATCCAGCCGAAGCGGGCGGCCTCGGAGGTGGCGCCGATGAGGTAGGCGAGGGCCTGACGTACTTCGGAGGTGCTGCGCTGTCCCGGCGAGGCGTTGATGAGGGTCCTCGCCCGCTGCTCGATCGTGAGCGACGTGTACCGCTGGTTCGCCCGCCAGCTGTCCGGGGCCGACAGTTGGCCGTAGCTGCCATCGGCGGAGATCCGCTGGACGGCGGGGGCATCATCGAGGCCCTCGTGTCGCTGGATTTCCCTCGCCAGGTGCGCGGTTTCGTCGACGTTGAAGCGGTAGTGCACCCCGCGGGCGGAGTAGCCCATCAGATAGAGGTTGTCGACGTTGAAGTACAACGCCAGGTGGGCCCTTGAGCCTTCCGGCTCATCGGTCCAGACCAGGACCCGGATGACACGGTTGGTGTTGGTCCGGGTGGGGGTGTCCATGTACCCCGGGCTGTTGCTGACGCCTTCCATCTGGTGCGCCGCAGCACTACGCAGCGCGTTCACCATGGCGTTGTAGTCGTTGTAATTTTCCCGCGCTTCCGGGCTCTGGCGCCAGGCGGTGTAGCCGTTCATACGCCAGTCGATGTCGGTCCACCGCTCGCGGGTCTCCGCGTGGGCCTTGGGGGCGGCGACCCCGTACAGCAGGCTGAACGCGGATACGAAGGCGAGCAGCAGTACCACGAGCTGCCTTCCGGTTCGGCGCACGGTGGATGTCGGATGCAGGCGCATCGGTTGGTTCTCCTGGAAGCTGTTCCGCGCGGGTGTGAAGCGCGCGGCTAGGACCCCCGGGAACGCCTGCCGCTGCATCGGGGCAGGGATGTTCTCGTGGGGATGGACGGCGAGGCGGGAAGACGGCGCTCCCGCCCCGGGGCCGGGCCGTGTGTCTCTGTGGGACACGGGCGCGGACGGGGCGGGGTCTGCGGAATGGGCTCCGGGCGTCCTCCTGCTCAGGTCTCAACCCAACCGGTCCGGGACGGGGCGGACCAGGCAGTTTCACCGGCAAAAGTACGTACCTCATACTTCTTCCGGTGGGTTCGGCGTTCGGGCAGGGCCGCGACGAACAAGGGATGGGCCTTCACCATGAGCACCGCAGCATCTGCCGGCGACGGCTTCGGCCCGCGCCTTCGGTCCTTACGCCTGGGTGCTGGGTTCAGCCAGGAGGACCTGGCCCATGCCTCGGGGGTGAGCGTGCGGGCCCTGTCCAACCTGGAGCAGGGCCACTCCCGGGGGCCGCAGCGCCGCACGGTCCAGGCCCTGGCGAAAGCCCTCGGCCTCGATGCGGCCGGCGCCCGGGAGCTGGAGGAGGCCGCGAGCGCGGGCCGGCCCCGCAACGCCCGCACGGCCACCATCGCGGTGCCCGCTGCCGTACCGGAGGCCACCGCGAACGCGAGCGCACCCGACCTGCTGCCGCGCGCACCGCGCGGCTTCCACGGCCGGGCCCTGGAGCTGGCTGCCCTGACCCGGGCCACCGCGGGCGAGGCCCCGGTCTGCCTGGTCGTCGGGCCCGCCGGGGTCGGCAAGACCGCCCTCGTCCTGCACTGGGCCCACCACGACCCCGACGGACTCACCGACGGACGCCTCTACGCCGACCTGCGCGGCTTCAGCGACACCGGCGAGCCGGCCACCATCGAGGTGCTACGCGAGTTCCTGCTGGCCCTGGGCGTGGACAGCGAGCGGATACCGGAGTCGGGAAACGCCGCTGCTGCCCTGTTCCGCTCGCTGGCCGCCGACCGCCGGCTCCTGGTCGTCCTCGACAACGCCCGCGACGCCGACCAGGTCCGCCCGCTCCTGCCCGGCGGTGACCGCTGCGTCACCGTCGTCACCAGCAGGCACCACCTGGCCGGGCTGATCGTCACCGACTCCGCCCAGCCCGTCGCCGTCGACGTCCTCGGCCCCCAGGACGCCACCACGCTCCTGACCCAGGTCCTCGGCGCTGACCGGGTGCACGCCGAGCCGGCCGCCGCACTGCACCTGGCCGAGCTGTGCGGCGGCCTGCCACTGGCCCTACGCGTCGTGGCCGCCCGCCTCGCCGGGCGGCCCGACTGGTCACTGACCGCGATGGCCGACGAACTCGCCGACGAGACACGGCGGCTTGGCCTGCTGGACCTGGAGGACACCGGCGTCCGCGCCGCCCTGCACCTGACGCTACGCCAGCTCCCCGAGCCCGTCGCCCGCCTGTTCGCCACCCTCGGGCGCCACCCCGGCAGCCACGCCGACCGGTACACCGCCGCTGCTCTGGCCGGCACCAACCCCGCCACCGCCGACACCGCCCTGGAACACCTGACGGCCGCACACCTGCTGAACGAGGTGGCGCCCGGCCGGTGGACGATGCACGACCTCGTGCGGCTCTACGCCCGCAGCCTGGACGCCCACCCCGACACCCTCAAGCGCGTCCTCGACCACTACACCACCACCGCCACGGCCGCCATCGCGGCGGCCGAGCCCGGCTCGGAGGACTGCTTCCCCCTCCCAGCCGACTTCCTCCCGCCAGCCACGGTGCGGGAGTTCGCCGACCGGGCCGCCGCCGTAGCCTGGTTCACCGCCGAGCGCGACAACCTCACCCAGGCGGTCGCCGCCGCCCACACCGCCCGCCTGCACGACAGGACCTGGCGCATCGTCATGACCATGTGGCCGCTCGTCGTGTGGCGCGTCCGGGACGGCTGGGCCCCGCTCCTTCAGACCGCCCTGGTGGCCGCGCGGGCCGACGCCGACGAGCACGGCGAGGCCCGGGTACTCAACATGCTCGGCTGGGTCCTCACCGAGGAAGACCGCACCACCGAGGCGCTCGTTCACCTGGAGGGCGCCTCCGCGCTCGCCGCCCGCGCCGGCGACGCATTCGCCGAGGCCAACGTCCTGATCGTCCTCGCCCAGGCCCGAGCCACCGTCGGCCGGCTGGACCAGGCCGCGAAGAACTGCGAACGCGCCGCCGACCTCGCCCGCCAGATCGGCGACCACAGGATCGAACGCCTCGCCACCCAGCACCTCGCCCGCCACCAGGCCGACGCCGGCAACTGGCACCAAGCCCTCACCACCGCCAACCACGCCCTGGACTCCCACTACCGACCCGGCACCACCGACATCCCCCACATCCTGCTGCTCACCATCAAGGGCGAAGCGCTGCTCGGACTCGGCCACCGCACCGAGGGCATCACCCAACTCGACCTCGCCGCCCGCGAAGCGGAAGCCGCCGGGTACGACGACGGCGCGGTACGGGCACTCGCCGCCCTCCTGCGCACAGCACTGGACACGGCCATCCAGACACGCTACGACACAGCACTCGCACGACTCACCACTCGGGCCTGACCCCCACAGGCGGGCGCCCATGACGGGTAGGGCGCCTCGCCAGGGGCGAGATCGAGGACGTGATCATCGAAGCGGGAACGGCCGCTCACTGCGAACGGAGCCTGGTGCGCCTCCTGCCGTCTGCGACGGCAAGCCGGCCGCACACGCCGTCAGCACCGGCTACACCTACGACAACCTCCTCGAATCCCAGGCACTGCCCGCGCTGTTCCACGCGTACGTCGACGACATCACCGAACGGCGCCGCCGCACCCACGTGACGTACCTGGCCCCGAAGGACTTCCGTAACCACTGAGGCGACCACTGAGGTGACCACTGCGCACCGACTCCGGGCAGGCGCGGCGCCGAAGGTGGTCCGTGCCCGGCGAGCGGGGCCTTGACCCGTCGTCAGGGGCAGGACGGGGAACGGCCGTGCCGGTGTGGGCGCCTCCCGGGGTCAGGCCGCGCACGTCCCCGTGTAATCGTGTCCTGGCAGCAGCCGTTGCCACCGTCGGCGGTCGACGGGGCCGACTACGCGGCACAGGTCCTTCACGCGATCGGGGATGCCGGGATCCCACAGTCTGATCGTGCCGTCGTTGCCGGCACTGGCGACCGTCCTGCCGTCCGGGCCGTAGGTGACGCTCCACACCGCGCGGGTGTGTCCGGTCAGGGTGGCGACGAGCCGCCGCCGCAGGGGATCCCACAGCCGTACGGTGCGGTCGTTGCCGCTGCTGGCGAGTGAACGTCCGTCGGGGCTGAAGGCCAGGCCACGCACCGACCCGGCGTGCTGTCCGAGGAGCCCCGCCACGCGGGCCCGGGCCACGTCCCACATCCGGATGACCCCGTCGTTGCCCGAGCTGGCGAGGGTGCGGCCGTCGGGAGCGAAGGCCACGGCGCGTACCGAGCCGCCGTTCGCGGTGAGCACGGCCCCCTGGCGGGCACGCGAGATGTTCCACAGCCGCAGGGTGAGGTCGTCGCTGCCGCTGACGAGGGTGGCGCTGTCGGCGCTGAAGGCGAGGCAGTTCACGAAGTCGGTGTGCCCGGTGAGCACCCTGGCGGGCGTCTCGGCCGGGCGGCCCGTGGAGGACACGCGCCACAGCCGTACGGTGCGGTCGGCGCCGGCGGAGGCGAGCCACCGGCCGTCCGGACTGAACGCCACGTCGAACACGGCATGGGTGTGATCGGTGAGGACGACGGGGGCACCTCCTCGCGCCGCGACACGCCACAGTCGTACGGTGCGGTCGGCGCCGGCGGAGGCGAGCCATCGGCCGTCCGGACTGAACGCCACGGCATAGGCGGCGCCGCTGTGACCGGTCAGGGAGCGGATGCGGGTCCGGCGCGCCACGTCCCAGAGCTGGACGACGCCGTCCGCCGCCGCGGAGGCGAGCAGCCGCCCGTCGGGACTGAATGCGGCCTTCCACAGTTCGCCGACCGGGTAGGCGCTGAGCGTGTGGCCTGCGAGGTCCCACAGTGCCATGGTCCCGTCGAAGCCCGCGGTCGCCAGCAGGTCGCCGTCGGCCGCGACGGCGACGGCCATCACGTAGTCGGTGTGACCCGAGAAGGAGTCGACCGCGCGGCGGTTGTGGACGTCCCAGCGGACGATTGTGCCGTCACCGCCCGCGGAGACCACCGTGTGGCCGCCGGGTCCGAAGGCGAGCCCGTTCACGTCGTCGTCGTGGCCCGCGAGAACGGCGGTCTGGCGGCGGGCCACCGGATCCCACAGCCGTACGGTGCGGTCCGCGCCGCCGGTGGCGAGCAGCCGGCCGTCGGGGCTGAACGCCGCGGCGAGGACATCGCCGCTGTGTCCGCCCAGGACGCCGGTGGCCCGCAGGATGCGCGGATCCCACAGCAGTACCCTGTGGTCGGCACCCGCGCTGGCCAGCCGGGAACCGTCGGGGGCGTAGGCCAGCGCCAGGACCTCACCGGAGTGCTGCTTCAACTGTGCGGTCTGGCGGCCGGTCCGGGTGTCCCACAGGCGTACGGTGCCATCCTCGCCGCCGGAGGCCAGGGTACGTCCGTCGGGCGAGAAGGCCACCGCGCGGACGGCCCCCTGATGTCCGGTCAGGACGGCGGTCTGCGTCCGGCCCGACACCGACCACAGCCGGATCGTCGCATCAGAACTCGCCGATGCCAGGCTGCGCCCGTCCGCCGAGAAGGCCACGGACCGCACGGGCGCCCGGTGGCCCACGAGTTTCCCGGCGCCGCGCCGGGTGGCGACGTCCCACAGCCGTACGGTGCCGTCGGAGCTCGCCGAGGCCAGCAGCCGCCGGCCGGGGCCGAAGACCACGCCGTTCACCGGTCCGCGGTGGCCGGTGAGCCGGCCGGCGAAAGGATTGGCCTGCGTGCTGAGCAGCGCGCTGCGCGCCTCGGTGGTGGGCGCGGTGCGGTAGGCGGACCCGGCCAGCAGCATCGAAGCCTCCGGTTGTCCGAACGCCAGTTGGGCAGAGCGCGCCGCCATGGCCTGCGACAGAGCCGTCCTGCGCTGTTCGTCGGCGGAGGTGCGCTGCTGGAACACCGTGACGCCGGCGAGGAGAGCCAGGGCCAGCAGGACGGTGAGGACGACGACGCCCGCGCGCTGCTGGCGGACCCGGCGCCGGGCCAACCGTCGGCGGAGGTCCTCCTCCCGCTCGGAGGCGCGCAGGAAGTCGGCCTCCACGGGTGTCGGCATGCTGTCCCGGCCGCTGGGACCGGACGTCCATTCCCGAGCGGCCGTCAGCCGGGCCCCGCGGTAGAGCAGACTCGTGTCGCGGTTCCCGCGGTCCCATTCCCGGGCGGCAGCGCCCAGTTGCTGGTGCAGGAGCAGATCGGCCCGTGTCGTCCGGATCCAGGTGCGCAGCCTTGGCCAGGCCCGCAGCAGTGCCTCGTGCACGATCTCCACGCGGTCGGCGTCCAGCGTCAGCAGGCGGGCCGTCACCAGTGCGTCGAGGGTGGTCCGTGCGGCTGCGGGATCCGGCAGCCCGTCCAGCAGTTCGGATGTGGTGCGCGGGCGCCGGGAGGCCTCGTTGTCCTCACCGACTCGCACCAGCCGCAGCAGCACTCTGCGGGCGACGTCCTGCCGGGCCGGTGACAGCGCGGCGAACAGGGTCTCGGCCGCGGTGGCGACGGAGCCGTGTATCCCGCCCGTCGCCAGGTAACCCGCCACCGTCATGCCGGAGTCGGAGCGCCGGTGCCAGGTCTCCCGCAGTGCGTGCCCGAGCAGCGGAAGCACCCCGGGACGGCTGGCCGGTACGGCCGTGTCCGGGCCGCTCCCGGCTGAGGCGGGCGTGTCGGCCGCACCCAGATCGCGCAACAGCAGCTCGACCAGTCCCGGTTCCAGGGAGGTCCCCGTCGCCCTCGCCGGACGAACGATGCACTCCCGCAGCTCGTCCGTGGTCATCGCGCCCAGCGCGAACAGTCCGTCACTGACGACGGAGACCAGGGCCGGGTACTCCAGGCAGCGCCCTGTGACGTCGGCACGCACCCCCAGGACGACGGCGAAGACCCCCTGAGGCGCCGCGGGTTCGCCGCTGTGGCTGCTGCTGCCGTTGGTGTTGTCGGCGCTGCCGCTGCCGCTGCCGTCGCCGGCCAGCGCGGCGAGCGCCGCGATGTAGGAGCGGCGTTCCGCCTCGTCGTCGCAGAGGGTGAAGACCTCCTCGAACTGGTCGACGATGATGACGCGGCCCGGGCGCGGCGGCGTGCCGGTGGTCGTGCGGGGAGCGGTGCCGGGAGCGGCTGCGTCGCGGGTGGCGGCCCAGGAACGCAGGACCGCGACCAGTTGGTCCGCTTGGTCACCGGGCGGGCCGTCGTCGTGCAGGTGGTCGAGCAGTCCGGCCGGAAGTGCGGTGCGCAGCGCGTTCCGCAGAGCGGACAGCGGGCGTGCGGTGGGGGTGCATATGACAATTGGGCCGTCGGGGTGGACGGGAAGCCCGTCGTCGCGGTCGGGGAGGAGCGCACCGTCGGCGAGCGCGGGAACCAGGCCCGCCCCCAGCAGCGAGGACTTGCCCGCCCCGGAGAGCGCGACAACGGCCACCGGCCCCTTGCCGAGCCGCTGAGCGAGGCGCTCGACGAGGGCGGCGACCGCCCGCTCCCGCCCGAAGAACAGCCCGGCGTCCCGCGGACCGAAGGCGGACAGGCCGGGGTAGGGGCAGTCCTCGTCGTCGCCCTGTACGTCCGATCCCTCCCGCGTGGTTGGCAGCAGGGCCAGCAGGGCTCCGTCGGCCTCCAGGGCTTCGTCGCACAGCCGCGCGACATCGCTGTTGACCGGTTTCCTCCCGGTCTCGATCTTGCTCAGGTAGCCCTTGCTGTAATGCGTGATCCGCGCCAGGTCCGCCAGCGACAAGCCGCGCGCCAGGCGCAGCTCTCGGAGCGCGGAGCCGAAAGACGAGTGCTGCGGCCGCCGTCGACCGGCGGCCGGCGGGTGCGCAGCCCCGCCGTCCTTGTGGTCCATAACTGGTATGCCCCCGAGGCCGACGGCGTCAGGCACCGCCTTGTGACGCCGACTGGTCAGCTCGGCGAACGTGCGTCTGGGATGGTACGCACGGGACAGGGGCGGCAAACTTCGACATGACATGAAGTGACCAGCGTCACACAAGGCGTCGAACGTCCGGCCGGGCCCGGCGGCCGCCACATGAAACCGCTCCGGCGCCGCGGGCCGAAGGCCCGGGTACCGGAGCGGCGGAACGCAAGGTCAACCAGCGATGCCGGCAGCACCACTCGCGCCAGTGACCCCGGCGGCCCCAGTGGGACCAGGGGGCCCATGAGGCCACTGGAACCGGCGACACGGATCAGACCACGCGCGGATTCACGCAGTTCGGGACGCCGATCAGCCACGCGTCACCCTGCATGTAGATGTTGCTGACCCAGCCCTGGTACTCGGGCAGGTACGACCAGGCGTCGTTGGTGTATCCCTCGGCCGTGACCGTTTCCGCGTGCTTCTGACAGGAGACCGCCACGCCGGTCGGGCCGGAGAGCCGGGTCACCACGCCCGCACCGGCGGAGGGGGAACTCCGGATCGTCACCCCGGTTCCCCAGGTGCTGTACGCGTGCGCGCCGACCGGGGTCGCGGTGCCCCTGCCGTCGCAGGCCGGGACACCCGCGAGCCAGGCGTCACCCTGCATGTAGATGTTGGTGATCCAGCCGCCGTACTGCGGAAGGTAGGACCAGGCGTTGTTGGTGTAGCCCTCCGACGTCACGGTCTGGGCGTGCATCTGGCAGCTGACGGCCACCGAGGCCGGGCCGGCCAGACGGGCGACCGTGGTCCCGTCGACGCTGGACGGCTGGGAGCGGATCGCCACGCCCGTGCCCCAGGTGCTGTAGGTGCCGCCCTGGGTGGCGTTGCCTCCGCCGCCGGAACCGATCTGCGCGTCGTAGTCGGAACCGGAGCAGGTGGGCACCTCCGGCAGCCAGGCCGGGCCCCTCAGGAAGATGTTGCTGATCCAGCCGCCACGGTTGGACAGATACGTCCAGGCGTCGTTGGTGTAGCCCTCCGCGCTGATGCGCTCCCCACGCTGCTGGCACTTGGCGTACACGATGTCCGGTCCGGACAGCCGGGTCACCAGTGCGGCCGAACGGTTGGGGTGCTGGCGTACGGCGACATCCGTGCCCCAGGTCACCTGGAGCGTGCCGTCGTAGCCCGTGGGTTCCGTGAACGGGCTGCCCTGCGGCATCCGTGTCACCCCGACGAGACGGTTGTTGCTGATGCGCTGGGCGATGTCGATCACGCGGATCGGCAACTGCGACTGGTGCGCCTCGACGACATAGCCGTCCCCCAGGTACAGCATCACATGGGTGATGCTGTCCACCGTGCCGCCGACGCCGGTGAACACCAGGTCGCCGGGCTCCATGTCGGACACGGCAGGCTTGCCCCCGCCGACTCCGTTGACCTGCTTGTACGTCCGTCCCGCGGCCCGGAACATGTCCTCGGCCGTGCTGCCACCGAGGATGTCGTGCCCGACCCCCTTGTACCAGGCCCACCGCGCGAAGCCCGAGCAGTCGAACCCACGGGTCTGGGGGTCGAGCCGGGTCTCCCTGATGCCCTCCAGACTCGACCAGTCCACGGAGCCGTAGCTCTGGCCCGGAGCCGGTCCGTGACCGCCGCCCCACGTGTACACCGTGCGCGCACGCCACTCCGCGCAGGCCCCGTCCACGGCACGGCGCGCCTCGGGCGAGGCGATGCCCTGCACGCCGCACCAGTTCTGCTCGCCCGTGGCGGCCGCCTGGGCGGCCGTCGTCGGGAGCAGGGCCAGGAGGAGGGCCGTCACCATCATGGCGACCAGCCCTGCTCCTCGGCGCAGTGTTCTCATCCGGTTCTCCTCTCGCGGCCGTGCCACGTGTCCGTGGCGCCGACAGTCCGACCGCGTTCGACAACGCCCCCGTGTGGCTCAGGGGCGGAACAGGCCTCACCGTGGCCTCGGCGGGCGGTGAGAACCAGGGGTTTCCCGTTGCCTCTTGGCACGACGACGGGAAACCCCTGCTCGGAGTGGATCAGCCGCGCCAGATCTTGACGTACGTCACCGCGTCGTTGAGCGTGTCGCCGACGTAGGGCACGTCACCGGTGAAGGAGCCGTTGCCCCTCGGACCGCGCAGGAACGATTTGTTGCATCCACCGTCGATGAGGAACGACGAAAGGTTCGCGGACCAGTAGTTGTTCGGGCTGAAGCTGTAGCCGGCCGCGTCGCAGGGCCCGGCGCTGCCGTAGACCTTGGTGTACGTGCCGCCGTAGCTCGCGTGCTCGGCCCAGGTCATCAGCTCCGTCTGCGCTGCCGCCGGTACGGCCGCCGCGGCGCGGCTGGAGGCGTCGGAACCGCTGAAGCACGTGTACGAGTCGACGTCGGAGGCGCTTTCGCCGGTCTTCACCTCGTCGAGGACGAGGACGCAGTGGGTCGGCTTGGCGGACGTGCCGGCGGCGGCGCCCGACGCGGCGAGCGCGGGGCTGCCCACGGCCAGCAGACAGGCGGCCGAGGCGAGCGCGAGCGCGGTGCGTGACATGTTCACTCGAATCTCCAGGAGGGGGTCAGGGAAGTCGGACAGGAGTGCTGCGAGCCGGACGTGGGCGTGGTCGTGCGTCGGTCTACCACCAGGGGTCTGTGCAGTGGATGCCGGACCGGGTCGAACCGCAGGCGCGGAACTTCCAGTTGGCGTCCGTACTGGTGCGCTGAGCCGCGCTCGTCTTGTTCTCGCCGCCCTGCGAGGTGAACGGCCCGCACTGGATCCAGGTCCGGCCCCCGTCCCGGGTCCAGTCCAGCCACACCTGGTTGCCCGGCTGTACGTCACCGGCGATCAGGGCCCATCCGCGCTGAACGCCGCGGATGTAGCCGTACTGGACACTGATGTTGATGCCCTCGCTGTACAGCGTCACCTGGCGGGCCATGGTGTCGTAGGCACTGTCGGAGATGTCGATGAACCCGTTGCGGCCGCCCTCGCAGTCCGATGCCGCTGCCTGCGCGGTGCCCGCCGGACCGAGGAGCGTCATGCCACCGGCCAGCAGCACCGCGGCCGTCACCGCGGACGAGACCTTGCCCCCGACGAACCGACGCCCGATGGACGAAGCACACTTCCAACTGATCACTGGCACAGATCCTTAAGTGAGTGCCGCCCAGGGACCGACGCACGCCGCGAAGGCCTCCCCTGGGGATCGACGGCACCCACGCTGACGCCGACTGCGTGGAGCCGCCAGGCGTTTCCCGGGGATTTCCCGTTGCCCGTGCGGTGGGAAACGGCGGTCACTACTCCACAGACCGACCACGAGGAGGCCGAGGCGTGCCTGCTGTGCCTCCGAACTCGCCACGGCACCGTTCACCGCGGATTCCACCACCCAGCCCGACACCGCGCGTGTTCGCGGCTTGGGGCCCGACGGCGCCACCATCACCCTCCACAACCATGGCCTCCGCCAGGGCTCAGTTCCGTACCGCCCAGACCTTCCTCACCGCAGCTGTGATGTCCGCCTCCGTCCTTGCCGGGACTTCTTCCGCCGTGCACGCGGCCGCAATGCCCCCCCTCGTGCTTCGAGACCGCGACCAAGACTTTCGATAAGCACGGTGGCGTGCATCGACAGCAGTGGGGCCCGGACGGCATCCCTGCGTTGGGCGGGCCGGGCGGTTCGGGTCGGGCGGGTATGGGGGAGTGCGGGTGGGGGTCCCGAGACATCGGGAGTCTCCTACGAGGCGGAGGAACAGAGACGGCGGACACCTGTGGTGGTGTCGTCCGCGTGGGGTGGCGCGCCCCGCGGTCGGCGGTCCTGCTGCTCTCTGCCTGAGAGCGTCCCTGCGGGGCTTCTGCCCGAGCCCAGGGGGGTGTGTTCAGCGTAGTGGCGATCGGCGCGGATGTTGCCCTGGGTGTCTGGCGGTTGGTCATCGGTGCTGCCTCCGGCGTGAGTTCGGCTGAGCGAGCGGGACAGTGACAGGACTCAGGTGCTTGCCTCTCGTCCTGGCGGGCACGGCTCCTTCACCCCGTAGGGCTGGAAGCCGGGACCCGGACAGCAGCGACGGGGAGGAAAGATTGGGGGGCATGACGAAGGCCCGGACTCCTGGTCCGGGCCTTGCTTGCTCGAGGTTTCGGGGCCGTTTACATGTACGGCTTGTCGGGGGCGATGATGAGGCGCTTGGCGCCGCCGCCGGTGCTGGGGCCGGACACGGGCTGGGCGTAGTCGTAGATGCCGTTGGCGGTGTACTTCACCTGGTCGTTCGGCTGCCAGTAGTCCTGGAAGACGTAGTACAGGTGGAACTTCTGCGCGCGGCAGGATTCACCGGGTGGACAGGTGAGGCCCTCTTTGTAGACCCTGATGCTCTTCGGCGACACCTCGTCCGAGTTGCCGACCCAGGGAACCTGGATGTCACTCGTTCTCGTGCTGTGGGCGTCGATGGGACCGAACCAGGAGTCCTTCTCTCCGATGTAGATCCACGCCGGGTAGTCCATCGCGTTCTGCACCTGCGTGATGACGGTGACATTCGCCCTGGCCGCGGTCGCGGCGCCGGCGCGGTGCGGGGACGCAGGCGTGGCGGCGTCGGCGGACGGGAGCGCGGCGAACGCGCCGCAGACCGTCAGGGCTCCGGCCACGACGGCGCGGAGAGCACGGGAGATTCGCATTGCGAGCCTTTACTTTCCGGATCCAATGGTCGATACGGAGGGTAAAATAATGACTACGTAGAGTCAATGTGCATGGGGTGCTGCGGGGCTCTGTCGCGGCGCCCCGGTGACGCTCGGAGGGGGTTTGTTGGTGCGCGGGGGTGCCGTCGAGCGAGGTTGGGGGTTCTGGGTTCGTAGAAGGTTCCGTCGCGGAGCATGGCGAACAGGACGCTGATGCGGTGGCGGGCGAGGCGGAGGAGGGTTTGGGTGTGGGTTTTGCCCCGGGCTCGGCATCGGTCGTAGTAGGTGCGGGAGGCGGGATCGAGGAGGGCGGCGAACGCGGAGAGGAACATCGCGCGTTCGAGTTGTCGGTTGCCGCCTCTTACCGGCCCCTGTGGGAAGCGAACGCCCGGGCCGGCCTCCCTGTGCCGGGACGGCCATGACCCTCTTCATGGCCCCAGATCAGAACACCCTCGCCGTCTTGCCCGAAACGAGCCCTCTCCTTGGTCGGTTGGGTCTGCCGGCACCGCTCGCGTCCTGCAGTGGGAGCGAATATCTGTCGCCGCCGATGCAGTAATTTGTTGCAAGCGTGTTGAGGGTATATCGCCGCACAGTTCAGACAATGTTGTTCGCCGTATCAGGAATCGCTCGACCGGGTCATGTCGTGCTACGGTTCTTCTCAGTTGCAGTTGTGGTTCCCGAAAACTTCAAGTGCTCCTGTGTCTCCTCGCATTCACAGGTGCATTTTGCACTGCCGGTTTGTATTCCGGACGGGGTAATCATTGCGGCGACGCGGGACTCGCACAGTGCAAGTCTCACGGGTACTGCCCCGAAGGAGATATGACATGGCTACTGGCATCGTGAAGTGGTTCAACGCGGAAAAGGGCTTCGGCTTCATCGAGCAGGAGGGTGGAGGCCCGGACGTCTTCGCCCACTACTCCAACATTGCCGCCCAGGGCTTCCGTGAGCTCCAGGAAGGCCAGAAGGTGAACTTCGACGTCACGCAGGGCCAAAAGGGCCCGCAGGCGGAGAACATCACTCCCGCCTGACGCGCACGCGCTTTCTGACTGGGGCCCGCACCTCTTGGTGCGGGCCCCAGCCTTTTCTTCCCCGGGCGGCGCGGATCATAGGGAAGTCCACTGGGGCTGTCTCGGTGCCACTCTCCGCGCCTCCGTGAGAGTCACGGAATGGGATATGTGCAGGCGCAGTCGTAGAAATAGAGGATTACGATGCGCTGATTCGGGATCATGAAAGCGATTTGCGAATCAATCACGCGTGCCGTGCTACCGTCCTTTGAGATGCGCTCCGTATGGGTGTTCTCAATGCAATTCTTATATGCGCATACGTGGCGAATGCTCGTCAGCTGGTGCCGCGGCGCGCACCGTGTGCCGGACTGACTGCACGAGGAGGCAACGACATGGCGACTGGAATTGTGAAGTGGTTCAACAAGGCACGGGGGTTCGGCTTCATCGAGCAGGACGACGGCGGCGCGGACGTGTACGCCCACTACTCGTACCTTGCCGACGAGGAACTCCTGAGCCTCTCGAAGGGGCAGCGGGTCACCTATGACGTCGTGCACGGGAGGAGATGCCCGTATGCGAAGACCATCGTCACCTGATCCCTTTGCTCGGCCGTCGCGGGGCCGCCGCTTGGACGTAGCCCCGGTCGGCATACTCCCGCCGGGGCCTGATGTCGACGATGTACAGCAGCATGATCGTAATGATCGTAAGGATCAGCAGCTCACCCCCGGCGACGCCCATGACCGCTGCGACCACGCCGATCCCGAACCCGGCCACCACTCCCGCGGCGACCCGCACCGGGCCGTTCAGGCCCATGCCGTCCAGCTCGGCGGTTGGGTAACCGCCAGGGCGGCGGCCACGACGACCATCAGCACGGCGAGCACCTTGTAGAGGGTGCGCGAGGCGGGTGAGGGTGTCGAGTTCGGTGGGGTCGGCGGTGAGGTTCCAGCGGAGTTTGTCGGCCCGATCAGAGCGCGGGCGCTTCGCGGGGATGAAGCGCGCGGGTGCGGACGATCACGCCGGACAGGTTCAGGGACGTGACGTTGCGTTCCTGCATTCCCGTCGGTGAGTATCACCAGCCGGTCGCCGGGCCGCAGGTCCAGGCTCTGGGCCCGGTAGGCGTGCGGGGGGTGGACGCTGAAGGGCATGTCGATGACGTGGGCCCGGACGCCGTCGCCGGGATCGCGCGGGCACTGCGGGCCGGGTGACCCCGGCACCTTGCGGTACCCCAGGTTTCTGGGGTACCCCGAGCGTGCCCGCGGTCGAAGACTTGACGGCATGGACATCATCGAGCAGAACAAGAAGACCGTTTCCGACTTCATCGAAGCGCTGTTCACCAAGGGCGACCTCGGCGCCGTCGACGTCTGGCTCGCCGAGGACTTCGTCGATCACGACCCGCCCTTCGGCGGCCCGCCCGACCGGGAGGGGATGCGCGCGGCGGGCGCGATGTTCCGCGCCGCGTTCCCGGACTGGCACAGCGACACCGGGCTCATGGTCGGCGAGGGCGATCTGGTGGTCGAGCAGTTCACCGCCAGTGGCACGCAACGCGGCGAGGTCCTGGGGGTGGCTCCCACCGGGCGCACGCTCAGCCTTCCCGGCATCAACATCTTCCGGCTCCGGGACGGCCGCATCGTGGAGCGCTGGGGCCGCCTCGACGAATTGGGCCTGCTGCGCGCGCTCGGTCTCGTCCCAACACCCTGAGCGGATGCGCGCGCCAGGTGGTCGCACCGGCCGGCCCCGTGCCCGTCCGGTGCGTGCGGCGGCTGCGGGGAGTAGCGTCGTACACATGGTCGCGACAGCGACGGCACGCCGGGCCGAGGTCCTGATCGACCGGTGCCACGCAGGCCTGGACGTCACGAGTCTGCGCACGGAGGCGCTGCGCCGGATCCGGCGTCTCATGTCCGTGGACGCGGCGTTCTTCGCGACCGTCGACCCCGCAACACTGCTCTTCACCTCGGCAGTCGCCGAGGAACCCCTGGCCGAGGCGCGGACGCTGTTCCTGGACAACGAGTTCGGCCGGGCCGACGTCAACAAGTTCACCGCGCTCGCGGGGGCCGCCGACCCGGTGGGCTCGCTGGACCGCGCCACCCTCGGCGACCGGTCCGCCAGCGCCCGCTACCGCGAGATCATGGCGCCGCTCGGACTCGGCGACGAACTGCGCGCGGCCCTCGTCAGCGGCACCGGCTGCTGGGGTGTGCTGTGCCTCCACCGAGAGGACGCCTCCAGCGGCTTCGACTCCCGTGACCTCGCCCTGGTCCGGCGCATCGCACCGCACCTGGCGGAGGGCCTGCGCCGGGGCGTGACCGTCGAGTCCACCGACGCCGGTGCCCCGGCTCCGGCCGCCCCGGGCATCATCGTGCTCGACGCCGGCCTGGCCGTCGTGTCCATGAATCCGGAGGCGCACGCCTGGCTGGCGGAGACCGGGGACGCGGGGCGTGCGGGCCCCGGCGGACTGCCGCTGGCCGTGCAGGCGGCGGCCGCCCGGCTGAGCACCCTGGAGCAGACCGCCCCCACCCTGCCGGCCTCGGCCACCGTGCGGCTGCGCGGCGGGTCGGGACGATGGTTCACACTGCACGCCACCCGTCTGCACGGGCAGAGCGAACCCCAGATCGGCATCGTGATCGAACCGGCCTCCCCCGCCGAGACCGGCTCGCTGCTGCTGAGCGCGTACGGCCTCACCGAGGCGCAGACCCGCGTCGCCGCCCTGGTCGTCCGGGGATGCTCCACCCGCCAGATCGTGCGGGAGCTGCGCATCTCCGCCAACACCGTGCAGGAGCACCTGACCGCGGTCTTCGACCGGGTCGGCGTACGCAGTCGCCGCGAGCTCGTCGCGACGGTACTCACGGACCGTGGCCGTTCCTGACCCGCGGCTGAAACCCGTGCGGGACACGTCTCTTCCGGAGTACGCGGCTGCCCGCCGCGGGCTGCTGTGTATGGCGAGCGCGCTGCTCCTGCCATGGCGGAAGGAACGCATCGCCACGGGGAATGTTCCAGCGCCCACGACGGAAGCGGTTCCGTCCCCGGTGACGGATAGTCCCTCCGCATAGCGGTTTCGCCGGATTACAGTGATACGGCTTTGCTGCTGGCACCATCGGCGGCTGCAACACACCAGGTGGCGGCCAGTACTTCCACTGCGAGGGGACCGGGCTTGCCCTCCCAGTGTGGGAGCCGTAGTCGTCAGCCGACCACGACGTCGCGTAGTTCCCGTACAGCGCGCTCGCGTGGTGTTGGACGGGGATCGCCTCGAACAGGTCCAGCACGGTGATGCCCGCGACGGCCGCGTCGGCCAGTCCCGCCTCCGTGCCCCTGCGCTGGGACCTGCAGGCACGATCCAGGTCAAGCCTGTTCGATCCCTCGTGCGTAGGGGTATGTCCTGCCTTGCCGACCGAACGTCAGGGCTCGGACCGGAGCTGGCTGATGGGGGAATCGTGCGCACTCGCGTGTCCGGACTGGGCCTCGGTCCGATCCGAGGGGACTACACCGTCATGACCCCTTTCGCGGGCACCCTGCTGCAGATATTTCGGGGATTCCTGCTGATCTTCTGGGTCGTCATGGCCGGTTTCACCGTGTTCACCCCCGACCAGGTCGACGGGAACCTCATCTGGACGACGGCTGTGGTGATCGCGGTCTACACCGTGACGTTCGGATGGCGTCTGCTGACCGCCCGGCTCGGCATGAACCGGTGCTACCTCCTGGCGGAGGGGGTGGCCGTGACCAACCGCTTCGGCCGGGTGGCCGATGCCGTGGCCTGGAGCGACGTGACCGGTATCCAGCAGACAACGGTCGTGGAACTCTATATGGGAGCACACCGCATGGAGATCCACCGGAACCAGACTGCCAAACCCCTCATGTTCCTGGCACCGGGCGTGAAATCGCGACTGGTGGAAGCGCTGCTCACCGAGGGCCGCCGCGCAGGAGCCCTGCAGTGAGGGGCATGGGGGTCCACCCGCCCCACCGACAAGACGCGCCAGGTGCGGCCGGCGCTACGGCGTGCTCGAGGAGAGAGTTCCTACCTCTGGGATGATGACCCGCACCGCCTCCGCACATGTTCGTTCTTTAGGCCTGGTACCGCGCGGACAGTACTTCCCCCTGACACGATGCATGGTGTGGAACGCCTGCCAATTCCCTGCCCTAGCCACTTGATCCCGATTACCACTAATCGGTTCGATGCCGTCTACCGTGCGGCTATGGCTCAGTCTGCTGTGTTCGTAGGCATTGAACGCGAGGGCTGCCACTGGACGGTCAAAGCGGATACGCTCACCGCAGGCCCAGCGCATAGCGTCGAGGATGCTGTGAACGCCGCCATCGCCTGCCTTGTCCGAGATCGGGAGGCTGATGTCGATGCCTTTGCGGGTCCGGTCTATTTCATGCTGCACGGCGTAACCGGGCGGGAGCGAGCACGCGAGCTTGCTGCTGCCTTCCATGCCGCCCTGTACGGCGATCTGGGACCACTGCGCCAAGCGGTGCCCGGCGCTGACTTCCCCGACCCTCCGCCGGACGCACCATAAGCCGCAGGGATCAGCCAGGACGGTTTGGGTCCCGCTCGGGCCCATACCGTCCCATGACGTCGTGATCCATCCTCGCCTGCCGGAGCTGCTCCTCCGGGGGCGACCGCGTCTCGCCCGTACGGCCCACCTGGGCGGGCCGTCTCGCAGCGAAGCGGCGGAAATGGAGGCAGGCCGATCCCTCAGCAGCCCTGGAGCACCCATGACCAGCTCGCACGAGCCGTCCGAGCCTGCTGCCGTCCCGGAGGCCGGCGGGGGTGACGCGCTGGGGGCGGGCCCAGGCACGGCTCGGCGGCCACGCGGATCACGCGGAAGACCGCCTCGGCGGTACTCATCGTGCTCACCTGCATCCTCGTGCCGGTCGCACTTCTCACGGTGTGGGTGCACGACATCGCGCTGGACACCGACCGGTACGTGGAGACGGTCTCACCGCTGGCCTCGGACCCGGCGATCGAGGACGCGGCGATCACACGCATCACCCATGCCGCGGATGTGCGGGTGGACGGCAGCCAAGCCGCCTCGGACATCGCCGCGTGGCTGCAGGCAGAGGGTCTGCCGCCCCGCGCCGCGCAGGCTGTGAAGGGACTGGGCCCCCAACTCGACACCGCGGTCAACAGCACGGTCACAAAGGTGGCGACCCGCTTCGTACAGAGCGACCGCTTCGAGCAAATCTGGACGAACGCCAACCGGGCCGCCCACAACGCCGTCGTGCACGCGCTCACCGGCGAGGGCCGCGGCGCCGTGGGTGTGGACGACGGGACGGTCACCCTCGACGTCGGGGAAGCCGTCGACCAGGTCAAACAGGCGCTCGTGGACGCCGGGCTGTCCCCGGCCGCCAAGATCCCCGAGGTCGACAAGCAGATGGTCCTCTTCCAGTCCGACCAGTTGGAGAAGATCCGCAAGGGCGCTCACCTGCTGGACGTGGTCGGGAACTGGCTTCCCGTACTCGTCGTGGTGATCGGCGCGGCCGGAGTGCTGCTGGCACACCGGCGCCGCCGCGCCCTGGCCCGTACGGCTCTCGGCGCGGCCTTCGCCTGCCTGGTCGTGGCCATCGTTCTGATCATCGCCCGCCGTTACTACCTGGACCACCTCCCGCCCCAGGTCCAGTCGGAAGCCGCCGCGGCAGCCGTCTTCGACACCCTGATGCACTTCCTGCGGGTCAGCCTGCGCACGGCAATCGTGCTCGGGGTGGTCGTCGCGCTCGGCGCCTACCTGATCGGCCCCGGACGGCTGCCACGCGCCGTCCGGGGCACGTCCGAGCACGCCGCGGGCTCCGCGGCGCGGTGGGCGTACGCCCACCAGGTCCGCACCGGCCGGGTGGGAACCTGGACCCAGGCCCACCGCCGGTGGATCGCCGTGGCCGCCCTGCTGATCGTGGCCCTGCTCTTCGCGCTCTGGAACCATCCGACGGCCCTGACCATCTTGCTGCTGGTCATCATCCTGCTCGCCGTACTCGCGCTGCTCTCCCTCCTCGCCGCGACCGGCCGCGCCACCTCTGATGCCGAGCGGGCGGCACGGCGGACGGAGGGCGGCCGGAAGGCGTGAGCATGGATGAGCGACAGGCCCGGCGCACCATTGCCTACCGGGTTGCCCCCACGACGGCGTGCCCAGCTCGGTACAAGTTGCGGCAGCCTGGGCGCTGAGGCCAACGACAACGCCCAGGACACGGAACACGCGCAGACCGCGGTCACGGCTCTTCACGACGCGGCGAGTGAATACCGCGCCGGCTTCGCGAACGTGCCTCGCAAACAGACGTCTAGGAGAGCGTAACGCCAGTGAGCACAGCCAGAGCGGGCATCGAGGAAGTCCTCCGGGCACCACGTTCCGGAGGACTCCACAGCAGGAGCTGCTTTCCGAACCCCGCCAGAGCTCAGTCTCCACGCTCCCCGTACTGCCAGCACCTGTGTGCACCCGGATGGGATCGACACCAACCGCCCGTACGATGATCATGTGACTGCCCGTCGACCGCTTGGTGCTGGCCCTGAAGCGTCCGCGATCCGTGCTGCCCAGGTCGACCTGCATACGTCCCTGCCCGGAGTCCGCCTCACCGACATCGAAGAGATGCGAGCCCGCGGGGTCCTGGGAAAGCGCGTCGTAGTCCCCGCAGGGCCTCGCCGCTCTTTGGGAGCCGGCGGAGGACCTAGCGACCGGGCCTCAGGCTGACCGCAACGGCCCGGTGCGTGTCACGGCTGCAAGGCGCGGCTGGGTCGGGAAGGGGCAGCGAGGCGGTGTCGAACGGGGGCGGCGCTGCGGGCTCCTTCGTGGCTGGGCGGTGGATGCCGCGGAGGTGGTAGTCGGCAGCCGCCGACTGCCGACACCGGCCGGAGCCGCCCGGCCTGTCGCGGGAGCGAGTACGGGCGGGCCGGTGGATCTGCCGGCAGGAGGATGGCGCGGGCTGCGTCCGGTTCAAGCGGGGCGGCGGTCGCCCTGGTCGTCGCAGGGGATGTCGTCGGCGCCGTTGTGGGCGAGGAAGTCGCGGGTGGCCTGGCGTTCGACTTCGGCGATCGCGGTGGGGTTGACGTCGATGATGCCGCCGAAGGGCCGGTCGACGTCCCGGATGATGATCAGCATGGCCGTCAGGAGCACGGTGATCACGGTCAGGGTGATCAACTGCCCGCGGTTGTTCCTGCGGGGCAAGCAGACGCCGAGCGCCACGACGGTGATGAAGAGGGTGGCGAGGAGGAACCAGAAGATCGCACTGGGGATGCTCGCGCTGGCCTGTGTGAGGCGCTCCTCGCGTTCGTCGGAGCGTTTGCTGTCCGCGGAGACGAGCATGCCGAAGGCCGGCTTGTCGGCCATGGTGCGGAACGTCTGCCGGAAGTCGGTCGACCACACGCTGGGCGCCGGTGAGCCGCCGCCGTGGCCATGGCCGGCCATTCCTGGGCCCGTACGGCGCGGGCGTAGCAGACGGCGTCGGCCTGAATGCGGGCCCGCTGCGCCGTGGGGGCGTACTCGGCCGTCTCCACGAGCTGGTCCAAGGCGCGGGCCTCGCCGCGTGAGGCGACCTCGGCCTTGCCGTAGGAGCCGTTGGCGGTGACCAGGACGAAGGCCAGGAGCAGGACGGTGAGGGTGAGCAGGGGTCCGACGAGGTCCTTCACCGCCATGCCGGTGTCGTCGTCCTCGGCGAGCAGCCTCGGCCGTAGGAAGCGGTTGGCCGCGAGGCCGGTGATCAGGGCGATGACGGCGACGACGATGATAAGGACCACGAGGATCCACCTCCGGTGACAGACGAACGGGCAGGGTGCATCAGGGCTGTAATCACGGGGTGGCCCGCGGGGTGCTCCGGTTGCAAAACGATCACCCGCCTCCGGACGGGGGTGCCGGGACGGGCGCAGGTGACCGTTCGTTGCTCGACTTCGGCAGGCACTCGGGCGTGGCCGGCCTCTGCCGCCCACGATGCCGCCCGGTCTTTCGCGTGAGGGGACGATGCGGCGAGAGTGCCGGAGCCGTCCACCGTGTCGCTGCAGGTCTCCTCGTGCCGCCGTCTGGCCTCTGCCCTGCCTCGCCCGGCGGTAGAGCCCCGGGTACAGGCGTTTATCACCCGGCGGAGGGATACGGCCGAAGGGGGCCTGCTTCGGCCGCGGGTGCGTTGTCCTGGCGGGTGTGGTCGGCGGCGTCGAAGTCGGCCCGGGGGATCACTGGCTCAGGCGTGCGAGCGGATGTTCGCTTGCGAGCGTGCCGGTCCGGGGGTGTTGCCCGGCCGGGACCGGCCATGATGGTGTGTCAGCTGAAGACGACGGAGCGTACCTTCAGCCGTTCGGAAACTCCGCCGGTGTGGGGGCGGAGGGTGAAGTAGTTGCCCTGGCAGCCAGCTTCGGCGAAGACCGTCGCGGTGGCGTCGGTGCGGTTCTTCGGTGAATGGGCGGGCTGGGGGTTGTCCTGGCCGACGCCGGGCAGGTCGAGGCACTGCTCGCTGGGCGGGCTGTTGAGGAAGCCGGTGGCCTGGTACCCCTCAGCGGTCACGTAGTCATAGCGGAACTGCCCGGTGGCAGCCGAGGCCGGGGCGGAGGCGAGGGTGACGAGCAGGGCGGCACCGAGAAGGGCCGCGCGGGCGGAGCGGAGACGCATGGTGAGTCTTTCTGCTGGTGGGGGACGTTGCCGTGACCTCCCTGCCCCGTCGGGGGAGATCGCATCTGCACACCACCCGTACGGGCGGTGAAGAAACGAACCTGCATACCCCGAAAGGCCCCGGCCCCCCACCTTCCCGGGTCATGTGCTCGGGCCGTCTGTCACCACCGGTCGGCCGATCGGGGCGAACCGGTAGTTGCCGGGCCGGGCGGCGCTCCCCGGGAGGGCTTGGCGCACGGCCGCCCGCCACACGTGACATGTGGCGGGCGGGACCCGGGTGATGGGCGTCCGGGCTGCTGCTGGCTGTCGTCGTGGTTGCTGTGGTGGGCGTGGGTGCGGATGTGCTGCCAGGTGTGGTCGTTGAACGGCTGGTGGACGTGGTCGCGGTGGATCCAGGGGATTTCGGTGAGGTGGCCGTCGGTGAGGCGGATCCAGATCTGGCGGACGTCGTGGGGGTTGTAGTGGATCTCCCACTTCCCGCCGCGGCCGGCGACGGGGGAGGCCTGGCCGCGGTAGGGGGCGAGGAGGTCGTGGTCGTAGGTGCGGTGGTGGATTGTGATGCCGGCGGGGGTGATGGCCTGCCAGCGCACGGGCAGCAGTTCGAGGTAGTCGCGTCCGGTGAGCGGGACGGGGACGTGTCCGGCGACGGCGACGAGCGCGGCCCACATCTGGTTCGGACTGAGGGCTTTGCGGGGCATCATCGGGTGGCGCAGGCCTTCGTGGGGCCGGTGGTGGTAGTGCACCAGCCACTCATCGAGGAGGTCTTGGAGCTGGGGGACGCTGTAGCAGGCGTCTTTGTCGGTGTCGGGGCCGCGGCGGGTGACGTCGGAGCCGGTGTAGCCGGGCAGGTGCTGGCAGAACAGGGCGTTGATGGTGCCGAAGGTCCGCTCGACGATGCCTTTGGCGGTGGGGGCGTGGGGCGGGGCGGGCTGGACGCTGATGCCGAGGTGTTCGCAGGCGGCGGTGAACGCGGCGGAGACGAAGACTTTGCCGCGGTCGACGACGATCGTCTCGGGCAGGACAAAGGGCCGGGCCGCCGCGCCGGCCAGCCGCTCGTCGAGTGCGGCCAGCCGCTGGTGGGGGAGTGCGGGGGCGTGGTCCATGCGCAGGATGTCCGGCCAGGTGGGCCGGGCGGGGTGGGGGACGGCCATCTCCGCCAGCAGCAGGGCCACATCCACGGCCTTGGTCACGCTCGGGCACAGCACGGTGGCGAGGATGGCGCGGGTGGCGACGTCGACGGCGATGGTGAGTTCGGGCCGGGCCAGACGCCCGTCGTCGAAGAGGGCCAGGACGTCCAGGCGGGTGGTGTCGACCTGGACCTGCTCGCCGGGCCGCAGCGCCGTGGCGGGGGTGAAGGCCCGCCCGTCCACGCTCGCCGGCACCTGCCTCACGGGCCCTGTGGGCAGTTCGCCGGGCCGGGCCAAGGTAGTGACCAGACGGTACAGCGTGGCCTGCGACGGCGCGGGCACCGTGCCGGGACCGTGCCGGTCCTCCAGAATCTGGTTGATCAGCGGGAACAGGCCGTTGATGGTGCCGTTGGAGCGGCCGCGGCGGCGACGCAGCGTTTCGCGGACGGCTGCGACGACCCGCTCGTCGGCCCGGCCGGTGGGGCTGGAGGCGCGGGTGGTGCGGTGGTCGAGCAGCCCCCACAAGCCTTGCTTGCGGTAGGCCAGGCGCATGCGCTGCACCGTGGTGCGCGAGACGCGGCCGAAGCCGAGCGCGGTGAGCTCCTCGGCCTTGGCCTGCTCGCGCTGGGCCAGCGTGTGCTGTTCGGGGTCGTACTGCGGCCGTAGGGCCCCTTCGCTGCCGGGCCCGCCGGGCAGCCCACATTCGACTTCCCTGACGTGCCGCTGCCAGGCCAGTGCCTTCTCGCGCGCCGCGGCGGGAGCGGTCTCGAACAGGCCCCACTGCGGAGCTGCTTGGGGCACGTCGGCCCCGATGACGGTGAAGCCGGGGTCAGCGAATAGGTGCCCGGCGAGCACGGCCTGGCCGCCGCCGTCCGGGCCGACGAGGTGGATGTCCTGCCCAGCCAGGGCGACCACCTGCCACTTCACGCCGCGGAAGCGGATGTGCGCCCCGACCCTAACCGCCGGGCGGGCATTGTGCCGCGCGCACTTCCCGTCCTGTTCGGGACTTCCCCGTCCCAGGCGCCGACCAGGACACGCTCGTGCAGCGGCGAGTCCAGGCAGGCTGTCAGATGTCCGTGCCACAGGGCGTGGAAGACCACGGGGAGGACCTCGATCGGGTCACCGGCCGCGACGGCGCCTTCGAGCAGCGGCCGTGGCCGCGTGAACGCCTGAAAGACCGCGGGCATCAGACCGAGGCGGCCGGCGTTACGTGGATGGCGGTAGCCGGCCAGCCACTTCAGGTTCGCCGCCGCTGCCTCGTCCAGCGGGGCGAGCCGCCGGTAGGTCCAGCCGATGTGCGCGCACGCCTGCGCCACCGCTTGGGCGGCTTTCACCGCCCGCTCGCCCCCGGCCTCCGGGTGGCTGGGGCAGTCGGCGAGCAGCGCGGTGCCGTCGGCACGGCGGGCGAAAAGCTGCGGCACCCAGGAACGCACCTGCCCGCGGGGATTACGCCAAAGCAGCCGCACGGGCCGCCCCGCCAGGCCTGTCACGTCCGGGTCGCGGTCCAGGACCATCAGCTGGACACGCATCGCGTTCGACCCAGCGGCTACGTGCCGCCCGGTGGTCGCCGACCACCCCAGGCCCGGCCCCCAGCGCCGCCCCGGGACCACCGGGAACGCCGACACCGGCGGCAAGTCCTCGAACGCCACGGTCATGGCGGCATCCGCCCACCGCTGCTGGACCGCCTGCCCCACCGGGTCGAGGAACACCACCTCGAACCCGCTGCCCTGGTCCACGGCCGCTCGCCCTGCCAGGCTCCTGGGCCGGGCCGCTCCTGTGCTGGTCACCCGCGCCAGCCAAGCCGCTCCCGCCCACCCGGACGGCCGTTTTCAGTGTTTCTGCCACGAACGAGTGCCGTATCAGCTAACAGCCGACCTGCCCGTCGGCGCATCGCTCTCAGCCGCCGTTCTCCTGCCTGCCCGCCGTGACCCAGGTGTGTAGGGGGCTGGTGTAGTCGACGGTGAGGAGTGGGCCGAGCCAGGGCCGGTTCAGGCGGTGGCCGAGGTGGTGGACGAGGCGCCCTCCTGCGCCCCAGCCGGCCGGGCGCACCCGGTCGCGGTCGGCGTGCGCCATCCGGATGCAGGCGGGGTGCGTCAACGCCTGCGCCAGGGCAATGGTTTCCGGGAGGACGGCCGCGTCGCGTACGGCCGCGGACCATACGGTTTCCGGGCCATCGGCCGCGCCGTGGGTGAGGCGGTGCACACGCGCCGGCCAGATCCGTTCGGCCTGCCAGGCGGGGGCCTGCTGCCACCATCCGAGCACGATGGTGCGGGCCAGAGTGAACGCGCGGCGCGGATCGTGTCCGCGGCGGGCGGCGTGCCGGGCCAGCGCCGGCCAGCGTTGCTGGGCGTGGCCGATCTCGGGGCAGGTGGCGACGTCCAGCCAGCCGGGCTGCTCGCCATGGCCTGGTTCGGCGTCGCTCTGCCAGTGCTGGTGCCGGTGGCAGACCCGCCGCCACAGGGGCAGGTACCGCACGGCGTGTACCGGGTGGCCGGTGCGCCGGGCCGTGCACAGCCGGCACGCGATGGCCACGGACCCGAATGTGCGGGCGTCCTGGAAGCGCACCCGCCCCGCTGCAAGCCCGCCCGGCCAGGGCCCGTCCGCTGCGCGGCCGCCGCTTGCGCATCGTGCGCCGCCGGCGGGAGCGAACGCGGCCGGTCCCTGCTGCCACGTCGGCAGGGCACGCGCCAGCCTGGTCTGCGGTATGCCGCTCAGCTCTTCCAGTTGTTCCTGTCCGGCCTCGTCGAACAGCGCCTCCACCACCGCCGAGAGGGGGCGGCCCCTGCGCGGCCGCGGATGGCGGTTGGCCTGCCGCCAGCCGTCCAGCAGCATCCCGCTGTCCATCCCGTATCGGGCGGCGAGCCGGCACAGGTACGACCACGTCGTCTCCCCGCCCAGCGGAGCCACCCTCAGCACACCCCTCACGAACCTCAAACTGCCCCCGTCCTGCCGGCCCGGGCGGGGGAATGGCCCGTAGCCACCCACACGCACCACCGTTACGCGCAACAGGCCCGCCACCACCCACTGCTGCGCTACCGTGCCCGTGCCGCTGCTCCCCGCACGCGCGGGGGAATCGAGCCCTAAACAGTTCCTGACCAGCAAAGTCCCCGCGTGTGCGGGGAACAGTCGCGGAGCAAGAAGGTCCTGCAGTCCGCGCGTGTGTGAGGAAGGTCCGCATGTCTGACCCCATACCGTCGTCCACCTCGCGGCGCTGCCACCACTGCCATCGCCCCGTTGTCGGCTCGGTGAGCCGCTGCCCAGACTGCCGAAGCCTGCGCCGCACGCCCGACCGCGCCTACCGGCAGGAGCTAGCCGACGCACTCTTCCCACCCGCCGCCCGCGCCGCCCTCCTGGGTGCGATGTGCCGGTTTGGTGTCGGTGGGTGGGTGTCAGTGACGGCACATCAGAACTGGGTGTTTCCGCTGGTGGGGTGTTGAGGTAGGGCGTGGTTACTGTCGTGGGGCGGTATCGGCAGTCGGCGCGGCTGTCGTGGGGCGGTACACCCCGCTCCGTTCCACTGTCTTGAGAACGGCACTTCTGATCCTTCCGAGAGCTGCGCGGCGGCACGGTGGTCGATGTCGGTTTTGCGCGGGCGGAAGGGTGTGGGGTGGGGGAGCCGGGCGCGTGGGGTGAGGTCACGGCGGGGTTGAGGGTGTCCAGACCGGTGCTGGTTGCGCGGCTGCTGGAGTTGGATGCGGCGGGGGTGCTGACGACGGCGCATGTGCGTGCGGGCGCCCAGGTGGGCGGGGTGAATGTGCGCACGGTGTGGCGCTGGCTGGATGCGGCGCGGACGGAGGGCCGCGTGGAGCGCAGGCCGCGGGCCCGGCTGGAGTTGTCCGACCAGGCGTGGGAGGTGCTGGCTCAGGCGGGCGGGAACGTGGCGGCGCTGCACCGGCATTTGAAGGAGGCCGGGGGCGAGGTGTCCTCGCTGGCTTCGTTGCACCGGGCGGTGCGCCGGGACCTTCAGGCCGGCAGGGTCCTGCCGGACCGCGCGGTGGCGCGGCGGGAGCGTGAAGAACAGCAAACGCGGCAGGCCCTGTCTGACCTCGCCCTGGCCGGACCGAGTGAGGCAGGCGCAGCGAAAGTGGCTGCGCGTCGGCTGCCGCCCTCTGAGCCAGGTGCGGTCGCAGGCTCGAGGGAGAGCGGCGCGGTGGCGGGTGTGGTGTTGCCGGCGGGCGCGCAGTTGGTGCGGACGTCGTCGGTGCGGGCCGTGGCCGAGGCGGTCGGGCAGGCGATGGCGAGCCAGGGCGCGGTGTGTGTCTTCGGCAATCCGGGCCGGGGCAAGACCGCCGCCGTGCGGATGGCGCTCCACGAGGTCCCGCCGGGCTGGAAGGTGACGTGGGTGCCGGTACCGGTGCGCCCGTCGGTGGCCGGCATGAGGCGTGCGGTATTCGACGCGCTGGCGCTGGCGGGCCGTTTCCCGCACACGTCGGCGCTGGCCGACGCCGCGGTCACGGGGGCCTTGGGTGAGGCGCGGGTGCTGGTGGTCGACGAGGCGCAGCGCCTGCCCGTGCCGTGCCTGGAGTACCTGCAGAGCCTGTGGGACCACCCCGGCACCCGGATCACGCTGGTGCTCGTCGGGGCGGGCAGCGAGCGGGCGCTGTCCCGGCTGCCGCAGCTGGCATCGCGTATCGGCGCATGGCAGGAGGTTCCACGCTTGACCGGAGCGGAAGTGGCGACCGTGGTGACCGGCTTCCATCCGCTGTGGCGCACCGTACCGGCCCCGGACCTGACGTGGATCGACCGGTCGTGCGCGCACGGCACGTTCCGCACGTGGGCCGCTTTGACTGCGCACCTGCAGAACGCGCTGCTCACCACCGCTGATGCATCCATCGACCGGGCCTTGCTGAGGCGGCTGTTCCAGCGGGTCGCGCCGCCACTGTGAACAGAGCGCTCCTGCAAGCAACGGGAGGGCGATCGCATGCTCCCGGCCACCGGCAAGCACACAACGTCCCACCCGTGTGAGGGGAGCTGACATGAAGGACGGCGACGCCATCCGCCCAGACGGCGGACTGCCTGCGGCGTCGAGGACGGCGCTGCGCGGTCCGGCCGTGCGGCGGCTGCTCACACTGCGGGCAGCCAAGAAGCTGACAGCAGTCCATGTACGGGTGGCCGCGGATGCGCTTGGAGTGTCGGAGCGCACGGTGTGGCGCTGGCTGGCCACCGCTCAGAGCGATGAGACCGCGGCCGCCAACCCCGGCGCACGCTCCCGGGTCGATGCAAGGTTCACGGTCACGCCCGAGGTCCGTGGACTGTTGGCGCTGTGGAAGGGGAACGTGCGGGCGGTCCACCGCGAACTGGTCCTGCGTGCTGCCAGGCACTCTCCGCCTGCAGACGCACCGTCGCTGACGACGCTGCACCGGGCGATCCGCCGTGATCTGACGCCGGGGGAGCGGGCCGGACTTGCGGGAGGCGAGCGGGCGGCGCGCAAGCACGACGTATTCCTGGCCCGGCCGCGGGGCTGGCGCAACCAGGCGTGGGAGACGGACCACGTCCAGGCGCCGGTGCTGGTCGATGTCGAGGGCAGGGCCCGCAGGCCGTGGATCACCTGGTTCACCGACTGCGCGACGAACGCGATCACCGGTGTTGCGGTAACGCCGGGGGATCCGTCGCGGGAGTCGGTGCTTTCCGCGCTGCGCTCCGCGGTCCTGCATGAGGAACCCTACGGCCCGTTCGGCGGCGTGCCCGAGAAGGTACGGGTGGACCGTGGCAAAGACTTCCTGTCCCGGACGGTGACCGCAGCGTTCGATCTCCTCGACGTGACGGTGGAGTACCTGCCCGCCTACACCCCCCACCTCAAGGGCACCGTGGAGGGCCTGAACCGGGCGGTGGAGGGCATGTTCCTGGCCTCGCTGCCCGGCTACGCCCCGCCCCGGCAAACGCGCCTCCCGTCCGAAGGACGAAGTGCTGCTCGGCTTCGAGGACTTCACCACCCAGCTTCTGGCCTGGACGCTCTGGTGGAACACCGAGCACCGCCCGGCGCCGTTGCGAGGCAAGACTCCGCTTCAGGCGTGGCAGGACGATCCCACCCCGCTTCGGGACGTGCCCGCGACAGATCTGTGGACGTTCACCCTGGAGGAGGCCGGCACCCGCACGCTGACCACCCGCGGCATCCGCTTCAGGAAACGCGACTACGTGGGGCCGTGGATGACCGGCCAGGCCGGGATCCAGGTGAGGGTCCGCTTCATGCCCCACCACGACCACCGCATCGAGGTCTACCACGCCGCCACCGGCCGCTACCTGGGCCCCGCGGACCTGGCCGACCAGGCTACCGACGAGCAGATCAGCGCCGTACGAAGGGCGCGGTCCGCCCGCACCCGCCGCCTGAAGAAGGACCTGGAGGCCTCGCAGCGCGAGCGCTACGCCGCCGTGAACCAGCCCGAGGCACCTCAGCGGCTCGGCGCGCTGACCACCGCGCAGGCCGAGGCCGAACTCGCCCAGACCGCCGACGCCGACCTCGCGCAGCTCGCGATGCCGGACCTCATCCCGCACGCCGCGCCCCCGGCCGACTGGCGCACCCCTGCTTCCCTAGCCGCGCTGACCACGCCAGGCCCGCCCATCCTGCACCCGTCCGGCCGTGGTGGCGCTTCCGTCCCGGACGGCCGCGACGGGAGGGCTACGCCTCTCACCACCGATGAAGACGGAGACGCCTCGTGACCGCGGCCACCTACCAGTACGTCGACCTGCCCGATGCCTCTGTGGTCACCACCCGCGCCCTGCTCACCGCCCGGGAGAACATCGCCGACACGGTCGCCGCGCGGGCCATGATGTGCATCCACGGCGGGGCCGGCTTCGGCAAGACCCTCGCCGTCAACACCTGCCTGCGCGGACTCGAACCGCACGAGGACGTCCGCAAGATCACCTTCCGTGCCCGGCCCACCGCCCGCGCGGTGCGCTACGAGTTGTTCACCGCGCTCGACTTGGCCGGTGAACCGCCGCGCCACCCCAGTGAATTCGACCGTCTACTGAAGACCGCTCTGGCTGAACGCTCTCGTACCTTCCTGGTGGACGAGGCCCAGTGGCTCAACGGGGAGGCGTTCGAATATTTCCGCTATCTGTGGGACGAACCCTCCACCCAGCTCGCGATCATCTTCGTCGGCGGGGAGGGCTGCCACACCGTGCTGCGCCGCGAGCCGATGCTGTCCTCCCGGATCTTCATCTGGCAGCACTTCACCCGCCTCACCCCCAGCGAAGTCCTCGAAGCCATCCCCCTGTTCCACCCCATCTGGGCCGACGCCGACCCCGACGACATCACCTTCGCCGACAGCCACGCCGCACACGGCAACTTCCGCGCCTGGGCCCAGCTGACCGCCCACACCCGCACCGCCCTGGCTCGCACCGGCCGCCCACGCGTCGACCAAGAACTGCTGCGCTGGGCCTTCAGCCGCCTCGCCTGACCACCACGCCGCCATGCCGCTCGCCGCGCCACCTCCCGTCACCGTGGTCATCGACCGCCATGACGACGTGATTCACACGCACACCGCCCTGGCCGCCCACCATCCGCCGTCCGGCCGGATCACCCTGCACCCCGGCCCGGGCACCACCAGCGAAACCGGCCTCGCCCACGACCTTCTCGCCGCCCTGGAAAAGCCGCCCCTGCTTCCAGGCCGTTTCCCTGGTGGCCGTCAGCCGGCGTGGGAAGCCGCCACGGCCTGGATCACTGCTCTTCCCGTCACCCGGCTGATCGTCCTGCGCGCCCACCGCCTCACCGCCCGCCGCGCGATGCGCCTCCTGCAACTGCGCACGCTCACCGGTATCCACCTGATCTTGGTCTGCCACCGGCCCCACCTGCCCGCCGCCCTGCACCAAGCCCTGCAAGCGGCCGACCACATCATCACTACCGACTTTCAGACCGCCCGCCGCCACTACTACGGCGCGACCGCCCCCGTGCCCCTGCCTGCAGACCAACCGGGCCGGCCAAGCAGCCGATGGCTCACCCTGCCTGCACTCGACCGCCTCGTCTCCTACGACAGTCCCAGCCCCTGCGCCCCCCCGTGCACGCCGCCGCCGATCGTCTGGCGGCACCGCCCACCGCCCACACCGCTCACCCCGTACGCTGCCCAGCAAGTCGCTCATCGGCTTCATGGGGTGACCGCGCACCCTCGCCTGGCCGCGACCGTTGCCGCTGCACTGATCACCGGTGCGTCCCTCCAGCAACTTGCTACCGCACGCCCTCGCGACTACGACGACGCTGCGGCCACACTCGCCCTGCACGACCGCGCCCGCTACACCGACGGCTGCGCCGCCTACCCCGTACCGCCCTGGGCGGGTGTCTTCCTGCGGGCCGCGGCCTGCTTCGCCCGGCTCGTATCCGGCGAGGACCACGAATTGTTCGCCACGCCAGGAGGCCGTGCCCTCCTGCTGCGCGTGGCCGAGACGGCCAGGCTGCGCCCGTCCCAGCCGCCTGTGGCCCGCCGCCAAGGCCCGGCCGGCCGTGTGGAGTGGGACTGGCGCGAGCGGCAGGAAGCCAACAGGTACGAAGCGATGCTGGCCGTACGCACCAGGCACTCGCGGCGCTGAAGGCCCCTGACGCGTCCGTACAGGGCACGCTCATCCGATCGAGAAGTCGGCGAACTCGAGGTCGCTGAAGGCGATGTGCAGGCCGTGGGCGCGGCGACCCCCATCGCGGAAGTAGGCATGCCCCAGCGCGCGGGCGAGGATCACCATCTGCTGCTGCTCACCCGCGCCGGCGTCCCGGGCGGCGAACAACTCCCGGGCTACCTCTCCCGGCAGGTACTGGGTGATCCACCGCACCCGCGGGTCGTCCGAGGAACCGGCCGCAGCAGCGAACCCGAATCGCGCCCTGGTGTGGAAGACGAAGCCCTCCGCTTCGGCCCGGGCGCGCCGGCGGGCTCGTATTCGAGGCTGCCACCGAGCCAGGACTGCTTCCTCGATCGCCCGCAGATGCAGCGGGCCCGGCGTGCGACGCGCTCCGGGCTTCTTTGTCACCCACCTCTGCACGGTGCGCTGCGACACCCCAAGGACCGCGGCCACCTTCTGGGTGGAATACCGATGCGTTGCCAGCAGAAACCGCAGGCGAGCCTCGGTGCTCAAGGGAACGGGCCGGGTGCGCAGCGCCTGCCCCAGCCCTTGCTCGATATGCCCCACGTGCGCCTCCCCATGCGGCCAGTCGACAGGCCGGCATCCTGCAGCCCGTGACTTCAGTCCTCCCACACCGCTCGCCCCCGCCCGCCAGTTCCAGCGTCTTCGGGACAGCACCGGCCGACGTCGGCTACGGGAGCCGGGATGGGGTGTCCCGACCCCCGGGCCGGCCTGCTGCGCCTTGCTCGGACTCCGCACCAGATGCGGGGCTGCCCGAGTGGAGAAAAGGCCTCGAAGAAAGGCGGATCAGTCGGCGTAGTAGTTGTCTGTGGTGTGGTCCTCGGCGATGGCGAGCAGGAGTGTGGGTCCGACAGGTTGCCGGTTCTGGCTGGGTTTGAAGGTGGCACCGAGCATGGCTTCGATAGTCCAGTGCGTGGATGGCAAAGCGCTGAGGGCGAGGTCGAGTGAGGCTGCAACATCCTCGTTCTGAAGGGCCTGCACAAGAGGTTCCGCCGGTCCGCTGTGTAGGACGACAGGAATGGCGGTTCCAGGCGGAGGGCCGGAGAGACAGAAGCGAGAGTCCGACAGCGTCGCGAGGCCGCTTCGTAGGACTTGTAGATCCTTGTCGCTGAGGCCGACAGGTTCCACGAGTTCCTCGAGGTAGGCAGGCAACGAGACGGTCTTCGGGTCTGGACCATAGAAGAGAGTGACGTGACCCAGTACACGGAAATGGGCTTCCGTACCGTCGGCGCCCTCAAGGGGAATGCTCCGTGTTGACATACCCTGCCAGGCGCCTATCGCCTGCACCTCAGTCTCAGGAATCGCCAGCGCGCGGTAGGCATTGAGCATGCTGGTGAGCCGTGCGTCGTGAGAGGGAACCTCCATGGCCATCTCTTCCAGCACAAGGGCGGCAGCGGCTCGGCGTGCGGCTCCGGCTGACGCAGCGGAGCTGATGCGGTCGTAGACGAGCCGACGGTAGGTGTCTGTGCTGGCGATGCGCAGGAGTGTTGTGGCGAGGCGCGGTACGTCAACGACCGGTGGGCGGTCCAGGACGCTGAGCAGCCGTTCGATGAGACCTCGTTCGAAGCGGGGCCGTTTAGCGGCGAGGTTGTCATCGAGGATATCCGCGGCGAGTGCTGGCGCGGCGGGGTAGCGGGCGTTCAGCCGGTGGGGATCGGAGTCGAGTTGTTTGAGTAGGTCGAGGATTCTCTTTTCGAAGCGTTCGGAACGTAGGAGGAGCTCGCCAGCGGCGAGCAGCCAGGTGTTGCGCCAGTGGGGGTGGTGGGCGATCAGTCGTAGCCGGGACATCACGACAGCGTCATCGCCTTCGGCGATGGCGCGCGCGGCCATCAGCTCTTGGAGGGTGCGGATGTCGAAGCCGACTCCGTTGTCCCGGGGACCAAGTAGGACGAGCCGGTGGGTGGCGGCTTCGACTAGGGCTCCGGCATGGGTTTCAGCGTCGGCGGGTGTGAATCCGCGGTCCAACAGGCGCTGCAGGGCAATGTCGTGGAGACCATGAGGGCTGATCGTTGCTTCGGCTCCGTCCGCGGTTTCGGAGGCGGCTTGGAGGATGAGCCCGACGTGCTCGTGGAGACGGTCGATTTGGGTGCGGTGCTGGGAAAGGAACCGTGCGATGGGGATGTCTTTGGCGACTTCCCGATCGAACATCGTCCGGTAGTACATGTCGAACAGCGTGAACCGGTCAGGGGGCAGCGTGGGGAATTTCTCCACGATGAACGACATGATCGTCACCTGCAGCGGTGTCTCCATCAGGCGGATCGTCACCGGGTCACGAGCAGCGTCTCGCATGCGTGCTGCCACCTTGATCCGCATCTCGTCATCGTCGGTGAAGCGCTTGTCGGTGATCTGCTGAGCGAAGGCTGCTGCCTCACCGGCAGGGAGTCGCTGCAACTGCAGGTGTTCGAAGCGGTCTGCGGGGAAGCGTTCGTCGTAGCCGGTGGGGCGGGTGGTGACCACGATGAGGAGATCGGCGTCGAGGTCCTCGGCACTGGTGAGCAGGTCGTCGATCTTGCTGTAGATGAGACGGCGAGCGTCAACCGAGGGAACTTCATCAAGGCCATCGAGGATCAGAGCCCACGGCCATGCTCGGAGCCACCCACGGAGCGCGCTGGGAGAGATATCCCGGTCGGTGCGTTCGGACAGCCGTGTGGAGATCCATCGCAGCAGGGAAACCTCGGCGCCGCTGGCCAGCTCCTCGGCATACTTGGCGAGGTCGATACGTGTCGGCCAGCGACGGTTGCTGGGGACTGACAGTCCGAGTCGGGCGAGAGCCGAGCGTGTGCCGTCGATGACTTCCTGGACTGAAGGCCCCGGACTGGCGCCCGTGAGTAGTGCCACCCGGTAGGCCTGCGCGATGAGTTGGCTGAGGGTGGACTTGCCCTGTCCCGGGCCGCCGACGAGCACAACGTTGGATCGCTTGATGCGGTCTGGTTGGCGCTGACGCAACACCATGTCGCCAAGCTCCAGCACACGCTGAACGGCTCGGACGGTCAGGTCGCCGTCGGGACTGCCGAGAGTTGCGGGCAGGTCAATCGCGATGTCGTCGAGCCAGAGCTTCGCCTCACCCGGACCGCCTGACTGACTCAGCCGGATCCAGCGGTCGTCCTTGATCGCATGAAGGAGCTGCTCGCGCAACGGGTCCTGTGCATCGAAGGTCCCCAGGCTGACCCAGTCGGGGGCCAGTTTCGCCAGAACGTCACCGGCCGTCAGAAGAGCGGGAAAGGCGTAGCGAACTTCCTGGTTGGCATCCAGCATCGAGCGGATCTGGTCCCCATGCCAGATCGCAAAGTCTTTGACCCGCAGGCCGCTACGGGTGGTCTCCATCTCAGTCAGCCGTTTCCTCACGGCCTGGTTCACTTTGTCAATCCCGCCAACCTTGGCAACAGCGGACAGGTCGACGTTGGTGACAAAGATCAAATAATCGGGAAGACGAGAGCGGGTGCTCGCTTGCGCAGCTCTGATCCAACCGTCGATCTCGTTCTTGATCTGCGCCTGCAACCACAGAGCGTTGTCGTGTGGGGTCTGCCCGGGTTTCACATGGAATTTGGCCTGCAGGACGGTGTACCCCGACCAGCAGTCCAAGCGGTCCGCGCCCCCGGTCGACGTGCTGGACCAGTTGATCGTGCCTTCGAACGTTGCCTCACGGCCGCCGTCGCGTCCGTCACCGAAAACCTGCACCCCCGGCCCGATGTCCCGACGAGCCAGAGCAACCACGAGCTGCTCAAAGGCGCGAGTTCCAAGGCGTGTCAGGTCATAGTCGGGCACGTGGTTCACTCTGCCAGAATCGAGGATTGCTCGTGGGTTGAGGGAGGAGCCTCGGTCCCCGGCTGAGGAGACGCGGGCCCCAACACCTGACAGGACATGGCCAGGACCGCATTCCGATGGCCAGCAGACGTGCTCACGCCCACTGCATGCCCAGTTCCCGCAGTGCGGCGCGTTGCTCCCCAGTGAGCTTGTCGCACCTCGCGCGGGTGTTCGATACCCACACGCCCAGCTTGACGACCACTGGCTCCGTCTCGCCGTCGACCGTGATCTGTTCGCTGTGACCCCTCGGCACGGGCCGGTGGGCGCCTTCTCGCTCGACCCACTGTGCGAGGGCCGCAAGGCCGCGTTGGAATGCTTGCTGCGCCTTGTTCGGGCCCTTCGCACCCTTGGTCGCCGGGGCTGGAGACGGAGCCTCAGCAGGCGTGATGCCCAGCCGGGACAGCCGCTCCTGTTGCTCGGTGGACAGCTGCGCCCAGGTGCCCGGCTGTTTCTGCCGCTGGAGCCACCGGCCGATGTCGTCGCCGTCCATGAGCACGCCGGGTGCGATGTCGGGCAGGCTGCCGTCGGCGTCGACGAGGTCGGCGAAGACGCGGAAGTGCCGCTGCCAGTCCAGGGGCCACGGGCAGTCCCAGTCCGGGTCGATCGCGGTGAGCTGCGCCGCACGCTGCTCCGCCCGCTTCGGGTCCTTGCCCAGGCCGTTCTTCGCGCCCTTGCGCCGGAGGTTGGCCATGTGCTGCCCGATGGGCACCATGGCCTCGCCCTCGCCCCAGACCGCGTCCTGACGCGGGGCGAGGTGCCCCGTGGCCCGTCGGTACGAGCGCAGCGCGGCGAGCTTGCTCTCCCAGGCTTCCTCGCCGGGCTCCCACACCATCCCGGCCTCGGGCGCGTCCAGCAGCTCCTTGCGGCGCGGCTCCAGCTCACCCGCCCGCAGTGCCTTGCGCTGCTGGTGCACCCACCTGCCCAGCGGGAAGTCCTTCGTGACGCCCACCGTCGTCTCGGTGTCGTACGGGACGGCGTACAGGCCGGTGATCTCGTTCTCGGCCCGCCAGCGGATGAGGGCCTGGTAGCCCTCCAGCCACACCAAGCTCTCTGGCCGGTATACGCGGGTGCGCAGGAACGCGGCGATCGTCGCCGCGTCGCGGGGAGTGCTGAAGTGGAGCAGGGCGGACTCGGCGGCGCCTTGGGTGTCGTCGTGGCCCTGGTCCTCGCTGTCGCCCTCGCCGACGGCGCCGATGATCCGGCCGTCCTCGTCGCGCCGGATGTGGACCTTGCGCTTGCCGCTGGTGAGGGCGCGGGAGGCGAGCTGTTCGACCAGGCGCTCATCGTGGCTGCGCAGGCCTTGGAGTACGGCTACGAGGGGCTTGAAGCTCGCGGAGGCGACCATGTCGGTCGGGTCCTCGCCCGGCTCGAGGAAGACCGGCACGATGATCCGCGCGACCTTGGTGGAGCCGTCGCGGTTCAGCCTGAGCGCGCGGCCGATGTTCTGCACGATCTCGACCTGAGAGCCGCGGGTGTCGGCGAAGCAGATCGCCTCCACTCCGCGCTCGCCGGTGATGTCGACGCCTTCCCCGAGGACCCGTACGGAGGCGAGGAAAGCCCGGTGTACGCGCCGGTTGTTGGCGTCGATGCCGTTGGCGAACTGCCGCAGGACCTTGCGGCGTTCGGCCACCAGGTGGTCGCCGCACAGCCACGCCGCCCACACCCGGTCCGGCGGCACGTGGCGGCCGGCCTCCAGCCCGTAGAACTCCGCGTCGATCGACGACGCGGGGAGCTCCTTCTCCGCCTTGACCATCGTCGCGTCATCGGTCTCGGTGACGTACAGCTCGGCAGCGGTCTTCGGCAGCGCCTCCGCGAACGCGGCGGCCTCCTCAACCTTCTGATGGAAGGTCATGACCGTACGCAGGTTGTACGCGGCTGCGTGCTCCAGGAGCGCGGTCTGCAGGAGCGCCAGGCGCCGGCCCCGCCGCGCCTCCTCCGACTCCCCGAGGACCGGTGAGGGGTCGCGGATCTCCAGCACGTCGATCTCGAACGGGGCGAGAATTTCCCGCTCGATCGCCTCGCTCAGCCCGAGTTCGGCCAGCCACGCCCCGTACGTCCCGTCCGGGTCGTCGGTCATGCTCGCTATCTCCAGCTCCTGGCCGTCCTTCCCGCGCTGCGGGCGGGGCGCGGCGAGGATGCGCGGGGTTGCGGTCAGGTAGAGCCGGAAGTCGGCGGGGATGCGGGCGTTGTCGTGGATCGCCGCCCACGGACGGCCAAGATCACCTGCGGTTCCGTGGGCCTCATCCACGATCGCGAGGTCGAAGCCTGCCATCTGCTGTCCGTACAGGCTCTCTCCGCCTGCCAGAGCGGCCTCGAGCGGCCCGCGGACCTTCCGCTGGCCCATCGGGTCGTCGAAGTCCTCGCGGTCCACGAGAGAGGCGTACGTGGCGAACACGACCACAGGCCCCGACCCTGCCCACAGGGCGAGCTGGATGGGGTTGGTAGTGGTTCGTACCCCCAGCCTGTTCAGGACCGGGTCGTTCTCCAGCGAGCACACGGCGACCATGGGGGAGCGGTGGCCCACCGCCCGCCACGCCTGGGCGGTCTGCACGAGCAGGTCCAGGGTCGGCACCGTGACGAGGATCCGGCCGCCCGGGAAGCACTCCAGCGCGCTCGCGGCAGCCATGATCGTTTTGCCTGAGCCGGTCGCTGACACGATCGTGCCACGGGCACCCTGAGGGGGTACAGATGACCTTGCAGGGAATCCCACCCACCTACGAAAGGCAGATTTCTGATCGACCTGGTGTTTCTTGAGCGGAATCCTGCTCATCGCCCGTCCCTTTCCCCCGTGTCGTACAGCCAGCTGTTCTGAAGCCTTTCGAGCGCGGTTTCCTCCTGCCCATGCTTCGCCCAAATCCCTTCAAGCCAGAGCGGGGACGTCTCGATCCTCTCGCACAGCGCCAGAAACCCGGGCAGGTCGATCAGCACGAACTCGCCCGCGAACATGCCGCCGGGCCCGTAGCGGCGCCACAGCCGCTCCAGCCGTGCCCGGTGCTCGTGCAGGTACGCCTCCAACGCCTGCGGGTAGGTCTCCCGCTCCGCCATGCGCACGGTCCGCAGGGCGACGTCCACGAGCTCCCGGGCCGCCTCCCTGTCCCACTGCTCCGAGCTGGTGCCGGTCACGGCCGCGTAGTGCTGCTCGCAGACGGCGAGGACCTGCTCGATGAGCTCCGCCGGGGCCTCGCTGTCCTCGTCATCGCGGGGGCGCCGGCCTTCGGCTTCCAACAGACGCACGGGGAGCCGGGCGTCGGCTTCCACCAGGTCCAGGCCGTGATGGGCGAAGTGGGCCAGGAGCAGGCGGGACAGGACCTCCCCGTCCCGGGCGTACAGCTGAGAGTGCTCCTCTCCGCTGTCGGAGGAGACGATGGCTCGAGTGAAGACGGTGTCGAAGAAGAACTCGGACAGGACACCGACCAGCTCCGGGCGGGCAGATGCCGACTGGTCGTCCAGCGCGGCAACAGCGGCGTCCATGACCGCAGTGAGGAACCGCCCGCGAGCGGCCTGCAGTTGACGCGCCTCGCTCTGCGGGCTCTCCTCGACAGCCTCCACAACGCGGTACAAGCCCTGGTCCCCGTACAGGCCACCCGGCTTCTCCTTCGCCCGGCGCACCTTTGCCACGGCCTCCTCAACGGACCGCGCGTAGGTGTAGTTCGTCACCACCGAGGCCCCGGGATGAGCCGGGTCGGTCCGCTGCGTCACGATCCGATAGCGGATCAGCCTGGAGTCAGACTCCACCGCCCCACCGCCCTCACCTTCCTGACGGTCCCGCAGCGCCTGGCGCCAGCGGTCTGCTCGGGCGTCATTCTCGGAGGAGTAGGCGTCCCACCCCGTGCCGCCCATCAAGGCCCAGATGCGCCGCAGCTCGTTCCGCCGGACCGCCGCCAGCCGCTCCTCCGTACTGAGCGGCCTCGGCCGGTCGTCACTATTTTCCAGGCCACCCGCAGCCACATACCGCTCGTGGATCTGCTCCGCCGTCAATCCGGTAACCTCACGCTGGATTTCCTCCCGCGCCTTCAGGCGCATTTCGACACTCAGCGAATTCAAGTTGTATCCCCGGTTTCTGGCCCCGCCCGAATGGTTGGGGGTGTCCCGTGTTTCTGCCAATGGTACATGGTGCATCAACCTGAGCCACGCGGTACACTAGAACTCGACACGAACGAGCGACCCCCACCCTCGTAGCCAGCCCGGCCCGCGCCAGCGGGCCCCAACGGGTTTGGAGGCGCAGCCGGAAGGACCGTCAGGCGGGGGAGCGCAGCGGACCCGCCGACCAGGCTGGAGCGAAGCGGAAGCCTGGTAGCGGGACGCAGTCCCGCCGGTCCGGGAGCGCAGCGGACGGACCGTCACCCCTCTTGCGCAGCAAGAGGGGTGAGCGGGCGGCGCAGCCGCCCGCCAGCGCTCCCGCGGAGCGGGAGCGCAACACCCCCGCGCAGCGGGGGTGTTCGCTTGCACATCGCGCAGCGATGTGGTACCCGCTCCGCGGGG
>NZ_JBIAJE010000010.1:242945-319771 GCF_042871785.1 Streptomyces sp. NPDC005551 | reverse complement strand
GGTTACATTCCGAACCCGGAAGCTAAGCCTTACAGCGCCGATGGTACTGCAGGGGGGACCCTGTGGGAGAGTAGGACGCCGCCGAACAATCTTTGAGGACCCTTGGTCCCAGCGACTCGCTGGGACCAAGGGTCCTTTTGTTTTTCCGAAGCGCGCCGGGTACTCGGCTGCGCGAGAATGACTTGCGGTACCGAAGACAGGAGTCACCCATGTCCACCAACTCTCCCGATGAGCGACCGGACCGCGATCAGCGACGCCGGGACAGTGGTGACCGCGGCGGCTACCGCGGGGGCCCGCCGCGCCGTGACAACGCCGCCGGCCGCGACAACGACCGCGGCGGTGACCGTGGCGGCTTCCGTCGTGACGACAGCCGTGGCGGCGACCGACCCGCCTTCCGCCGCGATGACCGGCCCACCGGCGACCGACCCGCCTTCCGCCGCGATGACCGGCCCACCGGCGGCCCCCGCCGTGACGACCGCGGTGACCGCGGCGGCGATCGCGGCGGTGACCGCGGTGGCTTCCGTCGCGACGACAACCGCGGAGCCGGCGGCGGTGGTTTCCGCCGTGACGACAACCGCGGTGGCGGTGGTGGCTTCCGTGGCCGTGACGACCGCCGCGAGGACGACCGTGGTGGCCGTCCCGCCTTCCGTCGTGATGACAGGCCGACTGGTGGCCCCCGTCGCGACGACCGGCCGAGTTTCGGTGGTCCTCGTCGCGATGACCGGCCGGCTTCCGGTCCGCGTCGTGACGACCGCGGTGACCGCGGCGGTGACCGTGGCGGCTTCCGCCGTGACGACAACCGCGGCGGCGACCGTCCCCCCTTCCGCCGCGATGACCGCGGTGAGCGCCGCGACGACGACCGTGGCGGCTTCCGCAGGGACGACCGGGGCGACCGTGGCGGTGACCGCGGTGGCTTCCGTCGTGACGACAGCCGAGGCGGCGACCGTCCCGCGTTCCGCAGGGACGACCGGCCCACGGGCGGCCCCCGGCGTGACGACCGCGGTGACCGCGGCGGCGACCGTGGCGGCTTCCGCCGTGACGACCGCGGTGACCGCGGGGATCGTGGCGGCCCCCGTCGCGACGACCGGCCGAGTTTCGGTGGCCCCCGTCGCGATGACCGCCCGAGTTTCGGTGGTCCTCGTCGCGATGACCGGCCGGCTTCCGGTCCGCGTCGTGACGACCGCGGTGACCGCGGCAGTGACCGCGGCGGCTTCCGTCGCGACGACAGCCGTGGCGGCGACCGTCCCCCCTTCCGCCGCGACGACCGGCCCACCGGCGACCGTCCCGCTTTCCGCCGCGACGACCGGCCCACCGGCGGCCCCCGTCGTGACGACCGCGGTGACCGCGGCGGTGACCGCGGTGGCTTCCGTCGTGACGACAGCCGTGGCGGCGACCGGCCAGGCTTCCGCAGGGACGACCGTGGCGACCGGCGCGACGACCGGCGTGAGGGCGACCGTCCGGCCTTCCGGCGCGACAGCGAGCGTCCGGCCTTCAGCCGTGACGACCGGAGGGACGACCGGAGGGACGACAGGCGTGACGACAGGCGTGACGACCGTCGGGGCGACGACCGCGGCGGCGACCGAGGCGGCTTCCGGCGTGACGACCGGGGCGACCGCGGCGGTGACCGCGGTGGCTTCCGCGGGCGCGACGACCGCGGGCAGGGCCCGCGCCGTGACGACCGGGGCAGCCGTCCCGGTGGGTACCGCGACCGTGACGACCGTCGGGACGATGACCGGCGCGGCGGCGGACGGTTCCGCGACGAGCGCGAGCGGGACCGCGAGCCGATCAGGCGGCTGCCGATCCCGGACGACGTCACGGGCGAGGAGATCGACAAGGACGTACGCCAGGAGCTGATGAGCCTGCCGAAGGGCCTGGCCGAGGACGTCTCCAGGAACCTGGTGATGGTGGCCCGGCTCATCGACGAGGACCCGGAGGGAGCGTACGGATACTCCAGGGTGGCCCTGCGTCTGGCGTCCCGCGTCGCCGCCGTACGAGAGGCGGCCGGGTTCGCCGCGTACGCGAACCAGAAGTTCAGCGAAGCGCTGGCCGAGTTCCGGGCCGCGCGGCGGATGACCGGGAACGTCGACCTCTGGCCCGTCATGGCGGACTGCGAGCGTGGTCTCGGCCGGCCCGAGAAGGCGCTGGACATGGCCGGTGCGCCCGAGGTGCAGAAGCTGGACAAGGCCGGGCAGGTCGAGATGCGCCTCGTGGCCGCCGGTGCCCGGCGTGACATGGACCAGCTCGACGCGGCCATCGTGACCCTCCAGAGCCCGGAGCTGGCCTCCAGCTCCGTGCAGCCCTGGACCGCGCGCCTGCGGTACGCGTACGCCGACGCGCTGCTCGCCGCCGGCCGCGAGGACGAGGCACGCGAGTGGTTCGCGAAGGCCGTCGAGTCCGACAAGGACGGCAGCACGGACGCCTCCGACCGGCTCGCCGAGCTGGACGGTGTCGAGTTCGTCGACGCCATGGCCGAGGACGAGGCGGAGCCCAAGTCCGTGCCCCGTATCGACGCCGACATCGAGGTGGCCGACGCGCACGCCGAGGACGCCGAGGACGACGCCCAGATCGAGGACGAGGACGACGCCGAGATCGAGGACGAGGACGACGTCGACGTGGCGGAGGACGAGACCGAGGCGGCCCGGGACGTGCGGCTCCCGGCCGACGGTGACGACGAGGCCGGCCAGGACGGCACCGAGGACGCTCCTCGCGCCTGACGTCACGCGGACGCACGGGCCGACACGGCGGTGACAGCGGACGGGCGGGACTCCCCAGGGGGTCCCGCCCGTCCGCGTTTCAGGGGGTGAGCGCCCGCAGGACCAGGCCCGAGGCCGGCTTCGGGCCGAACGACGTCGACTTGCGCGGCATCATGACGCCCTGGCGGGCCAGATCGCGTACGACCTCCTCGCGGACCGGGTGCATCAGGACCGCCGTACCGCCGTCGCGTTCCGCCTTCTCGACCGTCGCGGCGGTGTCGTGGATGTAGGCGATGTGCTCCGGGGAGTCCTCGGGGACGTGCCAGACGTGCTGGAGGAGCGCGGCGTGCAGGACCGTCGCGTCCAGGCTGCGCCAGGCCTCCGGGCGGTCCGCGGGGACCGTACGGGCCAAAAGGTCCGCGGACGGGCGGTCGAGGAGGTGGAAGGCGCCGTGGCCGGCCAGCATGAAGGCGTTGCCGTCCGCCGCGGCCGAGGCGAGTGCCGCCAGGGCTTCGCCGAGGGGGACGTCCAGGTGACGTACCCGGAAGTGGGGCGACACGGCGTCCAGCGCCTCGGGCACCGGCAGGCGGTGCAGGAGCCGGTGGATGGCGCGGACGCGGAGCGGATGACGCGCGGTGTCCACCAGGAGCACCAGACCGTAGTCCCAGGGGCTCGGGGACGGGTGCTCGGTGCGCAGCCGCAGACACGTCGCCCAGCGGTGGTGGCCGTCCGCGATGAGAGCCTGGTGACGGGCGAGGTCGGTGCGGATCTCCGCCAGGTCGGCGGGGTCGGTCACGGCCCACAGCCGGTGGCTGAAGCCGTCCTCCGTGGTCGTCGCGAGCAGCGGTTCCCGGCGTGCGGTGCGCTCGACGACGGCGGCCGCGCCGGTCGCCGAGCCGTCGCCGCGGTAGGTCAGCAGCAGGGGTTCGAGATTGGCCGAGGTGGCCCGCATCAGCGCCGCGCGGTCCGCGACCACATGAGGCATGACGTCCTCGTGGGGGAGGACCACACCGTCCGAGGGTTCCGACAGGCGCAGGGCGCCGATGACACCGCGCTGCAGCAGACCGCCGTCGCGCTGCTCGTAGACGTACAGGGCAGGTGCGGAGTCCGTGGTCAGGACGCCTTCGGCCAGCCACTGCCGCAGGGTGGCCGCCGCCTGCCGGTTGCGGACGTCGGGGGTGGTGTCCTGAGGGAGGATCAGCCGGACGATGTTGTGCGGGTCGGCGGATTCGAGGTGCAGCAGGCCGTCGGGCCGTACGACGACGTCGTACGGCGGGGAGGTCACCGCGGCCAGGCTGCCGACCCGCTCGGGGTCGTACCGCAGGCCCTGGAACGGGACCAGATCGAGCCCCTCGTACGCCGGGGTCTCCTCCGTGGGGCCTGCATAGTTCATTGAGGCATCGTAAGTGGGTCACTCGTATGCGCGATGATCGGGGGAAAGGGATCGAACAAGGAGCGATGCGTAATGAGCCAGACCGTCAGGACGCGGCCCGACGCCAGCCGGCAGGCCCTGAGCGAGGCGTACGACACGGCGCTGCTCGACCTCGACGGGGTGGTGTACGCGGGCGGCAGCGCGATCGCGCACGCCGTGGAGTCGCTCGGCACGGCTCGCTCGGGCGGAATGCGGCTCGCGTACGTCACGAACAACGCGCTGCGGACGCCGGACGCCGTGGCCGGCCACCTCACCGAGCTGGGGGTGCCGGCCGAGCCCTCGGACGTCATCACCTCGGCGCAGGCGGTGGCGCGGCTGATCAGCGAGCAGGTGCCCGAGGGCGCGCGGGTGCTGGTGGTCGGCGGTGAGGGTTTGCGGGTCGCGTTGCGCGAGCGCGGCCTGGAGCCGATCGACTCGGCGGACGACGAGCCGGTGGCGGTCGTGCAGGGGTACGGCGGACCCGATCTGACGTGGTCGCGTTTCGCGGAGGCCTGCTTCGCGATCCACCGCGGGGTTCCGTGGTTCGCGTCCAACACCGATCTGACGATCCCGAGCGCGCGCGGGATCGCCCCCGGCAACGGCGCGGCGGTGGAGGTCGTCCGCATCGCCACCGGCGCCGAACCCCGGGTGGCGGGCAAGCCGCTGCCCCCGATGCACCGCGAGACGATCCTGCGGACCGGCGCCGAGCGGCCGCTGGTGGTCGGCGACCGCCTGGACACCGACATCGAGGGCGCGTTCAACGGCGAAGTGGACTCGCTGCTCGTCCTCACCGGTGTGACGGACGGCGCGCAGCTGCTCGCCGCCCCGCCGCAGCACCGACCGACCTTCGTCGACGCCGACCTGCGCGGTCTGCTGACGGGGCAGCCGGAGATCGTCGGGGAGGGCGGCGGATTCCGTTGCGGAGGCTGGACGGCCACCGCCGGGAGCGAGCGGCTCGAACTGGACGGCGAGGGCGCGGCCATGGACGGACTGCGGGCCCTGTGCGCGGCGGCCTGGACGGCGGCCGGGGACGGGACCTGCGCGCTGGACGGCGGGAAGGCGCTCGCGCGGCTGGGGCTCTGAGACGAACCGGGGCCCGCGCCAGGGTCTTCGACGCGCGGCCGGGCCGGCCGGGGGCATGGTCCGGCGCCGGCACGCCCTCGGTAAGGCGAGGGTAGGCTAACCTAACTGGGTGTTGGTCGACAGTCCTCCTGAACAGCGCGCGGAGACCGCCCCCGCGCCCCCGAACCGCCGGGCGATACGGTCCCTCGGACTCCTCGCGTCCGTTGCCCTGCTGACGCTCGTCGCGCTGGCGAGCGTCGCACTCGGCGCGAAGGCGCTGCCCTTGGACCAGGTCTGGCACGGCCTGTTCCACGCGTCGGGGACGTACGGCGACGTCGTGGTCGGCGAGCGGGTCTCCCGCACCGTCCTCGGGCTGCTCGTCGGGGCCGCGCTCGGTCTGTCCGGGGCCGTCCTTCAGGCGCTCACCCGCAATCCGCTGGCCGACCCCGGACTGCTCGGCATCAACGCGGGCGCGTCCGCCGCGGTCGTCACCGCCATCACGTTCTTCGGCGTCACCTCGCTGAACGGCTATGTGTGGTTCGCCTTCTTCGGGGCGGCCGCGGTCGGTGCCCTGGTCTGGTTCCTGGGCGGCAGCCGGGGGGCGACCCCGGTGCGGCTGGCGCTCGCCGGGACCGCGATCAGCGCCGCGCTCTACGGCTATCTGCAGGCCGTGATGATCATGGACAACGCGGCGCTCGGCAAGATGCGCTTCTGGACCGTCGGTTCGCTCTCCTCGGCCGGCGACTCGACGATCCGGCAGGTCCTGCCGTTCCTGGCGGTCGGCACCCTCGTCGCGCTCGCCCTCGCCAAACCGCTGAACGCCATGGCGATGGGCGACGACACCGCCCGCGCGCTCGGCGCCGACCTGAACCGCACCCGCGCGCTGTCCATGGCCGCCGCCACCGTCCTGTCCGGCGCCGCCACCGCGGCCTGCGGGCCGATCGTGTTCGTCGGGCTGATGGTCCCGCACCTCGTGCGCTCCTTCACCGGGCCCGACATGCGCTGGATCCTGCCGTACGCGGCCGTCCTGTCGCCCGTGCTGCTGCTGGGTGCCGACGTGATCGGGCGGCTGGTGGCGCGTCCCGCCGAACTCCAGGTCGGCATCGTCACCGCGGTCCTCGGCGGCCCGGTCTTCATCCATCTCGTACGACGGCGGAGGACGGCGCAGCTGTGAAGGCCACACGTATCCCGGCCGTCCGCACGAAGGGCGGCTTCTCGCTGCGGTACGACGTCCGCGCCTGCACGGTCGTCGCCCTGCTGCTCGCCGCCCTGCTCGCCGCGAGCGTCGTCCTCATCGGCACCGGCGACTTCCCGATCCCGGCCGCCGATGTCCTCAGGACACTGGTCGGCGACGGGAACGCGGGACAGGAGTTCATCGTCAGCCAGCTCCGGCTGCCCCGGGTCGTCGTCGGCATCCTGGTGGGCGCCTCGCTCGGCCTCGGCGGAGCCCTCTTCCAGTCCATCTCCCGCAACCCGCTGGGCAGTCCGGACGTGCTCGGTCTGGGACAGGGCTCGACGGCCGGCGCCCTCGTCATGATCGTGCTCTTCTCGGGCAGCGCCAACGAGGTCGCCCTCGGCGCCCTCGTCGGCGGTCTCGTGACCGGGCTCGCCATCTACCTGCTCGCCTGGAAACGGGGCGTGCACGGCTACCGACTGGTCCTGGTCGGCATCGGCGTCGCCGCCGTCGTCACGGCGGTGAACGGCTATCTGCTCACCAAGGCCGACCTCGTCGACGCGGCCCGTGCCGTCGTCTGGATGACCGGCTCCCTCAACGGCCGCGCCTGGGACCAGGTCTGGCCCCTGCTCGCCATGTGCGCCGTCCTCGTACCGCTCGTCCTCGCCAACGCACGCGGGCTGCGGATGATCGAGATGGGCGACGACGTCTCGTACGCGCTCGGCGTGCGGGTCGAGCGGACGCGGCTGCTGCTGATGCTGGCCGCCGTGCTGCTCACCGCGGGGGCCACCGCCGCCGCCGGACCGGTCGGGTTCGTGGCGCTCACCTCGCCGCAGCTCGCCCGGCGGCTGACCCGCTCGCCCGGCCCCAACCTGGTGCCCTCGATGTGCATGGGCGCCACCCTCCTGATCGTCGCCGACTGGGCGTCGCAACGGGCCTTCGGCGCCGACCAGCTGCCCGTCGGCGTGGTGACCGGCGTCGTCGGCGGCGTCTACCTGCTGTGGCTGCTCGTCATCGAGCGCAAGGCGGGCCGGATATGAGCACCGGGAGCGGACCGGACGCGCGGACCTGCAGCGGGTCCCGCACCCACACCGGCAGCGGGCCCGACACGAACACCCAGAGGAGCACCAGCACTGTGAACCGCCTGTCCGCCGACAACCTGACCATCGGTTACGACCAGCGCGTCATCGCGGAGGACCTGTCGGTGGAGATCCCCGACCACTCCTTCACGGTGATCGTCGGCCCGAACGCCTGCGGCAAGTCCACCCTGCTGCGCGCCCTCTCGCGGATGCTCAAGCCGTCCCGGGGCCGGGTGCTGCTCGACGGGCAGGTCATCCACTCGATGCCCGCCAAGAAGGTCGCCCGGACGCTCGGGCTGCTGCCGCAGTCGTCCATCGCGCCCGACGGCATCACGGTCGGCGACCTGGTGGGGCGCGGCCGTTACCCGCACCAGGGGCTGCTGCGCCAGTGGTCGGCCGAGGACGAGCGGGTCGTACAGGACTCGATGGCCTCCACCGGCGTCGCGGAGCTGGCCGACCGCTACGTGGACGAACTGTCCGGCGGACAGCGCCAGCGCGTCTGGATCGCGATGGCGCTCGCCCAGCAGACACCGCTCCTGCTGCTCGACGAGCCGACCACCTACCTCGACATCCAGCACCAGATCGACGTGCTCGACCTGTGCGCCGAACTCCACGAGGAACAGGGCCGCACCCTGGTCGCCGTGCTGCACGACCTGAACCACGCCGCCCGCTACGCCACGCACCTCATCGCCCTGCGCGAGGGCAGGGTCGTCGCCGAGGGGGCACCGAACGACATCGTCACGGCCGAACTGGTCGAGGAGGTCTTCGGGCTGCGCTGCCAGGTCATCGACGACCCGGAGACGGGGACGCCGCTGGTGGTCCCGGCGGCGCGGAAGGCGCGCGCGGCGACGGCCGCCCACGCGGTCGGCGCGGCGGCACTGACCGCCGAAGGCTGAGAGCGGGCTCCGCGGATGCCCTGCGGAGCGGCTCCTGACCGTGGTGCGGTACTAGAGCAGGCTCCGCAGGCGCATGAGGTCGCGGAGTCCGGCCTCCAGTTTCACCCGGCCCGAGGCCCAGGCCTTCGCGAAGTTCAGCTCGCCGTTCACCATCGCCACCAGGTCGTCACCGGTCATCGTGAGCCGGATCTGGGCCTTCTCGCGGGGCGGGCCCGGGATCGTGTCGAGCACGTCGATCCGGCCGTCCGTCAGACGCCCGACGAAAGTCGTGTCGAGGTCGGTGACACGGCAGCTCAGCGAGCGGTCGAGGGCCGCCGCACCGCGCACGTCCCCGTCGGCCCCCGCCAGGTTGTCCGAGAGTTTGTCGAGTGCCGCGCGGCACTCCTCCATCGTCGCCATCGTGATCGACGGTACCGCAGCGCTTCGGGGTAGCGTCGGGGCATGAGCGACTCAGTGCCCCGGTCCGAGGGCCCGCAGGAGGCGGCCGCGCCGGATCCCCGCCGTGCCCCGGAGCACGGCCGAGGTCCGTCCGCGGCGCAGCTGCCCGGGACGTCCGCCGTCCCGGCGCCCGCCCGTTCGCCGGGGGAGGAGGCCGACCCGGCAGCCGCCCGTCCGCCGGGGGAGGAGTACGGCACCGGTGGTACGGACCTCGCCGTCGAGCCCGCGCACGACCCCGCGGCCCCCGCGCCGCTGGAGGTCCCCCGCACCCCCACCGGCAACGCCGACGTCGACGCCGGCCTCGGCCGGCTGGCCGACGCCGACCACCTCGCCACCGACGGCCACGCCGAGGTGTACGAGGATGTACACAGGGGCCTGCGCGACGCACTGACCGCGCTCGACGCACGTCAAGGGCCTCCGGTGCCGTCACCCCCGACGGCGCCCACCTCTTCGTACGACCACAGGAGCTGAACCGAACGTGGCAGGAGTGGCACGACGCCGCCTCGATGCCGAGCTGGTCCGCCGCAAGCTCGCCCGCTCGCGCGAGCACGCCGGCCAGCTGATCGCCGCGGGGCGGGTCACCGTCGGCAAGACCCTCGCGACCAAATCCGCCACGCAGGTGGAGACCGCGGCCGCCATCGTGGTCACCCAGGACGACGACGATCCCGACTACGTCTCGCGCGGCGGACACAAACTCGCCGGTGCCTTCGAGGTCTTCGTGCCGCAGGGGCTGAAGGTCGAGGGGCGGCGGGCGCTGGACGCGGGAGCGTCCACCGGAGGCTTCACCGACGTCCTGCTGCGCGCGGGCGCCGCCCACGTCGTCGCGGTCGACGTCGGCTACGGCCAACTCGCCTGGTCTCTGCAGAGCGATGAACGCGTCACCGTCAAGGACCGTACGAACGTACGCGAGTTGACGTTGGAGGCGATCGATGGGGAGCCCGTGGATCTTGTCGTGGGGGATCTGTCCTTCATCCCGCTCGGACTGGTGCTGCCCGCCCTCGCGCGGTGCGCGGCACCGGACGCCGATCTGGTGATGATGGTGAAGCCGCAGTTCGAAGTGGGCAAGGAACGGCTGGGCAGCGGCGGCGTCGTCCGCAGCCCGGAGCTGAGGGCCGAGGCGGTGCGCGGTGTGGCGGCGCGAGCCTGGGAACTGGGGCTCGGCGTGCGGGGCGTCACAGCCAGCCCGCTGCCCGGACCCTCCGGCAATGTCGAATACTTTCTGTGGCTGCGTGCCGGGGCGCCCGCACCGGACGCGGCCGACGTCGACCGAGCAGTTGCGGAGGGGCCCCGTTGACTCAGACCCGAGCTCGTACTGTCTTCCTGCTGGCCCACACCGGGCGGCCCGCGGCCATCCGCAGCGCCGAGCTGGTCGTCGAGGGACTGCTGCGCTCCGGGATCGGCGTGCGCGTCCTGGAGGCGGAGGCCGCCGACCTGCCGCTTCCGGCGACCGTGGAACTGGTCAGGGAGGCCACCCCGCAGTGTCTCGACGGGTGTGAACTGCTGATCGTGCTCGGCGGTGACGGCACACTGCTGCGCGGCGCCGAGTTCGCCCGCGCGTCCGGCGTCCCCATGCTCGGCGTCAACCTGGGCCGGGTCGGCTTCCTCGCGGAGGCCGAGCGCGACGACCTCGACAAGGTGGTCGACCGGGTGGTGACCAAGGCGTACGAGGTCGAGGAGCGGATGACCGTCGACGTCGTCGTGCACCGCAACGGCGACATCGTGCACACCGACTGGGCGCTGAACGAGGCCGCCGTGCAGAAGGTCTCGGCGGAGAAGCTCCTCGAGGTGGTGCTGGAGATCGACGGGCGCCCGGTGACCGGCTTCGGCTGCGACGGCATCGTCTGCGCGACCCCGACCGGTTCCACCGCGTACGCCTTCTCCGCGGGCGGGCCCGTGGTGTGGCCGGAGGTCGAGGCGCTGCTGATGGTGCCGATCAGCGCGCACGCGCTGTTCGCCAAGCCGCTGGTCACCTCGCCGGACTCGGTGCTCGCCGTGGAGGTCCTGCCGCACGTCCCGCCCGGCGTCCTGTGGTGCGACGGCCGGCGCACGGTCGAGCTGCCGCCCGGGGCGCGGGTCGAGGTGCGCCGGGGGGCCGTCCCGGTGCGACTCGCCCGGCTCCACCACGCGTCCTTCACCGACCGGCTCGTCGCCAAGTTCGCCCTGCCCGTGTCGGGCTGGCGGGGCGCGCCGCACTGACACCGGCACGAGGAGCGGGCGGCCCGCCCGGGTGGAGCGGGCCGCCGCGCTCCCCAGCCCGCGACCCCGCCGCGGGCCGCCACGCATTCCCGGCCCGCGACCCCGCCACGGGCCGGGAAGCGGGTCAGGAGGCCGTGCGACGGCTTCGAGAGGGCCGGGGCGCCCGGACCGGGCCGGAGGCGGGAGCCGTGCGCCGGGACGCCCTGGCGGGGCCGGCGCGGGTGAGGGGCGGGCGCCGCCGGGCGCCGCAGTCCCGGGGGGACCAGCTCGGTTCCGGCTCGATTTTCCGGCGCTGCTGCCCGCGGGACGCCGCCGGATCCCGGAGCGGGAAAGCCCACTCCCGCGGGTGACAGGGCCCCCCGGCGGGCGTCCGTCACCTGCGCCTTCGCGGCGGGAGGGCAGGGCCCGTCGCACACGGGGTCCCTGACCTCGTAAGGTCGTGTCCGTGTTGGAGGAGATGCGGATACGGTCGCTCGGAGTCATCGACGACGCGGTCGTCGAGCTGTCACCAGGCTTCACCGCCGTGACCGGCGAGACCGGCGCGGGCAAGACTATGGTGGTCACGAGCCTGGGACTGCTGCTCGGCGGGCGCGCGGACCCGGCCCTCGTACGGATCGGCGCGAAGAACGCGGTCGTCGAGGGGCGGATCTCCGTGCCCGCGGGCGGGACGGCGATCGTGCGGGCCGAGGAGGCGGGAGCCGAGCTCGACGACGGCGCGTTGCTGATCAGCCGTACCGTTTCGGCCGAAGGGCGCTCCCGGGCGCACCTCGGCGGGCGCTCGGTCCCCGTGGGCGTGCTGGCCGAGCTGGCCGACGAGCTGGTCGCCGTGCACGGCCAGACCGACCAGCAGGGGCTGCTCAAGCTGTCCCGGCAGCGGCAGGCGCTCGACCGGTACGCCGGTGACGCGGTCGCCGTGCCGCTCGCCAAGTACACGGGTGCCTACCGCCGGCTGCGCGCGATCTCGGCCGAGCTGGACGAGATCACCACGCGCGCGCGGGAACGCGCTCAGGAGGCCGACCTGCTGCGGTTCGGGCTTGACGAGATTGCCGCCGTCGAACCGCACGGGGGCGAGGACGTGGAGCTGGCCGCCGAGGCCGAGCGGCTGGGCCACGCGGAGGCGCTGGCCTCGGCCGCCACCGTCGCGCACGCCGCGCTCGCGGGCAACCCCGAGGACCCCGAGGGCATCGACGCCACGACGCTCGTCGCGGGCGCGCACCGGGCGCTGGAGGCGGTACGCGCCCACGACTCCGCGCTGGGCGCGCTGGCCGGCCGGATCGGGGAGATCGGGATCCTGCTGGGCGACGTCGCCGGGGAGCTGGCCGGGTACGCCGACGACCTCGACGCCGACCCGCTGCGGCTCGCGGCGGTCGAGGAGCGGCGGGCCGCCCTCACCCAGCTGACCCGCAAGTACGGCGAGGACATCGACGCCGTGCTCGTCTGGGCCGAGCGGAGCGCCGCGCGGCTCACCGAACTCGACGGGGACGACGAGCGGCTGGGCGAGCTGACCGCCGAGCGCGACGCACTCCGGGCCGAACTCGGCCAACTGGCGCAGGCGTTGACGGACGCCCGCGCGGAGGCCGCCGAACGCTTCGCCGCCGCCGTGACCGCCGAGCTGGCCTCGCTCGCCATGCCCCACGCGCGCGTGTCCTTCGACATCCGCCAGACCGAGGACCCGGAGGGTGTGGAGGTCGGCGGACGCACGGTGCAGTACGGCCCGGCGGGCGCCGACGAGGTCGAACTGCTGCTGGCCCCGCATCCCGGCGCCCCGGCGCGGCCGATCGCCAAGGGCGCGTCCGGCGGTGAGCTCTCGCGGGTGATGCTCGCCGTCGAGGTGGTCTTCGCCGGGACCGACCCGGTGCCGACGTATCTCTTCGACGAGGTCGACGCGGGTGTCGGCGGCAAGGCCGCGGTCGAGATCGGCCGCCGGCTGGCCCGGCTGGCCCGGACGGCACAGGTCGTCGTCGTCACGCACCTGCCGCAGGTGGCCGCCTTCGCCGACCGCCAGCTGCTGGTGGAGAAGACGAACGACGGCTCGGTCACCCGGTCCGGGGTGAAGGTCCTGGAGGGCGAGGACCGCATCCGCGAGCTGTCCCGCATGCTGGCGGGCCAGGAGGACTCGGAGACGGCCCGCGCCCACGCGGAGGAACTGCTGGCGACGGCCAGGGCGGACGGGTAGCGGCGCCGCGAAGTCCCTCACCCCGCCGGGCACCGACGCCGAGCGTTGGCCGTCCCGGCGTGGGGGCTGTGAGCCCGCGTCGGGGTTCCCCGCGCGGTGGGTGCTTCGGGGCCGGCGTCCGGTGCGTCGGGGCGTTCGTCGCCCCCGGAGTGGGGGTCCTGTCGCGGCGCTGGGGCGCCGTCGCCCCCGTCGTGTCCGGTCCCGCCCGCGGGTTCGTAGGGTGGCGGTCATGGGCACACGCATGACGGGCTTCGCCGCCTGCGGACTCGTCGCGGGCGTCACGCGCGCGGGGATCGCCGCACTGCGCTCCACGGCCCCCGGCGGACGCGGGCGCTGGGAGCGGAAGAACCACGCGGGACGGACCGTCGCGCTCTACGCGGGCCCCGCCGCGGCCTTCGCGGCGGCCCTGGGCGCCGGACGGGCCCACCGGGCCGCCGGCTTCGCCGTCCTCGCGGCCGGTGTCTGCGGCGCCTACGACGATGTCGCCGGGGCCGGCGATCCCCGGCGCGGTTTCCGGGCACACCTTGGTGCCCTGCGCCACGGGGAGGTGACTTCCGGGGCGGTCAAGCTGTTCGGTGTCTCGGCCGGGGCCCTGGCGGCGGGGGCGCTGCTCGAGGAGCGTGCCGTGGACAAGGTGCTGGCGGGCGCCGTGATCGCCGGGACCGCGCACTTCGTCAACCTCGTGGACGTACGCCCCGGGAGGGCGGCCTGCGCGGTGCTCGCCCTGGGAGTGCCGGGGCTGCTGCGCGGTGGGGTGGCGGGCGAGCTGTCCGCCGCCGCCGTGGGAGCCGCCGCCGCAGTCCTGCCCGACGACCTCGGCGAGCGCGCCATGATCGGCGACACCGGGGCCCACGCGCTCGGAGCCGCACTGGGCGCCGCCCTCGCGGCGGGCAGCGGCAGGACCGGCCTGGTCGTCCGCGTCGCGGCGCTGGTGGCCGCCGCGACGTGCGGGGAACGGGTGAGTGAACTGGCGCGCACGCCGGGGCGCGTACCGTGCCGAGCACCGCGGCGCGGAGGCTCGCCGAGCACCACGGCGCGGTGCTGAACCCCACGGCGCGGTGCTGAACCCCACGGCGCGGACCGCGCCCGGTACGGCGGCACGTGGACGTCACGCGCGTACCGGGCCAGTACCAGGGCGGCGCCTTTCCGCGCGCACCCGGGCGGTTCCACCTCGCGGAGCGGCGGCCCGGGCGTGCCCGGGGGTTCGCGCCCGCCGTGCGGGGGACCGGGGCCGCTCACGCCGGCTCTCGAACTCCTGGGGGAAAAAGGCCGCGTCTCTCACTCGCGCGAGTGACCGCGCCCGTACAGTTGCCCACCGCGGCGCGGCAGCGGACGCCCGGTGGTGCCGCAACGGGCGGGTGTCCTGGCATCCTTGACGCAGTACGCGAAGCACGACGTGCGGTACACCCCTCCGCGCGTCCTTCTGTACGTTCCTTCGTGACCGTCCGACGCCGAACCAGGAGCCCCGGCCACGTGAGCCTCGTGAGCAGCCACTCACCGCACGGGCAGTCGCCGCTGTGCACCGTGCAGGTGCTCGGGGGCGGCAGTGCGGGCAGCAGCGCCCATGTGCGGTCGCTGGCCTCGGGACTGGTCGCCCGGGGCGTGCGGGTCACCGTGTGCGCCCCCGCCGAGGCCGAACACACCTACGGCTTCGCGGGAGTCGGCGCGCAGCACGTCCCCGTGCCCCGCAGGAGCGACCCCGCCTCCGTGGCGGCGCTGCGGGCGGCCTGCGCGGACGCGGACCTCGTGCACGCGCACGGTCTGCACGCGGCGCTGCGGGCCGCGCTCGCGCTCAGCGGCCGCCCCACCCCGCTCGTCGTCACCTGGCACACCCGCTCGCGGGCGGCGGGTGCCCGGGCCCGTCTGCTGCGCCTGCTGGAGCGCCGCGTCGCCCGGGCCGCCTCCGTCGTCCTCGGCACGTCGTCCGACCTGGTGGACCGGGCACGCAGCAGGGGAGCGAGGGACGCGCGGCTGGCCGCCGTCGCCCTCTCCGCGGCACGCAAGCCCCTGGAGTACGACGAGGCGGAGCGGCTGCGGCACAAGACGCGGGCCGAACTCGGCGCCACGGAACGCCCGTTGCTCATGGCCGTCGGTTCCCTGGACCGGCACCGCGGTTACGGGACCCTGCTGAGCGCGGCGCGCGCGTGGCGCCGCCTGAGCCCCGCGCCGCTGCTCGTGATCGCGGGGGAGGGGCCGCTGCGGGCGGAACTGCAGCGCCGTATCGAGGACGAGGGCCTGCCGGTGCGTCTGATCGGCCGGCGCGACGACATCCCGGAGCTGCTCGCGGGCGCCGATCTGGCGCTGCTGACCAGCAGTTGGGAATCACGCTCCGTCCTCGCCCAGGAAGCCCTGCACGCACGCGTGCCGCTGGTGGCGACCGAGGTCGGCGGCACCCCCGAACTGGTCGGCGACGCGGCCGAACTCGTCCCGTACGGCGACGCGGGCGCCCTGGCCGCGGCGGTCGTGCGCCTCCTGGAGGACCCTGCGCGTCGGGAACTCCTCAAGGACAGGGGAGTGCAGCAGGCGGCCACCTGGCCCACCGAGGACGACACGGTCGCCCAGATCCTGAGCATCTACGACGAGTTGGCCCAGCCGCGCCCCCTGCCCTGACGGACGCCGGACGAGGGACGACGGACGACGGACGCCGCAGGCCGGGCGACGCGGCACTCCTACGGCACGTGCCTGCGCGCGCGCAGGGCCAGGCTCAACGCCAGTACCGTCTGCGGGTCGTCCAGGTCCGTGCCGAGCAACTCGCCGATGCGCGCCAGGCGGTTGTAGAGCGTCTGCCGGTTCAGGTGCAGTTCGCGGGCCGTCTCCGCCTTGCGGCCCGCGTGCGCCAAGTACGTCTGCAACGTGGGCAGAAGGGGCGGCTTCGACCGGTTGTCGTGTTCGCGGAGCGGGCCGATCGCCCGGTCCACGAAGGCCGCCAGGTCCGGATGGTCGCGCAGCCGCCACAGGAGCAGGTCGATGTCGAGGCGCCGGGCGTCGTACCAGAGGCGGTCCGACAGGCCCTGCGCCGCCGTCGCCGTCTCCGCCGCGTGCCGCAGGCCCGCCGAGGCCGCCGCCCAGCCGCCCGCGACCCCGACCACCACCACCGGCGGCTGCGCGCCCGGCCGCTGCATGCCCGCCCGTTCCACACCCGCCCGCAGCGCCGCCGCCACCCGGTCCGCGACGGCCGCGCGCTCGGACTCCGAACGCAGGCCGAGCAGCAGGGGCACACGGCCCTCGACGGGCCGTACGCCCAGGAGCACGGGCACGCCCACGGAGGCCAGCTCCTCGGCGACCGCGCGGGCGAGGACCGCCCAGCCGCCGCCCGGCGAGAGCCCGTCCGCGAGCCGCATCACGACCGGCAGGAGCGGACTGCTGCCCGGCTTGAAGCCGAGCACGCGTGCCTGGGCGGCGGCGTCCTCGGCCCGGACGCGGCCCTCGGCGAGGTCGGTGAGGAAGTCGCCGCGGCCGCGTGCCGCGAGCTCCTCCTCCTGGCGGGCCTGCATCAGGACGACGGCCAGGATGCCCGCCGCCCGCTCGGCCGCCATCCGGTGCACGGGGGCCGTCGGAGCGGTCACGGGCGTCAGGACCAGCCGGGCGCGGACGGAGCCGGTGCCGGGGCCGCCGCCGGGCACGTCCACGACGGTCGTGCCCGCGGCCGGTTCGTCCTTGTGCTGGCCGCGCAGCCCCTCCCACACCTGGAGCGGATCGGCGCCCGCCGGACCGGCCCCGGCCGCGTACAGCAGCTGCCCGTCCGCCGTCTCCAGGAAGACCGGGTTGCCGGCGAAGTCCGCGAGGATGCCGAGGACCTGCGGTATCCCGCCCCCGCCGAGCAGTGCCTGAGTGCAGCGCCGGTGCACCTCCTCGGCCTGCTGGAGCAGTGCGTAGTGGCCGTTGACGATCTCGGTGTGGACCTCCTCCGTGACCGCCACGAACGGCACCTCGCGGTGCAGCTGGACCAGCGGGAGGCCGGCGGTGCGCGCCGTCTCCACCAGAGTCGCCGGCAGCCGCGAGAAGCGCGGGCCGAGCTCCACCACCAGGGCGGCGATCCCGCGCTCGGCCAGGGTGCGGACGAAGGCGCGCTGCTCGGCGGGACGGGTACCGAGGCCGTACCCCGTCGTCAGCAGCAGTTCGCCGCCCTTGAGGAGCGAGGCGATGTTGGGTACCTCGCCCGCGTGCACCCAGCGCACCGTGCGCTGCAACCGGTCGGCCCCCGCCAGGATCTCCGGCAGCCCGCTGCGCAGCCCGGGCAGCTCGAGCGCCCGCTGCACGGTGATCCCGGCGCCCTCGGTGTCGTAACGGCTGTCCATGCAGCGGACGCTACCTGCGCACACGTCCCGGGCACACTTCGGCCCGTCCCGGGCACACTTCGGCCCGTCCCGAGCACACCGGCGGGGGCGTGCCCCGGACGTCGCGGCGGCCCCGCTCCCGCCCGGAGGTGCGGGAGGGAGCGGGGCCGCCGTGCGCGTGGCGGGTCAGCCGCCGTACGCCCCGCTCGCGGTCAGCCGCAGCGCCGTGTCGATCAGCGGGACGTGGCTGAAGGCCTGCGGGAAGTTGCCGACCTGGCGCTTGAGCCGGGGGTCCCACTCCTCGGCGAGCAGACCCAGGTCGTTGCGCAGATCGAGCAGCTTCTCGAAGAGCTTGCGGGCCTCGTCGACCCGCCCGATCATCGCGAGGTCGTCCGCCATCCAGAACGAGCAGGCGAGGAACGCGCCCTCGTCGCCCTCCAGACCGTCCAGGCCCGCGTGCTCGCCGGACGTCGGGTAGCGCAGGATGAAGCCGTCCTCGGTGGACAGCTCGCGCTGGATCGCCTCGATCGTGCCGATCACACGCTTGTCGTCCGGCGGCAGGAAACCCATCTGCGGGATCAGCAGCAGCGAGGCGTCCAGCTCCTGGGAGCCGTACGACTGCGTGAACGTGTTGCGCTCCTTGTCGTAGCCCTTCTCGCACACGTCCCGGTGGATGTCGTCGCGCAGCTCGCGCCACTTCTCCAGCGGGCCGTCCGCGTCGCCCGACTCGATGAGCTTGATGGTGCGGTCGACGGCGACCCAGGCCATCACCTTGGAGTGCACGAAGTGGCGGCGCGGGCCGCGCACCTCCCAGATGCCCTCGTCCGGCTGGTCCCAGTGGTCCTCCAGGTAGCGGATCAGCTTGAGCTGGAGGAGCGAGGCGTAGTCGTTGCGGGACAGACCCGTCATATGCGCCAGGTGCAGGGCCTCGGTGACCTCCCCGTACACGTCCAGCTGGAGCTGGTGCGCGGCGCCGTTGCCGACGCGGACGGGCCCCGAGTTCTCGTAGCCGGGGAGCCAGTCCAGCTCCGCCTCGCCGAGCTCCCGCTCACCCGCGATGCCGTACATGATCTGGAGGTTCTCCGGGTCGCCCGCGACCGCGCGCAGCAGCCACTCGCGCCAGGCGCGCGCCTCCTCGCGGTACCCGGTACGCAGCAGCGAGGACAGGGTGATCGCCGCGTCGCGCAGCCAGGTGTAGCGGTAGTCCCAGTTGCGGACGCCGCCGATCTCCTCCGGGAGCGAGGTCGTGGGCGCGGCGACGATGCCGCCCGTGGGGGCGTACGTCAGGGCCTTCAAGGTGATCAGCGAGCGGACCACGGCCTCACGGTAGGGGCCGTGGTACGTACATTGGTCGACCCAGTCGCGCCAGAACTCCTCGGTCGCCTCCAGGGACTGCTCCGGCTCGGGCAGCGCGGGCGGCTGCTTGTGCGAGGGCTCCCAGGAGATGGTGAACGCGATCCGCTCACCCGGCGCCACCGTGAAGTCGGCGTACGTGGTGAGGTCCTTGCCGTAGGTCTCGCAGGCTGTGTCGAACCACACGGAGTCGGGTCCCGCGACGGCGACGGTCCGGCCCTCGTGCTTGTGCACCCAGGGCACGACACGGCCGTACGAGAAGCGCATCCGCAGGGCGGAACGCATCGGCACCCGGCCCGTGACGCCCTCGACGATGCGGATCAGCTGCGGTGCCCCGTCACGCGGCGGCATGAAATCGATCACGCGCACCGTGCCGCGTGGGGTGTCCCACTCGGATTCCAGGATCAGCGAGTCGCCGCGGTACGTGCGCCGGGCCGCGGTCGGCGGTTCGGCGTCCGCCGCGTGCGCCGGCCCGAGCCGCCAGAAGCCGTGCTCCTCGGTGCCCAGCAGGCCGGCGAAGATGGCATGCGAGTCGAAGCGGGGCAGGCACAGCCAGTCGACTGTGCCGTCCCGGCAGACCAGCGCGGCTGTCTGCATGTCTCCGATGAGTGCGTAGTCCTCGATGCGCCCGGCCACGTGCATCTCCAGTCGAACGGCCACGTCGCCCCACGAGGGGCGGTCGCTCTTGCGGTCAAGGGGTCTTTGTCAGGCGTCGTCGCGAAACGACGGAAGGGTTGTGTGAATGTCGTTGCGAAACGAACTGCCGAGCTCTCGTGTTCCGGGATGCGGCGTGGGTGGTGCCGTCTACCGGCCGGTCTCGGCAGTGAGTGTCCGAGCAGGATACGACGCACGTCGATGATCCGCGTGCCCCTCCCGGCAACCGGACTCGGCCGAACGAGTGAGCAGAGGGTGAGCGGTGCGGACGGGATGAGCGGGGCGTGCGGTCTCCGTGTCGACGCGTGTGCGGAGCGTGGCCGCGAGCGGCCCCGTTCTGGCGCTGATACCCTGGTAGCCCGTGGACCGGAGGGCGAGAAACCCCCGAACCGCAGCGACGGCGCCCCCCGAAAATCCGGTACCTCCGGGTCGGGCCGCCGGTACGCACCTCACACCGCGACCACGGGAGCCCCCTCTTGGCCATGCCGCCCGCTGCTTTCCGAAACAGCACAGCCACGACGACCAAGCACATCTTCGTCACCGGGGGTGTCGCCTCCTCCCTCGGCAAGGGTCTGACCGCCTCCAGCCTGGGCGCGCTGCTCAAGGCGCGGGGTCTGCGGGTCACCATGCAGAAGCTCGACCCGTACCTGAACGTCGATCCCGGCACGATGAACCCCTTCCAGCACGGTGAGGTGTTCGTCACCAACGACGGCGCCGAGACCGACCTCGACATCGGACACTACGAGCGCTTCCTCGACGTCGACTTGGACGGCTCCGCCAATGTCACTACAGGGCAGGTGTACTCGACGGTCATCGCCAAGGAGCGGCGTGGCGAGTACCTGGGCGACACCGTGCAGGTCATCCCGCACATCACCAACGAGATCAAGCACCGCATCCGCCGTATGGCCGCCGACGACGTCGACGTCGTCATCACCGAGGTGGGCGGCACGGTCGGCGACATCGAGTCGCTGCCGTTCCTGGAGACCGTCCGCCAGGTCCGTCACGAGGTCGGCCGCGACAACGTGTTCGTGGTGCACATCTCGCTCCTGCCCTACATCGGCCCGTCCGGGGAACTGAAGACGAAGCCGACGCAGCACTCGGTCGCGGCGCTGCGCAACATCGGTATCCAGCCGGACGCGATCGTGCTGCGCGCCGACCGCGAGGTCCCCACCGCCATCAAGCGCAAGATCTCGCTGATGTGCGACGTCGACGAGGCCGCCGTGGTGGCGGCGATCGACGCCAAGTCGATCTACGACATCCCGAAGGTCCTCCACACCGAGGGCCTGGACGCGTACGTGGTCCGCAAGCTGGACCTGCCCTTCCGCGACGTGGACTGGACGACCTGGGACGACCTGCTCGACCGCGTCCACAACCCGCTGCACGAGATCAACCTCGCGCTGGTCGGCAAGTACATCGACCTGCCCGACGCCTACCTCTCGGTCACCGAGGCGCTGCGCGCGGGCGGCTTCGCGAACAAGGCCCGCGTGAAGATCAAGTGGGTCGCCTCGGACGACTGCAAGACCCCGGCGGGCGCCGCGAAGCAGCTCGGTGACGTGGACGCGATCTGCATCCCCGGCGGCTTCGGCGACCGCGGCGTGTCCGGCAAGGTCGGCGCCATCCAGTACGCCCGCGAGAACAGGATCCCGCTGCTCGGCCTGTGCCTGGGCCTGCAGTGCATCGTGATCGAGGCCGCGCGGAACCTGGCCGACATCCCCGACGCCAACTCCACCGAGTTCGACTCGGCCACCGGGCACCCGGTCATCTCCACCATGGCCGAGCAGCTCGACATCGTGGCCGGCGAGGGCGACATGGGCGGCACGATGCGCCTTGGCATGTATCCGGCCAAGCTGGCGGAGGGCTCCATCGTGCGCGAGGTGTACGACAACAAGGAGTACGTCGAGGAGAGGCACCGTCACCGCTACGAGGTGAACAACGCCTACCGCGCCGAACTGGAGAAGAAGGCCGGACTCCAGTTCTCCGGCACCTCCCCGGACGGCAAGCTCGTCGAGTACGTCGAATACCCGCGCGAGGTGCACCCCTACCTGGTGGCGACCCAGGCGCACCCCGAGCTGCGTTCGCGTCCGACGCGCCCGCACCCGCTCTTCGCGGGCCTGGTGAAGGCGGCCGTGGAGCGCAAGACGGGCAAGTGACACGAGGGTTGTACGGTTGCCGGGGTACGCGTCCTATGAGGTGCGTGCCCCGGTTTCTGTCGCCGGCGCACCGTGGCCGATTCCCTTCGGCCGTGACCGGCTCTCTCGTGTACGTGTGGAAGGACGCAGGGCATGACGATCAAGGACACCGCCGAGGAGTGGGAGATCCGGGCGAGCGAGACCCCGTTCACCGGGAACAAGACCTCCGTCCGCACCGACGACGTGGTCATGCCCGACGGCTCGGTCGTCCGCCGCGACTATCAGGTCCACCCCGGATCCGTGGCCGTCCTCGCCCTCGACGACGAGGACCGGGTGCTGGTCATCCGGCAGTACCGCCACCCCGTGCGCCACAAGCTGTGGGAGATCCCGGCCGGGCTGCTCGACGTCCCCGGCGAGAACCCGCTGCACGCGGCGCAGCGGGAGCTCTACGAGGAGGCGCACGTCAAGGCCGAGGACTGGCGGGTGCTGACCGACGTGTACACGACGCCCGGCGGCTGCGACGAGGCCGTCCGCATCTTCCTGGCCCGCGATCTCTCCGAGGCCGAGGGCGAGCGCTTCGAGGTCGAGGAGGAGGAGGCCGACATGGAGCTCTCGCGCGTGTCCGTCGGCGACCTCGCCCGCGGGGTGCTCGCCGGGGAGCTGCACAACAACTGTCTGGTCGTCGGTGTGCTGTCGCTGATCGCCGCCCGGAACGGCGCGGGTGTCGACGCGCTGCGTCCGGCGGAGGCGCCCTGGCCCGCGCGGCCCTTCGAGTCCTGAGCCGCTCCCGCGTCTCCCCGGGGGATCCGGTGTGACGATCGGCTGATCCGATCGGGGGACCCTTCCGCCGTGCTCCACCCGGATCGTCGCAGAGCGTGAACTAGGCTCTGAAAACGCCCCGTCCGGAGTCCCGGCGGGCTTGCGCGGCAGTGGGACGGGAGTGTGGCCCGTGACGGATCAGGCGGTGGACACCGACGGCACGGACGTGTCGGCACAGGAACGGCCACCGGTTGCCGAGTCCGCTCCTGCGGCGGGTCAGTTCCTGGGCCGGACAAGAGAGTTGAAGGAACTCCGGGCCGACATCGAGCGTGCCGGACTGGACACCCTCTCCGGCCGCAAGGCGCCCCGCGCCCGGGTGCTGCTCATCGCGGGCCGCCCCGGATTCGGCCGCACGGCGCTCGCCGAGGAGCTGGTACGGCAGGTCGCCGAGAGTTACCCCGACGGTGTGCTGCGGGCCCGGCTCACCGAACCCGACGGCACGCCGGTGCCCACCGAGCGCACCGCACGGGACCTGCTCACCGCCCTGGCGGAGGCGACCCCGCCCGGGGCCGCCGAGGACGACCTCACCGAGGCACTGCGCGGGGCCCTCGCCGACCGCCGTGCCGTGCTCCTGCTGGACGACGCGGCGACCGCCGAGCAGGTCGAATGCCTGCTGCCGGACACCCCCGACTGCCTGGTCGTCGCCGTCTCGCAGGGTCCACTGACCGGCATCTCCGACGTCCGCCCCTGCACGCTGGGCGGCCTGGACACCAAGTCCGCCCTGGAACTGCTCGGCCGGCACACCGGTTCGGTCCGCATCACCGTCGACCCGTGCGCCGCCGAGGGGCTGGTCGAGGAGTGCGCCGGCCAGCCCGCGGCGCTGGTGCTGGCGGGCGGCTGGCTCGCCGCCCGGCCGCAGGCCGCCGTGGCCGACCTGGCCAAGCACCTGCACGCCGAGGGCGAGGAAGGGACGCCGCTGGCCCGGGTCTTCCGGCTCGTGTACGCCTCGCTGCCCAGCGCCGCCGCCCGGATACTGCGCCTGCTCTCCCTGGCCCCCGCCGGTCTCGTCGACCCGCACACCGCGTCCGCGCTGGCCGGCTGCTCGATCCACGCGGCCCGCACCACCCTGGACGACTTCGCCGGGCTGGGCCTCCTGCGGCCGGTGGACTCGCCCCTGCCGCAGTACGAGGTGCCCGGCTGCCTGCTGCCCCTGCTGCGTGCCCTCACCGAGACCCAGGACCGGCCGGCCGAGCTCCAGCTCGCCCGCGCCCGGATGCTGGAGCGGACGGTCCGGCTGCTGGTGTCCTGCCGCGCGATCACCGAGACGGACAGCTCGCCCGCCCGCGAGAAGCTCGCCGGCATGCCCCAGGCCCTGCGCTTCCCGCACCCCCGGGCCGCCGCCGACTGGCTGCGCATCCGGCAGCCCGCGCTGCTCGCCGCCGCCCGCGCGGCCGTCGCCGACGGCGAGCTGGACACGCTGGCCCGCCGTCTGATGGCCGCGCTGGTCCGGGCCATGGTGGCGCACGTCGGTACGCAGGCGGCGGCGCCCGAGCTGTACGGCATCCACCGGCTCGTCCTGGACGTCGCCGAGCGCCGCGACCTGCCCCGCGAGAGGGCCGCGGCCCTGCTGAACCTCGCCGACCTCGACGCGCAGACGGGCCGGACGGCCGAGGCGCTCGCCCGCTACCGGGCCGCCCTGGACGCCGGACGTGAGGCGGACGACCCGTATGCGACCGGGCGCGCGATGGAATCCGTAGGCGGCGCCCACCAGGAGCTCGGGGACTACGAGCGGGCCGCCGACTGGTACGGCAGGGCGCTGGCGCAGCGCCTGGCGCGCGACGAGCGGGTGGACGCCGCCCGGCTCTACGGCCGCATCGCCACCGTGCACACCTACGCCGGCCGCTACGGGGAGGCGCTGCGCAACTGGCGCTCGGCCGTCACCGGCCACCGCAGGAACGGCGATGTCGCGGCCCAGGCACGGGCGTTGAGCGAGCTGGCCCGGGTCCAGGAGTACGCGGGACGGCCGGAGGAGTCGCTGTACACCTGCCACGAGGCGGTGGAGTGGGCCCGCCGCGCCGAGGACGTGCGCCTGCAGGCCGCTCTCCAGCTGAGACTGGCCGACACCCTGGACCGGCTCGGCGACCCGGTCGCGGCCGGGCTGCACCGCAGTCAGGCCGAGCGCATGCTGGGAGATGAGCTGCCGGACAGCCCGTGAGCCATGAAACAAGGCCCTAACGCCTGCGAAATCCGTAGTGCATCCGCCGAAGATTGATGCTTTGAAAGGCTAGACAGAGAGAATCCCTTCATTAGACTGGCTCCGCCGCGTTGTTTCGTGGTGTCTCCCGGTGTGCCCCCATGGCGCCGGGTATGACGGGCATTGCCCCGATGCGCACCGCCCTGGCGTGCGCAGCCCCAGAACCCTCTGAGCCAAGGACCGTGATCGACGTGAAGGTCGGCATCCCCCGCGAGGTCAAGAACAACGAGTTCCGGGTGGCCATCACCCCCGCCGGCGTGCACGAGCTGGTGCGCCACGGCCACCAGGTCGTCATCGAGCGAAACGCCGGCGTCGGCTCCTCGATCACGGACGACGAGTACGTCTCCGCCGGCGCGCAGATCCTGCCCACCGCCGACGAGGTCTGGGCCACCGCCGACCTGCTGCTGAAGGTCAAGGAGCCCATCGCCGAGGAGTACCACCGCCTCCGCAAGGACCAGACGCTCTTCACCTACCTGCACCTGGCCGCGTCCAAGGAGTGCACGGACGCGCTCCTGGAGTCCGGCACCACGGCGATCGCGTACGAGACGGTCGAGCTGCCGAGCCGCGCGCTGCCGCTGCTCGCCCCGATGTCCGAGGTCGCGGGCCGTCTCGCCCCGCAGGTCGGCGCCTACCACCTGATGCGCGCCAACGGCGGCCGCGGTGTGCTGCCCGGCGGTGTCCCCGGTGTGCTGGCCGCCAAGGCCGTCGTTATCGGCGGCGGCGTCTCCGGCTGGAACGCCGCGCAGATCGCCATCGGCATGGGCTTCCACGTGACCCTGCTCGACCGCGACATCAACAAGCTCAAGGAGGCGGACAAGATCTTCGGTACGAAGATCCAGACCGTCGTCTCCAACGCCTTCGAGCTCGAGAAGGCCTGCCTCGAGGCCGACCTCGTCATCGGTGCCGTGCTCATCCCCGGTGCCAAGGCGCCGAAGCTGGTCACCAACGAACTCGTCTCGCGGATGAAGCCCGGAAGTGTTCTTGTCGACATCGCCATCGACCAGGGCGGCTGCTTCGAGGACTCGCGTCCGACCACGCACGCCGAGCCGACCTTCCCGGTCCACAACTCGGTCTTCTACTGCGTCGCCAACATGCCCGGCGCGGTGCCCAACACCTCCACCTACGCGCTGACGAACGCCACGCTGCCGTACATCGTCGAGCTGGCGAACCGCGGCTGGGTCGAGGCGCTGCGCCGCGACCCCGCGCTGGCCAAGGGCCTCAACACCCATGACGGCAAGGTCGTTTACCGCGAGGTCGCCGAATCGCACGGTCTGGAGCACGTCGAGCTGGACACGCTGCTCGGCTGATCGGTCACTCGCACCACCAGTCGACTTTCTCGCTGCCCGATGGCGGATTCCCCGCTGGGAAAAGGCGATACGTCAACACAGGTCGTCAACACCGCGCACCCGGCCGGACCTTGCTGGACAAGGTCCGGCCGGATGTGTGTCGGGTCACTTCGCGGGACTCGTTCAACTCGCCGCGAACGTAACGCTTCAACCGATTCGTACACCGGCGGAGCCTGCTGTGCGACGGCCTTACGCCCTTGACAGCGGGGTGTTCGGTTACCGACACATCGGGGCGGGTCCGGCGGATTGTGTTGCTGCGGAGCGGTGACACGCCATAGAGTCGCCAATCGTCGGCATGGTGCCACGCTGACCTATCTAGAAGTTTCCTGGTCACCAAGGAGGTAAGACGACTTGTGAATGAGTCGACATTTACTCCCGGGGGTGGTCAACCAGGAATGCCGACGCGGGGCCAGGGCCCCACGGGGCTCGAGGCTGTCGGCTCCGTCGCTGTCCGCACCTTCGCAGCCCACCAGAGTCCCCCCAGAACAGGGCTGACCCAGCCAGCACACCCGAGCATGGATGGCCATCACGTGAACGCCATGGCCGGCAACGGAAGTGGCGAGAACCGCACCCACTTCGCCGACTACGACGAACTGCCCGAGGGTCACTTCTACGACCCTGACGCCGAGTACGAGCCCGATCCCGAGTACGCGGCCACGCTCGCGCCCGACGCTGCCCGTCAGCGCCGTGAGCGCATCGGCCCGACCGGACGCCCGCTGCCGTACTTCCCGATCCCGGGCCCGCTGGCCGACCACGGCCCCGCGAAGATCATCGCGATGTGCAACCAGAAGGGCGGCGTCGGCAAGACGACGTCGACCATCAACCTGGGTGCCGCGCTCGCGGAGTACGGACGCCGGGTCCTGCTCGTCGACTTCGACCCGCAGGGCGCGCTCTCGGTCGGCCTCGGCGTCAACCCGATGGAGCTCGACCTCACCGTCTACAACCTGCTCATGGAGCGGGGCATGGCGGCCGACGAGGTGCTCCTGAAGACGGCGGTCCCGAACATGGACCTGCTGCCCAGCAACATCGACCTGTCCGCCGCCGAAGTGCAGCTGGTGTCCGAGGTCGCGCGCGAGTCGACGCTGCAGCGGGCCCTCAAGCCCCTGATGGCCGACTACGACTACATCGTGATCGACTGCCAGCCCTCGCTCGGCCTGCTCACCGTGAACGCCCTGACGGCGGCGCACAAGGTCATCGTGCCGCTCGAGTGCGAGTTCTTCGCGCTGCGCGGGGTCGCGCTGCTCACCGAGACCATCGAGAAGGTCCAGGAGCGGCTCAACCCCGACCTGGAGCTCGACGGCATCCTCGCCACGATGTACGACTCGCGCACGGTGCACAGCCGCGAGGTGCTCGCCCGTGTCGTCGAGGCCTTCGACGACCACGTGTACCACACGGTCATCGGCCGCACCGTCCGCTTCCCGGAGACCACCGTCGCCGGTGAGCCGATCACCACGTACGCCTCCAACTCCGTGGGCGCCGCCGCCTATCGCCAGCTCGCCAGGGAGGTGCTCGCCCGGTGTCACGCCGAGTGAGTCTGCCGGGGGCCGACGAACTGTTCCGTACCACCGGGGGAATGGCGCTCCAGGCGTCCTCGCCCTCGCGCCGGACCAACGGCGAGGCCAGGGTGCCCGCCCCGGCGGGTGAGAGCGACGCGGCCGCCGCGGCGGAGGACGGGCCGCAGTCGGTGCCCGTGCGGGGCGGCGACGGCGAGGGTGACGAGCATGTGGCGGCCGGTGACGAGTCGGGCACCGGGGAGTCCCGCAGCCGGGGCACCGGCGGCGACCGCTCCGGACAGCGTCAGACGCCGCAGGAAGGTTCTTCCGCCGGGCAGTCCTCCCGCAAGCGGAGCCGCGCCGCGAACCGCCGGCCCAGCGGGCGCGAGCGGCACGACGAGAAGATCACGGTGTACGTGTCCGCCGAGGAGCTGATGGACCTCGAGCACGCGCGTCTCGTGCTCCGGGGTGAGCACGGGCTCGCCGTCGACCGCGGGCGGATCGTCCGCGAGGCGGTCGCGGTGGTGCTGGCCGATCTCGAGTCCCGCGGGGACGCGAGCATCCTCGTACGACGACTTCGCGGGCGGTAGCGGTAGCCTGCGACGGCTATGACCTCGAACGACGTCCCCGCCTCCACCGGTGGCCCCGCCGGGCGCCGGCGTGCGCTCGGACGTGGACCCGGGGCAGCGCCGGCGCCCGCCGAGGAGTTCGTTCCGCCCCCTGTGGAGGGCGCCCCCGAACGTGGACCCGAGCCCGAGCCCGAGCCGCCTGCGGCCGATCCGTCCGCGCCGGCGACGGGCTCGCCGGCGGTGGCCGTACCGCCGGCCCCGGAGCCCGAGCGGCCGCTGCGCGCGGCGCCCGCGTCGCCCGCCGGCTCCGCCGGGGCGGGTGACGAGCCCGGTGACGGCGTGTTCAAGGTGCGGCTCGCGAACTTCGAGGGGCCGTTCGACCTGCTGCTGCAGTTGATCTCGCGGCACAAGATGGACGTCACCGAGGTGGCGCTGTCCCGCGTGACCGACGAGTTCATGGCGCACATCCGGGCCATGGGGCCGGACTGGGATCTCGACCAGACGACCGAGTTCCTGGTCGTCGCCGCCACCCTGCTGGACCTCAAGGCGGCGCGGCTGCTGCCCACCGCCGAGGTCGAGGACGAGGCGGACCTCGCGCTGCTGGAGGCACGGGACCTGCTGTTCGCGCGGCTGCTCCAGTACCGCGCCTACAAGCAGATCGCGGACATCTTCAACACCCGCCTCCTGGAGGAGGGCCGCCGCTACCCCCGTACCGTCGGCCTCGAACCGCAGCACGCCGCGCTGCTCCCCGAAGTGGTCATCACCATCGGGGCCGAAGGATTCGCCACGCTCGCCGTGAAGGCGATGCAGCCGAAGCCCACGCCACAGGTGTACGTGGATCACATCCACGCACCGCTGGTCAGCGTGCGGGAGCAGGCCGCGATCGTGGTCGCGCGGCTGCGGGAGCGGGGGGAGGCGAGTTTCCGGGACCTCGTCGAGGACACCGACGACACCCTGACCGTCGTCGCCCGCTTCCTCGCGCTGCTGGAGCTGTACCGCGAGAAGGCCGTGGCACTGGACCAGGAGGTGGCCCTCGGAGAGCTGCTCGTGCGCTGGACGGGCGGGGACGGCGAGGAGCAGCCGAGGGGGACGGACGAGTTCGACCGGCCTCCGGAGGACGCCGAGGAGGAGAAGAAGGCGTGAGCGAGCAGCACAGCGAGTCCCCGGCCGGGCCGGGCACCGTCGCCGGTCTCGATCTGCGGCCCGCCCTGGAGGCCGTCCTCATGGTCGTGGACGAGCCCGCGACCGAGGAGCACCTCGCGAAGGTCCTGGAGCGGCCCCGGCGGCAGATTGCGGACGCGCTGCGGGAGCTGGCCGACGAGTACACCGTCCAGGGCCGCGGCTTCGAGCTGCGGCTGATCGCCGGCGGCTGGCGCTTCTACACGCGGCCCGCCTACGCGGCGGCCGTCGAACGCTTCGTCCTCGACGGCCAGCAGGCCCGGCTCACCCAGGCGGCTCTGGAGACCCTCGCGGTCGTCGCGTACCGCCAGCCCGTCAGCCGTTCCCGCGTCTCCGCGGTCCGCGGAGTGAACTGTGACGGCGTGATGCGGACCCTCCTTCAGCGGGGTCTGGTGGAGGAGGCGGGCGCGGAACCCGAAACAGGTGCGATCCTGTACAGGACGACGAACTACTTCCTGGAGCGAATGGGCCTGCGCGGCCTGGACGAGCTCCCGGAGCTCGCGCCCTTCCTTCCGGAGGCGGACGCGATCGAGGCTGAGACGCTGGAAGGGGTTCCGTCGTTCGATCCGGACGCACCGGACCCAGACGCAGACGACACGACGACGACGGAACTTTGATGCGAAGCAGTGGCAGCGGCAGTGGCAGGAACAGCGGGCGCGGCAACCCCCGCGGGACCGGCGGGGGCGGCAGCGCCCGCGGCGGCGGCGACCCCCGCGGGGCCGGTGGGCGTGGCAACGCCCGCGGAGCCGGTGGAGGCGGCGGCGCCCGCGGGGCCGGCGGGGGCGGCAGCGCCCGCGGGGCCGGCGGGAGCAGCGGCGCCCGCGGGAGCGCCTCCCAGCCCAGGAGCGGAGCGGGGCGCGACGACAGGCCGAAGCGCGAGGGCAGGCCGCGTCCCGAGGAGCGCCGCTACGACGTAGGCCCCGGCGCCTCCCACGAGGGCCCGAAGTCCGGCCGGGGCAACGGCGCCCGCGGTGGCGCCAAGGGCGGCCCCAAGCAGAGCCAGCAGCGCGGCGGCCGTACGGCTCCGGCGCGCTCGCGCGAGTACGAGGCGCGGGCCGAGGAGCGCAACCGTGAGCGGTACGCCGGCAAGCCGGACGTGAAGCCGCCGAAGACGTTCCCCGGGGCCGAGCAGGAGGGCGAGCGGCTGCAGAAGGTGCTCGCGCGTGCGGGCTACGGTTCGCGGCGCTCCTGTGAGGAGCTGATCGAGCGGTCGCGCGTCGAGGTCAACGGCGAGATCGTCGTCGAGCAGGGCATGCGGGTCGACCCCGAGCACGACGAGATCAAGGTCGACGGACTGACGGTCGCGACGCAGTCGTACCAGTTCTTCGCGCTGAACAAGCCCGCCGGTGTGGTGTCGAGCATGGAGGACCCGGAGGGCCGCCAGTGCCTCGGCGACTACGTCACCAACCGGGAGACCCGGCTCTTCCACGTGGGGCGTCTCGACACGGAGACCGAGGGCATCATCCTGCTCACCAACCACGGAGAGCTGGCGCACCGCCTCACCCACCCCAAGTACGGCGTGAAGAAGGTCTACCTCGCGCACATCGTGGGCCCCATCCCGCGGGACCTCGGCAAGCAGCTCAAGGACGGCATCCAGCTCGAGGACGGGTACGCGAAGGCGGACCATTTCCGCGTCGTCGAGCAGACCGGTAAGAACTACCTGGTCGAGGTGACGCTGCACGAGGGCCGCAAGCACATCGTGCGCCGCATGCTCGCCGAGGCCGGCTTCCCGGTCGACAAGCTCGTGCGCGTCGCGTTCGGGCCGATCACCCTGGGCGACCAGAAGTCGGGCTGGTTGCGCCGCCTGTCGAACACCGAGGTCGGGATGCTGATGCAGGAGGTCGACCTCTAGTCACCCCGCGTCACCGCGTACTCCTCGGCCGGCCCCGGAACTGTTCCGGGGCCGGCCGACGCGTTCGTGCGGTGCGGACCGGGCCGGAGTCGATCTCCGGCCGGCGAACCCCCGAAGCCCCGAACCCCTGAACCGCCGAACCCCGAGCGCTCCGCGGAATCGGTAGGGCCATGGGGCTTGTGGGGGCCACGTCCCCGCCTTTATGGTCGTACTGACTATTAGTCGTCCTGACCATTGGTCGTGCCGACCAGGAAGGGGGCGGGCGGACGTGCGTGCGCAGGAGGGCAGGGCACCCGGCGGCAGGGCACCCGAGGGCTACGACAAGTACGCGTTCGAGCCCTTCGCGGTCACCGTCGACCTCGCCGTGCTCACCGTCCGCGCCGGCGCGCTCCAGGTCCTCCTCGTGGAGCGGGCACAGGAGCCGTACCGGGGATGCTGGGCGCTGCCCGGGGGGTTCGTGCTCCCGGACGAGTCCGCGGAGACCGCCGCCCGGCGCGAACTCGCCGAGGAGACCGGACTGTCGGACGTCTCCGGACTCCACCTGGAGCAGCTGCGGACGTACAGCGAACCCGGCCGCGACCCGAGGATGCGGGTCGTCTCCATCGCCTTCGCCGCGCTGCTCCCCGACCCGCCCCTGCCGCGGGGCGGCGGCGACGCATCCCAGGCCCGGTGGGTGCGCTCCGACGCCCTCGGCCCGCTCGCCTTCGACCACGACCGGATCCTCGCCGACGCCCACGACCGGGTCGGCGCCAAGTTCGAGTACACCTGTCTCGCCACGTCCTTCTGCCCGCCCGAGTTCACCCTCGGAGAGCTGCAGCAGGTCTACGAGACCGTGTGGGGCACGGCCCTCGACCGGCCCAACTTCCGGCGCAAGGTCCTCGCCACGCCGGGCTTCGTCGAACCGGTCCCGGGCGCCGCGCGCCTGACCGGCGGCCGCGGGAAACCGGCCGCCCTCTACCGCGCGGGCGGCGCCACCGCCCTGCACCCGCCCCTGCTGCGCCCCGCCTCGGAAGGACGGAACCCATGACCACCACGACGCTCGCGAAACGCGCCGCCACCGGCTCCCTGATCGGCCTCGCCCTCGGCGACGCGCTGGGCTCCCCGACCGAGTTCAACGACGTGCCCGCCATCCTCGCCACGTGCGGCCCGTGGCGAGAGATGGACCTGCCCAGGCCCGCCCTCGTCACCGACGACACCCAGATGACGCTGGCACTGGGACGCGGGCTGCGTACGGCGATGGACCGCGGGCTGCTCGAGCCCAAGCGGCTCGAGCGGGCCGTGCGCGGGGAGTTCGTGGACTGGTACCAGTCGCCCGACAACAACCGCGCGCCCGGCCGCACCTGCCTCGTCGCCTGCGATCTCCTCACGTCGGAACGACGCCCCTGGCAGGACGCCAGCCAGGTCCAGTCCAAGGGCTGCGGGGCGAACATGCGGGTCGCGCCGCTCGGTCTCATCCGCGGACTGAGCGACGAACAGCGGGCGGGCGCCGCCCAGCTGCAGGCGGCGCTCACGCACGGACACCCGACGGCGCTCGCCGCCTCGGACCTCACCATGCACGCGGTACGACTGCTCGCCCAGGGCGCCGAGCCGAAGGGGCTGATCGGCCTCCTGCGCTCCTACGCCTTCGAGAACCGCGGCCGCTATCACGAGCGGTGGCTCGGTGACCTGTGGACCCGCGGCCAGGACCCGACGCCCGAGCGCTTCATCGCGCGCGGCTGGGACGAGTGCCTGGACGTCCTGGACCGCCTCCGGCACGCCGTGCACACCGTCTCCCCCGAGACCGATCCCTGCCTGGCCACCGGGGAGGGCTGGATCGCCGAAGAGGCGCTCGCCACAGGCCTGTTGTGCTTCCTGATGTTCGTCGACGAACCCGTCACCGCGCTGCGCCGGGCCGCCTGCACCTCGGGCGACTCGGACTCGATAGCGTGCCTGGCCGGCGCCTTCGCGGGCGCCCACCACGGCTCGGACGCCTGGCCGCGGGAATGGGCCGACCGCATCGAATACCAGAGCGACCTCATGTCACTGGGAGCGCTCTGGGACGCTTGAGGCATGAGAGACGTCCTGGAACTCGATCTCGGCCCCGTGGTGGCGGAACAGCCCGACCCGGTGCTCTTCGCCACCGTCAGCGGAGCGCACCTCTACGGCTTCCCGTCGCGCGACTCGGACGTGGACCTCCGGGGCGTCCACCTGCTGCCGACGGCCGCCCTGGTGGGCCTGCGCGAGCCGGAGGAGACCCGGTCCCGGATGTGGGACCGGGACGGCGTCGAGATGGACCTGGTCACCCACGACCTGCGCAAGTTCGTCCGCCTGATGCTGCGGCGCAACGGCTATGTGCTGGAACAGCTGCTCTCGCCCCTGGTCGTGCACACCAGCGACGCGCACCGGGAGCTGGCCGCGCTCGCACCCGGCACCCTGACCAGCCACCACGCCCACCACTACCGGGGATTCGCGACGACGCAGTGGCGGCTCTTCGAGAAGACCGGCGAACTGAAGCCGCTGCTCTACACGTTCCGGGTGCTGCTCACCGGCATCCACCTAATGCGCAGCGGTGAGGTGCAGGCCGACCTGCCCACGCTCGTCGGGCAGGTGAGGGCGCCCGCGTATCTGCCGGACCTGATCGCGGCGAAGGCCGAACGGGAACACGGAGCGGCGGACGTCGACCGCGCGCGGGTGAGGGACGACGTGGAGAAGCTGCACGCCCGGCTGGACGAGGCGCAGGACGCCTCAGAACTGCCCGACGCCCCGTCCGTCCACGACCTCCTGCACGAGTTCGTCGTCCGGGTGCGACGGGAGGGCCTCGGGGACGGCCCGCAGGGCTGAGGCACGGCGGGTGCGGACGAGGAAGTCCTCGACGCGGGCGTGGTCCGGCTCGGCGGGCAGGGGGCTGCGGGTGGCCGCCTCGTCGGCCTCCGCCGCCAGGCGGGACATCCAGGCCTCGAAGCGGGCCCAGGAGACCTCGCCGCGCCGCACGGCGAGCAGCGGCTCGCGCTGGTCGCCGACGTCGGTCGTCAGGGTGCCGGTGCGCAGGAGGTCGCGGGAGGCCATGAGGAGACGGAGCAGGTGCATGGCGTGCTTCCAGCGCGGCACCCCGTGCCCGCGCACGTCCGCCTCCAGCTTCTTGTACTGGCCGAGGGCGTAACGGGCGAAGGTCTCGTGCACCTGCCGGGACAGGAACGCCCCGCGCAGGGCGAGCAGTTCGCGGCCGGTGTCGTCGACGTGCTCCACCAGCGGGGAATGCAGGCACTCCAGGATGTTCGGATTGGCGCGCAGGGCGAGGGAGCAGAAGCGTTCCAGCTCCCAGCTGAACTGTTCGTCCGCCGGCCCCTCGACATGGGTCGGGGGCTTGTCGAAACGCCAGAACAGCGGAGTCGGGGCGAGGAACACGCCCCTGCGGTCGGTGTCGCTGCCGTCCGTGGCCAGACCGAAGGCGCGCGAGCCCATCACGCAGGCGTAGATCGTGTGGTCGCGTACCAGGGCCTCGGAGTGCATGCCCCGGAGCGTACGGGCCGTCCCCGCCCCGGCGAATCGAATTTCCCGTCCCCGTGATCCTCTTCGCGGGGAGCCCGGGCCCACGGCGCCGGGCGGGCCGGCGGGCCACGGCTGCGAGGTACGTCCGGCGCGGAAGTACCGGATCGTCCGGCCGTCTCGGCAGGCGGGCGCCGCGCACCGACCCGGCGCGGGCTGACTACGCTGGTGACACGACGTGTACGCAGATCAGCGAGGAGCATCACCGTGGCGGTACGAGCGGTCCGGGGCGCCGTCCAACTGGAGCGGGACGAGGCCGGCCACATGGACGAGCAGGTCGGCGAGCTGCTCACCGCGGTCCTCGAGCGGAACGGCCTCACCACGGACGACCTGATCAGCATCTGGTTCACCGCGACGCCCGACCTGCACAGCGACTTCCCGGCCGCCGCGGCCCGCAAGCTCGGCATCGTCGACGTGCCGCTGATCTGCGCCCAGGAACTGGACATCGAGGGCGCGATGCCCCGGGTGGTGCGGATCCTCGCCCACATCGAGTCCGACAAGCCCCGCGCCGACATCGCGCACGTGTACCTGGGTGCCGCGGGCGCGCTGCGCAAGGACATCGCCCAGTGAGGACCGCACTCGTCCTCGGAACGGGCCTCATCGGTACGTCGGCCGCGCTGGCGCTGACCGCCCGCGGAGTCGTCGTGCACCTCGTCGACCGGGACCCGGAGCAGGCCCGTACGGCCGCGGCCCTCGGCGCCGGCACGGACGAGGCGCCGGACGGGCCCGTCGACCTCGCCATCGTCGCGGCACCGCCCGCCCATGTGGCGGCGACCCTCGGCGACGCGCTCAGGCGGGGCGTGGCGCGCGGCTACCTCGACGTGGCCAGCGTCAAGGGCGGCCCGCGCCGTGAGCTGGAGGCGCTCGGCCTCGACCTCTCCTCGTACATCGGGACGCACCCCATGTCGGGCCGGGAGAAGTCCGGCCCGCTGGCCGCCACCGGGGACCTCTTCGAGGGCCGCCCCTGGGTCCTGACGCCCACCCGCGACACCGACACCGAGGTGCTCAACCTCGCCCTGGAGCTGGTGTCGCACTGCCGTGCCGTGCCGGTCGTCATGGACGCGGACGCCCACGACCGGGCCGTGGCCCTCGTCTCCCACATGCCGCATCTCGTCTCCAGCATGGTCGCCGCGCGCCTGGAGCACGCGGAGGAGGCGGCGGTACGGCTCTGCGGCCAGGGCATCCGCGACGTGACCCGCATCGCGGCCTCCGACCCCAGGATGTGGATCGACATCCTGTCCGCGAACCCGGGCCCGGTCGCCGACCTCCTCGCCGACGTCTCGGCGGACCTCGACGAGACGGTCGAGGCGCTGCGCGCCCTTCAGTCCTCCGACGAGTCGAAGCGCCGGGTGGGCGCCACCGGCATCGAGAACGTCCTGCGCCGCGGCAACGCGGGCCAGATCCGCGTGCCCGGCAAGCACGGTTCCGCCCCGCGGACGTACGACGTCGTGGCCGTCCTGATCGACGACCAGCCGGGCCAGCTGGCCCGCATCTTCGCGGACGCGGGCGCGGCCGGGGTCAACATCGAGGACGTGCGCATCGAGCACGCCACCGGTCAGCAGGCCGGTCTGGTCCAGCTGCTCGTGGAGCCGAAGGCGGCGCCGGTGCTGAGCGCGGCCCTGCGCGAGCGGGGCTGGGCGCTGCGGCAGTAGCCGCCCCCGCCCCGCGGGGCGCGGTGACGGGCCGGCCGCGGGGCGCCGGGACGGGCCAGTAATACGGGGTCCGCGGAGCCAGTAACCTTGTGCGGGGCGCCCTCGTGCCCCGCACAGACCTCCACCACGCACCAGGAAGGTGTCCCCACCGTGGAAAACGGCGCCGCCCGGACCGCCCCGGCAGTGATTGTCGCCATCGACGGCCCCTCCGGCACGGGCAAGTCGAGCACCTCCAAGGCCGTCGCCGCGCAGCTGGGGCTCAGCTACCTGGACACCGGTGCCCAGTACCGGGCGATCACCTGGTGGATGGTGAACAACGGGATCGACATCACCGACCCCACGGCGATCGCCGCCGTCGCCGGGAAGCCGGAGATCGTCTCCGGGACCGACCCGTCCGCGCCGACGATCACCGTCGACGGGACCGACGTCGCCGGCCCGATCCGTACCCAGGAGGTCACCTCCAAGGTCAGCGCGGTCAGCGCGGTGCCCGAGGTCCGGACCCTGATCACGGAGCTGCAGCGCTCGATCGCCGGCACCGCGGAGCGCGGCATCGTCGTCGAGGGGCGGGACATCGGCACGACGGTGCTGCCCGACGCCGACCTGAAGATCTTCCTCACCGCGTCCCCGGAGGCGCGGGCCGCCCGCCGCAGCGGCGAGCTCAAGGGCGCCGACGTCGACGCCACCCGCGAGGCACTGATCAAGCGGGACGCGGCCGACTCCAGCCGCAAGACCTCCCCGCTCGCCAAGGCGGACGACGCGGTCGAGGTGGACACCTCCGACCTCACGCTCCAGCAGGTCATCGAGTGCGTCGTCACCCTCGTCGAGGAGAAGCGGGCCGCGAAGTGAGCCGAGCCCTCCCGGCGCAGGCGCCGTCCGTCCGCGGTGCCGAGGTCGGCCGCCGTATCGGCGTCGGTCTGATGTACGGCCTGTGGAGGCCGCGCGTCCTCGGCGCCTGGAGGGTGCCCGCGACCGGGCCGGCGATCCTCGCCGTGAACCACTCGCACGCCATCGACGGCCCGATGGTCATGGGCGTGGCGCCCCGGCCCACGCACTTCCTGATCAAGAAGGAAGCGTTCGTCGGACCGCTCGACCCGTTCCTGCTCGCCATCGGGCAGGTGAAGGTGGACCGCACCACCACCGACCGCACCGCCGTCACGCAGGCGCTCGGCGTCCTCCACGACGGCGGCGTCCTCGGTATCTTCCCGGAGGGCACCCGGGGCGAGGGCGACTTCGCCTCGCTGCGGGCCGGGCTCGCGTACTTCGCCCTCCGCGGGGGCGCACCCGTCGTCCCGGTGGCGGTGCTGGGAAGTTCCGGCGGGAGAAGCCGGTTGACGAAGGCGCTGCCACCGCTGCGCAGCCGGGTCGACGTCGTCTTCGGCGACCCCTTCGAAGCGGGCGACGGCAGCGGACGACGGACACGCAAGGCGCTGGACGAGGCGACCCTGCGCATCCAGAAGCAGCTCAGTAGGCACTTGGACCACGCCAGACGTCTCACCGGACGCCCGACGCGATGAACGCCGGGCGCCCCGCCGAGCGATGGGCGACACTTGAGTAGTGGATCACCCGGCACCGGGCGTGTCCACCGATCACCACGATGAACGACGAGGTACGCACTTCATGAACGACCACATCCAGCCCGAGGGCTCGGCCGAGCACGAGCACGGGGCGCTTGGCGATGCCGAGTACGCGGAGTTCATGGAGCTCGCCGCGGAAGAGGGCTTCGACATCGAGGACGTCGAGGGCGCCCTCGACGCGGCGGGCCACGGCCCGCTGCCCGTCCTCGCCGTCGTCGGCCGCCCGAACGTCGGCAAGTCGACACTGGTGAACCGCATCATCGGCCGCCGTGAGGCCGTCGTCGAGGACAAGCCCGGCGTCACCCGTGACCGGGTCACCTACGAGGCGGAGTGGGCGGGCCGCCGCTTCAAGCTCGTCGACACCGGCGGCTGGGAGCAGGACGTCCTCGGCATCGACGCCTCCGTGGCCGCGCAGGCCGAGTACGCGATCGAGGCGGCCGACGCGGTCGTCTTCGTCGTCGACGCGAAGGTCGGCGCCACCGACACCGACGAGGCCGTCGTGCGCCTGCTGCGCAAGGCCGGGAAGCCCGTCGTGCTGTGCGCCAACAAGGTCGACGGCCAGAGCGGCGAGGCCGACGCCTCCCACCTGTGGGCCCTCGGCCTCGGTGAGCCGCACCCCGTCTCCGCGCTGCACGGCCGCGGCACCGGTGACATGCTGGACGCCGTCCTGGAGGCCCTGCCCGAGGCGCCGGCGCAGACCTTCGGCGGCGCCGTCGGCGGCCCCCGCCGCATCGCCCTCATCGGCCGCCCGAACGTCGGCAAGTCGTCCCTGCTCAACAAGGTGGCGAACGAGGACCGGGTGGTCGTCAACGAGATCGCGGGCACCACCCGCGACCCGGTCGACGAGCTGATCGAACTCGGCGGCGTGACCTGGAAGTTCGTCGACACGGCGGGCATCCGCAAGCGCGTCCACCTCCAGCAGGGCGCCGACTACTACGCCTCGCTGCGCACGGCCGCCGCCGTCGAGAAGGCCGAGGTCGCCGTCATCCTCATCGACGCGTCCGAGAGCATCTCGGTGCAGGACCAGCGCATCGTCACGATGGCCGTCGAGGCGGGCCGCGCGATCGTCCTGGCGTTCAACAAGTGGGACACCCTCGACGAGGAGCGCCGCTACTACCTGGAGCGGGAGATCGAGACCGAACTCCTCCAGGTGGCCTGGGCGCCGCGCGTGAACGTCTCGGCGCGCACGGGACGGCACATGGAGAAGCTCGTCCCGGCGATCGAGACGGCGCTGGCCGGCTGGGAGACCCGCGTCCCGACGGGCCGGCTGAACGCCTTCCTCGGTGAGCTGGTCGCCGCCCACCCCCACCCGATCCGCGGCGGCAAGCAGCCGCGCATCCTCTTCGGCACCCAGGCGGGCACCAAGCCGCCGCGCTTCGTGCTCTTCGCCTCCGGCTTCATCGAGCACGGCTACCGGCGCTTCATCGAGCGCCGGCTGCGCGAGGAGTTCAGTTTCGCGGGGACCCCGATCCACATCTCCGTGCGGGTGCGCGAGAAGCGCGGCGCCAAGAAGAAGTGATCACGGGAAAGGGGCGGCTCCTTCGAGGAGCCGCCCCTTTCCCGTGGGTCCCGCCTCAGATCCCCTTGCGGGGCGCGGGCGGCAGCGCCGCCGGTACGTGGTGCATCCCGGTGCCGTGCTGCCGTACGCCCGCCTGCCAGACGGCGGGCGCCGAGGCGGTGTGCGTCTCGTGTGCGCTCCGGTGCGGGTCCGTGTGCTGGCCGCCGTCCTGGAGCGCGGAGTGCGCGCCCGCGCTGTACGAGCTGTACGTGCTGTACGAGGTGTAGGAACTCGCCCCCCGCGGCAGGCTCCCGAAGGGGGTGAAGACCGCCTCCTCCTCCCCGTGGCGGTCGCCGGGCAGCGTCCTGAAGGACCTGACCCACTCCGCGTAGAGCGCGTCGTAGATCGGCGTGGCCGATGGGCCGCCCGGCGGGTCCTGGGCCGGTCGCGCGGACGGGATCGGCTGGAAGGGCCGGCGGCGGGGGGAGTCGTAGGTGTGCACGTCTGTGCCAACGACCCGGTCGCCCAACGGATGCGGTCGCCCCGCCGCTTTCGCAGGTCAACCGTCATGTGGGGCAGCGTGGGGGAGCCGGGGCGCGACCGGTGGCGCCCCGGCTCCCGTCCCGGACGGCTCAGGTGCCCGCGAGCGGCAGGGCGGCGGCGACGAGCAGGCCGCCCGCGGCGGCCCTGTCGAGCGCGTCGCGCAGCAGGTCCTCGCGCGGCTGCCGCCCGATCGAGCCGACCGGGGCTGCGAACAGCAGCACCTGCTGGTGCTTGTTGGCGGCGGTCCGCCAGCTCTCGGTGACCTGGAGCGGCTGGTGCGCCTGCCACCAGGCGACCGGGGAGCCGCCGCCGGTGCCCGGCTGGAGCACCGCGTGCAGCTGGCCCATGGCGAGCAGCACGGACCAGCCGTGCAGCACGGAGGGCGCCGAGCTCAGCTCGGTCACCGGCATGAACCCCTGTTCGATGAGCAGCGGAAGGAAGTCGTCCCCCGGGCCGTTCGTACCCGGGCGGGCGATGGGTCCGGTGGGCTCGACGACGAGCGCCGGGTGCAGCTCGCCGCTGATCAGGACGAGTCCGCTGGTGACGCCGAGCACGGCCTGCTCGGGCGCTGCCTGCGGGGGTGCGGCCTGGGCCGGCGTGTCGTCGGCACCGATGGAGCGGGCGGCTCCCCTGAGCTGCTCCTCGGTGACCTGGACGACCTGGGAGGGCAGGCAGGTGGCGTGGGCGAAGGCCAGGACGGCGGTCTCTTCGCCGATGAACAGGACGGTGCTGGTGCGCTCCTGTTCCGAGTCGCCCGGGGTGCGGCAGGACGTGCAGTCGTAACTGCCCGGGGCGTTCTCTCCGGCGAGCAGCCGGTCGGCTTCTTCGTCGCCGATCTCGGCGCGTACGTCGTCGCTGACGTCGAGCATGCGCGGCACGGGTGGCTCCTCGGGATGCGGTACGTGGCGATGCCGGGTGGCTCCCGGCCCATGAACCGGGGGTCCCCGGCTCATGAAGAAGACAACGGGCGATCCGTGGCCGGGGTCACGCCCGGGGGCGAACGGAATCGAACCGGCCGGCGCGCGGGGTGACATACGCACCGGATGCACTCCTGCCTGCCAACTCCTGGGCGAACAGCGTGAGTTGCGCCGGTCCGGCGAGCCGTCGACCGTCGGGCCGACAACTCGACAAATCCGGACATCGACGTATGTGAGGGCCGACGTGCATTCCGCCGCAGCTCCCGAGGGCGGCCGGCCCGGCCCGCCGGTCCTCCGACCGGGTGGGACCCCGGCCGCCCCCGGGCGCGGTCGGCGGCCCGGCGGCCGTCCGCGGCCTAGCGTGGGCCGATGCTCGCCTCGTCGATCAAGCGCATCCGGTACGCGGCCGCGGCCGCCGCCGCCCTGGCCGTACTCCTCCCGTCGCGGGCGACCGCCGCGCCCCCGCCGTTTCCCGGGCCGCCGTTTCCCGGATCCACGCTTCCCGGATCGCAGGGAGGCCTGTACGACTGTGCGGCGAAGGACTGGCCCTGGGGGTGTCTCGCCGAGTGCGAGAGCAGCGGGCGGTGGCACGCGAACACCGGGAACGGCTTCTACGGAGGGCTGCAGTTCCGGCAGTCCACCTGGAAGGAGTTCGGCGGCCTCGCGTACGCTCCGCGCGCCGATCTCGCCACCCGCAAGCAGCAGATCAAGGTCGCCCGGGAGGTGCTGGCCACCCAGGGGTGGGGAGCCTGGCCGTACTGCTCCAAAAAGTACGGGCTCGCGGGCCGGGTGCATGTGGTGAAGTCCGGGGAGACGCTGTCGTCGATCGCCCGCAAGTACGGCGTCAAGGGCGGCAAGGCAGCTCTCCAGAAGGCCAACGAGCTGATGCTCGGCCCCCATCCCGGCCGGCTGAACCCGGGCACGATGCTGGTCATCCCGCAGGGTTCCGCCACCACTCGGCATGCGGACCGCGAACTCTTCGGGCCCCCGCTCGCGCCCCCGGCCCCCGCGCCCTCGTCGGTGCCGTCCCTCCCCGCCCCGGCGGCCCTGATGCAGGGCGCGGAACAAGGGTTCCCCGATTCGCCTACCGATCGGGCAACTGTTCGGGAACAACACGGTAAGGGGACCCAACCTCTTGATGAACCTCCGGGTCTAACCATGCGGTAGGTGGACGAGACAGGGGAACACAGCAGATTCGGGGACGCATGCATATTTCCTTCCTGATACACAACGCGTACGGCATAGGGGGGACCATCCGGACGACGTACAACCTGGCCAACACCCTTGCCGAGCAGCACGACGTCGAGATCGTCTCGGTCTTCCGCCACCGGGACGAGCCGGCCTTCGCGCCCGATCCGCGCGTACGGCTGCGGCATCTCGTCGACGTCCGTGAGGGCGCCGGGGCACGCGACGGCGACGATCCCGACCTGAGCCGTCCCGCCAAGGTCTTCCCCCGCTCCGAGGGCCGCTACGAGCAGTACAGCGCGCTCACCGACCGGCGCATCGCCGAGCACCTGGCGAAGGTCGACGCCGACGTCGTGGTCGGCACCAGGCCCGGCCTGAACGTCCATCTGGCCCGCCAGACCCGCCGCGGTCCGCTCCGCGTCGGACAGGAGCACCTCACCCTCGACAGCCACTCCGCGGCCCTGCGCGCCCAGCTGCGCGGCGCCTACCCGCGGCTCGACGCCCTCACCACGACCACCGAGGCCGACGCCCGCGCCTACCGCGGCAGGATGCGGCTGCCCGGGGTCCGGGTGGAGGCCGTGCCCAACCCGGTGCCCGCCCCCGGCGTCGAGCCCGCGGACGGCTCGGGCAAGTGGGTCGTCGCGGCGGGACGGCTCGCCCCGGTGAAGCGGTACGACCTGCTCATCAGGGCCTTCGACCGGGTGCGCGCCCAGCGGCCGGACTGGCGCCTGCGGATCTACGGCGGCGGCCGGCAGCGGGACAAGCTGCGGACCCTGATCGACGAACTCGGCCTCTACAACCACGTGTACCTGATGGGCCCGGTCAACCCCATCGAACCGGAATGGGCCAAGGGATCCATCGCCGCCGTCACCTCCAGCCTGGAGTCGTTCGGCATGACGATCGTGGAGGCCATGCGCTGCGGTCTGCCCGTGGTGTCCACCGACTGCCCGCACGGTCCCGGCGAGATCATCGACAACGGTGTCGACGGCCGCCTGGTCGAGGTCGGCAACGTGGAGGCCATCGCCGCGGGACTCCTGGAACTGATCAACGACGACGGCCTGCGGCTGCGGATGGCCGACGCGGCGCTGAAGGACTCCGCGCGCTTCGACCCGGCCCGGATCGCCGAGCGCTACGAGTCGATCTTCGCCGGTCTCGCGGGCCGCGGCGGCTCCACCCTCGGGGGCCGGGTGCGCGGATCGCTGCACCGTACGCGCGGAGCGCTGCTCAGCGGTGCGTATGCCGTTCGGGATGCCGGACGCGTCGCCGCGACGAAGGGGCGCACCGCATGAGAACGCCGGCTCCGCAGACCACACCCCAGCGATCCGACGAGGACACCGCCATGCCGCCCCGTGCAGACTGCATCGCCGACTCCGCAGGCGGGCTCACCTTCGACGTGACGGAGACGGGAGAGCCGGGAGACGCGCTGCTGGTGCTGCGCCGCCGGGAGGGCACCGAGGAGGTCAGTCTGCCGCTGAGCCCGGCCGCGGACGGCCGGCTGCGCGCCGCCCTGCCCAGCGGCGTCGCCCTGCCCGAGGGCCGCTGGGACGCGTACGCCCAGGTCGCCGGGGGCGAACCGCGGCGCCTGACGCCGGGCGTCAACGACCTGCGCTCCCTCGTCGACCGGATGCCCAGCGGCTCCCTCGGCCACGTCGCGGTCCGCATCCCGTACGCGACCAAGCACGGCAACCTCACCGTCCGCAGCTGGCTGCGCGCACCGCACGCCGAGGCCGGTGAACTGCTGATAGAGAAGGACGAACTGACGGTGCGCGGCCGGGTGTTCGGCACCGCGCTCGGGCCCGACGCCCACGCCGAGCTGCGCCACCGGCACCCCGCGGGTTCCGTGGTGCGCGCCGAAGTACGCGCGGAGCAGGCCCGGTTCGCCCTCACCCTGCCGTACGGAGCACTGGCGCCCGGCATCTGGGATCTGTGGCTGCGGTCCGCGGGGGAGACCGGACCGCGGGTGCGGATCGCGCGGCTGCTCGACGACGTCGCCGACAAGAAGGGCATCTTCGCCTACCCCGCGGTGGAATTGGAGACGGAGCACGGCCCGGTGCAGGCCGGGCCCTACTACACCCGGGACAACGACCTGTCCGTCGCGGTCACCGCGGCCGGCTGAGCGTTGACCTGTGACAGCGAAGTTGGAGGGATTGCCACCGAAGTTGGACCAACGCTGTTCAGCGACGGAAGAGTTGGACCGATTGGGGTGGGTGCATGCTCGGTGCGGGTGCCTCGCTGGGGTGCTTCGCGGGGTCTTGGTATGTGATCGTGTGGTTGGCTTCTACCGTCGCGGGTGACGAGCCCGCCGAGGTGCGCGGGCGTTGAGGCGAGAGTGGGCGGAAGCGGTGCCGTCGTTGATGGCCGCGTTGCAGGCCAGAGCGGACAAGGCCCAGATGTGGGCCGGGCGGGACGGTGGCTGCGGGCCCACCGGATTTCCGGGAGGTCGGGCCGTCAGCTAACTAGGATTGGCCCATGACTAGTCGACGTCAGCTGATACTTCGCCTGTCACTGCCCCTGCCCCTGCTGTTGGCGTCCACGCTCTCCCTGGCGGCCTGCAGCTCGACGCCTTCCAAGGCCACGGTGGCGGCGCGCGAGTCTGCCAAGTCCGCCTGCGCCTCCCTGCAGCAGCTGACCGACCAACTCGCCCGCCCCCGGCCGTCAAATCTGACCGACCCCTACTACCAGACCGCCGAGCAGTACCTGAACACGGCGACCAACCGCGCCGCCGACGCGGCTCAACAGGACCACGGCTACCGGGAGTTCGCCGACACCCTGCACCGGGCGGCCGAGACCTGGCAGGTCACCTTCACGCTGGACGAGGCCGAGCCGCTGATCCAGCAGGCGCGGAAGGAGAAGTGCTGACGCTCTCGACGTGAACCTGGTCCGGTGCAGATCTCCATCTTCGCCGGCGTAAACAGCCGTCCGTCCGACTTCGATGACGAGCGGTCCAGCTTCGCTGTCACAGGTCGAGCGTCACGGGGCCCCGGTGCGGCGGGGCGCCCGGAGCTCCCTCGCGGACCGTCACTGTCCGCAAGGGCTGGCAGACTCGGCGCCATGTTGGAGACATCGGCACGACTGCTGCGTCTGCTGTCACTGCTGCAGGCCCACCGCGAGTGGTCGGGCGCCGACCTGGCGGACCGCCTCGGAGTCACGCCGAGGACCGTCCGCCGCGACGTGGACCGGCTGCGCGAGCTCGGTTACCCCGTCAACGCCAGCCCGGGCACGGGCGGCGGCTACCGGCTCGGCGCGGGCGCCGAACTGCCGCCCCTGCTGCTGGACGACGACGAGGCGGTGGCCGTGGCCGTCGGGCTGCGACAGGCCGCGGGACAGGCGATCGAGGGCATCGGCGAGACGTCCGTCCGCGCTCTCGCCAAGCTGGAACAGGTGCTGCCGCACCGGCTGCGCCGCCGCGTGGGCGCCCTGAACGCCTTCACCGTGCCGATGCTGCGCGGTCCTCAGGCCTCCGCCGTCGACCCCGCCGTGCTCACCGAACTCGCCCACGCCTGCCGGGACTGCGAGCGGCTGCGCTTCGACTACCTCGACCACGGCGGCACCCCGACGCGGCGCACGGCGGAGCCGCACCGCCTGGTCTGTTCCGAGCGCCGCTGGTACCTGTTCGCCTGGGACGTCGACCGCGCCGACTGGCGCACGTTCCGCGTGGACCGCATCACGCCCAGACCCCCGCACGGACCGCGCTTCACGCCCCGCACCCCGCCCGCCGGGGATCTGGCCGCCCACGTCTCCCGGGGCGTCTCCACGCGCGCGTACGCCTCCCACGCGGTCGTCCGGCTGCTCGTGCCGTTGGCGGAGGCCGCGGAACGCGTCTCACCGTCCGCCGGGACGCTGGAGGCGGAGAGCGAGCACAGCTGTCTGCTGCGCGCCGGGGCCGCCAGCATCGAGCTGATGGTCGTTCACGTGCTGATCATGGGCTTCCCGTTCGAGGTGCTCGAACCGGCCGAGCTGGTCGACGCGCTCAGGACGGCCCGGGACCGTCTGACGGCCGCTCTTGACCGAAGCGCAGCTGCGGGCTCTCCTCCTGCCCGGAGCGGGTCTGCGGGGGAGTGATCGCCGCGAACGCCGGGTGGTGCAGGTCGAAGGCCGGGGCCTCGGAGCGGATCCGGGGCAGCGCGACGAAGTTGTGCCGCGGCGGCGGACACGAGGTCGCCCACTCCAGCGAGCGCCCGAAACCCCAGGGGTCGTCCACGTCGACCGGGGTGCCGTACCTCGCCGTCTTCCAGACGTTGTAGAGGAACGGCAGCGTGGACATGCCGAGCAGGAGGGCGCCGACCGTCGAGACGGTGTTGAGGGCCGTGAAGCCGTCGGCGGCCAGATAGTCCGCGTACCGGCGCGGCATGCCCTCGGCGCCCAGCCAGTGCTGCACCAGGAACGTCGTGTGGAAACCCACGAACAGTGTCCAGAAGTGGATCTTCCCGAGGCGTTCGTCCAGCATCTTCCCGGTGAACTTGGGCCACCAGAAGTGGAAGCCGGCGAAGGTCGCGAAGACGACGGTGCCGAACACGACGTAGTGGAAGTGCGCGACGACGAAGTACGTGTCCGTGACGTGCAGGTCGAGGGGCGGCGACGCCAGGATCACCCCGGTCAGACCGCCGAACAGGAACGACACCAGGAAGCCCGTCGCCCACAGCATGGGCGTCTCGAAGGACAGCGACCCCCTCAGCATGGTCCCGGTCCAGTTGAAGAACTTGACGCCCGTCGGGACCGCGATCAGGAACGACATGAAGGAGAAGAACGGCAGCAGCACCGCGCCCGTCGCGAACATGTGGTGCGCCCACACGACCACCGAGAGACCGGTGATCGCCATCGTCGCGCCGACGAGCGTGAGATAGCCGAAGATCGGTTTCCTGCTGAAGACCGGGATGATCTCCGTGATGATCCCGAAGAACGGCAGCGCGATGATGTAGACCTCGGGATGCCCGAAGAACCAGAAGAGGTGCTGCCACAGCAGTGCGCCGCCGTTGGCCGCCTCGAACACCACCGATCCGAACCGCCGGTCCGCCTCCAGGACCAGCAGCGCCGCCGCGAGCACCGGGAACGCGAAGAGGACGAGGATCGAGGTGAAGAGGACGTTCCAGGTGAAGATCGGCAGCCGGAACATCGTCATCCCGGGGGCGCGCATCCCGACGATGGTGGTGATGAAGTTGACCGCGCCGAGGATGGTGCCGAAGCCGGCCAGCGCGAGCCCCATGATCCACAGGTCGGCGCCGATGCCCGGTGACCGCTCCAGGCTGTTGAGCGGAGCGTAGGCGAACCAGCCGAAGTCCGCCGGACCCTCGGGCACCGCGAGCGAGCCGAGGACGATCAGGCCGCCGAAGAGGAACAGCCAGTACGACAGCATGTTGAGCCGCGGGAACGCGACGTCCGGGGAGCCGATCTGCAACGGCATGATCTCGTTGGCGAAGCCCGCGAAGGTCGGGGTCGCGAAGAGCAGCAGCATGATCGTCCCGTGCAGGGTGAACAGCTGGTTGTACTCGTGGTTGTCCATCAGCTGCAGCCCCGGGCGGGCGAGCTCGGCGCGCATCAGCAGCGCCATGAGCCCGCCGACCAGGAAGAAGACGAAGGAGGTGATCAGGTAGAGGTGACCGATCTTCTTGTGATCGGTGGTGGTCAGCCAGTCCACGGCCAGCCGGCCCGGCCGCCTCGCCGGTACGGGTCGCGCCGCCGCCCGCGCGGTGTCCGTGCCCATCGCTCGCCCCTTCACTCGTCGCGCCCCGGGCCCTGCTGAAGCTGACGCAATGATGCTCGCGCCGCCCGGGCTCCGACAGAGGGCGCGCGGGGCTCTGTCCGGGAACCGCATATTGCCGGGCCGCCGCGGTTTCTCCGGGCGGCTTCGGATTCCGCTCGCGATGACGTCGCCGTACGCGCGTGTCAGGCCTTTCGGCGGTCAATTCGGAGCGTCGCGGGGCGCCTCGGGAATTGTCCGCGGTGGCTCGCCGGACACACACAGAACCCCTCGAAGGTGTGACGGAGGCGGGCCGAAACGCGTGTCGTGATCCTGTGACAGAAGCGTGACCGGAGAGGGACACGTGACGCATGGTGTCCGGTCCGGGCTTCCCCGGCCGCGGCGGGCCGCCTAACGTGGCGTCATGGCACCCATACCCACCACCCCGCCCGAAGAGCCCGAGGACAGCCCGGAGACCTACGTCGGGCTGGCGGCGAGCAGCGCCGAGGAACGGGCCAGGCAACGCGGCTGGTCCACGGTGCGCTCCCTGCCGCCCGGCTCGATCATCACCATGGAGTACCGCGTGGGCCGGCTGAACCTCGAGGTCACCGACGGCACGGTCACCCGCTGCTGGAAGGGCTGACCGCACCGCTCCCCGCACGGCGAAGGCCCCCGGCTCGTCAGGAACCGGGGGCCTTCGCCGTGCGGGGCGGCTGTGCGTACCGGCCCCGCCGTTCTGTGCTCAGCCGCCCGTCAGGGGGCGGGCCGAGGTGCCCGTCGTGCGCGGCACGCGGTCGGCGTGCGGCGGCCGGCGGCTGCCCACCGGCGTGACGGGTGTGCGCTCCGAGCGGGCGGAGTGCGGACCGGGAGCCAGATGGGCGGGCGTCCGGGGCGGCCGGGTGGCGGCCGTCGCGTGGGCCGGGGCCTGCCCGTCGTCGGCGGTCGGCCGCGTGACCATGACCGGCGCGCCGACCGGCGCCGGGGAGGCGGCCGGGACCGCGGTGCCGCGGCGGCTGCGCCAGGCGTCGCGCAGGGTGAAGATCCAGGCTTCGGCGCGGGCGATCAACGGCTCGAACCAGGGCAGCGCCAGCAGGATCAGCAGACCCGCGGCCCAGCCCAGGAGCACGTCGCTCAGCCAGTGCGTACCGAGGTAGACGGTGGTGAGTCCGACACCGAGCGAGGTCACCGCCGACAGCGCGGACAGCCAGCGCCTGGCGCGCGGGGTCGAAGCGAGGTAGGCCAGGATTCCCCAGGTCACCACGGCGTTCGCGGTGTGGCCCGAGGGAAATATGTCGCCGCCGAGGCCCATCTCGTTCGAACCGATGGTGATGGCGTAGTGCGGGCCGAGGCGGCCCATGCCGATCTTCGCGGCGCCGACCGTGATGTTCAGCAGGAGCAGGGACGCGCCGAGCGTGAGCAGCGGGCGCAGGGTGTGCTGCCGCCAGGAGCGCCAGCCGAGCCACGCGCAGACCATCACGGCGGTGGGGCCGCGCTGGCCGAGCACCACGTAGTAGTCGAGGAAGGCGTGGATCTCCGGCCACTGCTGGTACGGCCGGAAGAACATGACCTGCCAGTCGAAGCGGACCAGCCAGGACGTGATCGCGACGGCCCACACGATGGCCACGTAGAAGGCCAGGGTCGCGCTGAGGAGCACGACCCTGTGCCGGCTCATCCTCGGTACGGGGATGTGGGCCGGCCGTTCCGGCTCACGGTCCAGCCGGGCGAAGACCCGCTCCAGACGGGTGAGGTTTCGTTCGGTACGCACTCACTCGACGTTACAGCGAGTGAGCTGTGTTCCCGCGCGATTCACCGGCTTTGTGATGACGATGTGATGTGGGATTGCTCTCAACAGGGCGTTTATTGCTGCGGATTGCCTATTCGCAGCCTGGCTCGGCCTTCAATTCCTTTGATCATTCCTTGACGCTGTTTTGCGGCTCTTATGAATTCGTTCACCGGACGCTGGGGCGGAATTCCCCGCGTGCTCACCGGCGGCCGGGACCGCCGCCGCGCCCCTCGCGGTGACCGGGCCGGCACACCGCGTCGCTGACCTCGGGGAACGGCGGCATGCGGCGTGGCACACGCCACACGGTCGGCGCCGGAAACGTGAGAGGTCCGCCACGTGACACCCGGCGGAACTCGCGTACGCTGACCGTTCACTCGCCTTTCGTTGCGTGGGCCCGGGAGCCGCTCCTTCCGCGCCGCAGCCGCAGGGAGTCCCCACCCCGCGGTTTCCGCCGAGGCGAGGGAACATCTGGGAGGTACGAACATGTCCGGGACGACCACGGCCGCCGCGCGTCGCCGTCGGGAGGCCGGGGCCGGTGCCAACCGCTGGGTCGTCCTCGTGGTGCTGTGCGTCAGTCTGCTTCTCGTCGCCGTCGACGCCACCGTGCTGCACGTCGCGGTGCCGGCCGTCACCGAGGACCTCAGGCCCGGCGGGATCGAACTGCTCTGGATCGTCGACGTCTACCCGCTCGTCTGCGCCTCGCTCCTCATCCTCTTCGGCACGCTGGGTGACCGCGTCGGCCGCAGACGGATCCTGCTCCTCGGCTACGCCCTCTTCGGCGTCGCCTCCGCCGTCGCCGCCTTCGCCGACACCGCACAGGTACTGATCGCGGCCCGCGCCCTGCTCGGCGTCGGCGGCGCGATGATCATGCCCGCGACGCTGTCGATCCTGCGCCAGGTCTTTCCCGACCGGCGTGAGCGCGCGCTCGCGATCGGCATCTGGAGCGCGGTCGCCGCCGTTGGCGCGGCCGTGGGGCCCCTGCTCGGCGGCTTCCTCCTGGAGCACTTCTGGTGGGGCTCCGTCTTCCTGGTGAACATCCCGCTGATGCTGGTCAGCCTCCCGGTCGGCCGCCGGCTGCTGCCCGAGTCGACGGGTGACCGCGACGGTCCCTGGGATGTCGTGGGCGCCCTGATGGCGGCCGCGGGACTCTTCGGGGCCGTGTTCGGTGTGAAGCGGCTCGGTGGCGGGGAGCCGCCCCTCAGCCCGGTCACGCTGCTGCCGCTGCTGGTGGGCGGCGCGCTGCTGGCCGCCTTCGTACGACGGCAGCGGCGGCGCGAGAAACCGCTCGTCGACCTGCGGATGTTCGCCCGGCCCGCGTTCAGCACCTCGGTGGGCTGCATCGTCCTCGCCATGCTCGCGCTGGTCGGCCTGGAGCTGATCGCCGCGCAGTACCTCCAGCTCGTGCTGGACCTCTCACCGCTGGAGACCGGGCTGCGGCTGCTGCCGCTCACCGTCGCGGCGATGGCGGCGGGGCTGGCCGGGGCCAACCTGCTGCGGCGGTTCGGACCCCGCGCGATGGTCTGCGTCGGCTTCTGCGTGACCGCGGCCGCGGTGATCAGCCTCACCGCCATGGGTGAGCACGACAACACGGGCCTGCTGCTCCTCGGTTTCGTCCTGCTCGGCTTCGGCCTGGAGACCACACTCTTCGGCGCCTACGAGTCCATGCTCAGCGAGGCGCCTCCCGCGCAGGCCGGCGGGGCCGCCGCGATCGGCGAGACCTCGTACCAGCTGGGCGCAGGCATCGGCATCGCCCTGCTCGGCAGCGTCATGAACGCGGCGTACACCCCCGGACTGTCCTCGGTGCCCGGTGTCCCCGCCGCCGACTCCGCCGCGGCGGGGCACTCGCTGGGCGAGGCGTACGAGGTCGCGGCGCGGCTCGGCGGTCCCTCGGGTGCGGCCCTGCGGGACGCCGCGCGGGACTCGTTCGTGCACGGACTGCATGTGACCCTGCTGGTCAGTGCCGGGCTGCTGCTGCTCGGGGCGGTGATGGCGCTGCGGTTGCCGCGGGTCATGGAGTGCGGGGCGGCCGCGGCCGGGCCGACGGACGTGCCTTCGCCGCGTGAGGCCGCCGACGCGCGGACGTCCCGCGTGACCGCCTAGGGGTCCCGGGCCGTGAGCTCTGGACTTGCGGGGCGGGGGCTCGTAACGTCGGGCCCGACGTTTGGTTAACACTGCTAGTTTTCGCGTGCCGGAGGTTCTGCCATGACCGCGTCCTCGACGTTGCCGTCGTTCGACCCCGCCGATCCGCTGGGGATCGACGACCTCCTGGACGCGGAGGACCTGGCGATCCGCGACACCGTGCGCACCTGGGCGGCGGACCGGGTGCTGCCGTACGTGGCCGAGTGGTACGAGAAGGGGGAGCTGCCGGGCATCCGCGAGCTGGCCCGGGAACTGGGCGGGATCGGGGCGCTCGGGATGTCGCTCCAGGGGTACGGCTGCGCGGGGGCGAGCGCCGTGCAGTACGGCCTCGCCTGTCTGGAACTGGAGGCCGCCGACTCCGGCATCCGCTCGCTCGTCTCCGTGCAGGGCTCCCTCGCCATGTACGCGATCCACCGCTTCGGGTCCGAGGAGCACAAGGAGCGATGGCTGCCCCCGATGGCGGCCGGCGAGGTCATCGGGTGCTTCGGGCTGACCGAACCGGACCACGGCTCCGACCCGGCCGGCATGCGGACCCACGCCAGGCGCGACGGCGGGGACTGGGTGCTCAACGGGCGAAAGATGTGGATCACCAATGGATCGGTCGCCGGGGTCGCCGTCGTGTGGGCGCAGACAGACGACGGGATCCGCGGCTTCGTGGTGCCCACCGGCACGCCCGGCTTCTCGGCGCCGGAGATCAAGCACAAGTGGTCGCTGCGGGCGTCCGTCACCAGCGAACTGGTCCTCGACGACGTACGGCTGCCCGCCGACGCCGTGCTGCCCGAGGTCACCGGGCTGAAGGGGCCGCTCAGCTGCCTCTCGCACGCGCGCTACGGAATCGTGTGGGGCTCGATGGGCGCCGCGCGGTCCAGTTTCGAGTCCGCCCTCGCGTACGCGAGGACGCGCGAGCAGTTCGGCCGGCCCATCGGCGGCTTCCAGCTCACCCAGGCCAAGCTCGCCGACATGGCGGTCGAGCTGCACAAGGGGATCCTGCTCGCCCATCACCTGGGACGGCGCATGGACGCCGGACGGCTGCGCCCCGAGCAGGTCAGCTTCGGCAAGCTGAACAACGTGAGAGAGGCGATCGAGATCTGCCGTACGGCGCGGACGATCCTCGGCGCCAACGGGATCTCGCTCGAGTACCCAGTGATGCGGCACGCGACGAACCTGGAGTCGGTGCTCACCTACGAAGGCACCGTGGAGATGCATCAGCTCGTGCTGGGCAAGGCGCTCACCGGTCTCGACGCCTTCCGGTGAACCCGGTCCCCGTGACCGGCGCGCCGGAAGGCGGTGCCGGTGAGCGGCCCTGCCCTAGCTCTGGTTGAAGAAGCCGTCCGCCGGACGGCCCGCGGCCTCACCGCTCACGATCTCCGTGTGGGCGGGAGTCAGCAGGAAGACCCGGTTGGCGACCCGCTCGATCGTGCCCCGCAGGCCGAAGGTCAGGCCGGCCGCGAAGTCCACCACGCGCTTGGCGTCGGCGGGCTCCATGGACGTGAGGTTCATGATGACCGGGACTCCGTCCCGGAAGAGCTCCCCGATGCCGCGGGCGTCCCGGAAGCTGTCCGGGGTCACCGTGCCGATCCGGCGGCCCTTCTCCTCGGCCGTCTCGGAAGCGACCTTGACGCGCGGGTCGGTGACCCAGGCATCGCCGGACTCCTGTCCTTCGGCGTAGTCGTCGTCGTAGTAGCGCTCGTCATCGTTGTCGTCGACGAGGCCAAGCCAGGCACTCGCCTTGCGCACCGATCCCATGGACGCCTCCTCTCACAGCGGTCTTTATTGCTTTCCGCATCCCCATGGTCGTCCATGATGCGGATGTCGCGCCAAGTGGATAGACGCCGTGCGGGGGTTTCGTGACGGTACTGGTGCACAGCGAATCCGTCGAGAGCCCACGTTTCCCAAGGGTCGTGATGTAAACAGCTGCTGACTAGGAGTGAAATATGATTCTTCACGGCGTACGGGTGACGGAGGGTGCGTACGGGTGAACGACGGGGGCGGATACGATGCCGCAGCTCAACGTCGTACGAGGCACGGGGGAACGTCATGTTCGGAATCGTCCGGCCCTGCAGGCATCGCCTGACAGAGGGTCTGAGAAGCCAGTGGATGGCGCATTTGTGCGGGCTCTGCCTTGCGCTGCGCGGGGACCACGGTCAGTTCGCCAGAGTCGTCACCAACTACGACGGACTGCTGATATCGGTGCTGACGGAGGCTCAGGCCGAGCGCGCCACGGGATGGCGGCGCACCGCGGGGCCCTGTCCGCTGCGCGGAATGCGCACGGCGTCCGTCGCACAGGGTGAGGGAGCACGGCTCGCGGCGGCCGTCTCCCTGGTACTGGCCGCGGCCAAGGTGCGTGACCATGTCGCGGACGGTGACGGACTTTTGGCACGCAAGCCCGTGGCGCTCGCCGCACGCAGGGTCGCCGCGGGCTGGGGCAGGGCCGGCGCGCGCAGCGGTTCGGCCGTCGGCTTCGACACCGCCGTCCTCGTCGACGCCGTCGACCGTCAGGTCGGCATCGAGGCACTCGCGGGGCCCGGGACGCCGCTGCTCACCGTCACCGAACCGACCGAGACCGCGACCGCCGCCGCCTTCGCGCACACCGCCGTCCTCGCCGGCCGGCCCGGCAACGCGGCGCCCCTGGCCGAGGCGGGGCGCCTCTTCGGGCGGCTCGCGCATCTGCTGGACGCCGTGGAGGACCGGGAAACTGACGCCGCGTCGGGTGCGTGGAACCCGCTGACGGCCACGGGGACGCCGCTCACCGAGGCACGACGGCTCGCCGACGACGCGCTGCACGGGATCCGGCTCGCGCTGCGCGAGGTCGAGTTCACCGACGCCAGGCTGGCCCACGAGCTGCTCGCGCACGAGCTGGCGCGGTCGGTGGACCGCGCCTTCGGGACGGCCGGCTGCGGTCACGCGTCCGGAGACCCCGGCGGGACGGACGGTTCGTTCGGACCGCCGCCGCAGCGGGGCCCGCACGGACCGTACGACACACGGAATCCGTACAACCCCGGCAACCCCTTCGGCGGCGGGCCCTCGCTCCCGCCGCCGGGACCGGGCAGGCGCGGCCTGCTGACCGGGTGCGCCGTGGCGATCGGTCTGTGCTGCACCTGCAAGGTGTGCTGCGCCGACGAGTACGAGGGGCCGTGGTCGCGGCAGCGGCGCGAGGGCTGGTGCAGCAACTGCGACGGCTGCGACTGCTGTGACTGCTGCGAGGGCTGCTCGTGCTGCGAGTGCTGCTCCTGCGACTGCTGACGCGTGAGACCCCCTCCGGGTGACCGGAGGGGGTCTCGTCGCCCGCGTCGGGCCTGGAAGCGACGATTCAGCAGCTGCGAGGACGGGAACCCGGGTACGCCGCGTGCTCAGCCCTCGGTCTACCGATCTCAGTCCTTGATCTCCGGCGGCGATATCCGCGACTTCTCGATGCCCGAGCCGGTCGTCCCCCACTTCTTGAGAATCTTCTGGTAGGTCCCGTCGGCGATGAGCCGGTTCACCGCGGCCTGGAAGGCGGGCGCCAGCTTCGTGTCCTTCTTGAACGCGAAGCCGACGTCCAGCCGGTGGAACTCGTTGAGGAACTTCACGCCCTTCTGATGGGCGACCGCGTAGCGCAGACCGTTGATGGTGCTCATCACGACGTCGCTGCGCCCCTGTTGCAGGGAGGACCAGATCGCCCCCTGCTCGCTGTAGGTCTGCACCTTGTACGCCTTCTCGCCCGCGTCCGTGCAGAGCTTCCTGTTCTGCTCCAGGGTCGTCTCGAAGGTGGTGCCCGCGCTCGTCGCGACGTTCAGTCCGCAGAGCTGCTTCAGGTCGGTGACCTTCCCGAGTTCACTGTCCTCGCGGGTGGCGAAGCCCTGGCCGTCGTTGACGTAGGTGACGAAATCGATCGTCCTGCGGCGTTCGTCGGTCACCCCGAAGTTGCTCGCCCCGAAGTCGTACTTGCCGCTGTCGAGCGCCGGCAGGATCGCCTCGAAGCTCGCGGCCTCGTGCTTCAGCTTGATGCCGAGTGTCCTTGCGACCGCGTTCGCGAAGTCGACGTCCTGGCCGGACAGGGTCTTGCCGTCCTCCAGGTAGGAGGTGCCCGGCGGCTGGCCGGAGACGCTGATCGCGACGGTGAGGCTGTCGACGCCGGACGGAAGCAGCCTGGCCGCCGCCGGGTCCTTCGTGACGGACGAGACGACGTCCGTCGTCGGGATCGTGCCGCTGTCGGCCGCGGCCTCGGCGTCGCCGCCGGCACCCGCGCCGGCCGGGTCGCCGGAACCGCACGCCGTCAGCAGCAGTGCCGCGGAGGTGATCAGGGCGAAGGGGAGGAAGAGGTGCCGGCGGGGTTGCGCGGACGTACTCATGGCGTACGGATCTCCTGAACTGGCAGATGGCACTTGGGTGTTGGGGCGCCTGGGCGCGGGCGGCCGGCCGGGCTCGCCGGCCGGCGTGCGGGCAGGCGGGCAGCACGGCTGACCGTTCAGAAAGGGTGCAGGCGCGAGGGGAGGCGCCGGGTACGCGTGTGAAGGCGTCGGTGGACGGCGCTCAGGCGCCGGAAAAACGCAGAGGGCGCCCAGGAGAGAGGGCGCCGGCGGTCAGCTCAACAGGACGAGGACCACACTCGACCGAAGTCGATGTGGGAGCGCGTGACCAGCCACTGCTGCGAATGCATGGGCCCAAGTGGAACAGGCATCCGTTTCCGCGTCAACCGGCCTGAGACGTACCGCTCACAGTGTGGACAGCCTTGACAGCGGGGGGAAATGCCCCCGTACTCTCGGCGCACGGCCCTGCTGAGGGGCTCGGCCGTGCGGCGCCCTCGCGGCGCCCGAGTGACCTTGTGTGAAGGCATCACCCGTGTTCGACTCGACGCATCACGGAGCCTTCGCATGTCCTCCGACACCCTCACCCAGGTGGCCGCACCGCACAGAGCGGCGCCCCCGCGCATCGTCCCGCGACGCCGCCCCGGTCAGTGGGCGGCCGCCGTCGCCGTCCTGGTCCTGCTCGGGCTCGCACTCAACTCCGTCGCCCGCAACGACGCGTTCCAGTGGGACGTCGTCGGCGACTACTTCACCTCGGCCTCCGTACTGCGCGGCCTCGGCCTCACCCTCTGGCTGACCGCGCTCGTGATGGCGCTCGGTTTCGCGCTGGGCACCCTGCTGGCGGCGGGCCGGCTGTCCGCGAACCCCGTGCTGCGCTCGGTGAGTTGGGGGTACGTCTGGCTCTTCCGGTCGATGCCGATCCTGGTGCAGCTGCTGTTCTGGTTCAACATCGGTGCGCTGTACCCGCACATCCTCGGCGTGCGGACGGTCGATCTGCTGGGCCCGGTCACCGTCGCGATCGTCGGCCTCACCCTGCACGAGGCGGCCTACGCGGCCGAGGTGGTGCGCGGCGGCATCCTCTCCGTCGACCGCGGGCAGATCGAGGCCGCGCAGGCGCTGGGCCTGAGCCGGTGGCGGCGCTGGTGGAAGATCGTGCTGCCGCAGGCGATGCGCGCCATCGTGCCGCCCGCCGGGAACATGCTGATCGGCACCCTCAAAGGCACCTCCATCGTCAGCGTCATCGCCGTACAGGACCTGCTCTACTCGGTGCAGCTGGTCTACCACCGCACCTACCAGGTCATGCCCCTGCTGATGGTGGCCACCCTCTGGTACGTCGTCGTCACCTCGGTGCTCGGTGTCGGCCAGTACTACGTGGAGAAGCACTACGCCCGCGGTTCGGAGCGTGTCCGATGAGCGCCCAGGACCCTGCGGCGCGCCCGTCCCTCGTCATCGTCGGTGCCGGACCCCGCGGAACCGGACTGCTGGAGCGGATCGCCGCCAACGCGCCCGAGCTGTACGCCGGTTCGGAACTCGACATCCATCTGGTCGACCCTTATCCGCCGGGCGGCGGACGCATCTGGCGGGAGGAGCAGTCGCCGCTGCTCTGGATGAACTCGCAGGCCCAGGACGTCACGATGTACACCGACGAGACCGTCGCCATGGCGGGACCCGTCCGCGAGGGGCCCACGCTGCACGAGTGGGCCGGCATCGACGGACGGACCTTCGCCGGCCGGCGGCGGCAGGGCGCGTACCTGCGCTGGGTGTTCGAGCAGGCCGTGGCCGCCCTGCCGCCGGGAATCCACGTCCACCACCACCCGCGGCGGGCCGTACGCGTCGACGGCCCGCGCGAGGGCCGCCAGCAGGTGTGGCTGGCGGGCCGGGACCGCCCGCTCCCGGCCGACGTCGTCGTCCTCGCCCTGGGCCACCTCGATGCCGAACTGGACCCTGAACAGAGCGCGTTGTCGGCCTACGCACACGACCACGGACTGGTCCACCTGCCGCCGGACTTCACCGCCGACAGCGATCTGTCCGCCCTCGCGCCCGGCGAGCCCGTCCTCGTGCGCGGCTTCGGGCTGGCCTTCGTCGACCTGGTCGTGCTGCTCACCGAGGGGCGTGGCGGGCGGTTCGAGCGGGGGGAGTACGTGCCGTCCGGGCGCGAGCCGGTCCTGCACGTCGGCTCCCGGCGCGGTGTCCCCTACCACTCCAAGATCGGCTACGCCTGGGAGGGGGAACGCCCGCCGCTGCCGCGCTTCCTGGGCCCCGCCGAGATCGACGGACTCCTCGCGCGCCCGGCAGGATTCGACTTCCGCCGGGACGTGTGGCCGCTGGTCGAGAAGGAACTGGGGTTCGCGCACTACCACCGGCTGTTCACGGCCCACCCCGACAGGACCCGGATGGCCTGGACGGACTTCGAGGAGAAGTACGCGGCCGGGGACGGCGCCGGGATCAGCGCTCTGGTGGCGTCCGCCGTACCCGATCCCGCCGACCGGCTGGACCTCGCCGCCCTCGACCGTCCGCTCGACGGGGTGCGGTACTCCTCGCCCGAGGAGTTCCAGGACGGACTGCGCACCTACATCGAAGAGGACCTGACGCGGCGTCACGACGCTGCGCACAGCCCGGACCTGGCCGTCTTCCTCGGGCTGCTCTCCGTCTACGGTCAGCTGGTCCGGCTCGGTGACATCGGCTCCTGGTGGCACGGCTTCTTCAGCCACCTGGCGTCCGGGCCGCCCGGGCCCCGGCTCCGGCAGCTGCTCGCCCTGTCCCGGGCCGGGATCCTCTCCTTCGTGGGCGCGGACATGACCGTCGTCGCCGAGGACGGTGTCTTCCGGGCGCGCAGCGCCACCGTGCCGGGCTCGGTGACCGAGGCCCGCGCGCTGGTCGAGGCGCGGCTGCCGCATCCCACGGCCGAGCGCACGGGTGACTCCCTGCTGCGTGCGCTGTACGCCGAGGGGGCCGCTGCGACCCCCGAGGGGCTGCTCGCCGTGCACCCCGGCGACGGCCGGATCCTGGACCGCTCGGGCACCCCGCACCCCCGGCGCTTCGCGCTCGGCCCGCACACCGACGCCCGGGGCTCGGGCGCCTTCACCCGGCCGCGTACCGGCGGTCCCGCCTTCCGGCAGAACGACGCCGCCGCCCGCGCCGCGCTGGCGTTCCTGCGCGCCCTGTCCTGTCGCGTCGCCGCCTGACTGCGCCGCCGACCGGGACGCCGCGTCCCTGAGGTTCCGAGGCCCGTCCGTACCGGACGCCCCTGACGGGGTGGTACCCGCACGGCGCCCGCCCGCCGGTCCCGCGCAGTCCTACGAACGCCCCGGGACCAGCCGCTCCCGCGGCCGAGGGCGTGCTCGCCCGGCTCCTTGGCCGACGGCACGCCAGGCCGGCCCGGCCCCTCGCCCGAAGCTCCGCCCACGTCCACCACGTCCGAGGAACCCATGTCCCTGACCAGCGATCCACCCCGTCCGTCCCTTGCCGCCCCGGCTGCCGAGCCGGACGATCCCGGCACGCTCGAGGTCGTGCCCGTGCGCCACCCCTGGCGCTGGGCCGCCGTCGTCGTGACCGCCGTGCTGCTCGCCCAGTTCGTGCACGGGCTCGCCACCAACTCCGGCTGGGAGTGGGAGGTGTTCGCCGAGTTCTTCACGGCCGACGTGGTCCTCAAGGCGGTCTGGGTCACTCTGCAACTGACCTTCTACGGAACGGCGCTGGGGTTCGCGCTCGGCATCGTGCTCGCCTTCATGCGGCTGTCGGCCAGCCCGTTCCTGAAGGCCGTGGCCTTCGCCTACATCTGGGCGTTCCGCTCCATCCCGCTCATCGTGCAGCTGCTCTTCTGGTTCAACCTGGCCTACCTGTACAAGGAGCTGCAGTTCGGCATCCCGTTCGGGCCCGGCTTCTTCTCCTTCGACACGATGGGGCTGGTCGGGGCGATGAGCGCGGCCGTGCTCGGGCTCGCCCTGCACCAGGCGGCGTACGCGGCCGAGATCGTCCGGGGCGGCGTGCTGGCCGTCGACGGCGGCCAGTTGGAGGCGGCCGCCGCCCTCGGTATCCCGCGGCTCCGGCAGATCCGGCGGATCGTCCTGCCGCAGGCCATGCGCTCGATCCTGCCGAACGCGGCCAACGAGGTGATCTCCCTCTTCAAGGGCACCTCGATCGTCTCGGTGATGGCGATCGGCGAACTCTTCTACCAGGTTCAGGTGATCTACGGACGCAACGGCCGGGTCGTCCCGCTGCTCATGGTCGCCACCGCCTGGTACATCCTCCTGACCACGGCGCTCTCGATCCTCCAGCACTACGTCGAACGTCACTTCGCGAAAGGAACCGCCCGATGAGCGCGCCCGCCAAGTCCGCCGGCACCCCCGCCGGTCCGGACACCGCCATGGTCGACATCAAGTCCGTCCACAAGAGCTTCGGTTCGCTCGAGGTGCTGAAGGGCGTCGACCTCGAAGTACGGGCGGGGGAGGTCACCGTGATCCTCGGCCCCTCCGGCTCCGGCAAGTCGACGCTGCTGCGCACCATCAACCACCTGGAGAAGGTGGACCAGGGCTGGATCAGCGTCGACGGCGCGCTCGTCGGCTACCGGCGCTCCGGCGACAAGCTGTACGAGCTGCGCGAGCGCGAGATCCTCAGGCAGCGCACCCGGATCGGTTTCGTCTTCCAGAACTTCAACCTCTTCCCGCACCTCACCGTGCTGGACAACGTCGTCGAGGCGCCGGTGTCCGCGCTGAAGCGCCCGCGCAAGGCCGCCGTGGCGAGTGCCCGGACGCTGCTGGACCGGGTCGGGCTCGCCGACAAGGCCGATGCCTACCCCAAGCAACTGTCGGGCGGCCAGCAGCAGCGCGTCGCCATCGCCCGCGCACTCGCCCTGGAGCCGAAGCTGCTGCTCTTCGACGAGCCGACCTCGGCACTCGACCCCGAGCTGGTCGGCGAGGTGCTCGACGTCATCAAGGACCTCGCCCACCAGGGCACCACGATGATCGTCGTCACCCACGAGATCGGCTTCGCCCGCGAGGTCGCCGACACCGTCGTCTTCATGGACGACGGCCGCATCGTCGAGCAGGGCACGCCCGGCGACGTACTCGACCGCCCGGGGCACGAGCGCACCCGCGCGTTCCTCTCCAAGGTCCTGTGACCACCCCTTCCTCCTTTGTCGCCAAGTCCCCTTTCATCCATGAGGAGTTCCACCATGCTGTCCCGACGCGTCCTCGCCGCCTCGTTCGCCGCTCTCGTCGCCGCCCCGCTGCTCAGCGCCTGCGGCGGTGACAGCGACGCGGCGACGGGGACGGGCGCCGCCGGCACCAAGAAGGTCGGCAACATCAACATCGGCCCCGACCAGCACCGCGTCCGCGGCGAGAAGGTCGACAGGATCGCCGCGCTCGTGCCGGCGGCGATCCGGAAGCGCGGCACGCTGAAGCTGGGCCAGAGCGCCGACGCCTCGCCGCCGCTCGGCTTCTACGCGACCGACGACAAGACCCGCATCGGCTCCGAGATCGACCTCGCGACGCTGGTCGCCGACACCCTCGGGCTGAAGCTCGACAACGACGAGGTCTCCTGGGAGAACCTCTTCGTCGGCCTCGACAGCGGCAAGTTCGACGCCGTCTTCTCCAATGTCACCGTCACCGAGGAGCGCAAGGAGAAGTACGACTTCGCGACCTACCGCCTCGACAACATCGCCTTCGAGGCGAAGAAGGGCACGTCCTGGAAGGTCGAGGGGCCCAAGGACGTGGCCGGTAAGACCGTCGCCGTGTCCTCCGGCACCAACCAGGAGAAGATCCTCGTCGACTGGAGCAGACAGAACGAGAAGGCGGGCCGCGAGCCCGTCTCCATCAAGTACTTCCAGAAGGACACGGACTACTACCTGGCACTCCAGTCCGGCCGCATCGACGCCTATCTCGGCCCCAGCCCGTCCGCCGCCTACCACGTGGCCTCCGCGGGCCAGAGCGAGATCGTCGGCACGCTCTCCGGTGCCGGGGACAAGCTCCAGGGCAAGATCGCCGCCACCACCAAGAAGGGCAGCGGCCTCGTCGACGCCTACGCGGCGGCCCTCGACCACGTGATCGAGAACGGTTCCTACGCGAAGGTCCTCAAGCGCTGGGGACTGAGCAGCGAGGCCGTGAAGAAGTCCGAGATCAACCCGCCCGGGCTGCCGAAGACCTGAACCCGTCCCGGCGGCCGCGCGCCCCGCGCGGCTGCCGGTCCCCCTCGCCTCCTCAGCCCGCCGCCACGGCGGCCGGCTGTCCCCCCACCAGAAAGGCCCGACCCATGACCGCACCGAACGGCCGGGGGCTCCTGCACCTGGCCGCAGCCCTCGACCAGGAGGCGGCCCACGACGCCGCCCCGTACGTGGAGTCGGCCCGGCTCGCGGAGCGCGGTGCCCTCGACTTCGTGACGCTCGGCGACACCTTCGCGCGCCCCGGGCCCGACGCGCTCGCCGTCCTGTCCCGCGTCGCGCCCGCAACGACCCGTATCGGCCTGGTGCCGACGGTGACGACCACGCACACCGAGCCCTTCCACGTCCAGGCGGCCGTGGCGACCCTCGACTGGGTCAGCCGCGGCCGGGCCGGCTGGCACCTCGACGTGTCGACGACCGAGGGCGAGGCCCGGCTGTTCGGGCGGCGCCGCGCCGCGCCCGCGGAGGCGCTGTGGCAGGAGGCCGGCGAGGTCGCCGACGTGGCCGCCCGGCTCTGGGACAGCTGGGAGGACGACGCGGAGATACGCGACCGGAAGACCGGCCGCTTCATCGACCGGGACAAGCTGCATCACGTCGACTTCCAGGGCACCGCCTTCTCCGTGAAGGGCCCCTCCATCGTGCCGCGGCCCCCGCAGGGCCATCCCGTCCGGGTCGTCGACGCGACCGGGGAACACGCCCGGCGGGTCGCGGCCCGCCATGCGGACGTGGCGATCGTCCGGGCCGTGAACGCCGCCCGGGCCGGCGCGCTCCGCACCGAACTGCGGGAAGCCGCGGCGCGGTCGGGCCGTGACCCGGACACGCTGCGTGTCCTCGCCGGTCTCACCGTCGACCTCGGTGACGGCGAGCACGCGGCGGACCCCGGCCACGGCGGGGGAGGGCCCCGGCAGACCGCGCAGGGTCCCCTGTACCGCGGCGGTCCCGTGGACCTCGCCGAACTGATCGCCGCCTGGCACGAGGCCGGTGCCGTCGACGGCTTCCACCTCACACCCCTCGCGCCGCGCCGTGACCTCGAACGGCTCGTGAACGGCACGGTCGCGCTGCTCCAGCACCGCGGCCTGTTCCGCACCTTCTATCCGGGCAGCACGCTCAGGGAACACCTGGGACTGACGCGGCCCGTCAACCAGTACGCGGTGGCAGGGAAAGCGTCATGACCGTCCGTCCGTCCACGCGCAAACAGATCCATCTGGCGGCCCACTTCCCCGGCGTCAACAACACCACGGTGTGGGCCGACCCGCGGTCGGGGTCGCAGATCGACTTCACCTCCTTCGAGCACCTCGCCCGCACCGCCGAACGCGGTCTGTTCGACTTCTTCTTCCTCGCCGAGGGGCTGCGGCTGCGGGAGCACAAGGGGCGCATCCACGACCTCGACGTCGTGGGCCGGCCCGAGTCCCTCACCGTCCTGAACGCCCTCGCCGCCGTCACCGAGCGGCTCGGGCTCGCCGCCACCGTCAACGCCACCTTCAACGAGCCGTACGAACTCGCCCGCAGGCTCGCCACGCTGGACCACCTCAGCGCCGGCCGGGCCGCCTGGAACGTGGTCACCTCCTCCGACGCCTTCACCGGCGAGAACTTCCGCCGCGGCGGCTACCTCGACCACGCCGACAGGTACACCCGCGCCGCCGAATTCGTGGCCACGGCACGGGAGTTGTGGGACTCCTGGACACCGGACGGCGTGCCGCGCCCGTTCGCCCACCGGGGCCGGCACTTCGACATCGCGGGTGAGTTCACCGTGCCCCGCTCCCCGCAGGGGCACCCCGTCGTCATCCAGGCCGGGGACTCGCCGGAGGGGCGGGAGTTCGCCGCGTCCGCCGCCGACGTCATCTTCACCCGGCACGGCACCCTGGAGGCGGGCCGTGCGTTCTACGCCGACGTGAAGGGGCGGCTCGCGGCGTACGGGCGCGCACCCGAGGACCTCAAGATCATGCCGGGCGTCACCGTCGTGCTCGGCGACACCGCCGCCGAGGCCCAGGAGAAGGCGTACGGGATCCGCCGCCGGCAGGTCTCCCCGCAGAACGCGCTCCTCGCGCTGGAGCAGATCTGGGGCGTCGACCTCTCCTCGTACGACCCGGACGGGCCCCTTCCCGACCTCGACCCGGTGCCGGACTCCGAGCTCGCGCAGGGCCGGACCCGGCTCGGTGATCCCTTCGCCATCGCCGCCAGGTGGCGCGCCCTGTCGCGCGCGAAGGGACTGTCCATCCGGGAGACCGTGATCGAGGCGACCGGCCGCCAGTCCTTCATCGGCACCCCGGAGGCCGTCGCCGCCGATCTCGACGAGTTCGTGGCGACCGACGCCGCCGACGGCTTCATCCTCGTGCCGCACCTGACACCGGGCGGGCTCGACGAGTTCGTGGACCGGGTGGTCCCGCTGCTCCAGGAGCGGGGCGCGTTCCGTACGGAATACACCGGGACGACGCTGCGCTCGCACCTCGGGTTGCCGGATCCGGTATGGAAGGGTTGAGCACATGACGACGGACGCATCCCAGGACTGGAAGCACTGGCACGAGCAGCGCACCGAGACGGTGACGGCGCCCTACGGCCCGCTCTCCCTGACGGGCACGTACTGGCTGGAGGATTATCCGGAGGGTCGACTTCCGGACATCCCGGGGCGGTGGGCCGCCGAGGGTGACGCGGTCGTGCTGACGGCCCGGGAAGCCGACGGCCTCACCGTCGACGGAGCGCCCTTCGGTGGCGAGATCCGGCTGGTGGCCGACTCGGGACCGGCCGCCGCCGCCCGGGTCGGCCACGGTGAGCGCCGGCTCGTCGTCCTCGCCCGCGAAGGGGTCTGGGGGGTACGCGACTTCGACCCGGCATCTCCCGCGCGGCGGGCCTTCCAGGGCATCGACGCCACCCCGTACGACGCGCGCTGGTCGGTGCCCGGACACTTCACGCCGTACGGCGAGAGCCGCACCGTGCGGGTCGAGAACGTGGACGGCCGGACCCGGGGTCTGGGGCTCGGCGGAGTGCTCGCCTTCACGCTGGACGGTCAGGACCTCACCCTCCAGGTGTCGGTCGAGGACGACGGCTCGCTCTGGGCCGTCTTCGCCGACACCACCAGCGGGAACGGCAGTTACCGCTTCCGGTTCCTGCGCCCCGCGGCACCGGACGCCGACGGCGGTACGACGGTGGACTTCAACCGCTCCCTGCTGCCGCCGTGTGCCTTCGCCGACCACTTCGTCTGCCCCTTCCCGCCGCCCGGGAACACGCTGGGCACGGCGATCGAGGCGGGGGAGCGCAGGCTGCGGTGAACCCGCTCGGGGAAGCCGGGGTCCGGCGGGTTCGCTGATCAACTCCGTTGTGGTGAGGGCAAGTTGAACGCTGCACGGCCGAAAGGCGCCCTTGCGCCGGTCGGCCGTGCAGCCGAATATTCCCCACAGCGCTTGTCAGGGGCACGCCTTGTTCGGAATCCGGACGGACCCCTGGCTGCGCCTCACGGGCCCCGACCCCACGCGGGCCCCCGACTTCCCTTCGGAGGAACGACACGTGAGGATCAAGCGCACCACCCCCCGCAGCGGTATATCGAGACGGTCCCGGCTGATCGCCGTGAGCACCGGACTCGTGGCCGCCGCGTCGTTCGCGGTCCCCAACGCGAGCGCGTCCGACGTGCACACCTTCAGCGCCACCCAGCTGAGCAAGGTGAACAAGTCGGTGCTCGCCTCCGACATCGCCGGCACCGCCTGGGCGGTCGACCAGAAGACCAACCGCGTCGTCGTCACCGTCGACAGCACGGTGTCGAAGGCCGAGATCGCGCAGATCAAGCGGGACGCCGGCAGCAACGCCGACGCCCTCGTCATCAAGCACACCCCGGGCAAGTTCAACAAGCTGATCTCCGGCGGCGACGCCATCTATGCGAGTAGCTGGCGCTGCTCACTGGGCTTCAACGTCCAGGACAACAGCGGGAACTACTACTTCCTCACCGCCGGTCACTGCACCGACGGCGCGGGCACCTGGTACTCGAACTCCGGGCGCACCACCACGCTCGGCACGACCACGGGCTCCAGCTTCCCGACCAACGACTACGGCATCGTCCGGTACACCAACTCGTCGGTGACCAAGTCCGGCGCGGTGGGCAGCCAGGACATCGCCAGCGCGGCCACGCCGTCCGTCGGCACCACCGTCTACCGTCGCGGCTCCACGACCGGCACGCACAGCGGCCGGGTCACCGCGCTCAACGCGACGGTCAACTACGGCGGTGGCGACGTCGTCTACGGCATGATCCAGACCACGGTCTGCGCCGAGCCCGGAGACTCCGGCGGCCCGCTGTACGGCGGCTCCACCGCCTACGGTCTGACCTCCGGCGGCAGCGGCAACTGCTCCTCCGGCGGTACGACGTTCTTCCAGCCGGTCACCGAGGCCCTCAGCGCCTACGGCGTCCACGTCTACTGAGACGAGGCGCACCGCACCCGTACGGCCGGACTGCAGCCGGCGGCATCCGGGCCCCCGCACGCAACCGGCGTGCGGGGGCTCGCCGGTCACCGGGGTGCTTTGAGCGACCGGCGCCCGGATCGGCTGACGGCGCATCGTTGCGGCGGGAGTCCCGCACCCACCGGTCGTGGGGCGGGACTCCCGCCGGGGTGCGGGCCGGTCACACGGGCCGGGGGGAGACCTCGGCCGGGGCATGGCGCTTCTCGCGCAGGGACGCCGCGAGGAGGGCCACCGCGCTTCCCGCCACCGCCCAGGCGGAGAGCACCAGCAGCGAGACGGTCACGTCGTTGCCCCTGAAGTAGGCGATCGAGCGGGCGGCCCAGGTGCCGGCGCCGGGCGGCAGGGCCGGCCCGATCGCCTTCCAGAAGGGCGGCAGCATGGGCAGCGGGAAGGCGCCGCCCGCGCTCGGGTTTCCCGCGATCACGATCAGCAGGATGGCGAGCCCGATCCCGACGATCCCGAAGAGGCCCCTGAAGGGCCAGCGTGGCCGCGCCGACCGCGAAGGTGATCAGCGCCCCGAGACCCCACAGCGCCCAGACGCTGCCGGGCAGGGCGCCGAGGACCGGACCGACGATGACCGCGCCGCCGAGCCCGCCGGTGATCGCGATGAGGGCCATCACCGCGAGCCGGATCGCCGCGCGGCGCGGGTTGGCAGGCCGGGCGCCCGAGCTGATCGCCAGGATCGACGCGGCGAGATAGCCGCCGACGCACCAGCCGACGACCAGGTAGAAGGACGAGAGCCCGTCGAAGTCCTGGTCGGAGGCCGGGGCCAGGTCGACCACCCGGACCGTGCGCCGCTCGCTCTTCTCCAGGGCGGTGGTGAGGGCGCCCAGCGTGTTGGCGAGGGCCGCGCCCCCGCCGGAGGCCACCAGCAGTGTGTCGGTGGTGCCGGACGGGTCGACCACCAGTGCGCCGTCGATGTCGCGGTTCATGATCTGCCGGCGTGCCGCGGCCGCGTCCGTGACCGTCCGCGCGTCCAGCGGCCCGCCCGGGATCTGCCGCAGCCTGCTCACCGTCTGCTCGGCCGCCGCCCGGGGCGCGACGACTCCGAAGGGCACGTCCCGGGGTCTCGGGTCGTGCAGCGCGCCCACGTAGGAGGCGACGAAGAGCAGCTGGAGGGCGATCACTCCGATGACGAGGAGCGTGGCCCGTGGGGTGACAGCGTCCCTCACCTCGGTGAGGAAGGACGTACGCGGGGTACCGGCACCGGCTGTCTGCGTCATGCCCCCACGCTCCGGGCGGCACGGTGTTTGCGCAGGTGGGACGGGCCCGAATGGATGTAGCACGCTTGTTCGAAAATTGGTCTATGGTGGAGGTGAGGCAGTTGGGAACTAATGTTCGAGAGCCCGGCCAGGGGCTCGCGGGTGCGGGAGGTGCGTGTGCCAGGGTTCACGCATCTGCACACCGTTTCCGGGTTCTCCGTGCGGTACGGGGGCTCGCACCCGGAGCGGCTGGCCGAGCGCGCCGCCGAGCGGGGCATGGACGCCCTCGCGCTCACCGACCGGGACAGCGTCGCGGGCGCGGTCCGGTTCGCCAAGGCGTGCGCGAAGGCGGGCGTCCGTCCGCTGTTCGGCGCCGAGCTCGCGGTGGGCGGGCCCGGACGCGGGGAGAAACGGCGCACCCCGGTCCGCGGCGGCGCCTTCGTCGACGAGTCGGCACCCCGCGCGACCTTCCTCGCCCGGGACGGTGCGGCCGGCTGGGCGGACCTCTGCAGAATCGTTACGGCATCGCAGGCCGGTGAGGGCCCGCCGCTGCTGCCCCGGGCGGACAACCACGCCGAGGGGCTGACCGTCCTGCTGGGCCCCGCCTCGGACGTCGGCCGCGCGCTCGCCGCCGGGCGCCCCGACCGGGCCGCGGAACTGCTCGTGCCCTGGCGGGAGGGGTACGGCGACGCCCTGCGCCTGGAGGCCGTCTGGCACGGGCGCGAGGGCACCGGCCCCGGCTCCCTGCGACTGGCCGCGCGCACCGTCGGCTTCGCGGCCGAGCAGGGGGTGCGCCCGGTGCTCAGCAACGCCGTCCGGTACGCAGACCCCGGCATGGGCCCGGTCGCCGACGTCCTGGACGCCGCCCGCCGTCTCGTCCCCGTCGACCCCCGGCGCGGGCTGGACAGCGGCGAGGCCTGGCTCAAGGACCCGGGCGCCATGCTGGGCGCCGCCGAGCGGATCGTCGAGGCCGCCGGCTTCCGCCGCGAGACCGCGTACCGGCTGCTCGAACAGACGCAGGCCACCGCCGCCGAGTGTCTCGTCGACCCCGAGGACGACCTCGGCATCGGCGCCGTCCACTTCCCCGAGCCGCACCTCGTCGGGGCCGGCCGCCGCACCGCCCAGCGCGCCCTGGCCTCCCGGGCGGCGGCGGGCATGGTGCTGCGCGGTTACGCCGGACGCCGGGACTACTGGGAGCGGATGCACCGGGAACTCGACATCATCGCCCATCACAACTTCGCCTCCTACTTCCTGACAGTCTCTCAAGTCGTGGACGACGTCCGGGAGATGGGGATCCGGGTCGCCGCACGCGGTTCCGGCGCCGGCTCGCTGGTCAACCACCTCCTCGGCATCGCGCACGCCGACCCCGTCGAGCACGGGCTGCTGATGGAGCGGTTCCTGTCCAAGCGCCGCCCGGTGCTGCCCGACATCGACATCGACGTGGAGTCCGCGCGCCGGATCGAGGTCTACCGGGCGATCATCGGCCGGTTCGGCACCGAGCGGGTCGCGACCGTCGCGATGCCCGAGACCTACCGCGTCCGGCACGCCATCCGCGACGTGGGCGCCGCGCTGTCCATGGACCCGGCCGACATCGACCGGATCGCCAAGTCCTTCCCGCACATCCGCGCCCGCGACGCCCGCGCCGCCCTGGACGAACTGCCCGAACTGCGGCAGCTGGCCGGGGAGAAGGAGAAGTACGGGCGGCTGTGGGAGCTGGTCGAGGCGCTCGACGCCCTGCCGCGCGGCGTCGCCATGCACCCGTGCGGGGTGCTCCTCTCCGACGCCTCCCTCCTCGCCCGTACGCCGGTCATGCCGACCAGCGGCGAGGGCCTGCCCATGTCGCAGTTCGACAAGGAGGACGTCGAGGACCTCGGACTGCTCAAACTCGACGTCCTCGGGGTGCGGATGCAGTCCGCGATGGCGCACGCCGTGTCCGAGGTGGAGCGGGCGACGGGTGGCTCCGTGGACCTGGACGCCGTACCGCAGGGCGACCCGGCGACGTACCGGCTCGTGCAGTCCACCGAGACGCTGGGCTGCTTCCAGATCGAGTCGCCGGGCCAGCGGGACCTGGTCGGGCGGCTGCAGCCCGCGACCTTCCACGATCTCGTCGTCGACATCTCGCTCTTCCGGCCGGGGCCGGTCGCCGCCGACATGGTGCGGCCGTTCATCGAGGCACGGCACGGCCGCGCGCCCGCCCGCTATCCGCACCGGGACCTGGAGGGTCCGCTGAAGGAGACGTACGGAGTCGTCGTCTTCCACGAGCAGATCATCGACATCGTCGACATCATGACCGGGTGCGGGCGGGACGAGGCGGACCGGGTGCGGCGCGGGCTGTCCGACATGGAGTCGCAGGGGCGGATCCGCATCTGGTTCGCCCAGCACGCGGCGGCGAAGGGCTACGACGCGGAGACGATCGCGCGCACCTGGGAGATCGTCGAGGCCTTCGGTTCGTACGGCTTCTGCAAGGCGCACGCCGTCGCCTTCGCCGTACCGACGTACCAGTCGGCGTGGCTGAAGGCGCATCACCCGGCCGCCTTCTACGCGGGGCTGCTCACGCACGACCCCGGGATGTACCCGAAGCGGCTGCTGCTGGCGGACGCGCGGCGCAGAGGGGTGCCGATCCTGCCGCTGGACGTGAACCGGTCGGCGGTCGCCCATCGTATCGAACTGGTGTCTGAATACAGGGGGGTCAAGGACGTCTGGGGCGTGCGGCTGGCACTCTCCGACGTGCACGGCATCAGCGAGGCCGAGGCGGCACGGATCGCGGACGGACAGCCGTACGCCTCACTGCTCGACTTCTGGGAGCGGGCCCGGCCGAGCCGGCCGCTCGCCCAGCGGCTCGCGCAGGTCGGCGCCCTCGACGCGTTCGGCGCCAACCGCCGTGATCTGCAACTGCACTTGACGGAGCTGCACCGGGGCGCGCGCGGCGGGCGCGGCGCCCAGCTTCCGCTGGCAGGCGGCCGGCGGACGGCGTCGGCCGGGCTGCCGGACCTCGACGAGGCGGAGAAGCTCAGCGCAGAGCTGGGCATCCTCTCCATGGACACCTCCCGCAACCTGATGGACGACCACCGGGAGTTCCTCCAGGAGCTGGGCGTGGTCACGGCCCGCCGGCTGCGGGAGGCGCGCAACGGTGAGACGGTCCTGGTGGCGGGCGCCAAGGCGGCCACCCAGACCCCGCCGATCCGCTCGGGCAAACGCGTCATCTTCTCCACGCTGGACGACGGCACGGGCCTGGTCGACCTCGCCTTCTTCGACGACTCCCACGACACCTGCGCGCACACCGTCTTCCACTCCTGGCTGCTCCTCGTGCGCGGAGTGGTCCAGCGCCGCGGCTCACGCGGCTTCAGCGTGGTGGGGGCCGCCGCCTGGAACCTCGCGGACCTGCTGGAGGTGCGCCGGGAGGAGGGCCTGGACGGCGTGGCCGCACGGCTGGCCGAGGCGGACAGGGCGGCCGGGGACGGCTCCGACGGTTCTCCGCGGGACGGCGACGGGCCGTCCCGGGCCAGGCTCGCGGGTTCGGAAGGACGGCCCCGCCCGGCAGGCTCCGCCGCCCAGGACCCGATGGCCGACCGGAGCATCCGCCTGCCCACGGGGTTCCGGATGCACCCCTGGGCCGATCTGAAACCCGCGGGCGACGGGCCCGCGGGAGGAAAGAAGTTGTGGCACCAGTCTCCGGGGAGTGCGGGATGACCATCCTCTGCGTACGTTTCCAGCTGCCTCCGATGTCCGAGGCCGCCCTGCCCGAACTCATCGGCCTGCTGGAGGAGTTCACTCCGGTCGTCGAGGCGCTGCCGCCCGACGGGGCGCTCGTGGACCTGCGGGGCGCCGAACGGTACTTCGGCCGGGGCGTCGTGGAACTCGCCTCGGTGATACGGGTGCGGGCCCTCGCCCGCCACGGCGTGGACTGTGTCATCGGGGCCGGCCCCGGCCCGGTGCTGGCGCGCATGGCCCTGCGGCAGGCCACGCGCGGTGGGACCCGGGTGGTGTCCGGCGATCCCGGCTCCGTCAGGGAGTTCCTCGCGGACCAGCCGGTCGCGGCGCTGCCCGGCGTCGGCGCCGCCACCGCCCGCACCCTGTGCGAGTACGGCCTCGACACCCTCGGCAAGGTCGCCGCCGCACCCCTGTCCACCCTCCAGCGGCTCACCGGCGCCCGGGCCGGCCGCGAACTGCACGAGAAGGCCTCCGGCGTCGACCGCGGCCGTGTCGTCCCGAACGCCGCGGCGCGCTCCCTGGCGGCGGAACGCCCCTTCGCCCGGGACGAGTTGGATCCCGGTCGGCACCGCAGGGCGCTGCTCTCCGCGACCGAGGAGCTGGGCACCCGGCTGCGCTCGCTGGAGCAGGTGTGCCGCACGCTGACGCTCACCGTGCGCTACGCCGACCGCTCCGCGACGACCCGCAGCCGCACGCTGAAGGAGCCGACCGCTCACTCGTCGGCACTCACGGCCACCGCGTACCGCATGTACGAGGCGCTCGGCCTGCAACGCGCCCGGGTGCGCGCGGTCGTCCTGCGCGCCGAGGGGCTGGTCCCCGCCGAGCAGGCCTCCTACCAGCTCACCTTCGATCCGGTGGACGAGAAGGTCCGCCGGGTCGAGGAGGCGGCGGACCGGGCGCGGGCCCGATTCGGACCGCACGTGATCGTGCCGGGGACGCTGGCCGCGTAGCCGAACCCGCCCGCCGCGGCCTCAGTTGGCCCAAGGAGGTGTGATCCGGGTGCCGTCGGCCAGTTCGGCCTCCAGGCCGACGGACGTGGTGACCCAGGAGACCGCCGGCTGCCCCGTGGGGTTCTCCACGCCGAGAGTCGCACCGGCGTTGACGATCAGGACGTCGCCCGCGGTGATCCGCTCGGTGCGGCCGTCGAGGGTGACCAGCAGCTCTCCGGAGACGAGGTGGAAGATCTCCTCGCGGTTCACGGTGTGCAGCGGGGCTCTGGTGCCCGCGGGGATCTCACCGCGCCAGGCGCACAGCTCCCGGCTGCCGCTGCGGGGAGCGGCGTACGACAGGAAACGGGCGCCGTGCATCTCGTGGACGACGGCTTCGGACGAACGGACGACGGGCATGGCGACCTCCACTGGAACCACATGGTCAAGCTTCTTGACTATATGGTCAGGCAGCTTGACCACTTCGTCAAGGGTGTTTCAATGCTCCCGTGCACAATTCCGAGGCCATGGCCCTGTCCGCCGCCCTGCTCGCCGTCGCCGGTGAGCTGACGCAGCGCATCCACGCCGGTGTCGTCGCGCGCGGCTTCGAGGGGCTGCGGCCCGCGCACGGCTTCGCGTTCGCCCGGATCGCCCCGGACGGCGCGACGGCCACCGATGTCGCCGCCCATCTGGGGATCACCAAGCAGGCCGCGAGCCAGCTCGTCGACGAACTGGTCCGCAAGGGGTACGTCGAGCGCCGGCCGCACCCCGGGGACGCCCGCGCCCGGCTGCTCGTGCTGACCGAGCGGGGGCGGGCCTGCACGCGAGCCGCGGAGGAGGCGGCGGCGGAGGCCGTGCGGCCGTGGGCCGAACTGCTCGGCGAGGACGAAGCCGACCGGCTGTGCGCGCAGTTGACACGCATCGCGCCCCGGGGCCCCATCCGCCCCACGTGGTGAGGCCGAACCACAGGGCCCGGCCACCCGTGCGAGTTTTTACCGACGCGTAACTTCACTCTTGCACTACTCGCTCGTAACTTGATGAGTGAACAGCATCCTCGTGATCCGGATCACAGGGCGTACGTCGCCGCAACTCCCTTGAGCCGCAAGGAGATCACCCGATGCTGCCCTGGAAGCGCGCCCTCAGACCCCTGGCCGCCCTGCTCCTGGCCGCCGCCGCCACCGCCGCCCCCGCCGCCACCGCCCAGGCGGACACCGCCTCCGGCCGCGGCTGGAACGACTACTCCTGCAAGCCCTCGGCCGCCCACCCGCGCCCCGTCGTCCTCGTCCACGGCACCTTCGGCAACTCCGTCGACAACTGGCTGACCCTCGCCCCCTACCTGGTGAACCGGGGCTACTGCGTCTACTCACTCGACTACGGCCAACTGCCGGGCGTCCCGCTGTTCCACGGCCTCGGCCCCATCGACAAGTCGGCAGGACAGCTCCGGGTCTTCGTGGACAAGGTGCTCGCCGCGACCGGCGCCGCCGAGACCGACCTCGTCGGCCACTCGCAGGGCGGCATGATGCCCCGCTACTACCTCAAGTTCCTCGGCGGCGCCGCCAAGGTGAACGCCCTCGTCGGAATCGCGCCCGACAACCACGGCACCACCCTCAACGGACTCGCCAAGCTCCTCCCGTACTTCCCGGGTGCCGAAGCCCTGCTGTCCGCTAGCACGCCGGGACTGGCCGACCAGGTGGCCGGCTCCGCCTTCCTCACCAAGCTCAACGCGGGCGGCGACACCGTCACGGGCGTCCACTACACGGTGATCGCCACCAAGTACGACGAGGTGGTCACGCCGTACGCCTCGCAGTTCCTCAGCGGCTCCGGCGTCCGCAACGTGCTGGTGCAGAACCTGTGCGCCGCCGACTTCTCCGAGCACGTGGCGATCGGCCTCCTCGACCGGGTCGCGTACCACGAGGTGGCGAACGCCCTCGATCCGGCGCACGCCACCGCGACCACCTGCGCGTCCGTGCTCGACTGACGTGCTCGACTGACCACCCCGGCCGGGCAGTCCGGCCGCCGTGAACGGGGTCCGCCCGGCCTGAGCCGCCGGGCGGACCCCGGACCCGTGCGCGACCGGGCGCGAAGTCGCCTCGCGTCAGCGGCCGTGGCGACCTCCGGCCGCCGCGCGGCGCCGGACCGAGGCGAACAGCGCCGCGGCGCCGACGGCCAGGGCGGCCGCCCCGCCGATCGCGAGGTACGAGGTGCTCGGATCGCCGCCCGTCTCCGCCAGGTTCTCCGAAGTCCCCGCGGCGGCGGGCCGGTTCACGGTGCCGGCGGCCGGCCCGGCGTCCTTTGCGCCCGAGGCCGCGGTGGGCTCCGCGTCGTCCGCGCCCGAGACCGCGGTGGGGTCCGCCGATGTGCCGGCGTCGTCGTCGCCGTGGCCGTGGTGCTCCACGGTCGACTTGCCGGCACCGTCCTCGATCTGCTCCTCGGAAGGCGCGGAGGCCGACGGGGCGGGGACGGAACCGCCGCCGCTCCCCGTGGAACGGCTGCCCTCGCCGCTTCCGGCTCCGCCGCCGAAGGTGACGTCCGAGCAGGAGTAGAAGGCCTCCGGGCTGTCCGAGCGCTGCCAGACCGCGTACAGCAGCTGCTTGCCGGAGCGCTGCGGCAGCGTGCCGGAGAAGGTGTAGTAGCCGTTCGCCGCGGCCGGGTCGGTCTTCGCGGCGACCGGGTGGGCCAGGTCCAGGTCGCCCCAGCCGAGCGGCTTCGACGGGTCGTAGCCGTCCTTGGTGATGTAGACCTTGAACGTGCCCCGGTGCGGGGCGGTCACCCGGTACCTGAAGGTGTACGAGCCGCTGCGGACGCTCGTCGCCGGCCAGTCGGCGCGGGGCAGGTCGAGGCCCTTGAACTCGTCGTTGCCGGCGCTGCACAGCGTGCCGTCGGCGATCAGCTGCTGGTGCCGGCCGTCCGCGTCGCCGATCCGGATGCCGTTCCAGTCGTACAGCGCCTGCGTGCCGCCGGCCGCGACGGCCGCCTTGCAGGCAGCCGACTCCGGGCTCTCCGGGCCCTCCGCGTAGCACTGGGACACCCGGCTCACCGGGTCGCCCATCGTGCCGTGCGCCGCGGCCGGCGCGGTGGCGAGCACGGTCAGCGCGAGGGGGACGACACCGGCGGAAGCGACCGCGGCGGCCGTGCGGCGAGCGGGCATGAAGACTCCTCGAAACGGTCCTGAACTGTGGGGCGTTCAGCAAGCTAGCCCGAGGAATCCGCCGAATCCCCTGCTGGGAGCGGGGGACGGCGATCTTTATGGTGCGGTTAAGGGAGCGCTGAGACTGCGATCAGGTAGGTACCGTTCCGGGTGATCAGGTAGGTACCGTTCCGGATATGGACGAGGCTTCGACAGACGCAGGGGTGCCGGAAATCCGGCCGGCGGGTGCCGCGGACGTGGCCGCCGTCGCGGCCGTGACCGACGCGGCGTACCGGCCGTACATCGCGCGCATCGGTGTGGTGCCGCAGCCCATGGAGGCGGACCACGCGGCGCAGGTGGCGGCGGGGCGGGTGTTCGTCACGGGGGAGCCCGTCACGGGCCTCGTGGTGATCGAGGCGCACGCGGACCATCTGTTCCTCGACAGCATCGCCGTCCATCCCGACGCCCACGGGAAGGGCGTCGGGGGACGGCTGCTCGCCTTCGTCGACGCACACGCGCGTGCGCTCGGGCTGTCCGAGGTCAGGCTCTACACCAACGCGATGATGTGGGAGAACCAGAAGATCTATCCGAAATTCGGCTACGAGGTCGTGGAGCGTCGGGTCGACGGTCCCTATGACCGCGTCCACTACCGAAAGCGGCTTCTCTGACGCTCTCCGTAGTTGTCCGGGGCGGTCGACGGTCGGCGGGGCTCAGCAGGGGCGGGCGTCCGGACGGCGTGGATCAGCCGTCGGGCCACCAGGTGCGGTGGATGTCCTTGCGGACCTCCGGGCGCTCCGTGGGGCGCTCGTCGGCCTCGTCCCGCACGCGACGGGAGTCCGACCTCTTCAGGGGCTTCTGCACGGTCACGCGGCGCATGGCTGCCTCCTTGGCCTACCGGGTTCCGTGACTCCACGGAGGTAGACCCTGCTGGGGAGCGTTCCTCATCGGTCGGAATCTGTCAGTGGCGGTGGTCACGATCCGACGGTCCGTCGGACTGTCAGTGGTGGGTGTCACCCTGGCCACATGACCATTAACGGCCACAGCCAAACGTCGGGCGTCGATCGGGTAGCGGAGTCCGTCACTTTCGACGTCGCGCCGGATCACGGTCCGCGTGATCCCCCGGTGCGCGATTCCCGGGCCGCCCGGCTGCGGAAGTGGCTGCCGGAGCGGGCCTCGGACGTCCTTGACCTGGGATGCGGGGCGGGAAGCCTGTCACTCCTCGCTTCTGGGCAGGGGCACGGGGTCACCGGTGGCGGCCTCTCCCCGTACATGGTCTCGCAGTCCCGCGCGAAACTCGCGGGACGCGACGCGGTGTTCATGGCCGGTGACGCTGCGCTTCCGCCCGTGGGGGGGGGGGGGGGGGGGGGGGGGGGGGGGTTGTGGGGGGGGGGGGGGGGGGGGGGGGGGGGGGGGGGTTTTTGTGGCCGGGGGGGGTGAGCCCCCCCGGGCGGGGTTTTGCGCCCGAGGCCGTCCAGGCCGAAGCGGGGGTCC